>NZ_LN831029.1:4087909-5450545 GCF_001457475.1 Achromobacter xylosoxidans | reverse complement strand
CAGACCGGCGTCGAATCCGAAGCCGGGTCCGAACTCGGCGCCGATTCCTCGTCGGCGATCGCCATGGCCGTTCCCACCGCGCCGTCCAGCAATGCGACCGGCATGCTGGGGCCTGCCCGCGCGGCGCCCGCCGCGCCCAAGAAGCCCGCCATGGTCGCCACCGGCCCGCAGGCCGAAGCGTTGCGCAACTATATTTCGCGCAAGTACAAGGTCGCCTATGACGCGACCGGCCCGCTTCTGAACACCGTGTACAAGGTGGGCCGCGAGAAGCAGCTGGATCCGCTGCTGCTGCTGGCCGTGATCGCCATCGAATCACGCTACAACCCGCTGGCCGAAAGCCATGTCGGCGCGCAAGGCCTGATGCAGGTGATGACGAGCGTGCACCAGGACAAGTTCGATGCCGTGGGCAAGAACCCGCTGGACCCGGGCGCCAACATCGCCGTGGGCGCGACCATCCTGCGCGACTGCATCAACCGGCGCGGCTCGGTCGATGGCGGCCTGGCCTGCTATGTCGGCTCGACCGGGCCGGACGACAACGGCTACGGCGCCAAGGTGCAGGCCGAGCGTCGGCGCCTGGCGCTGGCATCGGGGATTGCGCTGGCCCGCGACTGATCGCGCTGGTCCGTGGATCGAGGCCGGGGATCAGCGAAAGGTCACGAGTATCGTGACTTGCTGGCTGAACGTCCCCGGCACCAGCGCCGCGCCGGTCTTCATCAGTTCCGCCGAGTAGTACAGGTTCCTGGGATGCTGGGCAACGCTCAATGACTCGGTCGCGCGCCATTCATTGAAGGCGATCGGAATGGCGCCGTTTTCCTTGACTTGCAGCGCAAGGCCGTTCGGCGTGCCGTCGGTGTTTTTCAGCTCGATGTTCTGGTTTTTGGACGTCAGCACCGCGCCGCCTTCGGGCTGGAACTTGATCTGCAGTGGAACCACCATGTTGCCCAGGTCGATGACGCGGAAACCGCCATCGCAGGCTTCGTTGAAATCCGCGGCAATGGTGAACTGCGTGGGCGCTGGCAGCGGCAGATTGCCCACGCTGTATGCCCTGCCCAGGTGAACCGTGCCGGGCGTCGAGATTTTGGCGATGCATGTCGGGATCAGGCTTATGGCCGTGTCGTTGCTGGAGCCGATCTCGATGTGATTCGTATGGATGAATGCGTAATGCATCCTGACCAGGTCGGCGTACGGGGGGAAGTAGGCCCTGACGGCTTGGGTCGGAGGCGTGACGGTGACCAGTTGCAGCCTGCCGAGCAGCAGCCCTGCCGCCGTGAGCGTGGGGTCTGTCGCGGACTTGGGAGCGTAACGCTCGGCGCTCAAGCGGAATCTGTCGTCGGTGGTGTTGCCTGTGGGTTCCCAGTCCGGGTAACCGTTGATCTTGATGATGAGTTTCAGTCCAACCCTGCGCAACTCGTTCAGTACCGAGGTCAAGTTCCCCCCGGACACCAGGAAAGGCGCCGTGCTCGCACTGTTGCTGACGCACACCCAAGGCACGGGCGGCAAGGGGGCATCGTAGACGACCGTGCCGGGCGGATTGGACTTGTCCAACGTCAGGAGCGTTGGCGCGAATTGCCCGGGCGCGGTCTGCGTTCCCATGTCCTGTGTGTAGTTGCCGGCCCGCTTCGGGTCGAGCTGGCACCCGGGGCCCAGCGCATGGGCGGCAACCGGCAGCAGGCAGGCGAATAGGCTTCCCGCCACCGCCAGCGCGCCACGCCGGGGGCGGCGGACCATCGTCGCGATCCGCTTGATCATGAATTGACTCCTGGATAGGCGCGGCCGGGCCGCGCGGCGGCCGGCCGGATTGCGGAAAAGTCCTCGGGGAATATCGGTGGCCACGCGCGGAAATGCCGCGCCGCGATGGGCGTGGCTATTGGTTCCGGGCGATTTCGGCGGGCGCGAAGGCCCGCCATGGCAGTCGGGATTCACCGGGGCGTGGCACGGAAGCCGTGACGCCCGGCGAGTTTGCATGGCAAGGATTATCTGAACGTTAACTTCTCGTCAGATGCCTGGGTGGCGGCGCGCGGGGCGCCTCGCGAACGCGCGGCGCTGCCGCGCTATCTTGCGATGTTCACTGAAAGGTCACCTGGATCGTGACCTGCTGGCTGAATTCGCCCGGCACCATCGGCGCGCCGGTCTTTTGCAATTGCGCCGAGTAGTACAGGGGCAATGGCCGATTGCTCACAGTCAGCGAGGTGGGTGTGTCGTGCCATTGGTTGAATGTGATGGGGAACGCCCCGGCCGCCTTGATCCCGAGCGCCAGGCCATTGGGCTGCCCGTCGCTGTTCTTCAATACGATTGCGCTATCGAACGGAGTGAGTTCCTGGTTGCCCTCGGGCTGGAACCTGACCTTGAGCGGCACGGTGAGCGGGCCCAGGTCGACGATGCGAAAGCCGCCGTCGCAGCTTTCGTCGAAATCCGCAGAGAGCACGAAATTTACCGGGGCAGGCAGTGGCAGATGGCCGACCCCGTAGGCTCTGCCCAAGTGGACCGTTCCCGGTGTCGAAATCTTCGCGATGCATCTGGGAATGAGGGCCACCCTGGTGCCGTTGGTCGATCCGATCTGGATCCTGTTCGTGGCGGCCAGGTAGCCGGGGTGCATTCTGACGATATCGTCCATGGGGCCGAAATAGGCACTGATCGGCCTCGTGGGAGGCGTTACGACGACGAGTTGCATCCTGCCGAGCAATACCCCCTTGGCCGTCAGGGTGGGATCCGTTGCCGACTTGGGCGCATAAATGGCGCTGGTCAGGGGAAGCTTGTCGTCGGTGGTATTGCCTGTCGGTTCCCAGGGTGGATAGTTGTCGATCAGCAGAACCATTTTCAGGCCGGTCTTGGCCAGTTCCTTCAGCACCACCTGCATGTATCCGCCGGGTGTCAGGAAAGGGTGTTGGGTTGCGAGTCCCGCAGTGCAGACCCAGGGGACCGGTGGCAGGGGCTGGTCATACACGACCATGCCTGGGGGATTCGATTTGTCCAGCGTAAGGATGTCGGGCGCCAGCTTGCCCAACGCGTAGGATATGCCCGTGTCTTGCGCGTAGTTCCCGGCTCGCGAAGGGTCGAGCTGACATCCCGGTCCCAGGGCATGCGCCGGCAGGGGCAGCAGGCAGGCCGCCAGCCACGCGGCCGCCAACGCTCCGCGCCAACCGGGGCGGACGGTCCTTGTCTTGGGCGGGATCATGCGATTTCTCCTGGGTCGGCGCCGTGTCACGCGGCGCGGCCGGGCCTGGCCGGAATGCCGAAAAATGAACGGAAAAATATAAGTGGAAGGGGGGCGCCCGAGACCGCGTCAGCACAGGGTTGGCTATTGAGTCGGGAAGATCTGGACGGATTGGAAATACCGGTCCGGCGATCCAGAATCAACGGGCGAGGGGAAGGGGCAGGCGGCCTCTTTGCCAGGCGAGTTTGCATGGCAAGGATTATCTGAACGTTAACTTTTCGTCAGATGGGGAGAGGGCGGCGCAAAGCCGCCCGGCGAGTGTACCCGCGGTGGCCGGGCGTGACCTCGGCAGGGGGCGCCGCGGACCGGTGCGGGGCCGCGCCGGTGCGGCCTTGCGGAGCGTCAGCGGCCCAGCAGCTTGCCCATGCGGGCCACGGCTTCTTCCAGCCGGTCCAGGCCGGTGGCGTAGGAAAAGCGCATGGTGTGGCGGCCGTGCGCGGGGCCGAAGTCCAGCCCGGGCACGGCGGCGATGCCGGCTTCGAGCAGCAGGCGTTGCGAGAAGGCGGCGCTGTCGTTGGCCAGGTCGCTGATGTCGGCGTAGATGTAGAAGGCGCCATCGGGCTTGACCGGCACCTTCAGGCCCAGGCGTTCGAACTCGGGCAGCAGGTAGTCGCGGCGCTGCTTGAAGGCTTCGCGGCGGTGTTCGAAGGTGCGCAGGGCGTCGGGGGTGAAGCAGGCCAGGGCGGCGTGCTGCGCCAGGGTGGGAGCGCAGATGGCGAGGCTGCCGGCGATCTTCTCGACCGCGGCCACCATGGCCTCGGGCACGATCATCCAGCCCAGGCGCCAGCCGGTCATGTGGAAATACTTGGAGAAGCTGTTGATGACGATGATGTCGTCGTCCAGCGTCAGCGCGGAGCGCGGCTGGCCTTCGTACGACAGGCCCAGGTAGATCTCGTCGACGATGGCGAAGCCGTCGCGGGCGCGGACTTCGGCCAGCAGCCTGGCCAGTTCGCCATGGTCGATGGAGGTGCCGGTGGGGTTGCTGGGCGAGGCCACCAGCACGCCCTGGGTGGCCTCGGTCCAGTGCGCGGCGACGTCCTGCGCCGACAGCTGGAAGCGCTTGTCGGCCGAGCTGGGGATCAGGCGCGGCCGGCCGCCGGCCGCGAGCACGAAGTTGCTGTTGGCGGGGTAGGAGGGGTCCGGCATCAGCACTTCGGCGCCGGTGTTGACCAAGGCGGCGCAGGCCAGGGTCAGGGCGCCCGAGGCGCCGGCGGTGACGATGACGCGGCGCGGATCGATCCTGGCGCCGAACTGTTCGTGGTAGAACCGGGCGATGGCTTCGCGCAGCGGCATCAGGCCGGCCGGGGCGCTGTAGCCGCTGTGGCCGGCCTGCGCCGCGCGCTGCAGCGCTTCCACGACCTGGGGCGGCGCGGTAAAGTCCGGTTCGCCGATGCCCAGGCTGATGATGTCCTTGCCCGCCGCCTGCAGCGCTTGCGCCTGCTTGAACAGTTCAACCACCTGGAAGGTCAGGAAATCGTTGGTACGGGCGGCAAGGCGGGGCATCGGAATCTCGAAGGCGATTTGAAGCGGAAAAAAGGATTGTAGTCATGCAGCCATCGCGGCGCGCTTTCCTCCTTGGCCGACGGCCGGTCCAGACACCCTGGGCCACTTTCCTGCAACGGCTGGCGCTGTTGTGCCAGGGGGCCGTGCGCGACCTGGGCGAGGCGCCGGGCCTGGGGCCGCGCGCCATGCTGGCGCCGCAGCGCGAGGCGGACGTGGCCCAGGCGCGCGCGCTGTGCGCCGAGTATGGCGTGGTGATGGCGCTGGACGAGGCGCAGGGGCCGTTCGCGCCGGTGAGCGGGCCGCTGCTGGCGGTCGATCCCGGCCGCCTGGCGGGGCTGGCGCGGTTGGCGGGGCCGACTCCGCGCTGGCGCGCCCAGCCGGGCGTGCCGCTGGCCGCCCTGGCGCAGGCGGGCCTGCGGCAGTTCGACGGGCTGCCGGGCAGCATGACCCTGGCGCAATGGCTGGCGGCCCCGGCGGCCTGGCCGATGGGACGCTGCGCCGATTCGGGCGTGCTGGCCGTGGACCTGCTGCTGGCCGATGGGGTGGAGGAAACCCTGGGCCCCTTTGGCACGGACGACGTGCAGCCGCTGCGGTCGGCGACGGTGCAACGGCTGGTGCCGGCGCTGTTCCAGCTGGCCGCAGGCGAACTGGCCAGCGCCTGCCGCGCGGCGCCGCGCTGGGGCGCGCGCTACCGCCTGGATGCGCTGGCGCCCGAGGCGCCCGCCACCGTCAACCTGGCGCATCTGGTGCTGGGACACGGCGGCACGCTGGCCTGGGTGCAGGGGGTGACGCTGGCCATCGGGGCGGCGCCGGCCGATTCCGCGTCGGGCGACGCCGCGCCGCCGCAGGCCGCCGCGCTGCGCGCGCGGATCAAGGCGCTGTTCGATCCGTATGGGCGTTTTCCCGAATTGGCGGCGCGCCCGGATGGCGACAATTTGTAAGCCGGGGGTAAGATGGGCGGCGCCCGCGGCCATGGCGGCCGTGCGCGCCGGCGGCCCCCAGCGGGAACGTTTCGTCCGGCCCGCCATCGGAATAGAATTGCCCCCTTTCGTGTTCCTCACTCTAGCCAGTAGCCGCCCCTATGGATGCCAACCTCCGCAAAGCCGCCCTTGAATACCACGAGCACGGCCGTCCCGGCAAAATCTCCGTCACGCCGACCAAGCAGCTCTCCAACCAACGTGACCTGGCCCTGGCGTACTCGCCCGGGGTGGCGGCGGCCTGTGAGGAAATCGTGGCGGACCCTGCCAATGTGTTCCGCTACACCGCGCGCGGCAACCTGGTGGGCGTGATCACCAACGGCACCGCGGTGCTGGGCCTGGGCAACATCGGCGCGCTGGCCTCCAAGCCGGTGATGGAAGGCAAGGCGGTGCTGTTCAAGAAGTTCGCCGGGCTGGACGTGTTCGACATCGAGATCAACGAGACCGACCCGGACAAGCTGGTCGAGATCATCGCCGGCCTGGAAGCCACCTTCGGCGGCATCAACCTGGAAGACATCAAGGCGCCCGAATGCTTCACCGTCGAGCGCAAGCTGCGCGAGCGCATGAAGATCCCCGTCTTCCACGACGACCAGCACGGCACCGCGATCTGTGTGTCGGCGGCCTTCATCAACGGCCTGAAGGTCGTGGGCAAGGACATCGACAAGGTCAAGGTGGTGACGTCGGGCGCCGGCGCGGCCGCGCTGGCCTGCCTGGACCTGATGGTGGACCTGGGGCTGCCGCTGGAGAACATCTGGGTCACCGACATCGAAGGCGTGGTCTACGAAGGCCGCACCACGCTGATGGACCCGGACAAGGCGCGTTTCGCGCAGAAGACCGACGCCCGCAAGCTGGCCGAGGTGATCGAGGGCGCGGACGTGTTCCTGGGCCTGTCGGCCGGCGGCGTGCTCAAGCCGGAGATGGTCGCGGCCATGGGCCCGCGCCCGCTGATCCTGGCGCTGGCCAATCCCACGCCCGAGATCCTGCCCGAACTCGCCCATTCCGTGCGCGACGACGTGGTGATGGCAACGGGCCGTTCGGACTACCCGAACCAGGTCAACAACGTGCTGTGCTTCCCGTACATCTTCCGCGGGGCGCTGGACGTGGGCGCCACCACCATCACCCGTGAAATGGAAAAGGCGGCGGTGTACGCCATCGCCGAGCTGGCCGAGGAAGAGCAGAACGAGGTGGTGGCCGCCGCCTACGGCACGTTCGATATCTCGTTCGGCCCCGAATACCTGATTCCCAAGCCGTTCGATCCGCGCCTGATCGTGCGCATCGCGCCGGCGGTGGCCAAGGCCGCCATGGAAGGCGGCGTGGCCACGCGTCCGCTGCCAGACCTGGAAGCCTACGAAGAGCAGCTGCAGCAGTTCGTGTACCACTCCGGCGCCTTCATGAAGCCGCTGTTCTCGGCCGCCAAGCGCATCGTGCGCGAAGGCGGCCCGGCCCGCATCGTGTTCGCCGAAGGCGAGGACGAGCGCGTGCTGCGCGCGGTGCAGGTAGTGGTGGACGAAGGCCTGGCCCGTCCCATCCTGGTGGGCCGTCCCTCGGTGCTGTTGACCCGCATCGAGAAACTCGGCCTGCGCCTGCGCCTGGGCGAGGACGTCGAAGTCACCAACCCCGAATACGACGAACGCTTCCACCAGTACTGGACCACGTACTGGGAACGCATGTGCCGCCGCGGCATCACCAAGGAGATGGCGCGCGTGGAAATGCGCCGCCGCATGACGCTGATCGGCGCGATGATGGTGCACCTGGGCGATGCCGACGGCATGGTCTGCGGTTCGGTCGGCGCGTATCACGACCACCTGCGCTTCATCGACGAAGTGATCGGCCGCCGGCCGGGCCGCAACGTCTACGCCGCCATGAACATCCTGCTGCTCAACGAGCGCACGGTGGTGCTGGTGGACACGCACGTCAACGACGAACCGACGGCCGAGCAGATCGCCGAGTTCACCATCGCCGCGGCCAAGGAAATGCAGCGCATGTTCCTGGCGCCGAAGGTGGCGCTGCTGTCGCGCTCGAACTTCGGTTCGGGCAGCTCGGCTTCGGGCGCCAAGATGCGCCGCGCGCTGGAACTGGTGCGCCAAGCCGAGCCGGAACTGGAGATCGACGGCGAAATGCACGGCGACTGCGCGCTGGATGAAGCGCTGCGCCTGCGGATCCTGCCGTCCTCCACGCTCAAGGGCGAGGCCAACCTGCTGGTGTGCCCGAACGTGGACGCCGGCAACATCGCCTACAACCTGCTCAAGACGGCGGCCGGCGGCAACGTGGCGGTCGGCCCGTTCCTGCTGGGCGCCAACGCGCCGGTGCACATCCTCACTTCCAGCTCGACCGTGCGCCGCATCGTCAACATGACCGCGATGACGGTGGTCGATGCCAATACCCCGCGTTGAAGTCACCAATGGCGGTCCGGCGTGCCCGCGCACGCCGACCGGCCTGGTCCTGACAGGCGGCGGCGCCCGCGCCGCCTATCAGGTGGGCGTGCTCAGCGCCATCATGGAGCTGCTGGACCCCGACTGGCATTCGCGTTTCAAGAATCCCTTCGACATCATCTGCGGCACGTCCGCCGGCGCCATCAACGCCGCCGCGCTGGCCTGCCGGGCCGAGCGCCCCCACCTGGGCGTACGGCGCATCCGGCGCCTGTGGTCGTCGCTCAACACCGACATGATCTACCGGGCCGACGCGCCCGGCCTGATCCGCACGGGCGTGCGCTGGCTGGGGCTGCTGTCGCTGGGGTGGATGTACTCCGGCCTGACGCGCAAGCGGCCGCAGTCGCTGCTGGACAACAGCCCGATGCAGGCGCTGCTGGCGCGGGTACTGGATTTCGACCACCTGCAGTCCAGCCTGGAAAGCGGCGCCCTGTCGGCGCTGGCGATCACGGCCTCGGGCTACACCAGCGGCGAGCACCTGACCTTCTACCAGGCGCACACGCCGATCGAGCCCTGGCACCGCTACCTGCGGCTGGCCATCCCGACGCCGATCACGGTCGATCACCTGATGGCGTCGTCCGCCATTCCCTTCGTCTTCCCGGCCCGGCAGATCAAGGTGCACGGCAAGGGCGAGTGGTGCGGCGACGGTTCCATGCGGCAGCTGGCGCCGATCAGCCCCGCCATCCACCTGGGCGCGCACCGGGTGCTGGTGATCGGCACCGGCTTTCGCGACGACACCCATCCTGAACACCGCGAGGATTCCCCGCCGTATCCCTCCCTGGCCCAGGTGGGCGGGCATGCCCTGTCCAGCATTTTCCTGGACGGCCTGTCGATGGACGTCGAGCGCCTGGAGCGGATGAACTACCTGGTCGACCAGGCCGTTCCACGCGATGGGGGCGAGCCGGTCACCGTGCGCCGCATCCAGGTGCTGACCATCACCCCGAGCCGCTCGCTGGATTCGCTGGCGCTGGAGCACCTGGGCGACATGCCGGCGCAGGCCCGTGCCCTTTTCCGCGTACTCGGTGTATCGTCCGACCCAGGCCGTCCCGGGGGCGGTGCGCTGATGTCCTACCTGTTGTTCGAGTCCAGCTACACCAAGCGATTGATCGAACTGGGTTATGCCGATACGATGCAGCGTAACGATGAAGTGATCGCCTTTTTCAAGGAGGCACAGGCATGACGCGCAATGCCCAATCTACCCTGCACAAGCAGTTGAAGCGAGGTGGAGCGCTGGCCCATGACGGGCTGGACAAAAAGGCCGTGGTCGACGCCGCGCACGAGCTCGGCCTGGCACTGTTCGTGGCCAATTGCGACCCGGCCCGCAGCCGTTCCGCGGTGCTGCGCGCCATCGTCAAGGCGGTCGATTTCCCCGAGTATTTCGGCGGCAACCTCGACGCGCTCTACGACTGCCTGTGCGACACCGTGCTGGATCACAAGACCGGCGTGGTGCTGTGGCTGTACAAGCTGCATTCCGGCGACCCGGCGCTGGAGGAAGACGCCGCCCGCATCGAGTCGGTGTGCGCCGACGCCGCGGAGTTCGCCCACGAAAATGGTCGCACCTTTGCGTATGTGGTGGAGCACGCGGGCAAGCACCCGGACCCCGAGCCCGGCGTGGCCGCCGCGCCCTACGGCGAGAACGACTGAAGGTCCTGGCGGGCGGCATTCGCGCCGTTACCAGCCCAGCAGCGCCCCGGCGGCTGAGATCAAGGCCAGGCCAGCCGTTTCCGTGCGCAGCACGCGCGGGCCGAACCTGACGGCCTGCACGCCGGCCTCGCGCGCCAGGGCCAATTCCTGGTCCGACCAGCCGCCCTCGGGGCCGACCAGCAGCGTCAGTGAAGCCAGGCCGGGCGTGGCGCCGAGCAGGCCGGCCAGGTCGGTATCGGCCTGCGGGTGGCACAGCAGGCGCAGGCCATCGGCGGGCCGCGCCAGCCAGTCGGCCAGGGCCATGGGCGCCTCGACCGCCATGAGGCGATTGCGGCCGCACTGTTCGGCGGCCGACTGCGCGATGCGCTGCCAGTGGGCCACCCGCTTTTCCAGCCGCGGGCCGGCCAGTTGCAGCACGCTGCGCTGCGCGGCGATGGGACAGACATGGGCGGCGCCCAGCTCCACGGCTTTTTCCACCACCCAGTCCATCTTGTCGCCGGCGGGCAGGCCCTGTACCAGGGTGATGCGGCCGGCCAGCTCGGCTTCGCGCGGATCGAACGCGCCCAGCTGGGCGAAGCCGGTCTTGCCCTCGATTTCCAGCACCGCTGGATATTCGCCGCCCTGGCCGTTGAACAGCACCATGGGTTCCCCCGCGCGCAGCCGCAGCACGCGGATGGCGTGGTGAGCCAGGGCCTCCGGCAGGGCGATGCGGGCGCCGGCGGAAAGGGGAGCGTCGCAGAAGAAGCGGGGAGCGGACATGGGTAACGCGGTGGCGGACGGAAAGCGGACGTGGGGCCGGGCGCAGACCCGGGGCGCGGCACGGGCAGCGGCCCGGCGACTCAGGGGCCTGGCTCGTCGCCCGGTCACCTGAGCGCGTAGCCTACCATCTTGATGCCCCAGTCGATCAGGGTGGGAGCGCTGGACGCCAGTTGCAGCGTCAGCAGGGTCAGGAAGCCCACGGTCATTTTCTTGTCCAGCCGCAGGAGGTCGTGGCGTACCTCGGCCAGGTCTTCGTGGGTGGCGAAACGCTTGAGTTCTTCGCGGGTGGGCAATTGCTTGAGTTCCTCGCGGGTGGGCAATTGCGCGACGATTTCGACGAGTCTGTCGAATTGTTCCTGGGCGGCGCGCTTGGCGATGTCGCGTTCGAGCTCGGCGCGTTCGCGGGCGAAGTCGACGCGTGACAGGGCATAGGCCTGGAGTTCGGCGCGCGCTTCGTCCTGCGAGCGCTTGAGCAGGTCGGCCTCGCCCTGCAGGCGGGCGTGTTCCAGCGCCTGCGCCACCGCGATGGCGCGTTCCTCGCCGAGCGCGTTGCGCAGGGCCAGGATGCCGGCGGCGGGAATGGTGAAGCTCAACATGGCAATCATGATACGGAATCCAGCAAGGGGGGATGCCGGTCCATCATGAATCTCGGACCGGCCCGCCGCAATTGTGGGAACTACGCCATGCCATTGCGGTTTCCGCCCCGGGGGACCGCGTTTTCCCCAGGGGGTATCGTCCATCTGGCGGACCCCGCCGCCAGCCGCCGGCCGGGTCATCCCCAGGTGTTAAAATCGTCTGCTTCGCAACCTACTCAACTGGCCCCCATTTCCTGCGTGGGCGCGCCAGCCTCAAAGAGCCTTCCGAATGAGCAATCCGACCGCCCCTAAACTTGCCTTGGCGGATGCCATCCGCGCCCTCGCGATGGATGCCGTGCAACAAGCGAACTCCGGGCACCCGGGCGCTCCCATGGGCATGGCGGAAATCGCCCAGGCCCTCTGGATCGGCAACCTGCGCCACAACCCCAAGGATCCCGCCTGGGCCAACCGCGACCGCTTCGTGCTGTCCAACGGCCACGGCTCGATGCTGATCTACGCGCTGCTGCACCTGACCGGCTATGACCTGCCGATCGAAGAACTGAAGAACTTCCGCCAGCTGCATTCCAAGACGCCGGGCCACCCCGAAGTGGGCATCACCCCGGGCGTGGAAACCACCACCGGCCCGCTGGGCCAGGGCCTGGGCAACGCCGTCGGCATGGCGCTGGCCGAAGCGCTGCTGGCCGCCGAGTTCAACAAGCCCGGCCACACCATCGTCGACCACCACACCTACGCCTTCACCGGCGACGGCTGCCTGATGGAAGGCATCTCGCACGAAGTGTGCTCGCTGGCCGGCACGCTCAAGCTGTCCAAGCTGGTGGTGCTGTATGACGACAACGGCATCTCGATCGACGGCCACGTCGAGCACTGGTTCGCCGACGACACCGCCAAGCGCTTCGAGGGCTACGGCTGGAACGTCATCCGCGGCATCGACGGCCACGACGCCGCCGCCGTGGACGCCGCCATCAAGGCCGCCCGCGCGCAATCGGAAAAGCCCACGCTGATCGTCTGCCGCACCGTCATCGGCAAGGGTTCGCCCAACATGGCCGGCACCCACAACGTGCACGGCGCGCCGCTGGGCAAGGACGAGATCGCCGCCACCCGCGCCGCGCTGGGCTGGTCGGCCGAGCCGTTCCAGATCCCGCAGGACGTCTACGACGGCTGGGACGGCCGCAAGGCCGGCGCCGCCGCGCAGGCCGAATGGCAATCGGCGTTCGACGCCTACGCCGCCGAATTCCCGGCCGAGGCCGCCGAGTTCACGCGCCGCATGAAGGGCGAATTGCCGGCCGGCTACGCCGACCAATTCAAGGCGTTCCTGAACGCCACGCTGGAAAAGGCCGAAACCGTCGCCACCCGCAAGGCTTCGCAGTTCGCGATCACGGCGCTGGCCGCCGCGCTGCCCGAAATGCTGGGCGGCTCGGCCGACCTGACCGGCTCGAACTTCACCGACTGGAAGGGCGTGGGCGCCGTGCGCGCCGGCGACAAGGGCATCCAGTTCGGCCGCCACATCAACTACGGCGTGCGCGAATTCGGCATGGCCGCCATCATGAACGGCGTGGCCCTGCACGGCGGCTACCTGCCGTTCGGCGGCACCTTCCTGACGTTCTCCGATTATTCGCGCAACGCCATCCGCATGGCCGCGCTGATGAAGCAGCGCGTGGTGCACGTGTTCACGCACGACTCCATCGGCCTGGGCGAAGACGGCCCGACCCACCAGTCGATCGAGCACGCCGCCAGCCTGCGCCTGATTCCCAACCTGTCGCTCTGGCGCCCGTGCGACACGGCCGAGACCGCCGTGGCCTGGAACGCCGCCGTGACGCGTCCTGCCAGCATCGGCATGGACGTGCATGACGGCGGCCCGACGGCCCTGTTGCTGTCGCGCCAGAACCTGCCGTTCGTGCAACGCGATGCCGCCACCGTGGACGCCATCGCCCGCGGCGGCTACGTGCTGCGCGACGCCGATGGCGCCCGCGCCGTCATCATCGCCACCGGTTCCGAAGTCGCCATCGCCCTGGACGCGCAAGCCCAGCTGGCCAAGGAAGGCATCGCGGTGCGCGTGGTGTCCATGCCGAGCACCGACGTGTTCGACAAGCAGGACGCCGCCTGGAAGCAATCGGTGCTGCCCAAGGGCCTGCCGCGCGTGGCCGTCGAGGCCGGCGTGACCGCTTTCTGGCACAAGTACGTGGGCCTGGAAGGCGCCGTGGTCGGCATCGACCGCTACGGCGAATCGGCCCCCGCGGGCGCGCTGTTCAAGTTCTTCGGGCTGACCGCCGACAAGGTGGCCGAGACCGTCAAGCAAGTTCTGTAAAAAAGGAGCCTAGTCATGACCATTCGCGTCGCCATCAACGGTTACGGTCGCATCGGCCGCAACATCCTGCGTGCCCACTATGAAGGTGGCAAGAAGCACGATATCGAAATCGTCGCCATCAACGACCTGGGCGATCCCAAGACCAACGCCCACCTGACCCGCTACGACACCGCCCACGGCAAGTTCCCGGGCACCGTCGACGTCGACGGCGAGTACATGGTCGTCAACGGCGACAAGATCCGCGTGCTGGCCAACCGCAACCCGGCCGAACTGCCGTGGGGCGAGCTGAAGGTCGATGTGGTGCTGGAATGCACGGGCTTTTTCACCACCAAGGAAAAGGCCGGCGCGCACATCAAGGGCGGCGCCAAGAAGGTCATCATCTCGGCCCCGGGCGGCAAGGACGTTGACGCCACCGTCGTCTACGGCGTCAACCACGGCGTGCTGAAGTCGACCGACACCGTCATCTCGAACGCGTCGTGCACCACCAACTGCCTGGCCCCGCTGGTCAAGCCGCTGAACGACAAGCTGGGCCTGGAAAACGGCCTGATGACGACCGTCCACGCCTACACCAACGACCAGGTCCTGACCGACGTCTACCACGAAGACCTGCGCCGCGCCCGTTCGGCCACCATGAGCATGATCCCGACCAAGACCGGCGCCGCCGCCGCGGTCGGCCTGGTGCTGCCGGAACTGAACGGCAAGCTGGACGGCTACGCCATCCGCGTCCCGACCATCAACGTGTCGATCGTCGACCTGTCCTTCGTGGCCAAGCGCGACACGACCGTCGAGGAAGTGAACGGCATCCTGAAGGCCGCCTCGGAAGGCGAGCTCAAGGGCATCCTGGACTACAACACCGAACCCCTGGTCTCGGTGGACTACAACCACAACCCGGCCTCCAGCACCGTTGACGCGTCGCTGACCAAGGTCTCGGGCCGCCTGGTCAAGGTTTCGTCCTGGTACGACAACGAGTGGGGCTTCTCGAACCGCATGCTCGACACCACCGTCGCGCTGATGTCGGCCAAGTAAGCATCGCTGTCGGATCGAAGGGGACGAACAGGTTTTCCGCCACGGCGGAAAGCGGGTTCGTCCCCTTCGTTCGCCAACTCTAGGAGACGCAAAGCATATGTCCAAGGTCAATACCCTGTCCGCGCTGGCCAAGGCCGGCGCCCTGTCCGGCAAGCGCGTGTTCATCCGCGCCGATCTGAACGTGCCGTTCGATGACGCCGGCCGCATTTCCGAAGACACCCGCATCCGCGCCTCGGTGCCCGGCATCCGCCTGGCGCTGGACGCCGGCGCCGCGGTGATGGTCACCTCGCACCTGGGCCGCCCCAAGGAAGGCGAGCTGACCGAGGCCGATTCGCTGGCCAAGGTCGGCCAGCGCCTGTCCGAGCTGCTGGGCATGCCCGTGCCGCTGGTGCGCGACTGGGTCGACGGCGTCAAGGTCGAGCCGGGCCTGGTGGTGCTGCTGGAAAACTGCCGCGTCAACGTCGGCGAGAAGAAGGACGACGAAGCGCTGTCGCGCAAGATGGCGGCGCTGTGCGACGTCTACGTCAATGACGCCTTCGGCACGGCGCACCGCGCCGAGGCCACCACGCACGGCATCGCGCGCTTCGCGCCGGTGGCCTGCGCCGGCCCGCTGCTGGAAGCCGAGCTGGACGCGCTGGGCCGCGCGCTGCACGAGCCGAAGCGTCCGCTGGTCGCGATCGTCGGCGGCTCCAAGGTGTCGACCAAGCTGTCGATCCTGCAATCGCTGGCCGACAAGGTCGACCAGCTGGTGGTGGGCGGCGGCATCGCCAACACCTTCATGCTGGCGGCCGGGCTGCCGATCGGCAAGTCGCTGGCCGAGCCGGACCAGGTGGAGCAGGCGCGCGCCGTGATCGAGCTGATGAAGCAGCGTGGCGCGGATGTGCCGATCCCGGTGGACGTGGTGTGCGCCAAGGCGTTCGGCGCGGACGCCGAGGCCACCGTCAAGGCGGCCGATGACGTGGCCGCCGACGACATGATCCTGGATATCGGCCCGCAGACCGCGCAGCAGCTGGCCGAGATCCTCAAGCAGGCCGGCACCATCGTCTGGAACGGCCCGGTCGGCGTGTTCGAGTTCGACCAGTTCGCCAACGGCACCAAGGTGGTGGCGCAGGCGATCGCGGATTCCGAGGGCTTCTCGATCGCGGGAGGCGGCGACACGCTGGCCGCGATCGCCAAGTACGGCATCGGCGAGCAGGTCGGCTACATCTCGACCGGCGGCGGCGCGTTCCTGGAATTCCTGGAAGGCAAGACCCTGCCGGCGGTGGCGGTGCTGCAAGAGCGGGCCCAGTAATCTTTCCGCCCGCGCGATGAAAAAGCCGCTCCGAAAGGAGCGGCTTTTTTTTCATGGGCCGGAGACCACATTGTCCGCCGCGGGGCATTTATTCCATCTTCGCGCCCGACAGCTTCACGATGCCGCCGTAGCGGCCGACCTCGGCGCGCATGAAATCATCGAAGGCCGCGGGCGTCTGGCCGGCGGGGACGATGGCGCCCATGGATTCCATGCGCTGGCGCATGGCCGGGTCGCTGGTGATGGCGTTGATGTCGCGGTTCAGGCGGGCGACGATGTCGTCGGGCGTGCCGGCCGGGGCGACGATGCCGTACCAGGCCGAGGCATACATGTCGCTGACGCCCACTTCGGCAAAGGTGGGCACGTCCGGCAAAGCGGGCAGGCGCTGGCGCGAAGCGACGGCGAGGGCGCGCAGGGCGCCGGCCTGGACCTGGGCCAGCGAGCCGGTGTCGATCATCATGTCGACCTGGCCCGCGAGCAGGTCGGATACGGCGGGGCCGCTGCCTTTGTAGGGGATGTGCAGGATGTCGACGCCGGTACGCGCCTTGAACATGGCGCCAGCCAGATGCTGCGACGAGCCGACGCCGCCCGAACCGTAGTTGAGCTTGCCGGGCGCGGCCTTGGCGGCGTCCACCAACTGCTGCACCGACCGGTAGGGCGACTGCTTGGGCACTTCCAGGATGTTGGGAATCTCGGCGACGAAGGCGACGGGCGTGAAGTCCTTGACCGGGTCGAAGCCCAGGCGCGCATACAGGTGCGGGTTGGCGGCGTTGGTCGAGCTGGTGGCGACCAGCAGGGTGTAGCCGTCTGGTTTCTCGCGCACGAATGCGGCCGTGCCGATGTTGCCGCCGGCGCCGGCCTTGTTGTCGACGATGACGGTCTGGCCCAGGCGTTCGGTCAGGCGCTGCGCCAGCATGCGCCCCAGGGCGTCGGTGGCGCCGCCCGGAGGCCATGGCACGACCAGCTTGATGGGACGGTCGGGGTAGGCCTGGGCGTGGGACAGCGCGGGGAAGGCGGCAAGTGCGGCGAATGCGAGCGCGGCGCCGGCGGCGCGGCGCAGGAATGCGTGGGGCATGCTGGGGTCTCCTGGCGCGCGGTCCATGGGTTCGGCCGCGCTCTTGTTCAAGGGCCGCTGGACGGCCCCGTGAGCGGCCGCGAGGCCGCATCTGTTGTGCCCCAGACTCTACGCAATCCCCAGATTGATAAAAAGGGATAAATATTTAAGGAAGTCGATTCCTTTTTGGAATGAAGGCGCGTTTACGGTCGATCGGCGCTTGATTCTCCCCCGGTTTGGGGGACGCGGACTGGTGTAGGCTTGGCGCTCGCCCGCGCTCCGCGGTATCCGTCCACGTTTCGCCTGCCCCGCAGCACCATGAACCTACGTTTTCTTCCTGGCCTGAACAATTTCCGGGGCATGACCCGGGAGTCCGCGGGCCGCGATATTGCCGCGGGCCTGAGCGTGGCCGCGGTGGCGCTGCCGGTGGGGCTGGCGTATGCCGCGATGATGGGCGTGCCGCCGGTGGCGGGGCTGTGGGCGGCCATCGCGGGCATGCTGGGGTACGCGCTGTTCGGGTCGTCGCGCACCTTGATCGTGGGGCCGGACACGGCCACCTGCACACTGATCGCGGCGACGCTGACCGGCATGGCGCTGACCTCGCCCGAAGACCGCCTGGTGGCGGCGACCGGCATTGCGCTGACCGTGGGGGTGGGCTGCCTGATCGCGCGGCTGCTGCGGCTGGGCGTGCTGGCCAACCTGCTGTCGCGGCCGGTGCTGATCGGCTACATGGCGGGCGTGGCGGTGACGCTGGCGCTGTCGCAACTGAGCGGCCTGACCGGCGTGGGCCTGCGCAACAGCGGGCTGGTGCATCCGTTCCTGGAACTGTCGCGGCGCGTGTCGGAGATCCGCATTCCGACGCTGTGCCTGGGGCTGGCGTCGTGCCTGCTGCTGGTGGCGATCAAGCGCTGGCGGCCGACCTGGCCGGGGCCGATCATGCTGGTGGTGGGCGCCTGCCTGCTGTCGTGGCTGTTCGATTTTCCCAGCCTTGGCATCGCGGTGGTGGGCGAGGTGCCGGCGGGCCTGCCGGCGCTGCGCCTGCCGGTGCGGCTGGACGGCGTGGACAACATCCTGCTGGGCGCGGCGGGTGTGCTGGTGGTGAGTTTTTCCAGCGGCATCGTGACGGCGCGCAGCTTTGCCGCGCGCACCGGCGAACACGTCGATCCGAACCGCGAGCTGGTCGGTTTCGGCGCGGCCAACGTGGCGGCCGGGCTGTTCCAGGGCTTCGTGGTGACGGGGGCCGATTCGCGCACGGCGGTGGGCCTGGCCGCGGGCGGCTCGTCGCCATTGGTGGGCGTGAGCGCGGCGGTGGCGCTGGCCGTCGTGGTGGGCCTGCTGAGCGCGCCGCTCTATTGGCTGCCGCAGGCGGTGCTGTCGGCGATCCTGCTGCTGGCGGCCGCCAGCCTGTTCGACGGCCAGGCCTTCATGCGGCTGGCGCGCATTTCGCGCATCGAGCTGGCCTTCGGCATCCTGGCGGCCGTGGGCGTGGTGGGCTTCGGCGTACTGCAGGGCGTGGCGGTGTCGGTGGGCGCGACCCTGCTGTACGCCATGTACGTGTCCGGCAATCCGCGCGATGCGCTGCTCGGGCGGCTGCCGGGCGAGTCGGTGCTGGGCAAGATGCACCTGAACCCGCAGGCGCAGCCGGTGCCGGGCGCGGTGATCTGGCTGTTCGAGTCGTCGGTGTGGTTCTTCAACGCGGACGCTTTCCGCCGGCGCGCGCGCGAAATCATCGAGCAGGCCGGCGATGTCACCTGGTTCGTGCTGGACGCCGAAGCCATGACGCAGGCCGATGCCGACGCCATCGAGGCGCTGTACGAATTGCGGCGCGAGCTGCGCGACCGCGGGATGGTGCTGCTGGTGGCGGGCGGCCACGGCCAGTTCCGCATGGCGCTGGAGCGCTCGGGCCTGGCCGAGCGCATCGGCCGTGACAAGATCTTTGCGTCGCCCGAACAGGCGGTCGAGGCCATCGAGCGCTGGCGCCAGGGGCCGGCGCCAGCCACGCTCTCCTGATACTCGGCGCGGGCCGTGGCGCCCGCGCCTCAATCGATGATGTGATAGCCGCCGTCGATATACAGCGTCTGCCCGGTCATGCGGCGGGCGGCGTCGGTGGCGAGCCAGGCGGTGGCCTCGCCGACGTCGTCGATCGACACCAGGCTGCGCGCCGGCGCCTTGGCCTGGGCGCGGTCGAGCAGCGCGTCGAACTCGGCAATGCCCGAGGCGGCGCGGGTCTTGAGCGGTCCGGGTGAGATCGCATGCACGCGGATGCCCTGCGGGCCGAGCTCGGCCGCCAGGTAGCGGGTGGCCGATTCCAGCGCGGCCTTCACCGGGCCCATCATGTTGTAGTGCTCGACCACCATCTGCGAGCCGTAGTAGCTCATGCAGAACAAGGTGCCGCCGGTCGGCATCAGCGGCTCGGCCAGCTTGGCCATGCGGATGAACGACCAGCACGACACGTCCATGGCCGTCAGGAAGCCGGCGCGCGAGCAGTCGGTGACGCGGCCGTGCAGGTCGTCGCGCGGGGCGTAGGCGATGGAATGCAGCACGAAGTCCAGGCCGCCCCATTCGGTCGCGATGCGCTCGAACACCGCCTCCAGCTCGCCCTCGCGCAGCAGGTCCAGCGGCATCAGCAGCGGCGCGTCGACCTGGCGCGCCAGCGGCTCGACGTGCGGGCGGGCCTTGTCGTTCAGGTAGGTCACGGCCAGTTCCGCGCCCATGGCGCGGAACGCCTTGGCGCAGCCCCAGGCGATGGAGTCGGCGTTGGCGATGCCGGTGACCAGGCCGCGCTTGCCGGCAAGAGGCAGGGCGGCGCTCATCGTTGCTTCACCAGGGCCAGCGTGTGCTGCGCGATGATCAGTTCTTCGTTGGTGCGCACCACGTACACGCCGATGCGGCTGTCGTCGCTGGAAATGCGCGGCCCGTGATGCGCATTGCGCTCGGGATCCAGCTTGATGCCGAGCCAGCCCCAATGCTCGCTGATGGCCTGGCGGATCTCGGCCGAGTTCTCGCCGACGCCCGCGGTGAAGACGATGCCGTCGATGCCGTTCATGGCGCAGCCCAGGCCGATCATGCCTTCGGCCACGCGCCAGGCGAAGTACTTGAGCGCCAGCCTGGCCGACGGCGCGTCGCTGGCCAGCAGCTCGCGCATGTCGTTGCTGATGCCCGACAGGCCCTTCATGCCGCAGTCGTGGTACAGCAGGTGCTCGATGTCGTCGTGCGACATGCCCTGTTCCATCATCCACAGCACCACGCCCGCATCCAGGCGCCCGGGGCGCGTGCCCATGGGCAGGCCTTCGAGCGCGGTGAATCCCATGGTGCTGTCGACGCTCCTGCCCTGGTGCATGGCGCAGGCCGACACGCCCGAGCCCAGGTGCGCCGCGATGATCTTGCCCATCGCGATCTCGGGCAGCGCCTGGCGCAGCCGCTGCGCGATGTACTCGTACGACAGGCCGTGGAAGCCATAGCGGCGCACGCCCTGCTGGTAGAGGTTCTCGGGCAGGGCGTAGCGGTCGGCCACGTCGGAATGGCTGCGATGGAAGGCGGTGTCGAAGCACGCCACCTGCGGAATCCACGGGCGCCGCTCGCGGATCACGCGGATCGGCGCCAGGTTGTTGGGCTGGTGCAGCGGCGCCAGCGGCGTGAAGGTGTCCAGCTTGGCGAGGATGGCGTCGTCGATCAGCACCGGCTCGGCCAGGTCGGGGCCACCGTGCACCACGCGATGGCCCACGGCCAGCGGCGCGCCGCCCAGGTGGCCGCTGAGCCAGGTGCCGACCACTTCCTGGCCGTTGGGCACGTCGGGCGCGTGGCTGGGCGCGATGTCGCGTTCCACCAGCGTCTGGCCGGCGGCGTCGCGCACCCGCAGGCGCGGATGGCTGGTGCCGATGCCTTCGAGCTGGCCGCCCAGGCGCGGCGCCAGGGCCTGCTTGCCGTCGATGTCGTACAGGTAGAACTTGATGCTGGAACTGCCGGCGTTGATGACGAGAATGGTGTCGGACATGGAGTCGATCGCCTCTTGATGCAACGGACAAGGCGGGGCCGGGGCCCCGCCGCTCATTCACGGCCTGTCGGCCCGCCTAAGCCAGCGGGCGCGCCTGCTGGGCGGCCAGGTGGTGCGCGTAGATCGCCGCCACCGCGCAGGACGCCAGGCGCGAACGCGGGCTGTCGGCGCGGCTGGTCAGGATGATGGGCACGCGCGCGCCCAGCACGATGCCGGCGGCCTCGGCGTTGGCCAGGAAGGTCAGGTTCTTGGCCAGCATGTTGCCGGCTTCCAGGTCGGGCACCACCAGCACCTGGGCCACGCCCGCCACCAGCGAGCGGATGCCCTTGATGCGGGCGGCGTCGGGGCTGATGGCGTTGTCCAGCGCCAGCGGGCCGTCGAGCACGCCGCCGCTGATCTGGCCGCGGTCGGCCATCTTGCACAGCGCGGCGGCCTCGATGGTGCTGGGGATGCTGGGCGTGACCTGTTCCACCGCCGACAGGATCGCCACGCGCGGCTCGCCCAGGCCCAGGCCGTGGTGCAGGTCGATCACGTTGCGGATGATGTCGGCCTTGGTTTCGAGGTCCGGAAAGATGTTGATGGCCGCGTCGGTGATGAACAGCGGCTCGGCGTAGGTCGGCACTTCCATGATGAACACATGGCTGATGCGCCGGCCGCTGCGCAGGCCGGTGGCGCGCGCCACCACCTCGTGCATCAGTTCGTCGGTGTGCAGGCTGCCCTTCATCAGCAGCGAAGCCTCGCCGCCGCGCACCAGCGCCACGGCGGTCTCGGCCGCGGCGTGGCTGTGCGGCGCATCGACGATGCGGGCGTCGCCCAGGTTCAGCTTGTGCTGCGCGGCCGTGTCGCGGATCTTGAGTTCCGGCCCCACCAGGATGGGGCGCAGCAGGCCCAGGTCGCGCGCTTCCAGCGCGGCCGACAGCGACGGTTCGTCGCAGGGATGGGCGATGGCGCAGGCCGCGGGCGCCAGGGTCTGGGCGCGCGCGATCAGTTTGTCGTAGTGCGTGGAGGTGGGCAGGCTCATTCCGGCTTGGCCTTGGCGGTGGCGGGTTTGCGGACGCGCGCGGGCGCGGCTTCCTTCTTGCGGGCGGCGGCCTTGACCGCGGCCTGCGGCGTGGACTTGGCGGCGGCCGCCGTGGCGGCGCGGCGCGCACGGGGGGCGGGCGGCGCCGGCGGCGACGGTTGCAGTTTCGCGGTGGCGGCGCGCACGGCCTTGCGCGCGCCCGGCGCCGGTTCATGCTTTTGCGCGCGGCGCGCGGCGGTCTCGAAGATCCGTTCCATCTCGGCCAGGCTGTCACGCGCCGCCGGACTCAGGGGCTGGGCCGCCTCGAGCACGTGTTTCATGGCCTCCAGCGCCTCGCGGATGGCGGCGGGCGACGAGTCTTCCAGCAGCTTCGGCATGGTCTGCAGCACGGCCGCGGAATCGAGCCGCATCATCATGGCCTGGTCGCGGGTGATGTCCTTGAATTCCTGCAGCGTCATGGCGTTGCCGGCCTCGGCCCGCATCTTGCGGATCAGCGCGAAGCTGCGTTCGTCCAGGCCGCCCTCGGCGCCGGCCACGTACAGCAGCATGCGGATGGCGGCCACGCGCAGGCCGCCTTCCTGCAGCAGCGAGCGCAGTTCGGCGGCGCGTTCTTCCATGAAGCGGCGGTGTTCGGGCGATACGCCGGGGTGGCGGCGCGGCTGGCCATCCTTGCCGCCCAGCCCGGCCAGGTCCTGCACCAGCGGCGAGCCGTAGACGCTCATGAAGGTGCGCTCGTCGGCCGAATCGCGCAGTTCCTGGAAGATGTTCAGGCTGGTCTCGACCAGCTTGGAGAACATCTCCTGGGCCAGCAGGAACGGGTTGTCGGGCGACACCGGCTGGCGATGTTCGCGCACCTGCTCGGCCACCTGGGCGATGGGCGCGATCAGCGGGTTGCGGTCGGACACCAGTTCGTAGGGCAGGCGCAGCGGATGCAGGCGCTGGCTCCATTCGGCCGATTGCGGCGTCACCAGGGCGCGCACCCAGGGCTGCACGAAGCTGCGGTACATGCCCAGGTTGATGTCGGAGATGCGGGCCACGGCGGCAAAGCGCAGGTCGTCGTCTTCCTTGCGTTCGACGATGGCGCGCACGTCGTCCATGCGGCGCTGCTCGAACGACAGCACGTAGTTGCCATAGGCCAGGTCGGCGTTGGGCGTGTCCGGCGTCTTGTCGGCGATCTCGGCCTGGTAGATGCCCGGCGGCAGCACATCGATCATGTCGATGTTGGAGGTGAATTCCTGGTGTTCCTTGCGCGCCACGCTGCCGGACACGAAGATGCCCAGGTGGCCGATGCTTTCATGCACGGCGTAGACGATGGTCTGGTCGTGCGCCAGCACCTCGGCGTCGTCCTGGTACAGGTCGGGAATCCAGCCCAGCGCCTGCGGCGGCGGGGTGATGTTGTCGCCCTTGGAGCAGAACACCACGATGGGCGAGCGGATGTTGCGCAGGTCGATGCGGATGCCGTCCGACGTGACCAGCCCGGCGGTCGACAGCCGGTTGCCGACGAACAGGTTGTCGACGATGTACTGGATTTCCGGCCCGTTCAGGAACACGTGGCCGCCCCACCATTTCTCGAAGCTCAGGTAGCGGCCGGCTTCGGTGTCGACCTTGGAATACAGGTTGTACTGCTTGGACCAGAGCGTGTTGGCCGGGTTGAGATTCTCGAAGTTCTGCACCAGCCAGGCGCCGTCGAACTTGCCGTCGCCCAGGTCGCTGGTCAGGGCGGTGAGCCAGCTGCCGCCCAGCAGGCCGCCGGCGTAGCGCATCGGATTCATGCCGCGCCAGCCCGCCCAGTAGGACAGCGGCGCGCCGGCGATGATGATGGGGCCGAACAGCTCGGGACGCACGGCGGCGGTCATCATGATCTGCCAGCCGGCCTGGCAGTTGGCCACCACCACCGGCTTGCCTTCGGCGTCGGGGTGGCGCGCGATGATCTCTTCCAGGAAATGGGCCTCGGCCTTCATCACGTCTTCGACGGTCTGGGTGGGCACGGGCTGCGGCAGGAAGGTGGCGAAATAGCAGGGATGGCCGGCGCGCACCGCCACGCCGATCTCGCTCTCGGGCTTGAAGCCGCCGATGCCGGGGCCGTGGCCGGCGCGCGGATCGACCACCAGGAAGGGGCGCTTGATCGGGTCGACCGTCACGCCCTCGGGCGGCTTGATGCGCAGCAGGCCGTAGTTGACCGGCCTGGGCAGTTCGCGGCCGTCCAGCACCAGTTCGTACTCCATGCTGAGCACGTTGGGGGCCCGCTTGGCCATGTGGTCGTGGTACTGGTTGCCGCGCTGGCGCATCACATCGGCGTACAGCACGCCGCGCTGCCAGGCGTCCACAGCGTATTCATAGGCGGCCGTCCAGGGGTTGAAGGACGGGGCGGGGACGCGATCGTTGCCGGATCCGGCCATGGCGATCTCCTATAGGTAGCACCCGGCAGCGGGTGCTACCGGACCGGTTCCTCAAGTGGAACCAGCTGACTTGACCCCCCCATTACACCTGAATGGATGTTGCATCGCAACATGGGGACGGTTGATGCAGGTCAAACGTCGGGGACTATCCGTCCCTGCTTGTTCGCGGCAGCCGCGCCCGGCCTCACGGCGCGTCGTGGCAAACGGCTTCGATACGGTTGCCGGATGGGTCCGACAGAAAGGCGGCGTAGTAATGCGGGTGGTAGTGGGGGCGCGGGCCGGGGGCGCCTTCGTCACGCCCGCCGTGGGCCAGCCCGGCGGCATGGAACGCGTCCACCGCGGCGCGGCTGGCGGCCTTGAAGCACCAATGGCGGCGCGCCGGCGCGCTCGGCGACGCGGCCGGATCGGCCTGCACGCTCAGGTAGGTGTGGCCGGAATCGCCGGGGCGGCAGCGTTCGCCGTAGCCCAGCGCGTCGGCGTGGTCGTAGACCTTGGCCGCGCCCAGGGCGGCCATGACGGCGTCGTAGAAGGGCCGGGCGGTGTCGAGCCCGGCGACGCTGATGGAGACGTGATCCAGCAATTGCATGGCGGCTCCGAGTGGTGGATCAGGCGCGGGCGGCCGCGTTGTGATCCAGCCATTTGCGCACCGAGGGCCGCTGCCATTGGATCTCGACATACTCGCGCAGCGGGTCGGGCAGGCCGTCCTGCCACAGGCGGCGCAGCGCCACCGCCAGGTCCAGGTCGGCGATGCACCAGTCGTCGAACAGGCTGGCCTGGCCCGCGCCGATCAGGGCGCCGGCCACGTGGATCAGCTTGGCCGCGGCCGCATGGCCGGCGTCGGACAGGGGTTGTCCGGCGGCGCCGTAGAACACCGATTCGGTCGGCCGTTCCTGGCGCAGGGCGCCCAGGTCGCTGCGCAGCCAGGCCTGCAGCTGGCGGGCGCGGGCGCGCTCGCGCGGCTGGGCCGGGTACAAGGCGGTACAGGCCGGCGCCGGATGCAGGTCTTCCAGGTACTCGGTGATGGCGGTCGATTCGGTCAGGTTGAAATCGCCGTGGGTCAGGGCCGGCACGCGCGCGGTCAGGGCGCGGCACTGGTAGGGCTGCATGCGCTGTTCGCCCGCGTCCAGATCGATCAGGCGGACCTCGAAGGGCAACTGTTTTTCGGCCAGCGCCACATAGGCCGACATGGCGTAGGGGCTGAGGAACTGGGAATCGACGTACAGCGTAAACGGGGCGCCCAAGTGGATCTCCGGTCAGGCGATTGAAAAACCTCCAACGCTGCGCCTTCGGCTTGCTGCCCCGGAAAAGGGGCTTTCATCTCGAGGCGGCGCGGCGTTGAAAAAGGGGTGCGTAGCGCAAAGCGTAACGCAACTGAAATTTCGCGTGTCGCGCCGGCGCGTCAGTCGACGATGAACAGCCTGGCGCCGGTGGCGGTGGACGAGCGATGCGGCTCGGCCTGGTCGGCCACCTGGTAGCTCATGCCGGGTGTCAGCACGAAGGTGCGACCGTCTTCCAGCTCGGTATGCAGCTCGCCTTCCAGGCAGAACAGGATGTGGCCCTTGCTGCACCAGTGGTCCGCCAGGTAGCCCGGCGTGTATTCGACCATGCGCACGCGCAGGTCGCCGAACTGGCGGGTGCGCCAATAGGCCATGCCGGTGTCGCCGGCATGTTCTGTGGCTTCGACCTCGGACCAATCGGTGGTGCCGAAGGGGATGTTGCTCATCTTCATGTGTTTTTCCCTTGGGGGCGGCGCGCCCCGCGCGCCGCGAATGGAGGACTCAGGCGGCCAGCTTCTTCTGCCAGAACATGGCGCGGCCGGTGTCTTCGTCCAGCGAATAGCCTTCGTAGCCCAGCTTGCGGTACAGGCCCTGGGCCACGTCGTTGCCTTCCAGCACTTCCAGCGTGATCTTGCAGCAGCCCAGCCGGCGGGCGCGGTCTTCCAGCGCGGCCAGCAGCTGCTTGCCCACGCCCTGGCCCTGGAACCGGGGCGACACGCCCAGGTCGTGCAGGTTGACCAGCGGACGGCAGGCGAAGGTCGAAAATCCCTCGATATAGATGGCCACGCCGGCCGCCTCGCCGTCGACCCGCGCCAGCAGGGCGCGCGCCGTCGGCCGCTTGGCCAGTTCCGGAATCAGGTTGCGCTGGGCGTACTCGGGCAGGGGCGTGTTGCCGCCCATGGGGCCGCTGGCGTATTCGTTGAGCATGGCCAGCACCTGCTGGCCGTGTTCCGGGTTGTTGAAGTCGACGTCGATGATTTCCAGCACGATCGGTTCCTGTTCATTGGCGATGGCCTGCCGCGCCCGGCGGCGGGCGCGGCAACCGTCCATTATGCGCGAAGCCGCGCGGCTGACGAAACGCATTGAAAAATCGCACCGTAACCCCTATCTTCTTTCCATTCAGGGCCGAATCCGGCGCGAGCCGCCTTTGGCTGCAACCCTTACCATGGGCTGGGAAATGGAGTTCAAGGACTACTACAGCATTCTTGGTGTGGAGCGCGGCGCCTCCGAAGACGAGATCCGGCGCTCCTACCGCAAGCTCGCCCGCAAGTACCACCCCGACGTCAGCAAGGAAAGCGACGCCGAGGCGCGCATGCGCGACGTCAATGAAGCCTACGACGTGCTGCGCGACAAGGAAAAGCGCGAGGCCTACGACAATCTCGCCGCCGGCGTGTCGCCGGGCGGGGGCTTCCAGCCGCCGCCGGGATGGGACGAGGGCTTCGAGTTCCACCGCGGTCCGGCGTCGGGCGAAGAGGCCCAGTTCAGCGAGTTCTTCTCGTCGCTGTTCGGCGGCCGCGGCCGCCGCGGCGCGCCGGGCCAGGGCCACCAGCAGGAATTCCGCGCCCGCGGCGACGATCACCACGCGGCCATCGAGGTCGACCTCGAAGACGCTTTGCAGGGCGCCACCCGCGACATCAGCCTGCGCTCCATGACGGTGGACGACCAGGGCCGCCCGCAGGTGCAGACCCGCACGCTCAGCGTGCGGATCCCCGCGGGCGTGCGAGAGGGCCAGTTCATCCGCTTGGCCGGGCAGGGCATGCCGGGCTACGGCGGCGGCGAGAACGGCGATCTGTACCTGGAGGTCCGCTTCAAGCCGCACGCCCGCTACCGCGCCGAAGGCCGCGACCTGTACATGACGCTGCCGGTGGCGCCGTGGGAAGCGGCGTTGGGCGCCAAGGTCAATGCGCCGACGCCGGGCGGCACGGTCGAGGTCTCGGTGCCCGCGGGGTCCGGCAACGGCCGCAAGTTGCGGCTGCGCGGCCGCGGCATTCCGGGCGATCCGCCCGGCGACCTGTACCTGGTGCTCGAGCTGGCGCTGCCGCCGGCCGACACCGAAGCGGCCAAGGAGGCCTACCGCAAGATGCAGCACGACCTGCCGTTCAACCCGCGGCGCCACCTGGGGGTCTGATCATGAAGAAAGTCGTCATCAGCAGCGCCACCGTGGTGGGCAAGTCGCAGCCGCTCAGCGCCGACGACCTGGCCCGCGCCTGCGGCGCGGAAGTCGAATGGGTCGCGCAACTGGTCGAGGTCGGCATCGTCGACGCCAGCGGGCCGCGTCCGGCCGAATGGCGCTTCTACAGCGTCGACCTGCAGCGCGCGCTGGATGCGCGCCGCCTCGAGCGAGACTTCGGCGCCGGCCTGGATGCCGTGGCGCTGATCCTGGACCTGAGCCAGGAAGTGCGCCGCCTGAAGGCGCAACTGCGCGCGCTGGGCGCGACCGGCGAATAGGGCGGACGGTGGACAGGGCGGCCGGCGGACAGGCGCCTGGTCGCCGGTGACGGTACTGGCCGCGGCTGGGCGGCCTGCGGCACAATGGCCGCAGGGGCCGCGCCCCGGAACCAGGAGACCGCCCATGCTGACCCTCTATCACGCCCCGCGCTCGCGCTCTTTCCGCATCCTCTGGCTGCTCGAAGAGCTGGGCGTGCCCTACGACACCGAGATGGTGTCGATCCGCCGCCGCGACGGCTCCGGCCATATCCCGCCCGACTACATCGACATCCACCCGCACGGCAAGGTGCCGGCGCTGGTGCACGACGGGGTGCCGGTGTTCGAAACCCCCGCCATCGCGCTTTACCTGACCGACCTGTTCCCCCAGGCCGGCCTGGGTCCGGTCATCGGCGATCCGCAACGCGGTCCCTACCTGACCTGGCTGGCCTACTCGACCGGCGTGTTCGAGCCCGCCATGACGGAGCGCGTGTTCAAGACGGCGCACCAGCAGGGCACGATGGGGTGGGGCTCGGCCGACGAGGTCGAACAGGTCGTGACCCGGGTGCTGCAGGCCCGCCCGTATTTCCTCGGCGAGCATTTCAGCGCCGTCGACATCGTGCTGGGCGGCACCTTGCAGTTCATGATGCAGATGAAGGTGATTGCCGAGAACCCGGTGTTCTCGGCCTATGCCGAACGGCTGGCGGCGCGTCCGGCGATGCACCGCGCCTTGCAGCGCGACGGTGACATCGGCGAAGGCTGACTACCCGAGCCGGGCGCGCAGGTCCGCCTGCCATTGCGACGGGCGGCCCAGGAAGCGCGACGGTTCCAGCAGTTCGCAGGCGCCGTCGCGTTCCAGCGCCAGCGTCGGAAAGCCCGAGCCGCGCAGCCGCCCGAGCAGCGCGCGGCTTTCGGCAATGTGGCGATCGGTGGCCGCGCCTTCGGTGGCGGCATAGGCCTCCTGGAAGGCGGCGCCGTCCAGGCCGGCGTCTTGCGCCAGGCGCCGCAGTTCGGCCGGGTCGGCGATGCGCCGGCCCTCGACGTAATGGGCCCGTTGCAGGCGTTGCAGCAGATCCAGGCCACGGCCGCCCAGCAATTGCGCCGCCAGGATGGCGGTGGTGGGCGGGGCCGAGTCGAATACCGCGCCGCTGTCGCGCAGCAGGCCGTCGAAATAATCCGGACCGAACTGCTGGCCGGTCAGGCCGGCGATGCGTTCGTCATGCGGCATGACGTAGCGCCGCAGCGCGTCGGTGACCGGCTGGCGGTTGCCGCCGGTCATCATGCCGCCGCCGTGCAGCGCAATGGCCAGGCCGTCGATGCCGCGGGCGGCCTGCACCAGCGGCGCGGCGCCATAGCACCAGCCGCAGAGCGGGTCGTAGATGTAATGCAGGATGGGGAAAGGGGTAGCCATGGCGCCATGGTAGGGGCGCGTCCGCGCGGGACATAGCCCGTCGCGGTAGCCACTGTGTTGCGCCGGCCGCGCAGATCGTTCGCGCGGCCGGTGGCGGCGTCAGCCGGCGATCTGCACGCCGATCCAGAACAGGCCGGCCGCCAGCAGCATCGAGGCGGGCAGGGTCAGGACCCAGGCCAGCAGGATGTTGCGCACCGTGCCGCCCTGCAGGCCGCTTTTGTTGGCGATCATGGTGCCCGCCACGCCCGAGGACAGCACGTGGGTGGTGGAGACCGGCAGGCTGAAGACGTTGGCCAGGCCGATGGCGCCGACCGCGGTGAGCTGCGCCGACATGCCTTGCGCGTAGGTCATGCCCTGCTTGCCGATCTTCTCGCCCACCGTCAGCACCACGCGGCGCCAGCCGACCATGGTGCCGGCGCCCAGCGCCAGCGCCACCGCCACGATCACCCAGAAGGGCGCGTATTCGGTGGTGGCGGTCAGGTCGGCGCGCAGGCGCTGCAGGTCGGTGCGTTCACGCGCCGGCAGGCCCTCGATGCGCGCCACCTTCTTGGCGGTGTCGTCCAGGCACAGCAGGTAGCGGCGCACGTCGATGCGCTTGGCGGCGGACAGGTCGGCGTAGTTGCTGACGCCGCGCAGGTCGGCCTGCAGCGCGTCGATGGTGGCCAGGGTCAGTTGCGGGTCGCAGCGGAAATTGCGCGGCAGGTCCGAGGCGGAGCCGGCGCGCTTGAGCGCCAGGAAGTCGCCCAGCATGGCTTCGTTGCGCTGGTAGAAAGCGCTCAGGTGGGTGGCGGCGTCGCGGGTGCGCTCGATCTGGTAGGTGGTGCTGTTGGTGTCCAGCACGAAGTTGGCCGGCACGATGCCGATCAGCACCAGCATGATCAGGCCGATGCCTTTCTGGCCATCGTTCGAGCCGTGCACGAAGCTCACGCCCATGGCCGACAGCACCAGCACCAGGCGGTTCCAGAACGGCGGGTGTTTCTTGTTGTCGATGGCGCGGCGCTGTTCCGGCGTCTTGTGCATCTTCGACAGCGGCAGCCAGCGCTTGAGCGCCAGCAGCAGGCCGCCGGCCACCAGGAATCCGGCCACCGGCGACACCACCAGCGAGGCGCCGATGTCGATCGCCTTGCCCCAGTTCACGCCATCGGCCAGCGGCAGGTCGGTGATCAGCGCGTTGGCCAGGCCCACGCCCAGGATCGAGCCGATCAGCGTGTGCGAGCTGGAGGCCGGGATGCCGAAATACCAGGTGCCCAGGTTCCAGGCGATGGCGGCGGCCAGCATGGCGAACACCATGGCCAGCCCGCGTCCGGTATCGACGTTGATCAGCAGTTCGACCGGCAGCAGGTGGACGATGGCATAGGCCACGCCCACGCCGCCCAGCAGCACGCCGAGGAAGTTGAAAATGCCCGAGAGCACCACCGCCAGGTGGGGCGGCATGGCCTTGGTGTAGATGACCGTCGCGACGGCGTTCGCCGTGTCGTGGAAGCCATTGATGAATTCGAAGGCCAGGACGAACGTCAGGGCCAGGACGAGGCTGAGGCCGACCCAGAGATCTAGGCCGTGGAAGAGGGAGGGCATGGGGGGCGGGGAGAGGTTCCGGCGAGCCCAGATTATTACAGATTTGTGACCTGTCCCCGGTTGCTGGGGGCAATTTTCTCGACGCCTTTCCGACGGGGCTCCCGCCGCGCGGGGCCATGGCGGGCTGGCCGGGGCCCGGGCGCCGGCCAGCCCGCTAGAACTTCTGGTACTGGAACTCGATTTCCAGCGGCTTGCCCAGATTGGCCGACGTGTCGGCCTGGATCATCATGACCGCCAGCAGGCCCAGGTAGAGCAGGCACAGCCACAGGGTTTTTCTCATCGCGCGGCGTCCTTGGCCAGGGAAGGGGTATCGGGGAACGGGTTCACGGGCGGAAGACCTCGGCGATGCGCTGGTTGACACGCAGCCAGCCCAGTTCGCCCAGGTGCTGCACGTCGCGCAGGGTGCCGATCTCGTAGGGGGCGTCGTACATGTTCATGCAGGCCATGGCGTAGCGCGCGCACAGCGCGTCGACCTGGCGCTGGATCGGGGCGAAGCGGTCCAGGTCCTTGAACACCAGCGGGTGCAGCGGCTGCATCACGAACAGCGCGTTGACGCCATGGTTGCGCAGCAACCGCATCAGCGCCTCCAGTTCGCGCAATTCGTCCTTGCCGGTCAGCGGCCGCGGCAGGAAGGCGGTCTTGCCGCCGGCCGGGACGGCCTGCAGGTATTTGTCGAAGAAATCGTCGCGCACGGCGTAGCGGTTGCGCGCCATCCGCGCCTGTTCGGCTTCCTGCGCCTCGCGCGCCAGGGCGTCCCAGTCGACCACCCGGGCGGCCGCCGCCGGGCCCGCCGCTTCGGTCTCGGGCGCCGGGGCGGCATGGGCCGGCGTCCACAGGTCGACCAGCCGCTGGCGGAACACATAGGCCTGCTCGGCGGCCATCGACCACGCCACCCGGGCATCGCCCTTGTCGCGCAGCCAGCGCGCCAGTTGCTCGCGGCCCTCGGGCTGGCGCACCAGGCGCGGCAGCAGGGGATTGGCATGTTCGCGGAATTCGTCCGGCCCCAGGCCGCCGTCGCCATCGAACCAGCCTGGCGATACCATGATCACCACGCGCGAGGCCGGCGACAGGTCGTCGGCCAGCGCCGCCAGCACCAGTTGCATGCCGAGCGACTGGAAGCCCGAATGGCCGTAGGCCATGACCGGCATGCGCAATTCATCGGCCAGGAAACGGTAGGGCACGAAGCGCAGGTCGGTGCTGGTGAGTTCCGACGACCCCATCACCACCAGCCGGTCGCCGGTGCGCAGCGCCTGGCTCAGGCGCGACAGGTTGCGGGTCTGGTCCTGCAGGGTATTGCCGAGGTTGTGGATGTAGACGCCCGTTGCCGCGTCCGGCGCCGGGCCGGTGCGCAGGGCCAGCCCGTGCCAGGCGCCCAGGCCCGCGGCCAGCGCGACCGTCAAGGCCAGCGCCGCCGCCAGCGCATGCTGCCCGAGTGTGCGTTTGAACATGAGGAACCAGGAGGCGCGGCGCGCGGGTCGGGGTGGAAGGGAAGATTGTGAGCGGATGTTATCCAGCGCCCATGACCGATACAAGCGCGCAAACCCGGGGATTCCCCTTTTTGCCACAGGGACGGCAGGCCCGTCCGCGGGCCCAAGGGGGGAGAATGCGCTAGCATCCTTGTCTGGCGGACTCCTGGATTACCAGGATTGACCGCGTCCCGGCCCGCCGGGACGGTGGTTGCCGCCATCCGCCCACTCCACGCCCCGCCTGCCCATGACCGCTCCTGTCCGCATCGCCCGCCGCCACCCCGACGAACTGATCATCGGCCTGGTGTCGATTTCCGACCGCGCCTCGACCGGCGCCTACCAGGACCAGGGGTTGCCGGCGTTGCGCGAATGGCTGGGCGGGGCGCTGGCTTCGCCGTGGCAGGCCGTGGAGCGGCTGATTCCCGACGAGGCGGGGCGCATTTCCGACACCCTGATCGAACTGGTCGACACCTGCGGCTGCGACCTGGTCCTGACCACCGGCGGCACCGGCCCGGCGCGGCGCGATGTCACGCCCGAGGCCACGCTGGCGGTCGGCACCAAGGAAATGCCGGGCTTCGGCGAACAGATGCGCCAGATCAGCCTGCGCTTCGTGCCCACGGCGATCCTGTCGCGGCAGGTCGCCGTCATCCGCGAACGGCCATCGCACGCCGCCCTGATCGTCAACCTGCCGGGCCAGCCCAAGGCGATCCGCGAAACCCTCGAAGGCCTGAAGGCCGATGACGGCACGGTGCTGGCGGCGGGCATCTTCGCGGCCATTCCCTACTGCATCGATCTGATCGGCGGCCCCTACGCCGAGACCCATCCCGAGGTCATCGCGGCCTTCCGCCCCAAGTCGGCGCGCCGTCCGCAACCGTCGCCGGACGCTGCGGTATAGTTGGCCGCCTCTTTCCATTCATTGCCAGAGAGTCCCGATATGAAGGTCCGTACCGCCTTGTCCCTTGCCGCCGCCGTGCTTGCCGTGTCGGCGTGCGCCAACGTCAAAGACGTCCGCCAGCGTGATCCGGTGTTCTACGGCTCGACCCAGCGCACGGCCGAGGACTACACCAACTGCGTGGCCGACGCCTGGAAGAGCCTGGACGTGAATTTCGAACGCAAGACGGTGCGCAACGGCTTCGAGCTGATCCAGTCGGACAGCCTGGGCGTCGAGGCGGTGCTGACCACCACCACCTGGAAGGGCAAGACCGAGGCCCGTCTGTCGACCCGCATCGCGCGGCGCGACCAGACCTTGATCGAACCCGCCAACCTCTGCCTGCAACAGTGATGCCGCAACGCCGAGACATGCTGCGGCTGGGCCTGGCCGCGGCGGCGGTATGCCTGGCGCTGCCGGCCCGCGCCAGACAGGCGCCCGCCGCGCAGGCGGGCGGCTACATCAGCCGCAAGCTCAACGCACCGGTGCCGGGCGGCGTGGCCGTGCTGGCGCTGGGCGACGCCGCGACGGCGCCCGAGGTCACCTACCGCGACCGCCGCGTGCTGGTGGTGCGCGAAGACGGCAAGCAATGGATCGCCGTGGTCGGCATCCCGCTGGCGGTCAAGCCCGGCCCGCAGGAGGTCACCGTGCGCGACGCCGGCGGCTCGCGCCAGTTGCCCTTCACGGTGGGCGCCAAGGAATACGTGGCCCAGCACATCACGCTGAAGAACCCGCGCCAGGTCAATCCCGATCCCGACGACATGAAGCGCATCGAGCGCGAAATGGCCGAGCAGAGCGCGGCCAACCGCGCCTACCGCGCTGGCGTCACGCCCAGCAACGTGCTGCTGGACCGGCCGGTCAGCGGCGGCCGCCTGTCCAGTCCGTTCGGCCTGCGCCGCTTCTTCAACGGCGAAGAGCGCAATCCGCATTCCGGGCTGGATTTCGCGGTGCCGGCCGGCACGCCGATCAAGGCGCCGGCCGCGGGCGTGGTGTCGCTGGTGGGGGATTACTTCTTCAACGGCAAGACGGTCTTCCTGGACCATGGGCAGGGCTTCGTCAGCATGTTCTGCCACATGTCGGCGATCGACGTGAAGGTGGGCGATAGCGTTGCGCGCGGCGGCGTGGTCGGCAAGGTCGGGGCCACCGGCCGCGCCACGGGGCCGCACTTGCACTGGAATGTCAGCCTGAACGATGCGCGGGTCGATCCCGCGATCTTCATCGGCGCCTTCAAGCCCTGACGGGGGCGGCGTCCTCAGGCGGGGGCGGCGGCCTGCTCGGGCCGCAGCGCTGCGGCATCCTGCGACTGCTGCAGCGCGATGCGGTGCAGGATGTACTGGTGCATGCGCTCGGCGTAGCGCATCTTTTCCAGCATGTCGTGCAACTGCACTTCCTGGTCATCCAGGCAGTTGTCGTACTTGGTCTTGGCCTCGGCGTAGGTCAGGCCGGTATTGCGCAGGCTGTTGATGAACGCCTCGCGCGACTGATGCAGCAGGCGCAGGCCTTCTTCCCCCTTGGCGAAGCGTCTTCGCGTCAGGGAGAGCTGGTCGGCGGCTTCCTTCAGTTCCTGGGTCAGATCCATCTTGCTGCGTATGCGTTGCCGCCGGGCCGGGCGCCGGGCGGAGCGCCATTCTTTCACGAACCGGGGTCTTGCGCATTACTACGGCAGCGCGCGGGCGGGCTTAAGGCCGCGTGGCGCGCCAGGGCGGGGCGGAAGGCCGGCACATGCCGGCCCCGCGGTTTCTCAGCGGCGATGCTGCTGGGGACGGCTCGGGGCGGGGCCGCGCTCATCCTTGTGGCGGAAGTTGATGCGGCCCTTGGTCAGGTCGTACGGCGACATTTCCAGGGTGACGCGGTCACCGGCCAGGATGCGGATGCGGTGCTTGCGGATGCGGCCGGAGGCGTAGGCGCCCACTTCGATGCCGTTATCCAGGGTGACGCGGTAGCGGCTATCGGGCAGCACTTCGTCAACGATGCCATCCAGTTCGATGAGTTCTTCTTTAGCCATTCTCTACTCCTTGATCAATACGCGCCGCCATGCCGTCGGCATGGCGCGCCACCGGAGCGGCGAGCGCGTCGGACTCTGATAGCCAGGTCCAGCGGTTGAACGTAAAACGTCCGGGCAAGCGCGGGTATGGGCCATGGCATCCCGAGTGGATGTCTGAAATGACGGATACTCGCGCCGCGAGGGCAGTGTGCGCGCGATGCGCAGCTTGGTCGCGGGTTGGCGCTTGTGGCGCGTCGCCGGAAGAAGCGGGTTGGAGTGTCTGCTGCAACGGCGCGCGGCGCGGGTTGCGCCATGGGCCAGGGGCAGGTTTCACCCAAGAAAACCGGTTGCAGCGTCGCAGGTATGCCAGGCGAAAGTCCGGCATGGCCCGTAGTAACTGCGGGTAGGCGCTCGACGTGAACGAAGCCCGGTTTTTGCGGAAAAATCACGCACTTATGTTACTGCAAAGCGCAATGATTAGCCAGTTTTTATCCGGCTTCGTGGCGTGATAGTTGCTATTGAACGACTGACCGGCTTTTCATTGCGCGGGGATGCGCGCCTGGTAGTCGGCTTCCCAGCGCAACAGCGCCGACCAGAAGGGGCCCGGTTCGCGCCCCGCCAGGCGGGCCGACAGTACTCCCAGATGCGTATGCCAGCCGCCGGCTACGTCGATCATGCCGGCACGCGAAGCCAGTTTGCGATGGGTCAGCACCAAGCGGGTGTCGTCCCCTTGTGGGGACAGTTCGAACGTCACTTCGGACGGTTCGCCGGGCGAGCCTCCCCAGGTGAATGCCAGCAGCCGCGGCGGCTCGCAACGCGTGATGACGCCGTGGGTGGTGACGCCGTTCTCGTACGGCCTGTATGGCTCGGGGGTGGGCTCGGCCACGGACGACAGGTCGGCATGGACGAAACGCAGCGTAACGCCGCCGCCTTCGCGCAATTCCATGTCGCCGGTCGCCAGCCACAGGCCGCGCTTGTCGGATTCGGTCAGGAAGGCCCAGACCCGTTCGACGCTGGCGGGCAGCACGCGGGTAAAGCAGAGGGACGTGGGGCTGGTGACGACACCGTATTCACTCATGTTGGCTCTCCGGGGGAGTCCGGCCGGGGCGCATGGGCGGCCAGCGCGGCTTCAAGCGCGTCCAGCCTGCCCGACCAGAAATGTTCGTAGAAACGCAGCCATTGCATGGCTTCGGCCATGGGGGCCGGCTCGAGGCTGCACACGTGGCTGCGGCCCTTGACGGTGCGCCGCAGCAGGCCGGCCCGTTCCAGCGCCTGCACGTGCTTGGAGGCGCCGGCGAAACTCATGCGCAGGGGCGCGGCCAGTTCACCGATGGTCCGGTCTCCGCCCGCCAGGCTTTGCAGCATGTCGCGGCGCGTGGGGTCGGCCAGCGCGCGAAAGACGGCATCGAGGGAGGAAGGCATTGATTCAACCATAGGGTTGAATATAGCCTGCCGTTCATATCGAATTCAACTGTTTGGTTGAATTTTATGTAACCGCGTGGGGCAAGGCCGCTTCGGCATCTTCATAGGCCCCCGGATAGCGCGGCAGGTTGTCGGTGATGTCGAACCACGGCGCCTTGCTGGCGACGTGGCAATGCGCGGACGGCCTGATGCCCGGGTCGTCGTCCAGGGCGCCCAGCGGCAGGCCGTAGATGTCGGGCGTCTGGTCGAAGCGGCTGAGCAGCGGCGTGCCGCAGGCCTCGCAGAAGCCGCGGTAGTTGCCGGGCGACGAGCAGTACCAGGTGACGTGGTTTTCCCCCTTGGTCCAGGCGAAGTCGGCGGCCTGCACCGTGGCGCGGCTGCGGAACGCGGCGCCGTGCGACTTGCGGCACATGGCGCAATGGCAATTGAGGGCGTCGGTGAGCGGGCCGGTGATCTGGTAGGCAACGCGGCCGCAGAGGCAGGAACCGTTGAGCATGATGACCGCCTGTCGGGAAGAGGGGATGCCTTGAATATACCCGGGGCCCGCGACAGCGGCGCGGCCATATATGACGGATGTCTTTCAGTTGGTTGCCATGGCCCCTATTTTCCGCCAAATGATTCGATCCCCGGGTCATCGCGTTGTCATGCCGCGAAAACAGAATGCGCGAATGAACCAGACCAAGGGGATTCAACGATGACCTACGCCATCGAAGTACAGGGGCTGAGCAAGTCCTTCCATCCCGGCGCGCGGGCGCTGGACAACGTCGACCTGCGCGTGGCCGACGGCGAGATGGTGGCACTGCTGGGCGCCTCGGGCTCCGGCAAGTCCACTCTGCTGCGCCACCTGGCCGGCTTCGTGGTGGGCGACGCCGGGCAGGGCAGCGTGACCGTCAATGGCCAACTGATCCAGCGCCACGGCCGCCTGTCGCGCAATGTGCGCGGCGCCCGCGCCGGCATCGGCTTCGTGTTCCAGCAATTCAACCTGGTGGGCCGCCTGCCGGTGATCACCAACGTGCTGACCGGCCTGCTGCCGCGCGTGCCGATGTGGCGCAGCCTGACGCGCGTGTTCCTGCGGGCCGAAGTGCGCCAGGGGCTCGACGCGCTTGCCCAGGTTGGTATAGACGACTACGAATTTCAGCGCGCTTCGACGCTGTCCGGCGGCCAGCAGCAGCGCGCCGCCATCGCCCGCACCCTGGTGCAGAACGCCCGCGTGATCCTGGCCGACGAGCCGATCGCCTCGCTCGATCCGGAATCGTCACGTCGCGTGATGGACACGCTGGCGCAGATCAATCGCAGCCGCAAGGTGGCCGTGGTGGTCTCGCTGCACCAGGTCGATGTCGCCCTGCGCTACTGCCCGCGGGTGGTGGCGCTGCGCCATGGCAAGGTGGTCTACGACGGTCCCTCGGCCGAGCTGACGCCGGCCATGCTGCGCGACCTGTACGGCTCGGAATTGAGCGAGCTGCTTCCCGAATACACGCCGCAGGTCCTGCCCATGCCGGGCCTGGCGCCGCTTTCCCGACAGGCCTGCGCGGCCTGACCTTACCCGTTCCCTACCCGGAGCTTTCCATGCTACGCAGAACCTTTGTTGCCCTGATCGCCGCTGCCGCCTTGTCCACGCAAGTCCATGCGCAAGAGGCCAAGCCGTTGAACTTCGGCATCATTTCGACGGAGTCGTCGACCAATCTGAAGTCGGTGTGGCAGCCCGTCATCGACGACCTGAGCCGCGCCATCGGCGTGCCGGTCAAGCCGTTCTTCGCTTCCGACTACGCCGGCATCATCGAAGGCATGCGCTTCAACAAGGTGCAGCTGGCCTGGTACGGCAACAAGTCTGCGATCGAAGCCGTGGACCGCGCCAGCGGCGAAGTGTTCGCCTCGGTGATCGACAAGGACGGCAACCCGGGCTACTGGTCGTTGCTGATCGTCAACAAGGACAGCGACATCAAGAGCCTGGACGACCTGCTCAAGCGCCGCGGCCAGCTGACCTACGGCGCCGGCGATCCCAACTCGACCTCGGGCACCGCCGTGCCCGGCTACTACCTGTGGGCCGCCAACAAGATCGAGCCCAAGACCTTCTTCAAGGCCGTGCGCGTCAGCAACCACGAGACCAACCTGCTGTCGGTGATCAACAAGCAGGTCGACGTGGCCGTCAACAACACCGAGGCGCTGGAGCGCTATCGCCTGAGCACCGGCAAGGACGCCAACGACAGCGTGCGCATCCTGTGGAAGTCGCCGCTGATCCCGGCCGATCCGCTGGTCATGCGCACCGACCTGCCGGCCGACATGAAGGCCAAGATCCGCGACTTCTTCGTCAACTACGGCAAGGGCAAGGACGCCGCGCGCGAGATGGCCAACCTGAAGGCGCTGACCTACCAGGGCTTCCGCGCCTCGGACAACCAGCAGTTGGTGCCGATCCGCCAGATCGAACTGGCGCGTGAAAAGGCCAAGATCGAGGCCGATGCCACCATCGGCCAGGCCGAGAAGCAGAAGCAGCTGGCCGAGCTGGACGCCAAGCTGGCCAGCCTGGGCCAGCCGACCGCCAAGCAGTAACGATGCCACGCGGCGCCGGCGCTTGCCCGTCAAGCGCCGGCGCCGCGTCCATCCGATTTTTCTATTCCGGAATCCCCATGACCCTGGCCGTGCCTTCTTCCCGTTCCCCCGCCGCGCCGCGCTCGTCGCTGCCGGTCCTGCTCGTATGGGCCTTCGTGCTGGCGCTGCTGGTGATGTCCTGGCGCGGCGCCGACATGCGGCCGCTGGACCTGTTGCGGGACTCGGGCAACATGGCCCAGTTCGCGGCCGACTTCTTTCCGCCCAATTTCCGCGACTGGCGCATGTACCTGGACGAGATGATCGTGACGGTGCAGATCGCGGTGTGGGGCACGTTCCTGGCGATCGTGGTGGCCGTGCCGCTGGGGCTGCTGTGTTCGTCGAACATGGTGCCGGCCTGGGTCTACCAACCGATGCGGCGCCTGATGGACGCCTGCCGCGCCATCAATGAAATGGTGTTCGCGATGCTGTTCATCGTGGCGGTGGGCCTGGGGCCCTTCGCCGGCGTGCTGGCGTTGTGGGTGCACACCACCGGCGTGCTGGCCAAGTTGTTTTCCGAGGCGGTCGAGGCCATCGACCCGCGCCCGGTCGAGGGCGTGCGCGCCACCGGCGCCAACGCGCTCGAAGAGATCGTCTATGGCGTGATCCCGCAGGTGCTGCCGCTGTGGATCTCGTACTCGCTGTACCGCTTCGAGTCGAACGTGCGCTCGGCCTCGGTGGTGGGCATCGTCGGCGCCGGCGGCATCGGCACGGTGCTGTGGGAAATCATCCGCAGCTTCCGCTATGCGGAAACCTGCGCGGTGATGATCATCATCGTCGGCTTCGTGGTCGTGATCGATATGGCGTCGGCCCGCATCCGCCGCGCGTTGATCTGAAGGCCGGGGCGCGCCGCGGCGCGCCCCTTTGGCTCAGTCGGCCGGCGTGAGCGCCAGGAAGGCGGGCAGGGCCAGCAGTCCCGCCAGCCGGGCGGCGGCGATGTCCGCCGGCGCCAGCGCCGCGCGCGGCATCAGGAAGTTGACGGTGCCCAGGCAGGCGCCGTCGAACACCACCGGCACGTTGATCACCGATTGCAGGCCGAGCGCCTGGATGGCGTCGTGATCGTCGAAGAACTCGCGGATCGCGTCGCTGCCCTCGCCGATGAAGACCTTGCGTTCGAGCAGGACGTGGCGGCCCCAGGCGGTGCCGCGCTTGTCCTTGCTGCCGCCGGGCGGATAGGCGGCGGGGTTTGAGCTGTACAGCCGCACCACCCGCATGCGTTCGGCGTCATGGCGGTTGATGGTGCACAGCGTGTGCCCCAGCGTGGCGTGGGCGTGCGTGTCGAGCGCGGCGAAGGCCGCCGGGGCCGAGGCCGCGTCATAGGCTTGCGCGAGGCGCTCGACGGTGTCGGACGTGATGCTCATTCGGCGGTGATTCCCAGTTCCTTGATGAGCTTGCCGTACTTGTCGGCATCGCGCGCCAGCACCTGGCCGAACTGCTCCGGCGTGGTGTCCAGCAGCAGCACGCCCATGTCGCCCATCTTCTTGACGACGTCGGGCCGCTTGAGAATCTTGTTGATCTCCTGGTTCAGCCGCGTCGTCAGTTCCGGCGGCATGCCGGCCGGGCCGAAGGCGCCGTACCAGACCGACAGTTCGTAGCCGGGCAGGGTCTCGGCCACGGTCGGCGCCTCGGGCAGCAGCGGCGAACGCTGTTCCTCGGTGACGGCCAGCAGCTTGAGCTTGCCGGTCTGCACGTGCGGCAGGGTCTGGGTGCCGGCGCTGAACAGCACCTGGGTGCGGCCGGCCACCGTGTCCAGCACCGCCGGCGCGCCGCCGCGGTAGGGAATGTGCATCATCTTCACGCCCGCGGCCTTCTCGAACAGCGCGGCGCTCAGGTGGTTGGTCGAACCCTGGCCGGCCGAGGCGTAGGCCACCTTGTCGGGGTTGGCCTTGACGTAGTCGATGAATTCCTTGACGTTGGCGGCCGGCACCGAGGGATGCACCACCATGGTGTTGGTGACCAGCGCCAGTTCGGCGATCGGCGTGAAGTCCTTGACGCCGTCGAACGGCATGTTGCCGTAGAGCGCCTGGTTCATGGTGTGGGTGCTCATCGAGCCGACCAGCAGCGTGTAGCCGTCGGGTTTGGCGCGCGCGACGAAAGTGCTGCCGATGTTGCCCGAGGCGCCCGAGCGGTTCTCGACGATGACGGGCTGGCCGAGCGATTGTGTCAGTCCTTCGGACAGCACGCGCGCCAGGATGTCGGTGGAGCCGCCGGCGGCCCACGGCACGATCAGCGTGATCGGCTTTTCGGGCCAGGCGGCCTGCGCCAGCGCGGGCGCGGCGCACGCCACTGTGAGGGCGCAGGCGCGCAACAGTCGTCGGATGGTTTTCATGGTGTTTACCCCTTGCGATAAGGCCGGTCTCGTCGCCGGCTGGATGGAAAATCGGTTCATCGGCCGACCGCGTAGCCCTGCATGCCGCGCGGGTTGGCGGCGGCGCGCAGCAGCAGGCCGCCGCCGGCCGCGGGCTCGCGGGTGCAGGCGCTGATGCGGCCTTCGGACCAGTTGGGGCCGACACGCAACTCATGGCCGGCCTCGCGCAGCGCTTGTTGCGTGGCTTCGGCCAGGCGGCCCTCGACCGTCAGGCGGTTCAGCGTCAGCGCGCGCGGCCAGAACGAGCCCGGGAAATGATCGATGTGCCAGGACGGCGCATCGATCGCCTCCTGCAGGTTCAGGCCCATGGCATGGCGCAGGAAGAAGGCCACCGTCCACTGGTCCTGCTGGTCGCCGCCGGGCGTGCCGAAGGCCATGTAGGGTTGGCCGTCGCGCAACACCAGGCCGGGCGACAGCGTGGTGCAGGGCCGCTTGCCGGGTTGCAGCTGGCCGGGCACGCCGTCGTCCAGCCAGGTCATCTGCAATCGCGTGGTCAGCGGGAAGCCCAGCGCCGGCACCACCGGGCTGGACGACAGCCAACCGCCGGACGGCGTGGCCGCGACCATGTTGCCGTCGCGGTCGATGACGTCGATCTGGCAGGTATCGCCGACGAAGATCTCGCGCGCGGCCCATTCCGCCACCGGCGGCAGCGCCGCGAAAGTCGGCTCGCCCACGCCGAAGCGCGTGTCCGAGGCAGCCAGCGTGCGGGCGGCGGCCTCCAGGTCGGGCAGGCGCGGCGCCCGGCCGGCGGGAGAGCCGGGTTGCAGCGTGGCGGCGGCGCGGGGGCCGATGCCGCTGGCGCGCGCCCGGGCGTAGTCGTCGCTCAACAATGCGGCCAACGGCACGTCGACGAAATCGGGATCACCGTACCAGGCGGCGCGGTCGGCGAAGGCCAGCTTGGCGGCTTCGGCCACGCGGTGCACGAACTGCGGCGAGGCCGGGTCCAGGCCGTCCATCTCCAGGTGGCGCAGCAGCGCCAGCTGTTGCAGGTGTACCGGGCCTTGCGACCACACGCCGCACTTGGCCACGGTGTAGCGGCCGTATTGCAGCGTGACGGGATCGTCGTAGCGGGCGCGCCAGTCGGCCAGGTCGGCCTTGCGCAGCAGGCCGCGATTGCGCTGGCCGGTGGTGTCGCGCACGGCTTCATGGGTGTAGTAGGCGTCTATCTCGTCGGCCACGAAACCGCGGTACCAGATGGCCAGCGCGGCATCGATGCGGCCATTGCGGTCGGTTGCCGCCGCGTGCGCCTCGTCCAGGATGCGGGTGTAGGTGGCGGCGATGGCCGGCGTGCGCAGCAGCGCGCCGGGCGCGGGCACCTTGCCGTCGGGCAGCCAGACGGCGGCCGAGCTGGTCCATTCGTCGCGGAACAGGGCCTGCACCGCCAGGATGGCCTGCGAGATGCGCGGCACCAGCGGAAAACCGTTGCGGGCGTAGTCGATGGCCGGGCGCAGTACGTCGGCCAGTTCCCAGGTGCCGTAGTCGCGCAGCAGGGTCAGCCAGGCGCCGAACGCGCCGGGCACGGTGGCGGGCAGCAGGCCGATGCCGGGCACCAGGTCCACGCCCAGTCCGCGAAAGTAGGCGGGCGTCGCCAGCGCCGGCGCCGGTCCCTGGCCGCACAGGGCGCGCATGCGGCTCTCCCGTTCGCTCCACAGCAGGATCGGCACTTCGCCGCCGGGGCCGTTCAGGTGCGGCTCGACGATCTGCAGCGTGAAGCCGCCGGCCACCGCGGCGTCGAAGGCATTGCCGCCGCGCTCCAGCACGCCCATGGCGACCTGCGAGGCCAGCCAGTGGGTGGACGAGACGACGCCGAAGGTGCCGCGGATTTCCGGACGGGTGGTGAAGGTGGACATGGACGGTACGGGCAAGGATGGGTTTCGTCGCAGTATAGGAGCCTGAAATAACTCAGGAAGCCATTGTTGGCATAATTGAATAACCAATCAGTTATAGGAATGCGCCCGTGACCTGGGATGCCGCCCGACTTGCCAACCGCCTGCGTCAACGCCACCTGGTGCTGCTGGAAAACATCGCCCGCCACGGCACGCTGACGCGCGTGGCGGCGGCCACCGGCATCAGCCAGCCGGCCGCCACCAAGGCGCTGGCCGAGCTGGAGGCCATTTTCGGCGCGCCGCTGTTCCTGCGCACCGGGCGCGGCATGCAGCCCACGCCGCTGGGCGAGCTGGCGCTGGTGCGCGCCCGGCGCATGCAGAGCGACCTGGACCTGTGGGCGCGCGAGGTCGAGGCGCTGCACGATGGCCGGGCCGCCCACCTGCACGTGGGCGTGGTGCCGTATGTATCGAGCGCGCTGCTGACCGCGGCCATTGGCCGGCTGCACCAGCGCCATGGCGTCACCCTGACGCTGCACCGGGCGACGACCGATCACCTGGTGCCGATGCTGCGGCGGCACGAACTCGACTGCGTCATCAGCCGCGCCACGTCGACGGTGGCGCAAGATGACCTGGACCATCGGGTGCTGTACCGGCAGCGGCCGCGCGTGATCGCGCACAGCCGCCTGGCGCAGCGCCTGGCGCGGCGGGCGCCGGACTGGGCGCAACTGGCGGGGATGGACTGGGTGCTGCCGGCGGTGAACACGCCGACGCGGCAATTGATCGTCGAACACTTCATCCGCGCCGGCCTGCGCTCGCCATCGCCGGTGCTGGAGGCCTATTCCACCGACGTGATCGAAGGCATGCTCAGCGCCAACCCCGCGCTGGTGTCGGTGGTGCCGGAAGACATCGCGCGCGAGCTGTGCCAGCGCGGCAAGCTCGGCATGGTGCCGTGGGATTTCGGTTGGGAGCTGCCGCCCATCAACCTGATCCGCCGCCGGCGCGAGCAGGCGCTGGCGGCCGAGGAACGCTTTTCGGACATCCTGCTGGAGTTGTGCGCGGACCTTGGCCAGGACGCGCGGCCGCGGGCTTGAGGCGTGCGGCCGCGTCCGGGCTGCCTGGCGCTCCGCGCGGTCTATGCGATGAGGCGGCCGCGGGCGATATCCAGCAATTCGGCGGCGGCGGCTTCCGGCGCGCCGTTGTTGGCGACGCGCAGCAGGCGGCAACCGTCGGGGACGGGGAAGTCCTGCGCGGCGCGCAACAGGCGCTGGCTGATCTGTTCAGGGGATTCGCGGCCGCGCGCCGCCAGCCGCTGCGCTAGCCGCGCGGGATCGACGGTGATCTCCACCGCCGTCAGCGCCGGATAGCGCCGGTGCGCTTCGGCCAGGTGGGCGCGCGAGCCGTTGACGATGACGGCCGCGCCGCCGTCCAGCCAGGTATCGACCTCGATGCCGATGCCGTAATGCAGGCCGTGGCTGGCCCAGCGCAGGGCGAAGCAGCCCAGTGCGGCGCGGCGCGCGAATTCATCGACGCTCAGGCGCAGCGCGTCCTCGCTGGCGCCGCTGTCGCGGGTGATGTAGCGGTGCGCCACCAGCACCGGTTCGTCGCCGCGCAGGCCGGCGCGCAGCAGCCGCAGCAGGGTGTCCTTGCCGCTGCCGGACGCGCCCATCAGGTAGACCAGGCGTTCGCCGCTGGCGGGAACGGGCGGGTTCATGCCGCGGCTGGTCCTTCCAGGTAGGCCGCGCCCGCCGCGTCGACGTGGCCGCCGTCGAAGCGGTAGTGGCGCGCCGCGATGAAGTCGGCGCCCGCTTCCGGCTGTACATACACGCTCACGCCGGGCACCGGCATGGGCTGGCCGCGCAATGGGTCGGCGAAGGCGGCGATGCCTGCCCGGGCCTGTTCCAGCGCTTCGCCGTCGAGCTTGCCGGTCAGCGTGATGTGGAAGGTGAAGGTATCGAACACGTAGGGGTAGCCCCAGCGCGCCAGCATGGCCTGCTGTTCGGGCGATAGCGCATGCGCCTGGCGCCGGGCCAGTTCGTCGGCGCCGGGCGCGGCGCGCAGGTCGTCCAGGCCGCGCACGGCGGCGGCGGCCAGGGCGTTGATGCGGGCGCGGCCGTCGGCGTCGGAGGATGCGATGCGCCAGGCCAGGAAGCCGCGCAGCGGCTCGCATTCGAGCTGGATGCCGAAGGCGCTGTCGCCGGCGGCGAGGCGGCGCGCGGCGGCGTCCACATCCCGCGGCGTGGCGCCGGCGCGCAGCCGGAAGGGCGGCTTCAGCGTGGCGTGCAGGCCGTAATGGCGCGGCGCCGCGGTCCAGTCGCGCGCGGCCTCGGGCTGGCCGGGCAGTGGCGGCAGGGCCGCGCCGGTGTCGGCGCAACGGCCCAGCCAGCGGCTGCCCAGCTCACGCCAGGGGCCGGTGGGGGCGAGATACAGCGCGTAGCGGTGGGCCGACGGCATGGTCAGGCCGCCATGCGCTGGTGGCGGTCGTCGCCGAAGGCGCGGGTGGCGTAGCGCAGCTCGCCGCCGACGATGGCGGCGCAGACGCGCGGCAGTCCGGGCACCTGGTCGTCGACCACGATGGCGTCGGCGATCAGGCCGGGCGCCAGCATGCCGCGATCCTGCAGGCCGGCGGCGCGCGCCGGGTTCAGCGACACCAGGTTCCAGGCCTGCTCCAGGGGCAGCACGCCGTCGTTCACCAGGCGCAGCGCCGCCGCCAGCGGCGCGGGGTAGTAATAGTCGGAGGTCAGGATGTCGCACAACCCGGCGCGGACCATTTCGGTGGCGCTGGGGGCGTTGGTGTGGCTGCCGCCGCGCACCACGTTGGGCGCGCCGAACACCACCGAGTTGCCCAGGTCGCGGGCCACGCTGGCGGCGTCGCGCGTCAGCGGGAATTCCGCCACGCCGCAACCCAGTTGGTGGTAGTAGCGGCGGGTGGCGGCGTCGGGATCGTCGTGCGAGGCGACCCGCAGTCCGGCCGCCTGGGCGCTGGCGGTCAGCTCGCGCATGGCGTCGGCCACCGAGTCGGCCGCGCCCATGGCGCGGCGGATGCGCTCCTGGAAGGTGTCCAGGTCGCATTCGGCGCGGTCGGCGTATTGCAGCAGCTTGCGGTCATCGCCCAGGCGGCGCGCCATGCTGGGCAGGTGGTCATTGAGGGCGACGAAGCGCACGCGCCCGTCGCGGATCCATTGCTGGGCGGTCTCGACGCCGCCGACGTGGTGGGTCTCGAAGCGCAGATGCACGTAGTGGCGCGCGCCCATGAGGTGCCGCATGCGTTCGAGCGCGGCGAACATGCGCTCGGCGTAGGCCTCGCCGCGCAGGCCGCCTTCCCACGACAGCGTGACGCCGTGGAATTCGGTGGTGATGCCGTTGGCCAGCAACTGGCGGTCGACGTCGAACAGCGCGCCGTCGTAGGGGAAGGTGACGCTGGGGCGCGGCATGATGGCGCGCTCGAAGGCATCGCCGTGCAGGTCGACGATGCCGGGCAGCACCAGCAGGTCGCCGGCGTCGAACCAGGCCGCGCCGCGCGCGGGCGTGCCGCCGGCGTCGTCGATCAGTCCGGCGTGGAATCGCAGGCTGGCGTGCTCGATGCCGCGCGGGGTCAGGATACGTTGGCCTGTGACACCGGCCAGGGGCGAGGGGGCGTGTGCTTGGTTCATGAAGGGAAGTTAGCGGTGTTGCATTACAACCAGATGTCTAGATGAGTGAAATCGCCGTGCCGCCCGCGCGGCCGCCGGAAAGCGGCCGCAGCCGCGCTCAACTGTCGTCCGCCACCATGAGTTGCACCAGGTCGCCCACGAAGCGGGTGATGCTGTATTGCAGCGGCGCGCCGGCCTGGTCGACGTTCAGGGCTTCCACCTGCAGGATCGGGCGTGTCTTGGGTTGGCCCAGGATGCGCGCCACCTCCGGCGACGGCAGGGTGGCGGTGATGCGCGACCACTTGCGGGTGTAGTCGCCGATGCCGTAATGGGCGTAGACCTTGGACACCGAGCGCAGGGTGTTCATGCGCTCGATGAAATCGGGGAAGCGCTTTTCGTCGAAGTAGTGTTCCGAGGCGCTGATGGGGCGGTTCTCGGCCTTGCCGACCATCTGCACCCGCAGCAGCGGGGCGTTGCGCGCCAGGCCCAGGTGCTTGGCGATCTCGGCCGCGCGCAGCGTCTGGCTGCCCAGCGCTTCGAGGTGGCCCAGCATGCCCTGGCTGCGCAGGTTCTCGGAAAAGCGCGTGCGCTTGCCGATGGCGTAGTCGATGGCGTGTTCCTGCACGAAGGTGCCGCGGCCCTGCTCGATGCGCACCAGTCCGCTCTGTTCCAGTTCGCCCATGGCGCGCCGGATGGTGTGGCGGTTGACGGAGAACTTGGCGGCCAGTTCCGGTTCGGAGGGCAGTTGTTCGCCCGCCGTGTACAGCTTGTTGCGGATGTCGTCCGCCAGGGACTCGCCAATCTGTCGCCACACGGCGATGCCGGAACCTCTTTCGACCATGGAATGTGCTCGTGCTGTCATATCAGCTTCATCAGGAATGGCTGTGATTGTGCACCAAGCGGCGGGCGGGGGATAGGCGATGCGTCCCTGCCGCAACTGTCATCAAAAATTCACACCAGGCTGTTGAACTTGCTTCTGAACGCGATCATACTCCATCCAGTCGTCTAGACGTTTAGAGGAAATAATGGACCATCCACAAACAGCGCAGGGCGGAATCCAGGCGCGACGGACCGCCTGGATGCGGGTGTTGGCGCTGGCCGATCCGGCCATGCTGGAAGGGGCCTTCGGCTCGCTCGGCGGGCTGCCGCCGCACCAGATGCTGCGCCCGGCGCAGACCGGCATGGCCATGGTGCGGGCCCGCAGCGGCGGCACCGGGGCGCGTTTCAACCTGGGTGAAATGACGGTGACACGCTGCGCCGTCAGCCTGGACAACGGCGTGGTCGGCATCGCCTACGTGCAGGGCCGCTCGTTGCGCCATGCCGAGCAGGCCGCGGTGGCCGACGCGCTGCTGCAACTGCCCGACTGGCACGACACGGTGCAGGCGCAGCTGATCCAGCCGCTGGCGCGCGAACGCGCCGAGCGCATCGAGCGCCAGGCGCGCGTGGCGGCGCAGACCAAGGTCGAATTTTTCACGATGGTGCGAGGCGAGGACTGACATGCATCAAGAACTTCTTGGCGCCGCGGCCGCCAGCCGCCGGCTGTTGCCGGGCTTCGCGGATCCGGTGAACGATGCGCAGACCACCTTCCGCACCGCGCTCGATGCCATGGCGCATCCGGGCCGCGTGTACGACGTGGCCGCCACCTGCGGCGTGCCGGCCGGCCTGTCGCCGGCGCTGACCGCGCTGTTGCTGACGCTGGTGGACGTGGACACGCCGCTTTGGCTGCCGCAGGGCCTGGACGCCGGCGTGCTGGACTTCCTGCGCTTCCATTGCGCCTGCCCGGTGGTGCCGTCGGCCTCGCTGGCGCGCTTTGCCGTGGTGCCGGCCGGTAGCGCGGCGCCGACGCTGGCGTCCTGCCACCCGGGCGACCCGGCCTATCCGGACCTGTCCACCACGCTGCTGATCGAGGTCGCATCGCTGGACGCCGGCCCCGAGGTTTCGCTGGCCGGTCCCGGCATCCAGGGCCGCCAGGCGCTGCGCGCCGCCGGCCTGCCGGAAGGCTTCTGGCGCGACTGGCGCATCAACCATCAACGTTTCCCGCTGGGCGTCGACGTGTTCCTGACGCACGGACGGCAACTGTGCGCGCTGCCCCGCAGCACGCGCGTGGAGAGCTGACATGTACGTGGCCGTCAAAGGTGGCGAACGCGCCATCCTCAATTCCTACCGCATGCTGGACGACTACCGGCGCGGCGACCGGGCCTTGCCCGAACTGAGCCTGGACCAGATCCGCGAACAGATGCCGCTGGCGGTGTCGCGCGTGATGGCGGAAGGCTCGCTCTACGATCCGCAACTGGCGGCGCTGGCGCTCAAGCAGGCCGCCGGCGACGTGATCGAGGCGGTGTTCCTGCTGCGCGCCTACCGCACCACGCTATCGCGCTACGGCTACACCCAGCCGATCGACACCGGCGCCATGCGCCTGCAGCGCCGCATCTCGTCGACCTTCAAGGACGTGCCGGGCGGGCAGATCCTGGGGCCGACCTACGACTACACCCAGCGCCTGCTGGACTTCTCGCTGGAAGCCGAGCGCGAGGCCGACGCCCTGCCGGCGGCCGGCGAGCCGCTGGACAGCGCCATGCCACGCGTGACGGACCTGCTGGCGCACGACGACCTGATCGACGCCGAGCCGGTGCCCGAAGGCGATCCCGAGCCCTTCGACCTGACGCGCCAGCCGCTGGACTTCCCGGCCTCGCGCGCGGCGCGCCTGCAGAACCTGGCGCGCGCCGACGAGGGCTTTCTCTTGTCGATGGGCTATTCCACGCAGCGCGGCTACGGCAACACGCATCCGTTCGCCGCCGAGATCCGCTACGGCTCCCTGGAAGTCGAGATGCACATCGAGGAACTGGGTTTCGCCGTGACGGTGGGCGAGATCGAGATCACCGAATGCCAGATGGTGAGCCAGTTCTCCGGCAATGCCGAGGAAGGCCCCAAGTTCACCCGCGGCTATGGCCTGACCTTCGGCTACGGCGAACGCAAGGCCATGTCGATGGCGCTGGTGGACCGCGCCCTGAAGGCGCGCGACCTGGGTGAACGCGCCGATGCGCCGGCCAACGACCATGAGTTCGTGCTGTACCACAGCGACAACGTCGAGGCCTCCGGCTTTGTGCAGCACTTGAAGCTGCCGCACTACGTGGACTTCCAGGCCAACCTGGAACTGCTGCGCCGCCTGCGCGCCGAACGCGCCGCGCCGGCCCCCGAGACCACCCGCCAGCTGGACGAGGCCGTTGCCCCATGAAAACTTCCCATACTCCCGGCGCCGCGGTCGAACGCGACGACCACTACAACTTCGCCTACCTCGACGAGTCCACCAAGCGCATGCTGCGCCGCGCGCTGCTCAAGGCGGTGGCGATTCCCGGCTACCAGGTGCCGTTCGGCAGCCGCGAGATGCCGCTGCCCTACGGCTGGGGCACGGGCGGCATCCAGGTGACCGCGTCGATCATCGGCCCGGGCGACGTGCTCAAGGTGATCGACCAGGGCTCGGACGACACCACCAACGCCATCAACATCCGCCGCTTCTTCGGCCGCGTGACCGGCGTGGCCACCACCGAATCGACCCGCGACGCCAGCATCGTGCAGACGCGCCACCGCATTCCGGAAACGCCGCTGCGGGCCGACCAGATCATGGTGTTCCAGGTGCCGATCCCCGAGCCGCTGCGCTGGCTCGAACCGAGCGAGACCGAGACCCGCACCATGCACGCGCTGGCCGAATACGGCGGCATGCACGTCAAGCTGTACGAGGACATCGCCCAGCACGGCCACATCGCCACCACCTACGACTATCCCGTGATCGTCAACGACCGCTACATGATGCGGCCGTCGCCGATCCCGAAGTTCGACAACCCCAAGCTCGACAACAGCCCGGCGCTGATGCTGTTCGGCGCCGGCCGCGAGAAGCGGGTCTACGCGGTGCCGCCGTACACCCGGGTCAAGAGCCTGGACTTCGAGGACCATCCCTTCACCGTGGAGAAGTGGTCGGAATGCTGCGACCTGTGCGGCTCGCGCGACAGCTTCCTGGACGAGATCATCCTGGACGACGCCGGCACGCGCCGCTTCGTCTGCTCCGATACCGAATACTGCAACGACCGCCAGGCCGCGCAAGCCGAAAAGGAAGCCACCGCATGAACGCCCAACCCTTGCTTTCCGTGCGCGGCATGACGCGCACCTGGGACGGCGTGCACGGTTGCCGCAACGTCAGTTTCGACCTGTTCCCCGGCGAGGTGCTGTGCGTGGTGGGCGAATCCGGTTCCGGCAAGAGCACGCTGCTGTCGGCCGTGTCGTACCAGACCGCGCCCGACGCCGGCAGCGTCTGGTACGACACCCGCGACCAGGGCTTCACCGACCTGGCCGCGCTGTCCGGCGCGCGCCTGCGGCTGCTGGCCCGCACCGACTGGGGCTTCGTGCGCCAGAACGCCCGCGACGGCCTGCGCATGCAGGTCAGCGCCGGCGCCAACATCGCCGAGCGCCTGATGGCGGTGGGCGACCGCCACTACGGCGAGTTGCGCCAGGCCGCGGGCAGCTGGCTGCAAAAGATGGAGATCGACGCAGGTCGCCTGGACGACGCGCCGGCCTCGTTCTCCGGCGGCATGCAGCAGCGCCTGCAGATCGCCCGCAATCTGGTGACCCATCCGCGCCTGGTGTTCATGGACGAGCCGACCGCGTCGCTCGACGTGTCGGTGCAGGCGCGCCTGCTGGACCTGCTGCGCCAGCTGGTGACCGACCTGGGCCTGGCCGCGATCGTGGTGACGCACGACCTGGCGGTGGCGCGCCTGCTGGCGCATCGCACGCTGGTGATGCGCGGCGGCGAGGTGGTCGAAAGCGGCCTGACCGACCAGATCCTCGACGACCCGCAGCATCCCTACACCCAGTTGCTGGTGTCTTCCATTTTGCAGAGCTGACCATGACCGTTGCGACTCCCATGATCGAGGTGCGGGGCCTCGGAAAGATGTTCACCCTGCACAACCAGGGCGGCATTCGCCTGCCGGTGCTGGAGGCGGTCGATTTCGACGCCGCCGCCGGCGACTGCCTGGTGCTGGCCGGCCCGTCGGGCACCGGCAAGAGCACCCTGCTGCGCTGCCTTTACGGCAACTACCTGGCCACCGAAGGCAGCATCCGCGTGCGCGCCGGCGACAGCTGGGTCGAGCTGGTCGGCGCGCCCGAGCAGCGCATTCTGGCGCTGCGGCGCGACGTCATCGGCTACGTCAGCCAGTTCCTGCGGGTAATCCCGCGCGTGTCGGCGCTGGACGTGGTGGCCGAGCCGCTGCGCATGGCCGGCATCGACGCCGGCGAGGCGCGCGAGCGCGCCGCCGCCATGCTGCGCCGCCTGAACGTGCCGCAGCGGCTGTGGGGGCTGGCGCCCGCCACGTTCTCGGGCGGCGAACAGCAACGGGTCAACATCGCCCGCGGCTTCATCGCCCGGCATCCCATCCTGCTGCTGGACGAGCCGACCGCGTCGCTGGATCCGGACAACCGCGCGGTGGTGGTGGCGCTGATCCGCGAAGCGCGCGCCGCCGGCCGCTGCCTGCTGGGCATCTTCCACGATGAAGAAGTGCGCGACGCGGTGGCGTCGCGGGTCCTGGCCCTGCGTCCCGCGCAGGCCGCCGTCGAATTGGAGTGAGCATGACCAGCACCTACCTGACCCACGCCCACGTCGTCTTGCCCGACCGCGTGCTGGAAGACAGCGCCGTCCTGATCGACGACGGCGTCATCGCCGCCATCGCGCCCGATGGCGCCGCGGCCGACCGCGAGATCGACCTGCGCGGCCTGACGCTGGTGCCGGGCCTGGTCGACCTGCATTGCGATGCCATCGAAAAGGAAGCCGAGCCGCGCTCGAAAGTGCTGTTCCCGCTGGATTTCGCGGTGGCGCAGGTGGATCGCCGCAACGCCGCGGCCGGCATCACCACGCCCTATCATGCGCTGTCGTTCGCCAACAGCGAATGGGGCGTGCGCAACAACGACACCGCCGCGCAGGTGGTGCGCAGCGTGCGCGCCTTCCGCCAGCACAGCCTGGTCGACAACCGCGTGCACTGCCGCTACGAAGTGACCGACGCCACCTCGGTGCCGGTGTTGCGGCAGCTGATGGACGAGGGCGCGGTGGACCTGCTGTCGGTGATGGACCATTCGCCGGGCCAGGGCCAGTTCAAGACGCTGGAGTCATACCTGCAATACATGATCGGCAACCACGCCATGAGCCGCGAGCAGGCCGAGGAGGCCGCGCATGCCAAGGCGCGCGCCAAGGATGGCGCGGTGCAGCGTGTGGAAACGCTGCTGGCGCATGCGCGCGACCGGGGCATCCCCACCGCCAGCCATGACGACGATTCGATCCATCGCATCGCCACCATGCGCAACCTGGGCGTGGCGATGAGCGAGTTTCCGATCACGCTCGATACCGCCCGCGCCGCGGTGTCCTGCGGCCTGCCCACCATCCTGGGCGCGCCCAACGTGCTGCGCGGCAAGAGCCAGAGCGGTTCGATGCGCGCCATCGACGCGATCCGCGCGGGCGTGGCCAGCTGTCTGTGCTCGGATTACCAGCCCTCGACCCTGATCGCCGCGGCCTTCGCGGTGACGGCGCAGACCGACCTGACGCTGCCGCAGGCGATCGCGCTGGTGACGGCGAATCCGGCCGACGCCTGCGGCCTGGCCGATCGCGGCCGCATCGCGGTGGGCCAGCGCGCCGACCTGGTGGCCGTGGCGCAGGTTGGCGCGTTGCCGCTCATCAGCCATACCTGGAGCGCCGGCCGCCTGGTGTTCTCGACCCACTATGCGCCGGCGCGCGCGCCGACGCCCGCGCGCGCGGCCGAGGCCGACGGCCTGGTGGCGGCCTGAGGAAACCGCCAGACCTTGTCGCCGGACAAGCGGGCGGCACGCGCATCTGGTTAAATGGGCGGACGAGGACGCCGCCAGCGGGCGAGCGGCCCGTCTGCCTTATTTTCCGGAGCGCGTGATGGCACGATTCAATTTCACCCAGGACCCCGAAGAACCCGATCTCTGGGCCGCCGAAAACGTGCCTGTGGGCGAGGGGCGTCCGCCCATCCACGTCATGGTGCAGACCGACGGCGAGGAGCCCTCCGGCGCGGCGTCCAAGGTGGTCAAGGCCATCATCGACAATCTCGATGAGCAGGTCCTGGCCGCGGCCGACTTCCTGCTGGACAACTACTCGTACGAACACTACAAGAAGCTCGGCATCGAGGACGACCAACTGCTGGGCGAGGAAACCGCCGAGGCGATGGCCGGGAAGGCCGTGCTGCGCGCCCTCTGGCTGTTCGACGAGGACGGCGACGGCTATGAACTGTGGTTCACGCTGCCCTGGGACCCGGTGCACACCTACGACGTGGAATTCGAGGACGGCGCGCCGGTGTCGTGTTCGGTCAACGACTGAATCCACGCGGCGGCCCCAGGCGGGCCGCGGGATCGGCCGACTCATGAAAAACGGGCCCCGCATTCATCGCGGGGCCCGTGCTTGCGGTTCTGGAACGAGTCGGCGCGCCTGGCTCAGGCCTCGCGCGAGGCCGTGCGCGGCGGCGCTGAAACCGCGCCGGTGGCAGTGTCGGCGGCGGCATCGGCGGCCGCCAGGTCCTCTTCCTTGCCTTCCATCTTGGCGATGACGGCGGTGGCCAGGCTGTTGCCGACGACGTTGGTGGCGGTGCGGCCCATGTCGAAGAACTGATCGATGCCCATGATCAGCAGCAGGCCGGCCTCGGGCAGGTGGAACATCGGCAGCGTCGCCGCCACCACCACCAGCGAGGCGCGCGCCACGCCCGCCATGCCCTTGCTGGTCACCATCAGCACCAGCAGCAGCGTCAGTTGCTGCGAGAAGCTCATCTCGATGTTGTACGCCTGCGCGATGAACAGCACCGCGAACGACTGGTACATCATCGAGCCGTCCAGGTTGAACGAGTAGCCCAGCGGCAGCACGAAACCCGAAATGCGCTTGGACACGCCGAAACGCTCCAGCGCCTCGATGGTCTTGGGATAGGCCGATTCGCTGCTGGCGGTCGAGAAGGCCAGCAGGGTCGGTTCCTTGATCAGGCCGCCCAGGCGGAAGGTCGAACGGCCCAGGAACAGGTAGCCCACGCCGAACAGGATGGCCCACAGCAGCGCCAGCCCCAGGTAGAACTCGCCGATCAGCTTGCCGTAGCTGACCAGCACGCCCAGGCCCTCGGTGGTGATGGCGGCGGCCATGGCGGCGAACACGCCCAGCGGCGCGAAGCGCATCACGTAGTCGGTGACGCGGAACATGATCTTGGCCAGCTCGTCGATCATGTTGTAGATGGTGTTGTGGCCCTTGCCGCGGATGAACGACAGCGCCGCGCCGAAGAACAGCGAGAACACCAGGATCTGCAGGATCTCGTTATTGGCCATGGCTTCGGCGATGCTCTTGGGGAACACGTGCGCGATGAAGGCCTTGAGGGTGAAGTCGCCGGTCTTCAGGCCGGCCGTGGCGGCCGCGTCGGGCAGCGCCAGGTTCAGGTGCGCGCCGGGCTGGAAGATGTTGACCAGCGCCAGGCCCAGCAGCAGCGAGATGGCAGAGGCCGCGATGAACCAGAACATGGCGCGCAGGCCGATGCGGCCGACGGCGCTGGCATCGCTCATGCTGGCCAGGCCGGACACCAGGGTGGCGAATACCAGGGGCGCGATGATCATCTTGATCATGCGCAGGAAGATGTCGGTGATCAGGCTGAAGTACGAGGCGATTTCCTTGGCCTCTTGCGCGTTCTGCGCGTACTTGTTGCAGAAATAGCCCACCACGACGCCCAGCACCATGGCGATGCCGATGTAACGCGTCAGCTTCTTTGTATTCATCTTCAAAAACAGGAAAACGGGGATCGTCGCGGTCGGCCCGGGGGAAGGCCTTACCCGCCGGCATGGGGCGGGGCGGATCGGTCCAATGACGGATATGCCGGAGGGCAACCGGCGCGGGTTAACCCTTGGGGCGCGATGTTAACGCCGCCAACCTGACAGTTAGTTGTCAGGTTGGGGACGGGTCAACCCCGACTGCCGCCGCGCCGGCCTCATGACAAAATGGCCTGGCCCCGGGACGCCCAGGCGTTGCCCCGGGGCGGGCGCCATCCATACAGATATTGGGCCTGCCAGGCCCGCCGTCACCAATAAGGAGAAAGCCGTGGGAGACAAAGCCATGCCGCAACGCGAATTGTCCGTGCTGGCCTCGGGGTACACCTTCCTGGAGGGACTGCGCTGGCGCGACGGGCGCCTGTGGGCATCGGACTTCTATACAGGCAAGGTCATCGCCGTCGACCTGGAGGGCCGGGTGGAAGTCATCTGCCGGGTCCTGGAGCAGCCGTCCGGCCTGGGGTGGCTGCCGGACGGACGCCTGCTGATTTCCTCCATGAAGGACCGCAAGCTGCTGCGGCGCGAGCCCGACGGCCGGCTGGTCACGCATTGCGACCTGTCCGCCCTGACCGGCGGACCGGTCAACGACATGGTGGTCGACGAGCTGGGCCGCGCCTACGTGGGCAATTTCGGTTTCGACCTGATGGCTGGCGAGCCTTTCGCCACCACCACCCTGGTGCGGGTGGATCCGGACGGGGTGGCCCAGGTGGTGGCGGACGGATTGTGGTTTCCCAACGGTTCGTTCATCACCCCCGACGGCAAGACCCTGATCGTCAACGAGACCTTCGGCAACCGGATCTCGGAATTCGACATCCTGGCGGACGGGGCGCTGGGGCCGCGGCGCGACTGGGCCCACTTCGGCGCCCTGCCGGAGTCGGACGACCTGTCGGTGCTGATCGAAGCGTCGGCCATCGGGCCGGACGGCGGCGCGCTGGACGCCGAGGGCGCGCTGTGGGTGGCCGACGCGATCGGCAAGCGCATCGTGCGGCTGGCGCGCGGCGGCGAGATTCTGGAACAAATCGATACCGGCGAACTGGGCATCTTTGCGGCGGCGCTGGGCGGGCCGGACGGCAAGACGTTGTTCATGGCGGCGGCGCCCGATTTCATCGAGGCCAACCGCCGCGCCCGGCCCGAAGGGCGGATCCTGGTGACGCGGGTGGACGTGCCGCGCGCCGGCCGCCCCTAACGGCGGGCCTGCTTATGGGGGAGGCGCCCGGCCGCGGCTCGGGCGGCCGGTTTAGTCCTGGCGGATAGGGATACCCGTCGTTTCAAGACCTTTCTTCGAATCCCCCGTAAAATCTCACCATTCCGCTTGATTTCAACCATCTTTCAATCGACAGTACCTAAGGAGGACCACTCATGGCCCTAGTCTCCATGCGCCAGTTGCTCGACCACGCCGCCGAGCACGGCTACGGCATCCCGGCATTCAACGTCAACAACCTGGAACAGGTCCAGGCCATCATGGAAGCCGCGGCGGAGACCGACAGCCCGGTGATCATGCAGGCCTCGGCCGGCGCCCGCAAGTACGCCGGCGAAGGCTTCCTGAAGCACCTGATCCAGGCCGCCGTGGAGTCCTACCCGCACATCCCCGTGGTCATGCACCAGGACCACGGCCAGTCGCCCAAGGTCTGCCAGGGCGCCATCGACCTGGGCTTTTCCAGCGTCATGATGGACGGCTCGCTCAAGGAAGACGGCAAGACCATCGCCGACTACGACTACAACGTCGAGGTCACCAAGAAGGTGGTGGACGTGGCCCACAAGCTGGGCGTGACGGTCGAAGGCGAACTGGGCTGCCTGGGCTCGCTCGAAACCATGCAGGGCGACAAGGAAGACGGCCACGGCGCCGACGGCAAGCTGACCATGGACCAGCTGCTGACCGACCCGGAGCAGGCCGCCGACTTCGTGCGCCGCACCCAGCTCGACGCCCTGGCGATCGCCATCGGCACCAGCCACGGCGCCTACAAGTTCACGCGCAAGCCCACCGGCGACATCCTGTCGATCGCCCGCATCAAGGAAATCCACGCCCGCCTGCCCAACACCCACCTGGTGATGCACGGCAGCTCCAGCGTGCCGCAGGAACTGCTGGCCGAGATCCGTGAATTCGGCGGCAACATGAAGGAAACCTACGGCGTGCCGGTCGAGGAAATCCAGGAAGCCATCAAGTACGGCGTGCGTAAGATCAATATCGACACCGATATCCGCCTGGCCATGACCGGCGCCATCCGCCGCTTCTTCGCCGAGAACCCCGAGAAGTTCGACCCGCGCGAATACCTGAAGCCGGCCCGCGCCGCCGCCAAGGCGATCTGTGTGGCTCGCTACACCGAGTTCGGCACCGCCGGCAACGCCAGCAAGATCAAGGCGCTGCCGCTGACCGAGATCGCCGCCCAGTACGCCTCGGGCAAGCTGACCCAGGTGGTGCAGTAAGCCACCGGCCGCCTTCCCCGGAAGGCGGGCAGCAAAAAGGCGGCCCCTGGCGGGTCCGCCTTTTTTTCTTTGCGCGCCGGCCCCGTCAGGCGGGCGGCGCGTTGCGGGGGAAATGCGGCACGGTCCTGTCCACGTGGTGCCAGGACGGGGCCGAGTCCGTCCACATGGTGACGCGGGTGTGGAAGGCCTCGGGGTCGTCCAGTGAACCGGCCCGCACCACCTCGTAGCCCATGCCCTCCGAGCCGCCGAACAGCGGCGTGCCGCAGTCGGCACAGAAGCTGCGCATCACGGTGTGGCCGGAATCGCCCTGGTAGCGGTGCTCGCGCGCCTTGCCGCGCAGCAGGGTGACCGAGCCGGCCGGCAGGATCAGCGCGTGGGCCGGCGCGCCGCCGCTGGAATACTGGCAATCGCGGCAATGACAGGTGGCCGCCATGATCGGCTCTTCGGTCACCGCGTAGCGCACCGCGCCGCATTGGCAGCCGCCGGTCAGGTGGACCTGCGCGTCGGCGTGCGGCGGGCGTTTCTGGGTTGCATCCTGCATACGACTCTGTCTCCTCCAGGGGTAAAGGGGGCGCCGTGACGCGGTGCGCGGCCGGCGCATTTTTGGAATCCGGCCAGACTAACCCGGGGCCCGCCGCGCGGCAAGACGGGGCTATTTGCAGTAACCTATGCGCTTTGCGCGACCCCCATTTTTGCCATAGGCCATTTTTCCGTGACTTCTGCTTTGCATCAATCCAGCATCAAGTCCTTGCCGCTGCTGGGCCGCGGTAAGGTCCGCGACATGTACGCGGTGGGCGACGACAAGTTGCTGATCGTCGCGTCGGACCGCATCTCGGCGTTCGACGTCATCCTCGACGATCCCATTCCCGGCAAGGGGCAGGTGCTGACCGAACTGACCGAGTTCTGGCTGCAGAAGCTGGCCCACATCCTGCCGAACCACTCCACCGGCATCAAGGCCGAAGACGTGGTGGCGCCCGACGAAGTCGACCAGGTGCGCGGCCGCGCCGTGGTGGTCAAGCGCCTCAAGCCGATCCTGGTGGAAGCGGTGGCCCGCGGCTACCTGATCGGTTCCGGCTGGAAGGATTACCAGGCCACCGGCGCCGTCTGCGGCATCAAGCTGCCCGCCGGCCTGCAGCAGGCCAGCCAGCTGCCCGAGCCGATCTTCACGCCGGCGGCCAAGGCCGAGTTCGGCATGCACGACGAAAACGTCGATTTCGCGCATGTGGTCAAGGAAGTCGGCCAGGAAATGGCCGAGCGCATCCGCGACGTCACGCTCAAGCTGTATGCCGAGGCGGCCCGCTTCGCCGCCACCAAGGGCATCATCATCGCCGACACCAAGTTCGAGTTCGGCCTGGACGACGACGGCACGCTGTACCTGATGGACGAAGTGCTGACGCCCGACTCCTCGCGCTTCTGGCCGGCCGACGGCTACCGCGTCGGCATCAGCCCGCCTTCGTTCGACAAGCAGTTCGTGCGCGACTGGCTCGAGACCCAGACCTGGGACAAGACCCCGCCGGCGCCGCGCCTGCCGCAGGACGTGCTGGAAAAGACGGCCGCCAAGTATCGCGAAGCGCTCGACCGCCTGGTGGCCTGACGCGCCGCCCATTCGAAAGACCGCCCGAAAGACCGCCCGATCGCCGGGCGGTTTTTTTTACCCGGCGCAGACCGTTCGTCAGGGAAATCCCTGTTTTTCGGTAAGAATTATTGCGTATTGTTACGTTATACTCGCCGGCAACTTGCAACAGGAAGCCGTCGGCGCGCCCGCGCGGCTTTCTCTCTGTCAACTTGCCGGACGCGGCCCGCAGCCGCCGCCTGGGCCTGGCCGCCCACCGGATGCAGAAAGGAGCTGCGCATGATCATGATGTTGCCTTTCCTGACCGGACTGGTCGCCGTCTGGTTCGGCCTGCTGGGCAAGCGCCGTCCCTGCGTCGCTTTCTGGCTGATCACCCTGGCGGTGTTCGCCGCCTGGTGCCAGTTCCACATGACCAGCCCGCTGGCGCTGTCGCTGTAGGCCCCGCCGACATGATCTTTTCCCGCAATCCCGCGCGCGGCTCGCGCGTGCTCAACGTCCTGGCCCTGCTGGGCGTGACCGCCATCCTCGGGCTGGCCTTCGCCTGGCAATTCGCCTACGACGAATTGCCGTGCCCGCTCTGCCTGCTGCAACGCGTGGCCTTCATGCTGGCCGGGGTGGGGCTGCTGCTGAACCTGCGGCTGGGCCCGTCTCCCATGCACTACGCCATGACCATTGCCGCCTCGCTGGGCGGCATGGTGGCGTCGGGCCGCCAGGTGCTGTTGCACATCGCCCCGGGCGATGCCGGCTACGGCACGCCGTTCCTGGGCCTGCACTTCTATACCTGGGCCTTCATCGCCTTCGGCGCCCTGATCGTGTTCTGCGTGCTGATGCTGTCGGTGGACCGCAAATGGGGCGACAACATGCTCAAGCGGCCGGTGTCGGTGCTGGGCGTGGTCATCATGGCCCTGTTTTTCATCATGGTGCTCGCCAACCTGGGCAGCACCACGCTGCAATGCGGTTTCGGGCCCTGCCCGGACAATCCCGCCGGGTATCTCTGGCTGGGTTCGGGCAATACGCCATAGGGGTGGCGCCGGCGCCGGGTAAAATACCGGGTTTCGCGGCACGGCCGCGGCCTTTCAACGACTCGACACCGGTTATGACAGCCAAGACTTCCGCAGCGGCAGACGCCACCCCCGTGGTGGGCGTGATTATGGGTTCTTCCAGCGATTGGGAGGTCATGAAGCACGCCGTCACCATGCTCGAAGACTTCGGCGTGCCGTACGAGGCGCGCGTGATTTCCGCGCACCGCATGCCGCAGGACATGGCCGAGTACGGCGCCGCCGCGTTCGACCGCGGCCTGCGCGGCATCATCGCCGGCGCGGGCGGCGCGGCCCACCTGCCGGGCATGATGGCGGCCCTGACCGAGGTGCCGGTGTTCGGCGTGCCGGTGCCGTCCAAGTACCTGCGCGGCGAGGATTCGCTGCTGTCCATCGTGCAGATGCCCAAGGGCGTGCCGGTGGCCACCTTCGCCATCGGCGAGGCCGGCGCCGCCAACGCCGCGCTGCACCTGATCGCCACGCTGGCGGGCACCGATGCCGGCCTGCACAAGAAGCTGGTGGCGTTCCGCGCGCGCCAGACGCAGGCCGCGCGCGACATGAAGGTTCCGCCCGAGGCCTGATCCCCATGACGCAATCGACTGCTTTCACCATTGCCCCCGGCGGCTGGCTCGGCCTGCTGGGCGGCGGCCAGCTGGGCCGCATGTTCTGCCACGCGGCGCAAAGCCTGGGCTACAAGGTCGCGGTGCTGGACCCGGCCGCCGAATGCCCGGCGGGCATGGTGGCGGACCTGCACATCCAGGCCGCCTATGACGATGAAGACGGCTTGGCGCGCCTGGCGCAGACCTGTCAGGCCGTCACCACCGAATTCGAGAACGTGCCGGCCGACAGCCTGCGCGCGCTGGCGGCGCGTTGCCGCGTCAGCCCGGCCGCCGACGCGGTCGCCATCGTGCAGGACCGCATCGCCGAGAAGGCCTTCATCGCCAGCCAGGGCATCCCGGTCGCGCCGCACGCCGCCATCCGCAGCGAGGCCGACCTGCGCGCCGCGCCCGACAGCCTGTTCCCCGGCATCCTGAAGGTCGCGCGCCTGGGCTACGACGGCAAGGGCCAGGCCCGCATCGATTCGCGCGAGGCTGCGCTGGCCGCGTTCGCCGAGTTCGGCGGCGTGGCCTGCGTGCTGGAAGCGCTGATGCCGCTGGACTATGAGATCTCGGTCGTGATCGCGCGCGGTTTCGACGGCGCCAGCGTGGTGTTCCCGGTGGCGCGCAACGTGCACCGCGACGGCATCCTGGCCGTGTCGACGGCGGCGCCGGTCAAGCTTGACGCCGCCCACGCCGAACGCCAGGCGCAGGCCACCGCGGCCGCGCAGGCCATCGCGCAGGGCCTGGGCTACCACGGCGTGCTGTGCGTGGAATTCTTCGTGCTCCAGGACGGCAGCCTGATCGTCAACGAGATCGCGCCGCGTCCGCACAACAGCGGCCACTACACCATGGACGCCTGCGTCACCAGCCAGTTCGAGCAGCAGGCGCGCGCCATGGCCGGCCTGCCGCTGGGCAGCACCGACCTGCTGGCGCCGGCCGTGATGCTGAACCTGCTGGGCGACATCTGGTATCCGTCGGCTACCGGCGACACGCAGCGCGAGCCCGACTGGGCCGCCGCGCTGGCGGTGCCCACGGCCAAGCTGCACCTGTACGGCAAGCGCGAGGCGCGCCGCGGCCGCAAGATGGGCCACGTCACCATCGTCGCGCCGACGCTGCAACAGGCCCGGGCCGACGCGGCGCGTGTCGCCGCCGCGCTGGGCATGCAGGCGCCCGAGTAACGCCATGTCCGCTCCGTCCGTCTCCGCCAGCGCCGCGGACATCGCCGACGCCGCCCGGCGCCTGCTGGCCGGCGAGCTGGTCGCGTTCCCGACCGAAACCGTCTACGGCCTGGGCGCGGACGCCGAGAACCCGCGGGCGGTGGGCAGCATCTACGCCGCCAAGGGCCGGCCGTCGAACCACCCGGTGATCGTGCACATCGCGCCGCAGGGCGACCTGTCGTACTGGGCGGCCGAGGTGCCGCCCGAGGCGCGCCTGTTGATCGACGCCTTCTGGCCCGGTCCGCTGACGCTGATCCTCAAGCGCGCGCCGCATATCGCCGACACGGTCAGCGGCGGCCAGGACAGCATCGGCATCCGCTGCCCCTCGCATCCGGTGGCGCAGGCGCTGCTGGCGGCGTTCGCGGCCGGCAAGCCGAACGGGCAGGGCGGCGTGGCCGCGCCGTCGGCCAACAAGTTCGGCCAGGTTTCGCCGACCCGCGCCGACCACGTGCGCGGTGAATTTCCCGACGAGGTCGCGGCCGGCATGCCGGTGCTGGAAGGCGGCGCCTCCGAGGTCGGCATCGAATCCACCATCCTGGACCTGTCGCGCCTGGATCGCGGCGCCGGCCCGGTGCTGCTGCGCCCGGGCCACATCAGCGCGGCGCAGATCGAGGCCGTGCTGGGCGTGCAGGTGTTCGCGCCCGACGCCGCCGCGCCGCGCGCCTCGGGCACGCTGAAGGCGCACTATGCGCCGCGCACCGCGCTGGAACTGGCGTCCGACGCGCGCCTGCAAGCCGCGCTGCAGGGCCGCGGCCTGCCGCCGGGCAAGGTCGTGGTGGTGGCCTACGCACCGCCGCCCGCGGCCTGCGACACGCGCATCCAGTGGCAGCAGGTGCCGGCCGATCCGGCGCGCTATGCCCAGGCGCTGTATGCCTTGCTGCGCGACCTGGATGGCCAGGGCTTCGCGCGCATCATCGTGCAGGCGCCGCCGGACAGCGAGGCCTGGCACGCGGTCAACGACCGCATCGGCCGCGCCGCCGCAGCGTTCACGCTGGATACGACCGACCTCTAGGACGGCGGGCGGCGGCTCAGGCCGCCAGGAATTCCCCGATCCTGGCCACCGCCTGGCGCATCGGCGCCAGGAACTCCCCCGTCAGCCGCTCCAGCGGCACCCGCGCCGCCTTGACGCTGACGTTGACCGCGCCGCAGGCCTTGCCGCTGGCCGAGCGCACCGGCACCGAGATGGCGCGCACATTCAATTCCAGTTCCTGGTCGACCACCGCGTAGTCCTGCTCGCGGATGCGCGCCAGCTCGGCCCGCAGGCGCGCCTCGGTGGTGATGGTGAACTCGGTGTAGGGCTGCAGTTCGATGGCGGCGAAGTAGCGCGCCAGCGCCGGCTCGGACAGCTGCGCCAGCAGCACGCGGCCGATCGACGTGCAGTAGGCCGGCAGCCGGCTGCCCAGCCCCATCGAGGTGGCCAGCAGCCGGTTCACTTCCGAGCGCGCCAGGTACAGCATCTCGTGCCCTTCCATGATGGCCAGCGCGCAGGTCTCGTTGACCGTGGCGCTCAGTTCCTCCAGCACCGGTTGCGCCAGCGAGACGAACGGCGTCGACGAGAAGTAGGCGTAGCCCAGCCCCAGGATGCGCGGGGTCAGGATGTACTGGCGGCCATGCTGTTCGGCGATGCCCAGCAGGATCAGGGTGTGCAGGCAGCGCTGCACCACCGCGCGCGGCAGGCCGGCGCGGCGCGCCAGCTCGGCCGCCGTCTGCGGATGGCGGCGCGTGCCGAAGGCACGGATCACGTGCAGGCCGCGCGCCAGCGTCAGCATGTAGTCGGGATCACCGCGCAGCTGGTCGGGGTGGTCCTCGGGGGCGAGGGGCGCGGCGTAGCCGGGCGGGGGAAGGTTGGGCAGCATCAGCCTGCGCGCAGCGGCGCGCCGGTGCGCGCCTGCAGCGCTGTCAATGTCATGCCGTCGATCATATCCCGGACCCGCAGGCCGTCGGGCGTGACGTCGATCACGGCCAGGTCGGTGTAGATGCGGTCGACCACGCCGGCGCCGGTCAGCGGATAGGTGCAGCGCTCGACGATCTTGGGCGAGCCGTCCTTGCTGTTGTGTTCCATCAGGATGTAGACGCTGCGCGCGCCCACCGCCAGGTCCATGGCTCCGCCCACGGCCGGCGCTTCGCCCGGCTTGTTGAGGGACCAGTTGGCCAGGTCGCCGTTGGCCGCGACCTGCATGCCGCCCATGACGCAGATGTCCAGGTGGCCGCCGCGCATCATGGCGAAGGAATCGGCGTGGTGGAAATAGGCGCCGCCTTCGAGCAGCGTCACCGGCTGCTTGCCGGCGTTGATCAGGTCCAGGTCGATGTCGTCCTCGGCCGGCGGCGGGCCCATGCCGAGAATGCCGTTTTCACTGTGCAGCACGATTTCGCGGCCGGCGGGCAAATGGGCGGCCACCAGCACCGGCATGCCGATGCCCAGGTTGACGTAGCTGCCGTCGGGAATGTCCTGGGCCAGGCGTCGCGCCATGGCTTCGCGGGTAAGGGGAGTGGGCATGGGGATCCTTCAGCTGGAGAACGCGGAGTGGGCCACCTGGGTGACGCGCTTGACGAAGATGCCCGGCGTCACCACGGCCTCGGGCGACAGCTCGCCCAACGCCACCTTGGCGCGCACCTGCACGATGGTGGTCTTCGCGGCCATGCACATGATGGGGCCGAAGTTGCGGGCGCTCTTGCGGTAGGTCAGGTTGCCCCAGCGGTCGGCCAGATCGGCCTTGACCAGGGCGAAGTCGCCGTGCAGCGGCGTCTCGAATACATGGCCGCGGCCATCGATGATGCGGGTTTCCTTGCCGGCGGCCAGTTCGGTGCCGTAGGCCGTGGGGGTGAAGAAGCCGCCCAGGCCGGCGCCGGCGGCACGCAGCCGTTCGGCGATGGTACCCTGCGGCACGCATTCCAGCTCGATGCCGCCGCGCCGGTACAGGTCGTCGAAGACCCACGAATGCGAGGCCTTGGGAAACGAGCAGATCACCTTGCGCACCCGGCCGGCCTTTATCAGGGCCGCCAGGCCGGTCTCGTGGTTGCCTGCGTTGTTGCTGACCACGGTGAGTTCGCGCGCGCCCTGCTCGATCAGGGCGTGCAGCAGTTCGGTGGGCATGCCGGCGCCGCCGAAGCCGCTGACCAGCACGGTGGCGCCGTCGTGGATGTCGGCCACGGCGGCCGCGGGAGTGTCGATGAACTTGTCGATCATGGTTGTTGCTTCCGATGGGGCGCGCGCGGCGCGCCCCGTGTTGCTCAATCCACCGTGATGCGGGCCTGCTGGATGATCCCGGCGTAGCGCGCCGAGTCCTGCCTCATCAGTTCGGCGAACTGCGCGGAGGTGCCGCTGGCCGGCAGGAAGCCGGCATCCAGGAATTTCTGGCGCACGTCCGGTTCCTGCACGATTTCGCTGATCTCGCGCGCCATGCGTTCGATGATCGGCCTGGGCGTGTTGGCCGGCGCCATCAGGCCGGCCCAGGAGCCGGTGACGAAGCCCGGCATGCCGGCCTCTTCCATGGTCGGAATCGACGGCTCGGTGGGCCAGCGCTGCTTGCCGGTGAAGCCCAGCGCCTTCAGGCGGTTCTGCTTGACGTACTGCATCGGCACCAGGATCGGGTCGAACACCATCGACACCCGGCCGCCCAGCAGGTCGGTCAGGATCGGCGCGCTGCCCTTGTAGGCCACGTGCGTCATGGTGATCTTGTTGCGCAGCGCGAAGTCGGCGCCGGTCAGGTGCGCGCTGGAACCGTTGCCGCTGGAGGCATAGGTGAGCTTGTCGGGATGCTTGCGGGCGTATTCCACCAGCTCGGCCACGCTGTTGACGGGCAGGTCCTGCGAGACGAACAGGAACAGCGGCAGGTCGGCCATCTGCGCCACCGGCGTCAGGTCCTCGGGCTTGTAGCCCAGCTTGTAGAGGTGGAAGTTGATGATGTAGGCCGGCAGGATCGACAGGAAGGTGTAGCCGTCCGGGTCGGCCTTGGCCGCGATCGCCGAGCCCACGCTGCTGTTGGCGCCCGGGCGGTTTTCGACAATGATGGTCTGTTTCAGGCGCGGGCCGAGCTTTTCCATCACGATGCGGGTGACGATGTCGGTGGAGCCGCCCGGCGTGTAGGGCACGATGATCTTGATGGGTTTGCTGGGCCAGTCATCCGCCTGGGCGGGGCCGGCGGCCAGGCCGAGGGCGGCCAGGGCGGTGCACAACAGGGTCTTGAGGGCGTGGCGGCGATACCTTGCCGCGGGGCTGCGGAGCTGCGGTTTCCTTGCGAGTGCCATGGATTTGTCTCCTCCATGAATCGGCCGAATGCCGGCGCGCGTCCCGCGGTTTTTGTTGTGGCGCGGCCGGTTTTTCTGTGGGTTGGTGATCGCGCCGTCCAGCGGACAGGGCGCGAAAAAAGTATGGCACGCAGGGCCGCGCCAACCGGGGCGCGCAGCTGCCAATAAAGTTCGATCACCGGACTTCCTGCGCTCGTCCGCATCCATTTGCTACTCGGGTTTCCACTAGGCCGGTGTGCGTTGTTCACGCCGTGGACATGGCGTAATCTGGCGGCCGGCCCGCAAAGCATGGGCTTGGTTTCAGCCGCCGCGGGCCTACAGGCCGGCGCGGGCATCTAATTCAGGAGAAGCAATAATGAAGCGGTTGATTTCGTTTGCTGCCGGCGCGCTTGCCCTGGCGTGCGCATCCCAGGCGGCGGTGGCCGGCCCCACGCTGGATGCGGTCAAGAAGAAGGGTTACGTGCAGTGCGGCCTGACCGACGGCGTTTCGGGCTTCTCGGCCACCAACAGCAAGGGCGAATGGGAAGGCATGGACGTGGACATCTGCCGCGCCGTCGCCGCCGCCGTGTTCGGCGACCCGACCAAGTTCAAGGGCACCGCGCTGTCGACCCAGCAACGCTTCACCGCGCTGCAATCGGGCGAAGTCGACGTGCTGCTGCGCACCGTCACCCTGACGCAGACGCGCGACACCTCGCTGGGCCTGTCGGCCGTGGCGGCCAGCTTCTATGACGGCCAGGGCATCCTGGTGAACAAGAAGCTGGGCGTGAAAAGCGCCAAGGAACTGAACGGCGCCACCGTCTGCGTGCAGCCGGGCACCACCACCGAACTGAACCTGGCCGACTGGTTCCGCGCCAACAATATCGAATTCAAGCCGGTCGTGATCGACAAGGTCACCGAAGTCGTGCGCGCCTTCGAATCGGGCCGTTGCGACGCCTTCACCGACGACGCCTCGCAACTGGCCGCGGTGCGCGCCACGCAGGTCGCCAAGCCGGACGACTACGAGATTCTGCCGGAGCGCTTCTCCAAGGAGCCGCTCGGCCCCATGGTGCGCCAGGGCGACGAGAACTGGCTGGGCATCGTCCGCTGGACGCTGTTCGCTCTGCTGGAAGCCGAGGAATACGGCATCACGCAGAAGAACGTGGACGAGATGCTCAAGAGCAACAACCCCAACATCTCGCGCATCCTGGGCGTGACGCCGGGCGCCGGCAAGAACATGGGCCTGGACGAGAAGTGGGCCTACAACGCCATCAAGGCCGTGGGCAACTACAGCGAAGTGTTCGAGCGCAACGTCGGCAAGGACAGCAAGCTGGGCCTGCAACGCGGCACCAACGCGTTGTGGAGCAAGGGCGGCGCGATGTATCCGTGGCCGATCCGCTGAACGTGACGGCATGAGCCCGGAACGGCCCGCGCAAGCGGGCCGTTCTGTTTTCGGCGCTTGCCGGCGCCGCGGGCGCCCTGGAAATTCCGGCTGCCGGAACCCCTGAAATGGTTCCATGCCGGGCGCCGCAAATGGCTCTAGCCGGTTTGCGTTACCCTCCCTATGATTGCCGGGGAAGGGCGCGCAGCCGCTTGCGCCCGCCCGATACAAAACAACCAGGGAAACACGATGAACGGCGCTGATAGTCTTTGCGATACCCTTCTGGCCAATGATGTGGACGTCTGCTTCGCCAACCCGGGCACGTCCGAGATGCACTTCGTCGCGGCGCTGGATCGCAAACCGAAGATGCGCTGCGTGCTGGGCCTGTTCGAAGGCGTGGTGACGGGCGCGGCCGACGGCTATGCGCGCATGGCCGACAAGCCGGCCGCCACGCTGCTGCACCTGGGCCCGGGCCTGGGCAACGGCCTGGCCAACCTGCACAACGCCAAGCGCGCGCGCACGCCGATGGTCAACATCGTCGGCGACCACGCCACCTATCACGTGCAATACGACGCGCCGCTGACCAGCGACGTCGAAGGCGTGGCGCGCCCCATGTCGCATTGGGTCAAGCGCGGCATGTCGGCCGAATCGATGTCGGCCGACGCCGCCGAGGCCATCGCCGTGGCGCGCCGCCATCCGGGCAACATCGCCACCCTGATCCTGCCGGCCAACTCCGCCTGGACCGAGCTGCCTGCCGACTCCCAGGTGGTCAAGGTGGTCGATGAAGCCGTGCCGCACACCACCATCGAGGCCGTGCGCGCCGCCGCCAAGGCGATCCGTTCCGGCGAAGTCACCACGCTGATGCTGGGCAGCACCGCGCTGCGCCAGCGCGCGCTCGACGCCGCCGGCCGCATCGCGCGCGCCACCGGCGTGCGGCTGCTGTCCGAAACCTCCAACCGCCGCATCGAGCGCGGCGGCGACCGCACGCCGGTGGACCGGCTGCCCTATCCGATCGACCTGGCCGTGGCCAAGCTCAAGGACGTGCGCCACCTGGTGCTGGTCGGCGCCAAGGCGCCGGTGGGCTTTTTCGCCTATCCCGGCAAGCCCAGCCTGCTGGCGCCCGAGGACTGCGAGAAGATCGTGCTGGCCACCGTCGAGCAGGACCTGGCGCACGCGCTGGAATGGCTGGCCGATGAACTGGGCATCGCCGCCGACGCGCCGCGCCTGGCGGCGCCCGCGCCGGCCTACGAGGTGCCGGCCAGCGGCAAGCTGACCGGCGCCGCCGTCAACATCCTGGTGGCGCACCACCTGCCCGACAACGCCATCGTCTGCGACGAGTCCATCACCCAGGGCCGTGAATTCCCGATCTACAGCGCCAGCAGCGCGCCGCACGACTGGCTGATGCTGACCGGCGGCGCCATCGGCATCGGCCTGCCGCTGGCGGCCGGCGCGGCGGTGGCCTGCCCGGACCGCAAGGTCATCACCCTGCAGGCCGATGGCAGCGGCATGTACACCTTGCAGGCGCTGTGGACGCAGGCGCGCGAAAACCTGGACTGCCTGACGGTGATCCTGGCCAACCGTTCCTACGCCACGCTGCACGGCGAGATGAAGAACGTGGGCGTGCAGGAGCCGGGCCGCAACGCGCGCCGCATGCTCGACCTGGAAGAGCCGTACCTGGACTGGACTCACCTGGCGCGCGGCATGGGCGTGGAGGCGGTCAGCGTCGATACCGTGGAAGGCTTTGCCCGCGCCTTGCAGGACGGCCTGAAGCGCCGCGGCCCGTTCCTGATCGAAGCGCTGATCTGACGCTTTTGCCCCGCACTGCAAGGAGCAGGCGCGGGGCGATCAGACGCCCAGGTAGCGCGTCAGTTGTTCCGGCGCGGCGGCCAGCGCCGCGCTGTCGCCGTCCCGCACGATCAATCCCTTTTCCATCACCAGGCAGCGGTCGGTGTGCGCCAGCACGGCGCGGTAGTTGCGGTCGACGATCAGCGTCGACATGCCGGTGGCGCGGATCTGCCGGATGATCCTCCAGATCTCGGCCACGATCAGCGGCGCCAGGCCCTCGGTGGCTTCATCCAGGATCAGCAGGTCGGGGTTGGTCATCAATGCCCGGCCGATCGCCAGCATCTGCTGTTCGCCGCCCGACAGCTGCTGGCCGCCATGGCCCAGCCGTTCCGTCAGGCGCGGGAAGGTCTCCAGCACCCGCGCATAGGTCCAGTCGCGCCGTCCCTGTTCGCCGGCGCGCGCCGCCACCAGCAGGTTCTCGCGCACGCTCAGGTTGGGGAAGATGCCGCGGCCCTCGGGCACGTAGGCCACGCCCATCTGCGCGATGGCGTGCGGCCGGGCGCGGGTGCAGTCGGCGCCGCGCACCGCCACGCGGCCCTGCGCGCTGCGCACCTGGCCGACCAGGCTGCGGATCAGCGTGGTCTTGCCCATGCCGTTGCGGCCCACCAGTCCGACGGACTCGCCGGCGCCGATGCGCAGGCCGACGCCGCGCAGCACGTGGCTGGCGCCGTAGTACACGTGCAGGCCGTCGGCCTCGATCAGTGCGCGCATGTGAAGTCTCCGTCCAGGTCTTCGCCCAGGTAGGCGGTGCGCACCTCGGCATTGGCGCGGATCCGCGCTGGATCGCCGCTGGCGATGCTGCTGCCGTTGACCATCACGGTGATGGTGTCGGCGATGCGGAACACCGCGTCCATGTCGTGCTCCACCAGCAGGATGGCGTGGCTGGCCTTGAGTGTCTGCAGCAGCGCCAGGATGCGGTCGGTTTCCTCCGGGCCCATGCCGGCCAGCGGTTCGTCCAGCAGCAGCACCTGCGGTTCGCCGGCCAGGCACATGGCGATCTCGAGCTGGCGCTTGCGGCCATGCGGCAGCAGGCCCGCCGGCCGCGCGGCGTCGGCCGCCAGGCCGGTGCGCTCCAGCGCCTGCGCGGCCAGGTCGGCGCTGACCGCGCAGGCCGAGGCCGGCCGCCACCAGTGCCAGAAGCGCTGGCGCCGCGCCTGCGCCGCCAGCCGGCAGTTCTCGAACACGCTCAGTTCGGGAAACAGGGTCGAGCGCTGGTAGCTTCGGCCCAGGCCGGCGCGGGCGCGCTCGGGCTGGCCCCAGGCGGTGATGTCGCGCCCGCCCAGCGACACCTGGCCGCTGCTGGGCGCCAGTTCGCCGGACAGGATGTTGATCAGGGTCGACTTGCCCGCGCCATTGGTGCCGATGACGGCATGCACTTCGCCGCGTCGCAACGCCAGCGACACGCCGTTGACGGCGGTCAGGCCGCCGAAGCGCCGGGTGACCGCGTCGGCGGTCAGCAGGGGATCAGGCATGAGGCTCTCCTTGGATCGGCAGGGGCAGCGGTTTGGCGGCGGGCGATGCGGCAGGCGCGTTCGGGGCGTGGCGCGCGCGACGCCGGCGCCACTGCGCCGGCAGGCCGGCCAGCCCGTCGGGCAGCAGCGCCACCAGCGCGATGATGGCCAGGCCCAGCGGCAGGTGCCAATGGCGCGCGTAGTCGCCGAACAGCGCCTGCGACTGGAACAGTTCCTGCAACAGCACCAGCGTGGCCGTGCCCAGTACCGCGCCGCCCAGGCTGCCCATGCCGCCCAGGATCACCATCAGCAGCACCAGCCCCGACTGTTCCCAGGCCAGCAGCTCGGGCGTGACGAAGCCGTCCTTGAGCGCGAACAGGAAGCCGGCCAGGCCGGCCAGCGCGGCGCCGATGACGTAGGCCGCCAGTTTGTAGGGATAGGTGGAATAGCCGGCCGCCCGCATGCGCTGTTCGTTGATGCGGATGCCGGCCAGCGCCGCGCCGAACGGCGAGCGCCGCAGCAGGGCCAGGAAGCCCCAGGTCAGCGCCAGGCAGGCCAGCACGAAGAAGTAGTAGGCGTTGCCCTGGTCCAGGTCGAACGGCAGCCAGCCGCCGATCTCGGCCCGCGGCCGGAAATACAGGTAGATGCCGTCGCTGCCGCCGCCGACCTTGGTGTCATGGAACACGTAGTACGCCATCTGCGCGAAGGCCAGCGTCACCATGATGAAGTACACGCCGCGCGTGCGCAGCGCCAGCGCGCCGGTCAGCGCGGCGTAGGCGGCCGCGGCCAGCAGCGCCGCCGGCAGCAGCCACCACAGGCTGGCCGCTTCCGAGGACGGCGACAGCAGCGCGGCGGCATAGGCGCCGATGCCGAAGAACGCCGCATGGCCCAGGCTGACCAGCCCCGCGCCGCCCACCAGCAATTGCAGGCTGAGCGCGAACACCGCGTAGATCATGATCTTCACGGCCAGGCCGGTGTAGTAGTCGCTGCCGCTCCAGGCGAAGGCGGCCAGCGCCAGCAGGGTCGCGACGGGCAGGAGTCGATTCACATTCATGGTCAGCCCTGTTTGAACAGCCCTTCGGGCTTGCACAGCAGAATCGCGGCCATCAGCACGTACACCAGCACGCCCGCCGCGGCGGGGAACAGCACCTGGCCGAAGGTCTCGACCACGCCCACCAGCATCGCCGCCAGGAACGCGCCGCGGATCGAGCCGATGCCGCCGATCACCACCACCACGAAACAGATGATCAGCACGCCGTTGCCCATGCCGGGATATACGGACGACACCGGCGCGGCGATGCTGCCGGCCAGCGCCGCCAGCGCCACGCCGGCGGCGAACACCAGCCGGTACAGCTTGTTGACGTCGATGCCCAGCGACCCGGTCATCTCGCGGTTGCTGGCGCCGGCGCGCAGCATCATGCCCAGCCGCGTGCGCGCGATGACCCAATACAGCAGCAGCGCCACCGCGATGCCCACCGCCGAGATGAACAGCCGGTACACCGGGTAGGTCATCACGTCGCCCAGCGCGATGCTGCCCTGCAGCCAGGACGGCAGCGGCACGCCGTGCACGTCGTTGCCCACCAGGATGCTGCGCAGTTCCTCGAACACCAGGATCAGGCCGTAGGTCATCAGCACCTGCTGCAGGTGGTTGCGGCGGTACAGGTAGCTGAAGAACGCCGCCTCCAGCAGATAGCCGAGCGCGGCCGCGGCCAGCACGCACACCGCCAGGGTGGCGACGAAGCCGCCGCCGAGCCAGCGGTCCACCGCCGGCCCCAGCGCGAACGCCATGTAGGCGCCGATCATGTAGAAGCTGCCGTGCGCCAGGTTGATGATCCCCATGATGCCGAAGATCAGCGTGAGCCCGCTGGCCACCAGGAACAGCAACAAGCCGTACTGGAAGGCGTTCAGGCTCTGGATGAGCAGGATGCCGAGGTCCATGGGGACTCTCCGGTCCTAGAGCTTGCAGCCGCGGGCCGGGTCGGCCAGCTTGCGCACGGCCACGTCGACCACCTTGTTCTCCAGGCCGTCGACGCGGCGCAGGTAGATGTCCTGCACCGGGTTGCCGGCCTTGGACAGCGTGAATGCGCCGCGCGGGCTGTCGACCGTGGCGCCGCGCATGGCTTCGCGGAATTCGGCCTTCTTGCCGAAGTCGCCCTTGACCGCTGCCAGCCCCGACTGCATCAGTTGCGCGGCGTCGTAGCCTTGCACCGCGTATACGTCAGGCTGCATGTTGTAGGTCTTGCCGTAGTCGGCGCGGAAGGCGTTGTCGCGCGGCGTGTTCAGGCCGTCGGCATAGTGCAGCGTGGTCAGCAGCCCCTGTGCCGACGCGCCCTGCGCCTGCAGCGTGCCGTCGGTGAGAAAGCCCGAGCCGTACAGCGGGATGGTCTTGTCCAGTCCCGCGGCGTGATAGTCCTGCACGAATTTCACCGCGCCGCCGCCGGCGAAGAAAGTGAACACCATATCGGGCTTGAGCGCGGCGATCTCGGTCAGGAGCGACTGGAATTCGACGTTGGGGAAGGGCAGGCTCAGTTCCTTGACCACCTTGCCGCCGGCCTGCTCGAAGCCTTCCTTGAAGCCGCCGATGGCCTCGTCGCCGGCCGCGTACTTCCAGGTGATGGTGACCGCCGTCTTGTGGCCGCGCGCCTTGGCCACCGGGCCCATGGCGTAGGCCGGCTGCCAGTTGGTGAACGAGGTGCGGAAGATGCCGGGGCCGCACAGCGGGCCGGTGATGGCGTTGGCGCCGGCGTTGGTCACGATCAGGGTGGTGTCGGCGTCCTTGGCGGCCTTGGCCAGCGCCATCGCCACGCCCGAGTGCACGGTGCCGATCAGCACGTCGACCTGGTCGCGCTTGATCAGGCGGTTGGCGTTCTCGGCGGCCTTGGACGGATTGGATTCGTCGTCCACCTTGAAGTATTCGATTTCGCGCCCGCCGAGCTTGCCGCCCTGCTCGGCCACATACAGCTTGAAGCCGTTCTCGATGGCGTTGCCGAGCGCGGCGTAGGTGCCGCTGTAGGGCAGCATGAAACCGACTTTGAGCTTGTCGGCGGCCAGGGCGCCGCTTGCGGCCAGCATCAGCGCCGCGCCTAGCGCGGCCCGGGTCAGGGCGTGGGTCATGGTGGTGTCTCCGTGCTTGTCATGGGCTGCCGCTGGGGCGGCCGGGTTGGTCCAGCGCGCCGACGAAGCCGGCGATGGCCTGGATTACGGTGGCGGGCTGGTCCTTGTGCGGCGAATGGCGGCAGTCGGGAATTTCCAGCAGCCGCGTCTGCGGCGCGGCGCGGCGGATGCCGCGTATCTGTTCGAGCGTGCCGTACTCATCGTCCACGCCCTGCATCGCCAGCACCGGGCAGGCGATGGCGGGCAGGTGATCCTCGATGTTCCAGCTGCGGAAGGCGGGGTCCAGCCAGACGTCGTTCCAGCCACGGAAGGCCGAGTCGACGTCGTCGTGATGGCGCGCCAGCCGCGCGCGCAGGTCGGTGTCGCGGTAGGCCTGGCGCGCCTGTTCGATATGCGCCACGGTGCGGTCCTCGACGAAGATGTGCGGCGCGGCCACCACCACGCCCGCGACTGCGTCCGGATGCATGGCGGCGTAAAGCAGGGCGATGGAGCCGCCATCGCTGTGGCCGAACAGGATGGGGCGATCCCGCTTGGCATCGATACCGAGCGCGGCGAGCAGCGCCGGCAGCGCGTCGGCGGCCTCGCGGTGCATGAAGTCGACCGCACGCTTTTCGCCGGTGGCCAGCGGCGTGGAGCGGCCATAGCCGTAACGCGAATAGACCAGCCCGCGGCAGCCGGCGGCTTCACAAGCTTGCCTTGGCCAGTCCTTCCACATCGACACCGAGCCCAGGCCTTCGTGCAGGAACACCAGCAATGGCGCGCCCTGGCGCGACGCCGCGATCCACTGGTATTCCAGGCGCAGGTCGCGGCCCGCCGCGCGCACGTCGGCCAGGGCAGCGGGCTCGGGAGCGGGCACGGCGCTCATGGCGTGACCTGTTCCAGCTGGCGCAGGCGGAATCGCTGGATCTTGCCGGTGGCGGTCTTGGGCAGTTCATCGGTGAAGTCGATCTGGCGCGGATACTTGAAGGGCGCCAGGTGCTGCTTCACATAGCGCTGCAGGTCGGCGCCGGTGTTCGCGTCCGGCGCGTAGCCCGGGCGCAGCACCACGTAGGCCTTGGTCTTGACCAGGCCGTCGTGGTCCGGCACGCCGATCACGGCGGCTTCGAGCACCGCCTCGTGCTGCACCAGCACGTTCTCCACTTCCACCGGCGACACGTACTGGCCGCTGACCTTGATCATGTCGTCGCTGCGGCCGGCATAGGTGTAGTAGCCGTCGGCGTCGCAGATGTATTTGTCGCCGCTCTTGAGCCAGTCGCCCAGGAAGCACTGGCGCGTCTTGTCGCGGTTGTTCCAGTACATCAGCGCGGCGCTCGGGCCCTTGATGTAGAGGTCGCCAATCGTGCCAGCGCCCACCGGCGCGCCGTTGTCGTCGCGCAGTTGCACCTCGTAGCCGGGCACCGGCTTGCCGGTGGTGCCGTAGCGCAACTGGCCGGCGCGGTTCGACAGGAAGATGTGCAGCATCTCGGTCGAGCCGATGCCGTCCAGGATGTCACAGCCGAAATGGCGCTGGAAGCGTTCGCCGATGTCGCGCGGCAGGGCCTCGCCGGCCGAGGTGCACACGCGCATCGCCACCTGTTCGCGCGGCGGCAGGTCGGGCGCGGCCAGCATGCTGGCGTACAGCGTCGGCACGCCGTAGAACACGGTCGGGCGGTGCCGCACCAGGCGCTGGAACACGGCCTGCGGCGTCGGCCGCTCGGCCATCAGCACGACGGTGGCGCCCACCGACAGCGGAAAGGTCAGGCCGTTGCCCAGCCCGTAGGCGAAGAACAGCTTGGCGGCGGAGAATGCAATATCGTCCTCGCGGATGCCCAGCACCGGCTTGGCGTACAGCTCGGCGGTGTGCCACAGGTTGCCATGGGTGTGGACCACGCCCTTGGGCTTGCCGGTGGAGCCCGACGAATACAGCCAGAAGGCGATCTCATCGGACAGCGTGCGCGCGGCCGGCGCCAGCGGGGCGGCGGCCAGCAATGCGTCGAGTTCGTGCGCGCCGGCGGGCAGCGCCGCCGCGGGGCGTGACACCACCAGGTGTTCGACCTCGCCGGGCGCTTGCGCCAGCGCGGCCTGCAAGGTCGACAGCAGGCTCTCGGAGACGAAGGCGGCGCGCACGCGGCTGTGGTTGAGAATGTAGGCGTAATCGTCCGGCGTCAGCAGGGTGTTCACGGCCACGGGCACCACGCCGGCGTGCAGCGCGCCCAGGAACACCACCGGCCAGTCGGCCGTGTCCTGCATCAGCAGCAGGATGCGTTCCTCGCGCCGCAGCCCCAACTGGCGCAATGCGCCCGCCATGCGCGCCACGCGCTCGGCCAGTTCGCCGTAGGTGAGCTGGCGGGTGTCGTCGATGTAGGCCAGCTTGGCGGCGCGCGGCGCGTTCAAGGCGGCCAGATGGCTGGCGAAGTTCAGTTCGGCGGGGCAGGCATTCACGGTTGTCTCCTGGTGTCCTGGCGGGCGGGGGCTGTCCGGCGGTCCGCAAGCGTCTGGCGGCTTGTCGTGACCGGCGGCAGGGTGTGGCTCAGCCCGCGCCGGCGGCCGGCCGGCCGCGCGGGGGGCGACCGGGGCGATGGGGAAGGGCGAGGCGCGGATTCATGCGCGGGTGAACTCGATGGCGCCGCCGGGCAGCAGGTACAGCACCAGCGCGCGGCCCTGCGTCACGGTGGGGCGGTGGGCGCTGCCGGGGCCATAGACCAGCCAGCCGGCGCCGTGGCCGTCGAAGCGCGCCGCGTCGGTCAGCGGCATGATCATGTCGACTTCGCCGTTGGGATGCGCGTGGTGCGGGCCGGCCAGATCGTCCATGTCGACCACGTCGACCGAACAGCCGCCCAGGTCCTCGGCCGGCTTGATGACGCGGCCGTAGCGGATGCCGCCGCCTTCGCGGTTGCACATCCAGCCGTCGGCCACTCCCTGCCTACTGGTGGCGAAGATGTCGGCGTACAGCGCGCTGTCGGGGCCGGCCTCCTGGTTCAGGCGCTGCTGCAAGGCGCTGTCCAGCGCCTGGCCGGCCATCAGGCCCGTCACCTGGCGCATCAGCGCGTGGAATCGTTCTGGCGTGCTCACCCGGTCTCCTCCTATACACTGTCGGCGCTTCAGCGGCGGATGCAATCCAGTGCTGTTTTGTCGCACCTGACACGCTGTTGAAGCTGTTGAAGGAAAAATAGTGCTTCCGTTGATGTGGGTCAAGCACTATAGTGCATAAATCAGGTGTTATCAGGGTTTTTGCGGAGTCAGCTACACCATGAACCAAGCGCTAGAAGACGCGGCGCCAACCGAACCCAGGCGGGAAGCTTTCCTGGTGGCATTGGGCGAACGGGTGCGCCGCCTGCGCGCTATCCGCGGCATGACGCGCAAGGGCCTGTCGCAGGTGACCGGCGTGTCCGAACGGCACCTGGCCAATCTCGAGCACGGCGTGGGCAATGCCTCGATCCTGGTGCTGCTGCAGATCGCCAAGGCCTTCAATTGCGCGCTGGCCGAGCTGGTCGGCGACGTCACCACCGAGTCGCCCGACTGGCTGCTGATCCGCGAACTGCTCAGCGGCCGCACCGAGTCCGACCTGCAGCGCGCGCGCGAGGCGCTGACCCAGCTGTTCGGCGTCGGGGCCGGCGCGCAGCGCCCCAACCGTACCCAGCGCATCGCGCTGATCGGCCTGCGCGGCGCGGGCAAGTCCACGCTGGGCCAGATGCTGGCCGATGACCTGGGCTACCCGTTCGTCGAGCTGAACCGCGAGATCGAGCGGGTGGCCGGTTGCAGCATCCTGGAGATCCACAACCTGTACGGGCCCAACGCCTACCGCCGCTACGAGCGCCGCGCGCTGGAAGAGGCGGTGCAGATCTATCCGGAAATGGTGCTGGCCACACCCGGCGGTTTGGTGTCGGAGCCCGCCACGCTCAACCTGCTGCTGGCGCACTGCTACACGGTCTGGCTGCGGGCCACGCCCGAGGAGCACATGGGCCGGGTGATGGCGCAGGGCGATTTCCGGCCGATGTCCGGCAACAACGAAGCCATGGCCGACCTGAAGCGCATCCTGGCCGGGCGCGAGGCTTTCTATGCCAAGGCCGACCTGACCTGGGTCACCAGCCACCTGGAGGTGCAGGAGAGCTTCGCCGGTCTGCGTACCCAGGTGCGCAAGGCTTGCGGTCTGCCGCTGTAGCGTCCACGTCTTTCGCCGACCGCCAGGGCCGCCCGTTGAGGCGGCCTTTTCTTTGGCGGGGCCTCGGCCTGTCCGTTCGGAGGGCGGGCTTCATTGAAGGACGCTTTGATGGGTCCCTTGGTGACCTGCACTTTTGTGCATCTTTTGCTTGACGCTGATTTTCACCTGCACTAACCTGCATAATAATTCATGTCGTGCAGTATTTTTCCTGTCAGATCAGGGCATCAGGAGACAAGCGATGAGCAGCACCGCCAGCAAGGTCGATTTTCGGACCGATCCCACCCAGTATCGTCATTGGCGCCTGTCGTTCGATGGCCCGGTCGCCACGCTGGCGATGGACGTGGCCGAGGACGGCGGCCTGCGCCCCGGCTACAAGCTCAAGCTCAATTCCTACGACCTGGGCGTGGACATCGAGCTGCACGACGCGCTGCAACGCATCCGCTTCGAGCATCCCGAGGTGCGCAGCGTGGTCGTCACCAGCATGAAGGACCGCATCTTCTGTTCGGGCGCCAACATCTTCATGCTGGGCCTGTCCTCGCACGCCTGGAAGGTGAACTTCTGCAAGTTCACCAACGAAACCCGCAACGGCATCGAGGACTCCAGCCGCAACAGCGGGCTGAAGTTCATCGCCGCGCTCAACGGCGCCTGCGCCGGCGGCGGCTACGAGCTGGCGCTGGCCTGCGACGAGATCCTGCTGATCGACGATCGCTCGTCCTCGGTCGCGTTGCCCGAAGTGCCGCTGCTGGGCGTGCTGCCCGGTACCGGGGGCCTGACCCGCGTCACCGACAAGCGCCGCGTGCGCCACGATCACGCCGACATCTTCTGCACCCTGGTCGAAGGCGTGCGCGGCCAGCGCGCCAAGGACTGGCGCCTGGTCGATGACGTGGTCAAGCCGGCGCAGTTCGAGGCCGCGGTGCGCGAGCGCGCGCGGGCGCTGGCCGAGGGCAGCCACCGTCCGGCCGGCGAGGCCGGCGTGACGCTCACCCCGCTGGCGCGCGAGGAAAGCGCCGATGCCTTGTCCTACCGCTACGTCGACGTGCGCCTGGACCGCGAGAAGCGCCAGGCCACCTGGACCGTGCGCGCGCCGCAGGGGCCGGTGCAATCGGAGCTGGCCGACATTCTGGCCGCCGGCGCGGCCTGGTGGCCGTTGCAGATGGCGCGCGAACTGGACGACGCCATCCTGTCGCTGCGCACCAACGAGCTGGACATCGGCACCTGGATCTTCAAGACCGAGGGCGACGCGCAGGCCGTGCTGGCCGCGGACGCTTCGCTGCAACGCCATGCCGGCCACTGGTTCGTGCGCGAGACCGCCGGCCTGCTGCGCCGCACGCTGGCGCGCCTGGACGTGACCTCGCGCAGCCTGTTCGCGCTGGTCGAGCCGGGTTCGTGCTTTGCCGGCACGCTGCTGGAACTGGCGCTGGCCGCCGACCGCAGCTACATGCTGGACAGCGAAGGCGAGGAGCACGACGCGGCCCAACTGATCGTGGGCGAGGCCAACTTCGGCGCCTACCCGATGGTCAACGGCCAGAGCCGCCTGCAACGCCGCTTCCACGAGGAAACCGCGCCGCTTGAAGCGGTGCGGGCCCGCGCCGGCCAGCCGCTGGCCGCGCGCGAGGCGCTGGCGCTGGGGCTGGTGACCTACGCGCCCGACAGCATCGACTGGGACGACGAGGTGCGCATGATGCTGGAAGAGCGCCGCGCGCTGTCGCCGGACGCGCTCACCGGCCTGGAAGCCAACCTGCGCTTCGGCGGCCGCGAAACCATGGAAACGCGCATCTTCGGCCGCCTGACCGCCTGGCAGAACTGGATCTTCAACCGACCCAACGCGGCGGGCGAGAAGGGCGCGCTCAAGCTCTACGGCAAGGGCGAGCAGGCGACATTCGACTGGAACCGCGTCTAGCGCGGCCCACGCAGCAAGTCCCCATACACGGCGCCGGCCCGCGCAGCGCGGCCGGCGCCCCAAGACCCGACGCCGCCCCGACGCGGCCGTCCATCCAGGAGCAGAGACAATGTCAGGCATCAACTACAGCGACAAGATCCCCAATAACGTCAACCTGTCCGGCGACCGCACGTTGCAGCGCGCGCTGGAACACTGGCAGCCCAATTACCTGCAATGGTGGCAGGACATGGGTCCGGACGGCTCGCATGGCTTCGACGTCTACCTGCGCACCGCCGTCAGCGTCGAGCCCGACGGCTGGGCCCACTTCAATCACGTGCGCATGCCCGACTACCGCTGGGGCATCTTCCTGGCGCCGCAGGACGGCCAGCGCAAGATCCACTTCGGCGAGAACATGGGCCGCGACGTGTGGCAGGACGTGCCGGGCGAACACCGCGCCAACCTGCGCCGCATCATCGTCACGCAGGGCGACACCGAGCCGGCGTCGATCGAGCAGCAGCGCCACCTGGGCCTGACCGCGCCGTCGCAGTACGACCTGCGCAACCTGTTCCAGATCAACGTCGAGGAAGGCCGCCACCTGTGGGCCATGGTCTACCTGCTGCACCGCTACTTCGGCCGCGACGGCCGCGAGGAGGCCGACGCGCTGCTGCAGCGCACCTCCGGCGATTCCGACAACCCGCGCATCCTCGGCGCCTTCAACGAGAAGACGCCGGACTGGCTGGCGTTCTACATGTTCACCTACTTCACCGATCGCGACGGCAAGTTCCAGTTGTGCGCGCTGGCCGAATCCAGCTTCGACCCGCTGGCCCGCACCACCAAGTTCATGCTGACCGAAGAGGCGCACCACATGTTCGTGGGCGAATCCGGCATCTCGCGCGTGATCCAGCGCACCTGCGAAGTGATGAACCAGTTGAAGACCGACGACCCCGCCGCCGTGCGTGCCGCCGGCGTCATCGATCTGCCGACGATCCAGCGCTACCTGAACTTCCACTACAGCGTCACCATCGATCTGTTCGGCGCCGACCAATCGTCCAACGCCGCCATCTTCTACGGCTCGGGCCTGAAAGGCCGCTACGAAGAGAGCAAGCGCAACGACGACCACCAGCTCAAGAACGACACCTACCGCGTGCTGTCGGTCGACAACGGCAGGCTGCGCGAGGTCGAGGTGCCGATGCTGAACGCGTTGAACGAGGTGCTGCGCGACGACTTCATCCGCGACTCTGTGGCCGGCATCGGCCGCTGGAACAAGGTCATCGAAAAGAGCGGCATCGCCTTCCGCCTGCAGGTGCCGCACAAGGCCTTCAACCGCCAGATCGGCACGCTGGCCGGCATCCGCATGTCGCCCGAGGGCGAGATCCTGTCCGAGGCGCAATGGCAGGCGCACCGCCACCAATGGCTGCCCACGCCGGAGGACCGTGAGTTCGTCGCCTCGCTGATGGGCCGCGTGACCGAGCCCGGCAAGTTCGCCAACTGGATCGCGCCGCCGGTCATGGGCATCAACCGCCAGCCCGTGAACTTCGAGTACGTTCGTTTCAACTAAGGCCCCGCGGCGGCGCCATGCGCCGCCGCGCCGCGCATTCGGATGACCGCGATGAACGCCGCCCTGCCCATGGAAGTCCTGAAGCAGCACCTGATCGATCCCGAGATCTGCATTCGCTGCAACACCTGCGAAGAAACCTGTCCGATCGACGCGATCACGCACGACAGCAACAACTACGTGGTCGACCCGGACATCTGCAACGGCTGCATGGCCTGCGTGCCGCCGTGCCCCACCGGCTCGATCGACAATTGGCGATTGGTGCTGCGCAGCGACGCCTATTCGGTGCAGGACCAGCTGGGCTGGGACGAACTGCCGCGCGAGCAGCCCCTGCCGGAAGCCGCGGCGATCGTGGATGAGGCGGCGAACGCGGTCGTCGAGCCGGTGTCGTCCGCCGCTGTGGCGGCCATGCCGTCCGTGACGCCCGGCGCCAGCGTGCCGCCGTGGTCCGCCGCGCATCCCTACGTCAACCTCTACACCCACAAGACGCCGGTGACCGCCACCGTGGTCGGCAACTACCGCGTCACCGGCGCCGACACCGACAGCGACATCCACCACATCGTGCTGGACTTCGGCGAGCTGCCGTTCCCGGTGCTGGAAGGCCAGTCCATCGGCATCCTGCCGCCCGGCACCGATGCCCAGGGCCGGCCGCACCACGCGCGCCAGTATTCGTTGGCCAGCCCGCGCGATGGCGAGCGCGCCGGCTACAACAACCTGTCGCTGACAGTGAAGCGCGTCACCGAAGACCACCAGGGCCAGTCGGTCAATGGCGTCTGCTCCAATTACCTGTGCGACCTGGCCAGGAACGACACCGTGCAGGTCATCGGGCCGTTCGGCCACACCTTCCTGATGCCGAACCACCCGCGCGCCAACCTCATCATGATCTGCACCGGCACCGGCTCGGCGCCGATGCGCGCCATGACCGAGCGCTACCGCCGCCGCATCGAGACCGGCGAGAACGGTCGGCTGATGCTGTTCTTCGGCGCGCGCACCGAACGCGAGCTGCCGTACTTCGGGCCGTTGATGAAACTGCCGCGCGACTTCATCGACATCAATCTGGCGTTGTCGCGCGAAGCGGACCGGCCCAGGCGCTATGTGCAGGACCTGATCCGCGAACGCGCCGCCGACGTGCGGGGCCTGCTGGCCGATCGCAACACCTGCATCTACGTCTGCGGCCTGAAAGGCATGGAAGTCGGCGTGCTGGACGCCCTGCGCGAGGTGACGGTGCAAGCGGGGCAGGATTGGACTATCCTGCACGATGTGTTGCGCCGCGAGGGGCGGCTGCACTTCGAGACCTATTGAACCGGCGGCCGCCGCGAAGGACGCCGTCGATCGGTCACCTACGCGAGGGGAAGTCCACCAATGAAGTTCGCTGATTTCAAGGACGGCATGCTGATCAAGGCCGGCCCGGTCACCATCACGGAAGCCGAAATCCTCGAGTTCGCCCGCAAGTACGACCCGCAGTGGTTCCACACCGATCTCAAGCGTGCCGCCGAGGGCCGCTGGGGCGGCCTCATCGCCAGCGGCTGGCACACCTGCGCCCTGGCCATGCGCATGGCGGTGGACTCGGCGCTGCACGATTCCGAATCGTTCGGCTCGCCCGGCCTGGGCGAGGTGCGCTGGCGCACGCCGGTGCGGCCCGGCGATCAGTTGCGCCTGGAAGCCCGGGTGCAAGGCGCGCGCACCTCCTCGTCGCGCCCGGACCTGGGCATCATCACCTGGGCCTGGACGGTGATCAACCAGCACGACGAAGCCGTGCTGGAACTGGACGCGACCAGCCTGTTCGATCTGGCGGGCGACTAGCCTTCCGCCATGCCGGGCCCGCGCCCGCCGCGGCGGGGCCAGGCGCCCGTGTCGCAGTTGCCTTGTCCGCTCCCGCGGATACCCGTAACATGACCGCGTCGTGGGCAAATTGCGTCCACCGGCATTGAAGGCCCGCCCGGGATACCAGGCGGGCCTTTTGCATGGGCCCGCCGAATGAGGCAGCCCGCAAGACGATCACTTCCTTCCGTGAACCCGGCATTCCGCCCAGGCCCGCCCGCATCCGCCGGCGGGCCTTTTTTTTGCGCAGCGCCGCTGCTGCGATTCGTCATCAAGGTCCCCTTCATGCAACTCCTGAAACCTATCAATGTCGGCCAGGCGCCGAACGACCAGACCGGCGACACGCTGCGCGACGCCATGGGGCTGGTGAACGAGAACTTCGCCAAGACCCGCGCGGGCGTCGAAGCCGTCGAAGTGGCCACCGCCGCCGCGCAACGCAAGGCGGATGCCGCGATTGCCTCCGCCGAAAAAGGCGCGGCCGGCGGCGTGACGCCGCTGGACGCGGCGGGCAAGGTGCCGGCCGCGCACCTGCCGCCGCCGGCCATCCCGCTATCGCAGAAATCGGCGCCCGGCGGCGTCGCGCCGTTGGATGAGGATGGGCGTGTGCCGGTCGATCACCTGCCGGTACCGGTGGCGTCCGTGCCGCTGGCGGAAAAGGGCCAGCCGGGTGGTGTCGCGGCGTTGGCCGCGGACGGCAAGGTGCCCTTCGCTCAACTCCCCGATCTGGTTCCGGCGGCGGAGAAGGCGCAGCCCAAAGGTGTTGCCACGCTGGCCGAGGATGGCCGGATCGTCGCCAATCAATTACCGCCGTTGATCCCTGCGGCCGACAAGGGGCGTCCCGGCGGCGTAGCAACCCTGGACGCTGACGGTCGCGTGCCGGCGCTTCAGCTGGCCGCCGTGCCGCCGGAAGAAAAAGGCCGACCCGGTGGCGTTGCCACGCTGGATGCGCAGGGCAAGGTGCCGGTCGGCCAGCTTCCGCCTGTCCCCAGCGGACCGCCGGTCGGTTCGGTCGCGTGGTGGCCGCTGCGCGCTTCCATTCCGGCGGGCCAGATTCCCGCTGATGGGCAGATCGTTACCCGCGCCACGTTTCCCGATCTTGCGGCTATGGTGACGGAAGGCAAGGTGCCGGTGGTGTCCGAGGCGGACTGGTTGGCGGATCCGCTCAAGCGGGGGAGCTACACATTGGGGGATGGCAGCAGCACCATCCGCGTGCCTGATTTGAACGGCATGGCGTCGGGATCGCTCGCCGCGGTCTTTCTTCGGGGCGACGGTGCGCTATCCGCCCGCGAAAATGGCTTGATTCAGGGCGATGCGCTTCAGAACATTACTGGAAGCGTCCGCACCACATATGGTGCTATCGGCGGCGGGGAAGGGGCATTGCTGGCTTCGGCCGGTATAAGTGATGGCGCGCCGCAATTCAACACGACAAATGTGGGCGGGCGATTGGACTTCAACGCTTCCCGCTCCGTTCGCACCGCTGCTGAAACGCGTCCGTTAAACGTCACGGGCGTTTGGACCATTCATGCTTTCGCCGCGGTCGCCAATGGCGGCAGCGTCGATATCGCACAGCTGGTCAGCGACCATGCGGCGCTCAATGCGGCGTTTCAGACTTTACGCGCGCAGGTCTTCGGCGTTGGGCAGACGCTTCAAGACATGGGCGCGTCCCGGGCATTCGGTGTGACATACACCAACAGTACCGGTCGGCCGATCTCGGTTTACATCGTTGGCTCTTCCAACAGTAGCTCCGGCGGCAACATGTATGTGATGGTGGGCGGCATCGCGGGGACGCGCTCCATCACCACAATGAACGGCGTCTCGCTGGCGCTCACCGCTGTCATTCCCCCAGGAATCACCTATCGGGTGGTGGCCGACAGCATGACGCAGAATTTCTGGACCGAGTACCGGTGAGGCTAGTGGAAAGCTCGCCGGGACGTTGGCAGCGGCATCTGTCCGCGCAATCCCATTTTTTTCCCGCCGCCCGAATACGTGGGTGGCTGTTCCATTTCGTGTCGCGGCATCACGCCGTCAGGGCTTTTCTCCCATGCAAATCCTAAAACCCATCAACATCGGCCTCGCGCCGAACGACCAGACCGGCGACACGCTGCGCGACGCCATGGCGCTGGTGAACGAGAACTTCGGCAAGACCCGCGCGGGCGTCGAAGCCGTCGAAGTGGCCACCGCCGCCGCGCAACGCAAGGCGGACGCCGCCGTGCCCATGTCTGAAAAAGGCGCGGCGGGTGGCGTGACACCGTTGGATGCGGCTGGCAAGGTGCCGGCTGCGCATCTGCCTCCACCTGCGATCCCTCTGTCGCAAAAATCGGCACCGAGTGGCGTTGCCCCGCTGGGCGAGGATGGGCGTGTGCCTGTCGAACATCTGCCAATTCCGGTGCCGTCGGTGCCGTTGGCGGAGAAGGGGAAACCCAATGGCGTTGCCACGTTGGGCGGCAATGGCAAAGTCGCGCCAGCGCAATTGCCTGCCTTGATTCCCTTGGCGGAAAAAGCTCAGCCTGACGGGGTGGCGACCTTGGGCGCGGACGGATTGATCGTCGCAAATCAGTTGCCGCCCCTGGTGCCTGCTTCGGATAAGGGGCGCCCGGGCGGCGTGGCGACCTTGGGCGCCGATGGCCGCGTGCCAGCGGTGCAGCTGTCAGCGGTGCCGCCGGCGGAAAAAGGCCAGCCCGGGGGTATCGCCACATTGGACGATGGCGGCAAGGTGCCGGTCGATCAACTGCCACCGATCCCCAGCGGTCCGCCCGTAGGCTCGGTTGCATGGTGGCCGCTGCGTACGTCCATTCCCGCTGGCCAGATTCCTGCGGATGGGCAGATAATCAGCCGCGCCACTTTCAAGGATCTTGCCGCCATGGTGGCAGCGCGTTCACTACCGGTGGTGCAGGAGGCCGAATGGCTCGCCGATCCGCTCAAGCGCGGCAGCTTCACGTTGGGAGACGGCTCTACCACCATCCGAATGCCGGACTACAACGGGAAGTCCCCCGGCTCAATTGGCGCGCCGTTCATGCGCGGCGATGGCGCGCTTTTGAACGGCGTGTTGAAAGCCAGCCAGAACAAGGCGCACCAGCACGTTTTTTCGTCGCCGCAGTACCTGTACGGGGAGACTGGCGGAAGCTCTTCCTTCTACGGAACTACCGCCTCGGTCACTCCTATCTTTACCCGTAACACCACTAGCGAAGGCGGCGCAGAAGCGCATCCGACGTTCGCTTCCGGTGTTTGGACCGTGCAGGCCTTCGGGACTGTCACCAACGCGGGGAGCGTCGACGCCGCACAATTGGCGTCCGACCTGGGCGTGGCCCAATCCACTTTGCAGCAGTTGAAGGGACAAGTGTTCGGTACAGGGCAGCAGCTTCGTTCATGCACGACGGTGTTGCGCACGTGGTATCAGAACACCACAGGCCGCCCCATACTGGTCGGGTTTCATTGTGTTGGCGTCGCTGCGGGGACGATCATCGTTGCTGGATACCTCAACAATGTCTCCGGTAATGCGGGATCGGTTCCTTATCATTACGACACGACCCCTGGCGGGTATGCCGGCATGCGTTGCGGTTTCACCATGCACGTGCCACCTGGCATGTGGTGGATGGCCGACACCATAAATGCCAATGTCGAGTCCGGTTCGATCTGGGAATACGCATGACCGAAAAGCCCCCGGACTCGTGTATGGACGGCTTCCGCCTTCCTACGGCCGCCGCATCGCCTTCAGGATATTCGCCCCTTCCAGCCCCGCCGCCGCCTCCCACTGTTTGACCGAGTCCGCCGCCGCTTTCTTCAGCGCCTGGCGCACCGGCATCGGCACCGCGGTATCGATGGTCACGCCGTTCTTGCGCATGTTGGCGTAGTTCTGCTGCAACCGGCCTTCGATGCGTTTCCACTGCTCGGCCTCGGTCTGCGCCGCGGCCTGGTCGATCGCCTTGCGCGATTTCGCGTCCAGCGCCTGATAGGCCTTCAGGTTCATCGTCGCCACCGAGATCGGCATCGCGTAGTTGATCTCGGCGAAGCGTGGCAGGTGTTCCCACAGCTTGCGGCCGGCGCCGCCATCGCCCGAGGACAGCACCGCGTTGACCTCGCCCGAGGCGATGCGCGGCATGGCGTCGGCGAACGAAATGTTCTGCGCGCGCGCGCCGGCTTTCTGCATCACGTCCTGCGAGGTCGCGTCATAGGTGCGGATGCTCAAGGCCTTCAGGGCGGCGACACTGTCCACCTTGTCCTTGGACCAGATGCCCGAGGCCGGCCAGGGGGTGGTGTAGAGCAGCTTCTGGCCGTGCGCGGCCAGCAGTTTCTCGTAGGCGGGGCGGGCCGATTTGTTGAGCGCGCGCGCCTTGGACAGCGAATCGGCCAGGAACGGCAGCGAGGACACGCCGAACAGCGGGTACTTGGCCGCCAGCGCGCCGGCGAAGGCATCGCCGGCATCGACCTTGCGTGTCTCGACCGCGTCGATCATGTCGCCCGACTTGATGCCCTTGGCGGCGTCGAAGCTGGCGTCGATGACAACCTGGCCCGCGCTCTTGCTGCGCACCAGATCGGCGAAGGTGGACACGCCTTGTCCCGGCATCGACGTGGCCGGGTACTCGGTGGTCATGGTGAGAGTGGTGGCGGCGAATGCGCCGTGGCCCGCAAAAGCGATGACGATGCCCGCCCACAGGCGGAACGAGGGACTGCCGTGCATGCGCGACTCCTGGTCGTGACGAAAAATCCGGGGTCGGGCAGGCGGATGCAGCGGGCCGGCACCAGGCCAATTGCACGCAGCGTAAGCCATGGGCCGCGCGCGGGCTAGCTCCTGATAACCCTAATGCGAGGCGGATGCGATGGTCGGCATCCAAAAAAAAACGCCCCTCGAAAGGGGCGCCCAATCTTCGCCACGCCGGCGAATCGCGCGTCCGGAGCAGAGCCGGGCTCCGTCCGCGCGGGGCACTGCAAATCAATAGAAGGCCTGGATGCCGGTCTGCGCGCGGCCCAGGATCAGGGCGTGCACGTCGTGGGTGCCTTCGTAGGTGTTGACCACTTCCAGGTTGACCAGGTGGCGGGCCACGCCGAATTCGTCGGAGATGCCGTTGCCGCCCAGCATGTCGCGGGCCAGGCGGGCGATGTCCAGCGCCTTGCCGCACGAGTTGCGCTTCATGATCGAGGTGATCTCGACGGCGGCGGTGCCTTCGTCCTTCATGCGGCCCAGGCGCAGGCAGCCTTGCAGGGCCAGCGTGATCTCGGTCTGCATGTCGGCCAGCTTCTTCTGGATCAGCTGGTTGGCGGCCAGCGGGCGGCCGAACTGCTTGCGGTCCAGGGTGTACTGGCGGGCGGTGTGCCAGCAGGCTTCGGCGGCGCCGATAGCGCCCCAGGCGATGCCGTAGCGGGCCGAGTTCAGGCAGGTGAACGGGCCCTTCAGGCCGGACACGCCCGGCATCATCTGGTCGGCGGACACTTCCACCTCGTCCATGACGATTTCGCCGGTGATCGAGGCGCGCAGGCCGACCTTGCCGTGGATGGCGGGGGCGGTCAGGCCCTTGGTGCCTTTCTCGAGGATGAAGCCGCGGATCTTGCCGTCGAACTCGCCGCCGACGCACTTGGCCCACACCACGAACACATCGGCGATGGGCGAGTTGGTGATCCACATCTTGTTGCCGGTCAGCTTGTAGCCGTCGGCGGTCTTGACCGCGCGCGTTTCCATGCCGCCGGGATCGGAGCCGTGGTTGGGTTCGGTCAGGCCGAAGCAGCCGATCCACTCGCCGCGGGCCAGCTTGGGCAGGTACTTCTGCTTCTGCGCTTCGCTGCCGAATTCGTTGATGGGCACCATCACCAGCGACGACTGCACGCTCATCATCGAGCGGTAGCCGGAGTCGATGCGCTCGACTTCACGGGCGATCAGGCCGTAGCTGACGTAGTTCAGGCCGGCGCCGCCGTATTCGGCGGGGATGGTGGCGCCCAGCAGGCCCAGCTCGCCCATTTCCGAGAAGATTTCCGGATCGGTCTTTTCGTTGCGGAAGGCATTCAGCACGCGCGGGGCCAGCTTGTCCTGCGAGTAGGCGTGGGCGGCATCGCGCACCATGCGTTCTTCTTCGGTGAGCTGCTGGTCCAGCAACAGGGGGTCTTGCCAATGGAACGAGGGATTCGAGGACATGCTGGGTCTCCGCTATGGATTTCCGTTTTCGGAATCTGGAAAGTTTAAACCTAAAATAATTGGCGCGGCAACCCGGGGTTTACGCGACGCGCGCGGGGCGCGTCGCCGTGGGGATGCCGTCGCCTCCGGGTATCAGTGCCGGGCCTTGAGCGCCGCGTCGCGGATCTTGTCCAGCGTGGTCGACGGCGTGATGGTCTGCGGGTCGATGAAGCAGTGCAGGATGGCCGGCTTGCCGCTGGCCAGCGCGCGTTCGAACGCCGGGCCGAACTGCTCGGTGGTCTCGACGCGTTCGCCGTGGCCGCCGAAGGCGCGGGCGTAGTCGGCGAAGTCCGGGTTCTTCAGCTCGGTGGCGGAAATGCGGCCGGGGTAGTGCTTTTCCTGGTGCATGCGGATGGTGCCGTACATGCCGTTGTCGACCAGCACCACGATGATGGGCAGGTCGTACTGCACGGCGGTGGCGAATTCCTGGCCGTGCATCAGGAAGCAGCCGTCGCCGGCGAAGCAGACCACGGTCTTGTCGGGCCAGACGCGCTTGGCGCCCACGGCGGCCGGCAGGCCATAGCCCATCGAGCCCGAGGTCGGCGCCAGCTGCGTGCCGAAGCGGGTGAAGCGGTGGAAGCGATGCAGCCAGGTGGCGTAGTTGCCGGCGCCGTTGGTCATGACGGCGTCGGCCGGCAGCGTCTTTTCCAGGTAGGCCATGACCTGGCCCAGCTGCAGCGCGCCCGGGGTGGTGACGGCCGTCGGGTCGCTCCACTTCAGGTACGACTCGCGCATGGCCTGCGTGCCGTCGGCCCAGGCCGGTTGCGCGGGGGCCTTCAGGCCGGCCAGCGCCTGGGCGAAGGCGGCGGGCGAGGTGTTGATGGCCAGCGTGGGGCGATAAACGCGGCCCAGTTCAGCGGCGTCCGGATGCACGTGCACCAGCTTCTGCTTCGGCACCGGGATGTCCAGCAGCGTGTAGGCCTGGCTGGGGTTTTCCGACATGCGGCCGCCGACCAGCAACACCAGGTCGGCGTCGGCCACGCGCTTGAGCAGGGCCGGGTTGATGCCCAGGCCGACGTCGCCGATGAAGCACGGATGGTCGGCCGGGAAAAGCATCTGGCGGCGGAACGACACCGCCGTGGGCAAGGCATGGCGCTGCGCGAAGTCGGCGAACTGCTGCACCGCGCGCGCGTCCCAGCGCGTGCCGCCGAGAATCGCGACGGGATTGCTGGCCTGGGCCAGCAGTTGCTCCAGGTCGGCCAGCTGGCCGGCGGTGGGGGCGGAATCGATGACCTCGTAGCGCGGCGCGTCGGCCACCTGGGCGGCTTCGACCAGCATGTCCTCGGGCAGCGCGATCACCACCGGGCCCGGACGGCCCGAGGTGGCGATGTGGAAGGCGCGCGAGATCAGTTCGGGAATGCGCTCGACCTGGTCGATTTCGGTGACCCACTTGGCCTGCGTGCCGAAGACGGCGCGGTAGTCCATTTCCTGGAAGGCTTCGCGCTCGCGCATGCCGCGCTCGATCTGGCCGACGAACAGGATCATCGGGGTCGAGTCCTGCTTGGCGATGTGCACGCCGGCCAGCGCGTTGGACGCGCCCGGGCCGCGGGTCACCATGCAGATGCCGGGTTCGCCGGTCAGCTTGCCATGGGCGTCCGCCATCATGGCCGCGCCACCTTCCTGGCGGCAGACGGTGACCTTGATGTCGGCGTCGTGCAGGCCGTCCAGCACCGCCAGATAGCTCTCGCCGGGAACGCAGAAAACGTGTTTGACGCCCTGGGCGACGAGCTGGTCGACGAGGATGTGGCCGCCGAGGCGGGATGCTTGCTGGGACATGGTGGGTGTCAGGATGAGCCGAGATTAAGACATCCGAGCATAATGTTCCTTGATCGCACAACGCAATTGATAAAATTGCACAATCTATTGAGCCGCCGGCACGACCCGGCGCCAGGCGCCACGCGGCGTGCGGCGGTGGTCCCCGGTTTTGTTGCGTCCCTGACCCCATGAGAAACGGCATCCCCAATCTGAGCGCCCTGCAGGCCTTCGAGGCTTCGGCCCGCCTGGGCAGTTTTTCCCGGGCGGCCGAAGAGCTGTCCCTGACCCACAGCGCGGTCTACCGCCAGGTGGCCAGCCTGGAGGCACGGTTGGGCGTGCAGTTGTTCACGCGGGTGCGGCGCCGCATCGTCCTGACCGATCATGGCGCGGAATATGCGGGACGCATCCGCCATCACCTCGACCAGATCGAGAAGGACACCTTCGGCCTGGTGAGCCGCACCGGCATGGGCCGCAGTATCCATATCGCCGTGGTGCCGACATTGGCCACCACCTGGCTGATCCCGCGGCTGGCGGATTTTCAGCGCGAGCAGCCGGACATCACCGTCAGCCTGTCGGTGCGCACGCTGCCATTCCAGTTCAAGGACCAGCCGTTCGACGGCGCGCTCTACCACGGCGACACGCTGTGGCCGGGCACCCAGGGCGTGCTGCTGTTTCCGGAACGCGAGCTGGTGCCGGTGTGCGCGCCCGAGCTGGCGGCGCGCGTGACCGAGGCCGGCGCCGGCGCGCTGGCCGGCATGACCCACCTGCACCTGAGTTCGCGGCCCGATGCCTGGCGCCAGTGGTACGGCGCCAACAACTACCTGTACGGCCCGCAGGCGGCCGGGGGGCCGCGCTACGAACTGTTCACCATGGTGATGGCGGCGGTGCAGGCCGGGCTGGGCGTGGGCCTGATGCCGCGCTTCCTGGCGCAGCCGGCGCTGGACCAAGGCGCGCTGGCGATGCCGGTGCCGCAGTCGCTGACGGTCAGCCAGGGCTACTACTTCGGCTATCCGCAGCGCAGCGAGCGTTCCGAGGCCCTGAAGCTGTTCGAGACCTGGCTGAAGTCGGCGGCGGCGGCGGTCGCGGGACGCTGAATGCTCAGGCGACAGCGCCGCCGTAGAATGTTGCCCATCCCGCGGCCGATGCCGCGCCAGGCCTTAGCGCGGCGCTCCGCTACGCCTTGGCCGACCCGTTTTCCTGACGCCTTCCTCCCGGTCCCATGCCTGATTCCCGCGCGCCGCTTGCTTCCCAGGCCGACATCGATGCCTTCATCGACGCCGTCTGGCTCGAGGACGGCCTGTCGGCCAACACCCTGGCGGCCTACCGGCGCGACCTGACCGGCTTTGCCCGCTGGCTGGAAGACCCCGAGGCCTACGCCCGCGAGATGGCCGACCGCTACGGCGACGCGGCGTCGGCGCACGCGCTGCCGGCCGGCCCCGCCAAGGCGCTGGCCGAGGCCGGCAAGGCCGATATCGAGGCCTGGTTTGCCTTTCGCCACGAGGAAACCCGCGCCACCACCGCCAACCGCCGCCTGGCGGCGCTGCGGCGCTTCTACGCCTGGGCATTGCGCGAGCATCGCGCGGCGCATGATCCCTGCCTGACGCTGGTGGCCGCCAAGCAGCCGCCGCGCCTGCCCAAGACGCTGTCCGAGCAACAGGTCGACGCGTTGCTGCGCGCGCCGGACCTGAACGAGCCGCGCGGCCTGCGCGACCGCGCCATGCTGGAAATGCTGTATGCCACCGGCCTGCGCGTGTCCGAGCTGGTTGGCGTGCGGGCGCTGGACGTCAGCCTGAACGAAGGCGTGGTGCGCGTGGTGCTGGGCAAGGGCGGCAAGGACCGCCTGGTGCCGCTGGGGGCGGAGGCGGCGCACTGGATCGACCAATACATGAAAATGGCGCGGCCCGAGCTGGCCGCGGGCCGCGTCAGCGACGCGCTTTTCATCACCGGCCGCGCCGAGGCGATGTCGCGCCAGGCGTTCTGGCAGCTGGTGAAGAAGTACGCGGTGCTGGCGGGCGTGCATGCGCCGCTGTCGCCGCACGTGCTGCGCCACGCCTTCGCCACCCATCTGCTGAACCATGGCGCCGATCTGCGCGTGGTGCAGATGCTGCTGGGCCACGCCGACATCTCCACCACCCAGATCTACACGCATGTGGCGCGCGAACGCCTGAAGGCCTTGCACGCGGCGCATCATCCGCGCGGCTGACGCGGGCGTTTGCGCGCCATCGCCGGCCTGCCTACACTTTTGCCTTCGCCTTTTCGCCGCACCACCATGAGCAAAGCCCGCCACGTTTCCGAAACGCCCGCCACCCAGTTCCTCAAGCAGCACAAGGTGGCGTACACCGAACACACCTACGACTACGTCGATCACGGCGGCGCCGGCGAGGCCGCGCGCCAGCTGGGTCTGGACCCGCACGCGGTGGTCAAGACGCTGGTGATGGAAGACGAATCGGCCAAGCCGCTGATCGTGGTGATGCACGGCGACCGCGAAGTCTCCACCAAGAACCTGGCGCGCCAGGCTGGGCTGAAGAAGGTCGAACCGTGCAAGCCGGAAGTCGCGCAGCGTCATTCCGGCTACCAGGTCGGCGGCACCTCGCCGTTCGGCACGCGCAAGAAGATGCCGGTGTGGGTCGAGGCCGAGGTGCTGCAATACCCGGTCGTCTACATCAACGGCGGCCGCCGCGGCTACCTGGTGGGCATCGACCCGAACGTGCTGGTGAGCCTGCTGGACGCCAGGCCGGTGACCGTGGCGCTGGAATAAGGGGCGCAGCGGCCTCGCGGCCCGCGTGGTATCCCGTTACCACCCTCGCGTCCTCCGGCGGGGGCACAATGGTCCAAGAACATCAAGAACCGGCCGCCCGGTCCGCGGGCGCACCAGCCGGCGATCCCCCATCCCCAGGAGACAAACATGAGCAAGAGACTGTTGATGCTGGTCGGCGACTACGCCGAAGACTACGAAACCATGGTGCCGTTCCAGACGCTGCTGGCGGTGGGCCATACGGTGCACGCGGTTTGCCCCGGCAAGAAGTCCGGCGAGAGCATCGCCACCGCCATCCACGACTTCGAGGGCGCGCAGACCTACAGCGAAAAGCGCGGCCACAATTTCGCCCTGAACTATGACTTCGACCGCGTCGAGGCCGATTCCTACGACGGCCTGGTGATCCCGGGCGGACGCGCGCCGGAATACCTGCGCCTGAACGAAAAGGTGCTGGAGATCGTGCGCGCCTTCGACAAGGCCGGAAAGCCGATCGCCGCCGTCTGCCATGGCGCCCAACTGCTGGCGGCCGCGGGCATCCTGGAAGGCCGTACCTGCTCGGCCTATCCCGCCTGCGCGCCGGAAGTACGCCTGGCCGGTGGCACCTACGCCGAGATCGGCATCGACCAGGCCTACACCGACGGCAACCTGGTGACGGCGCCGGCCTGGCCCGCGCATCCGGCATGGCTGGCGCAGTTCCTGGCCGTGCTTGGGACCCGGATCACGCACTGAACCGGCCGCGTGGCGGGCGCCGCCTTGCGCGATCCGCTGCCGCGCCATGAAAGGGGATGCGCCGTTCCCGCGCCCTGCGTGCATTCCCGCTCCACCGCAAAACAAAGGCGCCTGCCATGGCAGGCGCCTTTTTGCAGGGCGAGGCGAGTGTTACGCCGCCATGTCCAGCACGATGCGGCCTTCGATCTGGCCGCGGCGCATGCGGTCGAACACGCTGTTGATGTTCTCCAGCTTCTCGGTCGCCACGGTCGCGCGCACCTTGCCTTCCTCGGCGAACTGCAGCGATTCCTGCAAGTCCAGGCGCGAACCCACGATCGAACCGCGCACCGTCACGCCGTTGAGCACCATGTCGAAGATCGACAGCGGGAAGTCGCCCGGCGGCAGGCCGTTGAGCGCCACCGTGCCGCCGCGACGCACCATGCCCAGCGCCTGCTCGAAGGCCTTGGGCGAAACCGCCGTGATCAGCGCGCCGTGGGCGCCGCCGATTTCCTTCTTCAGGTAAGCCGCTGGATCGGTGGCCTTGGCATTCACGACCACCTCGGCGCCGAGACGCTTGGCGAAATCCAGTTTGTCGTCGTCGATGTCCACGGCCGCCACGTTCAAGCCCATGGCGCGCGCATACTGCACCGCCATGTGGCCCAGGCCGCCGATGCCGGAGACCACGACCCAGTTGCCTGGCCGTGTGTCCGTCATCTTCAGGCCTTTGTAGACCGTGACGCCGGCGCACAGTACCGGGGCGATGTCGACGAAGCCGACATTCTTCGGCAGCAGGCCCACGTAGTCGGCCGCGGCCAGCGCGTACTCGGCGAAGCCGCCGTTGACGGAGTAGCCGGCGTTCTGCTGCTGTTCGCACAGCGTCTCCCAGCCGCCCAGGCAATGCTCGCAATGGCCACAGGCGGAATACAGCCAGGGGATGCCGACGCGGTCGCCTTCCTTGACGTGCGTCACGCCTTCGCCCACCGCCACCACGTGGCCCACGCCTTCGTGGCCCGGGATGAAAGGGGGATTGGGCTTGACCGGCCAGTCGCCCTCGACCGCGTGCAGATCGGTGTGGCAGACGCCGCAGGCCTCGATCTTCACCAACAGTTCGCCCGCGCGCGGGCGCGGCACCTCGACTTCTTCGATTTCCAGGGGTTTGCCGAACGCGCGGGCCACCGCGGCCTTCATGGTCTTGTTCATTGCTGCCTCCGAAGTCAGATCAGTCTTAGCATGCTCGGATGGGTACGCGTCCGAGACCTTGATTTATATCAACGGTGTCCGGATGGGGACGGCAAGGAAACTTATCGTTGCAGAATCGGCGAGGTCCTCCTGCCGGCAGGGGTGTCTTGCCGTGCCGCCGGGTGTCGTCGTAAAGTGGCTCGCAAGTATCGTGTCCGCACCAGGAGCGCCCATGTGTGAAATCTTCATCCGCGCCAGCGAACAGTCCTACGCGCCCGAAACCCGCTCCCTGCGCCTGCATGGGGCGGCCACCAGCCTGCGGCTGGAACAACTGTTCTGGCAGGTGCTGGAAGAGATCGCGGCGCGCGACGGCATGCGGGTCACGCAATTGATCGAGCGCCTTTACGACGAACTGGTGGAGTACCGCGGCGAGGCCGCCAATTTCACCTCCTTCCTGCGCGTGTGCTGCCTGCGCTACCAACTGCTGCAGGCCGAGGGCCGCATCCCCGCCGATGCCGCGGTGCCGATCCGCTCGCTCAACGCCAAGGCGGTGCTGGAAGGCCTGCCGCCTTCGATGTACGACCCGCAACCGCTGCGGCCGAAACGGGCGGTCGCGGCGTAGGCGTGCATACACAGGCCTTCCGAAGGCCGCCGTTGTGGAAAGCGGATGCCCGCGTCCGCGCATGCGGCGGGCCGGCGCCGGACGAAAAAAAGCCCGATCCAGGATCGGGCTTTTTCGTGGGCGGGCGAGGCGCGGATCAGCCGCCGGGTTGGGCCGAGGCCATGGCCACTTCGCTTTGCACGATGCGGCGGATGCGCACCGCATCGCCGATGCGCGACAGCTTGCCCTGCGAGTCCAGCAGCACGATGGCCAGGTCGCGGCCATTGATGCGCGCCAGCATCACCAGGCATTCGCCGGCTTCGTTGATGTAGCCGGTCTTGGACACCTTGATGTCCCAGTCGGGCTTGCGCACCAGCAGGTTGGTGTTGCGGAAGGTCTGCGTGCGGTTGTTGATCTCGACGTCGTACTCGGTATCGGTGGAGTAGCGGTGGATCAGCGGACGCTGCGAGGCGGCGCGCAGCAGGCGGGCCAGGTCGTGCGGCGACGACACGTTGTCGCTGGACAGGCCGGTGGGTTCGATGAAGTGCGTGCTGGTCATGCCCAGCGACTGCGCCTTGGCGTTCATGGCGGCCACGAACGCGGGCAGGCCGCCCGGATAATGGCGGCCCAGCGCGTTGGCGGCGCGGTTCTCGGAAGACATCAGGGCCAGGTGCAGCATGTCGCCGCGCGACAGCTTGGTGCCCACGCGCAGGCGCGAGGTGGTGTGCTTGAGGCCGTCGATGTCTTCATCGGTGATCTCGAGCATCTCGTCCATCGGCTGGTTGGCATCCACCACCACCACCGCGGTCATGAGCTTGGAAATCGAGGCGATGGGGCGCACCACGTTTTCGTTCTTGGCGAAGATCACGGTGGACGTGGCCAGGTCCTGCACATAGGCGGTGCTGGAACGCAGCGCGGCGGCTTCGGCGCGCACCGACACCGCGGGCGGCGGCATGGCGGCGGCCGCCGCAGCGGCGGCCGTGCGCTGCGCGCGCGACGGTTTGTTCGGCTTGCCGTTCTTGCCGGCGGCGCCCTTCTTGGACGAACCCTGCTGCGCGACGGCCTGCTTGCCGCCCTTGGGAGGCGCCTTTTTGCCGGCGGCCTGCTTGGGCGCACCCTTGCCCGCGGCCTGTTTGCCGGCGGCGCCCTTGGGCGTGGATTTGGCGGCGGCCGACTTGGGCGCGGCTTGCTTGCCGGCGGCTGCCTTGGGCGCGCCCTTGGCCGCGTTCTGCTTGGGGGCGGCGGCCTTGCCGGCGCCGGCCTTCTTGGCGGGAGCGGGCGCCTTCTTGGCTTGTTGCGCCTTGCAAGCGGCCGACTTGGCGTTGGTCTTGCAGGGGTCGGTATTCTTCGCGGCGAGCGCGGCGGAGGGCAGGAGCGCGCACATCGCCAGCGCCGCCGGCGCTATCGCGTTCGCAATTGCACGTTTCCAGTTAAATGCCATGGTTTGAACAGGCTTGTCAGTCTGTGAAGAATTGTTTCCCTGATCGTGCTCGCGACGGTTCAGGAAAAGTCCAGATGAATTAGAGGCTTACGCGTCGAATTTAAACAGCAATTTCAAGTGACGCGCAAGACGATTCGCTATCATCGCCCAAAAAAATATCGGGGTCGTATTGACGGATGGCGTATTCGTCACCAAACGCGTCCCGAGACGCTACCGGCGCGCGGCGCGTGAGCGTAGCCCGGATTAACCCTCATCTGGCTGAAAGCGGGGAATTTTCTTGCGATGGCCTGCGGAATCGAGGCCGGGGATGGGTGGCCTCGCCGGGTGGAATCGAACCACCAATTGACCCTTAGGAGGGGCCGGTTATATCCATTTAACTACGGCGAGACTGCGCGATGGCTTCGCGCTGGAATCGCATCAGGCCAAGTGACGCCTAGTGCTTTGATATTCCAGGGAAAGACCGGCGCGCAAGTGTAACACCATTGGATAAGCACCGAAATTTAGTGGATTAAATCAACTATATGCCCTATATTGCCTGGCATGGCCAGTCGTCGTCGCCGCACGGCGGTCCGGCCGCATACCCAGAACATCCAGGAGCAGGCATGACCCCGACTTTCCACACGATCCTGCTGGACGTGCAGGACCGTGTCGCCACGGTGACGCTGAACCGGCCCGACAGCCGCAACGCGCTCAATTCCCTCATGTGCGCCGAATTGGTGCAGGCCATGCAGCAACTGGCTGACGATCCGGACGCGCACGTGGTGTTGATCGCCGCGGCCGGCACGGCATTCTGTGCCGGCGCCGACCTCAAGGAGCGCAAGACCATGTCGAACGCGGAAATGACGGCGCGCCGGGTACAGGGCTTCGCTGCCTATGCCGCGATCGAACGCCTGCCGCAGCCGGTGATCGCGGTGGTGCAGGGCGCGGCGTTCGGCTCCGGTTGCGAGATCGCCGGCGCCTGCGACTTCGTGCTGGCCTCGTCCGAGGCCACGTTCTGCTATCCGGAGGTGGGGTGGGGCACGGTCGGCGCCACGCAGCGCCTGCCGCGCATCGCCGGCGCGCGCAAGGCCAAGGAATTGCTGTTCACCGGCCGCCGTTTCGATGCGGCCGAAGCGCGCGAGATCGGCCTGGTCAATCATGTATATGCGCCCGACGCGCTGGCGGGCGAAGCGGCGCGCATGGCGGCGGCCATCGCGCGCGCCGCGCCGCTGACCGTCAGGCTGACCAAACGCAGCATCGACCAGGGATTGGCGACCACGCGCGAAGGCGCGATGGCGATCGAGTTGCTGGCCATCGAGGAAAATCTGCGCGGCAGCGACTGGAAGCAGGCCATCGCCGGCTTCGGCGCGGCGGGAGACAAGGCATGATCGGTCCGATGACCCTGTCGCAGGCGCTGGCGCGCCAGGTGGCCGAGCGCGGCGCCGCCGAGGCCTTCGTCGCGCCCGGCGAACGCCACACCTGGGCCGCGCTGCAGGATGGCGCGCAACGTATCGCCCGCGGCCTGCATGCGGCCGGCGTGCGCCGTGGCGACCACGTCGGCGTGCTGCTGGGCAACGGCGGCACCTGGGTGCAGGTGTTCTATGCCTGCGCCATGCTGGGCGCCGTGACGGTGCCGGTCAATACGCGCTTCAAGACCGATGAGCTGGCGTTCTGCCTCAGGCAGGCCGACGTCAAGCTGCTGCTGACGGCCGACTCATTCCTGGGCATCGACTTCCTCGGCCTGCTCACCCAGGTCGAGCCGGCGCTTGACAGTGGCTTGCCCGGCGAGGCGCTGCCGTTGCTGCGGCGCGTCGTGGTGCTGGGCGCGCGCTGCCTCGCGGGCGCGCAGCCGTGGCAGGACTTCCTGCGTGCCGGCGAGACGGTCGACGATATCGAGCTCGACGCCGCCCTGCGCGCCGTGGCGCCCGACGACGTGTTGCTGATCCAGTACACCTCGGGCACGACCTCGTTTCCCAAGGGCGTGATGCTGACGCATGCCAACATGCTGACCAACGCCTGGGCCGCGGCGCAGCGCATCGGCGTGCGGCCCGACGACCGCTATTTCAGCATCCGTCCGTACTTCCATGTGGCCGGCACCACCCTGTCGATCCTGGTCAGCCTGATGACCGGCTGCTGCCTGCTGACGCTGCCGAAGTTCGACGTGGCCGAGGCGCTGCGCATGCTCGACGAAGAACGCTGCACGCTGACGTCCGGCAACGACACCATCTTCCTCATGCTGATGGGACATCCCGATTTCGACCGCAAGCGCATCCATCTGCGCGGCGGATGGGCGGCGGCAGGTCCGCAGGTGATGGGCAAGATCCGCGACGTGATGGGCGTGCCGGGCATCTGCAACGCCTACGGCCAGTCCGAGGCCTCGCCCAACATCACGCTGTCCGCGCACGACGATCCCTTCGAGCTGCGCGCCATGGGTTGGGCGTTGCCGCATCCCGGCATGCAGGTGCGCGTGGTGGACCCGGGCACGGGCGCGCCGCTGCCCGCCGGCATGCAGGGCGAGATCCAGGCGCGTGGCTGGAGCGTGATGAAGGGCTACTACAAGATGCCCGAGGCTACCGCCAAAGCGCTTGGCGCGGACGGCTGGCTCAGCACCGGCGACCTGGGCGAAATGGATGCGGCGGGCCGGCTGCGCATGGTGGGCCGCCTGAAGGACATGTTCCGCGTGGGCGGCGAGAACGTCGCGCCGGCGGAAGTGGAAGAGACCCTGCACGGCCACCCCGCCGTGCGCATGGCGCAGGTGGTGGGCGTGCCGGATGCGCGCCTGGGCGAAGTGCCGGCGGCGTTCGTGCTGCTCAAGGAAGGCCAGGACTGCACGCCGGACGAGCTGACGGCCTGGTGCAAGGCGCATTGCGCCAACTTCAAGGTGCCGCGTTATGTCGAGATCGTCGACAGCTTCGAGCACATCGGCATGACCGGCAGTTCCAAAGTGCAGAAGAACAAGCTGCGCGCCCACGCGCTGGCGCTGTTCGGACTGGAGCAGCAGGCATGAGCGCGCGCGACGTGGTGCTGTGCGAATGTTTCGCGCGCGACGGCCTGCAGCATGAGCCGGACTTCATCGACACCGCGGTCAAGGTCGACCTGATCGACCGCTTTGCCGCGCTGGGCTTCGAGCGGGTCGAGGCGACCTCGTATTCCAATCCCAAGGTGGTGCCGCAATTCGCCGACGCCACCGAGTTGCTGGCGGCGCTGCCGCGGCGCGCCGGCGTCTGGTACAAGGCGACCTGCGCCAATGCGCGCGCCGTCGAGCGCGCGCGGGCCGACCTGGATGCCGGCATCGGCGCCAACGAGATCAGCCTGCTGGTCTCGGCCAGTGAATCGCATTCGACGCGCAACCTGAAGCGCGATCGCGCCGCCCAATGGGACAACATCGCGGAGATGGCGCGGCTGGCGGACGGCCGTTTCCGCCTGATCGGCACGATTTCGGTGGCGTTCGGCTGCCCGTTCGAAGGCGCCGTCGATCCGGAGACGGTCATGGCCGACGCGCGGCGCTTCGCCGCGCTGGGCGTGGACATTGTCACGCTGGGCGACACCACCGGCATGGCCACGCCGGCATCGGTGCGCGACCTGTATGGGCGCATGGCGCGCGAGGTGCCGCAGGTGACCCCGGTGGCGCATTTCCATGACACGCGCGGCACCGGCCTGGTGAACTACGTGGCGGCGCTGGAGGCAGGCGTCACCCACTTCGATTGCGCCTTCGGCGGTGTCGGCGGGCATCCGGCCAAAGTGCGCTACGGCGGCGGCCATACCGGCAACGTCGCCACCGAAGATCTGGTCAGCCTGTTCGAGTCCATGGGCGTGCGCACCGGCCTGGACCTGGCGGGGCTGGCGGCCGTCTCGGCCCATTGCCAGGAAGTGCTGGGTCGCGCCCTGCACAGCCGGGTGGCGCAAAGCGGGCTGAACCCGCTGATCGGCGTTGCCGCGGGAGCGGTCGCGTGATGGCCGCGCGCCGCCTTTGTATATCATGCGGGCAGTGGCGCGCGCCGGGCGCGAACGCCACGTTTTCCCGCACCTGACGAGTCCGCCATGGCCACCCGCACCGCATCCAAGTCCGCCACCGCCGCGCGTCCCGCACCCCGGGCGCTCAAGGAACTGTTCTCGTACCGGCTGAACCGGCTGGCCTATGTTTCCAGCCGCATTGCCGCCGGCTTGAACGAAAGCCGCTACGGCGTCGGTCCGCGCGAATGGCGCATCATCGCGCTGCTGGGCGCGGCGCCCGACATGTCGTTGAACGCCGTGGCGCGCGAAGCCAACATCGACAAGAGCCAGGCCAGCCGCACCGTGTCCGAACTGATCGAGCGCGGCCTGATCCAGCGCAGCGCCGACAGCCAGGACGGCCGTGGCGTCAGCCTGGACCTGACGCGCGCCGGCCGCGCGCTGTACGAGGAAATTTTCCCCGCGGCGATCGAGCGCAACGAAAGCATGCTGTCGGTGCTATCGGATGCCGAGCGCGAGGCGATGGAGCGCATGCTGGACAAGCTGACGGCGCATGCGCTGGAGATGTTGAACGAATGCAAGGCGGAGGTGCCGGCGCGCCGCGGCCGCGGCGTGCAGCCGCGCTAACGCGTGGGCGCGCGCCCCGCGCCTTTTTTTACCCTTATTGTTGATTTAATCAATCACTTTGCTTGTCGCCATTGGAAGAGGATATCCGTGATGTCGGAATTGATCATTGAAGACCTGGGCGTGGTGCGGCTGCTGCGCCTGAACCGTCCGGAAAAGCACAACGCCCTGAACACCGCGTTGACCACGGCGCTGCTGGAGGCCTTGCGCCAGGCGGACCGCGACGACGCGGTGCGCGCGGTGGTGCTGGCGGGCAACGGCAAGTCGTTCTGCGCCGGCGCCGACACCGGCGAGTTCTCGGCCCTGACGCCGGAACAGCCCGACGCGGTGCTGCGCCGCGCCGACCTCACTACCGATCTGCACTTGGTGTTCTCGCGCATGGTCAAGCCGGTGATCGGCGCGGTCCATGGCAATGCGCTCGGCGGCGGCGCCGGCCTGGCGCTGGCGTCTGACCTGACCGTGATGGCCGAGGACGTGCGCTTCGGCTATCCGGAACTGCGCCACGGCATCGTGGCCGCGGTGGTCATGGCCAACCTGGTGCGGCAGGTGGGCCGCAAGCATGCCTTCGAGCTGGTGGCGATGGCCGAGCCCATCGACGGCGCCCGCGCGCTGCAGCTGGGCATCGCCAACCGCGTCGCGCCCGCCGCGCAGGTGCTGGACCAGGCATTGGCGATGGCGCAACGCCTGGCTGGCTGGGAGCCGGCCGCCATGGGCCTGACCAAGCGCGCCTTCCATCGCGCGGCCGACCTGGGGCTGGCCGAGGCGCTGGGCGTGGGCCGCGACGCCAACGTCATCATGCGCGGCTTTCGCCAGGGAGCGGCGCGATGAGGCCGCTCGAAGGCGTCACCATCCTGGACCTGTCGCGCGTGCTGGCGTGCCCGTTCGCCTCGATGATCCTGGCCGAGCTGGGCGCCGACGTGATCAAGGTCGAACAGCCCGGCGGCGGCGATGAGACGCGCGGCTTCGAGCCCAAGGTGCGCGGCGAAGGCGGCACCGAGTCGGCCTATTACCTGGCCTTCAACCGCAGCAAGCAATCGGTCACGGTGAACTTCCGCCACCCCGAAGGGCAGGCGCTGATCCGGCGCCTGGCGCAGACCTGCGACGTGGTGGTCGAGAACTTCCCGGTCGGCACGCTCGCCAAATACGGGCTGGACCGCGAGCACATCGCGCCGGACAACCCCGGCCTGATCTATTTCTCGTGCACCGGCTTCGGCATGACCGGGCCGTACGCGCCGCGCAAAGGCTATGACACCGTATTCCAGGCCATGGGCGGCATCATGAGCCTGACCGGCGAGCGCGGCGGCGGCCCGGTCAAGCCGGGCCTGCCGGTGAGCGACCTGACCTCGGGCCTGTGGGCAGCCATCGGCATCCTGTCGGCGCTGGTGGGGCGGGCGCGTTCGGGGCAGGGCTGCCACATCGACTTCTCCATGCTGGACGGCCAGGTCGGCCTGCTGTCGCTGGCGGCCGCGCGTTACTTCGCGCTGGGTGAGGTGCCGCCGCGGCTGGGCACCGAACATCCCGGCCGGGTGCCGTCCGCCGCCTTCGAGTGCGGCGACGGACGCTGGGTGCAGATAACTGGCAGCGATCAGCACTGGAAGCCGCTGTGCGAGGCGCTCGACCTGCCGCAATGGGCCGACGATCCGGAGCTGGCGCGCAACGCCGTGCGCGTGGCGCGCCGCGACGAAGTCATGGCCGGCCTGTCGGCGGCCGCCGCGCGGCTGACGCGCGACGAACTGTGTCGCCGCTGCGATGCGCGCGGCGTGCCGGCCGGCCCGATCCTGGACGTCGAGGAAATCCTGCACAACGAGCACGTGCTGGCGCGCGGCATGGTGGCCAGCTACGAGCATCCTGCCATCGGCCGCTTCGGCGCGGTGCCGGTGCCGTTCAAGTTCGATGGTTTCGACGATCCGCGGCTGGAGCGTCCGCCCTTGCTGGGCGAGCACACCGACAGCGTGCTGGCGGGCCGGCTGGGCCTGTCGCCGGCGCAGATCGAGGCGTTACGCGCGCAGGGCGCGATCTAGCCATCGGGGCCATGAGCCCCGGGGCCTTTCCCCGCACCACGCATAAAACACAAATATCCCAGGAGACAAACCATGAAGACTCTGAAGCGCCTGCTGTGCGGCGTGGCGGTGGCGGGCGCGTTGTGCGCCCCTGTCGTCGCCGCCGATTCCTATCCCTCGCAGCCGATCACGCTGGTCAACCCGTATGCCGCCGGCGGTCCCGCCGACGTGCTGGGGCGGGCGCTGGCGCGCGAGCTGGAAAAGCAGTTGGGCAAGACCATCATCGTCGAGAACAAGGCCGGCGGCGGCGCGGCCATCGGCGCCAACTTCGTGGCGCGGGCCAAGCCGGACGGCTACACGCTGTTGCTCGGCACGTCGGCCGCCCACGTGGTGACGCCGCTGATGCAGCAGACGCCGTACGACGGCATCAAGGACTTCGCCTTCGTCTCGATCGTCGCCAACCAGCCCAACATGCTGGTGGTGCGGCCCACGCTCAAGGCCGACAGCGTCGAACAATTGATCGTGATGGCGCGCAAGGAACCGGGCCGCATCAACTATGCCTCGGCCGGGCCGGGCAGCTCGCCGCACCTGGGCGCCGAACTGTTCCGCGAACGCGCCGGCGTGGACATCGTCCACATCCCCTACAGCGGCGCGGCGCCCGCCATCAATGACCTGGTGGGCGGCCAGGTGGATATGGCGGTGCTGAACCTGGCCGCCAGCCTGCAGTTCATCCGTAGCGGCCGGCTCAAGGCGCTGGCCTACGCCAACGGCCAGCGCTCGCCGTTGTTGCCGGATGTGCCGACCCTGGCCGAATCCGGGGTGAAGGGCGCGGAGTCGGCGTCCTGGTACAGCCTGGCCGCGCCCAAGGGCACGCCGCCGGAAATCCTCCAGCGTCTGAACGATGCGGTGGCCAAGATCAACGCCGATCCTGAATACAGCAAGCTGATGCAGGCGCAAGGGGTGGATCTGTGGAACATGACGCCGGCGGAGGCCACCGCCTTCGTCGAGAAGGACCAGGCCACCATGCGCAAGCTGGTGCAGGCGGCGGGGTTGATGAAGAAATAGGACGGTTCCGGCGGCCGGAATGACGGTTTGCCGCCCTGGTCGGATCCTGATGAGCGGGAAAATCTCCCGGTGGCCCTGGCTGCCGGGGTTGTTTCATTGCTTTCTATGTAGTAACGTTACTACGTTATTTGTGAGGATCAGGGGATGCATCATGTCTATCACCACACTGTCCAGCCGGGAACTCAATCAGGACGTGACCCGCGCCAAGAAGGCGGCCCTGCATGGCCCGGTGTTCATCACGGACCGCGGCAAGCCATCCCACGTCCTGCTCGGCATCGAGGAATACTGGCGCCTGGTCGGCCAAAAACGAAATCTCGTCAGCGCATTGTCGATGCCGGGCCTTGCCGGCATCGATCTCGATGCCCCGCGCTCACGCGAGCTGCCCCGTCCCGCGGACGTCGACTGATGTTCCTGCTGGATACCAATGTGCTGTCCGAGCTGCGCAAAGCCGGCGACGGCAAGGCGGACAGGAACGTGATCGCCTGGTTCTCGAACGAGGACGCGGTGAACTTCTACGTTTCGGCGATCACGCTCATGGAAATCGAAATCGGCATCCTGCGCATGGAGCGGCGGGATGCCGACCAGGGCGCGCGCCTGCGGGCCTGGATGCGCGATCGCGTCCTGCCGGAATTCTCCAACCGGACGCTGCCGCTCGATGCGGCCGTGTCGTTGCGTTGCGCCAGGTTGCATGTGCCGGATCTGCGTCCGGAACGGGATGCCTTCATCGCGGCTACCGCGCTGGTGCACGGGATGACGCTCGTTACGCGAAACGTGTCCGATTTTTCCGGTTGCGGGGTCCGCCTCGTGAACCCTTGGGAAGCGAGTGCCTGAAAGACAACGCCCAGGCTGCGCCGGCGTTGAGCCGGCGTCGGATGTCCCGCGCCGACCGACGGCGGCGCTTCGCCGTCAACCCGCCAGCGCCGCCACGCGCCTGAGCGCGTCGCGCGTTTCCGCCACCAGTTGCTCCATCACGGCGCCGGCCGGCTGCAGGCTGTCGATCAATCCGGCGCTCTGGCCGGCCTCGACCTTGCCGCCCTGCACGTCGCCGTCGAAGGCTGCCTGCTTGAGGGAACTGCCGGCGAACATCGTCTCCAGCATGGCCTCGTCGCCGCCGCGCTCGGCCGCAAGGTAGTCGCGGGCGAAGGCGTTGCGCAGCATGCGCACCGGCGAGCGGCCGCGCCCCACCAGCGTGGTGTCGGCCACGCCGGCCGCCAGCACCGCGTCCTTGTAGGCATCGCACACGCCGGCCTCGGGCGTCAGCAGGAACCGGGTGCCCAGTTGCGCGCCCGCGGCGCCCAGGCACAGCGCGGCCGCGATGCCGGCGCCGTCGGCGATGCCGCCAGCCGCCACCACCGGCACCGACACGCGCCGCGCCACCGAGCGCAGCAGCACTTGCAGGCCGATTTCATCGGGGCCGGGATGGCCGCCGGCCTCCAGGCCGACGGCGATCACCGCGTCCACGCCGGCCGCTTCGGCCTTGGCGGCATGCTCGGGGCTGGCGATGACCTGCAGCCATTTGACGCCCGCCTCGCGCGCGCGGCCGATGTGCTTCTGCGGCCCGCCCTGCGAGGCGATGATGACCGGCACGCCTTCGGCCAGCGCGATGTCCATGTGTTCCTGCGCGCGCTTGTTGTAGAGCGGGATGTTGACCGCGTAAGGCGCGTCGGTGCCGGCGCGGACCTCGCGGATGGCGGCCAGCAGCGCCTCGGGGTACATCGGGCCGGCGGCGATCACGCCGAGCCCGCCGGCGCGCGACACCGCCAGCGCCAGCGCCGCGTTCGACGAGGCCCAGCTCATGCCGCCCTGGATGATGGGATAGCGCGTGCCCAACAGGCGGGTCAGCGGGGTTTGCAGAGTCATGGCTGATCAGAAGAGGGAAAAACCCATTCTGGAATATATGGTTGATAAAATCAACTATATTTTGCGTGGCACGCCAGCGGGCGCGGCGAGCACGCCATGCGCGATGCGCCGACGCGGGTATTGCCGGTCGCGCCAGGTTATTTGTTTATGATGTGCGCGTCTGGCCCAAGGCCCGGCCGTCCCGAGGAGGGGGCGCCTTTCCCCATCAATAAGAACAATCATGTCCAGCACTACCGATACGCGTTACGTGCGCACCATCATCCTGGGTACCCTGGTGGTGCTGCTTGCCATGGGCGTGCGCGCCACCTTTGGCCTGTTCATGCAGCCCATGGGCCTGGCCCACGGGTGGGGCCGCGATGTGTTTTCCATGGCCTTCGCGCTGCAGAACCTGGTGTGGGGCGTGGCCTGCATCTTCATGGGCATTCTGGCCGACCGCCATGGCTCCGGCCGCACCATCGCGCTGGGCGCGGTGCTGTACATGCTGGGCATGATCGGCACGCGCTTTGCCACGGACGAAACCACGCTGTACCTGAGCGCCGGCGTGCTGGTCGGCCTGGGGCAGGCCGGCACGACGTTCCCCGTGATCCTGCCGGTGGTGGCGCGCGTGGTGCCGCCGGCCTACCGCAGCACGGCCATGGGCATTGCCAGCGCCGGCGGCTCGCTCGGCCAGTTCGCCGTGGTGCCGACCGGCCAGGCGCTGATCACCGGCCTGGACTGGCCGGGCGCGCTGTGGGCGTTGTCGCTGTTCGTGGCATGCGCCGCGCCGCTGGCCTATTTCCTGCGCGGCCGGCCGCAGGCCCACGGCGGGCCGCAGCAGTCGCTGGCGGCGGCGGTGCGCCAGGCGGTGCGGCACCCGTCGTTCCACTTCCTGTTCTGGAGCTATTTCGTCTGTGGCTTCCACACGGCCTTCATCACGCTGCACCTGCCGGCCTACGTCACCGACGGCGGCCTGACGCCGGGGCAGGGCGCCACCGCGATCGCGCTCATCGGGCTGTTCAACGTGCTGGGGTCGTTCTACGCCGGCAAGCTGGGCGGCAAGTACAGCAAGAAGCGGCTGCTCGCGGTGGTCTACGGCATGCGCGCATTCGGCATCCTGCTGCTGCTGTGGATGCCCCTGTCGCCGTGGGTGCTGTATGCGTTCGCGGCCTGGATGGGGCTGTTCTGGCTCGGCACCGTGCCGCTGACGCAGGGGCTGATCGGCCAGATCTATGGCCTGCGCTATGCGGCGACCCTGTCCGGCATCGTCTTCCTGGGGCACCAGGTCGGCAGCTTCATCGGTGTCTGGCTGGGCGGCTACGCCTATGCCAAGACCGGCAACTACGACCTGGTCTGGTGGCTCGGCGTGGCGCTGGCGGTGGCCGCGGCCTTGCTGTGCCTGCCGGTGCGCGAACAGCCGCTGGCGCAGCCGGCCGCAGCCTGACAGGTCGCAACCCGCCATGAACGCCCGGCCTGCTCCCACGCCCGCCCGCCGCCATCGCGGCTGGCGGCTGCTGGGCTGGACGGCACTGGCGCTGGTGCTGGGCCTGGCCTTCTGGGGCTACACCACGCCCGAGATGCAGATCCACTGGGAAAGCCTGGCTTCGCTGTGCGGTTTTTAGCCGCGCTGGCGCGGCGGCCTCGCGGTATCCTACGGCGGTGAACGATTCTTCGCCTTTCCATGCAGGACGACCCGCTTTCCCATCCTGACCTCAGCCTGCCCGAAATCGGCGCCATGCCCGCCGCCGACCTGCTGGTGCTGACGGTCAACAACCGCCTGTCGCGCCGGCTCACGCTCGAGCTGGCCGGGCTGTTGCGCCAGGAACGCCAGGTCAGCGAACTGCCGCGCATCCTGCCCCTGTCCGCCTGGCTGGCCGAGTCCGCCAACGAACTGGCGTTCGAGGACGACGAGGACGTGCCGGCCTATCGCCTCGACAGCTTCGCCACGCAGCTGGTCTGGACCGAGGCCATCCGCGCCGAAGAAGCCGAGCGCGTGCTGCTCGACGCCAGCCAGGCCGCCCGCCTGTCGATGGACGCCGACCTGCTGATGGACGAATGGACACTGCAGGTGCCGTCCGGCGCCGATACCGATGAGTACCGCGGCTTCGCCCGCTGGCGCCAGCGCTACCGCAAGGCGCTGGCCGCCATCGACGCCGAAGACGCGAACCAGGGTTATGCGCGGGTGTTGCGGGCGCTCGAAGACGGCCGGCTGGCCGTTCCCGGGCAGCTGGTGCTGGCCGGCTTCACCGATCTGTCGCCGCGTTTCCGGCGCCTGCTGCGCGCCTTCGAAGACCAGGGCTGCCTGATCGCGCAATGGCGCGATACCCAGCGGGCGCCGGCCACGCCGCGGCGCTTCGAGGCGGCCGACCACGGCGCCGAATGGCGCGCGGCGGCCGAATGGGCCGCGGGCCAGCTGGCGCAGCATCCCACCGGCCGCTACGCCATCGTTTCGCCGCAGCTCGAGGCCGAGTCGCCGTTCGCGCGCCGCATCCTGAGCCAGGCGCTGGCCGGCCGCGATGGCGCGCCGGCATTCGCCTTCAACGTGGCCGTGGGCCGCCCGCTCGACGAATGGCCGATGGCGCGCGCGGCGCTGGCCTGGCTGCGGGCGCTGGCCGAATGCGCGGCCGGCAAGGGCTGCGCCGTCGAGGTGCTGGGCGCGGCCCTGCTGGCGGGGCACTGCGCGGGCGACGTCAGCGAACGCGCGCGCCTGGCCGCCATCGACGCGCGCTGGCGTCGTCGCGGGCAGGTCCATGTCGGCGCGGCCGAGTGGCGCAAGCAACTGGCGGCCTTGCCGCCGTTGGCGCAGGCCTGGGACCAGGCCATGGAAATCTGGACGCGCGGTGGCGCCCGCGCGTCTTGCGACGTCTGGATGCTGCGCATGAAAGCGGCGCTGACGGCGCTGGGCTTTCCCGGCGAAGGCGTGCTGGACAGTGTCGGCTACCAGGCGCTGGGGGCGCTGGGGGAAGCCCTGGGCGGTTTCTCCGCGCTGGCGCCCGCCGCCGGCAAGCTGGGCGGCGTGGCGGCGGTCAATCTGCTGCAGAGCGTGGCGCGCTCGGCTTCGTTCCAGCCGCAGCGCGATCCCTCGGCGCGGCTCGACGTGCTGGGCCTGCTGGAAGCCGAAGGCGGCTTCTGGGACGGTATCTGGATACTGGGCCTGACCGACGACGTGCTGCCTGCCTCGCCCAAGCCGAATCCGTTGCTGCCCCTGGCGGTGCTGCGCCAGGCCAAGGCGCCGCGCGCCACGCCCGAACGCGAACGCGAATGGGCCGAGGGCATCTACGCGGCGTTGTGCCGTTGCGCGCCGCAGGTGATCGTCAGCCATGCGCACATGGACGGCGAACGCGAACTGCGGCCGTCGCCGCTGATCGCCGCTGCTGCCCCCACCGACTGGCGGCCGGCGCCGGTCGCGGCCGTGGCCGCCCTGCCGCAGGAATCGCTGGACGATATGCGCGGACCGCCGCTGGCGGCCGATGACCGCGGCGGCGGCGGCCTGGACGTGCTCGACACGCAGGCGCGCAACCCCTTGTGGGCCTTCGTGCGGCATCGGCTGGGCGGGCGCGAGCTGGCGCCCTATGCCGACGCGGCCACGGTGAACGTGCGCGGCCAGTTCCTGCACAAGGCGCTCGAGCTGGTGTGGGGCATGCTGCCCGACCAGGAGGCCCTGCACGAAACGCTGGCAGCGGGGCGCCTGCCGGCGCTGCTGGAACAGGCGGTGGCGCAGGCGGCGGACGAGGAACTCCAGGAATACGCGCCGGCCCTGAAGGCGCTGGAATGCGCGCGCGCCAGGACGGTGCTGGCGGCGTGGCTCGACATGGAGGCGCAACGCCTGCCGTTCGCGGTGGCGCAGGTCGAGAAAAACCACCAATGGCGCCATGGCGCGCTGCACCTGAAGCTGCGGCTGGACCGCATCGATACGCTGGCCGATGGCCGCAACGTCATCGTCGACTACAAGACCGGGGTGGCCGCCGCCAAGCCCGAGCCGGATTGGTCGCGCAGCCGCCCCGTCAACGTGCAACTGCCGTTCTATGCCTCGGTGCTGGCCGATGCCGCCGGCGGCGAGGTGGCCGGCCTGGTGCTGGCCCAGATCCACGCGCGCCAAGTGGCCGCGCAGGGACTGGCCGACGAAGACCTGGGCATGGAAGGCGTGACGCTGGCCGCCGAGAGCAAGTATTTCGATGGCTTGTCCTGGCCCGAGATCCGCCAGCGCTGGCGCGCCGCGATCGAGTCGCTGGCCGATGAATACGTGGCGGGCTACGCCGCCAACGTCGCCTATCGCCGCGACGACCTGAAATACTGCGATGCGCTGCCGTTCCTGCGCTTGCACCTGGACGATGAGGACGCCTGAGCCATGGCCGATGTCGAACGCCAGCCCCAGGACCACGCCGCCCGCGCGGCCGCGCTGGACCCTGCCCGCTCGTTCCTGGTGCAGGCTCCCGCCGGCTCCGGCAAGACCGAGCTGCTGACCGACCGCATCCTGGCGCTGCTGGCCACCGTCAACCGCCCCGAGGAAATCGTCGCCATCACCTTCACGCGCAAGGCCGCGTCCGAGATGCATGCGCGCGTGCTCAGCAAGCTGCGCCGCGGGCTGGACGCGCCGCCCGAGGCCGCGCACGAACGCCGCAGCTGGGACCTGGCGCGCGCCGCGCTGGCGCGCAACGACGCGCAGCAGTGGCATCTGCTGGACCACCCCGCGCGCCTGGCCATCCGTACCATCGACTCGTTCTGCGCCGGCCTGGTGCGCAGCATGCCGTGGCTGTCCGAACTGGGCGGCATGCCCGAGATCACCGACGACGCGCGAGCGCATTACGAGGCCGCGGCCCGCGCCACGCTCGACCTGGCGGACGACTACGACGCGGTGCGCATCCTGTTGCAGCACATGGACGTGGACGTGCAGGCCGCCAAGGACGCCATCGCCGACATGCTCGGCCAGCGCGACCAGTGGCTGCCGCTGCTGCGCCACGGCTCCGACCGCGAGGCCCTGGAAGAAACGCTGGCCGAAGCCATCGGCGAGGACCTGGACGCGCTGTGCGAGGCCATGCCGCTTGGCTGGGCCGAAGCGCTGTGCGGTCCCGCGCGGCTGGCCGCGGCCCAGTTGCAGGACGGCGGCGAAGACGACCGGCTGGCGCCGCTGCGCGACTGGACCGACGAACTGCCGGCCGACGCCGAGGCGCTGGACCAGTGGCGCGCCGTGGCCCATCTGCTGCTGACCGGCACCGGGTCGCTGCGCAAGACCGTCAACAAGAACCTGGGCTTTCCCGCCAAGTGCGCGCATAAGGAACCCTTCGTCGCCTGGCTCGAGAGCGCCGATGGCGACGCCCCGTGGGTGCGGCGCCTGGCTGCCGTGCGCGATATCCCCGCGCCGCGATTGAGCGATGCCCAGTGGGAAGTGCTGGGCGCGCAGCTGATGACGCTGGCGCTGGCCGTGGCGCAGCTGCGGCTGCGCTTCGCCGATACCGGCGAGGTCGATTTCATCGAGATCTCGCAACGCGCCGCCGCGGCGCTGGGCAGCGCCGACGATCCCGGCGAACTGCTGCTCAAGCTGGATGCGTCCATCCGCCATCTGCTGATCGACGAATTCCAGGACACCAGCCAGACGCAGCTGGATCTGTTGAAAACGTTGACCTCCGGCTGGCAGGCGGGAGATGGCCGCACGTTGTTCCTGGTGGGCGACCCGATGCAGTCGATCTACCGTTTCCGCAAGGCGGAAGTGGGCCTGTTCCTGGAAGTGGCGCAGCGGGGCGTGGGGGAACTCCAGCCCGGCTTTCTCAACCTCACCGACAATTTCCGTTCGCAGGCGGGCATCGTCGACTGGGTCAACGAATCGTTCGCGCAATTGCTGCCCAAGCGCAGCGACGCCGCCGCGGGCGCCATCAAGTACAGCCCGTCCAGCGCGTTCCACGAGACCCTGCCGGATCCGGCGGTGCGCTTTCATCCCGCCTGGTCGCGCGGCGGCGGCGTTCCGGCGGAGGAGCAGGCCGAGAATATCGCGGTCGGCCTGGTGCGCCAGGCGTTGGCGGACCACGCGGGCAGCAAGCATCCGGTCGCCATCCTGGTGCGGGCCCGCAGCCACCTTGGCAACCTCACGCGCCGGCTGGCGCAGGAGGGCATCCGCTGCCGCGCGGTGGACCTGGTGCCGCTGGCGTTGCGGCCGGTGGTGGCGGACCTGGTGCAGTTGGTGCGGGCGCTGTCCCACCCGGGCGACCGGCTGGCCTGGCTGTCGGTGCTGCGGGCGCCGTTCTGCGGCCTGACGCTGGAATCGTTGCAGCGCCTGTTCGGCGCCGACCACGTCACGCCGGTGCCGGTGCTGCTGGAGCGGTTGTTGCGCCCCGCGCCGGCCCGGCCCGCCGACACCCCGCCGGTGCGGGCCGTCTCGGCCACGGTCCCAGCCGCGTCGCGGCAGGGCTCGCTGTTCGACGACACCGAGAATCCGGCGCAGGGGGCGTTGTTCGATGACGCCGCGCCGCCTGGCGATCCGGCCGGGACGACCCGGCAAACAGGCGCGGCGTTGCCGCCGGACGATGCCGGCGCGCGGCTTTCGGCCGAGGCTTTGCTGCATCCCGATGAATACGCCCGCCTGCGGCAGGTGGCGGCGGTGCTGCTGGACTCGCGCAACGCCTCGGGCGCCATGCCATTCGCGGCCTGGATCGAGACGCTGTGGCGCCGCCTGGGCGGTCCCGCGCTCTACAGCGGGCCGTCGGTGGCCAATGATGCCGAAAGCCTGTTCCAGCTGGTCGAGCGCCTGGCGCCGCACGGCGCCATCGATCCGGCCGCGCTGGACGCCGGCATCGCGCGGCTGTTCGCGGCGCCCGATGCGGCCGACGAAGAGGCTGCCGTCGAGATCATGACCATGCACAAGTCCAAGGGCCTGCAGTTCGAAACCGTCATCCTTTACGGCCTGCATCGCGCCCCGCGCGGCGACCAGCCGCCGCTGGTGCGCTTCGAGCAAAGCGGCGGGCGGGTGCTGTTCGGCCCGGTCAAGCCGCGCGCCGAGACCGAGGCCGACCCCGTGTCGCGCTACCTCGGCGCGCGCGAGGCGCGCCGCGCTTCCTACGAAATCGACCGCCTGCTGTACGTGGCCGCGACCCGCGCCCGCAAGCGCCTGCATCTGGTTGGCCACGTCGCCATCGACGAAGCCACCGGCCAGGCCAAGACACCGTCCTCCGCCAGCCTGCTGGGCCGCCTCTGGCCCTGCCTGACAACACCCGTGCCGCCCGCGACGGACGGCGATGGCGCCGAACCCCGCGACGACGGCCCGGAATGGCAAGGCGAGCCCCTGCGCCGCGTGCATCGCGACGGCCTGGCGCAACTGGCGCGCCAGGCCGATGTCGCCATCAGCCCTGGCTTCGCCGCGGCCGCGCGCGGCGCCTGGGGCGACAGCGCCGAGCATCCCGCCTGGCAACTCGAATCCGGCTACGACGCCGCCATCGGCACCCTGGCCCACGCCTGGCTGGCCCGCATCGGCCAGGACGGCATCGCCGCCTGGCCAGCCGAGGCCCTGGCCCACCGCCTGCCCGCCATGCGTCGCCAACTGACCCGCGCCGGCATCCCCGCCAGCCAGGCCGATACCGCCGCCGAAGCCGTCCTGGATACCCTCCAGTCCACCCTCGCCGACGACCGTGGCCTCTGGCTCCTGTCCCAATCCGGCGCCCGCCGCGAATGGCCCCTCATCGACGCCGCCGGCAAGGTCTCCGTCATCGACTTGGCCCTGAGCACCGAAGACGGCTGGCTGATCGTCGACTACAAAACAGGCCGCCCCCAACCCAACGAATCCCCCGCCGCCTTCGCCCAACGCATGCGCCAACGCCACGGCGACCAACTCCTGCGCTACTGCGCCCAAGTCACCGCCCTGGACGGCCGCAAAGCCCGCGCCGCCCTCTACTTCCCCCGCGCCCGCGCCTGGATCGACCTATAGCTCCTCACCAAAACGAACCCAGCACCGCAACGTCCTCGCCTTCAGGAAAAAATCCAAAGCAAGCAACCAAGGAAAAGTGAGGCAAAGCGAAGCGAGCCCCCAAGACAAGCGAAGCAAAGTCTTCCTCCCTCCCCCTCGGGGGGAGGGCCGGGGAGGGGGCGCACATACAGCTCCTCGGGGCCCGCCAAGCAAGAGGCTAGCCGAGCGAGCAACGCGAAGCTCCGCTTCCCTAGCGCCCGAGCCTGATAGACCTATAACCCCGCCAAGGCAAAGCAGGGTAAAGCAAGGCAAAGCAAGGCAAAGCGAAGCGAGCCCCCAAGACAAGCGAAGCAAAGTCTTCCTCCCTCCCCCTCGGGGGGAGGGCCGGGGAGGGGGCGCACATACAGCCCCTCGGGGCCCGCCAAGCAAGAGGCTAGCCGAGCGAGCAACGCGAAGCTCTGCTAGAATCTTGCTTGGCGGGCCCCTTCGCATGGTTCGACGGTGAACCTGGTCAGGTCGGGAACGAAGCAGCCATAGTCGTTTAGGGTCAGTGCCGGAGTAAGGCTCGCCAACCGGTTTCTCAAAGGGGACGGGGTTGTTTTCCAAGGGGATATCCCCGGAAGATGATTCCGTCCCTTTTGCATTTCCTGCCGGCAATCGCATAGGCTCTTGCAAAGGCTCTACAATCCCGCCATGACTTATCTGGTACTGGCCCGCAAGTGGCGGCCGCGATCGTTCGATACCCTCGTGGGACAGGATCACGTGGTGCGCGCGCTGACGCATGCGCTCGACACCCAGCGCCTGCACCACGCCTGGCTGTTCACCGGCACCCGCGGCGTCGGCAAGACCACGCTGTCGCGCATCCTGGCCAAATCGCTCAACTGCGAAACCGGCATCACCTCCAAGCCCTGCGGCGTCTGTCGCGCCTGCACCGAGATCGATGCCGGCCGTTTCGTCGACTATCTCGAACTGGACGCGGCCTCGAACCGCGGCGTCGAGGAAATGACCCAGCTGCTGGAGCAGGCCGTCTACGCGCCGGGCGCGGGCCGCTTCAAGGTCTACATGATCGACGAAGTGCACATGCTCACCGGGCACGCGTTCAACGCGATGCTCAAGACGCTGGAAGAGCCGCCGCCGCACGTCAAATTCATCCTCGCCACCACCGACCCGCAGAAGATCCCGGTCACGGTGCTGTCGCGCTGCCTGCAATTCAATCTGAAGCAGATGCCGGCCGACTCCATCGTGGGCCACCTGCAGGCGGTGCTGGGCGAAGAGCAGGTCGGCTTCGAAGTGCCGGCCCTGCGCCTGATCGGCCAGGCCGCGTCGGGTTCCATGCGCGATGCGTTGTCGCTGACCGACCAGGCCATCGCCTACAGCGCCGGCAACCTGACCGAAGACGCCGTGCGCGGCATGCTCGGCACCATCGACCAGCGCCACCTGGTGCGCCTGCTGGATGCGCTGTCCACCGGCGACGCCAAGGGCGTGCTGGCGGTGGCCGACGAACTGGCCACGCGCGGCCTGTCGTACGCCGGCGCGCTGGCCGACCTGGCCGTGCTGCTGTCGCGCGTCGCCATCGAGCAGCGCGTGTCCGGCGTGACGCCGGCCGAGGATCCGCTGGTGGCCGACATCGCCCGCCTGGCGCAGACCCTGCATCCCGACGCGGTGCAACTGTTCTATTCTGTGGCGGTGCACAGCCGCGGCGAACTGACGCTGGCGCCGGACGAGTACGCCGGCTTCATCATGGCTTGCCTGCGCATGCTGGCGCTCAACGGTGACGCCGGTCCGCAGACCGCCATCGAGGCGCCTGCCACGCCGGCCCGCCAGACAGCCGAACCCGCCGTGGCCGCCGCGCAGCCGCCGCAGGCAGCGCCGGTCGCCACCGCTTCTGCGGTGGAACGGCCCGCGCCGGTGGCGCAACCGGCGGCACCCGCGCCGGCGCCCGTGGCGGCGACGCCCGCGCCATCCGTGCCTGTGAGCGCGCCGCAAGCGAACGTCGCGCCGGTTCCGGCCGCCGCGCCTGCGCCGATGGCCGCGGCGCCTGTCACCGCGCCCGCCGCACCTGTCGCGCCCGCCCAGCCGGCCGCTGCCAGCGTGCCGCCATGGGAAGACGCTCCCGCCGCCGCGGATGCCGCCCAGGCCGCCGCCGCAGCCACTGCCCAGCCGGCGTCTCCCGCGAATGCCGCAGCCGCAGGCGCTCCGGCCAAGACGGCATCGCCCAGCGCCGCTCCCGCCGTCGCGCAAGCGCCCGCCCCGCATGCCCCCGCCACGGACACTCCTGCCGTCTCCGCGGCCCCGGTGCCCGCCAAGTCGGCCCCGCTGGCCGTGACGCCCGCGGCCGCCGCGGTCGCGCCGGCCGCCGATGACGACGGCCCTCCGTCCTGGGTCGACGAGGAAATCCCGTTCGAGGCCGAAGGTGGCTTCGTACCCGATGGTGGCTTCGCGCCCGACGGCGGCTTCACGTCCGACCCCGACGACGATTTCGAAACGCTGGCCAGCGCGCCATCGTCCGCGCCCGCGCCTTCCGCGGCGCCGGCCCGGCGCGAAGGCCCGGCCCCGGCCCGCAAGCGCCAGTCGCGCGCGCGCCTGGCTGACATGACCTCCGCCGCCTGGCCCGAACTGGCGGCGCGCCTGCCGGTCACCGGCCTGGCCGCCGAACTGGCGCGCCAGAGCGAATGGGCCGGCGTGCAGGGCGATGCCATCATCCTGCGCGTGGCCGTCAAGACGCTGGCCGAAAGCGAAAGCCGCGTGCGCCTGCAGACGGTGCTGTGCGAACACTTCGGCCAGGGTATCCGGCTGGACGTGGACGTCGGCGCGGTCGGTGAAGCCACGGCCCACGCCGTGGCCCAGGCCGAGCGCGCGGCGCGCCAGCAGGCCGCCGAGGACGCGGTCGCCGTCGATCCCTTCGTGCAGGCGCTGGTGGCGGACTTCGGCGCCCATGTCGTGGCCGGTTCGATCCGCCACGTCGATCCCCCTTCCGCCGCCGCGTGACGTGTAGCGCGTAACGCGGCGGCAATCCCTACATTCCCTCGTTCAAGGAAGCTCCATCATGATGAAAGGACAACTGGCCGGCCTGATGCGCCAGGCGCAGCAGATGCAGGAAAACATGAAGAAGGCGCAGGACGCGCTGGCCGAGATCCAGGTCGAAGGCGCCTCCGGCGGCGGCCTGGTCAAGGTCACCATGACCTGCCGCCACGACGTCAAGCGCGTCGAGATCGATCCGTCGCTGCTCGCCGACGACAAGGACATGCTGGAAGACCTGGTCGCCGCCGCCTTCAACGACGCGCTGCGCAAGGCCGAAGCCACCTCGCAGGAAAAGATGGCGTCCGTCACCGCCGGCATGCCGCTGCCCCCGGGCATGAAGCTGCCGTTCTGATCGAACGTTCCGGCCGCCGCCGCCCCGGGCGGCGCGGCCTTTGCCGTCCGCAAGTTGCCGTCGTGTCATGGACCCTCTACTGCCCGAACCCGAACCGCTGGTCTCGCTGATCGAGGCGCTGCGGCGCCTGCCCGGTGTGGGCGTCCGATCCGCGCGGCGCATGGCCTATCACCTGTTGCAGCACGATCCCCAGGGCGCCGACATGCTCGGACGCGCGCTGGCGGGCGCGGTGCGCGATCTGCGCCACTGCTCGCGCTGCAACAGCTTCGCCGAAGAGGATGTGTGCGCGACCTGCGCCAATCCCAAGCGCGATCCCTCGCTGCTGTGCATCGTCGAGACGCCGGCCGACCAGAACATGATCGAGTCCAGCCACGGCTACCGCGGCTTGTACTACGTGCTGATGGGCCGGGTGGCGCCGCTGGAGGGCATCGGCCCGCGCGAACTCGATTTCGACCGGGTCATCCGCCGCGCCACCGACGGCGTGGTGCAGGAGGTCATCCTGGCCACCAACTTCACCGCCGAAGGCGAGACCACCGCGCACTTCCTGGGCGAGGCCCTGGGCGAGCGCGGCCTGCGGGTCACGCGCCTGGCGCGCGGCGTGCCGGCGGGCAGCGAACTGGAATACGTGGACGCCGGCACCATCGCCTGGGCGCTGATGGAGCGCAAGACTACCTGACACGCCCCCACAATAGCGCGTCGGCAATGTACCGGCGGGCATTGGAAAAACGGCCCGCCCGCGCCGGCGCGGCCTCCACGAGAGGAAGACAACCAACATGTCAGCCCTGACCGGCCTGAAGGTCCTGGAACTCGGCACGCTCATCGCCGGCCCGTTCGCCGCGCGCATCTTCGGCGAATTCGGCGCCGACGTCATCAAGGTGGAAACGCCGCACGGCCCCGACGGGACCGGCGGCGGCGACCCCATTCGCAGCTGGCGCCACCTGCACGAAGGCAATTCGCTGTGGTGGACCGTGCAGGCCCGCAACAAGCAATCCATCGCGCTCAACCTCAAGCATCCCGAGGCCCGTGAAATCGCCCGCAGGCTGGCGCTGGACGCAGACGTGGTGGTCGAGAACTACCGTCCCGGCGTGCTGGAGAAGTGGGGCCTGGGCTATGAACAGCTGCGCGCCATCAATCCGGCGCTGATCATGGTGCGCCTGTCCGGCTATGGCCAGACCGGCCCGATGAAGGACCAGCCGGGCTTCGGCGCCATCGGCGAATCGATGGGCGGCCTGCGCTACGTGTCCGGCCACCCGGACCGCCCGCCGCTGCGGGTCGGCATCTCGATCGGCGATTCGATCGCCGCGCTGCATGGCGTGATCGGCGCGATGATGGCGCTACGCCACCGCGACGCCACCGGCGGCCGCTGGAACGGCGTGCAGGGCGAAGGGTGCCAGGCGGGACAGGGCCAGATGGTCGACGTCGCCCTGTACGAGGCCGTCTTCAACATGATGGAAAGCCTGGTGCCCGAGTACGACGTGGCCGGCGTGGTGCGCGAGCGCACCGGCGGCGCGTTGCCCGGCATCGTGCCGTCCAATACCTACACCACGCGCGACGGCCAGAACATCGTCATCGCCGGCAACGGCGATGCGATCTTCCACCGCCTGATGCTGGCCATCGGCCGCGACGACCTGGCCTCGGATCCGGACCTGGTGCGCAACGACGGCCGCGCCCGCCGCGTCGCCGAGATCGATGGCGCCATCCAGCAATGGTGCGATGGCCGCGGCATCGAGGAGGCGCTCAACACCCTGAAGGCGGCCGACGTGCCGGTCGGCAAGATCTACAGCGTGGCCGACATGTTCACGGATCCGCAGTTCCTGGCGCGCCGCATGATCGAACAGCACCACTTCGCCGACGGCAGTCCGGTCAAGCTGCCGGCGGTGGTGCCCAAGCTCTCGGAAACCCCGGGCGGCACCCGCTGGATCGGTCCGTCATTAGGGGAACATACCGAGGAAGTCCTGAAATCGCTGGGGTATGATTCAGCGGCTATCGGCAAGCTGGCGCAGACCGGCGCTATCGGTATCCCCGCACCCAAGGAGACAACACATGTCAGTCACACGTCGTGATCTGCTCAAGATGGCCGGCGCCGCCGGCGTCATGGGCATGGCCCCCGCCATCGTGCGCGCCCAGAAGCTGGAAAAGACCAAGGTCCAGATCGCCGTGGGCGGCAAACCCCTGATCTACTACCTGCCGCTGTCCATCGCCGAGGCGCGCGGTTACTTCAAGGACGAGGGCCTGGACGTCTCCATCGCCGACTTCGCCGGCGGTTCCAAGGCCCTGCAGGCCGTGGTGGGGGGCAGCGCCGACGTGGTTTCGGGCGCCTTCGAGCACACGCTGTCGATGCAATCGAAGGGCCAGGCCTACCGCGCCTTCGTGCTGCAGGGCCGCGCGCCGATGATCGGCGTGGGCGTCTCCAAGAAGAACCTGCCCAACTACAAAGGCCCCGCCGACCTCAAGGGCAAGAAGATCGGCGTGACCGCGCCGGGCTCGTCCACCAACATGGTGGTCAGCTTCTTCCTGGCCAAGCACGGCCTGAAGGCTTCGGACGTGTCGATCATCGGCGTGGGCGCCGGCGCCGGCGCGGTGACCGCGCTGCGCAGCGGCCAGATCGACGCCATCTCCAACACCGACCCGGTGGTGTCGATGCTGGAAATGCCGGGCGACATCCAGATCATCGTCGACACCCGCACGCTCAAGGACACGCAGGACATCTTCGGCGGCAACATGCCCGCGGGCTGCCTGTATGCGCCGCAGGCGTTCATCGACGCAAATCCCAATACCGTGCAGGCGCTCACCAACGCCATGGTGCGCGCCGACAAGTGGATCCAGAAGGCAGGCCCGGACGAGATCGCCAAGGTCGTGCCCGAGACCTACCTGCTGGGCGACCCCGCGGTGTACAAGGCCGCCATCGGCAAGAGCCTCGAAGGCCTGTCGCCCGACGGCCTGATCCCCGAGGACGGCGCCGCCACCGCGCTCAAGGCCCTGGCCGCCTACCAGGCGGACTTCGACGGCGCCAAGATCGATCCGTCCAAGGTCTGGACCAACGACTTCGCGCGCCGCGCCAACGAGAAGTACCCCAATGGCTGAAGCCGCGCTTTCGCTGGAAAACATCAGCTGCACCTTCGTCTCCCGCGACGACCGCTCGCAGCGCTACACCGCCGTCAGCGACACCAGCCTGGCCATCGCGCCGGGCGAGTTCGTGTCGGTGGTGGGGCCGACGGGCTGCGGCAAGTCCACCCTGCTCAACGTCAGCGCCGGCCTGCTGGCGCCGTCGTCGGGGCAGGTCAAAGTGTTTGGCCAGCCGCTGTCGGGCATCAATTCGCGTGCCGGCTACATGTTCCAGGGCGAGGCGCTGCTGCCCTGGCGCAGCGCGCTCGACAACGTGGTGGCCGGGCTGGATTTCGCCGGCGTGCCGCGCGCCGAGGCGCTCGAGCGCGGCCGCGACTGGATGCGTCGCGTCGGCCTGGGCGGCTTCGAGAGCCGTTACCCGCACCAGATGTCCGGCGGCATGCGCAAGCGCGCCATGCTGGCGCAGACGCTGATCCGCGATCCCGACATCATCCTGATGGACGAGCCGTTCTCGGCGCTCGACATCCAGACGCGCCAGCTGATGGAAAACGAGGTCCTGGACCTGTGGATGGCCAAGCGCAAGGCGGTGCTGTTCATCACCCATGACCTGGATGAAGCCATCGCCATGAGCGACCGCGTGGTGGTGCTGTCGGCCGGGCCGGGCACGCATCCGATCGGCGAATTCGCCATCGACCTGCCGCGTCCGCGCGACGTGGCCGAGGTGCGCAACAACCTGCGCTTCGTCGAACTGCACGCGGCCATCTGGGCCGTGCTGCGCGAGGAAGTGCTCAAGGGCTACGCCCAACAACAGAAGCGGGCCTGAGGCCGTGCCTGATCCCGGCCACGCCCGCTTCCCCATGAACAGGCCCTGACCATGTCCAAGTCGTTCAAACCAGGCTCCGCCAGCCTGCGCTTCTGGCAGTTGCTGCTGCTGGTCGTCATCCTGGGCGTGTGGCACTTTGCCTCGCGCGATCCCAAGGTGGCGTTCTTCTTCGGCGAACCCCTCAAGGTGTGGGGCCGCATCTGGGCCTGGTTCGTCACCAACGCCGACATCTACACCCACCTGTGGGTCACGCTGACCGAAACCGTGCTGGCCTTCTTCATCGGCACCATCGCCGGCCTTGCCTTCGGCCTGTGGTTGGGGCTGTCGCCACGCGCCAGCGCGATTCTCGATCCCTACATCAAGGCGGCCAATTCGATGCCGCGCGTGATCCTGGCGCCGATCTTCGGCATGTGGTTCGGGCTTGGCATCTGGTCCAAGGTGGCGCTGGCGGTGACGCTGGTGTTCTTCATCGTCTTCTTCAACGTCTACCAGGGCGTGCGCGAGGTCAGCCCGACCCTGCTCGACAATGCCCGCATGCTGGGCGCGCGCCAGCGCCAGCTGCTGCGCCACGTCTACCTGCCGTCGGCCACCAGCTGGGTGTTCTCGAGCCTGCACACCTCGGTGGGCCTGGCCTTCGTCGGCGCGGTGGTCGGGGAATACCTGGGCTCGGCCAGCGGGGTCGGCTACCTGATCCTGCAGGCCGAAGGCACCTTCGACGTCAACACCGTGTTCGCGGGCATCGTGGTCCTGACCGCGTTCGCGCTGGTGCTCGACTACATCGTCGGCGTCGGCGAGAAGCGCCTGATGAAATGGCAGCCCAAATCGGGCGAAACCGAAAAACTCTAGCCACGGGCGTCCGCCGTCAAGCACGGCCGCCGGCGCGGGCCATGCCTATGCCTGGCCGTTCTGCGCTGCCGGCGGAGGCTGGCCGCGTAGCGCATGTTGCGCCCGCAGCCACGCGGTGAGACTGTCGAATGCATCCCGGGCGCCTTGCAGCGCCTGGGTTTCCTGGCCCCTCGCCGCGCTGTCCAGGTGCAGCAGGAAGGCCTTCCACAGCGGGCCGACCTCCTCGCCGTAGCCGCGCAGATAGCGCAAGGGCAGGGGCGGGGAGACGCTTTCGAGGTGCTTGGCCAGGAACCGTCCTCCCAATTGGGAACCCTCCACCACGTAGGCCACGCCCAGCGCGTAGGCATCGGCCGCCCGCGGCGTGGGCGCGGCCGGGCACCGCGGCACCGCCCCGTCATCGCCCGCATCCCGCAGGTCGGCGCGGATCAGGGCGCTTTTGCCGTCGCGCTCCGGCGCCCGCATTGCGGCCGGCCAGCCCAGTTGCCACAGTTGTTGCTCGACCGGTTCGAGCCAGCCCAGCAGAGCGCGCAGATAGGCCAGGTAGCGCGCCTGGCCGACGTCGCCGTCGGCCAGGCCCAGTCCCTGGTCCAGGATTTCATGGCGTTCACGCGTGCCATCGCGCAGCACCTGGTGCACCGGAGAGATCATGCGGACTCCTTGCCGGGGGCGGAGGGAAGATGCAGCGACCAGCATTGCGGCTGGCGTTCCAGGCGCCAGCCCGAGGCGCTGGCCAGGCATTCGATGTCGTGCGGCTCGAACAGCGCCGGCGTGGCCGGCGCTTGGATCGGCGCCGCGAACCGGGCCTGCCAGACGGCCGGGTTGGAGGCATCCAGCTCCAGTTCGGCGCCTTCGGGCAACCACGGCAGCAGGCACAGCAACCAGGCCATCACCAGATAGCGGGTGGTGAAGACCGGCAGTTCGAGGGGCGCGGGATCGTCGGGCCAGATGACCTTGCGCCCGGACCACATCAGTTGGGAAAACAGCAGTTTGCGGCATTGCCGCAGCAGCGTCGCCGCCGGCAGCGAGGCGCCGTCGTCGTCAAGCCACTGGTCCAGGCCGCGGATCACGTCGACACCGTCTTCCAGCATCTGGTTCAGGTCGCCGGCCAATCGTTGGCAACGCAGCTGCCGGGCCTCGGCGTCGGCGCCCTCGGGCGCCTGGCGCAGCATGGCCGCGGCCAGCGTGGCGTTGGACAGCGGCGCGATCGCTTCGTGGCGCAGGACAGGGAAGATCTGCGCCAGGACCTTGAATCGCACGCCGTGGGCGGCCATGGCCAGGGGCGGGGCGGATGGGTCGGTGGCGTGCATCGGCGCGCTCAGTCCGCCTGCCGCAGCAGGGCCAGCAGGGCGTCGGGGTCGGCGGGCTTTTCGATCCAGCCGTCGAACAGGTGGGCCGCGTCTTCATGCCGTTCGTGCCGTGCCAGGCCGCTCAGGGCATAGATGCGCGCGGCGCTGTCGCGCTCGCGTAAGCGGCGGGCCAGTTCGTAGCCATCCATGTCGGGCAGCAGGATATCGACCAGCACCGCCTGCGGCGCGAACGCGCCGGCTTGCGCCAGGGCATCTTCGCCAGTGCCGGCGCAGCGCGTTTCCAGTCCGGACAGGGCCAGGAATTCGGCCAGCAATTCCGAGCCCATTTCGTTGTCGTCTACCAGCAGGACGCGTAACGCGCGCGCATCGTTCAAATGATCTCTCCAGGATTCAAGGGGTGGGCGGCGCGTCCATGCCGCGCGGCAGGGTGACGGTGAAGATGACCAGGCCGTCGCGGCAGGCGACGGTGATGTCGCCTTCGTGGTCGCGCACCACCTGGTCGGCGATATACAGGCCCAGCCCCAGGCCGTTGCGGTTGCGCGAGTGGCCCAGCGATTCCGGCTTGAAGGGCGAGAACAGGTGCGCCATGACCTCGTCCGGTATCGGCGCGCCGTGGTTGGCCACGGCCAGTTCGATCGTGTCGCCGGTCTGCGTGGCGCTGACACGGATCGGCATGCGCGGCGCGCCATGCTGGCGCGCATTGCTCATCAGGTTCGTGACGACCTGGGCGATGCGGTCGGTGTCGGCCATCAGCGTCAGGCCGGGTTGCACTTCGGGTTCGATACGCAGGCCAGGGTAGGCCTGGCGCTTTTCATCGATCAGGCCGTTCAGCAGTTCCGATAGCTGGCATTCGCGCTTTTCGATTCCCAGGCCCATGCCGCCTTGCAGCCGCGACAGGTCCAGCACCTGAGAAATCAGCCGCTGCATCCGTCCGCTCGAATAGCGGATGCGTTCGCCCATGCGGGCGCCGGCGTCGGTCCTGGACAGCAGGGTGGCCGCCATCGAGATGGACTGCAGCGGATCGCGCAGGTCGTGGCCGAGCATGGCCAGCAGGGCGGTGCGGGCGCGGTCGACGTCGGCCGCGCGGCTGGTGGCGATATGGGAAAGCTCGTCGCGCAGGTTGTCGACCGCTTCCAGTTCGGCGGCCAGCCAGGGGGCGCTGGTGTCGCGCATGACTTCGCGCCAGGCCTCGAACGACCCGCGCGGGGTCAGGCGCGGCCCGAGAGTGCCAACGGCATACTGCTTTTCCGGCTTGCCGCCCCAGATCACGGTTTCGATCTGCTCGCGCCGCAGCCAGACCAGCCAGCCGTTGTTCATGGGATCGAACTTGCAGGCCATCAGGCCGGCGTAGGGCACCAGGTCGGTCTGCAGCTCGGGATAGTCGCGCGCGATGTTGTTGGTATGGACCAGGCGCTGGCCGCTCTGGTCCAGCGCACACAGGATGCCGGCCAGTTCGCCGCGCGGCGCGATGCCGCCAAAGACCGTCACGCTGTTGCCCCACAGGCATAGCGCGGCGTCGTTGGGAACCAGCGAGGCGGGCGTGTCGGGTCCGCCGGACAAGGCCTGGTGCACGTTTTCGGAGTCCGAGACGCGCTCGGCCAGCCGGCTGACCAGCGCGGCGCTGCGGCGCGCCTGCTCGGCGCGTTCGCTGCCTTCGATATTGGCCAGCGCCGCCGACAGCACCTGGGCCAACGCTTCGCAGGCCAGGCGGGCCGGGTAGGGAATGAGGCGCGGCGCATGATGGTGGCAGGCGATCATGCCCCACAAGCGGCCGCCGATCACCAGCGACAGGCTCATCGTGGCGCGCACCCCCATGTTGGCCATGTATTCGAGGTGGATCGGCGAGACGCTGCGCAGCACGGAAAAGCTCATGTCCAGCGGCGTGCCGCCATGGCCGTTCTCGCCCAGCACGCGCACGGGCTGGTACTGGCCGTCGGCGATCTGGCGCAGCGTGTTCACGGTGTACAGGCGGCGCGCCTGGGCCGGAATGTCTCCGGCTGGATAGCGGCGCCCGACCCAATCTTCCAGCGTCGGATCGCCGCGCCGTTCGGCAACGATCTCGCCGCTGTCGTCGGGATGGAAGCGATAGGCCATCACGCGGTCAAAGCCGGTGGCGCGCTGCACTTCCTGCACCGTGCGTTCCAGCAGGCCGGCGATGTCGCGTTGCGAGCGGATTCGTTCGATGCCGCGGTAGATGCGCGCGGGTTCCGCGATGCCGGAATCGTCGCCGCGGCGTTCGAGTTCGATCAGCGTCAGGCCGTCCGGGTTGCGGTGGACGATGACGTCGTAGGCCTGCCCGTCCAGCGTGATGACGAGCGGGTCGAAGACCGGGTCGGTGCTGGCCAGCCAGCCCGGCAGCATATGCGCCAGGCCGGGCGGCAGCGCGTCCGGCGCGCAGGGGTAGCCCAGCGCCAGCGGCCTGCCCAGCACCTGGGGGGCGTTCTCGCTGGCATAGCGCAGCACGCCTTCGGGGTCGAACGCGAGCAGCGCGCCCAGCGGCTGGATGGCGCCCGGTACGTGTATCGGTTCGCTGTCGCAGTTGGCGAGCGTGACTGGCGGATGGGACTGGGTTGGCGCATTCATTCTAGGCTTGTCCTGGAGGTGCGCGATGTGTTGTCATTATGTCAAAGTTCTTGCGAATGTGTGCATATGCAGCGTGCGTCTTTTTGGCGCGCACCGCCTGGTCCGCGTCGCTCGGTCTTTCGGGTGTCCCCTGTCTTTGGGGAACCACCGTCCCCCGGGTCAGTCGGCGCGAGCCAGCCCGATCCCTACGGAGTTTCCATGGCGCGTCTTCCCTACGCCGATCTGTCCCATCCTGAAGCACGACCCCTGGTCGACCGTATCGTCGCCGAGCGCGGCAGCGTGCTGCACCTGTACCAGATGCTGCTGCACAGCCCCGCCGTGGCCGGCGGCTGGCTCAACTACCTGACTTCCATCCGCCAGTTGTCCACCCTGCCCGGCGATATTCGCGAACTCGTGATCATGCGGGTGGCGGCGATCAACGGCGCGCCCTACGAGGCCGACCAGCACGCGCCGATCGCGCTGAAAGAGGGCGTGTCACAAGCCCAGCTGGACGCCTTGCCCGACTGGGAGGCGTCGACTCTGTTCAGCGAGCGCGAGCGCGCGGTGCTGGCCTACACCGATGCCATGACGCGCCACGTGCAGGTGCCCGAGCCGGTGTTCCAGGCGGCCCGCGCCGCCATGGGATCGGAAAAACTGATCGTGGAATTGACCGCCACCGTGGCGGCCTACAACATGGTGTCGCGCTTCCTGGAAGCGCTGCAGGTGCATTCGCACGATCACCGCTGACGCGCGGCCCGGCGGTGGCCGCCGGGCCAGCGCCGGCGGTCTCAGGCGCGCTGCGCTTCGATCAGCGCGTCCAGCTTGATGGCATCGGCCACGAAGGCGCGGATGCCTTCGGCCAGCTTGTCGCTGGCCATGGCGTCGTCGTTGAGCTGGGTGCGGAAGGCCACTTCGCCCGACGCGATGCGGGCGATATCGCCGCCCGCCGCATCGGCGCGCAACTGCGCCGGCGCGTCGCCTTCGGTCTGCGACAACTGGGTCAGCAACTCGGGGCTGATGGTCAGCAGGTCGCAGCCCGACAGCGCCAGGATCTGGCCGACGTTGCGAAAGCTCGCGCCCATGATCTCGGTGGCGATGCCGAAACGCTTGTAATAGTGATAGATGCGGGTCACCGACTGCACGCCGGGGTCGCGCGCGCCGGCGTGGTCGGCTTCGACCCAGGCGGCGCCGGCGGCCTTCTTGTGCCAGTCGTAGATGCGGCCGACGAAGGGCGAGATCAATTGCACCTGGGCGTCGGCGCAGGCCACCGCCTGCGGCAGCGAGAACAGCAGCGTCAGGTTGCAGCGCACGCCCTCGGCTTGCAGCGCGCGGGCCGCCTGGATGCCTTCCCAGGTGGACGCGATCTTGATCAGCACCCGTTCGCGCGGCACGCCGGCGGCTTCGTACAGCGCGATCAGGGCGCGGGCGCGCTCGATGGTGGCGCGGGTGTCGAACGACAGGCGCGCGTCCACTTCGGTGGAGACGCGGCCGGGCACGATATCCAGGATGGCGCGGCCAAAGGCGACCAGCAGCCGGTCCATCAGCTCGGCGGTGGGCGCGCCGCGGTGGTCGCGGGCGGTCTTTTCGAGTAGCGGGCGGTAGGCGTCCTGCTGGACGGCCTTCAAAATTAGGGACGGATTTGTGGTGGCGTCGGTGGGACGCAGCGCCTTCATTGCCTCGAAATCGCCGGTGTCGGCGACAACGGTGGTGTGATTGCGCAGGGCGTCAAGTTGGCTGGACATGGACAATACGGCTCGCAGCATCAGGGGTTGAAGGTGCTTTAGCGTATCACCGAGCCGCCGACGGCGCTGTCACCGTTGGTATGGCAAAGGAGGGGCACGGCCGGCCCGCCGCGGCGGCCGAAATCTCCGATCTCAGCCTTATTTGGCGCGGTTCCCCGGGAAAAACGCCCGCTCAAGGTATAATTCCAAGGTTTGATTATCGATTCTAAAACCGGGGTTTACTGTGCTGCCGCAACTCTTTCCCGAGGGGATCAACCGCTTCCCTCCTGCAATTCTGGCTCTGGCGGACGGTACCATTTTTCGAGGCGTGTCGATCGGTGCGCCTGGCCATACCGTCGCCGAAGTGGTGTTCAACACCGCGATGACCGGGTACCAGGAAATTCTCACCGATCCCAGCTATAGCGGCCAGATCGTCACGCTGACCTATCCGCACATCGGCAACACCGGCGTCAACGCCGAGGACGTCGAAGCCAATCGCGTCTACGCCGCCGGCCTGGTGGTGCGCGACTGTCCCGCCCGCGTGTCGAACTTCCGTTCCACGCAATCGCTGCCCGAGTACCTGTCCGAACAGGGCATCGTCGCCATTTCCGGCATCGATACCCGCAAGCTGACCCGCATCCTGCGTGAAAAGGGCGCCCAGGGCGCCTGCATCTTCGTCGGTTCGGATGCCGACCGCGCCGTCGAACTGGCCCGCGGCTTTGCCGGCATGGCCGGCCAGGACCTGGCCAAGGTCGTTTCCATAAAGGACAGCACCACCTGGACCCAGGGCACCTGGCAGCTGGGCGAAGGCTACACCCAGCCCGACCAGTCCAAATTCCATGTCGTTGCCTACGACTTCGGCATCAAGTCCAACATCCTGCGCCTGCTGGCCGACCGCGGCTGCCGCCTGACGCTGGTGCCGGCCCAGACCAGCGCCGAGGAAGTGCTCAAGCTCAACCCCGACGGCGTGTTCCTGTCCAACGGCCCCGGCGACCCCGAGCCCTGCGACTACGCCATCGACGCCACCCGCGTGTTCCTGGACAAGAAGCTGCCGGTGTTCGGCATCTGCCTGGGCCACCAGATCATGGGCCTGGCCGTCGGCGGCAAGACGCTCAAGATGAAGACCGGCCACCACGGCGCCAACCACCCGGTGCAGGACCTGGCGTCCAAGCGCGTGTTCATCACCAGCCAGAACCACGGTTTCGCGGTCGACGCGGCCAGCCTGCCGGCCAATGCGCGCGTCACGCACGTCTCGCTGTTCGACGGCACGCTGCAGGGCTTCGAGCTCACCGACCGTCCGGCCTTCTGCTTCCAGGGCCACCCCGAAGCCAGCCCCGGTCCGCACGACATCCTGGAGCTGTTCGACAAGTTCATCAGCCTGATGTCCGGCCAAAAGTAAAGATTGCATCATGCCCAAGCGTACAGACCTAAAAAGCATTCTCATCATCGGCGCCGGCCCCATCATCATCGGGCAGGCCTGCGAATTCGACTATTCCGGCGCGCAAGCGTGCAAGGCGCTCAAGGCCGAGGGTTACCGCACCATCCTGGTGAACAGCAACCCCGCCACGATCATGACGGACCCGGAAACGGCCGACGTCACCTACATCGAGCCCATCACCTGGCAAGCCGTCGAAAAGATCATCGAGCGTGAAAAGCCCGATGCGCTGCTGCCCACCATGGGCGGCCAGACCGCGCTGAACTGCGCGCTCGACCTGGCCCACCACGGCGTGCTGAAAAAGCACAACGTCGAACTGATCGGCGCCAACGAGCACGCCATCGAGAAGGCCGAAGACCGCCAGAAGTTCAAGCAGGCCATGACCGACATCGGCCTGGAATCGGCCAAGTCGGGCGTCGCCCACAGCATGGACGAAGCCTGGGAAGTGCAGCGCCGCATCGCCGCGGAAGTCGGCACCTCGGGCTTCCCCGCTGTGATCCGCCCCAGCTTCACCATGGGCGGCTCGGGCGGCGGCATCGCCTACAACGCCGAAGAATTCGAAACCATCTGCCGCCGCGGCCTGGAAGCCTCGCCCACCAGCGAGCTGCTGATCGAAGAGTCGCTGCTGGGCTGGAAGGAATTCGAGATGGAAGTGGTCCGCGACAAGGCGGACAACTGCATCATCGTCTGCTCCATCGAGAACCTTGACCCCATGGGCGTGCACACCGGTGACTCCATCACCGTGGCGCCGGCCCAGACGCTGACCGACAAGGAATACCAGATCATGCGTAACGCATCGATCGCGGTGTTGCGCGAGATCGGCGTGGACACGGGCGGCTCGAACGTGCAGTTCGCGGTCAACCCCAAGAACGGCCGCATGATCGTCATCGAGATGAACCCGCGCGTGTCGCGTTCGTCGGCGCTGGCATCCAAGGCTACCGGTTTCCCCATCGCCAAGGTCGCCGCGCGCCTGGCCGTGGGCTACACGCTGGACGAGCTCAAGAACGAAATCACCGGCGGCGCCACGCCCGCCTCGTTCGAACCGTCGATCGACTACGTGGTCACCAAGGTGCCGCGTTTCGCCTTCGAGAAATTCCCCACCGCCGACGCGCGCCTGACCACCCAGATGAAGTCCGTGGGTGAAGTCATGGCCATCGGCCGCACCTTCCAGGAATCGTTCCAGAAGGCGCTGCGCGGCCTGGAAGTCGGCGTCGACGGCCTGAACCAGAAGACCACCGACCGCGAAAAGCTGCAGGTCGAGCTGGGCGAACCCGGTCCGGAACGCATCTGGTACGTGGGCGACGCCTTCGCGCAAGGCTTCACGCTGGACGAAGTGCACAACATCACGCACATCGACCCCTGGTTCCTGTCGCAGATCAAGGAAATCGTCGACATCGAGCTGGCGCTCGAACAGAAGACGCTGTCCGACCTGGACCACGCCACCCTGTGGGAACTGAAGCGCCGCGGTTTCTCCGACCGCCGCCTGGCGTTCCTGCTGGACACGGTCGAATCCGAGGTGCGCAAGCTGCGTCACCAGCTGAACGTGCGCCCGGTCTACAAGCGCGTGGACACCTGCGCCGCCGAATTCGCCACCCGCACGGCCTACATGTACTCGACCTACGAGGAAGAGTGCGAAGCCGCGCCCACCGACCGCAAGAAGATCGTGGTGCTGGGCGGTGGCCCGAACCGCATCGGCCAGGGCATCGAGTTCGACTACTGCTGCGTGCATGCCGCGCTGGCGCTGCGCGACGACGGGTACGAGACCATCATGGTCAACTGCAACCCGGAAACCGTCTCCACCGACTACGACACGTCCGACCGCCTGTACTTCGAGCCGCTGACGCTGGAAGACGTGCTGGAAATCGTCCACAAGGAAAACCCGGTCGGCATGATCGTCCAGTACGGCGGCCAGACTCCGCTGAAGCTGGCGCGCGCGCTGGAAGCCAACGGCGTGCCGATCATCGGCACCAGCCCGGAATCCATCGACATCGCCGAAGACCGCGAGCGCTTCCAGAAGCTGCTGAACAAGCTCGGCCTGCGCCAGCCGCCCAACCGCACCGCCCGCACCGAAGGCGAGGCCCTGGCCCATGCCGCCGAGATCGGCTACCCGCTGGTGGTTCGCCCCAGCTACGTGCTGGGCGGCCGCGCGATGGAAATCGTGCACGAGCAGCAGGATCTCGAACGTTACATGCGCGAGGCCGTGAAGGTCAGCAATGACTCGCCCGTGCTGCTGGACCGCTTCCTGAACAACGCCACCGAAGTCGACGTGGACTGCCTGGCCGACGGCGAAACCGTCTTCATCGGCGGCGTCATGGAACACATCGAGCAGGCCGGCGTGCACTCGGGCGACTCCGCCTGCAGCCTGCCGCCGTACTCGCTGTCGGCCGACGTCATCGCCGAGATCAAGCGCCAGACCTCCATGATGGCCAAGGCCCTGAACGTCAGCGGCCTGATGAACGTGCAGTTCGCCATCCAGGGCGGCGACGTCTACGTGCTGGAAGTGAACCCGCGCGCCTCGCGCACGGTGCCCTACGTGTCCAAGGCCACCGGCCTGCAACTGGCCAAGATCGCCGCGCGCGCCATGGCCGGCCAGACGCTGGCGGCCCAGGGCATCACCCGCGAAGTCGTGCCGCCTTACTTCTCGGTCAAGGAGGCCGTGTTCCCGTTCGTGAAGTTCCCGGGCGTGGACACCATCCTCGGCCCGGAAATGAAGTCGACCGGCGAAGTCATGGGCGTGGGCACCAGCTTCGGCGAAGCCTTCGTCAAGTCGCAGCTGGCCGCCGGCGTGCGCCTGCCGGAATCCGGCACGGTGTTCATCAGCGTCAAGAACCAGGACAAGCCCCGCGCCGTGGAAGTGGCGCGCGGCTTGCACGCCCTGGGCTTCAAGCTGGTGGCAACCCGCGGCACCGCCGCCGAGATCGAAGCGGCCGGCATCCCGGTGCAGTTGGTCAACAAGGTCACCGAAGGCCGTCCGCACATCGTCGACATGGTCAAGAACGGCGAGATCTCGCTGGTCATCAACACTGTCGAGGAACGCCGCAACGCCATCGCCGACTCGCGCACCATCCGCACCCAGGCGCTGGCGGCGCGCGTGACCTTCTTCACGACCATCGCGGGCGCCCGCGCGGCCGTCGAGGGCATGCAGTATCTGCGCCAGGGCCTCGGCCTGCAGGTTTACCCGCTGCAGGAACTTCACGCGTCTTTATTGGACAAATAACGCTTGGGCGCGCAGGGGGCGCGTCTCAAGTGAATTGAGGACAAAAGAATGAAGTGGTTCATTCTGGCGTTATTCATCGTGTGCGCCACGGTAGTTCACTACCGTGGCCGCGTACGACACCGGTTCTCGCGGCAGGCGTTGGATCATTCCACCTTCACCGCCCCGCTGAACTGCTTCATGTACGCATTCTCCAGCGTGCCCAACAAGCCCTATCTCGACCTGGACCAGTTCCCGGAACTGAAGGTCTTGCTGGACCGCTGCGACGAAATCCGGGCCGAGGCCGTCAACCTTTATGGCGACGGCCACATCAAGGCCTCGGACAAGTACAACGACGCGGGCTTCAACTCGTTCTTCAAGACGGGCTGGAAGCGCTTCTACCTGAAGTGGTACGACGCCGACCATCCGTCGGCCGAGGCGCTTTGCCCGGTGACCACCAAGCTGCTGGCGGGCATCCCGACCATCAAGGCCGCCATGTTCGCCTCGCTGCCGCCGGGCAGCCGGCTGCCGCGGCATCGTGACCCCTACGCCGGTTCGCTGCGCTTCCACATGGGCCTGATCACGCCGAACAGCCCCGACTGCTACATCAACGTCGATGGCCAGGAATACTACTGGCGCGACGGCGAGGCGGTCGTGTTCGACGAGACCTTCATCCATTACGCCGAAAACAAGACCGACCAGAACCGGATCATCCTGTTCGCGGACGTCGAGCGGCCCATGCGCTATCGCTGGGCCCAGGCGTTCAATCGCGTGGTCGGCGGTTTCCTGCTGCGCGCGGCCGCCGCGCCCAACCAGGAAGGCGACGCCACCGGCGGCATCAACCGCATCTTCGGCGCGGTCTACGCCGTGCGCCGCTTCGGCAAGGCGCTCAAGAAAAAGAGCAAGCCGCTGTACTACCTGTCCAAGTGGGCGCTGGTGGCGGCGATCTTCGCGCTCATCTTCCTGTAAACCCGGCGCCAGCGTTCCTGTAGCATAGCGGGCGGAGCCTCTCATCCGGGAGGCTCCGCTTTTTTACATCCGACCGGGGCCACCTTCATGGACAGGGTTTTCATCACCGGCGCCAGCAGCGGCCTGGGCCGCGCCCTGGCACGACGCTACGCCGCCAGCGGCGCCACGCTCGGCCTGCTGGGCCGGCGCGAAGACGCGCTGCGGGAACTGGCCGACAGCCTGCCCGGCCAGCATCGCTGCTACGCCGTGGACGTGCGCGACCGCCAGGCGCTGCATGCCGCTGCGCAGGATTTCATCGCCTTCTGCCAGGGGCGGGTGGACGTGGTTATCGCCAGCGCCGGCATCAGCGCCGGCACCCTGACCGGGCATCACGAGGACTATGAGGTCTTCAAGGCCATCGTCGATACCAATCTGCTGGCGACCGTGGCGACCTTCGAACCCTTCGTCGAGCCGATGCGCGCGACGGGCGGCGGCCGGCTGGTCGGCATCGCCAGCGTCGCCGGCGTGCGCGGGCTACCGGGCGCGGGCGCCTACAGCGCCTCCAAGTCGGCGGTGGTGACCTACTGCGAAAGCCTGCGGCTGGAACTGGCGGGCGACGGCATCCGTGTCGTCACCATCGCGCCGGGCTACATCAAGACCGCGATGACGGCGCACAATCCGTACAAGATGCCGTTCCTGATGGACGCCGACAAGTTCGCGCAGCGCGCCCAGGCGGCGATTGGGCGCGGCACCACGTACACGGTGATTCCCTGGCAGATGGGCGTGGTGGCGAAACTGATGCGCCTGCTGCCCAACGCGGTCTACGACCGGCTGGCGCGCAACGCGCCGCGCAAGCCGCGCAAGGCGGACAAAGCCGGCTGAGCCGCAGGGCGCCAGGACGACACCCTGGCGCCGGCCGTCACGGCACGACGTCGTCGCCGACCTCGGCGGCCACGTGGCCCACGTCGCCCCAATCCAGCACTTGCCACTGGCGGCCGCGCACGCCGACCCGGTTGATGCTGACGTTCAGCAATGCCGCGTCGCGCGGCGCATTCAACGGCACGCCGCTGGCATGGCGCCAGATGATGTCCAGCACGCCGCCGTGGGTGAACATCAGGATGCGTTCGCCGTCATGGCGGCTGGCCACGTCATCCACCGTGGAGATGACGCGCGACTGGAACTGGCCCAGCGTTTCGCCGCCGTCCAGCGCGCGCAGCGGATCGCGGCTGCGCCAGGCGGCCGCGGCTTCCGGCGCCAGCGCGTCGATGCGTTCCAGGTCCAGCCCTTCGAGCACGCCGAAGCCGCGTTCGCGGATGCCGGGCTCGACCCGCACGCGCAGGTCCAGCTGTTCCGACACCGGCGTGGCGGTGGCATGGGCGCGTTGCAGGTCGCTGCTGTAGATGGCGTGGATCGGCGTGCTGCGGGCGTCTTCACGCAGGCGCGAGGCCAGCAAACCGGCCTGGTTGCGGCCGAATTCGTTCAAGGGGATGTCTTGCCAGCCCTGCAGGCGGCGCTGGCGGTTCCAGTCGGTTTCGCCGTGGCGGATGAACCAGATTTCAGTCATTGCGGTGTCGATACGGTGGGGAAGGGCGCAGGTGGCGGACCGACCCGGCTCAGAGCGGCTCGGGCGCGACTGGCGCGCGCGGCTTCCAGATGGCTTGAATCACCGAGCTTAACGCGACCAGCGCGGGCTCGCTAGCGCGTTCGTAGGGCAGGATGAAACCCAGCGTGGCATCGGCTCGCGCCTGGCCCCACACCATGAAATCGCCCGAGGCCGCGCCGGCCAGCGCGGTTTCCTCGCGCAGCAGCGCGCAACCGGCGCCGGCCCGCACCAGCGCCTCCAGGTTGGCCTGGTCGTCGTTCTGCATGGCGATGCGCGGCGAGAGGCCGTGGCGCTCGAACATGTCGCGCAACAGCAGGTGGGTGTGGCTGCCGGCGGGGCCGTCCAGCCACGGCAATTGCGCCACCTCGCGCCAGCCGCCGCGCTTGAGCACGGCGGCATGTTCGGTCGGCAGCGCGATGCGGTAGCGCACGCTGCGCAGCGGCAGCCACAGCACGCCGCGCGGCGGGTGCGCGGCGATGGTCAACGCCGCCGGCAGCCGGCCGGTGCTGACCTGCTCGGCCAGCACGGCGGTGGGCTGGATCTGCGTCTTCAGTTCGATCAGCGGCAGCCGCTGCGTGATGGCCGCCGCCAGCTCGCCCAGCCGCAGGAAGTCGGGCTTCTCGCTGGGCAGGCCCAGTTCCACCACGCCCTGCAGGCTGCCTTGCAGTTGCTGCGCCTCGGACTTGAATTGCGCGCCCAGCACCAGCAGCGATTCGGCCGTGGGCAGCAGCATCTCGCCGGCCTTGGCCAGGGCCAGCCGTCCGCCGCTGCGGTCGAACAACGCCACGCCCAGGCTCTGTTCCAGCGCCTTGATCTGCGCGGTGACGGCGGGTTGGGTCAGCGACAGCGCTTCGGCGGCCCGCGTCAGGTTGCCCAGGCGGGCGACGGTGACGAAGGCGCGGATCTGATAGATTTCCATGCCGCCTTTGTAGGGGAAGCCGGCTCAGGCGGCAAGCAGCCGTACTTGCGTCGGCTCCAGCCCGATCGACACCGGCGCGCCCACCGGGAACGGCGACAGCCCCGCCAGGTGCGACTGGTCGGCCGTCAGGCGCTGTTCGCCGATCTGCACCTGGTAGCGGGTGAACTCGCCCAGGAACTCGCTGCTTTCCACCACGCCCGGCAGCCACACATAGCGCGCGTCGCCCAGCCCGTCGGCCATTTCGATCTGCACCGTGTGCGGCCGGAAGCTCGCCGCCAGGCGCTGCGCCGCCGGCGCTTCGGCCGCCAGCGGCAGGTGCAGGTCGCCCACGCCTTCCACCGCCAGCACCACGCTGCCGCTGGTGCGCTCGCGCACCTCGCCCTCCAGCACGTTCATGGTGCCGACGAAGTTGGCCACGAAGCGGTTCACCGGGTAGTCGAACAGCGTGCTGGGCGCGCCGATCTGCTGGACCACGCCGTGGTCCAGCACCGCCATGCGGTCGGCGGTGGTCATGGCCTCTTCCTGGTCGTGGGTGACGAAGATGGTGGTGATGCCCAGCCGCCGCTGCAGGCTCAGCAGGTCCTGCCGCATCTGCACCCGCAGCTTCTTGTCCAGGTTGGACAGCGGCTCGTCCAGCAGCAGCACCTGCGGCTCGATCACGATGGTGCGCGCCAGCGCCACGCGCTGCTGCTGTCCGCCGGACAGTTGGTTGGGGCGGCGGCGCGCGTATTGCGACAGGCCCACCAACTCCAGCGCGGCCTCGACCTTGGCGCGGATCTGCTCGCGCGGCAGCTTGCGCTCGACCAGCCCGAACGCCACGTTGTCCCACACGGTCATGTGCGGCCACAGCGCATAGTTCTGGAACACCATGCCGATGTTGCGCTCCCATGGCGGGATGGCGCTGATGTCCTTGCCGTCCACCAGCAACTGACCGGCGTCCTGCCGGTTGAAGCCCGCGATCAGGCGCAGCAGGGTGGACTTGCCCGAGCCCGACGGCCCCAGCAGGGCGAAGAACTCGCCCGGCTCGATGTGGATGTTGACGTCCTTGAGCACTTCGGTTTTGCCATACGACAGCCGGATGTTGCGGCATTCAACGCTGACTTTCTTCATGTCGATTCCCCTTTGTTCAGGCCGTCTCGTCGTGACGCGCCGGGCGCTGGCGCGCCTGGGCGCGTTCCACCAGCAAGTGCGAGACATACGTGCCGACCGCGACCGCGGCCACCGCCAGCACGCCCAGCGCCGCGCCGGGGCCCCGGCCCGCCGCGCTTTGCATGTACAGATAGATGCCATAGCTCATCGGCGCCTGGCTGTCCTTGGTGACCAGCATGATGGTGGCCGACAGCTCCACCGCCGCCGTCACGAAGCTGGTCACGAAGCCGGCCAGCATGCCGCCCGCCATCAGCGGTACCACCACCCGCCGGATGGTGCGCAGCCGCGTGGCGCCCAATGATTGCGCCGCTTCCTCCAGCGACACGTTGATCTGCTGCAGCGCGGCCACGCACGAACGCAAGGCGTAGGGCAGGCGCCGTACCGAGTACGCGATCATGATGATGATCCACGACGAGGTCAGCAGCGTGCCGGTGCCCGGGATCTCCACGCCGCGGAATGTGCGCAGCAGTCCGATCGCCAGCACGATGCCCGGGATCGCCAGCGCCGCCGAGGCCAGGAAGTCCAGCCATTGGCGCGCCGGCAGCCGGGTGCGCAGCATCAGGTAGGCGATGGCGGTGCCCAGGATCACGTCCACCCCCGCGGCCAGGCCGCAGTAGAGCAGGGTGTTGGCGATCATGCCCTGCGACTCGTTGAACACCGCGCCGTAGTGCGCCAACGTGTAGCCGTCCGGCAGCGGCGCGAAGCTCCAGACGCTGGCCAGTGACAGCAGCAGCACCCCCATGTGCGGCGACAGCACCAGCAGCAGCACCAGGATGATCCAGCCATAGGCCAGCACGCTTTCGGCCGGCCGCAGCTTGCGCTTCTGGATCGAGTTGCCGCCCTTTTGCAAGGTGGAATAGTCGCGGCCCTTGAGCACGCGCGCCGACAGCCACAGCGCCAGGATCGAGAAGGCGATCATGATGACGCTGATGACGTAGCCCAGAGGATCTTCCAGCCCCACCTGCGTGATGCGCAGATAGGCCTGCGGCGCCAGCATGTTGGTGGTGCCCAGCACCAGCGGCGTGCCCAGGTCGTCGAACACCTTCACGAACACCAGCGAGGCGCCGGCCACGTAGCCCGGCAGCGCCAGCGGGAAGATCACGCGGCGGAACAGCCGGAAGCCGCGCGCGCCCAGGTTGAAGGCCGCTTCCTCCATGGCGCCGTCGATGTTGCGCAGCGCCACCACCAGGTTCATCAGGATGAACGGGAAGTAGTGCAGCGCCTCGACGAAGATGACGCCGTTCAGGCCTTCCATGAACGGGATGGTGAAGCCGAACCAGTCGTTCAGCAGCAGGTTGACGCTGCCGGAACGCCCGAAAATCAGCTGCATCGCCACCGCGCCGACGAAGGGCGGCATGATCAGCGGCAGCACGCCCAGCGTCTGGATGATGAGCGCGCCGCGGAAATCGAAGCGCACCGTGAAGTACGCCAGCGGCACCGCGATCAGCGAGGCCAGCAGCGCCGACCAGCCCGCCACGTAGAGGCTGTTGAAGAACGCCTCCAGCATCAGCGGCTGGTTGAAGAACGCGCCGAAGTGGCCGATGGTGAAGCCGCCATCGGCATTGACGAAGGCGCTGTAGAACACCGTGCCCACCGGCACGGCCAGGAACAGCGCCAGGAAACCCAGCACCAGGAGCGCGGCCAGCACGGGGCCGGCGGGCAGGCGTGAATGGCCCGGAAGATTCATCGAGATTCCCGTAAAGGTTCAAGACAGGCCGCCCGCGGCGGGGCGGCGGCCGGACGGGGCGAGCCCCCCGTCCGGCGCGAGCCGGGCCTACAGCGCCGCGGCTTCCCGCGCCAGCTTCACGGCCTGCTCATAATTGCTCTTGGCCGTGCCGTTCCATTCGCCTTCCAGCTTGGTGATCTGCTGGTTGACCGCGGCGTCCTTCTTGTTGCCGCTGAAGATCTTCAGGAACTCGGGATCGGCGGCCTGCTTGCCATCGACCAGCGGCGCCCAGGCCAGCTTGCGGGCCTGCGCCAGCAGTTCGGCCGGCTTGCCGCTCTTGCCCTTGTCGCCGAGCTTGGCCTCGGCGTCGTAGATCGCCTTGGTCGCCGCCTGCAATTCCTTCAGGCGGAACGTGACGGTCTGGTCGTACAGCGACTGCACCACGTAGTAGCGCGTCTGCGACAGGTCGGCGTTGAACTGCACCTTGCTGCGGCGCGCGATCTCGGCCGGGTCGGGGTAGCCCTGCGGCACCTTGCCCGCCAGCGCCGAATACGGCAGCACCGGCAGGCGCGAGATCTTCGGTTCCAGCAGCAGCTCCTGGCCGGCCTGGCTGAGCGTGAAGGCGATGAACTTCCTGCCTTCCTCGGCGTTCCTGGCGCCGTCGATCAGCGCGATGTTGGCCGGCACGATGGCGGTCTCGGAGGGATAGACGAATTCCACCGGGAACTTCGAGTACTTGCTCGACAGGCCGAAGAAGTCGATCACCGGACCCGCGCCGAACTGGCCGTTGTTGACGCCGTCCGGCACGCCGAACGAGCGCTCGGTCACGGCGCTGCTGTTGCCCGACATGCGCAGCAGCGTGTTCCAGCCGTCGTCCCAGCCTTCGCCCTGCAGGATGGTCTCGACCGTCAGGTGCATGGTGCCCGAGCGCGACGGCGAGGTGATGCCGACGTGGCCGAACCAGTGTGGCGCCAGCAGGTCCTTCCATTCGACCGGGGCGGGGATCTTGTGCGCCGCGATGTAGCGCGTGTTGTAGACGATGCCGTAGCCGGCCAGCGCCTGGCCCAGGTACATGCCGCCCGGGTCGTTGATGGGGTAGTTGCCGATCTTGTCCGGCACGTCCTTGTTGGCGACGTCCGCCGATTTGGCCAGCAGCTTGTCGCGTCCCAGCACCTCGAAGGCGTCCGGCGCGCTGGCCCAGAACACTTCCGGGCGCTGGCCGGCCGGCGTCTCGCGCACGTAGGCGATGCCGGACACGGTGTTCTTGTTGAGGATTTCCAGCGTGATGCCGGGGTTGGCCTTCTCGAACGCGGTCTTGTAGGCCTGGGTCAGGTCTTTCGGGAACGACGTGATCACCGTGACGGTGCCCGCCAGGGCGGGGGCGGCGCAGGCGGCCAGCAGCGCCCCTGCAAGGGCTGTGCGCATTGCATGCATGGTTTGTCTCCGTGGTTTTTTCGATTTGTCCGGAGACCTTAGCGGCTGCATGCGCCGCCAGTCCAATCACAAATTTTGATGCGCGCCATCAGCCCTGCGGGCATTCGGGAGAACCCGCGCGAACTTGGGAGTCGAGCCGGCGGGCCCTTTTACGCGGTGGCGGACACCCCGCCGTTCGCCTTGGCCATCGCCTTGATCTTCTCGTTCATCACCTGCTGGATCTGGTTCATGATCTGCAGCGCTTGCCCATTCAGGGCCTGCAATTGCGTGGCCTTCTGCTCCGCCGACGCATTGCTGTCGCGCACGCGTTCGATCTGCTCCATGACGCGCTTGAGCTGGCGCTGGAGTTCCTTGATCTGGCGGGTGTAGTGGTCGTCGTTTTCGGACGATTCCGTTTCCTCGGCCTGGCCCACCTTCATGGCGCCCGCGTTGGTGACGCGGATCTTGCCGTCGGGGGTGACGGTGACGCCCGGGTCGCCCGCCTTGGCGTCCCGGGCCTCCTTGTTGGCCTGGATCTTCTGCGCCCACAGGTCGGCCATGCTGCCGATGCGCGAGGTGCCGCTGATGGAATCGATGGCCATGAAGGTCTCCGGGGAGAGGTTTGACTGGGGTTTCCACTAATACGGCATGCTGGCGGGGAACTTAAGTTGCCGCCCGTTCCCGGCCCCCTTTACACTGGCGCCCGCTCACACCAAACACTCCCGGGGAATCCATGTCCAATTCCTATTTTCCGCGCTGGCGCCTGGCGGACGACGCCGAGCCCGGCGTCATCATCGCGCCCGATGAACGCCTGTCGTGGCCCAAGAACGTGGCCATGGGCGCCCAGCACGTGGTGGCGATGTTCGGCTCCACCGTGCTGGCGCCGCTGCTGATGGGCTTCGACCCCAACGTCGCCATCCTGATGTCGGGCATCGGCACGCTGATCTTCTTCCTGTTCGTGGGCGGGCGCGTACCCAGCTACCTGGGGTCCAGCTTCGCCTTCATCGGCGGCGTCATCGCGGTCACCGGTTACGCCGGCGGCGGCGCCAACGCCAACATCGGCGTGGCGCTGGGCGCCATCATCGCCTGCGGCCTGGCCTATACGCTGATCGGCGTGCTGGTCTGGATCGCCAACGGCCGCGCCGGCGGCGGCGCCAACTGGATCGACACCCTGATGCCGCCGGTCGTGACCGGCGCGGTGGTCGCGGTGATCGGCCTGAACCTGGCCCCCATCGCCGCCAAGGGCGCCATGGGCGCCTCGGGCTTCGACAGCGCCATGGCGATCGTCACCATCCTGTGCGTGGGCGGCATCGCCGTCTATACCAAGGGCATGGTGCAGCGCCTGTTGATCCTGGTCGGCCTGATCCTGGCCTGCGTGGTGTACGCGATCTTCGCCAACGGCATGGGGCTGGGCAAGCCGATGGACTTCTCGGCCGTGTCGGCCGCCGCCTGGTTCGGCCTGCCGCACTTCGCCGCGCCGGTGTTCAAGGCCGAGGCCATGGGCCTGATCGTGCCGGTGGCCATCATCCTGGTCGCCGAGAACCTGGGCCACGTCAAGGCGGTCAGCGCCATGACCGGCCAGGACCTGGATCGCTACCTGGGCCGCGCCTTCGTCGGCGACGGCGTGGCCACCATGGTCTCGGGCGCGGTCGGCGGCACCGGCGTCACCACCTACGCCGAGAACATCGGCGTGATGGCCGTGACCCGCATCTACTCGACCCTGGTATTCGTGATCGCCGCGCTGATCGCCATCGTGCTCGGGTTCTCGCCCAAGTTCGGGGCCCTGATCCAGACCATTCCCGCGCCGGTGCTGGGCGGCATGTCGGTGGTGGTGTTCGGCCTGATCGCCATTGCCGGGGCCCGCATCTGGGTGGTCAACCAGGTCGATTTCAGCGACAACCGCAACCTGATCGTGGCCGCGGTCACGCTGGTGCTGGGCGCGGGCGACTTCACCGTCAAGCTGGGCAATTTCACCCTGGGCGGCATCGGTACCGCGACTTTCGGCGCCATCATTCTCTACGCCCTGTTGCGCCGCAAGAAATAGGACGGGGCATGGGCGGCGGCCCATGCGCTGTTCCGGGGCCATGGGCCGCCCCGATCCCGCCCGGGGCGCCGCCGTGCCTGCGCCGCCCCGGATTCAGAAACCCGCCGCGCCTTTTCAGGGGCGCGACAAGCGCGAAGCCGGCGCCCGGCCGGTCATCTGCACCGGCGCCGCCTCGATCACCTGGCCCGACTGGGTCTTGAATACCGCGGTCGCCTCGGCCAGGCGCCTGGCCTGCTCCTCCATCGCCGATGCGGCCGCCGAGGCCTGTTCCACCAGCGCGGCGTTCTGCTGCGTCACTTCGTCCATCTGCGAGACCGCCAGGCTGACCTGATCGATGCCGCCCGCCTGTTGCGTCGATGCGGCGGAGATCTCGCCCATGATGTCGGCCACCCGCTGCACCGAGGTCACGATTTCCTCCATCGTCTGGCCGGCGGCCGATACCTGGGCCGAGCCGGCCGCGACCGTCTCGACCGAGGTTTCGATCAGCGCCTTGATTTCCTTGGCCGCCTGCGCCGCGCGCTGCGCCAGCGTGCGCACTTCGCCCGCCACCACCGCGAAACCCTTGCCCTGTTCGCCCGCCCGGGCCGCCTCCACCGCCGCGTTCAGCGCCAGGATGTTGGTCTGGAAGGCGATACCGTCGATCACCGAGACGATGTCGGCGATGCGTCGCGAGCTGTCGGAAATGCCCTGCATGGTGGCCACCACCTGGCCGACCGTGTGGCCGCCACGCTGCGCCACCTCCATGCTGACCGCCGCCAGCTGGTTGGCCTGGGCGGCGTTCTCGGCGTTCTGCTTTACCGTGGTGGCCAGCTCTTCCATGGTCGACGCGGTTTCCTCCAGCGCCGCGGCCTGCTCCTCGGTGCGGGTCGACAGGTTGGCGTTGCCGGCGGCGATTTCCGCGGCGCCGATGTTGATTTCCTCGACTCCCTGGCGCACGGCCGTCACCGTGCGCGTCAGGCCTTCCTGCATGCGCCGCACCGCCGAGAACAGCATGCCGATTTCATTATTGGAGCGGGCCTCGACCCGCTGGGTCAGGTCGCCGGCGGCGATGCGATCGAAATGCCGGCCGGCGTCCTGCAGCGGCAGCAGCACGCCACGCCGGATGAAGGCCCAGCACAGCGCGGCCAACAACAGCGCCACGGACAGCAGCACGATTGCCGACATTCTTGCGGTGGAATAAGTGGTCTGCGAGCGCGCCAGCACGTCGTCGCTGCGTTCCTGCACCCGCGTCAGGAAAACCTGCATGTCCTTGGCGAAAGCGGCATCGGCCTGGCGCACCCGCGGCTCGCTCTGCTGGTAGCGGGCCGCGGAGCGTTCCTTGAGGGCGGCGTCCAGTTCGTCCAGCACTGCCACATAGGCATTGAACTGACCTTGCAGAATCTGCGCCAGTTCCTGGCCGCGTTCGCTCTTTGGCACCGCCATATAGCGGGTGAACCGCTCGCGCGCCTGTTGCAGCTGGCTGGCGGCGGCGGACTCGGCGGTGGCGGCCTGGTCGGCGGCGCCCGCCTGCAGGTCGGCGATACCGGCGCCGAGCGCCAGCCGCGCCCGCAGCAGGGCGCCGCTGGCCTCGTACAACGGGTCGACCTGATGCACGGCCACATTATTCAGGTCCTCGATTTCCCGGACACTGTTTTCCGCATTGCGCCAACTCAGCCCGCACGCCAGGGCCAGGGTAATGACGAAAAAGAACAACACCAGCATCATGCCCGTACGGACTTTCATTTTTTCCAGCATGGGAGCTCCCGTTCTTGAACGCGCTCCACCCCGGGCGCGGGCCTTTGCCCGCAAGCGCCACGGCGGAGGGACGAACGTCGAGCCGGATGACTGCGATGCGTCCGCCCAACCTGCAACACGCACAATCAATCGATTTACGCGGCGGCCATGAACAGCCGGCGCGTCCCTTCGCTGCGAACCAGAAAAAATGCCGGCGAATACCGGCATGTATTTAATTGTTATTAATGGGCCAGTTTGTCGGTTATACCTTTTTTATTGAATACAACCGGCCGTTTTTACATAAACCCGGCCACCGCCGGGTTTATCCCTATCGCCCAGTATCTTTTATGCAACGCGGGCGGTGACCGGGAAACGACGGGTTTTAGCGGGTTACGGCGGCGAAATGCGCCGAAAACGCCGGTTTCTCCGGTGGCTTGCAATTCCCGCGGACTTTGACCACAATATGACCTTGATTGCCCCGGTTCCGACCCGAGCCGGGGTTTTGTTTTGGTCGCAGCTTGCCGCATTCGTCCGGCGGGCCGGCCCGAGCGGGCGCAAGGGGATCCATCGGGTTCAGCTTTGCCCGCCCCTGGCCGTTCCGCTCCTGGCGATGCCCGTCACGAGTCAGCTTCCGACGGCGCCCCATGCGTCAGGTCCAAGACCTTCACACCGAGAACGCTCCGTCGGGGGCGTTTTCTACTTTTGTTTGGGAAACGACATGTCTGCCATTCCTTTGACCGTGCGCGGGGCCGAGCGCTTGCAAGAAGAGCTCCAGCGGCTGAAAACCGTGGAACGTCCCGCCGTCATCAACGCTATCGCCGAAGCGCGCGCGCAGGGCGATCTGTCGGAAAACGCCGAGTACGACGCGGCTCGCGAGCGCCAGGGTTTCATCGAGGGCCGGATCGCCGAGCTTGAGGGCACGCTTTCCAATGCCCATCTGATCGATCCGACCTCGCTCGAGGCCGAAGGTCGCGCCGTGTTTGGCGCCACCGTCGACATCGAGGACCTGGATTCGGGCGATCGCGTGACGTACCAGATCGTCGGCGACGTCGAAGCCGACATCAAGTCGAACCTGATCTCCGTGTCGAGCCCCGTGGCCCGCGCGCTGATCGGCAAGAGCGAAGGCGACGTGGTCGAGGTCAAGGCCCCGGCTGGCGTTCGTGAGTATGAAGTGTTGAGCGTGCGTTACATCTGACGCTGGCTCTGAGCGGTAAAATCAGCAAAACACCATAGCCCGCACCGGATATCCGGCACGGCAATATTGCGGAACGCTATGGTGGACCGGGCGCGTAAAGCGCCCGTTTTTGTGCCCGGCGGTACTATCTTTTGGGCGACGACTTGCGGCTGGTGCCGCTGCGGGCCCCGGCCCGCAGGCTCAGCGCGCTGCCGGCGCGGCGCGGAATGCCGTGGCTGCCGGAAGTGGTTTTCTTGGTGCCGGGACGCATCGGCTTGCCGTTCTTGTTGAGCTGGTCCTGCGGCACGAAGCGCGTCTTCGGCTTGGGCTCTTCGGTTTCGGAACGGCGCGGGCGCTTGGCCAGGGTCTTGCCCTCGGCGGCCAGCTTCTTGGGCGTATGCGGCTCGGAGGCGCGGCGCTTGGCGGGGCGTTCCGGCTCGAGGGCGGCCAGCACGGGCGGCTTGATGTTGCCGGCCAGCGGGCGGAACAGGATCAGGGTCTTGCCCAGGTGGTGCACCGGGGCGCAGGACAGCGTGTCGCAGATGGTCGACAGCATGGCCTCGCGGGCCTCGCGATCGTCGCCGCCGGCCCGGACCTTGATCAGGCCGTGGGAAGTGAGTGCCAGGTCGATTTCCTTGAGCACGGCTTCGGTCAGGCCGTTGTCGCCGATCAGGACGACGGGGCGCAGAGGGTGGGCGGCGGACCGAAGGTCGCTACGCTCACGAGAGGTAAGTTCTAATATAGGCATGCGTGGAATTGTACGGTAATGGCCAAGAATAAATTCTCCAAAGACTGGATTCACCAGCACATCAACGATCCCTATGTGAAGATGGCGCAACAGAAGGGCTACCGGGCCCGCGCCGCCTTCAAGCTGATCGAGATTCTCGATACCGAGAAGCTGTTGCGGCGTGGCGACCTGGTGGTCGACCTGGGTTCGGCGCCCGGCAGCTGGTCGCAAGTGGCGCGCGAGCGCCTGGCGGGGCCGGGCGGGGTGGTGGACGGGCGCATCATCGCGCTCGACATGCTGCCCATGGAGCCCGTGGCGGGCGTCGAATTCATCCAGGGCGACTTCCGCGAAGATGACATTTTGAAACAGTTGGAAGACATGGTCGGATCGCGCGCGGTCGACCTTGTAATTTCCGACATGGCCCCCAACTTGTCTGGCGTGGGTATCGCCGACGCCGCGCGCATCCAGCACGTGTGCGAGCTGGCGATGGAATTTTCCCTTGCCCACCTCAAGCCCAACGGGGCGCTGATCGTCAAGGCATTCCACGGAACGGGCTTTTCGCAGATCGTGGAGTCCTACAAACAGCACTTCAAGCGGGTGGTCGAGCGCAAGCCGAAGGCATCGCGGGACAAGTCCTCCGAAACCTTTCTGGTTGCGCGCGATCTGAAATGACCCGCGCCGGGGCACGTGCCCTGGTGTCACAAGAACCTACCGGCCCGACGGCGGCCGGCCTGCCGAGACAACGACCAGCAAAATCACGAATCAGACGTAACTTAGCGGCCCGCCCCTTCCCAGGACGCAACCCGGTCCGACAGGGTAGAATGGGCTATTGACATACTTGTGACTGTGCCATATGCGGGTGCGCGGTCGCCGGTCGGAATCGAAAGCAGGAGATCGACCTTGAATAATTCATTTTCGAAAGTCGCCGTCTGGATGGTGATAGCCCTGGTGCTATTCACGGTCTTCAAGCAGTTCGACGGACGCGCGCAGACCCAGGACGGCGTGACCTACACGCAGTTCATGGACGACGCCAAGGCGGGCCGTATCCGCAAGGTGGACGTGCAAGGCGGCCCTGGTGGCGACGTGCTCTACGTCACGCCGGACGCGGGCCGCGCCTACACGCTGACCTCGCCGGGCGACCTGTGGATGGTCTCCGACCTGCTCAAGTACGGCGTGCAGGTGTCGGGCAAGCCGCGCGAAGAGCAGTCGCTGCTGATGAGCATCTTCGTGTCCTGGTTCCCCATGCTGCTGCTGATCGGCGTGTGGGTGTTCTTCATGCGCCAGATGCAGGGCGGCGGCAGGGGCGGCGCGTTCAGCTTCGGCAAGTCGCGCGCCCGCATGCTCGACGAGAACACCAACCAGATCACCTTTGCCGACGTCGCCGGCTGCGATGAGGCCAAGGAAGACGTCCAGGAACTGGTCGACTTCCTGCGCGACCCCAGCAAGTTCCAGAAGCTGGGCGGCCGCATCCCGCGCGGCGTGCTGATGGTCGGCTCGCCCGGCACCGGCAAGACGCTGCTGGCCAAGGCCATCGCCGGCGAAGCCAAGGTGCCGTTCTTCAGCATCTCCGGTTCGGACTTCGTTGAAATGTTCGTCGGCGTGGGCGCGGCCCGCGTGCGCGACATGTTCGAGAACGCCAAGAAGCACGCGCCCTGCATCATCTTCATCGACGAAATCGACGCCGTCGGCCGCCAGCGTGGCGCCGGCCTGGGCGGCGGCAACGACGAACGCGAGCAGACGCTGAACCAGATGCTGGTGGAAATGGACGGCTTCGAGTCGGGCCAGGGCGTCATCGTGATCGCCGCCACCAACCGTCCCGACGTGCTGGATCCGGCGCTGCTGCGTCCGGGCCGCTTCGACCGCCAGGTCGTGGTGCCGCTGCCCGACATCCGCGGCCGCGAGCAGATCCTGAAGGTCCACATGCGCAAGGTGCCGCTGTCGCCCAACGTCGACGCGACCATCCTGGCGCGCGGCACCCCGGGCTTCTCGGGCGCCGACCTGGCTAACCTGGTCAACGAGGCCGCGCTGTTCGCCGCGCGCCGCAATGGCCGCACGGTCGACATGTCGGACTTCGAAAAGGCCAAGGACAAGATCATCATGGGCGCCGAACGCCGCTCGATCGTCATGCCCGAAGAGGAACGCAAGAACACCGCGTACCACGAGTCCGGCCACGCCATCGTCGCGCGCATGCTGCCCAAGACCGACCCGGTCCACAAGGTCACCATCATCCCGCGCGGCCGCGCGCTGGGCGTGACGATGCAGTTGCCCGAGACCGATCGCTACAGCATGGACAAGAGCCGCCTGCTGTCGACCATCGCGGTGCTGTTCGGCGGCCGTATCGCCGAAGAGATCTTCATGAACCAGATGACCACCGGCGCCTCGAACGACTTCGAACGCGCCACGGCCATCGCCCGCGACATCGTCACGCGCTACGGCATGACCGACGAACTGGGCCCGATGGTCTACGCCGAGAACGAAGGCGAGGTCTTCCTGGGCCGCAGCGTGACCAAGACCACGCACATGTCCGAAGCCACCATGCAGAAGGTGGATTCCGAGATCCGCCGCATCATCGACGAGCAGTACGGTGTCGCGCGCAAGATCCTGGAAGACAACCGCGACAAGGTCGAAGTCATGACCGCCGCGCTGCTCGAATGGGAAACCATCGACGCCGACCAGATCGACGACATCATCGAGGGCCGCCCGCCGCGTCCCCCGAAGACGCCGCAGGGTCCGTCGGACACGTCGGACACGCCTCCGACCGGCCTGGCCGCCGGCGGCAACACGGCAGCCGCGGTCTGAGGTCTTTCGTCCTGATTTATGGCGAATAACTTCCTTTGCGGGCGCTTCGAGTTCGATCTCGAGCGCCCGCTTGTCATGGGTATCGTCAATGTCACGCCGGACTCGTTTTCCGACGGCGGCCAGCACGACGATACCGATTCCGCGGTGGCGCATGCGCGCCGCTTGATTGAAGAGGGCGCGCGGATCCTGGACCTGGGCGGCGAGTCGACGCGGCCGGGCGCCGAACCGGTGTCGGTCGCCGACGAACTGGCGCGCCTGCTGCCGGTGATCGAGGCGCTGCGCGATTGCGGCGTGCCGCTGTCCATCGACACCTTCAAGCCCGAAGTCATGCGCGCCGTGCTCGACGCCGGCGCCGACATGATCAACGACATCTACGGGTTCAGGCAGCCGGGCGCCATCGAGGCGGTGGCGCAATCGCGCTGCGGATTGTGCGTCATGCACATGAAAGGTGAGCCGCGCACCATGCAGGCGACGCCGCCCGAATATTCCGACCTGATCGGCGAAATCGGACTCTTCCTGGGATCGCGGGCGCAAAAGCTGCGCGCCGCCTGGGTCGATCCCCGACGCATCGTGCTGGACCCCGGTTTCGGGTTCGGCAAGACCGCCGACCAGAATTTCCAATTGCTGCGCCGGCTGTCCAGCCTGCGCAGCGGCGGTTATCCATTGCTGATCGGCCTGTCGCGCAAGAACATGATCGGCCAGGCCACCGGCCGGCCGGTCGGCGACCGGCTGCCCGGCAGCATTGCCGCCGCCCTGGCCTGCGTGGCCCGTGGCGCCTCCATCGTGCGGGTGCACGACGTGGCGGCCACGGTCGACGCGCTCAAGGTCTGGCAGGCGGCTGAACAAGGAGCAATCACTTCATGATTCGACGCAAGTATTTTGGTACCGATGGTGTGCGCGGCGAAGTCGGCGGCGCGGTGATCAACGCCGAATTCGCCCTGCGCCTGGGCTACGCCGCCGGCCGCGTGCTGGCTCGCGAGCACGCGGTGCGTGGCGGCAGCCGCCCGCAGGTGGTGATCGGCAAGGACACCCGCATTTCCGGCTACATGCTGGAATCGGCGCTGGAAGCCGGGCTGTCGGCCGCGGGCATCGACGTGCTGCTGGCCGGCCCGATTCCCACGCCCGCGGTCGCCTACCTGACCCGCGCGCTGCGCCTGGTCGCCGGCATCGTCATCAGCGCCTCGCACAATCCCTACCAGGACAACGGCATCAAGTTCTTCTCGGCCCAGGGCATGAAGCTGCCCGACGAGATCGAGGCCGCCATCGAGATCGCCCTGGACGAACCGCTGGGCTGCGTCAGCTCCGAAGGCCTGGGGCGCGCGCGTCGCATGTCGGATTCCCAGGGCCGCTACATTGAATTCTGCAAGAGCACCTTCCCCAACGATCTGGACCTGAACGGCATGACGATCGTGGTGGACGCGGCCCACGGCGCGGCCTACAACATCGCGCCGCACGTGTTCCGCGAACTGGGCGCCGAAGTGCACGCCATCGGGGTGCATCCCGACGGTTTCAACATCAACAAGGGCGTGGGCGCGCTGCACCCCGAACTGCTGGCCAAGGAAGTGAAGGCGCGCGGCGCCCAACTGGGCATCGCGCTGGACGGCGATGCCGACCGCCTGCAGATGGTGGATGGCGACGGCCGCATCTACAACGGCGACGAATTGCTCTACGCGATCCTGCGCGAGCGTATGCAGCGCGGCAAGGTGGATGGCGTGGTCGGCACGCTGATGACCAACTTCGGCTTCGAGCGCGAATTGCAACGCCTGGGCGTGGGTTTCGAGCGCGCCAACGTGGGCGACCGCTACGTGCTGGAGCAGATGCAGGCGCGCGGCTGGCTGTATGGCGGCGAAAGCTCGGGCCACCTCCTGTGCCTGGACTGCCATTCGACTGGCGACGGCATCGTGGCGGCGCTGCAGGTGCTGACGGCGTTGCGTCGCAACCATGTGTCGATGGCCGATTGGGTCAAGGATCTGCGCATGTACCCGCAGAAGATGATCAACGTGCCGTTGACGCCGGGCCAGGATTGGAAAACCCACCCCGGCCTGACGGCGGCGCGCCGGGCGGTCGAGGAGGAACTGGCGGGCCGCGGGCGCATCCTGATCCGCGCCTCCGGCACCGAGCCCAAGCTGCGGCTGATGGTCGAGGCCGAGGACGAGGCCCTGGCCGTGGCCAGCGCCGAGAAGCTGGCGGCCAGCCTGGGGTAGGTTCAACCATCCGCTCCAGACCCGACATGGCCATTCATTGTTTCGCGATGAATGGCCATTATTTGTGAATATTTCGTCTTTGTTTGTAAAGTTTTGTCGAGCTTTGCAGGAATTGACTCTCCTCGCTCCAAACTAAACTTCATAGTCACGTAACATATTGGTCAAGTCATTGACATACAGGGCGTCCAAACTGACCGGACTCTCTAGGAGCTTCGCGCAATGCTGGAACTAGCACGCATCAACCCAAGCCGTAATGCCGCAGAACCATGGACGGGCGCCGCCCCCCGGGTGCTGGTGGTCGGCCTGGCGCGCACGGCCGAGGAAATCGAACAGATCCAGCGCCTGCGCTACGACGTCTTCACCGAAGACATGGGTGCGGTCTTCCCGGATGCCCAGGACGGAATCGAGCACGACCGCTTCGATCCTTTCTGCGAGCACCTGATGGTGCGCGAGCTCGACACCGGCCGCGTCGTGGGCACCTACCGCATCCTTACGCCCGAAAAGGCGCGCGAGGCGGGCGGCTACTACTCGCAGTCCGAATTCGACCTGTCGGGGCTGGGCGCCATCCGCGACGAGCTGGTGGAAGTGGGGCGTTCGTGCACCCACGCCGACTACCGCAACGGCGCGGTCATCATGCTGTTGTGGTCGGGCCTGGCGGAATACCTGCGCCGCGGCGGCTACCAATACGTGCTCGGTTGCGCCAGCGTCAGCCTGCGCGACGATGGCGTCACGGCGGCCGAAGTGTGGCGCACCATTTCCAAGCAGCTGCCGAAAGAGGGCGAGCCGCAGGTCACGCCCTTGCATCGCTACCCCGTGGAAAAGCTCAACAGCACGCTGCCGGCGCGCGTGCCGCCGCTGATCAAGGGATACCTGAAACTGGGCGCCACGGTTTGCGGCGAACCGGCCTGGGATCCCGATTTCAATGCGGCCGATTTTCCGGTGCTGCTGAAGATGGACGGCATGGACGAGCGCTACCGCCGCCATTTCGGCCTGGATCAACCCGCGACCGTCGGCCAGCGCTGATCATGCGCCGCCTGTTCCGCCGTATGAAGATCAAACTGATTCGGCGGGCCACGCGGCCTTTCCGCCTGGAACTCAAGCAGCTCGATCGCCAGACCGATCTGTCGCCGTTCTAGCCGCCCCCCGCCGTTGCACGGCAAAAGGCCCCGGATATTTCCGGGGCCTTGTCGTTTTCAGAACTCGAGCAGCTCGAACGAGAAGCCGACCTTCGACCATTCCGCTTCTTCCGCCCGCAGCGTGAAGTCGCTGAGCGGGTGTTGCGCCAGCCAGTCACGGTTCACGCGCACCACGATGGAATCGTTGCGCATGGACGCGGTCAGGGGCAGCGGTTCGATTTCACCACGGCGGCGGAACAGCAGCACGGCCAGCCGCAGGCTCAGGATGGCCATCCATTGGGCGCGGTTGCGCACCAGCGGTTCCAGCTTGCCCAGCTTGCCTTGGTGGCCCAGCGCCAGCAGCGCCAGCAACTGCTGGTCGGCGCGGGAAAAGCCCGGCATGTCGGCGTTTTCAAGCACGTAGGCAGTGTGCTTGTGATAGGCGTTGTGGGCGATCGACAGCCCGACTTCGTGCAGGTCGGCGGCCCAGCCCAGGGCCGCGCGCAATTCGGTGCGTTCGGCGCCTTCGGGCATCATCGCGTCGAACAGGCTGAGCGCGGCGTGGCGCACGCGCCGGGCCTGGTTGACGTCGACGTGGTAGCGCTTCACGAACTGGCGCACCGATTCGTCGCGCTTGTCGTGTTCGTCGTCGCGGCCGAGCAGGTCGTACAGCACGCCCAGGCGCAGGGCGCCGTCGCCCGTGTGCATGACGTCGATGCCAAGCTCGTCGAACAGCGCGCTCATGATGGCCAGCCCGCCCGGCAGCACGTCGGCGCGCTCGACCTTGATGCCGGGCAGTTCCGACGGGATGACGCGGCCGGCGCGCACGATGCGGTCCTTCAGCTTGCTCAGGCCGGCGCGGGTGATGCCGCGGTCGGACATGCCGCCTTCGGTGAGGATGGCGAACAGTGCCTTGGCGGTGCCGGACGAGCCGTAGGCTTCCTTCCAGCCCGTCTTGCGGTACTGCTTGGCGATGACTTCGATCTCGCGCCGGGCGGCCAGTTCGGCCTGCTTCATCTGGTGGGCGTCGACGATGCCATCCGAGAAGAACTGCCGGCTGTAGCTGACGCAGCCCATATACAGGGACGACATCAGGCCGGGCTCGTGGCCCTTGCCGATGATGACCTCGGTGGAGCCGCCGCCGATGTCGATCACCAGGCGCTTGTTGGGCGAAGGGGGCAGGGTATGGACCACGCCCGAGAAGATCAGGCGGGCCTCTTCGCGTCCGGCGATGACTTCGATGGGAAAGCCCAGGGCAGCCTCGGCCCGGGGCAGGAAATCGCGGGTGTTGCGCGCGACCCGGAAGGTGTTGGTCGCCACCGCGCGCACGCGGTTGGGATGGAAACTGCGCAGGCGATCGCCGAAACGTTCGAGGACGGCGATGGCGCGCTCGATGGCGTCGTCGCCCAGGCGTTTTTCGGCGTCCAGCCCGGCGGCGAGCCGGACGGTTTCCTTGAGGCGGTCGATCTGGTAGATCTGGGGCGTACCGTCCTGCTGAACGATGCGTCCGATGGAGAGGCGGAAGCTGTTGGACCCGAGGTCCACGGCGGCCAGAAGTTGATCCATGCGGCTCGTGATTTTGGCTGTGAGGTGGCCTGATTATAGAGACCCCATATGACAGCGCCGGCCCCCGCGGGTTTTCGCTTATGGAACAGATAGTTGGCGCCGGGAGACCATGCGCCATACGTCCCGGTTTTGTCGTACGCTACGCATTTGGCGTTGTGTCATAGAACCGTCACTCTTTTGAAGTAAAACTCCACGCTTTCCTTACGTATGGAATCCGGTATGACCACTCGCCCGCCCGCCGAGCCGCTGCTGCTGAACCGTGAATTGTCGCTGCTCAAATTCAACGAGCGCGTGCTGGCGATGGCGGAAAATCCCGGCACGCCCCTGCTCGAACGGCTGCGCTACGTGTGTATCGTCAGTTCCAACCTGGACGAGTTCTTCGAGATCCGGATCTCCAGCCTGAAAGAGCAGCAGCGCCAGTCGCCCAACCTGGTGGGGCCGGACGGCATGACGCCCGACCAGGCGTTCGAGAACGTCCAGCAGGCGGTGCACGAGCTGGTGGGGCGCCAGTATGCGTTGCTCAACGACGCCATCCTGCCGGCGCTGCAGGCCGAGGGCATCGCGCTGCATCATGCGTCGGAATGGAATGCCGAGCAGCAGGAATGGGCGCGCGAGGTCTTCAACCGCGACGTCATGCCGCTGCTGACCCCGATCGGGCTGGACCCGGCGCACCCGTTTCCGCGGGTCTACAACAAGAGCCTGAACTTCATCGTTTCCCTGTCCGGCGCCGACGCCTTCGGCCGCCAGGCCTCTATCGCCGTGGTGCAGGCGCCGCGCGCGCTGCCGCGCCTGATCAAGATGCCGCAGGAGCTGTCCGGCCATCCGGAAGGCTACATCCTGCTGACCTCGTTGCTGCGCGCCTTCGTCGGCGAGCTGTTTCCGGGCCTGGAAATGCTGGGCTGCTACCAGTGGCGGGTGACGCGTAACAGCGACCTGTTCGTGGACGAGGAAGAAGTCACCAATCTGCGCCACGCCTTGCAGGGCGAGCTGTCGCAGCGCAACTTCGGCGCGGCGGTGCGGCTGGAGATCGACAAGCTGACCCCGGTCGAGCTGGAAACCTTCCTGCAGCGCGAATTCTCGCTCAAGCCCGAGGACACCTACCGCGTGCCGGGGCCGGTGAACCTGTCGCGCCTGATGCAGCTGTGCAATTCGCCCAACCGGCCCGACCTGCTGTTCCCCGACTACCGCGCGCCGGTGCCGGCGCCGTTCGACCGCGTCGGTGACAAGCCGGCCGAGCTGTTCGAGGCCGTGGCCGAGCAGGACCGCCTGCTGCACCACCCCTATCAGTCGTTCCAGCCCGTCATCGATTTCCTGACCGCCGCCGCGCTGGATCCGGACGTGATGGCCATCAAGCAGACCATCTACCGCACCGGCGAGGATTCCGAGCTGATGAAGATCCTGCTGGCCGCCGCGCGCGCCGGCAAGGAAGTGACGGTGGTGGTAGAGCTGATGGCGCGTTTCGACGAACAGACCAACATCAACTGGGCCTCCAAGCTGGAAGAGGTGGGGGCGCACGTGGTCTACGGCGTGGTCGCGCACAAGACCCACGCCAAGATGGCGGTGGTGCTGCGGCGCGAAAAGGGCCGCCTGCGCCGTTATGCCCACCTGGGCACCGGCAACTACCATCCGCGCACGGCGCGCCTGTATACCGATTTCGGCCTGCTGACCGCCGATCCGAAGCTGTGCGAGGACATGGACAAGGTGTTTGCGCAGCTGACCGGCCTGGGCGCGCGCCGCGCGCTCAAGTCGCTGATGCAGTCGCCCTTCACCATGCACGACGGCATGGTGGCGCTGATCCGCGCCGAGGCGCGCGCCGCCAAGGCGGGCCAGCGCGCCCGCATCATGGCCAAGATGAACTCGCTGCTGGAAGAGCAGATCATCGAGGAACTCTACAAGGCCAGCCAGGCCGGCGTGAAGATCGACCTGATCGTGCGCGGCGTCTGCGCGCTGCGCGCGGGGGTGCCGGGGCTGTCGGAAAACATCCGGGTGCGTTCCATCGTCGGCCGCTTCCTGGAGCACTCGCGCGTCTTCTATTTCTATGCCGACGGCGCCGAGACGGTGTATCTGTCCTCGGCCGACTGGATGGACCGCAACTTCTTCCGCCGCGTCGAAATCGCCTTCCCGATCTACGACAAGACCCTCAAGAAACGCGTCATCGACGAGGCCTTCACCTTCGCCCTGCGCGACAACCAGCTCGCCTGGCAACAACAGGCCGACGGCGACTACGTCCGCGTCCGCAGCCGCCGCGAACCCTTCAATCTGCACCAATACCTGATGCAGAAACTGGGCGTGTAACACAGGGCCGCGCGGATCCGACCCGCCGGCCCACCTCTGGCGCCCCCGGGGAAACGACTCCGCCCCCGGGGAAACGACTCCGCCCCCCATTTCCACCAGCAAACCGCCCCCCATCCCACCCGCGCCCTCCCAAGCCAGGCCGCGCGGATCCGGCTCCGCCGGTCCGCCACCGGCGCCCCCCTGGGGGGGAAGCGCGCAGCGCTCCGGGGGGGGTATATGACTGTCACTATCCTGTCACGTTGGACTTCTAAGATGCGAGGGTCGCTGAAAGACAGGCAGTGGAAAGCCTGCCAAAGACTCCTCTAACGAGCACAGAAGGAACCAAGATGTTCAAACGTGTCTTCAAACAAGTTTCCCTGGGCGTCGCGCTGAGCGCCGCCGTTTTCGCCGTCCAGGCCGCCGATGTGACCGGCGCCGGCGCTTCGTTCCCGTACCCGATCTACGCCAAGTGGGCGTCGGACTACAAGGCTGCCACCAACAACGCCGTGAACTACCAGTCGATCGGTTCGGGCGGCGGTCAGCAACAGATCATCGCCAAGACCGTCGATTTCGGCGCCTCGGACGATCCCATGAAGGCCGCCGACCTGGAAAAGAATGGTCTGCTGCAGTTCCCGGCCGTCATCGGCGGCACCGTGGCCGTGGTGAACATCGACGGCATCGAGCCGGGCAAGCTGAAGCTGTCGGGCAAGGTCCTGGGCGACATCTTCCTGGGCAAGATCAAGAAGTGGGACGACGCCGCCATCAAGGCGCTGAACCCCGACCTGAAGCTGCCGTCGGCCGACATCATCGTCGTGCACCGTTCGGACGGTTCGGGCACCACCTTCGGCTGGACCAACTACCTGTCCAAGGTGTCGCCGGAATGGAAGGAACAAGTCGGCGAAGGCAAGGCCGTCAAGTGGCCCGTGGGCCAGGGTGGCAAGGGCAACGAAGGCGTCGCTGCCTACGTCGGCCAGTTGAAGAACTCGATCGGCTACGTCGAATACGCCTACGCCAAGCAGAACAAGCTGGCCTGGACCCAACTGCAGAACAAGGCCGGCAAGTTCGTCCAGCCGGAACAGAAGGCCTTCGCCGCCGCTGCCGCGAACGCCGACTGGAAGAGCGCGCCTGGCATGGGCGTGGTGCTGACCGACGAGCCGGGCGCCGATTCGTGGCCCGTCACCGCCGCCACCTTCATTCTGGTCCACAAGTCGCAGGACAAGCCGGTGCAAGGCAAGGCCGTGCTGGACTTCTTCGACTGGGCCTTCAAGAACGGCGCCAAGTCGGCTGAAGCCATGGACTACGTGCCGCTGCCGGAAGCCGTCACCAAGGAAATCCGCGCCGCCTGGGGCGAGGTCAAGTCCGCCGACGGCAAGGCCGTCTGGAAGTAAAGCGGTTGCCCGGCGCGACGGTCCAGCCACGCGCCGGCATCTGCCAACTGCCCCGGCATCCGGTTCGCCGGACGTCGGGGCGGGTCTCCCGGACCCATTCGTCGTTTCCCCCAAGGTTTCCTAAGGAAAGTCCATCCATGAGCGCGGTAATGGATAATAGTGTGCCGCTTCCGCCCAGCGTGGCGGACTCCGTGACTACCGGCACGCCTTCGCCTATGAAGCAAAACAAAAACGCGCTGATGGATGCGCTGTTCAAGAACCTGACCCGCCTGTTCGCCTTCCTGGTGTTCATCCTGCTGGCGGCGATCCTCGTTTCCCTGATCTATGGCAGCCGCGAATCGCTGGCCAAGTACGGCCTGTCGTTCCTGTGGCTCAACGATTGGGACCCCGTCAAGCAGAACTATGGCGCGGTGGTGCCCATCATCGGCACGCTGCTGACCTCGGCCATTGCCCTGATCATCGCGGTGCCGGTGTCGTTCGGCATCGCCATCTTCCTGACCGAACTGTCGCCGACCTGGCTGCGCCGCCCGCTGGGCACCGCGGTCGAGATGCTGGCGGCGATTCCGTCGATCATCTACGGCATGTGGGGCCTGTTCGTCTTCGTGCCGGTGTTCCAGCAATACGTGCAGCCTTTCCTGATCGCCACGCTGGGCAGTGTGCCCATCATCGGCGGCATCTTCGCGGGACCGCCATTCGGCATCGGCATCTTCACCGCCGGGCTGATCCTGTCGATCATGATCATCCCGTTCATCGCCGCGGTGATGCGCGACGTGTTCGAACTGGTGCCCGCCATGCTGAAGGAATCGGCCTACGGCCTGGGCAGCACGACCTGGGAAGTGATGTGGCGCGTGGTGCTGCCGTTCACCAAGTCGGGCGTCATCGGCGGCATCATGCTGGGCCTGGGGCGCGCGCTGGGCGAGACCATGGCGGTGACCTTCGTGATCGGCAACGCCTTCAAGTGGTCCGGTTCGCTGTTCTCCCCGGGCAACTCGATCGCCTCGGCCCTGGCCAACGAATTCAATGAAGCCGGCGGCATCCAGAAGTCGGCGTTGCTGGAACTGGGCCTGATCCTGTTCCTGATCACCACGATCGTGCTGGCGCTTGCCAAGATGCTGCTGGTCCGCCTGTCGGCCGGTGAAGGCAAGCGTACCTGACCGGCGCCGCACAAGGAAAAGATCATGGCTGCTGTATCCGTACTCAATATGCAAAACGGCGTCTACCGCCGGCGCCGCGTGGTCAACCGCGTGATGCTGACCATCTCGCTTGGCACCCTGGTGTTCGGCCTGTTCTGGCTGTTCTGGATCATCCTGACGCTGCTGCTCAAGGGCGCGCCGGCGCTGTCGTACACGCTCTTCACCGAGATCACGCCGCCGCCCGGGCAGTCCGGCGGGCTGGTCAATGCCATCTTCGGCAGCGTGATGATGGCGGGCGTGGGCACGCTGATCGGCACGCCGGTCGGCATCCTGGCCGGCACCTACCTGGCCGAATACGGCCAGCGCGGCTGGCTGGCGCCGGCCACGCGCTTCCTGAACGACGTGCTGCTGTCGGCCCCGTCCATCATCATCGGTCTGTTCATCTACGCCGTGTACGTGGCGCAGGTCGGGCACTATTCGGGCTGGGCCGGCGCCATCGCGCTGTCGATCCTGGTGATCCCGGTGGTGGTGCGCACCACCGACAACATGCTGCTGCTGGTGCCCAACAGCCTGCGCGAAGCCGCGGCCGCGCTGGGCTGCCCGAAGTGGCGCATGATCACCCTGGTGTGCTATCGCGCCGCCAAGACCGGCATCATCACCGGCGTGCTGCTGGCGATTGCCCGCATCTCGGGTGAAACCGCGCCGCTGCTGTTCACCGCGCTGTCGAACCAGTTCATGTCGACCAACATGAACGGCCCGATGGCCAACCTGCCGGTCGTGATCTACCAATACGCCGCCAGCCCCTTCAAGGACTGGAACGACCTGGCCTGGGCCGGCGCCACCCTGATTACGCTGCTGGTGCTGGGCATCAACATCATCGCCCGCAACATGTTCCGCAAATAAAGATCGCTTTGCCGGCGCGCGTGCCGCGCCGGACCTAGGGAAACCAAATGGAAAACACCGCCACCGCCGTCAAGAACAAGATCGAGGTCAAGAACCTGAACTTCTACTACGGCAAGTTCCATGCGATCCGCAATGTGAACATGTCGATCCAGGAGAAGAAGGTCACCGCCTTCATCGGCCCGTCGGGCTGCGGCAAGTCGACGCTGCTGCGCACCTTCAACCGCATGTTCGAGCTGTACCCGGGCCAGCGCGCCGAGGGCGAGATCATCCTGGACGGCGAGAACCTGCTGACCGCCAAGACCGATATCTCGCTGATCCGCGCCAAGGTCGGCATGGTGTTCCAGAAGCCCACGCCGTTTCCCATGAGCATCTACGACAACATCGCCTTCGGCGTGCGCCTGTTCGAGCGCCTGTCCAAGGGCGAGATGGACGAGCGCGTGGAGTGGGCGCTGAGCAAGGCCGCGCTCTGGAACGAAGTGAAGGACAAGCTGCACCAGAGCGGCAACAGCCTGTCGGGCGGCCAGCAACAGCGCCTGTGCATCGCGCGCGGCGTGGCCATCAAGCCGGAAGTGCTGCTGCTGGACGAGCCGTGTTCGGCACTGGATCCGATCTCGACCGCCAAGATCGAGGAACTGATCGCCGAACTGAAGAACGACTACACCGTCGTCATCGTGACCCACAACATGCAGCAGGCCGCCCGCTGTTCGGATTTCACGGCCTACATGTACCTGGGCGAACTGATGGAATTCGGCCAGACTGACCAGATCTTCGTGAAGCCGTCGCGCAAGGAAACCGAGGACTACATCACCGGCCGCTTCGGCTGATCGGCGGCGGGAGCGCGCCTGGCGGGCAACCGGCGGGCGGCGCTCCCGCGGCGCTTCATCACGGTGGTATCGGCGGCGCGCCCGGAAGGGCGCGCCGTTGTCATTTCCGCTGGCCTGCGTTGCTCGCCCGGCAGATGGGCAGCATCAGGAACGCTGCTGTTCCAGCGTCCGCGCGCCGGCCGCGGGTTGCGCCGACGCGCCACCGGCGTAGCGCCCCGGGATCAGGATCACGAACACCGCCGCCAGCACCGCCGCGCACGAGAACGCCATGAAATTCCATGCCAGCGGCAGCTGCAGCCCGGCCAGATAGCCGCCGACGATGGGGCCGCTCATCGCGCCGATGCGGGCGAACGACAGCGCCCAGCCGGTGGCGGCGCCACGCGCATGCGCCGGGTAGTAGCCCGCCAGATAGCCGGTCAGGATCAGCGAAGACGAAATGCTGCCGATCCCTGCCAGCGCCACCCACAGGTAGTTGACCGCCAGCGGATTGTTGTAGGTCAGGCAATAGATGCCGATAGCGCCCACCAGATAGAACAGCGCCACGATCCTGCGCGGTTCGCTCTTGTCGGCGAACTGGCCCAGCACCAGGCCGCCGATCGCGGAGGCCAGGCTGAAGACCAGCAGGAACGAGATGCTCGACCCCAGGTCGTAGCCGTTCTTGCGCATGATCTGCGGCAGCCAGGTGTTCAGGCCGTAGACCAGCATCATGCCCAGGAACAGCGCTCCCCAGAAGCACAGGGTGGCGCGCAGGTGGCGCGGCGCGAAAACCGCGGCCATCACATCGCGCCAGGTGGTCTTCTCGCCCGTCACTTCGCGCGGGCGGAACGGCTCCAGCGAGGCGATGCCCAGGCGTTGCGCCATGGCGCGGGCGCCGGCCTCGTCGCCCTTGGCCAGCAGGTATTCGAGCGACTCGGGCAGCAGGCGCGCCAGCACCGGCACCAGCAGCAGCGGCGCCGCGCCCACCAGGATCACCGCGCGCCAGCCCCAGTGCTGCAGCACCGCCATGGCCACCGCGGCCGAGCACAGGATGCCGAGCGAGTAGCCGGAGTACATGACGCCGTAGTTGAAGCCGCGCTTTGCGGGCGGTGAATACTCGATCGTCAATGCCGCCGCCACCGGGATCACGCCGCCCAGCCCCAGGCCGCCGATGAAGCGGAAGGCCGCGAACCAGGTCGGGGTGGGCGCCCAGGCCGCGCCGATCATGGTCAGGGAGAACAGCGTCACGCAGGCCAGCAGCATGCGCCGGCGGCCCAGCAGGTCGGACAGCGTGCCCACCGCGAACGAGCCGACGAACATGCCTGCCAGCGCGTAGCTGCCCAGCATGCCCAGTTCGATCGAACTGAGATTCCAGCTCTTGTCGTCGGCCAACGCCGGCAGCACCGCGCCCATGACGCCGACGTCGTAGCCCTCGAACAGGATGGCCAGCCAGCAAACGAACAGCACGGTGTAGGTGGTCCGCGCGGGCGTGGCCCAGGCGGACGGAGTGGAGGCGTTAGCCATGTGGTTCCCGATGAATGTCGTTATGAGTCGTGGGGCTTAGAGGGCCGCATTTAATTTATGCTTCAACTATATAGGTGTCAATCAGGGCACGCCCGACGGGCGCGGAGCGGCGGCATGCTCCCGATGTGGTCGGGGATGGCGCCGGTATCTGGTATAGTTGCGACCCTCGGGGCGTAGCGCAGCCTGGTAGCGCATCTGCTTTGGGAGCAGAGGGTCGTGAGTTCGAATCCCACCGCCCCGACCAATAAAATCAAAGGGTTAGCTCAATGTCGTTGAGCTAACCCTTTTTCTTTGCTGGGCATATGGGACAACATATGGGACAACGAACTTGCAGTTGGCGGTGAGCAAGTTCAGGCGGCATCAAGGCAAGGATGTGCACTCGGTGGCAATAGCCCATCTCGGGACTTGCCGGGTCTCTGCTTGATTGGGGGGGGGCGGGCAGCTCGCCGCACTTTAGGCTCATCAGGCCAATTGGGTGGGTTCTGGGGACTGTTGCGCTTGGGGCAGGCCAAACCCCTTCATCTGAGGCTGTGTGTGCTGGGGCAGCAAAGCGACAGTTCCCGAGCTCAGGTCGCAGAGCATCGGCGGCACCACGCGACAGTTGAATCGTTACGACCCCTCGGCCCTTCCATCCTCGCGGCGTTATTCGTTAGCGGAGCAAATGCCGAGCTGTGCTGTGGACCGGTCTTCCGCGGTTGCACTTTTAAAGCGTCGCGGCCTGTACTCTGCATGTGCTGTGTGCATTGCACTGAGACCATACTGCACACCTCAGTGTCAAATGCGCTCTGAGCTGCGCTGAGAGAAATCAAAGTCGACGGTCTATCCGACCCGAACGGCGGAGACTTGGCCTAGTACGGGAATGAGGGGATAGGGCATCCTTTAACCTAGTACTGATACGAGGGGTGCCCTTTCGACAATGGAAGTAGGAGTTGCCGCAATGTCTGAATGGCTGCGACAGGAACACGGAGTCTTTCAGGCGGCTAACAGATTATTTCGCTGAGTCGACCCCGGGCTGGCCGCGATCCCGCGTATGAGGCGCTGAAACTTGTCCGCAGGTCCGTAGATTTCACCCCGCCGCAACCGTCCGCACTTGTGAATCGTGGGGGGGCTTGGTGGATCCTGCTGCACCGAAGGAGGGTGGGGCGCGATTAATGCTCAGAAACACGGACCGTGGGTCGCAGCAAAAAGGTCGGCAATGGCTGGACCAAGCGCGGTTCATGTCGCGGAGGAGTTAGTGGCTTGAATTGCCGACAGGATATTTGAGTATCTCGGCCTGGCAAATAGTTCCCAGTCAAAAGAGCCCGGCTCGTGGCGTTGCAAAAGTAACTCCCACCTTGAGACGCCGGCGCCCGACAGTTGCCACCCTAGTCACGTACGTCTGGAACATCATCAACCGTTGATCGTTCCAGCTTCACTGACGGTGGGCGAGGGGCGGGGCGGCTGTCCAGTTGTGGACCATCGAACAGATCCGGAGTGCTTGGCTGGCGTAGAGATCAAGTGTTGACGCGATCAGTCAAAGCCCTTTTCAAACACCCTATCAAAATCCCTATCAAATATTCCGAATATGCGGGGAAGCTTGGCGCCCCGGTGGGCATCGATTCTTGCCATGGACAAAAGGGAAGGCTGGCTCGGCGGTCTCACGTTCTAGCGAGCGAAGTCGTTGGATTGTGCAATACAGGACTCTGGCCACACCCTCCGACTTGCCCACTTTCTTTTGCACGGCGCCAACCGTCTTCTAGACCCTGCAAGGCAAAAACTCGGAGATTCGACTCGCGTTTCAGAAACAGAGCGCGAGACCGCGCAGAACGCGCTCTGGGCTGCAATGACTCTGAAGTGGCTGCTACCCCGTCACCCGAGGTGTTTCGACCGCTCATGCGGGCTGTGGACGCGTCTAAGCACCATCACTGCATCTACGAGGGCGTCCCATCTGGAATTGGTCCGGCCTGTTGTGGCTTATCAGGTCAGACAGCGGCGCAGACGCTGTTGACACTGGCGTAGCCAGTAAAAGATTTGGGATTGGGAATGGGATTGGGATTGGTAGCTTTGCATCCGGTTTGCACTGGGTTCGAAAGTAAAACCTGGCCATAACCTGCTGGGTTTCCGCTACAGGCCCCCAGTTTCCCTCGCTTCGTGGGTATTTCTACTATGAGGATGGCCATGGATCCTGTGTCAGCGGCGCTCATGGACCTCAAGATCTGAGCAACTGTGCTGGGGCACAGCGCGCTCCTTTACGCCGTGTTTCAGAACCAAATTGGTCGAGTGCCGCTCTAGGTTTTGATGTGGGAACCGGCGGTTAACCAAGTAGGAACCCAGCAGGATCCCAACGGGTTTCCTGTTACGAACGATGTTGCGTTGCGCTGCGGATTCTCAGTTCATATCCGGCGGTGATTGCTATCATCAGGCGTACCGATAGGGCTGTGTTTGTGGAGAAAAGCGTATGGACTTGGGTACTACGGTGATGCTCGGAGTACTTGTAGCTGTTATCGCATTCGGCCTTTGGGTCGCGAATAACATCGCTCGTTCCGAAGGGCGCAACAAAGAAGACCATCAGACCTGAAGCGGCAATAATTCGGAGTAGGTCTCAAAAATTAGGCTGGCTTGTTATGTTCTTTGAAGTAACAATTGGTCATCTAGTTCATTCCGGGAGGGGAACGTGGCCGATTTCTTCATTGAACATAGCCACATGCTGGCTTTGAAACCCATTAGCAGTCCGAACTCGGGTTTTAGGCCAGGCCAGTTGGGCGCTCTTCATTCTGTGGCGGCCCACTTTTCGGTCTACGACGAGCCGGCCATAGTGTCTTTGCCGACTGGATATGGGAAGACTGCCGTGATCATGGCGCTTCCTTTTTTGTTGGGCTCAAACCGTGTGCTGGTGGTGGAACCCACGGATGTGCTGAGACGACAGACCTCGGCCCACTTCGGTGAACTGTCGACGCTACGCAAGCTCAAGGTCTTACCGGCGGAGGCAGGAAATCCTCATGTACATCCACAGAAGGGCAGGCCATTGAGCGCCGATGAATGGCTTGCCTTTCAAACTTTCGATGTGGTCGTGTCCACGCCAGCGAGCACCTCGCCGGTCCTGGAGCCCGTAAGTCCCGCAGATCTATTCGATTTGATTATCTTTGACGAGGCGCACCATGCTCCAGCAGACACTTGGAGTGCGTATCTCGGTCACTACTCCCGCGCCAAGTTTGTCTTCTTGACGGCTACTCCATTCAGGCGCGATAAAAAGGCAATTCCGGGTCGTCTGGCATATAGCTATCCAGTTTCCAAGGCGTCTCGCGAACAAGCGTTTGGGAGTGTCTCCTTTCGTCCAGCGCCTGTGCATAACGATCACGATGAGGACGAGGTGGACCTTGCCATCGCAAGGGTGGCGATTGCACAGTTGCGGGAAGATCAGGCGCAAGGATTCGACCATCGACTGTTTGCGCGAGCATCCTCGATATCCGCTGCTAGGAAGCTGACGGGGATTTACGCCGGGCTGGGGGCGAGGGTAGAAGCGATCGACAGCGGAATTTCCAAACGGAGGCAGGAGCAACTGGAGGTCTCCTTGCTCCAGGGCGAGCTGGAGGGAATAGTCTGCGTTGACATGTTCGGGGAGGGCTATGACTTTCCAAAGCTGAAGATCGCAGCACTCCATGCGCCGCACCGCTCCCTAGTTCCAACGATACAGTTCATAGGTCGGTTTGCGCGAACAAATGATGAACGCACGGGCAACGCTACTTTAGTGTCGACTGTGAGTCGTCTGCAAGATGCCACCGCAAGGCTCTTTCAAGAGGGAGTGGACATCGCTTCCCTTATCGACGAAGAGGCGAGGCGTCAGCTCGCCGAAGGGGCTGCCGATGAATCAATCTTGGAGATCTTGAAGCCGAAGAGGCAGACAGTCTCGGACTACGACGCCGTGTCGCCAATGTCATTTGAGCTATATGCCCATGCTCGAATCTTTCAGTGCGACGTGGCCCCGGACTTCACTTTGTTTGAGGCATTGATAGGGCGAAGGCTTCACTTGGCTAAGCAGTGGATCTCGGATGATGGGTTGATCACACTGCTTTTGACCGTCGACCATGAGCCGCCGAACTGGGCGACTGCTGACGTGCTTGTAAATGTACGACACGACGTTTTCCTGCTGGCCTACAACGCTGCTACACGGTTGTGCTTCATCGGCTCCACTCGTAGAACAGATCGCTTATATATCGCACTAATGCAGGTCGTGGCCAAGGATCACCATAGACCTTTGAGCTTCGAGGAGACCATCCGTGCGCGCGCCGGCCTCACGGATATGCGCTTCTACGCTGTTGGCTTGCGTAACACGGCCGTAAATTCGCAAGCAGAATCCTATCGCATGCTAACTGGACCTCGTGCTGAGCGAGCGGTCACGCCGGGCGATGGGCGCGCCTACGTACAAGGACATTACTTTGGGAGTGGATTGGAAGATGGCGAGCGTGAAACCATCGGAGCAAGCAGTAACTCGCGTATATGGAGCAATCAACGTCTCTCCGTATCGCAATACCTTGAGTGGATATCGAAGCTGAACAATCGCTTGAATGGCGACGAAACGCTAGCAGAGTCTCAGCTAGATCTCGTCCAGCATTCGCGGACGTTGCGGCGAATCCCAGATGTTGTTATTGGTGGAAGTTGGTCGCGCAATGCCTACAAGCAGGCGCATCGGTTGAGATATCGACGTGTTGGGCAGCAGCAGTGGCTCTATCGCCAAATCACTGATCTAGAGCTCTCGTCATTCGCCTCAGGACCTGATGGCCTGGATTTCGAAATCGTCTCGGACTCAGATGCGGTGCCCTACCGCATGTCTTTAGCCGGGGGCGCATTGTTTCGACAGCACGGCGCTGGTTGGGAAGTCGAAATATCTAGCACGCACGATGACTGGTTGGATTTTGACCAGTGGCTTTCTATGCATCCTCCAATCTTTTACGCAGCCGACAAGTCATCGTTCGAAGGGATGAACTGCTACCCGCCTCCGAAGCTGGCCAGCAATCGGCTTCTTGATGAGGACGTCGAGAACCCTGGGTGGGATGGCTGTGAGATCGGTAGAGAGTTTGACGCCGATAATCCCGAACGAATGACCGTCCACAGACATTTGGAATTGTGGATCAGGGCGAAGGAAAATCTCGAGGTCCTCGTTTATGACCACAGGACTGGGGAGGCCGCCGACTACATCGCGGTCACACGAGAAGAAGACGACAGAGTCCTCGTGAGTCTGTATCACTGCAAGGGAGCTGGGGGCGAACCAAATGGTGCCCGTGTTGACGACGTCTACGAAGTCACCTGCCAGCTACTAAAGTCAGTTGTTTATTGCGAATCCCGTGTGTTGGTCGAGCATGTGGAGCATCGGATAAATGAAAGGCGGCATAGGCGTCCGTCAGTCTTCAAGGTCGGCAATCTTGCAATGTTGCAAGAGATCTTGCTGAACCGGAGCGCGGACAAAGTCATTTTCGCCATCTATGGCGTGCAGCCGGGGATTTCGAAAGGACAGATTGATGCCCACCTCGCTGATCTTATGGCCTTCAGTATTGACTACGTGAAAAGAGGGGGCGCGGCCGTTGGGAAGTGGTTGGTGAATGCATAGCCGAGACTTCCATCAGGTGAGGCCGCGTTTGGCACGGGAGACTTAAGGGCGTGGGCGCAACACTGAAGTGGTTTCTGAACAAACTTGGACAACTGCTCGCAACGCGTCGAAGGTGGCCCAGATGCAACAAATGTACTGGGAGAGCTTTGCCGTGCTTCGCGGTGCCGATGACCAGGCGGACCAGCGGCTCTCCGCTTCGCACACTGAATAAAACCTGTCGAGGAGTGCGGCGGCTGGTCCAGGTTCGGCTCTGTGGGCGATCTTATTCCGTACCGTATTGAGTTGCTCCGCAGCAACCCAGCATGCGCCCTCATTAAAGTGTCCGGCGACTGCTCTTGCCAAGCACAAGGCATTGGAGAATGTGAGCTTCGCTTCGTCAAAGTAGCGAGGGTTGGCGACTGACGAACGGGTGATGGATCGTAGTTGCTCTTCGACCAGGAGGTGCCCTTTCAGTATTACTGTGAGTTCGTCCGCTGTTGGAGGAACGAGCCGAAAAAATCGTTCGTCATTCTCCGCAAAATCGGCTTTATGGTTGGCAGGACTCTTCACGGGGGCGCTCGCATGAGATATAGGGGCGCGACGAGGTTAGCGCGCAGTAGAGGGTAGGAGCAATCTCGGCTTTGGCAGGGACTACCTTATCTCTTGCTAGGCGGAATTCACCAGCCCGAACTTTCACCTGATGTCTGTGGTCTCGGCTCCGAACGAGGTACGGTCGTACCTGGGAAAGTTGCGTACCGTACATTCCTTCATGTAGGTACGGTATCGCGCGCTGATGCGCACACCTAGGCGACACTGTCGCACGTCATTGATTCTCCGACGAAAGTTCTGGCTTCGGGGCGCTGGATGCGCAGCGGTCAGGTCAACTGAGACGCGGCGTTGTCGGGTTGGCAGTTCAGTCCAGATCAAAGCTACTAGAAATGTCTAGAGCGAACTCCGGTGCAACCCTACGTCGACCAAGACCGTGCCTTCTGGACGACAAAGTCGATGAGCGTGCGGGTTGCAACGGTTTGATAGGCGCCTGGCATCCGCAGCAGGAACATGCGGGTACCGAACACGCTCAGGCGCCAATCGGACAAAGCGGTGACCATGCGTCCCTCGGCAACATCCTGGCGGACGACATAGTCAGGGACGAGACCGACGCCCAGGCTGGCGAGGATGGCCTCCCGAAGGAACTGGAAGTTCTCCGATGCCAGGGTGGGGTGCAGCGTCAGTTCGCGCCGTTCCTCACCGTCTTGATAGGCCGAGACTCTCAGTTTGCGCCCCGCCACGGCCGACGTGATCAGGGGAACATCGCCGAGTTCCTCCAGCCGCTCTGGCATCGCGTGCCCGCGGGCGTAGTCGATCGATGCGCAGGTGACGTAGCGCACCTGGGCCAGCTCGATGGCCACCATCTGTTGGGGAGGCTCCGACATAACGCGTACCGCGATGTCCACTTCTTCGCGCAGGAGATCGTCGACGCGATTGTCGAACAGCAGATCGAGATCGATGTCAGGATAGAGGCGCTTGAACTCGATCAGCCAACTGGACATCACCATGTGCCCGAATCCGGTGGGCAAGCTGAGCCGAACCGCGCCATGCAGGCTTTTGCCGAACACCGCCACCGACTCCTTGGCTGCGAGTACTTCATTGCGAATGACGCACCCGTGGTGGTAGAGGCGTTGGCCAATGTCCGTGAGCTCCACACGCCGCGTCGTGCGCCGCATCAGCTGCATCCCGACCGACCTTTCAAGCTGGGTCAGGTGATAACTGATATTGGCCCGGCTCATCTTCATGTTCCGCGCGGCCAGGCTGAGATTCCCTGCTTCCACGATGTCGACGAAGAGTGTGAGTGCGTGGGCGTCCATGAATCCTATATGTCGAAAATTTTGAACAGTATGTTCATTTTATTTCCAATTGTCAAGTTAATTCGATCGTTAAACAATCCTGTCCATTCAAAGGAGACCCCTCATGGCGCTTGATCAAGAAACCTTCCAACTGCTGAAAGACAGCGTTCAACGCTTCGTCCGCGAGCGGCTGGTGCCCGCCGAAAACCATCTCGAAGAGCACGACGAAGTGCCGACCGACATCGTGGCCGACATGAAAGAGCTCGGCTTGTTCGGCATCTCGATTCCCGAGGAGTACGGCGGCATTGGCCTGTCGATGGCCCAGGAGTGCGAGGTCGCCTATGAGCTTGGCCAGACAGCGCTTGCGTTCCGCTCGGTAGCGGGGACGAACATTGGCATCGGCTCGCAAGGCATCCTGATGGATGGCACGCCCGAACAGAAGGCCGAATACCTGCCGCGCATCGCCAGCGGAGAATTGATCATCTCCTTCGCGCTCACGGAACCCGATGCGGGGTCGGATGCGGCATCGTTAAAGACCAAGGCCGTGGCTGATGGCAGCGACTACGTGATCAGTGGTACGAAGCGCTTTATCACCAATGCGCCGCGCGCAGGTGCCTTCACGCTGATGGCACGCACCGGCGGCCCGGGGGCGGGTGGCATTTCCGCCTTCGTCGTCCCGGCCGGTCTGCCGGGTTTGACCCTCGGTAAGCCCGACAAGAAGATGGGACAGAAAGGCACGCGCACTTGCGACGTCAATCTCGACAACGTGCGGGTTCCCGCCGTCAACATCATCGGCGGCGAAGCAGGCAAGGGTTTCAAGACGGCGATGAAGGTGCTCGACCGCGGTCGCCTGCACATCTCGGCCCTGGCCTGCGGCATGGCACAGCGCATCCTGCAGGAGGGCGTGGCCTATGCGCAGCAGCGCAAGCAGTTCGGCCAGCGCATCGGCGACTTTCAGTTGGTACAGGCAATGCTGGCCGACAGCCAGGCCGAACTGCTGGCCGGCTGGGCGCTGGTGCGTGAAACCGCGCAGCGCTACGACGCCAAGCCCTTTGGGGTCACCGATCCGGAAGTGAGCATGCGCGCCTCGTGCACCAAGATGTTCACGACCGAAATGGTGGGCCGCGTCGCTGACCGTGGCGTGCAGATCCACGGCGGCTCGGGCTACATCAACGAGTTTCCGGTCGAGCGCTTCTATCGCGATGTGCGCCTGCTGCGCCTGTATGAAGGCACGACGCAGATCCAGCAACTCGTCATCGGCAAGCAACTGATGAAGGCCGAGTGAGGTTGACCATGCTGGACATCCGCAACGGCATCGCCGTCATCACCCTGGACAACCCGCCCGTCAACAGCCTGGGCCACGCGTTGCGCGAACACATCGTGCAGCAGCTCGACGCCGCGGAGGCCGATTCCGCCGTGCGAGGCATTGTGCTGGCCGGTAGCGAAAATGCATTCTCTGCCGGCGCTGATGTGACCGAGTTCGGCACGCCGCACCAGTTGCAGGAGCCCATCCTGCGCACGGTCGTCGCTCGTCTGGAAGCGAGCAGCAAGCCAGTTGTTGCGGCCATCTCCGGCGTTGCCTTGGGCGGTGGTCTGGAGCTGGCACTGGGCTGCCATGGGCGTATAGTCCAGGAAAGGGCCCGTATCGGGCTTCCCGAGATTACGTTGGGCCTGATCCCCGGACCTCAGCGCATGAGCGACTGCCTCGCCTAGTAGGCATTGCCGCAGCTCATGCGCTGATGTCCGGCGGTCAGCCCCAAGGCGCTCGACAACTCGCCACGTCGGGCCTGTTCGACGATGTGGTGACCGGCGACGTCATTGGCGCAGCAGCTGCGCGCGCGACGGTGCTCGCTGAAAAGGGCGCTCCTTATCCACGGGCTCGGGATGGCGAACTCGATGCTGCGGAGGTGCAGTCCACGGTGGCCGCGCAGCGGGCAAAGCTCACCGCCCGCCAGAAGCTGCAGCCGGCTTATGGCGCGCTGCTTGCCGCCCTGGCTGCGTCTACGCTGCCGTTCGACGCAGGCCTGCAGAAGGAGCGGGACCTGTTTCTGGCTCTTGTGCCTACTACGGCCGCCCAGGCGCAGCGCTACCAGTTCAAAGTCGAGCGGGAAGCCACCAAGCTGCCGCCGGCGTTCCAGGTGCCCGCGCGGGAGGTGCGTTCCATCGCTGTGATCGGGGCCGGAACCATGGGCTCAGGCATCGCCATCTCGGCGCTTGATGTTGGTTTGGCCGTGCTGCTGCTGGAGCAGGACGGAGCTGCGCTGGAACGAGGGCGGCAACGCATTGCCGACCACTACCGTGAACGCGTCGCAGCGGGCAAGCTCTCGGCCGACGCCGCGTCGTCCAACGAGGCACGCCTTCAGGCCAGCCTTGAATGGGAACGTCTGCAGCAGGCCGACCTGGTGATCGAGGCCGTCTTTGAAGACCTGGCTGTCAAGCAGGAGGTCTTTCGCAAGATCGACGTCCATGCGCGGCCGGGCGCTGTCCTGGCGACGAACACCTCCTACCTCGACATCGACCCGATCGCTGCAGCCACTTCCCGCCCGCAGGACGTGCTGGGGCTGCATTTCTTCAGCCCGGCGAACGTGATGAAGCTGCTTGAGGTGGTGCGCGGCGCAAAGACCGCCCCGGGCGTGCTGTCCACCGGCATGGCGCTCGGTGCTACCCTGAAGAAGATGCCGGTGCTGACTGGGAATGCCTTCGGCTTTATCGGCAACCGGATCTACAACGCCTACCGCCGCCAATGCGAGTTCATGCTCGAGGATGGTGCCTGGCCCGAGGACGTGGATACTGCGCTGACGGGGCTGGGCTTTGCGATGGGGCCGTTCGCCGTGGCCGATCTCTCCGGCCTCGACATTGCCTGGCGTATGCGCAAGGCGCAGGCGGCGACGCGTGATCCGCGTGAGCGCTACGTGTCCATTCTGGATCAGCTGTGCGAGGCCGGACGCCTGGGGCGCAAGACCGGCGCGGGCTACTACGCCTATGTGGACGGCAAGCAGGTGAAAGCCATCGATGCCACTGTTCGCGGTGTGATCGAGCAGGCGAGTGCGCAACGCGGCATCATCCGGCGTGCGCTTGCTCCCGAAGAGATCCAACGCCGGGCCTTGCTCGCCATGGTCAACGAGGCCGCCTTGCTGTTCGCCGAAGGAGTGGCATCCCGCCCCAGCGACATCGACGTGGTGCTGGTGCAAGGCTATGGATTCCCGCGTTGGGAGGGTGGCCCGGTGTTTTGGGCTCGCCAGCAGGATCGCTCCCAGCTCGAGAGCGACCTCCAACGTCTGGCGGATGAGGCCGGTTTCGGCTTCTCTCTGGGCAACCTCGAACCACTACTTTCAACCTGATTCAAAGACTATCATGAACACTTCCCAAGCCTTCATCTGCGACGCCGTGCGCACCCCCTTCGGCCGCTACGGCGGCGCCCTGGCCGGCGTGCGCACCGACGACCTCGGCGCCGTGCCCATCAAGGCCCTGATGGATCGCAACCCCAACGTGGACTGGACCGCCGTGGCCGACGTGCTCTACGGTTGCGCCAACCAGGCCGGCGAGGACAACCGCAACGTGGCGCGCATGTCGTCGCTGCTGGCCGGCCTGCCCATCGACGTGCCCGGCGCCACTATCAACCGCCTGTGCGGCTCGGGCCTCGATGCCGTCGGCTCGGCCGCGCGCGCCATCAAGGCCGGCGAGGCCCGCCTGATGATCGCCGGCGGCGTGGAGAGCATGAGCCGCGCCCCCTTTGTCATGCCCAAGGCCGAGAGCGCCTTCAGCCGCAGCAACGCGGTATACGACACCACCATAGGCTGGCGCTTCGTCAACAAGCTGATGAAGGCACAGTGCGGCGTGGACCCTATGCCAGAAACGGCCGAGAACGTGGCCGACGACTTCAGGATCGAGCGCGCCGCCCAGGACCGCATGGCCCTGGCCTCGCAGCAGAAAGCCGCCGCCGCCATTGCCGCCGGCTACCTGGCGAAAGAGATCGTGCCCGTGTCCATCGCCCAGAAGAAGGGCGCCCCCATCGTCGTGAGCCAGGACGAGCACCCCCGCGCCACCAGCATCGAAGCGCTGGCCAAGCTCAAGGGCGTGGTGCGCCCCGATGGCTCGGTGACCGCCGGCAACGCCAGCGGCGTGAACGACGGCGCCTGCGCCCTGCTGCTGGCCAATGAAGAGGCCGCCAAGCAGTATGGCCTCACGCCGCGCGCCCGCGTGGTCGGCATGGCCACCGCCGGCGTGGCGCCGCGCATCATGGGCTTCGGCCCCGCGCCCGCCGTGCGCAAGGTGCTGCAGCTCACCGGCCTGTCGCTGGCGCAGATGGACGTGATCGAGCTGAACGAAGCTTTTGCCGCCCAGGGCCTGGCAGTGCTGCGCGACCTCGGCATCGCCGACGACGACCAGCGCGTCAACCAGTGGGGCGGCGCGATTGCGCTGGGCCACCCGCTGGGCGCCTCGGGCGCGCGCCTGGCCACCACGGCCGTGAACCAGCTGCACACGCTGGGCGGCCGCTACGCGCTGTGCACCATGTGCATCGGCGTGGGCCAGGGCATCGCTGTCACTTTCGAAAAAGTCTGACGTTCCAAGCCAATTGATCACCGCGTCATCGGGCGCGGTGGGCCGCTTTCCCGAACGAGGAATAGTGGCGCAGACAGAAATACAGTCATTGGAGACTACCTATATATGAGCCCTGAGGACATTCTGAGTACCTACGGCCCGCGTGAAGCGATGGAGTACGACGTGGTCATCGTCGGCGGTGGCCCGGCCGGTCTCGCCACGGCCATCAGGCTCAAGCAACTCAGGCCCGACGCCCGCGTCGTCGTGCTGGAGAAGGGGTCGGAGCCCGGCGCCCACATCCTGTCGGGCGCGGTCATGGACCCGCGCGCCATTGACGAGCTGTTCCCGAACTGGAAGGAGCTGGGCGCCCCGCTGAGCCAGCCTGTTACCGGCGACGACGTGCTCTTCCTGTCCGAGTCGGGAACTAGTCGCACGCCCCACTGGCTGGTGCCGCGCAACTTCCACAACCACGGCTGCTACGTCATCAGCCTATCCGACGTCACCAAGTGGCTGGCGCAGCAGGCGGAGAACCTGGGCGTCGAGATCTTCCCCGGCTTCGCTGCCGCCGAGATGCTCTACGACGAGCAGGGCCGCGTGAGAGGCGTGGCCACCGGCAATATGGGCCTGGGCAAGGACGGCGAGCCGACCGACCATTTCCAGCTCGGCATGGAGCTGCTGGGCAAGTACACCGTCTTCGCCGAGGGCGCGCGCGGCCATCTGGGCAAGCAGTTGCTCAGCCGCTTCAAGCTGACCGAAGGCAAGGACACGCAGACCTTCGCCATCGGCATCAAGGAGCTGTGGGAGATCCCCGCCTACAAGGCCCAGCCCGGCAAGGTAGTGCACACCGCCGGCTGGCCGATGGAGGGCGACACCTTCGGCGGCGGCTTCCTCTACCACCTCGAAGGCAACCGCGTAACGCTGGGCTTCGTCATCGGGCTGGACTACACGAACCCCTACCTCAGCCCCTTCGAGGAGATGCAGCGCTGGAAGACCCACCCGGCCATCGCCGCGCACATCGAAGGCGGCAAGCGCATCGGCTACGGCGCCCGCGCCATCAACAACGGCACGCCCCAGGCCCTGCCCAAGACCGTGTTTCCGGGCGGTTGCCTGGTCGGCTGCGACGCTGGCTATCTGAACGCAGCCCGCATCAAGGGCAGCCATGCCGCCATCAAGAGCGGCATGTTGGCCGCCGAGGCGCTCAGCGCCGCGCTGGAAGCCGGGCGCGCCCAGGACGAGCTGAGCGCCTACCCCGAGGCCTTCGACAAGAGCTGGCTGAGCGAAGAGCTGCAGCAGACGCGCAACTTCAAGCTCTGGTTCAAGAAGGGCAAGACCGCCGGACAACTGATGACCGGCATCGAGCAGTGGCTGCTGCCAAAGCTGGGCGTCAAGAGCCCGCTTTGGACCCTGCACAACCACAAAGCCGACCACAACGCGCTGCGCCCGGCGAGCGAGTTCTCGCCGATCAGCTACCCGAAGCCCGACGGCAAGCTGAGCTTCGACCGTTTGTCCTCGGTGTTCATCAGCAACACTAACCACGAGGAAAGCCAGCCGGCCCACCTGACGCTGAAGGATGCGGCGGTGCCGGTACAAGTCAACCTCGCAAAGTTCGCCGGCCCCGAGAGCCGCTATTGCCCGGCCGGCGTCTACGAGTTCGTGAAGAACGACGACAACAGCGACCGCCTGCAGATCAACGCGCAGAACTGCGTGCACTGCAAGACCTGCGACATCAAGGACCCGACGCAGAACATCATCTGGGTCACCCCAGAGGGCGGTGGCGGTCCGAATTACGCGGGGATGTAGCTCGGGGGCGTTTCCCGCTTGACGGCGCTGCGGCTTGCGTGCAATGACTGTTGCCGTCCGTTGTGAAGGTCCGCCGTGCAAATGCTCAAGTGGAAGCCCGGCGTGCACAGAAGGAGACCAACGGCTGTGTGGAGCGACCAGTTCCGGTCATTAGCGCATCAGGCTTCTTCGTAATCGAGCAACCCGTTGTCGAGCACCAAGATCCCGGGCTCAATTACCAGGCACCGGAAACCCGCAAGCCTTTGTGCCTCCCACCAGATGTCGGTGCAGAGTGTTTCCTCGGGATAAACCGGCTACGCCAGCAGCTTGTAGTGCGACACGTCGTAGCCGAGAGAGATGGCACGGGGCTCGTTTTCGCGGATCGCGGTCAGCAGCGCATGTCCGAAAGGCGAGTGGATGATTCGATGGATGAGCCAGAAGCCCGCCGCGCAGACGACGAGCACGAAGAAGTACATCGCGAGGTTGTCGGAGAGGTCGAGGACACCGAACAAGCGGTCGCGAGGCACACCCTGGATTCCTTCCTCGCCACCCGTGAAGGGGAGTTGCAGGGCCAGGAAGAAGATTAGCTGCGAGAGCGCCAGTGTGATCATGGCGAAGTAGATGCTGGCGCTGCGCACGGCAATCCAGCCGAATATCGCGTCCAGTACAAGCGCATACAGCGCACCCGCCAGGATGCCGAGCTCCGGTGTCAGACCCCAGTGCTGGACGACCGCCGCGCAGATGTAGGCGGCGCCACCGAAGAAGGCGGCGTGACCGAAGGAAAGCACGCCGCCGAAGCCGAGCAAGAGGTTGAACGCCGTGGCGAACAGCGCGAAGCACAGGACTTTCATCAGGAAAGTCGGGTAGATGAAGATGGGGGCCGCGATGGCCAGCAGGATCAGGAGGGGGTAACGCGCGCGCATGCGGAGATTCCTTGGATTCGAGTTGAACGCGCCGCTCAGGCCGTCTTGCCGAAGAGACCGGCGTGACGTACCAGCAGGATCATGACCATGACGACGAAGATGACGATGGCCGACGCCCGGGATAGAAGACCTTGGTCAGACCTTCGAGCAGACCAAGTCCGAGACCGGTCACGATGGAGCCCAGGATCGAGCCCATGCCTCCGATCACGACGACAGCGAACACCACGATGATCAGGTTCGATCCCATGACGGGGTTGACCTGCATGATGGGCGCCGCCAGCACCCCGGCATAAGCCGCCAGCGCAACGCCGACCGCATACGTCGCGGTCACCATGACGGGCACGTTGATCCCCAGCGCTTGCGTCAGCCGAGGGCGTTCGGTGGCTGCGCGCAGCCGTGCTCCAAGGGGCGTGCGCTCAATCACGTACCAAGTCGCGAAGCACACGATCAGGGATGCGACCACGACGCATGCGCGATACAGGGGTAGGTACATGATGCCGATGTCCACGCCGCCTTGCAGCGCTGCAGGGACGGGATAGGGCGCTCCATTCCGCGTTACGCAGGCGCTAGTTGACGACTTCGTCGTCGATACCGACGCCGCCTGTGCTGCGATCAAAGATGTGTTCGAAGATACTCGCCGCCTCCTCGAACGCTCGGGCGCCCTGGGCGTGGCAGCCATCAAGAAATAAGCGGCCGAGCACGGCTGCAAAGGCCAAAACTTCATCGCCATCACCTCGGGCGCGAACATGAACTTCGGCCGGCTGCGCTTTGTCGTTGAGCGCGCCGAGGTCGGCGGGCAGCGCGAGGCTCTGTTCGCTGTCACTATCCCGGAGGCGCGCGGCAGCTTCCGGCGCTTCTGCGAGTTGCTCGGGCCGCGTAGCGTCACCGAGTCCAACTATCGCATCGCCGATGCCGAGGTCGCTCAGATCTTTGTCGGCGTTGCTATCAGTAGGCCCGACGAGGTTGAAAAGCTCGCACCACCTTCTGCAAAGCCGGGTTGAAGAAGGGCGAGGGACGCAGAAAGCGAACGTGCGAACCGGTTGGGAATAGGGGCGAATTCGGATGGTGTGACAAGGGGGCAGCGATCATCCAACATCCAGCCTTTCGGGCGCCGCCATTGGTGCGGTAGTACGCCGAGATGCGATGACGACTCTCGGGAAGCGCCTGTGGGACTGACTGTCGGTCGAACGGTCGGTGCGGCGCCGGTACGTGCAGCGCCCCATGCCTCGACGGGCACTTGACCGGCAATTTGGGCGCTGCCTTCAATCGAACGGGTATTTATGTCAACATCCTTGCGCAAAGCTGCTAAGATGGACAAGGGGTTGTCGATGCTCGCGGCGCAAAGAGGAGACGCGCCTTCATGGGTCGCGGTACGGTGGCCATCCATCGTTCCCGTGAGTTGTTCAGCTACCTGAAGGCTCGATTCTGAACTATTTGAAGCTCCCCGACTAGTAACCTGCGCATGTCTGATAACGAAAACTACGATCAATCGGTTTCCGCCGTTCACAACCGATTGTTTTTTCGGCTGTTCCAAGCTGGCAACACTTTGGATCGCCAGTCCGTCAAGGAGCTTGGCATCACCACAGTCCAGTGGGCGACGCTGGGAGCCTTGTCGCGACCCCAGGTGAAAGATGGAATGTCGTTCTCCGACCTTGCGGACTATCTGGTCGTAAGCCGCCAAAGTCTTGATGGAGTTCTCAAGCGCTTGGAGCGTGAAGGGCATGTGGCGCGCGTCGTGGATCCAACTGATAGGCGTGCCAAGAAAGTCGTGATGCTGCCCCCGGGGCGGGCGTTCTGGGACGGAATCCAGCCAAGAATCTATGAGTTCTATCGTCAAGCGGTGGCAAGCTTTCGCTTCGACGACAAGATATCTCTGCTGTACCACATCAACCAGCTCAATGACGGGATGTCGAAGGTTGCCCTCGGGATGGGGGCCAACTCTGAGGAAGGTGAAGGCTAGAACAAGAACGAGATTGCGAGACGAGCTATCGTCCGCTGTGTCAGACGTCGCGTTCTGGATGGGTGTCATGGTTTGGGAGCCCCTTAGCCAGAGGGGGGCGATGCAATGCAACGGCAATTCAAGCGTTTGCTTGATCATCGATCAAGGAATGTCGGTCTGCACGCGCCGAACTCCGTTGGCGAAAGTCAGGTGCTGGTCTAGGAATCGTCGAAAGTCTTCGAGATCGCAGTGCGATGAAAGTGCGAGGCAAGCTCACTTCGGGGGGGGCTAACACTGCGACATAGCGGTGGATCACTCCCATGTCTTCCAGCATCAGTACTTTGCGAACGCAGAGGAGGGAGACAGCCCTACCTCCTGGGCCAAGTCAGTGTTTGAGACCCGGCCGGGGCATTCGCGGGGGTGTTTATCGATGGCTGAATATAGCGGGGCATCCGAGACGACGTTTGCGGCTGGTTGGGGCTAAACGAAGCCAGTCAACCGGGAGGCCCGCGACTGGAGTTCCGTCAACGACGGCTCTTTGCGCGGCCATCTCAGTGTCACGCCGTCACCATCATGGCGCGGCAGCACGTGCAGATGGACAGGCGGCACTGTTTGCCAACCCGCTGGTCTTTTCGTCTGCATCATGGTGATGCCATCCGGATGGAATGCGGCTTCGATGGTGCGTGCGATTCGCGCTGCGGTCCGGAGCAGCGCGCCAGCTGTCTCGTCGTCGAGGTCGGGAATGTTTTCGACCTGCGCTTTGGTGGCCGCGATCACATGGTCAGCGTTGCCTAGCCTGGTCCATGAAGCTGGTCGCCAAATCGTCCTCGTAGACGATGGCAGTGGGAACCCCGCGCCGAATGATACGGGGTGATCGTGGCGCTCATTTGTGCACCGCGCTATTAGATGGTTAAGACGAGCTTCCCAATCACCCCTCTTGACGCAAGCCGGGCCGCTGCGTCTGCGAAAGATTCGAGAGGAAACGTTTGCGTGATGTGCGGGCGCACGAACCCCTGAACGTAGAGTTCGTTCAGTTTCGCTTGGGCATCTGCGACGAGTTCGGGCGAGTGCGTTGGATAGTCCGTCCACTGCATGCCGGCGACGGAGATGTTCTTGAGCAGCAGGTAGGAGCCTTTGATCACCGGAATCTTGCCGGCGACGAACCCGATGATCACTGCCCGGCCGCGCCGCGCGAGGGCGCGAATGCACGCATCGAACACATCGCCGCCTACGGGATCCAGAAATACGTCGACACCTTTACCGCTGGTGGCTCGATGTACTTGTTCGCGAAGGGACTCGGCAAGGTTGGCTGCGGACAGGTCAATTACCTCGTCGGCTCCAGATTGGCGCACCGCTTCCGCCTGGACCTCAGAGGTGACGCCCGCGAGAACTTTCGCCCCGAGCCCTTTGGCGATCTGAATGGCAGCCAGGCCAACACCCCCGGCAGCTCCACTGATCAGCACGGTCTCCCCCTTGCGGAGGCCGCCGCGATCCGTGAGTGCAAAGAACGCCGTCTGGTACACGAGGCCCATCGCAGCCGCATCGGCGAAAGCAATTTCGGACGGAATCTTGTGTGCGCTCGCCTGAGGAACGCACAGGCGACTTGCGAAGCAACCATTCTCCACCAGCGCCACGACGTGGTCGCCAGTTTTGAGTGATCGCACGTTCGAACCGACGGTCTCCACGATGCCGGCTGCGTCCTTTCCGGGAATGAACGGACGTTCGGGAAGGACCTGGTATTTCCCGCTCATGACCAGGAGATCGGGAAAGTTGAGAGACGCGGCTTTGACACTGATCAGGACGTCGTCGGGGCCGACAACCGGATCGGCCACCTCTTCGACGTGGTGTGTGCGAGGGTCTTCGCTGAACTGACGGATGAGTACGGCTTTCATGCTGCTCGGAAGAGGTAAGGGTGACTGTGTCGCGCCTCGAACTGAGTTCGAGTGCCTCCGTTTTGCAGACGAAGGTATCGTGTAGGTCCATGCTATTACGTAATCATCATTTCATAATTCGCCATACACCTCTTGTTAAAAGTTAGTACAAACCCCCGGATTTCACAAAATTATATGACAAGACATTGATGTAAATGGCGAGCTCTGCAAAGATCACGTCGTCGTGAGAACGATGGATTGCGCGGAGAGCCTGTGCTGGCCGCTTGTGCTTCGCGTGAGCGAGCCGACGGAGCAAGTCTTGGGCGTGGTTCCGATGCATCCCTACCGAAACAAAGGAGACAAGACCGATGCGAGAGATCAACGTGCACGAACTTGCCGATGGGGCCAAGTTCAATCGCTTCCATGCCAAAGTGCTGGCTTGGTGCTTTCTGGTCATCATCATTGATGGCTATGACCTGGCGGTCGCTGGAGCGGCGCTTCCAGCGATCATGAAGGAGATGGGTGTGGAAGCCGCGACCGCAGGCTTCATGGCCAGCTCGGCACTGTTCGGGATGATGTTCGGTGCCATCTTTCTGGGTGCGCTGTCGGACAAGATCGGCCGCCGTTGGACGATCTCGCTGTGCGTGTTTCTCTTCAGCGTGTTCACTGCAGCAGCAGGGCTGACCAAAGATCCTGTCACCTTCAGCATCGCGCGCTTCATAGCGGGGCTGGGCATCGGCGGCGTGATGCCGAACATCACAGCCCAGATGACTGAGTACGCACCCAAGCGAATCCGGAGTTTCCTGACGACCGTGATGTTTTCCGGCTACGCCATCGGCGGCATTCTGGCTGCGGTGCTGGGAAAGCAATTCATCGCGCAGTTCGGTTGGCAGATCGTGTTCTTTGCCGCTGGTGTCCCGGTCCTGCTGATCCCCTTTATCCTAAAGTCGATGCCTGAATCGCTGTCGTTTTTGGTATCCAGCCGCGACAGTGCGCAACTGCGTCAGATCGTCCAATCCATCGATCCGGGGTTCAAGGTCGGCGCCGACGATACCTTCCGTCCGCCTCGCGCAACCAATGCTGGGTCCGGTGTCACCGTAGCGCAGCTGTTTCAGGATGGCCGCGGACTGAGCACCGTGATGTTCTGGGTGGCTTTCTTCACTGGCTTGTTCATGATCTACGCGCTCAGCACCTGGCTGACGAAGCTGATGGCCATGTCGGGCTACAGCCTCGGCTCCGCATTGAGTTTTGTCATCGCACTCAATGTGGGGGCAGTGATCGGATCGATCGGCGGCGGGTGGCTTGCGGACCGGTTTCACATCAAATGGGTAGTGGTCTGCATGTACGCGCTGGGCGGAGTCTTCCTGTACATGATCACGCTGAAAACCTCGACGGAGGTGCTCTATTTCATCATCGCAGCGGTTGGGGCTTGCTCGACTGGGGCACAAATCGTTGTCTACGCCTACAGCGGCCAGTACTACCCGTCGGACATTCGGTCCACCGGCATCGGAATGGCGTCGGGCATTGGGCGCATGGGTGCGATCGCGGCGCCTTTGCTGATCGGGTTGATCGTGTCCCTGCAACTACCTCTTGAGCAGAACTTCCTGGTTATCGGTGCCGCAGGCGTTGTGGGAGCGATTGCGCTTGCGTGCATCAACCATGGCCGATCGGCTTCGGAACTGACCCCCAAGACCCTCAATACGAGTGCCACCATGTGAGTGGCATGGATGGCAGGGCCTCGCGGTCTAGCCAGTTGCTACGCCGCCGTGCTGCTAGCCCAACCTCGCTTTGCCGAGGGAGGGCCGCGCATCGAATGCGAGTTCAACGCCTAGTTCGGCTTTCCCGGACGCCTGGAGGAGCCGTCACCGTCGGAGCACAGATTGTTCCCATTTGTGTAGTGATATTGATGGTTGTTTTGCTTGATTCACTAATTGATTTAGATATTAACCCTGTATTTTTAAAATAATTTACGTCATGATCTTGACGTAAATTGGTGGAACGAGGATTATTGCAGTCACCCCAGACCCACCACGAGAGACAAACATGTCAACCTATCCACACCTCCTGAGCCCCCTGCGCGTCGCTGGGGTCGATCTGCCGAATCGCATGGTGATGGGCGCAATGCATACGCGCCTGGAAACGATGGATCGTCCCCATCAAAGACTGGCGGCCTTCTACGCGGCCCGTGCCGCGGGTGAGATCGGCCTCATCCTTACCGGCGGCTACTCCCCCGTGCCCGAAGGGGTGATGGATGAAGGTGGTCTGGTGCTGCAAAAGCCCGAGGATTTGGGCGAGCACCGCGCGATCACCTCGGCAGTGAATGAGGCCGGTGGACGCATCGTCCTGCAGATTCTTCACGCAGGCCGTTATGCCAAGGTGTCCACCTGTGTGGCGCCGTCGGCCGGCAAGGCTCGGATCAACGTCTTTCCTCCACGTGCGCTGACGACCGAAGAGGTCTGGGCAACGGTCGAGGGCTTTGCGAACACGTCGGCACTGGCAGAGCAGGCAGGCTACGTGGGTGTCGAGATCATGGGCTCCGAGGGCTATCTGATCAACGAGTTCACCGCAGCGTTGACCAATCAGCGCGACGACGAGTTCGGCGGCGACTTCGATCGCCGGATCCGCTTCCCCCTTGAAATCGTGAAGGCCGTGCGGGCGCGGGTCTCGCCCGAATTCATGGTCATTTACCGCATCTCGTCCATCGACCTGATGGATGGGGGTATGACCGGCGAGGAAGTGGCCGAATTCGCCCGCCGGGTCGAGGCAGCGGGTGCTGACATGATCAATACCGGCATCGGCTGGCACGAGTCGTCCGTGCCGACTATGGCAGCGCCGGTCCCGCGTGCGGCATGGATCGACGCGATCCGCAACGTGAAGCGTGCGGTCGGTATTCCGGTGATGGCGTCCAACCGTATCAATGCGCCTGATGTGGCTGAGGAGATCATCGCTTCTGGCGCTGCGGATCTGGTTTCGATGGCCCGTCCGCTGCTCGCCGACCCCGAGTTCGCCCGCAAGACGCGCGAGAACCGCGCCGACGAGATCAATACCTGCATCGCCTGCAACCAGGCCTGCTTGGACCGCATCTTTACCGACCGCGTGGCGACTTGCCTGGTGAACCCGAGGGCAGGGCGCGAGATCGAGTTCGACGATAGCAAGACCACCGCGCCCAAGCATTTCGCCGTTGTCGGTGGCGGGCCTGCCGGCATGGCCTTCGCGATCAATGCTGCGCAGCGTGGTCATCGAGTCACCCTGTTTGAGGCAGGCGATCAGCTCGGTGGCCAACTGAACATGGCTCGCAAAGTACCGGGTAAGAACGAGTTCAACGAAATGCTGCGCTACTTCCGGGTCTCGCTGGAGCGCCTGAAGGTCGCGGTGCATCTGAAAACCCGTGTTGATGCGGAGGATCTGGCAGCACGTGTGCGTTCGGGCGAGTTCGACGAGGTGGTGATCGCAACGGGCGTGACACCGCGCGAGCCCGACATCAAGGGCCTTGATCACCCGAAGGTGGTCAGCTACCTGGATGTGCTGGCCAACGGCGCACCAGTGGGCAGCAAGGTCGCCATCATCGGCGCGGGCGGGATCGGCTTCGACGTGGCCGAGTACCTGGTCGGCAGTGCCGAGGAGTCGCTCAAGCCGAAGGCATTCATGGATGCCTGGGGTGTGGATACGGCCATTCGCAGCGCGGGGGGGCTCAAGGCGCCTGCGCAGCACGGCACCGCGCGCGTCATCCACATGTTCCAGCGCAAGCCCGAGTCACTGGGCAAGAACTTGGGCAAATCCACAGGGTGGATTCTCAAGGCCAAGCTGCGCAAGGCGGACGTGGCGATGACGGCCGGAGCAAGTTACCAGGCCGTTGACGACCAGGGTCTGCACTACAGCGTGAATGGCGAGGCTCGCGTATTGGACGCGGACACCGTCATCCTTTGTGCGGGACAGCTCTCGAACCGGACGCTGTTCGATGGGTTGGCCGAGCGAGGCGTCAAGCCCCACGTGATCGGCGGAGCCGATGTTGCTGCCGAATTGGACGCATTGCGCGCCATCGACCAGGCAACGCGTCTGGCCGTTTCGTTCTGACTTTGCCAGCCCTAACTCAGAGACAAGCATGACGAACAAATTCAAACAAGGTCTTGACAAGAACCCGGCCAACTACCAGCCGCTGACCCCGCTGGCGTTGCTCGACAGAGCGGCGGACATCCATCCAGACCGCATCGCTGTCATTCATGGCGAGCGGCGCTTTACCTGGGCCGCCTACGCCCAGCGTTGCCGCAGCCTGGCACGCGCGTTGATCGGCGTGGGCATCCAGCGTGGAGATACGGTCGCCATCCTCGCGGCCAATATCCCCGAGATGCTGGAGGCGCAGTTTGGAGTGCCCATGGCGGGCGCTGTCGTCAACTCCATCAACATCCGCCTAGACGCAGCGGCGATCGCCTTCATCCTGCAGCATTCAGAGACCCGATTGCTGATGGTGGACCAGCAGTTCGCCGATGTGGCGCGCGCGGCGGTGAAGCTCTCCGGCATGCAGATGGATGTGGTAGACATCCATGCCAGCGACGTCCCCGATGCTGAGCCGGTGGGTGTGATTGACTACGAGAGCTTCCTGGCCGGCGCACCCTCTGATGAGCAACTGCGCTACCCCGAGGACGAATGGGACGCCATCGCGTTGAACTACACCTCGGGAACCACGGGCAACCCCAAGGGCGTGGTTTACCACCACCGTGCGGCCTATCTCAATGCGCTCGGCACCTCCCTCGATGCGCGGTTGAACGTAGGAGTTCCGGTCTACCTGTGGACCTTGCCGCTGTTTCATTGCAATGGCTGGTGCTATGCGTGGGCCCTGGCCGCCGTGGCCGGGACGAGTGTGTGCCTGCGCAAGGTGGTCGCGGAGGACATCTACGCCGCCATCGGCCAGCATGGCGTGACGCATTTCTGTGGCGCGCCGGCCGTGCTCAGTTCACTGATCGCAGGCACACCGCATAACTGGAGCAAGCCAAGTTCCCCCATCTGGGTCGCCTGCGCCGGAGCCTCGCCGCCGGTATCGGTGATCGCGCAAACCGAGGCCCTGGGCTTCGAGGTGCTGCATGTGTATGGCATGACGGAGCAGCATGGTGTCAACACCACCTGCGTGCCCCAGGATTCGTGGGCCGCCATGCCGGCTGAAGAGCGTCTGCGCCATATGGGCCGCCAGGGCGTGCGCACGGCGGTCGCGGGCGACATGATGGTGGCCAATCCTCATACGCTGCAGCCCGTGTCCCGCGACGGCAAGACCCTCGGCGAGGTGCTCTTCCGAGGAAACCTGGGCATGAAGGGCTACCTCAAGAACCCCGAGGCCACGAAGGAGGTTTTCGCGGGCGGCTGGATGCACAGCGGCGACCTGGCCGTGGTCCATGAGGACGGCTACATCGAGATCAAAGACCGTTCGAAGGACATCATCATTTCCGGCGGCGAGAACGTCTCTTCCATTGAAGTCGAGGAGGTCTTGTTCACTCACCCGGCGGTGTTCCAGGCCGCGGTGGTCGCCGTGCCGGACGAGAAATGGGGCGAAGTGCCCTGTGCGGTGCTGCAACTGCATCCGCAGCACGTCGGCACCTTGACGCAGGAAGAGGTGATTCAGTTCTGCCGTGCCAGGCTCCCGGGTTTCAAGACGCCGAAGCACGTGCTCTTCGAGCCCATTGTGCGCACCGCTACCGGCAAGTTGCAGAAATTCAAGCTGCGCGACCACGTCGCTCAGGTCATCGCCAATCGCAATCACTGACTAGTTCTAATACAGGAGAGCATTCCCATGCGTGGACTCAAAGACAAGGTGGCCATAATCACTGGCGCAGCCGGCGGCATCGGGCGCAGCCTGGTGCAGCGTTTCCTGGAAGAGGGTGCGCGCGTCGCCGCACTGGATCTGAACCAGGCTGGGCTCGATGAAATCAAGGGCCAATTCCAGCAATACGCGGGTCAACTGACCACGGCTCAGCTGGACATCACGGATCACGACGCGGTTGCCAAGGCCGTGCAGAAGATCCATGCCGACCTCAAGCAGATCGATATCTTGGTCAACAACGCTGGCTGGGATGCGGTCGGGCAGTTCGTCGATTCAGCCCCTGAGCTGTGGGACAAGCTGATCGCCATTAACTTGAAAGGCCCGCTGAACTTGCAACATGCCGTAGCGCCGCTGATGATCGCCGCTGGCGGCGGCAAGATCGTCAATATTGCCTCTGACGCAGGCCGGGTTGGCTCCTCGGGCGAGGCGGTCTATTCCGCTTGCAAGGGCGGCATCATCGCGTTCACCAAGTCGCTGGCGCGCGAAACCGCACGCAACGGCTTGCGCGTCAATGTGGTGTGCCCTGGGCCGACCGATACCGCACTGCTGCGCTCCTTTGTGGGCGAGGGCGACTACGGCCAGAAAATTTACGACGGTCTCAAGCGGGCGATTCCGCTCAAGCGACTAGGGCAGCCCGATGACGTTCCGGGCATGGTGGCCTTCCTCGCGAGTGACGACGCCAATTTCATCACCGGCCAATCGATCTCGGTGTCCGGCGGACTGACCATGCACGGTTAACCCAACCAGGAGAAGACCATGAGCAATTACACGGACATCCTCTACGAAGTGAAGGGCGGCGTTGCCCGCATCTCCATCAACCGACCGGAAAAGTACAACGCGTTCCGCGGCAAGACCTGCGACGAGCTGATCGACGCGCTGCACCGTGCCGGCTGGGACAAGAGCATCGGCGTCATCGTGCTCACCGGCGTGGGCGAGAAGGCATTCTGCACGGGGGGCGACCAGTCGGCCCACGACGGTGGCTACGACGGCCGCGGTTTGATTGGCCTGCCGGTCGAGGAACTGCAAGGAATGATCCGCGAGGTGCCCAAGCCCGTGATCGCTCGCGTGAATGGCTTTGCCATCGGTGGCGGCAACGTGCTGGTGACCTGCTGCGATCTGGCGATTGCTGCCGACACGGCCCAGTTCGGTCAGGTCGGCCCGAAGGTCGGCTCGGTGGATCCTGGCTTCGGCACGGCCTATCTGGCCCGCGTGGTTGGCGAGAAGAAAGCCCGTGAGATCTGGTATCTGTGCCGCCGCTACAAGGCGCAGGAAGCGCTCGCTATGGGGCTGGTCAACGCTGTTGTTCCCATGGCAGAACTGGATGCCGAAGTCGATCGTTGGTGCCAGGAAATCATGGAGAAGAGCCCGACAGCGATTGCCATCGCCAAGCGCTCCTTCAACGCCGACTCCGATTCGATCCGTGGTATTGGCGGCCTGGGAATGCAGGCGCTGGCGCTGTACTACGGCACCGAAGAGTCTCACGAGGGTGTCAAGGCCTTCCTGGAGAAGCGCAAACCGCGTTTCCGCCCCCAATCCGACGAAGGCAACCAGGCATGAGCGCGGAGTTGACCTACCGTGACGGTGTCGCGATCCTGACGCTGAACCGTCCGAAGGCGTTGAATGCACTGAACGCCGAGATGATCGGAGAGATATCCAACTGTCTGGACGAGGTCGCGGTATCGGACGCCCGGGCGCTGCTCATCGTCGGTGGCGGCGGTGGCAAGGCTTTCTGTGCTGGCGCGGATGTGAGCGAACTGCAGGGCAAGAATGCCGGCGAGCAGCGCGATACCGCACGGCGGGGTCAGTTGGCGTTTGCCAAGCTGGACAGGCTGCGCATTCCTTCGGTCGCCGTCATCATTGGAGTGGCGTTCGGGGGCGGGCTCGAGCTGGCGATGGCGTGCACCTTTCGCATTGCGACGCCCTCGTCGCGGCTCGGTCTGCCCGAGATTAAGCTGGGTCTACTTCCCGGCTACGGGGGAACTCAGCGGTTGCCGCGTCTGGTGGGCGTTGGGCGAGCTGTCGAGTTGATTGCTAGTGGTCGCGCCATCGATGCCCAGGAAGCCGAGCGCATCGGCCTGATCCATCGCATCGTCGAGGTCGGGGATCCAATTGACGCGGGAGTCGCCTATCTGAAGTGCCTCGGCGAGCCGTTTCCGGCGTCCCTGGGCTATGCGATCGAGGCCATACGGCATTCGCAGTCCATACCTTTGGAGGCTGGGCTCCAGCAGGAAGCGGAGTGTTTCTCGGTGGCGACCCAGACTGGGGATGCTGCTGAGGGGGTCTCCGCCTTCCTGGGCAAGCGCAAGCCTCTGTTCACCGGACGCTGAGTGGTTCACTCACGCAGAATTGGATTCAGGGGGTCACTATTTCCAGCGCATCTGATCTACAGGAGCCCATGCCTGCAACTGCCAGTCCGATGCTGGTGCGCGCGATGCCCCTTGTGTTCGTGGTCATTTGGGCCACGGGCTTTGTCGTGGCCAGGTACGGCATGCCGCATTCGCCGCCCATGAAGTTCCTGGCCGTTCGCTATGCCTTGTCCGTCGGCTGCTTTGCATTTTGGGCAGTTGCCACCCGGGCGACGTGGCCGAAGGAAGCCAGGATCTGGCTGCACCTGAGCGTCACCGGGATTCTGATGCACGCCATCTACCTGGGCGGTGTGTGGGCTGCAGTGAAGATGGGAATGGGCGCGGGTCTGACAGCATTGCTCGTCGGGTTACAGCCCGTTCTGACGGCGATTTGGCTTTCCCGCCGAGGCGGCAGCGTGACAGGAGCCCAATGGGTGGGGCTTGTTCTTGGACTGCTGGGATTGCTGCTGGTGGTTTGGGCGAAGCTGGGATTCGGGGAGGTCGGCCCTGCCAGTTTAGGTTGCGCGTTGACGGCTCTGCTGGCTATCACCGTGGGAACCCTGTACCAGAAGCGCTTCGTGGCGCCCTGCGATGTCCGTACCGCCAGCTTTATCCAATTGCTGGCGGCGTTTGTGGTCACCACGCCACTGGCGTTGCTGGAAATGGAGCCGATGCGGTGGGTCGATGCCGCTGGAGGCCTGAATTCGGAGCTGGCGGGGGCCATGGCCTGGTCCGTACTGGGGCTGACGTTGGGAGGCGGCTCTTTGCTGTATCTGTTGATCCAGCGAGGTGCTGCAACCTCCGTCACCAGTCTTTTCTACCTCGTGCCCCCCACCACAGCGGTGATAGCGTGGGTTCTTTTTGGCGAGCCGGTCACGGGACTGACGGTCGCCGGGATGGTCGTCACCGCAATCGGCGTCGGGATCGTCGTGCGCAAGCAGAACAGATTCTGATCACGTCCTGAAGGAGTTAAAGCATGACATTCAAGAACATATTTTTCACGGTGGACAGCGGTGTGGCGCGAATCGTGCTGAACCGGCCGGAGAAGCTCAACAGCCTGGACGCCGAGACCATGGTGGAGCTACATGAGGCCATGTCCCGAATTGAAGCAGACCGCCAAGTGCGGGTGCTGATACTTGGCGGGGCGGGACGCGCCTTCTGCGCGGGGCAGGATCTCGCAGATCCCGCCATGCAGGAGGTTGATGGCAAGTTGCCGGACATCGGTAATCTGGTGGAGCGGTATTTCAAGCCGCTGGTGATGCGCTTGCAGAGCCTGCAGGTTCCTACGGTCGCGGCGGTGCAAGGGTTGGCTGCGGGAGGCGGCGCGTCCATCGCACTGGCGTGCGATCTGGTGGTGGCTGCCGAATCCGCCTACTTTCTGCAAGCCTTCTCAAGGATCGGGCTGACGCCGGATACCGGTAGTACGTGGTTTCTCACCCGATCCGTTGGCACTGTGCGAGCGCTCGGTCTGGCAATGCTCGCCGAAAAGCTCCCGGCCACAAAGGCGGCTGAGTGGGGTCTCATCTGGCAGGTGGTCGAAGACTCGGAGTTCGCCAGCACCATCAATGCATTGGCAGTAAAAATCGCCCAGATGCCAACAAAGGCCTTGGTACGCACCCGGCAGTTGATGCATGCAGCGACCGGCCACTCTCTGGAGCAGCAACTGTCCATGGAGGCCAACTTTATTCGCGAAATGGGCTGGAGCGCGGACTACCGGGAAGGCTTGCAGGCGTTCTCGCAAAAGCGGCCCCCGAACTTCACTGGCGAGTGAGCGGAAAGCCCTTGTGATGCCTCAGGTAGTGGTACTTCACGACCCAGGCGTCCCATTCGGCTGGAGAGTCGAATATAAATTTTTCCATCCGTTTGCTTTGGTAAACGCAAATCCTTTGCCACTGGAGGCACTATGAGTCATTACACACCACCCTTGCAGGATATGCAGTTCGTGCTAGATGAGCTCGTGGATCTGCACGAAATCGCAGCGCTGCCCGGCTATGGCGAGGCCACTCCCGACCTAGCCCGGGCAGTGCTGGAAGAGGCCGGAGTTTTTGCCTCCGAGGTCATTGCGCCTTTGAACCACTCTGGAGACATTGAGGGTGTTCGCCTTGAAGGGGGTCAGCCCCGGATGCCAGCGGGCTGGGCCCAGGCTTATGCGCGCTTCGTCGAGGCCGGTTGGCCAGCGCTGTCTGCGCCTGAAGAGCAGGGCGGACAGAATCTTCCCGGCGTGCTGGCCGCCGCCGTCGAAGAAATGTGGAACAGCGGCAGCGTGGCTTTCGGCCTGCTGAGCCTGCTGTCGCGTGGCGCGGTGAACGTGCTGCGTCACGCTGGCTCGCCTGAGCTGCAGCAGCAGTACTTGCCGCGCATGGTCAGCGGTGAATGGACCGGCACGATGGTGTTGACCGAGCCGCAGGCAGGCTCCGATCTGTCCGCCGTGCGGACCCGCGCCACCCGCCAGACCGATGGCTCCTACCGGTTGCATGGCACCAAAATCTTCATCACCTACGGAGACCACGATCTCGTTCCGAACGTGGTGCACCTGGTGCTCGCCCGCGTCGAAGGCGCTCCCGCCGGAACCAAGGGGATCTCGCTGTTCGCAGTGCCGAAGGTGCTGGTCAACGACGATGGTTCGCTGGGTGAGCCCAACGACGTGCGAGCAGTGTCGATCGAGCGCAAGCTCGGCCTGCACGCCACGCCCACGTGCGTCATGGCTTTTGGCGACGGGGCGGGAGCGGTCGGCTATCTCGTCGGCGAGGAGAATCGCGGGTTGGAGTACATGTTCATCATGATGAACTCGGCGCGTTTCGCCGTGGGCCTGGAGGGCATCGGCCTAGCCGAACGCGCGTACCAGAAAGCCAGGGCATATGCTCGGGAGCGGGTTCAAGGCGTGGAGCAAGGTGGTGACACCGGCGCCAAGGTTGCGATCATCCGGCACCCCGATGTGCGCCGAATGCTGTTGAGCATGAAATCCCGGATTGAGGCCATGCGAGCGCTGGCGGCGGTGATGGCGGCCAGCATGGATCAGGCTGCGCTGAATCCGGATCCGGAAGTCCGGGATGCCCACCAGGCTTTCGTCGAACTGATGATGCCTATCGCCAAGGGGTGGTTCACGGAAACCGGGCTGGATATCGCCTCCATGGGGATCCAGGTTCACGGCGGCGTGGGCTTCATCGAAGAAACCGGAGCTGCGCAGTATTTCCGCGACGCCCGCATCACGACGATCTATGAGGGCACGACCGGCATTCAGGCGATGGATTTGGTGGGGCGCAAGATCGGCCGAGATGGTGGACGCGCGATCGGTGCGGTGATCGTGCGCATGCGGCAGGTTCAGGTTGACCTGGAATCCCATGCACGGGCCGGACTCCACGTCATTGGTGCTCAGTTGAAGAAGGGTATCGGTGACCTCGAGGCAGCAGTGGAGTCGCTTGTGAAGTCGTGTGAGGGCGGTCCCAAGCCTGCTCTGGCGGGTTCTGGACCGCTCCTGGAACTCCTGGGCATCGTCGCGGCTGGATGGCAAATGGGACGGGCCGCATTGGCTGCCGACCGCCTCCTCGCATCGGATCCGGGCTCGGACTTCTTGAGCAGCAAGATTTTGACCTGCCGCTTCTACGCTGACCACATCCTTTCTAAATCGGCTGGGCTGCGGCATGCGATCGTCTCGGGCTCGGACGCTATTCTGGACTTCTCTGAAGCAGCGTTCTGAAGAGGCGACCACCAGATAAGGTTTGACGAGGTGGTTTTTTCAACGCCACTTCGAGGACAAGTGCGGCGCTACAAAGTCATGAGGAGTAAATCTCTTATTCACAGCACTGCTGTGATCTTGTCAGAAGGGGCGGTCTTATGGAGTTGCGGCATCTGCGTTGTTTTCTGGCTGTTTCCCAAGAACTTCACTTCGGCCGCGCAGCGGAGAAACTACATATCGACCAGTCTCCCCTTTCTCGCACGATCAAAGAGTTGGAGGAAGAACCCGGCGCACCGCTCTTCATTCGCACCACGCGCAGCACGCGTTTGATCAAGGCGGGGCATCGGTTTCTGGAGCACATGCCCCGCATCTTTGCCGCATTGGAGCTGGCGCGGGATAGCGTCAAGTCTGCGACCAATGGCTTTCACGACCAGCTGCGCATCGCTTTGTCCAATGGCATTACGCCCTCGCGCCTGCCGACGCTGCTGGCTCGGTGCCGAGAGGAAGATCCAGAAATCGACATTCGGCTGTTTGAGGTTCCGCTGGAACAGCAGATCAAGGGTCTGCACGATGACTGTATGACGTCGGCTTTTCGATGGCCGAAGAGGTGGGCGACGGCATTGTGGTCAGGCCTGCGTGGGAAGACGAACTGTGATGGTGGCGGTCCCGGCTCGCCATCCTGTGCTGGCCCACAAACACGTTCCGTTGGAGGAAGTGTTGCGCCACCCATTGGCGCTATGCGATCCGGCGATATGCGAAGGTCATGCACGTCAAGTTGATCGCGTTTTGCAGCGCTACGAGCAAGAGCCGTTGATCGCTCAGTGCGTGGCGTCCTATGAGGTGATGATGACCTTGGTCTCCGCCGGATTGGCATTAGGTTTGGCAGGTGCCGCGCATATTGCATCCGGCCGTGGGCCAGGTGTTGTGGCCCGTCGCTTGGCCGGCAAACCACAGATGCTGGCCACGTATCTTCTGCACCGTGACGTGGAGCCATCCGAAATGCTGGCCCGATTCATCAAGCGGGTGGCAGACATTGACTCGATCGACAACACGAGCGCTACCACTGATTCCTGAACACATGCGTGAAAGGACCAAAGCCATGATCCGATTCCTGCCGCTGCTGATGGTCGCTGCGCTGACGGCCTGCGGCCCCTCTCAACAAACGGAAACCGTGGACTTCCTCGTGGCCCATCCTGAGCACCTCAAGCAGGTCCAGCGCCTGTGCAAGGAAGACCGATCGAAGGCCGGCGAAGAACTCTGCCGACGTGCCGCCGAGGCTGCGAATCGCCGCTTCTTCGGCGATCGGCCGGAACAGACATCCAAATAGCACTCCTCGCCGTCGCCTCACCGCGACAAAGTTCTCGCTGTTACCTCATCACGCCGCGGCGCGCTCGCGCATGCGGCGTTTTTATTGTCTTCGCCACAGCAAGAAGTCTGGCTTTTTGGGCCTGAATCCCCGCCATAACGGTCTTTGACCGGCCTGCACGCTCGCCTTGATCCTCGACACTACGGCACGTCCCGGTGCAGTGGTGGGAGGTCGACCAATGCAAGGAACGAACGTGCTGTTCGGTCAGATTGCCGTTGTCTTCGGCATCGTGATCGCTGGCGTATGGAGCGCCACGCAATGGACAGCCGCCGCCTTGGGCTGGGGCGCGCGTGTCGATCCGCAGTTCATGCAGGTCTTCGCGCGCCACATCAAGCACCGGCCGCTGCTGGACGTGTGAGAGGAATGCCATGCTGAACCTTGCCGAATACCGCCAGCGGCCCAGCGCTGGTGGCCGACTGGCTGCCTTGGGCCGGGCTGATCGCGCCTGGCGTCGTGCTGAACAAGGATGGCTCCTTCCGGCGCACGGCGCGGTTTCGGGGGCCAGACCTCGACAGCGCGACGCAGGGCGAGCTGATTTCCACGTCGGCGCGGCTGAACAACGCGCTGCGCCGCCTGGGCTCGGGCCGGGCGCAGTTCATCGAAGCCGAGCGCCGGCCCCCGGCCAACTACCCGCAATCGGAGTTTCCTGAGCCGCTGTCCTGGCTGGAGGACGAGGAGCGCCGCGCCGCCTTCGATGACTCGGGCAACCACTTCGAGAGCGGCTACCACCTTACGCTGGTGAACCTGCCGGCCGAGGAATCACGCGCCCGCGCAGCAGGGCTACTCTACGAGAACCGGCCCACCGAAGGCGTGGATTGGCGCGAGCGGCTGACCGCCTTCGTCGTGGAGACGGATCGCATCTTTGACCTGCTCGACGGCGTGATGCCGGAGATCGCCTGGCTCGACGACAGCCAGACGCTGACCTACCTGCATGCCACCGTCTCAACACGGCGCTATCGCGAGGGCGTGCCGGAGGTGCCATTCCACCTCGACGCGCTACTGGCCGACGCGCCGCTGATCGGTGGCCTGGCACCGATGCTGGGCGACCAGCATGTGCGCGTGGCGACGGTGCGGGGATTTCCGACCTCCACCTGGCCCGGGATTCTGGACGACCTCAACCGCCTCGGCTTTGCGTACCGCTGGAGTACGCGCTTTCTTTGCCTCGACAAATCCGATGCGGAAAAAGAACTCGCCCGCCTGCGCCGTCAGTGGGTCGCCAAGCGCAAGAACATCATCGCGCTGCTGCGCGAGACGATCTTCCAGCAGGAAAGCGCTCTGGTCGATACCGACGCCAGCAACAAGGCCAGCGATGCCGATGCCGCCTTGCAGGAGCTGGGCAGCGATCAAGTGGCCTTCGGCTACGTGACGGCGACCGTCACCGTCCTGGACGCGGATGCCGCCGTGGCCGACGAGAAGCTGCGCAGGGTGGAGCGCGTCACCCAGGGGCGTGGCTTCGTCACCATCCCTGAAACGCTCAACACCGTGGATGCGTGGCTGTCGTCCATTCCGGGCCATGCCTACGCCAACGTCCGCCAGCCCATCGTCTCCACGTTGAACCTGGCGCACCTGATGCCGGTGTCGGCGCTATGGGCCGGGCCGGAGAAGAACGCGCACCTCGACGGCCCGCCTCTGATCGTCACGCGCACTGAGGGCGCGACGCCGTTCCGGCTGGTGACGCACATCGGCGACGTGGGCCACACGTTGGTGGCTGTCCCCACGGGCATGGGCAAGTCGGTGCTGCTCGCCACCTTGGCGATGCAATTTCTGCACTATCGCGGCTCGCGCATCTTTGCCTTCGACATGGGGCGCTCGATGCGCGCCACCATCCTCGGGCTGGGTGGTGAGCAATACGACCTGGGTATGGATGGAGAGATCGCCTTCCAGCCGCTGGCCCGCATCCACCGCGAAGGCTACCGCACCTGGGCGGCCGAATGGATCGAAGGGCGCTTGCGGTATGAGGGCGTGGCCGTCGGCCCCGAAGAGAGTTTTTCTCGCGCCGCGGAGGAGCTTTTTGTCACGCACAGTGCCGTCAGTCATCAGATCCGGGCTCTGGAGGGCGACCTGGGAACGGCGCTGTTCACCCGTGAAGGCAGACGCCTGACCCTAACCGCGCCCGGCAAGCGTTATGCGGAGCAAGTGAGGGCGGCGCTGTCGAGTATTGCGGCGGCCAGCGAAGCCCTGCGTTCGGATGATCGTGAACGCCGGCTGGTAGTCAGCCTGCTGCCTTCGTTCGCGGCTCGCTGGTTGACACCGCGCGTGGGCCGTCTCATCGAACGGTGTCCTGAGCTGGATCTCGAACTGCAGTCCACGCACACTCTTACCGACTTCAGCCGAGACGACGTGGATGCCGTTATCCGGTTGGGCGACGGAAACTACCCGGAACTCTTCAGTGAACACCTGTTTGACGAGAGCTTTTTTCCGGCATGCGCCCCAGGCTTGAACGGCGGCCGGCTGCCGGTCGAGCCGCGCGAGTTGGCCGACATGCGGCTACTGCGTAACGACTATCAAATGTGGACGGCCTAGTTTCGCGAGGCGGGATTGAGCGGATGGCGTGAGCCGCGGCGCGGCGTGCTGTACCAGGATGCGTCGCAGCAACTGCAGGCTGCCATCGATGGGCAGGGCGTCGGGCTGGTCCGACGGTCCTTGGCCATGCAGGCCATTCTCGATGGCCAACTGACGCGCCTTTTCAATGTCGAAGTGCCAAGCCCCTTCTCCTATTGGATGGTTTGCCCTGAGCCGTTGCAAGAAGCCCGCCGCGCATGTGCGCTGCGCGACTGGCTACATGATGAAGCGCAACAATTTCGAGCGCTGTACGAAACGCCAAGAGCTTGACGCGTCAGGCTGAGCTTGCGCCACATCGCCTTAACCCTCACGACTCCCTGACTGCCTGCAAGCGCAAGCCCGTGTGCGCGATGGACTCTTCCGTGCACGCGTGCATACGAGAATCCATGATTTCACTTGCGGCTCATGGCGGCAGACGGCGCGCGCCGCCTCTTTAGCGCCCCCCAGAACATTCTGCGTTGTGCTCACAGCCTGTCGAACCCGACGGCTGCAGGCCTGTTGCACCCGAAATCTTGACCGTCGCCGGTTGTTTCTTGACGGCTCTCGGATTCCGCACTTAAAATGAAATTCAGATTATCAAAATGAAATTAGAGAGACAGAACAAGGAGGCCAAAAATGGTCGAACGGGTGAGGCTCGGGGCAGGATCCGGATTCTGGGGTGATGCTCAAGATCCAGCTCAAGAACTGTTGGAGCGAGGAAATCTGGACTATCTTTGCTTCGACTACCTAGCTGAGTTGACAATGGCGCTGCTGCAACGGCAGAAGTTGAAGCGGCCGGATGCCGGCTATGTGCCGGATGCCGTGCAGACCATGATCAGTTTGTTGCCTCAGGCCAGAGCCTCAGGCACCAAGTTGATTTCCAATGGAGGCGGGGTGAATCCGCGCGCTGCGGCGCAGCGCGTCGCCGAAGGTGCGCGCCGAGCCGGACTCGCCGGCTCCCGTATTGCCCTGGTTGAGGGCGACGACATGCTGGAGAAGCTCGACGACCTGATGAGGCAGGGTGTCCCGCTGCGCAATATGGATACCGGCGACGAGAATTTCGCTGCCATCCGGGACCGCGTCGTCTGCGCCAACGTCTACACCGACAGTTCCGGCATCATCGAAGGCCTGGAGGGCGAGGCCGACGTGGTCATTGCTGGGCGAGTGTCGGACAACGCGCTTTACGTCGGGCCGCTGGCCCACGAGTTTGGTTGGCGGCGTGACGCTGCGCACATAGATCGTTATGCCGCGGCCGTGACACTGGGTCATATCGTCGAGTGCGCGGCGGGCTGTTCGGGAGGGATGTCCTCGCGATTCGCCGACATGCCTCACATGGGGCGGGCCGGATTCCCAATCTTGGAGGTGGCCCCGGACGCTGAGGCCGTCGTCACCAAGCTGTCCGGCACAGGCGGGCGCGTCGATCAATGGACGATCAAGGAGCATCTGGTCTACGAGGTGGGCAATCCGCGACGGTATCTCATGCCCGACGCAGTGGCCGATTTCACTTCTTTGAGGTTGGCCGACGAGGGGCAAGACCGAGTGCGCGTCAGCGGCGTGCGCGGCGAAGCCGCGCCCGACCTGTGGAAGCTCGTGGTTGGTTACCAGGACGGCTGGATTGGCGAGACCATGGCGTTCTTTCCCTGGCCCTACGCCTACGATCGCGCCGTCAAGGCGCGCGAGACCATGCTCGAGCGTTTCGAACGCATGGGTCTGGCGGCCGACGAGATCCACTTCGATTTCGTTGGCCTCAATACTCTACACGGTCCTGCCGCCGCCTTCCCGGGACGGGAACAGGCCAACGAGCTGCCCGAAGTCGGACTGCGCTGCGCCGTGCGTACGCGCACGGCCGAAGAGGCTGACAAGGCGCGCCGCGCAGGCACGAATCTCTGGATCATGGGACCGGGCGGCACATCTTTCGGCACGCCGATGAAACCGCGTCCCGTCATCTCTCTGTGGCCGACGCTGATCCCGCGGGCAGCCGTCGAACAGAAGACCGAAATCCTGACGGCCTGAGGAGAGCCCTGATGACGCTTCAAGTGAAAGACATTGCTTATGTCCGGTCCGGTGACAAGGGGGACGTGTGCAGCGTGGGACTGGTCGCTCGCGGACCGCAAGAGTATGCGCAGCTGCTGGCCAGCGTTACGCCAGCCGACGTCAAAGGCCTGTACGGGGATTGGGTCCAGGGCGAGGTGGAATGCCATCCCATGGACAACATCGGCGCCATGATGGTGATCATGCGCCATGCGCTGGGGGGCGGGGCGACGCGCACCCTGCGCCTGGACCAGACCGGAAAGTCGCTGGGGCATGCGCTGTTGCGCCTGCCGGTGCGTGATCCGAGCTGAGCCTTCGCAATCCAATCTTCTGACGGCATTCCACTGATGGCTATTCTCTCTTCCCGCCCCGGGCCGGGCAGCCCGGACTTCGCCGCGAATGCGGCTGCTTATGACGAATTACGCGCGCCGCTGCTTGCTGCAAGAACGCGCGCGGTCGCCGGCGGCGGCGAGCGCGCGCGCCAGGCGCATCTGGCGCGCGGCAAGTTGCTGCCGCGCGAGCGCGTCAATATGCTGCTGGATCCCGGCACGCCTTTTCTGGAGGTCGGCCAGTTGGCGGCCGACGGCGCATACGATGGCCAGTCGCCAGGGGCAGGCATCATTACCGGCGCCGGAGTCGTGGCAGGACGCGCCTGCATGATCATGGCCAACGATGCAACGGCCAAGGGCGGGACCTACTACCCGCTGACCATCAAGAAGCAGCTGCGCGCCCAGGCTATTGCCCGCGAGAACGGACTGCCTTGCGTCTATCTGGTGGATTCGGGTGGCGCCTATCTGCCTTTGCAAGGCGACATATTTCCGGACGAGCAGCATTTCGGCAAGATTTTCCGCAATATTGCCGAGATGTCGGCGCTTGGCCTGAAACAGGTGGCGGCGGTGCTGGGCGCTTGCACCGCGGGCGGCGCCTATATTCCCGCAATGTGCGATGAAACCGTGATCGTCGACAAGGCGGGGATGATCTACCTGGGCGGGCCGCAACTGGTGCAGGCTGCCACCGGCGAAGTGGTCGACGCCCAGGAACTGGGGGGCGCGGATACGCACACACGCCTGTCTGGCGTGGCCGACCATTTCGCGAACGATGAGCTGCACGCGCTCGAACTGGTGCGCGGCATCCTGGGGCGTTGCGAGGCCCCAGCTCTGGCTCCGCCGCCCCGCCGGGCAGCTCCGCCCCGTTACGACGCGGCGGAGCTGCCCGGGTTCATTCCCGCCAACCCAAAGCAGGCGATGCCTATGAGGGACGTGCTGGCGCGCTTGCTGGATGGCAGTGAGCTGGTGCAGTACCGCGAGCGCTATGGCTCTAGCCTGATCTGCGGCACAGGCGCTATCGGAGGTTACCCCGTGGGCGTACTCGCCAATGACGGCGTGCTCTTCGGCCAGAGCGCCCAGAAAGCCGCCAACTTCATCGAGCTTTGCTGCCAGGAGAACATCCCTCTGGTCTTCTTGCACAACATCAGCGGCTTCATGGTGGGCGTGCAGTACGAGCAGGGCGGCATCGCAAAGGATGGTGCCAAGATGGTCAACGCGGTATCCACCGCCCGCGTGCCCAAATTCAGCGTCATCATCGGCGGCAGCTACGGCGCGGGCGCATACGCCATGTGCGGGCGCGCCTTCGGGCCGCGGTTTATGGCCATGTGGCCCAATGCCAGGACCTCCGTGATGGGCGGGGAACAAGCCGCCACCGTCCTGGCGCTGGTGCGAGCCGAGCAACTAGCCCGCCAGGGCAAGGAGTTCAGCGCCGAGGAGGCCGAGGCCTACAAGGCGCCGATTCGCGATACCTATGGCACCGAAAGCACAGCCCTGAACGCTGCATCGCGCTTGTGGGTGGATAGCGTGATCGAGCCCGCCGATACCCGCGACTGGCTGACGCTGGGCCTTGCGCTGGCAGCCGCCGGACCGAAAGAACCCACGCGCTTCGGCGTGTTCAGGATGTAATCCATGTTCAAGAGAATCCTCATTGCTAACCGGGGTGAGATCGCCTGTCGCATCGCGCGCACTTGCCAGCGGCTGGGCATCGAATACGTTGCGGTGCATTCCCTTGCTGATGCAGGATCTGCACATCTGAGCGGCGCCGCCCGGACCGTTTGCCTGGGCGCGGGAGCTGCGGCGGAGAGTTATCTGAATAGTGGAAAGCTGCTCCAGGCCGCGGGCGAAACCAGCTGCGAAGCGGTGCACCCGGGCTACGGCTTTCTCTCCGAGAACAGCGAGTTCGCGGCAAGCGTAGAGGCCACGGGCATGGCGTTCATCGGTCCGTCGCCTGCCACGATCGCGGCGCTGGGCGACAAGGCGCGGGCGAAGGCGCTGATGCGTGCGGCCGGAGTGCCGGTGGTGCCTGGCACTGACGAGGCCAGCGACAATCCTGCCACCATAGAGGCGCTGGCGCGCGCCATCGAACTGCCGGTCCTGCTCAAACCCTCTGCCGGGGGCGGCGGCAAAGGCATGCAGATCATTACCCGCTACGAGGACCTGCCTAGACTGATCGAGTCGGCCATCCGCCTGGCCCGAAGCAGCTTCGGCGACGGTCGGATGATCGTGGAGCGGTACATCGAGGAGCCTCGCCACATCGAGGTGCAGGTGTTCGGCGATGGCCGCGGAAATGTGGTGCATCTGTTCGAGCGCGAATGCTCGCTGCAGCGCCGCCACCAGAAGGTCATGGAGGAGGCGCCAGCGCCGCGCCTGCCCGAGCGTGCCCGGCAACACCTGCTTGAGGCGGCGGTGCAGGGGGCGCGCAGCTTGGACTATCGCAATGCCGGAACCTTCGAGTTCATCATGGACCGGGATTTCAACTGCTACTTCCTGGAGGTGAATACGCGCCTGCAGGTAGAGCATCCGGTCACCGAGGCGATCACCGGCCTGGATCTCGTGGAATGGCAATTGCGAGTGGCGGCGGGGCAGGAGCTGCCTTTGTCTCAGTCCGAAATCTCCTGCCGCGGTCACGCCATCGAAGCCAGAATATATGCGGAAGACCCGGCTCAGGATTTTCGTCCTTCGCCCGGTACGGTGGTGCGCGCGCGCTGGCCTTCGAACTTGCGTGTCGACGCTGCGCTTGACCAATCGGGTGAGGTTCCTCCTTTCTACGACCCGATGGTGGCCAAGATCATTGCGAGCGCCGCAGACCGTCCGGCCGCGCTTGCCGCATTAAAGGCGGGCCTGCGCCAGACTGCGTTGCTGGGGGTGACCAGCAACCTTGGCTACCTGTTGAGGCTGCTGGACGATCCAGGTGTATTAAGAGGACAGGTACACACGCGCTACCTGGATGAGCACAAATCGCTGCAGATGCCGAACAGTCGCCCCGCCGCCGCCGCGGTCTGCGGTACGTTGCCCTTGTCGCTGACGGCGGAGCGCGCCACCCCTTGGCAGGCTGGTACGCCCTGCGGCGCGATGGACCGGAAGTTCCTGGATGCTGCAGCGCCTTTGGGGCGTATGCGCTTCCTGCTGGACGTCGAGCCGGCATGGGCGGCGCTTCACGGCGTGGAGGGGCGTGAGGTTCGCGTGGGCGACGGTCAGCAAAGCTGGAGTGTGTCGCGCGATGCGTCTTGCCTCGGAGGCGAGGTGGACGGATGGCGCTGGGACGCCTGCCTCGCGGCCGAAGGCTGGCATCTACAGGTGGCGGGTGATCACTACGCAGTGCGTCCGGTCCCGCAGGAGGGCGATGCCTCTGCTCAGGAAGGGGGTGGGGCAACGGCGCCAATGTCCGGCGTCATCGCGGCCGTGGCGGTCCAGCCGGGTGACAGTGTGCGTCCGGGGGACCTCCTGGCCGTCATCGAGGCCATGAAGATGGAGTACTCGATCGTTGCAGACGTCGAGGGCATCGTCTCGCATCTGCGCCATGGACCCGGCGACAGCGTGCGCGAGGGCGAACTCATTGCCGACATCGTCCCGGCCGTCACTACGTCGGGCGATGGCGTGAGGCAAGTCGACGAACCGCAGTTTCAGACCGGCAGCCGCCGCTAGTACCGAGACCACCATGCAGAAACCGTTAAGTCATATCCGTGTGCTGGATCTTTCCCGCATCCTGGCCGGCCCCTGGGCCACCCAGAACCTGGCCGATCTAGGAGCCGAAGTCATCAAGGTTGAGAAGCCGGGCGTCGGTGACGACACGCGGCAGATGGGGCCGCCTTTTCTCAAGGACAAACAGACCGGAGAGGATGGCGACGCCGCCTATTTCATGAGCTGCAACCGCGGCAAGAAGTCCCTGGCCATCGATTTCTCGAACCCCCAGGGCCAGGACATACTGCGCGAATTGGCGCGTAAGGCCGATGTCTTCGTCGAGAACTACAAGGTCGGCGCATTGAAGCGTTACGGCCTGGACTATGCCTCGCTGCGCGAGCTCAACCCGCAGCTTGTCTATTGTTCCGTGACGGGGTTCGGGCAGACCGGGCCCTACAAGGACCGCGCGGGCTACGACTACCTGATTCAGGGAATGGGCGGCCTGATGAGCGTGACCGGCGAACGCGATGATCTGCCCGGCGGTGGTCCGCAACGGGCGGGCGTTGCAGTGGCCGATCTGCTGGCCGGCATGTACGCGACCACAGCCATTCTTGCCGCCTTGCAGCATCGTGATCGCGGTCATGGCGGCCAGCACATCGACATCAGCCTGTTGGACTGCATGGTGGGTTCCCTGGTGAACCAGTCCATGAACTATCTGGTCAGCGGCCGCGTGCCCCAGCGCATGGGCAGCGGCCATCCCAACATCGCCCCTTATGCCGTTTATCCCGCCGCCGACGGGCATCTGGTGCTGGCGGTCGGCAACGACACTCAGTTCCGCCGCCTGTGCCAGGCGGTCGGGCAACCCGAGGTTGGCGTCGATCCCCGTTACGCCACGATTGCCGACCGCGTGCATAACCGGACCGAGCTGGATGCCTGGCTAGTCTCCGTCACCCGTTCACGCAGCCTGGCCGACTGGACGGCGCTGCTTGAACGGGCGCAGGTCCCGGGCGGCCCCATTAACGGGATGGACCAGGTGTTCGCCGACGCGCACGTGGTCGCGCGCGGCATGCGCGCCGACGTGCAGCATCCGCTTTATGGCGCGGTGCCGACCGTGCGCAATCCCATTCGATTTTCTGAAACGCCGTTGAACCCGGCCGGCGCTCCACCTTCGCTGGGCCAGCACAACGAAGAGGTCCTGCATTCGCTGGGCATCGCGCCGGAGCGATTGGCCGAACTGCGTGCCGCCGGCGTGCTCTGACCGCAGTATCAAAACAATTGAATAACCAGGAGAAGACTGTATGCGTAGATCGATCAATGTGGACGAGAACGGGCTGGAGGTGTTGGGCCTGGGCTTTTACTGGGACGACGTAGAGCCTGGTTATCGCTTTCGTACCCTGGGCAGGACGATCACGGAGGCAGATATCACGCTCTTCATCGGGACGGTGGGCATGGTGGAGGAAATGTTCACCAATCTCGACTATGTCGCCTCGCAATCCATCATTGGATCGCGGCCGGCTCCGGGGTCACTCGTATTTTGCATGGCCGAAGGATTGTTGATGCAAAGCACGATGCAGCGCACGGGCATGGCTTTCATGGAGGCCGACATCAAGGTTCATCGGCCCACCAATGCCGGGGACACGATCCATGTCGAATGCGAAGTCGTCGAAGCCAGGGCCACAAGCAAGCCCGAGCGGGGCCTGGTGCGCACTTCCAATCAGGTGGTCAATCAGCGCGGTGAAGTCGTGCTTACCTACAACCCGCTGCGCATGGTCAAGACCCGCCCCTAGCCCCGCATGCTTTTTTCACTCGAGGGACGCGCAGACGGCCCAGAGTTCACTTTAGGAGACACCAATGAAATTTTCCTTGTTTTCGGGTTTGCTTGCGTTCGCGCTGGGCGCTCAATGCGTTGCTGCGCCTGCCACCTCCTCCTTTCCCGAGAAGCCTATAACGGTTGTCGTTCCCTTCGCTGCGGGAAGTCCGACCGATGCGGTGGCCCGCGTGTTGTCCGACTCGCTATCCAAGCGGCTTGGCCAACCCCTTATCGTGCAGAATCGGCCAGGCGCCACTGGCATGATCGGCAGCGAATACGTCGCCCGTTCCCAACCAGACGGCTATACGCTGTTGTTCGGCACCAATACGACGCAGGTGGCAAACAAGTACTTTTTCAAGAGCATCTCCTATGACGGCCTGAAGGACTTCGCGCCGGTCGCCATCGTAGGCGGGGTGCCGCACGCGCTCGTGGTCAATCCCTCCGTACCGGTGAACTCCGTGGCAGAGCTGATCGCCTACGCCAAAGCCAACCCGGGAAAGCTTTCTTTTCCCTACGCTAATAGCACCACGCGGATCACAGGGAGCACCTTCCGCGTGATGACGCATACCGATATTTCGGAAATTCCCTACAAAGCTTATGGACAGGCCGTATCTGAACTGTTGGGCGGCCAAACGCAGATGATGTTCATCGACTTTTCCACCGGTCTGGCCTACATGACCTCGGGTAGGCTCAAGCCCTTGGCCATTACGCCGACCCGCTCGGACAAGCTCCCTGGAGTGCCCGCAATGAAGGAGGCTTTGCCCGGATTCGAGATCGGGAACTGGAATGGACTGTTTGCGCCAAAAGGGACGCCGCCTGAAATCATCGAAAAGCTCAATCGTGAAATTACCGGCGCTTTGGAGCAGCCGGAAGTCCGCAAGCAAATCGATAGTACGGGCTATGAACTTTTGCCGCCCATGGCGCCCCAGGCTTTTGGCAAGTACATCGCCGAGGAAAGCGCTCACTACGGCAAGCTGACTCAGGAAGCAGGTATCAAGCCCGAATAAAGGTCGGACCGCGCGTCCGCCGGGCGCGCATCTTCAGGCGAAACTCAACGAGATAAGCATGACCAAGCATTCCGATATTCTGGGCGGACTGGCCCTGCCGGTGATTGCGTCGCCGCTCTTTATTGTCAGCACGCCGAAGCTTGTGATCGCGCAGTGCTGCGCCGGCATCGTGGGGGCCATGCCGGCGTTGAATGCCAGGCCAGCGAGCTTGCTGGATGATTGGCTTGGCGAAATCACGGAGGGAATCGCCGCGCACGATGCCGCTCATCCGCATAGTCCGGCGGCGCCCTTTGCGATCAATCAAATTGTTCATCGCAGCAACGATCGTCTCGAACACGACATGCGTGTTATTGAAAAGTACCGAGTGCGCATTGTCATTACGTCGTTGGGTGCCCGGCCGGAGATAAATCAGGCGGTGCATGCATATGGAGGCATCACGCTGCATGATGTTGTCGATAATGGTTTTGCTCGCAAGGCGGTGGAAAAGGGGGCTGATGGTCTGATCGCCGTGGCCACTGGGGCAGGGGGGCACGCGGGAACCCGCAGTCCTTTTGCTCTGATTCAAGAAATTCGGCGCTGGTTCGATGGGCCGCTGGCTCTGTCGGGTTCCATTGCTACGGGGCGTGCAGTGCTGGCTGCGCAAGCCATGGGCGCAGACTTTGCCTATATCGGTTCCGCATTCATCGCCACCGATGAGGCGAATGCCAATGCGGCGTACAAACAAGCCGTGGTCGATGGTAGTTCGGACGACATCGTGCATTCCAGCTATTTCACCGGGATCCCTGGAAATTACCTTGCCAGATCTATCCGAACGGCGGGCATGGATCCGGATCGGCTGCCTGCAGGTAGGCCTGAGGACATGAACTTCGGCAGTGGCCCGGATGCCGTTAAGGTCTGGCGCGACATATGGGGGGCCGGACAGGGCATTGGCGCAGTCGACGCAACCGTACCTGTCCGCACTCTTGTCCAGCGTCTTTCCCGTGAATATCGCGAAGCTTTGGCCAGCTTACCCAGGGAATGAGCTTTTCCAATTTTCAATGATCTAGAGTGTGCCTATCACCATGAAAAAAGACGACACCCCTGTTCAGTACGCCGTGCAAGACGGCGTCGCGACGGTTTCCATTGACCGTCCCGCTCAGCGCAACGCATTGTCCATCGCCATCTGTGAGCGCCTCCTGGACTTGTGGGACGAGGTTGAACGCGACGATGCCGTGCGCGTGATCATTCTCACTTCGGCTGATTGTGGAGTATTTTCAGCAGGCATGGATCTCAAGGAAGCTGCCAAAGTGCGTGCCGATTCCGGCAAGGACATGCTGCAGATGCTGCGCGATCCCTTCCACCAGCGTATGCGCAAGGTGTCGAAGCCCATTATTGCCGCCATGACTGGGCATTTCACGGCAGGCGGCATGGTCCTGGCCGCCAACAGCGATATTCGTGTCGGGCTACGGGACACCCTGGGCGGGATCTCCGAGGCCAAAGTGGGGCGTGGGTCCCCCTGGGGAGTGCCCATGTTGTGGATGCTGCCGCAACCTTTCATGATGGAACTCATGCTCACCGGAGAAATGCATCCCATCGAACGTTTTCATCAACTGGGATTCGTGAACTATGTCGAGGCGACGCCCGACGCGGTGCGTGAACGCGCCATGGCGATTGCACGAACGATCGCCGACAACGCTCCGCTTACCGTGTGGGCCGCAAAGAAGAGCATAGGGGCGGCCATGGACTTGGGCTGCGAGCGAGGCCTCGAGGCGGCATGCCAATACCATGAGCGCGTCTACTCCAGCGCCGATGCAATTGAGGGGCCTCGGGCGTTCGCCGAGAAACGTGCCCCGCGATGGATCGGAGCGTAGCCATGGCTTGCAGCCCGGCCTTTGTCCGACGCGACGACAATGATGGAGTCGCCACGCTCACCCTCAACCATCCTGATACGCTGAATCGGTTTTCCGACGGCTCTCAGTTCCTGGAGCTGGCTGGCCACATACGCCGAGCCAGCGCTGATCCGTCTGTCCGAGTCCTTGTCATCACAGGCACAGGAAAGGCCTTCTGCGCCGGGGGAGACCTGCGCCAGATGGCTGAGCGGGAGGGATTTTCTGCCGGCGATGTTGCCCAGGTGCAGGCGCGTTACCGCGAAACAGTACATCAATTGCCAGTAGCCCTTGCGGAAGCTGACATCCCAACGATCGCCGCAGTGAACGGCCCGGCATACGGGGCTGGTTGCGATCTGGCTTGCTTCTGTGATATTCGGATCGCCGCGCAGAGCGCGCGCTTTTCGGTCAGTTTCGCCCGCCTGGGTATCGTGGCTGGCGATGGGGGGGCCTGGATGCTTCCCCGACTCATCGGACGTTCCAAAGCCATGGAGCTGGCCTTCACCGCGGAGCCGATAGATGCACAGGAGGCATGGCGTATCGGTCTGGTGTCAGAGGTGACGGCGGACGATGCGCTGGCGGCGCGCACCTCTGAAATGGCGCGCCGCATTGCGCGTCACCCCGCGGGCGCGCTGCGCATGCATAAGCGCCTGTTACGGGATGCGGAACAGCATACCCTGGCAACCCACCTGGATGTGGTGGCAGCATTTCAGGCGATCGCACATGCTTCCGATGAGCACGTGCGAGCGGTGCGCGATGTAATCGGCGGACTTCGGCAGCAGCGTTAGTTCTCCTCTTCGCTGGATAGTGCGATGTGCTCGGCCATGGCCAGCAGAACCGGCGCGACTTGGCTCCGCATAACGGCCTCCGTGACTTCGGCGCTAACGGCCATAGCTGCCAATGCGAACGCCGAACCCGCCTTTACGGGCGTTGCGATGGAGGCGGTGTGCGTGGCGACCGGCGCCGCCAGATAGCAGCATCCTGTTGTCTCCAGTTCCCGAAAAGCGGCGAGGATATCCGTCAGTTGGTGCGATGCGCCGGACGGAGCTTCGCCTTCGATCATGTCAAGCAGTTCACTGCGTTGTTCTTGCGGGCGTGCCCAGAGATAGGCGCGGCCAGAGGCCGAGGCCGCCATGGGGAAACGGGCACCCGAGGTCAGGCCAAGCTGCACCCGGCCAGGCGGGACGCAGTGCTCGACCACCAGCATGTGCAGCCGATCGCGAGCACTTAGCGTGACATGTACGCCGAAGCGTTCCGACAGTTCGCGCATGAGCGGCCTTGCTGCTTGGGCCACCGCCAGGCCTTTCTTGGCCGCGCGACCAATCGTCAGGCAGGCAATATGGGGTTCGTAGCTGTCGTTGCCTGTTGCCTGCAGGAAATGCTGGGATTGCAGTGTCTGGACGAGCTTTTCGGTGGTAGGCCGGGACAGGTCGAGCTTGCGAGCAATATCCGCCAGCGTAAGCTTGCGGTGGCGCAAATCGAACAGGCGCAGCACTTCCAGACCGCGGCGCAGCGAATCCACCTGTGCGTCGTCACGGGGCGCCGCGGGTGTAACTTGGCGAGTACGTACCATGATCATTCCGCCTTTACATTGCTGAGTTCGGCTTCAAGCCTGCCCTTGAGGGCGAGCAAATCCGGGATGACCTTTTGCTCGAGTCGCGGCAGATCCAGGGAGTTGGAGGGCGCGGCGCAGCCCAATGCGTAGGTGTGTGGCCCATCCGGTGTGTCGACAACCACGGCGGCGCCGTTGGTACCGGCTTCCAGGGTGCCTGCCGCGACGCAATAGCCGTCATTCGCCATTTGCGAGATCGCGGCGGGAACTTCGCGGCGGAGCAGTTCCCAGGCCTGCGGGTCGGCCGCGTGAAGTTTCTCAAGGAACGCCGCGCGCTCGGCCTCGCCCATCGCGCCAATCAGTGCCCTGCCCAGTGCGGATCGATCTATGCGCAGGCGCGACCCAGGACGTACCCGCAAGGTAAAAAGCATGTCGCGGCTGTGCGCGACCTCGTTGCACACCATGCTGCTGGCGTCGGGCGAGGCCAGCACCACAGACACCTGGTGCAGATCGGCGAACTGCTGCATCAGCGGCCGGGCAAGCATGACGAAATCCCGGTGCGAGGCCGCGATGAATCCCAGCGCGAGCACCGCGGTGCCGAGACGATAAGCCGCCCGTTCGGCTGAGTACTGGAGGTACTCCGCTTCCAGCAGGTTGGCGGTAAGACGCGACACGGTTGGCTTGGGAAGGCCCGTAAGCGTCGCGATTTCGGAATTGCTCAACCAGTCGTTGTCAGGTTCGAAAGCCAACAGAATGGTCAGTCCGCGCGCCAGCACCCGCACTTCACGAATGCCTGGCTTGTGGGAGGACGAGTCAACGGATGTGTTCATCGAGTCATCAAAATGAAATTAGACTCGATTCTACAGGTAAGCACGCTGACTTACGGGGCGTTGCGTGCAGACCGTGCCCCCTAGCGGGGCACAGCAGCCTCGTGGCTAGTCGACCGAGACCCTCGGCCTGCGTTTGAGCCACCAACCGTATTGCTCGGGCCAGGCGAGATAGTCAGGGTCGGCCTGCAAAGCCAGTCGCGCATGCAGCGGCCAGTTCGGGTTATGCAGGGCCTCGCGTCCGATCGCCACCAGATCCGCCTGATTAGAGGCCAAGATAGTCTCGGCTTGCTGCGGATCCACGATAAGCCCCACGGCGATCGTGGCAATGTTGGCGTCCCGCTTTACCGCATGTGCAAAGGGTACCTGGAAACCAGGGCCGCGCTTGACTGCAAGCGGGCCTTTACCCGCCGTAGCGGGGGCTTGAATTCCGCCAGACGAGCAGTCGACCAGGTCAACACCCAGCCGCTTCAGTTCACGCGAGAACGCGATGCTGTCGGCAAGTTGCCAGCCACCCTCAATGCCGTCGACGGTGGAAATCCGGACAGAAAGCGGGATGTTCGAAGGGAGAGCGTCGCGGACCGCGGCTGTGACCTGCAAGGGAAAGCGCATCCGGTTTTCGAGCGAACCGCCGTAGTTGTCCTGTCGCTGGTTGGTGACCGGGGATAGAAAACTGTGCAGCAGGTAGCCATGGGCGGCATGAATCTCGATCAGGCGGTATCCGGCCCTGATCGCGCGGTCGGCGGCCTCGCGGAAGCGTTCGACAAGGCTGGCCAGTTCATCGGTATCAAGTTGACGCGGTACCGGCCATCCGTCCTGAACGGGCAGGGATGAGGCTCCCGTGGTTTCCCAGGAGGACTCCGCCGCGCCCAGCGCCAAGGGCTGGTTGCCCTCCCACGGCCGTCCGGTGCTTGCCTTGCGCCCGGCATGGCCTATTTGGATGGACGGCACTACGCCATGAGCGGTCATGATGTGTGCGAGTTCGGCAAGTCCTGGAATCTGCTCATCGCTCCAGATACCCAAGTCGCCCGGCGTCCCCCGACCCTCGCGGGTGACCGCCGCCACTTCCACCATGATGCTGCCTGGACCGCCGCGGGACAGTCCTGCCGTATGGAACCGGTGCCAGTCCTGCACCATCCCGTCGACGGCGGAGTACTGGCTCATTGGCGAGATGAGCACTCGGTTGGGCAGTTCGATGCCGCGCAGCTTGAACGGGGTGAACAGCTTGGTGGCGCGCATGGGGTTCCTTGTGTTCGGTTGGGGGACCATTGCCGCGCTCAGGCTTCGTAGTCGAGCACGATGAGCTGCCGGGCGAGCGTCGAGATCTTTTGCTTCAGCGGCAGGTGGGCGGGGGCTTGCTGGTATTCATCGTGGGCGGCTGCGTCAACGAAGTCCGCCACGAAGGCGTGGGTGTAGGAGTGGGCTCTATCCGACGAATTGGTGACAAAGCGTAGTTCGAGCACGCCGGCAAGTTCGTCCTGGATGGTCTGGCACATGCGGACGATTTCATCGTGGTCCCCCGGGGGGAGCGGGTGATGGAAGCTAAGCATGACAATATGGCGAAACATGGAGGCTCCGTTCAGATGTGCCGGCTGGTGGCCGGCGAGGGGCGGTTCATGAAATGGTCAGGCCGCCGTCGACGGCAAGGATGTGGCCGGTCGTGGACCGAGACTCGTCGGATGCCAGATACAGCGCCGCATGCGCGATATCCTCGGGCTGGACCAACCCAAACAGTTGGCCGTCCAAGGACTTGCTGGTGACACCGTCATCCTTCAGCAGCTTGAGCACCCGCTCTGTCGCGGTCGCGCCTGGTGCGACGGCGTTGACGCGGATTCGGTACGAGGCGTACTCGACTGCCATCGACCGGGTCAGCGCACTTACGGCGCCCTTGGCGGCGGTGTACGCGTCTTTGCCGTGGGTACCAATCAAGGCAAAGATGGACGTGCTATTGATGACTGAACCGCCGTTGCCCGTATCCATCATGGCCTGGATGCCGTAGCGGCACCCCAACCAGGTGCCGAACAGGTCGAGCTTCATCTTGGACCAGAATTCCTCCACCGGCGCGTCGGTCACGCGGCTGTCGCGCACGGTGGAGCCACCGGCATTGTTGTAAAGCACGTCGAAACGGCCGAAGCGCGCCACGGTCCGCTTGACGGCGTCTTCCAGGCTTTCGGGCTCGGTGACGTCCGTCTGGATGAACAGGGCGGGGCGGCCTGTCGACGCCTCCACCAAGGCGGCGGTTTCTTCGCCCGCGGCGACGTCACGCTCGGCGATGACGATCTGGGCGCCTTCCTTGGCGAACAGCAATGCGCTTGCGCGGCCGATGCCCGCGCCGCCACCGGTGATGAAGGCAACTTTTTCTTCGAGTCGATGCATGTATACCTCGCGTAAAACGGAAAATGGGATCAGGCGGGGTGGCCGGTCAGATGCCCAGATAAGCCTTTCGTACGGCTTCGCTGTTGGCCAGATCCGATGCCAGGCCTTGCAGCTGGATCTCGCCACGTTCAAGGATGAACGCGTGGGTAGCGATCTCCAGCGCCATTTCGGCGTTCTGCTCGACCAGCATCACATCGACGCCCTCGGCCGCGATGTCCTGGATGATCTGCGCGATCGTGTCGACGATGGCGGGCGCCAGCCCGATAGTGGGCTCGTCGAGCAGTAATAGCCGAGGCTTGGCCATCAGGGCGCGTCCCACGGCAACCATCTGTTGCTGGCCGCCGCTGAGACTCCCAGCCGGCGAATCGAGCCGGCTTTTCAATGCGGGAAAGCGCTCCAGCACGCCCTCGATGCGCCGCAGGATGGCATTTTTGTCTTTCTCGCGGTACGCGCCGAGTTCCAGGTTTTCCGCCACGGTCATGGCCTTGAACAGGCGTCGGCCTTCGGGAACCAATACCAGGCCCCGCGCGACAAGCGCATCCGGGGCCAGACCGGTGATGTCTTCGCCATAGAAGCAAACCTGTCCGGAGGCTGGGGCAACCAACCCTGTCAACGCTTTCATGATGGTCGACTTCCCGGCGCCGTTGGAGCCGACGATCGTCGAGATCGAGCCGCGCTGCACGGCGAAGCTTGCGCCGCTGACCGCGGGCACGATGCCGTACATCACCGAGAGGCGTTCGACGTCGAGTACATTTTCCTTATTGTTCATGCCGCTTCCCCAGATAGGCAGAAATCACGCGCGGGTCTCGCTGTATCTCGGCAGGAGTGCCGGTGGCCAGAAACACGCCGTAGTCCAGCACCACGATGCGGTCGCAAATGTCCATGACTGCCTTCATGTTGTGCTCCACGAGCAGCATGGAGACGCCGTATGCTTCGCGCATCTTGCGAAAGATCGACAGGACGGAGACGGCCTCGGTCTGGTTCAGGCCGGTCAGCGGTTCGTCCAGGCACAGCAGGGTCGGGCGAGCGGCAAAAGCGATGGCGATGCTGACGAGGCGTTGCAGGCCGTGCGACAGATTGCCCGCGATTTCGTGCAGGACATCGGCCAAGCCCATGAGAGCCGCAGTTTCGCGCACGCGCGCATCGCGTTCCGCCTTGTTGCGCAGCGTGGCGAAGGTGCCGACGACGATATTGTCGTAGACGGTCATGTCGCGCAGCATGCTGTCGTGCTGGAACGTGCGGACTAGGCCCTGCCGGGCAATCCGGGCGGCGCTCTGGCCGGTGATGTCGCGGCCCATGAATGTCAAGCTGCCGCCGGACGGCCGGTAATAGCCGCTTACCACGTTGAAGGTGGTGCTCTTGCCGGCGCCGTTGGGGCCGATGAGGCCTAGGATCTCTCCCTTGCGAACTTCGAAACTCAGATCCTTGACCGCCACAAGGCCGCCAAAGCGACGGCTCATCCCGTCGACTTTCAGTAGTACTTGGTTTTCCATGAAACCCTCAGCCTTGAGGTTTCGCCACGGGTCTCAGCCTGGGCGCGCGTTTGTTGAAATGACGGCCCAGCCCGATCAAGCCTCCGGGCATCAACAGCACCGAGATGACGATGGCCGCGCCGTAGAAGATATGCTCGTACGGGCCGAAGCTCAGCGCGAACTGGCCTAGCAGTGTCAGCACGACCGCCCCGACCACCGCGCCCAAGATGTGCGACTCTCCGCCAACCTTCAGATACGCCAAGGCATACACCGCCAGCAGGAAGCCGAAGTCTCCCGGGCTGATCACGTTGTTCGAGTAGGCCAGCAATGCGCCCGCGATGCCGGCGACTACCGAGGAAATGCCCAGGCAAATTACCTTCGTCAGGTGCACATTGATGCCCACGGTCTCGACGATCGCGTCGTTATTGCGTATGGCCACGAGGACCTTTCCGAAGTCGGATTTCTCGATCGACCAGAGCGCCCAGAGCAGCGCAAGAACCATGGCCACGACGAGCGCGGGGAAATAGCCGTCAAGGTAGGCTGGCGGGAAAATTCCCACCATGCCGGAACTGCCGCCGATCGCTTCGGTCTTGGTGTAGATCATGCGGATCACCTCCGTGAAGGCGAAGCTGATGAGCATGAAGTAGGGGCCCTTGGCGCGCAATGTGATGTAGCCGAACACCAGGCTGATCAGTCCCGCGAAGACCGCGCTGGCGGCCAGCGTCAGCAAGAAGGGCCAATTGAGCGTTACGCTGCCGACCCCAGCCATGTAGGCGCCAAGCCCCACGAAGCCGGCGACGGCAAAATTGAGCTCCCCGATGAGGGTCACGAAGCGAAAGCTTGCCGTGATCAGTACATTGACGGCCAGCCACAGGACGAGGCTTGCGGCCAGCCCCCCGCCTTGTAGCAGGCCGGCTGAGAGCGCCACCAAGCCTAGCGAGGCGAGTGCGGGAGTGAATATAGGTTTAGCCATTTCCGAGAATTCCCTTCGGACGAACCAGCAGTACGAACATGGTCAGGGCGAACATCGTGATCGTGGCCCAGGTGGGATCGAAGTAGTAGCCGCCCAGGCTTTCAATGATGGCGATCAACAAGCTGCCCAGGATGGCTCCCGGGATGCTGCCCAGACCGCCGATCACGATTGCGATGAACCCGCGGATGAGATAGTCGCTGCCGATGATCGGGCTGGACACGGTCACGGGAGACAGCAACACCGCCGCGGTCGCCGCGAGCGAGGTCGCGATGAAGAAGCCGGCCAGGGCGATACGGCGGTAGGGTATGCCTTGCAGCATCGCGGCCTCATGGTCTTCTGAGACTGCGCGCAAGGCCTTTCCCAGGCGGCTCGACGCGATAGTCCAGCACATCAGAACAGCCACCAGCAACGCGCAGCAAGTGATGATCAGCCGTTGCATGGTGATATAGGCCCCCAGGATGTTCACCGTTCCTTCGACAAGAGCGGGAAGTTTATTGGGCACGCCGCCGAATGACTCAAGGAAGATGCCTTGCAGCAGGAGCGACAAGCCTACCGACACGACGAAGGACCCCGTCATGTCACGCTGGAATCGCTGCAAGGCGAACTTGTAGATCAAGCCGCCTAGCAGCAGCGTGAGCGTAATCCCCAGCACGCCGCCCAGCGCATACGATGCAAAAAGCGGCAAGGTTCCGCTGGCCAGGAAGGGGACTGTTACCCCCATGACCAGCAACGGCAGCGTGAAGAATTCTCCGTGTGCGAAGTTGACGATACGCATGACGCCGAATATGAGCGTCAGCCCCAGTGAGAACAATATGTACGCCGCGGCGATCTGCATACTGTTCATGATCAATTGCATGTAAACGTCCAACTTGTCTCCCCCGACCCATCGCCGTCCGGCGTTCTGATTACTTACCCTGCGTCAGGCGTTGCTGAAGCTCTTGCGGCACCACGCGTTCCACCTCGACCAACTTGCCATCCTGGATCTGGGTGATCATGACGGGAATGAGCAATTGCTGGGGCGAGCCGTAGGTGACCTCGCCGCCGAAAGCGGTCTTGCCGTAGGATGTGTCGAAGACGATCTTGGGAAGCACTTTCAGGATCTCGGCGGGCTCCACGCTTTGCGCGGCTTCCATGCCGGCTTTCAGGGCGTATACGGAGTCGTAGGGCGCAAGCTGCAGCGGGTTGAGCGATTCTCCAACGGCCTTTTTCATGCCTTCGTTGAGCTCACGCTGTTTGTTGGTCGCCTGCGCTCCTGCGTAGTCGCCCGAAAACCCCATGTACACGCCATCGGCGGCCTTGCCGCCAATGTCCACGAGCTGTGCGGCTCCAGTTCCCACGGGCTGCACTTTGACGCCTTCCCAGCCCAGCACGCTCAACTCCCGGAACAACACGCCCGCATCTGCGGGTGGCGCCACCCCGAGATCAATGACGTCGGGCTTCACCGCCGCCAGCTTCTGGGCGATAGGTTGGAACTGCGTGGTGCCGCGCTCATACCAGTTGACGGAGACCACCTTTACGCCGAGTTTTTCCCACGCCTTTTTCGCGACCGGTTCGGTCTCCTTGCCAGTTGCGTCGTTGGGGTTGAGCATGGCAACGGTCTTGATGGCTCCATGCTTGCTCTTGACGTACGCATACAGCGGTTCCAGGATTTCGAACGGTGTGCTTGACTGTGTCAGGGTGTAGGGTTTGGTTGGCCCCTTGACGGTTTTGCCCCAGGCGGAGGTGAACAGGATGACTTGGTTGCGTTCGGTGAGCGACTGCAACGCCAAAATGGGGGCGGTGCCGATGCTGCCGACGACGTAGCGCGACTTGTCGCGGTTGACGATGTTCTGCGCGACCTTTGTGCCTTCAGCCGCGTTGTATTTATTGTCGTACGCGCGAACCTCGAACTTGTAGGTCGTTCCACCGATCTTCACTCCTCCTGCGTCGTTGATCTCCTTGGCCGCCTGCTTGGCGGTCCATTCCTGCCCCAGCCCCCAGGTGGCTGCGGCGCCCGACATCGGGGCGGATACGCCCAGAATCAGGGTTTTGGTGTCTTGTGCCGATGCGTTGCCGGCAATGAAAGGGGCGGCCGCGAAGGTAGCGGCCACGAGCACGCGGTTGAGGTGTTTCATCCTGTTGTCTCCCTATTTATAGGTGTAGTGATTACCGGCTGGGAGCCGGCTATTCGCCAGGTTTCTGGCAGGTGTTTATTCGGTGTGCGGAGGTTCTCCGGCACGCTTCCATCGAGCGCCGGCTTGACCTCCATGTTCGTCCACGAAGCCGGAAACCTGCTTGAGCATGCCCAAGTCGAGACTGGCCGCGTCACCCAGCGCCATGGCCAGATGCAGATCCTTGCTGATGATGCGGTGAATGTCGGCAAAGGCCGCTTCGGTGGGAACCCAAGCGCGATACTGCGCTCGGCCCGCAGTGGCATCCGCCGTCAGGAAGTTCAGGCCTGTGCTGACCTCCAGCACGGGCGCGAGATGCTCGAAATCCACGCCGTGCGCGGCAGCAAGCTCCACCGCTTCGGCGGTGAGGAACATGTTGGTCACGCACAGCATGTTGTTGATGATCTTGGTCACTGCGGCGCTGCCCAGCGCGCCGCAATGGAAGATGCCCTTGCCCATCGCCTGCATCAGCGGCTGCGCCCGCAGCACGTCCTTCTGGCTTCCGCCCAACATGATCGTGAGCGTGCCGTCCTGGGCGCCGACGATGCCTCCGCTTATCGGTGCGTCGAGTAGGCACGCGCCTGCCGCCGCAAGCGGCGCCTCAAGCGCGCGCAAGGTGGAGGGCAGGGTGGTGCTCATCATGCATACGAGCGGGTGGTGGCCGGCGGGAATGGCCTGAGCCAGCCCGCGTTCGCCAAGCATCGCCTCGGTGATCTGGGCGTCATTGGCCAAGAGCACGATAATCGCGTCTGCGGCGGCGCAGTCGGCCACGTCCGCTGTCGTCCGAACGCCTTGGGCGGCGAAGGCATCCCGCACCGCGGGATTTCGGTCGCAGATCGTTAACGCGTAGCCTGCGCGCAGCGCGCAGCGTGCCATTGGCGCGCCCATGTTTCCCGCTCCAATGAAGGCGACGCTCTTGATCGGGTCCATATGCTTTGCTCCGCCTAGACCGCGCTGTTCCGGTCGAATTGCGCCGCGCGCCTCTGCTGAAGCGCGCTGACTCCCTCCTTAGCCTCGGGGCTGCCGAAGCCCATGAACTCGAGTGCCAGGGAGGTATCGAAGATCGGACCAGCCTGACGCAACCAGTTGTTCAGGGCATACTTGGTCCAACGCAGCGCGGCAGGCGCGCCCGCTGCCAATTTCCCAGCGATCTCCAGGGCCTTCTCTTGAAGCGCGTCATCGTCGACGCACAACGACACCAGGCCCAGGGCTTCGGCTTCCTGCCCGCTGACGGGTTCGCACAGCATCAGGTGATACTTGGCCTTAGCCATGCCGCAGAGCAGTGGCCAGATGATCGCGGCATGATCGCCCGCCGCCACACCCAGCTTGGTGTGGCCGTCGACGATGCGCGCGGATTTCGCCGCGATGGAGATGTCCGCGAGCAGGGCGGCCACCAGGCCGGCGCCTACCGCTGGCCCATGGATGGCCGACACGATGGGTTTGGAACAGTTGATGATGTTGTAGACAAGGTCGCGCGCTTCGCGCCACACGCGGGCTCTAGCCTTGAAGTCGTCGTTGATCTCGTCCAGCATTTGGAAATCACCGCCAGCCGAGAAGGCGCGCCCGGCCCCCCGGATCACCACCGCGCTCACTTCCGGATCTGTGTCGATCTCTCGCCAGACCTCCGCCAGTTCGGCGTGCCCGCGTGCATCCAGCGAATTCATGCGTTCAGGATTGTTCAGCGTCAGGCGCAGAACGCGGTCAAGGGGACGGTCAAATTCGATCGCCGTATAGTTTTTGTAGCGATGGGTTTCAGTCATGTTGTCTCCAGCTCCAGGCACGGGATTTTGCGGATGGGATCAGCGGCGCGCGCCCTGAGGCGGCGTGGCGGAAAGCAGCTATCGAGGTGAAACTTCAGGCGCAATTGTGCGATCCGAGGTCGCTTTATCAAAGATCACCGTTGCACCCTTACTGTGCGCTGATGCACAATCGGCTATGGACACACATCCCGAATGGAACGATCTGAAAGTTTTTCTGGCTGTAGCCCGATTGGGAACAATCTCGGATGCAGGAGAGAAACTGGGCATCGAGCACTCCACGGTTTCGCGTCGCATCGACAGGCTTGAGGCGACGTTGCGCGTGGTGCTGTTCGATCGGCGCCGCAGTGGATATTCGTTGACGGACGCTGGCCATGCGCTGATCCCGCATGCGGAAAAGATGGAAAGCGCGCTGCTCGCCGCTGTGGAAGAGAGCCTGGAGGTCGCGGATTTCATCAAGGGGAATGTGCGCGTGGGAACGCCGGAGGCGTTCGGCATTCACGTGCTTGCGCCTGGCGTGGCTCAGTTGCGCCAAAAGCATCCCGGGTTGCGCGTCGAGTTGATGGCGCAGCCTCAGTTTCCCAGCCTCGTCACCCGGGAAGTCGAGATACTGGTGACGCTCGATCCGCCGGAGATGGGGCGTTACAAGGTGGCCAAGCTTGCCCAGATCGACTACTTCCTTTACTGCTCCCCGGGGTATCGGAAGGGTAGGCCACCCATTCGCGAACTAGCGGACGTCGCTCAGCACGATTTCGTGGACTACATCCACGATGGTTCGGTCAGCGAACGCTATCGAGTGCTGGAAGAGCTTGTTCCGCAACCCAACCGATGCTTTACGTCCAACAGCGTGCTGGCCCAGCGTTCCGCCGCGGCAGCCGGGTTGGGGCTGGTGCTGCTCACGCCGTACGTAGCCAACACCAAGAGCGGGGACCTCATCAGCCTGTTTCCGAATCAGCCGTTGATCACGCGTAGTCTCTGGATCGCTGCGCCAGAGGACCTGCTGAGAATCAAGCGTTATCAATTCGTGTGGCGTTTCATTCGCGAACAGGTCGAGTCTCAACCGGAGCTCTTCCATCCGCCAGCCTGAGTAGTGTGCAGAATTGCACAATAAGGTTGCGGCAAATCCATTGTTCCTCATTGCTCAAGTCCCTAGTATCTGGGGGGCTAAACCACGCACTCAACCCCTATTTGATCGGTTAGAGAATGAGAAAGATATATGGAGATGTGGCCAGCGCCCTGGACGGGGTGATTGCGAACGGCCAAACCATTGCTGTCGGAGGTTTCGGCCTTTGTGGCATTCCCTCGGCGTTGATCGAAGGATTGCGAGCTAGCGGCATGGGAGACCTGACTTGCATCAGCAACAACGCCGGTGTCGACGACTTCGGTCTGGGGCTGCTGCTCCAATCCCGCCAGATCAAGCGCATGATCGCGTCTTATGTGGGCGAGAACAAAGAGTTCGAAAGGCAGTACCTGAGCGGTGAGCTGGAGCTGGAATTCAATCCCCAAGGAACGCTCGCGGAGCGCCTGCGTGCAGGCGGGTCCGGCATTCCGGCATTCTTCACTCGGACGGGTGTGGGAACCGTGGTCGAAGACGGCAAGGAGACCCGACAATTCGGTGGCCAGACCTACGTAATGGAGCTGGCACTTCACGCCGATGTCTCGTTGGTCAAGGCACGGCGTGCGGATCGTTCTGGCAATCTCGTGTTCGCCCGCACCGCGCGCAACTTCAACCCGGATGTAGCCATGGCCGGAGCCGTCACGATCGTTGAGGTGGAGGAACTGGTGGCCGAGGGGGATATTGATCCTGACGACGTGCATTTGCCCGGCATCTTTGTGGATCGCATCGTTGTCGTTCCCAACCCGGAAAAGCGCATCGAACGCAAGAGCTTCCGTTCACGGCCTCAGTAAGGAGAATCCACAATGGCATGGACTCATGAACAAATGGCGGCGCGCGCCGCGAAAGAGTTGCGTGACGGCGACTACGTCAACCTGGGTATCGGACTGCCCACGAAGGTAGTGCAATACGTGCCCGAAGACATGCAGGTTTGGCTGCAGTCGGAAAATGGTCTGATTGGAATAGGGCCGCCTCCCTATGAGGATGAAGTCGATCCCGACCTGATCGACGCCGCGAAGCAGACCGTGACCATGGCGCCCGGTGCGTCCATTTGTTCTTCATCCATGTCATTCGCCATGATCCGGGGCGGGCATATGGATCTCACCATCTTGGGAGCCATGCAGGTCAGCGAACAGGGCGACCTCGCAAACTGGATGATTCCCGGCAAGATGGTCAAGGGGATGGGTGGGGCCATGGACCTGGTTGGCGGTGCTCGGCGGGTGATTGTGCTCATGGAGCACAACACACGCGAGGGTGGAATGAAAATTCTGAACCAGTGTTCATTGCCCCTTACGGGGCGTGGCGTGGTGCACCGAATTATCTCCGATATGGCGGTGATGGACATCGCGGAAGAAGGACTTGTGGTGAGAGAAATTGCGCCGGGAGTCACTCCAGAGGCATTGCAGGAAAGATCGGAACCTCGGCTGGTCTTTGCTCTCGATTAGTCACTTTGCATGGGGCTGCGGTTCCGACGGCGAGTTTCCAGGGACTGCCTGCCCGGCCAGCAAATTCAACAGACCCTTGCTGGCTTTGCTTCGGGTTTCTTCAAGATTGACTTTGGCGAATTCGCGCGTGCACTTCCTCCAGTGCACCTATTAATGCGGATCCTCCGCCCAGGCGCTGGAACGTATCAAAAAAAAGTTCATTGATTCCGCCGTCGGTGGAGTACTCCCGGCGTAAGTCGCTGAAAGCCGATTGCGGCGATCTCGCTGCAACGCCGGCAAGGTTCGTGTACATGTGTGCAAGATAAGAATGTGCCACCACTGGTTCCATTCCCTTGAGTTCAAGCCATTCCGAGAGCTGCTCCAGCATCCCAAAAAATGGGCCCATCAAGGCACTTGCTACGCCGGCAACTTCGAGTTCTTCTTCGGTTTCAATAGGCGCACAACTGCCCAATGCTGCGAATACGGTGCAGACTTCTGGTGTTGGGGGGTGTACGGCCGTAACGCCCTGGCGTGCGGAGACAAAAGGCAACGGAATGGCTTGAGTGAGGATCGTATCGGACCCGACCCACGATCGAAGTTTTTGGGTGCTAGTCGCTGCTACCAAGCTGACGACGTGCTGCCCTTTCGGGAACTTAAGACTGGTAAGCACGCTTTCGACCACTTGAGGGCGAACCGCTATGAATACCATGTCGCTGTTATCAACTACGGCCTGGTTATGGGAGGCGATCGTCACGACGCCGTGACGTGCCGCCAATCTTGCCGAGACCTGCGCATTCCTCGGAGAAACGATCACGGAATCGACCGATAGTTTCGTGCCGATCAGCCCATCAATGATCGCTTCTGCAAGGGTCCCAATCCCGATAAATCCATATTTCATAGCTTTTTTGAACAGTTAAATTTATGTAGAGGAAGAATGGCGCTCTGTTGCCGATCAGGTGCATAGGTAAAACATCATGTTTATGAGGATCACGCGGTTGCGGATGCACGCTGCTTCTGACCGATTTGTCCAGACTGCTAGCGTGGCCGGCAAAGCACACCATTCAGTACCGTAGAAATGCACTGCTGGACCACATCTTCGGCAGAGTATTCGCCATTCGGCTGAAACCATCGCCCGATCCAGCTCAGCGCGCCTGCAATCGCGAATGCTGTCATCTTGGGATCGCCAGGAGCTAGTGCTCCCTCCTTCATTCCCGCGACTACCAACTGACGGAACTCTGTATCGATCGCCGACTTCAGCTGGCGCAGTTGTGCTCTGCTATCCGGAGTTAGTCCTTCATCGCCAACACGTATGAGGCACATGCCGAAATCCATCGTCACCATGCGGCCATATACCTGCATGCAGGCGATCAGCTGATCAATGGCCTGGCCCCCCGCTCGGCGCGACGCTTCGATTTCGTCAAGCGTCATTTGTAGCCCCTGGCGGACACACTGAAGCAGGATGTCTTCCTTGTTCTTGACGTAGTAGTAAACAGTTGGTTTCGATACCTTTAGTCGCGCGGCTACGTCGTCCAACGAAGTGGCGTGGAATCCGCGCTCGTTGAAGAGCTGCGCAGCGGCTTGCAGCACCGCAAGCCGCTTTATCTCTCGTTGACGCTCGCGCTCGGATGCCGTGCGCCAAGGAGAAGCATAGGTTGCGACAGGCGGTTCGGAGCTACCGGATAGGTGCGACTGCTTCAGTGCTTTCATGTGGCGAACATCCGGGTAAACGTTAGTGGGTTTAGTATGGAATCAGTGTAAATCTTACTTTAAAGTATTCATGTTACTTTAAAGTAGATCCTGTGATCGCCATCTCATGCTGCCGACTCTTTCCAGAGCACTCAAGAGGCTTGACCTGCCTGTGATCGCCGCGCCTCTACCTACCATAAGCACTCCCCGATTGGTGGTTGCGCAATGCAAGGCTGGCATCGTCGGTTCTTTGTCGGCGCTGAACGCGCGATCGTGTTCCGAACTCGACGAGTGGCTGGTGGAGATCGCCGAGGAACTCGGCGCCTGGACCTCAGAGCATTCCGGACAGCATGCGGCGCCTTTTGCTGTCAAACAGGTTATTCATGCGAACAACCGCCGGCTTTATGACGATATGGAGGTCTTGCTCAAGCACAAGGTGCCTATCGTTATTACGTCCCAGGGGTTAAGTACCGATGCCAACGATGCAGTGCATGCTTACGGTGGAATGACTTTGCACGAGGTGATCAATAATGGACTTGCACGTAATGCGATCGATAAGGGCTCAGATGGCCTGATTGCGTTGGCGGCAGGCGCTGGCGGCAACGCGGGAATTAAGAGCCCTTTTGCACTCATTCAAGAAATTCGTCAGTGGTTTCTTGGGCCGTTGGTGCTTTCCGGGGCTATTTCCACTGGAGCCGCGATCTTGGCGGCACGGGTGGCCGGAGCGGATTTTGCATACATCGGCTCTGCCTTCATTGCTACAGATGAAGCTCGCGCAAGCACTGATTACAAGCAGGCGATCATTAGCGGGTCGTCCGACGATGTCGTCTACACCAGCTTTTTCAATGGGGTCCGGGGCAACTACCTTGCTCAATCCGTAACCGCGGCAGGTTTTGACCCCGACAATCTGCCCGAGCACGGCGACACACGGTTTGATTTCGGATGCGCTCCTGGATCTGACAGTGCCTGCAGCGAAGCATGGCCCGCAGGGCAGGGAATTGGCGCCGTGGACCGGGTTCGGTCAACGCGCGACCTAATCGAGAAACTGAGCTGGGAGTACCACGAGGCTCGCATGCGGGTGTTGATTTGATAGGCCTGCCTGGCTGGGTGGATCGCTAATGCCAGGCCAAGGACATGCCGCAATTTGACTACTATGAAACAAGGAAACTCATGAGTTCGCCCGCAGTTCTACTGGAAACCGATAGATCTTCCGCTGTCGCAACAATCACGCTAAATCGCCCTCGGGTCCTCAATGCCCTCAACCACGAGTTGAGCGAACTGCTGCAAGATGCAGTGTGTCGCGTGGAAAATGACAGTGATGTGCGTGCCATCGTTATCAGGGGAGCCGGAGGAAACTTCATGGCGGGCGGCGACATCAACGCGTTCCATGCGGCACTCCAGCATGACGAAAGTGATCGAAAGATCTACTTTGAGCGTTTCATTGGTGAAGTTAACGATACCGTGACGCGCATTCGTCGCATGCAAAAGCCGGTCGTCGCGAGCGTAGCTGGTGCTGTTGCTGGCTTTGGCTTCTCCTTGATGAATAGTTGCGATCTCGTTGTCGCGGCCGATGATTCGTACTTTACGATGGCTTACCGCAATATTGGCGCCAGTCCTGATGGGAGCGGAACCTACGGGCTGCCCAGGGTTGTGGGTACGAAGCGAGCGATGGAAATAGCCCTGCTCGGGGAAAGAATCGACGCACGGCGAGCGCTGGATCTTGGACTCATCAATTGGGTAGTTTCGAAAGAGGAGTTGGAGATGGCTACCCATTCTCGGGCAACTCTTTTAGCCAGAGGACCAACTCGTGCTCTTGGTAGAACAAAGTGCCTGATCAACGAGTCGCTCGGCCGAAGCCTTTCGGAGCAGTTGCAGGCGGAACAGGATTCGTTTTCGGCATGCTCGGGGGATGAAGATTTTGCTATCGGACTGGAGGCGTTTCTGAAAAAGAAAAATGCCGAGTTCAAAGGCTGCTAAGTCCCTCGAGGATGTTGGGGGGGGCGGAGCGGTGTCGCCCGTCATGGCGCAGGACTCCTGCGAGGAGGCCTACTCAGGGAGGCCGCCCTCGTATCGGGGTCTTTTCAGTGCGACGCCCATTGTATGGATTGAATGTCCACACCCTCCTTGTACATTTCCCACAAGGGCGATAGCTCGCGCAATTTTTCCACTCTATCCTTTATGACAGCTACGGCCGTATCGATATCTTGCTGGGTCGTGAACCGGCCGATTGTCATACGCAGGCTTGAGTGGGCTATCTCGTCGCTCAATCCGAGCGCGCGAAGCACATAGCTGGGCTCCAAGCTTGCCGAGGTGCAGGCAGAGCCCGAGGATACGGCGATGGCTTTGATCCCCATGATCAGGGATTCCCCTTCGACATAGTTGAACGATGCGTTGACGCTATGTGGGACGGCATGCTCCAGATTGCCGTTGATGAATACTTGTTCGATATCGCGCAAGCCCCGGAGAAGCCGATGTTGCAACATGCGAACGCGTTCACATTCCGCGCCCATCTCCATTGCGGCGAGTCGAAATGCTTCTCCCATCCCTACGATTTGATGCGTCGGCAAGGTACCGGAGCGCATGCCGCGCTCGTGGCCGCCACCGTGCATCTGGGCTTCTATGCGAATGCGCGGCTTACGCCTGACATAGAGCGCGCCGATGCCTTTCGGGCCATAAGTCTTGTGCGATGCCAGGCTCATCAGGTCGACAGGCAGTTCCTTGACATCGATGTTCACCTTCCCGGTCGCCTGTGCGGCATCCACGTGGAAAACGATGCCTCGTTCGCGGCATATGCTCCCTATCGCCTGAATGTCCTGGATCACGCCGATCTCATTGTTGACCAGCATTACGGACGCCACGATGGTGTCGGGCCGCAAGGCGTCCCGGAATACGTCCAAATCGATCAAGCCATCTGGTTTGACGGCGAGGTAGGTAACCTCAAAGCCCTGGCGTTCGAGCTCGCGCATGGTGTCGAGAACGGCCTTGTGTTCGGTCTTGGAAGTGATCAGGTGCTTGCCTCGGTGCCGATAAAAGCTTGCAGCTCCCTTCAGCGCCAGATTGTCGGATTCTGTGGCGCCTGACGTCCAAATGATCTCGCGTGGGTCCGCGCCGATCAATGACGCGACCTGCTCGCGCGCTTGTTCTACCGCGCGTTCAGCCTCCCAGCCCCAAGCATGGGTGTTGGAGGCAGGGTTGCCGTGGCCTTCGCGTAGCCAGGGAATCATGGCATCCACGACGCGAGGATCGACCGGCGTGGTTGCGCTGTAATCCATATAAATCGGCAGATGGCGTGTTTGCATGGGTTGCTCCTGTTAAGTCCGTTCTGGACAAAATACATACACAAATTAGGTGTATGGGTTAATCTTAGTTCGTATGTATGTTAATGGTATTCATGTATGAGTGGCAGGAAAGCCCCTAAGGCCAGAAAGGCCGAACAATCGACAAGTCTTCATGTTGAAGAGCGTCCTACATGGTTGCGCCCGCTGGTGCAGGGGCGTGACCCCAGGTATCTTCAAATTGCAGATCAGGTTGCACGCGCCGTGCGGCAGGGGACGCTCAAGCCTGGTGATCAGGTGCCTCCACAGCGTTGGCTCGCTTCACAACTGGGGGTGGACCTGACGACAGTGACGCGGGCTTACGCTGAGGTACGCAGTCGCGGGCTGATCGCATCGTTCGGTGGGCGCGGCTCGTTTATTGCGGAGTCCTACAGCGCTCCGCGGCGAGCGACTGTCGATATGGCGATGAATGTTCCTCCGTTGCCCGCAAAACGCGCGCTTGCGGACCACATCAATTCTGGTATCGAGAACTTGCTCAGGAACAGTGGCGCGGAATCAGTCTCGGGCTATCAGAATCCCGAACTGGATTCATCCGCACTGCAAGCGGCAAAAGTCTGGCTTGGGCCAATGTTCAAAGCTATGAGCGGCAGTCGTGTCCTGATGTGCGCGGGGGCCCAGGGTGCCATCTACAACCTGCTGCTGACGCATACACGCAGAGGGGATCCCGTGCTGTGCGATTCCTTGACCTATCCTGGGTTCCTGCGGGCTGCGCGGGCTCTAGGGCTTAAAATCGTTGGCGTGCCTCGCGACGCGTCGGGCATGCTGCCCGACGCGATAGAGCGTTGTCGGCGGGAGACTGGCGCTCGAGTGCTATATCTGAACCCCACGATCCAGAATCCGACGACGTGCACCATGCCTGCGGACAGGCGCCGAGAGATCGCGGAGCTGATCCACCGGCACGACTTGACTTTGATTGAAGATGACCCTTATTGGCCATTGGCTAGCGATGCTCCTCTGCCGATATCGTCGTACATGGCGGGGGGGCACGCCTTTTACCTCGCGTCATTGTCCAAGTGCCTATCGCCGAGTCTGCGTCTGGCCTATGTCTTGGCTCCATCCGGTGGTGCTACATCCATGCTAGCGGAGTGCTTCCGGGCATCCGGCATGTCGTGTTCTCCATTGCTTGCCCACCTTGCGCAGACCTGGATTCTGAACGGTACGGCAAAGGATTTGCTGAGGGAAATTCAGATAGAAACGCGTGCCAGGCAGACACTGGCCAGATCCATTCTGCCCGATGGGGTCGATGCACATCGCACAGGCATTCATCTCTGGCTTTCCTTGCCGCGCCACTGGAAACCGCAAGCGTTTGGCCACGCGCTGGAGAACCGTGGCATCCAGATTGCAAACACGGATGTCTTTGATGCGAATGAAGCGGATCCGGCGGGAGTGCGGATCTGTATTGGTGGAGCACAAAGCCATTTCGAATTGACCGCGGCGCTCCAGCAGATTCGTGCTCTGGTCCTGGAGGGGCGTCCTGAGGGCGACAGCATGGTCGTCTAGCATCCTCGTCTAGCAGTCGGGAAATGATTGGTGCGAGGGATCATCGGATCCGTGCTTAATTTGTTTTTGTAAATATGTGATTTACATATAAGGTTCGCTGAGGATCGGCCCGCTCGAAGGGGCTGGAAGCGCGTGGCTTGGGGCTGTGCGCCATCCTCCGCACGAGCACTCTCGCCGACGTCGTTGCTGCTCGCATAGGCCTGGCGTCCCGCATGCCGATGATCAGGTGAGGAGGCAGAGCCAGGCACTCGTCGATTTGATGATGCCTCTTGTTAAGCGTTGGTTCACGGAAACAGCTATCGAGATCACGTCCATGGCGACCCAGGTGCATGGAGGGGGGCATCGGGGAAACCGGCGCGGACAATGTATGTAGGTATCAGCCAGAAGCGAGAAGCAGGGCGAGATATCTCAAGATACCAAGACCAGCATCTGGCAGGTATCGGACAGGGTTTTGTCGAGGCGGTCTGCGCCCTGAATGAGTGACTGAATACGTTGTGAGGAGTTGCGACGCCGAGCCTGCCGCGGTAGCCGCCTGCTCTGTACCTTATCTCGAGTTATTTGGTATCGTTGCTGGCGGTTGGCAATTAGCGCGGTCGGCCTTGATAAGCGCTCGCCATATGTAATGTGCGTTGGAGAAAGCCGCAATATTTCATTCGACGAAGGCCATAGTCAATCTCTTTATTGCGCACATTCCCGCCAAGATGGGCTGGATTTAGACTTGCCCGCATGCGTCCAAGAACCGAAGACCGAACGGTCTTCGGTTTCTTTTACGCTGTGAGTAGCTGCTTGGCGGTTAGCCGCTTTTGAAGCTCGGCCGGCGCCACGGCTCCCGACAGCAGTCTTTCCAAATATTCGCCGAGCTTCGCCCATGCCGCTTGCTTTTCGTCGGCGTAGTCGTAGAGCTGGTAGTGCCGCCTTACACGGTTCTTGCCCGTGTGTATGACGTGATTTTGGCAGCGGTCGATGATGTTTGGATCGATTCCCAGTGACTCCATGATAGTCGACCCCGTTCGCCGTAAATCATGAGGCGTCCAATTGCCGTTTTGGCCTTTGCCGAGCACCAGGGAGTTGTCCGAAGCGCGACGTGCTTTGGGCTTTCCGTTGAACATGGCTTGCCGATCTTTGATTTGCTTAGTAAAGGCCTGCTTGTACATCGGTTGGTCTACCTCCGCGTCATCATTGTCGCGCGAAGGCAGGAGCCAGCGCGATGATCCTGCCAGGCTCACAAGGGTCTCGAAATGCTTGACTGCGAAGGGTGATAGAAAGACCACGTGGTCGCGCTTCTGTGATTTTCTGCCCTTGACGTTCGCCTTGGGAATGAACCACGTGCCTTCTCGGAGATCGAGTTGCGTAATTTCAGTTAGGTGCAATTCCCCTATCCGGCATAGCGTGCTCAAACAGATCCAGGAAACTGCCTGCAAGGCCTTGGATGGGGGCTTCCTTTTGCGCTTGTCAACCGAAGCGAGATACTGCTCCTCCAACTCGCGGTATCGAGTCTGGAGCTCGACAATCTCAATGGGAGGGAGAACGCGTTCGCGCGCGTTATCCGGGTCGTAATCGTCTGCCAGGAGCACCCCGAGTTCAACCAGCTCAACCGGATTTCCTTCCGAAAGCAGCTTTCGCCATGGTTGGCGCTTCTCTGCCCAATGGAACATCTGGCCCAATATTTGGTAGGTCACCTCGGCAAGCCGATTGCAGCCGCGGCCGACAATCGAGCGGATCACCCGCTCAATATCCTTGTCCCGCATTGATCGCACGGGTGTATCACCGATCAAGGGAAGCACGTCTTTTACAACTATGCGCTTGACTTCGGTGTTGCCATCTGCCCGCTTCACTCCCGATTCCAGCCAGCTTTCATACATCTCTTGGAATGAAAGGGCGTCGGTCGTGGCCTCTTCTTCGGCGGCGGTTACAGCGGCAGATTCAGCTGCCATAGCCTCCCGCACCTGGGCTTTTTCCAAGTCGCGGACGGCTGACGGATTGCGGCCCGCCTTAATGTCCGCCCGCGCTTTGTTCCTGGCGGTTCGGATCTCGTCGAGTGTGCGCTCCGGCCATGAGCCGCAGTAGAATCTCTTGACTTTGTCGCCCATGCGATAGGCGTATCGCCAAACCACCGCCATCGTGCCGCGCTGGATGCGGATCTCCCCAGTGAGGCCGTCTCCATCGGCCAGGTGATCACCGGCCCATTCCGCCGGCACCGCTTCCAGTTCCTTGACGGTCCACCGCGCACCTTTACCGCGTTTTGGGTATCTCGTCATATTTCCTAAAATCTCTCCGTTCTTCTGCCTCAGCCGCCATATGGGACAACATATGGGACAACATTTTTGCGGCTTTCAGCGTACATTAGCGAACGTCGACGAACAAGGAAATTTTAATAAAGCCTTATGAATCAGTTGGTTATTTGTTCGCTGAGGTTCGCAGAGGTTCGCGCGTTTCTAATTTGGGAGCAGAGGGTCGCGAGTTCGAATCCCGCCGCCCCGACCAGGAAACACAAGGCCGTTAGTGAACGCGTTCACTAACGGCCTTTGTCGTTTCCCGCTCGAGTTTTTTTGCGGCGATAAGCGGAACGGGCGTTTATCAAGCGGTTGTCCGCTCCGTGGCTTTGGCAACCTGTTCATTCAGGAAATGGTAAGCTTCCGCCTGCCCGGCCGACCTCGTCCTTGCCGCTCGGTGCTGATGTGAAAAATATAAGACCAAGAAGTTGACGCGTTACGTGCCGAAGCCGGGATGTTGGACACAGTTTGTTAAAATGCGACAACAATTATTCAATTGAAACATTCTTATGCCGCATTTTCAGGGCCTTCGGCTACCCGCGTTGTTTCGGTTTTCTTTCGATCCTGGCAATGGCAAGGCTCCGCGGCTCGTGGATGTAGGGCTGGCCAGTGCGATTCCGTCACACATTTCCGAAGCGGCCGAGCCTTATGCGCTGACCGTGCTGGAACCTTCCTCCACCATGACCCGGTTGCGGCAGGCCGGCTGGCGCCTGTGCCTGGACCCGTCCGGCAATATCCAGGCGCGCCAGCATGACAAGCGCCTGGACATCGAGCCAAAGGCCACCACCCCTTATGGCGTGATCTCGACCGAGGATTTTCTCTACGCCGAGGCCATGGTGCTGATGTCGCAAAGCGAGGCATCCTGATGCGAGACGGCGGCCAGATGCCCCTGCGGATCATGCATTCCGAGGCGGCAACCACCTTCGGTGGCCAGGAAAATCGGATCTTCCGGGAAATGATGGCGCTGCGCGAGCGCGGCCATACGCTCGAGGCGATCTGCCAACCCGCAAGCAAGCTGTCTTCGCGCCTGCAGGCCGAGGGGTTTCGCGTGCACGAATTCCTGATGGACGGGATGTCGAACTACACCCGGGCGGTATATGGGATCCGCGGGATCCTGGCGCGCGGCAAGTTCGACGTCCTCAATACCCATAGCCGGCGCGATACGGTGATCGCGGCGATGGCGGGCAGGCTCGCGGGCACGCCGCTGATCGTGCGGACCCGTCACCTGGCGAAGCGGCCAGGGTCCCTATGGAGTTACACGCGGCTGCCACACCGCGTGGTGGCGGTCAGCGACTATGTCGCCACCCAGATGATCGAGCGCGGCGTGCCCCAGAGCCATGTCGCGACGGTGTCCGACGCCATTCCCATCGCGCCGAACGACGGCCGCTCCAGCCTGCGCGAAGAACTGGGCATCGCGCGGGCCGCCATCGTCATCGTCTGCGTCGCGCACCTGCGGCCGCAGAAAGGCCAGGGCCTGTTGCTGTCCGCGGCGGCGCCCCTGATGAACGGTCCGGCCGATATCCATCTGGTCTTCGCGGGCGAAGGCTCGCAGCTCGACGTCCTCAAGGACATGGCCCGCCAGCATGGCTGCCAGGCGCGCACGCATTTTCTTGGCCGACGCGCCGATATCGGCAACGTGCTGGCGGCCAGCGACATCTTCGCGCTTGCCACCCAGTTCGAGGCCCTGGGCACTTCGTTCATCGAAGCGGCCGCCTGCGGGCTGCCCATCATCGGCACGCGCGTGGGAGGCGTCCCCGAAGTCGTGAAGCACGGCGAGACCGGGCTGCTGGTGCCCTACGGCGATGTCGACGCCTTGCGCGCCTGCCTGGAAACCCTGGCCGCCGACGCGACCTTGCGGCGACGCATGGGCGCCGCCGGCGCGGCCTACGTGCGCGGCGAGAAAAAGTTCTCGCTCGCCGGCATGGCGGAAAGCATGGAAGCCGCCTATCTGCGATGGTTGAAGCGATGAGGTGGCCGTTGCACATGGCCCAGCACGCAACCTGATTCTTGGATCTACCGGAAAACGCCATGCGGGCGCAACATGACGTTTTCACAGCCGAATTCAGGATTCACCATGAGCCAACGCATCGACTACGCCCAAGCCGCGCCCGAGGGCTACAAGGCCTTTGGCGCCGTATACGCCTATCTGCGCCAATGCGGCCTGCCCGAGGAGCTGGTCAACCTCGTGTATCTGCGGGTCTCGCAGATCAATGGTTGCGCCTATTGCATCGACATGCACTCGCGCGACCTGCTCAAGCAGGGCGTCGCGGTGGACAAGCTGGTGCTGGTGCCGGTGTGGCGCGAAGCGGGCGCCTTGTTCAGCGGGCGCGAACAGGCGGCGCTGGCCTGGGCCGAATGCGTGACGCGGGTTGCCGACAGCGGCGTGCCGGATGATGATTACGAGGCCGCCTCGGCACAGTTCAACGACAAGGAGCTGGCCGACCTGACCTATGCAATCGGACTGATGAACGCGTTCAATCGCCTGGGCGTCACGTTCCGCAATACGCCGGCCGCCGTCCGCAAAGCCACGTCGGGCCAATGAGGCCGGCGGCGCGACAGAATCACGGCCAGACCAGCTTCAACGCGATCGCCAGCATGGCGATGCCGACCAGGACGTCCAGCACCCGCCACGCCGTCTGGCTGGCGAACACCGGCCGCAACAGGCGGGCGCCGAACCCCAGTGTGAAGAAGAACGTGAACGAAGCCGCCATCGCGCCCAGCGCGAAGGCAGCCTTGTGTCCGTCGTACTGGCTGGAGATCGAACCGAGCAGCACCACCGTGTCGAGATAGACATGGGGATTGAGCCAGGTGAAGGCCAGGCAGGTGGCCAGGGTGGCGCCCAGCCCGGCCGCTTGCCGACCCGATGGCGTCAGGCTGCCGTGGTTGCGCAGGGCGGAACGCAGGCTGCGCGCCGCGTACGCCAGCAGGAACAGCGCCCCGCCATAGCGCAGCACCGGTTCCAGCCAGGGCAGGGCATGCGATGCCAGGCCGAAGCCGGCCACGCCGGCGGCAATGAGGATCGCGTCCGAGACGGCGCATACCAGGCAGACGGCGAAGACGTGTTCCTGGCGCAAGCCTTGCCGCAGCACGAAGGCGTTCTGGGCGCCGATCGCGAGGATCAGGCTCAGGCTGAGGAAAAAACCGGGAAGGAAGGCGCTGGTCATGTCATACCCTGGATCAAGGGCGACAGACTAGCGGCTGCAGGGTGATTAGAGAATCTAAAGATGCTAATCCATCTTTAGGGATACTGAAGGAACGCCGGGCGGCTCAGTGGCGCGGACGGGCAGGTTCGGGCTGCAGCTTGTCGAGCTGGGCCTGCAGCGAATCGAGCAGCAGTTGCAGTTGTTCGGAGGTCATGGCGTAGACGCGGCCGCGGCCAGCGCGGCCCATCGCCGTGGGCGAAGGATCGCTCAGGAAATCCAGCCGCAGCAGCAGCGAATCATGTTCCCGCAGCGGCATCATGGCCCAGCCCGTCACGGGCGACACGGCTTCGCCGGCCTTGAAATCTCTGTCTTGCACCTTGCACCGTCCTGTTTGCGCATCCGGCGGATGGCCGGAAGGCCTGATTTTATTAATTCAGTTATTTGTCAGCAAGCGGGCGCCTACATAATCGGACTGGATAACTGGGCAAGGGGCTGGAGCTTTACCCCGTCGATGGGCGGCGGACGCCGTGGCAGCGTGGCGGCAACGGCTTGCCAGGCAGCAAAAAGGCGCCGCGATGGCGGCGCCCTGCGCAATGGTCGGGCTCGGGAAGGAGGGGGTCAGCCGGCGCTCTGGTCTGCCGCCTTCAGCAAGCTGTACAGCTTGTCCTTGAGCAGCAATTTTTCCTTTTTCAGGATTTCGACGCTGGTGTCCGAGGCCGGCACGATGCCCGCCTCCATATTCTTGATTTCCTGGTCCAGGTCGTTATGGCGCTGGAACAGGGCCGAGAAGTGACCGTTCTCGGCTTTCAGGCGGGTGATCAGTTGGCGGTACTCAGGGAACATGACGGCCTCTTGCTGGATCCGGGTGGAAGGGGACTGCGCGGGGCCGGCGGACCGGCCCGTAAATGAGCTGTCGGTTCCATAACATAACAATGCCCCGTCAAAGTCAACCCGCCGCGCCCGTGGCGCCGCGGCCGGTTTGACGCGGCGCAAGCACGGTTCAGGCGCGCCGTAGCCTGGTCTTATCTACTCACGTTTGTTTACATGGCATGCCTGGGCCGGGGATACACTCGCTTCCCCGTGGTCTGCCATAAAAGTGAAATGAATCAGCGCGCGCCCATTTACCGTCAGGTCCTGGATTTGTTCAAGCAGGACGGCCGCATCCGCCCCGGCACGGGAATGATCACCGGCGTGATCGCGTTGTTCCTGGCGATCCTGTCCGTACTGGGCGTCCTGGCATTTCATTTCCCGGCATATCTGACGACCCCGGAGCTACGCAGTTTCTATACGGTGGAGGCAATGCGCACGCTGCTGTTCGCCGCCTTGCTGGCCTCCGGCACCATTGCCTTGACCAACATCGTGTTCGGCCGCCAGCGCTGGCTCAATATCGCCGCTTTCGTGCTGGTGTGCTGCGCGGTCGCGGCGGGCGGCAGCCAGGTCGTGGTGACCTCCTCCAATACCGGCCACCACCCCTATCTGGGGCTGGACTGGTTCATCCTGGACCTGCTGGCCTCGAGCACGGTGTTCATCATCTTCGAGAAGCTGTTCCCCTTGTACCCGGGCCAGCCTGTGTTCCGCGGCGAATGGCAGGTGGACATGAAGCATTTCCTGTTCAATCACCTGTCGGTCGGCGCGGTGCTGTTGTGCATCAACTTCTTCGTGCACCGGTTGTTCTCGTGGGCCGCGTATGAGCCGCTGCAGCAGGCGATCCAGTCGTTGCCGTACCTGGCGGAACTGTTCGTGGCGGTGCTGGTGGCGGACCTGGTGCAGTATGCCGCGCACCGCGCGTATCACGAGGTGCCGTTCCTGTGGCGCATCCACGCCGTGCACCACAGCACCCGTACGCTCGACTGGCTGGCCGGTTCGCGCCTGCACATCGTCGAGCTGCTGATCACGCGGGTGGCGGTGCTGGGCGTGCTGTTCGCGCTGGGCTTTTCCAAGCCGGTGCTGGATGCCTACATCATCATCGTCGGCTTCCAGGCGGTGCTCATCCACTCCAACGTCAAGCTGCCGTGGGGCTGGCTGCGCTACGTGATCGTGACGCCGGACTTCCATCACTGGCACCACTCGTCCGACACCGAGGCCATCGACAAGAACTACGCGGCGCACCTGTCGTTCATCGACTATCTGTTCGGCACGGCGGTGCGCGGCACCGGCAAGCGCCTGCCGGAAAACTACGGCATTCTCGACAACGACATGCCCGGCACGTTCCTGGCGCAACAGGCCTACCCCTTCCGCAAGAGGTAGGCCCGCGAGGCAGGCTTGCGCCGGACGGCTTACTTGCCCTTGGTGGTCGAGTACGACGCCATCAGGTTGCGATAGTCGGGGATGTGGTTGGCGAACAGCGTGCCCAGGCCCTCGATGTCGTTGCGCCAGTCGCGATGCAGTTCGCAGGCCACGCCGAACCACGACATCAGTTGCGCGCCGGCCTGTTCCATGCGGCTCCAGGCGGCGTTGCGGGTGACTTCGTTGAAGGTGCCCGAGGCATCGGTCACCACGAATACGTCGAAGCCTTCCTCCAGCGCCGACAAGGCGGGGAAGGCCACGCACACTTCGGTCACCACGCCGGCGATGATGAGCTGCTTCTTGCCGGTGGCCTTGACCGCCTTGACGAAGTCTTCGTTGTCCCAGGCATTGATGTTGCCGGGGCGGGCGATGTAGGGCGCCTTGGGGAATTTGTCCTTCAGCTCCTGCACCAGGGGGCCGTTGGGGCCGTCCTCGAAACTGGTGGTCAGGATGGTGGGCAGCTTGAAATAGGCGGCCAGGTCGGCCAGCGCCAGCACGTTGTTTTTGAATTGATCGGGTTGAAAGTCGCGCACCAGGGACAGCAGGCCGGCCTGATGGTCGACCAGCAGTACGGCGGCTTCGTTCTTGTCCAGTTTGACGTAGGGTTTGCTCATGGCTTTGCTCCGGTTGCGTGAGGGAGGCGGGGCCCAGGGCCGCGCCGTGGTCAGGATCTTGAGTCTGTAGCCTGCATCCTAGATTAGCCGGGGAACATGTCGGTAGTGGTTCAAAGCGATCCTCAGCGTTCTATTCCTGGGACGATATATATGCCTCTTGAGCGATCTGGGGGCAATGACGGCGCTGCGCCTGGATCTCAAGTTCGCTGATGCCGTGATATTGCTCCGCCATGAAATCCAGCAGTTCGCGCACCGCCGGCAGCAGGCCGCGACGCGAGGGGAAGACCGCGTGCACGTTGCCCGGCTCGGGCTGCCAGGGGCCGCCCACGTTCACCAGGCGCCCCGCATCCAGTTCGTCGTGGATCATGACCATCGGCAAGGCGACGACGCCCACGCCGCGTAGCGCGGCCTGCTTCAAGGCCAGCATGTCGTCGGTGACGAACCGCGGCGAGTAAGGCACCTCCAGGCGCGCGCCATCGGCGCCATCCAGTCTCCAGACGGATTCGCGCTGCTCGGGCCCCAGCGCCAGCGTCGGCAGCTGGCTGAGTTGTTGCGGATCGGCCGACGCGGGCAGGCGCTGCGCCAGTGCGGGGCTGGCCACCAGGCACTGGCGTCCAACGCCCAGGTGCTTCATCACCAGATCGCTGCTTTCGATCTGGCCAAAGCGCACCCGTACCGCCAGGTCGTAACCCTCGCGCAGCACGTCCACGGGCCGGCTGAAGCTCTTCAGGTACACGTTCACCTTGGGACACTGCTCCATGAAGCGCGCCACCATGTCGCCCAGGAAATAATAGATCAACGCCGGTGGCGCGCTCATGCGGATGGTGCCTTGCGGCTCGGCGTGGGTGCGGTCGATGACTTCCTGCGCCGCCTCCGCGCCAGCCAGCATCGAGAGGCACTGCTCGAAATATTCCTGGCCCAGCTCCGTGACCGCGAAGGTACGCGTGGAGCGCTGGATCAGCCGTACGCCGAGCCGTTCTTCCAGCAGCGCGATCCGCCGGCTGAGGCGCGATTTGGGGATGTCGAGCGCGCGTCCGGCCGGCGCGAAGCCGCCGTTGCGCACCACTTGCACGAAGTAGTAGAGGTCGTTCAGGTCTTGCATGGGGGCGCCGGCATTCGCAGTGGGGAGTCCCCAAGCATATCGCCGATTCCCGGTCAGGCGCTCCGCGTCGCGTCGCCTGGAGGCCCGAGCCGGGTGGCTGTGCGGCTGCGGCCGTGCGTCGCAGGATCAGGCAGCCGCCAGCGCTTCGTCCTTCCAGCGCTGTTTGTCGCGCAAGGGCGGCGTGCCGAACAGGCGGCTGTATTCACGGCTGAACTGCGACGAACTCTCGTAGCCGACCGCATGGGCCGCCAGGGCCACGCCGGCATCATCGGTCAGCATCAGCCGGCGCGCCTCCTGCAGCCGCAGGTGCTTCTGGTACTGCAGCGGGCTCATGGCGGTGGCCTGCTTGAAATGATGATGCAGTGATGACACGCTCATATGCACGTCGCGGGCGATTTCCTCGACCCGCAATGGCAGCGCGTAGTTGTCGCGCAGGATGCGGATCGCCTTGGCCACCCGATTGAGCTGGCTGTCCTGCAGCACGGTCTGGCGCAGCACCACGCCCTGGCCGTTCATCAGCAGGCGGTACAGCAGTTCGCGCTTGACCATGGGCGCCAGGATGGGGATGTCGCGTGGCGTATCGAGCAGGCGGAGCAGGCGCAGCATCACGTCCAGCAGGGTGCCGCCCAGCGGATTGACGCACATGGCGCGCGAGGCTTCGGCCGGCACCAGCGGCGGCAGGTTCTCGTCGCTGATCAGGGCGGTGATTTCCTCTGGGTTCAGGTCCAGCCGCAAGCCCAGGTAGGGCAGGGTCGGGCTGGCCACCGAGACCTTGGCTACCACCGGCAGGTCGACTGAGGAGATCAGGTAGTGGAACGGATCGTACTCGTAGGCTTCGTCACCGATCAGCACCCGCTTGGATCCTTGCGCGATGACGGCCAGCGCCGCCTTTTGCAAGGCGGGCTTGGGGCCGGTCGGCTGCGAGATGCGGTGCAGGAACAGGCCTTCGATGGGTGTATCGAGCGAGCCTTCGAGCGTGCCGGTCATGCGCTCGAGCAGGCACAGCAGTTCGTGCCGGGCGGGTTCGAAAACGGCATTCGGCGGGGTGATCGTGTCGGTGGGGACGGGAGGCATGGAGGGGCTCCGGGCAAGGCGCCCTTGCGCGCGCGTGGCGGGCGGGGCGCCGGAGGATCAGGCGTCGTCGAGTGTAGATCCAACCAGCGAGCCTGCGTGCCATCCGGCAAGTGGGTGCGGAGGAATAGGCAAAAAACATGGAGGATCGGGCGCATGCCAGGGAGGGGGGCGGCCGGGCCGGAGGATCGGGCAAAAAAAGGGCAGGATCGAGCATCGCCGGCGGCCCCTGCGGCGCCGCATACTGTTTCCACCCCGGCCGTGCGCCGCCGCCGTCCCATCCCGGGCCGGTACCGCGCCGTGCCTGCGAAGGAGTGCACTCATGCGGTACAAGAAATTCGGCAATACCGGCCTGTTCGTTTCGGAATTGTGCCTGGGCACGATGACCTTCGGCGGCGAAGGCGAGTTGTGGAGCAAGATCGGCGCCTTGCAGCAGGAGGACGCCAACCGGCTGGTGGGCCGTGCCCTGGAGGCGGGCGTCAACTTCATCGACACGGCCGACGTGTATTCGGAAGGCCGTTCCGAGATCATCACCGGGCAGGCGCTGCGCGACCTGAAGGTGGCGCGTGACGATGTGGTCGTCGCCACCAAGGTGTTCGGCCAGACCGGGCCAGGGGCCAATGCCCGTGGCAATTCGCGTTTTCACATCATGGACAGCGTCAAGAAGAGCCTGGCGCGCCTGCAGCTGGACCATATCGACCTGTACCAGATTCATGGCTTTGACCCGGCCACGCCCATCGAGGAAACGGTGCGGGCGCTCGACAATCTGGTGCAGCACGGGCACGTGCGCTACGTCGGGGTATCCAACTGGGCGGCCTGGCAGATCGTGAAGGCGCTGGGCATCGCCGAGCGCCTGGGCCTGGCCCGTTTCGAATCGCTGCAGGCCTACTACACCATCGCCGGCCGCGACCTGGAGCGCGAGATCGTGCCCATGCTGCAAAGCGAGGGGCTCGGCCTGATGGTGTGGAGCCCGCTGGCGGGCGGCCTGCTCACCGGCAAGTACGGCCGCGATGGCCAGGCCGCGGCCGGCGACCGCCGCGCCCAGTTTGACTTCCCGCCGGTCGACCGCGAGCGTGCCTTCGACAGCATCGACGTCTTGCGCCAGGTGGCCGAGGCGCGCGGCGTGTCGGTGGCGCAGGTTGCGCTGGCCTGGCTGCTCCATCAGCGAGCGGTCACCAGCGTCATCATCGGCGCCAAGCGCGTCGACCAGCTGGACGACAACCTCGCGGCCACCGCCATCCGCTTGACCGGCGACGAACTGGCGGCCCTGGACAAGGTCAGCGCCCTGCCGCCGGAATATCCGGGCTGGATGTTCACGCGCCAGGGCGAGTTCCGGCGCAAGCAGCTGAGCGAGTCCGACGCCGTGTGAACGGATTTGGGCTGGTAAAGCGTCGATGGCGGCGGCTGCCGCCTGCCGAAGGGGCGGCCGGGCGGGTAGAATCCTGGAACCAGGCGCGGCCGGCCAGCCGGCCGCGCCGCCTATTTCCGGGAGCCTCCGTATGCCGCGCACCGCGCGCGTTGCCACCCTGGCGCAGCGTGACAAATCGCTGGCCGCGCTCGAACTCATGCCGCGCACCGGCTACGTGGGTCCGTGGGACCGCCCGACGCGCTAGCGTATCGCGTCGCCATGGCCATTCCTTTCCTGCGCCAGCTCACCGCGGTCAGCCGCACGCCGCAGGCCAACCGGCGGCTGGCCTACTTCCTCACCTTCGTCGCCGGGGCGGTCAACGCGGGCGGGTTCCTGGCGGTGCAGCAATACACCTCGCACATGTCCGGCATTGTTTCGATGATGGCCGATCACATGGTGCTCGGCAGCGTGGCAGTGGTCTTGCAGGGATTGGCCGCGTTGCTGTCGTTCCTGGCGGGCGCGGCGACGTCGGCCTCGCTGATCAACTTTGGGCGGCGTTCGCACCTGGCCAGCGAATTCGCGCTGCCCCTGGTGCTCGAGGCCTTGCTGCTGCTGGCCTTCGGCCTGCTGGGCGCGAACCTGGGGGACCTGCGCTGGTTCTACGTGCCGGGCACGGTGATGCTGCTGTGCTACATCATGGGCCTGCAGAACGCGATGATCACCAAGGTGTCCAAGTCCGAGATCCGCACGACCCACGTGACCGGCATGGTCACCGACATCGGCATCGAGCTGGGCAAGCTGTTCTACTGGAATCTGGCTCACGACGACAAGGCTGGCGGCCCGCGAGTGCGGGCCGACCGTGGCAAGCTGATCGTGCTCAGCACGCTGGTCACGCTGTTCTTCTGCGGCGGGGTGGTGGGCGCCTATTCCTTCTTCCACTACGGTTTCGGCTCGACCCTGCCGCTGGCGTTGTTCCTGCTGGTTCTGGCGGCGGTGCCGGTGGCCGACGACATCCGCCATTTCTTTGCGCGCCCCTAGCTTTGCATGACCCTGGTGCCTGGTCCGGGCGCGGCTCAGGCCTTGGCGTGTGCCAGAAAGACCTGCAGCGCGGCTGCCGTCTGCCAATGCAGGCTTTCGAGGCGGGCGTCCCTGGCCGGGTCGGTGATGGCGCGGCCCTTGGCGTCGATGGGGTAAGGCTCTCCCAGCAGCCGCGCCATGTCGATCTGGTAGTGGCTGCTGTCGCCATAGGGGCGCTTGCCATCGATGAACGGCATGGGCCAAAAGGCGTCGCCTTCACGCAGCACCGCTTCCAGTTCGTCCTTGCCGGCTTCGCGCCAGCTGGCCGCGCGCAGCAGCGTCAGGTGCTCGCGCCGCAGTTCGAAGCGGCCCTGCGCGTCGACGCCGCTGTCGGGAAAGTCGAACATCTCCCGGCGCTCCGGCGGCACGGCGTAGCGGCCGGGCGCCAGCCGTCCCAGCTGGCGAACATAGGTCGGCACCAGCCGGCAGACTTCCGCCAGCCGTTGCGCCGCCAGCGCGGGGTCGCGCGTGTCCAGTGCCGCCATGGCCGCGGCCAAGGTATCCCTGCCGCCCAGGGGATGCTCGAATTCGATGCCGGGCGCGCCCGATTCCACCGGAATCCAGATCACGCCCAGGCGCCGCATCAACGCGGCGTGTTGCGCGCCATAGCGGATCTGCCCGGGGGCGGCCTGGAACACCTGCCTGACAATGGTGTCGCGCCCCGGGCTCGCCCGGGCGCGCAACGGCGCGCAGGCCAACGCGGCCAGGGCCAGGGTGAAGCGGCGGCGGGAAGATGAAGGCACGATCGGCGGCATGCAGGCCCCAGGCTCAGGATGGAGCCCCTACGATATCGCGAAATCCCGGCATGCACGCCGCGCGGCCATGGGCCCGGCATTGCCGCCGGGCCCATGGCCGCTCTCCGAGGCTCGCCGCGATCACTTGGGCATGAGCACGGTGTCGATCACATGGATCACGCCGTTGGACTGGTAGACGTCATAGGTGCTGATATTGGCCACGCCGCCCTTTTCGTCCTTGACGACCAGGTTGTGCTTGCCGTTCATCATGACCCAGAGCTTGCCGCCGCTGGCGGTGGCCAGTTCCGTGACGCCGCCCTTCCTGGCCCGGGCGGCCAGCGCGTCGAAGTCCAGCTTTCCCGGAACGACGTGGTAGGTGAGGATCTTGGCGAGAGTCGCCTTGTTCTCCGGCTTGACCAGGTTGTCGACGGTCCCTGCCGGCAACTTGGCGAAGGCGGCGTTGGTGGGCGCGAACACGGTGAAGGGGCCCTTGCCCTGCAGGGTATCGACCAGGCCGGCGGCCTTGACCGCCGCCACCAGGGTGGTGTGGTCGGCGGAGTTGACCGCGTTGGCGACGATGTTCCTGGCGGGCATCATCGGTTGTCCGCCCACCATGACGTCGGCCGCATGGGCGGGCGACAGGGTCAGGGCAGAGCAGGCGATGGCAAGCGAGGCTAGCAGTTTCATGACGATCTCCTTTTTGGTTGGCCGTCACCAGGAGATACGCGGCGCCTGGGCCGTTGGATGCAGTCGCTTGATCAGTACAAACCCTAGGTGGAGCCATTTGGCGCCGGCCCGTGGCGCGGGCTCAGATCACCTTGCCACTCAGCACGATCGGACCGGTCGGAACGCCCTGCGGCGCGCCGCCCGGTGGTTCGAGCGAGACCGCCACCGTATCGCCCTGGCGTGGCGGTTGGCGGGGGGTGATGAAGGTGATGGCGCCGGGCGCCAGCAGCCCGAGCGAGCGCGGCGCCTGGCCCGGCGAAATGGCCCACAGCTCCAGCGCGCGACCGTCGGCCAGCGCCGTCAGGTCCTGCATGGGCTGGACAGCCAGGCGCTGATCCGACACGCGATTGAGCACCAGCAGGGCAGGCGTCTTGTCTCCGGCGAGGACGGCGATGGTCTGCGGCTCGCGCGGTGACGGGGTGGGCGTCAGCGTCAGGAAGGCCAGCACCACGACGGCCGCGGCCAATCCGGCCGACAGGGTGCGCCACCATGTCAGTCCGCGCCAGGACGAGCGTGCGGCGTCGCGCGGCGCCGCGATGCGAGCCCGTACCGCCTGCCAGACGCGCGGCGGCGGCGCTTCGGGCGGCAGGGCCAGCGCCAGTGGCAACAGCCGTTCCTCCCATTCGGCCACCGCCCGGCGCAGCGCGGCGTCTTCCCGCATCAACTGCATGAAGCGCCGCCGCGCGCCCGCGCGCAGGCCGCCGAGCACGTATTCAGCGGCCAGGCGGTCCTGCAGGTCGGGATCGCGATAGTTCATTCCAGGCACCTCTTGAGCCGCAGCAGGCCGCGGCGTATCCAGCTTTTTATGGTTCCCAGCGGCGCATCCAGGCGGGCGGCGATGTCCGGATGCGCCATGTCGTCGAAGAACGCCATGGCGATCGCTACCCGCTGCGGGCCTTCCAGCTGCCCCATGCAGTCGGCCAGTCGCTCGCCGTCGCGGCTGGCGGACAGGCGGGCCAGCGGGCCGGGCGCGTCGTCCGCCATGGCCAGCGTCAAGCTATCGTCGGGGTCTGGCAGTTCGATGCCTGGACGCCGCAACCGGTCGATGCAACGGTTGCGGACGATGCGGGTCATCCAGGTCATCGCCTGGCTCTGCTCGGCGCGGTATTGGCCGGCCTGGCGCCAGATCGAAACGAAACATTCCTGCAGCACGTCCTCGGCGGCTGCCTGGTCTCTCAACATACGCCTGGCGAGCGCAAACAGATGCGGGGACGCAAGCCTGTACAGTTCGGACAGCGCGGATTCGCGCTGTTGCGCACATTGGGCGAGCAGGTCCTGGAGGCGCTGGGCGTCGGGCATCGGATCCTGGAAAACGTCGATCGCGTCGGTGGGGGCAGGCCGGCTAAAGCATACCGGCGCGGCGCCCGCGCGTCACCCTGGCGCGACCACTACAATAGCGGGTTTGACGGCCGGTCCGGCACGCTGCCCGGGTCATGGCCGGCACGGGATGCCGGTAAGCGCGCCTTTCGGGCGTCTGTTCAAAACCTCGATCGGCTTTCGGCCGGTTAGTATCCAGGGAGTATTGCCATGCCGCGCACCGGCGCGCGGCATTGTCCGCGAATCGCGCGATTCGCTATTTTTCCGGAGGACAAGAACAAACATGGACGCGGAATTCTGGTTGGAGCGCTGGCGTGACGGGCGCACGCATTTTCATCAGACACGAGTGACGCCGCTGTTGCAGAAATACTGGCCGACACTCTCGGTGCCCGCGGGCGGCAAGGTGCTGGTGCCGCTGTGCGGCAAGTCGCTGGACATGGTCTGGCTGGCGGCGCAGGGCTACCAGGTCCTGGGCGTGGAACTGTCGCAATTGGCCGTCGAGCAGTTCTTCACCGAGAATGAGCTCAAGCCGGTGATCCACGAGAGCGCCTATGGCAGGCGCTACGTGGCGGGCAATATCGAGATCATCTGCGGCGACATCTTCAAGCTGGACGCGCCGCTGCTGTCGCACTGCGTGGGCGCGTATGATCGTGCCGCGCTGGTGGCGCTGCCCGCCGACATGCGCGGCGACTATGTGCGCCACGTCTATGGCCAGCTGGCGCCCGGCTACCGTGGGCTGTTGATCACCCTGGACTATCCGCAGGAAGAAATGGACGGGCCGCCATTCGCGGTGGTCGACGCCGAGATGCGCAATCTGTTCACCGGCGTGTCGCCAGCGGTCATCATCGACCGCCGCGACATCCTGGCCAAGGAACCCAAGTTCGCCGAACGCGGCGTCAGCCGGCTGGACACCGTCGTCTACCGGCTGGGGGTCCAGGCCTGAGAGCTTGCCGGGCGGCGCGTCGACGCCGCCCGTCGGGCGCTCGGGGCGTGCCCGGCCTGCCGCCTGGCGCCGTGTCCCGCTCGCCGGCTCAGAAGAACCAGCCGCCGCGGGTCAGGTCCTTCTCGCAGCTCTTGTACTGGCTGGCGAACTTGTCGGCGCGCGCCTGCACTTTCTTTGATACGGTCTTCAACCACGCCTTGCGGTCGTAGCTGCGGTTGCGATAGCCGGTCCAGCCCTCGTGGTAGTTCAGGTACTGGCCATAGGCGTCCCATTTGGAGATGCCATTCAGGCGCTGGGTCTTGTTCATGTACCAGCCCATGAAATCGAGCGCATCGGCGAAATTGTCGCGGCTGGCGCCCCAGCCGCCGGCATCTTTCTTGTAATCGGCCCAGGTTTCGTCCTTGGCCTGGGCGTAGCCGTAGGCGGAACTGACTCGGCCCCACGGAATGATGCCCAGGAAGTAATAGCGCGGCGGCACCGCGTCCTGCTTGAAGCTGGATTCCTGGTACATCATCGCCATCGGCACCGGCACCGGCGCGCCCCATTTCTTCTGCACCTTCAGCGCGGCGTCGTGCCAATCCGGCTTTTCGCGGAAGATGGCGCAGATGTTCTCGGGATTCGAGGGCGGGGCGGTGGCGCAGCCGGCCAGCGCGGTCAGCAGCGGCAGCGGCATCAAGAGCCGTGTCATTGGCGGTTTTCTCCCGGTGCCGGCGGGCGGCGGTTACGTCTTGCTTGTCACGATTTGCGGTGATTGTATGAAAACGTATCGCCGTGAAAGTTCCGTCCCCTACTTTCGGACGCATGGCAGGGTGTGTCAGTCCGATCTGCGGCTTCGCCAAACCCGTGGGCCGCGCCAATGAAAACGGCCCCGGATCACTCCGGGGCCGTGTCGCAGGCGAGCCTACGTGGCGAGGTTTACACCTCGATCACGTCCGCCACGTCCTTGTAGTCGGCGATCTTGTCGAAGTTCAGGTACTGGTAGATCTGGTCGCCGCTCTTGTTGATGACGCCCATGTCGGCCATGTACTCGTCCTTGGTCGGGATGCGGCCCAGCTTCGAGCAGATCGCGGCCAGTTCGGCCGAACCCAGGTACACGTTGGTGTTCTTGCCCAGGCGGTTCGGGAAGTTGCGGGTGCTGGTGGACATCACCGTCGCGCCTTCGCGGACCTGCGCCTGGTTGCCCATGCACAGCGAGCAGCCCGGCATTTCGGTGCGGGCGCCGGCGGTGCCGAACACGCCGTAGTGGCCTTCCTCGGTCAGCTGGGTGGCATCCATCTTGGTGGGCGGGGCCACCCACAGCTTGACCGGGATGTCGCGCTTGCCTTCGAGCAGCTTGGACGCCGCGCGGAAGTGGCCGATGTTGGTCATGCAGCTGCCGATGAACACTTCGTCGATCTTGGCGCCGGCGACTTCCGACAGCGTCTTGACGTCGTCCGGGTCGTTCGGGCAGGCCACGATGGGCTCGTGCACGTCGGCCAGGTCGATCTCGATGACAGCGGCGTATTCGGCGTCGGCGTCCGGTTCCAGCAGCTGGGGATTGGCCAGCCAGGCTTCCATCGCCTTGATGCGGCGGCCCAGCGTGCGCTCGTCTTCGTAGCCGTTGGCGATCATCCACTTGAGCATCACGATGTTGCTGTTGATGTACTCGATGATCGGTTCCTTGTTCAGGCGCACCGAGCAACCGGCGGCCGAACGCTCGGCCGAGGCGTCCGACAGTTCGAAGGCTTGTTCGACCTTCAGGTCGGGCAGGCCTTCGATTTCGAGGATGCGGCCGGAGAAGATGTTCTTCTTGCCTTGCTTGGCGACCGTCAGCAGGCCCTGCTTGATGGCGTACAGCGGGATCGCGTTGACCAGGTCACGCAGGGTGACGCCGGGTTGCAGCTTGCCCTTGAAGCGCACCAGCACCGATTCCGGCATGTCCAGCGGCATCACGCCGGTGGCGGCGGCGAAGGCGACCAGGCCCGAACCAGCCGGGAACGAGATGCCGATGGGGAAGCGGGTGTGCGAGTCGCCGCCGGTGCCGACGGTGTCGGGCAACAGCATGCGGTTGAGCCACGAGTGGATCACGCCGTCGCCCGGACGCAGCGAGACGCCGCCGCGGGTGCTGATGAACTCGGGCAGCGTGTGGTGCGTCTTGACGTCCACGGGCTTCGGGTAGGCGGCGGTGTGGCAGAACGACTGCATCACCAGGTCGGCCGAGAAGCCCAGGCAGGCCAGGTCCTTGAGTTCGTCGCGGGTCATGGGGCCGGTGGTGTCCTGGCTGCCGACCGAGGTCATCTTCGGTTCGCAGTAGGTGCCCGGACGGATGCCGCGGCCTTCCGGCAGGCCGCAGGCGCGGCCGACCATCTTCTGGGCCAGCGAGAAGCCCTTGCCGGTGTCGGCCGGGTCCTTGGGCAGGCGGAACAGCGTCGACGGGGCCAGGCCCAGCGCTTCGCGCGCCTTGGCGGTCAGGCCGCGGCCGATGATCAGCGGAATGCGGCCGCCGGCGCGCACTTCGTCGAACAGCACGTCGGACTTCACTTCGAATTCGGCGATGACTTCGCCGTTCTTGATGGCCTTGCCTTCATAGGGGCGCAGCTCGACCACGTCGCCCATTTCCATCTTGGAAACGTCGAGTTCGATCGGCAGGGCGCCGGCGTCTTCCATGGTGTTGTAGAAGATCGGGGCGATCTTGTTGCCCAGGCACACGCCGCCGAAACGCTTGTTCGGCACGAAGGGGATGTCTTCGCCGGTGAACCACAGCACCGAGTTGGTGGCCGACTTGCGCGAGGAGCCGGTGCCGACCACGTCGCCGACGTAGGCGACCAGGTGGCCCTTTTCCTTCAGCGATTCGATGAACTTCACGGGACCGCGCTTGCCGTCTTCTTCCGGTTGGAAGGCGGCGCCGTCGCGCTTGTTCTTGAGCATCGCCAGGGCGTGCATCGGGATGTCGGGGCGGGTGGTGGCGTCCGGGGCCGGCGACAGGTCGTCGGTGTTGGTTTCGCCGGGCACCTTGAAGACCGTGATGGTCAGGCTTTCGGGCAGTTCGGGGCGGCTGGTGAACCACTCGGCGTCGGCCCAGCTCTGCATCACGGACTTGGCGTTGGCGTTGCCCTTGTCGGCCTTTTCCTTGACGTCGTGGAAGGCGTCGAACATCAGCAGGGTCTTTTTCAGGGCGTCGGCGGCGATCGTGCCGATTTCCTTGTCGTCGAGCAGTTGGACCAGCGGGCCAATGTTGTAGCCGCCCAGCATGGTGCCGAGCAGTTCGGTCGCCTTGGCGCGGCTGATCAGGGCACAAGCTTCGGTGCCCAGGGCCACGGCGGCCAGATACGAGGCCTTGACCTTGGCGGCATCGTCCACGCCGGCCGGAACACGGTGGGTCAGCAGATCGACCAGGTTCTGCTCTTCGCCCGCGGGCGGGTTCTTCAGCAGTTCGATCAGTTCAGCGGTTTGTTTTGCCGTCAGGGGCAGCGGGGGAATCCCCAGGGCCGCGCGTTCGGCAACGTGTTGGCGGTAAGTATCCAGCATGTGAGGCCTGCTCAAAGTCGGGTTGGAAGAAGGGTTGTCGCCGGAATTGTAGAGGGAAGAGGGGGCCGCTAGCAAATGTCTTATATCTTATATAAGACTTGGGTCGATAGACGTTGCCTGCGGGCCACGCCGGGGCGTCGCCCGGCATGGCGGTGGCGGTCCGGCGAGCCTGAAAATGGGGTCGATTCGGCCTTCCGCGCCGGGGGGCGTCCCGGGCGGGACGTCGCGGGCGCGCTGCGTCAGGCACCATAGCCGCGGTGGAGTAACGGTGCCTTTGCGCTGCCTCGATCAATTGCGGGCGGGCCGCGCCGCCCGTGGCTCAGTTGGCCTTGGCGTCGTATACCACGCCCACGCGGGCGAAGTTGGCGCCATACTGCTTGACGTCCAGCTGGAACGGCGCGCTCTCGCCCGGCTTGAGCTTGGGCAGGCGCAGCTCCGAATAGCGCGCGCCGGTCAGCTTGTCCTGGGCGTCGTAGAGGCTGACCCAGACCTTGACGTTGTCGATCTCGGCGTTGTCGTTGTTGCGCACCCGGCCATGCACGGTGACGTACTTGTAGCGATAGCGGTAGGTGAAATTCAGGGTGCCGGTGCCGATGCCGGCCTCGGTGTTCTCGACGCTGATGTCCAGCGCCGGGCGCGAGCCGGGCAGGGCCGCGCGCTTGGCCGGCTTCCAGTGGGTCTTGACCTCGGAATAGCGCTCGAAATTCTCGCCGTTCAACAGCACCGGAATGCGCTCGCCGGGATAGAGCATGGCCGGCAGCGACCATTCCTGGCGCAGACGCAGGGGGCGCGAGCCGTCGAACACCGAGATCTCCATACCCGGCGACAACGCCACGTACTTGTCGCTGCGGTTGACCACCTCGGCCAGCAGCAGCGGACGTTCGATCTCGTCGAGCAGGCGGCGCGGCGGCGACAAGGCCAGCGCCGCCGGATCGAAAAGGGCGAAGTCCGGATCCAGCAGTTCGGCCGTGGTCAATCGCACATCGTCGATGATGCGTGGGTTGGCGGGGCTGACACGCACGATGCGGCTGGCGGGGCCTTCGGGAACCGGCGCCGTGGCGGCGGGCGCCGGCGCGGCCTGGGCTGCCTTGGGCGCGTCCCAGGGCAGCAGGCCGTTGTACTTGGCCAGGGCATAGCCGCCGGCGGCCAGGATGATCAGCACCAGCCCGGCCCGGGCGGGCCGCGACAGGGGCCGTGCGGGGGAACGGTCAGCCTTCACTTTGCACCATGTAATCGTAGGATCCGACCTTGCCTTCGGCCAGCATGTCGCAGCGCACGTCGAACGAGGTCAGCGCGCCGGGGGCGAGCGGACTGGCCGACCCGTAGCCATTGCCGGTGCCGATCAGCTTGCCGTCCTCGCCGTACAGCATCACCGTCACCTGGGTGCTGCTGGCCGCGGCCGTGCCCTTGTTGCGCAGCAGGCCCACCAGCCGATAGGCGCCATCGTTGCGCACCAACTGCACTTTGTCGGCGGCGACCTCGCGGGCGTTGCTGTGCGCCAGCGACGGCGTGGCCGGCTTCAGGACGTAGCGGCTATAGGCGGTGTCCGGCAGGGAGATCGTCACCGGGGTGTATTCGCCCGGCAGCAGGGTGCGCGCCATCGGCGAACCCGAGGAGGACGACAGGGTCAGCTCGCCCTGGTAGAACGTGGCGGTGACGCGCGGCGCATCGATCTTCTTGCCGGTCTCGTTGCGCATCAGCATCACCAGTTGGCTACGGCCGCGCGAACGCACCTCCTGCACATCCGTCAGCTTGACCAGCGCCGCATCGATCGGCGGAGGCGCCGCGCGCGAAGGCGGGCGGGTCGACGAACCACTGGTGAACAACGAGGCGGTGACCGGCACCAGGATGGCGGCAAGCACCACCAGCCCGATCGCGATGACCGCGCCGGGCTGCAGCCTGGCTGCTGGCGCCGGCTGCTGCATGCCGCGCAGAATCTTCTCCAGGCGCTGGGCGACGTTGTCCTCGACCAGGGTGACGGCGTGGCAATGGCTGCACTGGTACTCGTTGGTGTCCAGCTTGGTGAACTGGGCGCTGCCGCAGGTCGAGCAGGTCAGCGTCACCGTATTGATCGTGGTCTGTTTGGGTGTCATGCGTGGGGACGGGCGGGCCGCGTCCGGGGTGGCGCCGGGATGGCGCGGCCCGCCCGGGCGCGGCGGGCTTACTGGGCGGCAAGGATAGCGGCCGGGCGCGGCGGACGGGGTGCATGAGCGCATCTGATTATTACAAAATGTAGGAAAACCGCCCGGCAAGCCCTGGACCCGGTGCTATCATCGCCGGCGTCGAACACCCCTCTAGATACGCCGTTTCTCCCAAGTCGTTCCGCTCCGGATCGCGATATTTCGCGGCGGGGCCGAGCCGAGGCAGGTCAGGCTCCGCCCCAGCATGAGCATCCTCCAACACGTGTTGTTCCTCGCCTGCGTGGCGCTGGCGACGTACGCCCAGACCATGACCGGTTTCGCCTTTGGCCTGGTGCTGCTGGGCCTGTCCGGGGTGTTCCAGCTGGCGTCCGTGTCCGAGGTGGCCAATGTGGTCAGCGTCCTCTCGCTGGTGAACGCCGTGGTTACGCTGGCGCGCGCCAAGCCCCAGGTCAACTGGCCGTTGATGGCGCCGGCGCTGCTCAGCAGCCTGGCGGGCGTGGCGGTGGGCGTGGCCGCGCTCGCCTGGATCGGTGGCGCCATGGCGGTGCTGCTGCAATTGCTGCTGGGCCTCACCATCATGGCCTGCGCCGTATTGCTGGTGGCGCGCGCCCAGCCCCTGGCGCGCCTCTCGTCGCGCGCGTCGTTTCTGTTCTTCGGCGGCGTTTCGGGCGTGCTGGGCGGCCTGTTCTCCAGCGCCGGGCCGCCCATGGTCTATCACCTGTACCGCCAGCCGCTGCCTCTGGCGTCGATCCGCAACAGCCTGCTGGTGCTGTTTTCGCTGAATGCCGTCGTGCGCCTGACGCTGGTGGCGGGACAGGGCGCCTTCATGGCGACCTCGTTCTGGCTGAGCCTGCAGGCCCTGCCGGTGGTGATCGGCGTGACGTGGGTGGCGCGCCGCTATGCCACCGCCGGGTCGATGAAGACCGTCAAGCGGATGGTGTTCGTGCTGCTGCTGGCGGCCGGCCTGGGCCTGGTGGTGCCGGCGTCGCGGCTCCTCGCGGCGGGCTAGCCGCGAGGCCCCCGGTGATGCCGGAGATGGCGTTCAGCCGCGCTCGCCGGTGATGTAGCGTTCGAGTTCGGTGATGATGAACTTCTGTTCGCTCATGACGTCCTTGACCAGGTCGCCGATGGAAACCAGGCCGACCAGCTTCTGGTCCTGGATGACCGGCAGATGGCGGAAGTGACGTTCGGTCATCAGCGCCATGCAGTGTTCTCGGGTGTCTTCCGGACGCACGTAGAAGACGGAATCGGTCATGATTTCGCGCACCTTGGTGGTACGCGACGAGCGGTCCTGCAGCACGATCTTGCGGGCGTAGTCGCGCTCGGTCAGCATGCCCAGCACCTCGTCGCCCTGCGCCACCACCACGGCGCCGATACTGCGCTCGGCCATGGTTTTGATGGCGTCGTACACGGACGAGTCCGGTGAGACGGTCACGACGGCGGGGTTGGCCTTTTCCCTGAGAATCTCAGCAACTTTCTTCACGATGTGCTCCCGAATCGCTGGCAAGGTTCACGCGCCGGCCCGAGTCCGTGCCGGGCGCCTTCAGCCGGCGCACGGTCTGGCCGTGGCTCCATCCTAAGCCCGGCGACGGGATTGCCGCAAGTTTGCCGGCCATAGCGTTGCGGTCGGCCACAATAGCGTGGACAGCGGCGCGGACGGGATCATCGCGGAATGTCATTTGATTCCGATATATCCGTTCATGATCAAAGCCGGTTGCCCGCTTGATAATTTCTCTGTAACTTATAAGCTACACCATGGCCGTCGCGACGATTGAGTTGCGGCGCTACGTGACCGCGCAGGGCATATCGCCATTCGGCGTGTGGTTGCGCGAACTCGGCGACGCCAAGCTGCGCGCATGGATCGAAGTGCGCCTGAAGCGCATCGGCGCCGGTCTCCTGGGCGATTGGCGGGCCGTTGGGCAAGGTGTCATCGAATTTCGTCTGGATATCGGTCCGGGTTATCGCGTCTATGCCGGCAGGCATGGCACCCGCTTGATCGTGCTGCTGGCCGGGGGCGCGAAAGGCACGCAGCGGCATGACATCGAACTGGCCAGGCGTTATTGGGCGGACTGGAAGCAGAGGCAGGCATGAACAATCGCCAACATGACATCACGTCGATTTCCCATACTGCGGAGACCATCGCCGAATTGCGCGAGGATCACGACTTCGCGGTCGAATACCTGAAGGCGGCGCTGGAAGAGCTGGACCATCCGGATCATCGCGCCGCCGGACTGCTGGCGCTGCGCGACGTGGCGGAAGCCTATGGCGGCATCGCCGCCGTCGCGGCGGCCGCGGGCATCTCGCGCGAGGCCCTGTACCGCGCGCTCTCGCCCCAGGGAAATCCGACGCTCAAGACGCTGCTGGCCGTGCTGCATGCCGTCGGCATGCGGCTATCCGTGGTGCCGGCGGGCGCGGCGCTGAAGGTCTGACGCCGCGCCATCGCCGGCCGCCGCGCGTCCTCAGCGGATCAGGAATCCCGCGCCCACCGGATCGTTCTTGTCGATGACCCAGCGCGCCGTGCCCAGGATGCTGGCCGTGCCCTTCACCGTCGGCCGCACCGCGCGGGTGCCGTTCAGGTCGACCTCGCCCAGCAGGCAGCCCTCGAAGGTGCCGCTGCCCAGCAGGCCTTCGGACCTGATCGGCTGGTTCAGCCCCATCTTGCCGCGCGCCTCGAACATGGCCATCATCGCGCTGGTGCCGGTGCCGCCGGGCGAGCGGTCGAGCTGGCCGGCGCTGAACACGTGCACGTTCTTGTAGAACGCGCCCTCGATCGTCGGCTGGTGCCAGAACGTGATGAAGTTCAGGTTGTTGATGTGCGCTTCGGTCGGATGCTGGATGCGCTGGCGGGCATTGAGCTGGTCGCGCACGATCAGGCCCATGCGCGACAGCTCGGTGCCGTTGTCGGGCGAGATGCGCAGGTCGCAGTTCGACAGGTCGACGATGCCGAAGTAGTTGCCGCCCCAGACGATGTCGGCCGACAGCTTGCCGTAGCCCGGCAATTCCACCGGGATGTCCTGCGCCGCGACATAGGCCGGCACGTTCTCGAAGCGCGTCCACAGCACGTTGTCGCCTTCCGAGGCCACTTCCGACACCACCAGGCCGGCGGTGGTCTCGAAGCGGATGCGGGTGATGCCGTCCTGGCCGCGTGGCACCAGGCCGTTGGCCACCATGGCCATGCTGACCGCGATGGTGCCGTGGCCGCACATGTGCGAATACTCGGTGCCGTCGATGTAGATCAGGCCGGCGTCGTACTCGGGGCTGGACGGCGGCGTCAGGAACACGCCGAACATGTCCTTGTGGCCGCGCGGCTCGCGCATCAGCGCCTTGCGCAGCCAGTCGTAGTGCTGCTCCAGGAACGCGCGCTTCTCCAGGATGGTGGAGCCGGCGGGGTACGGAATGCCGCTGTGCACGATGCACAGGGGCTCGCCTTCCGTATGGGTATAGATGACATCGAACGCGTCTTGCTTGCGCATGACAGTGACTCCAGGCGGTAGATAGGGGGAAGAGGAAAGTTATTTGCCGCGTTCGGACAGCATGTCCAGCCCGACGGTCAAATCCAGGATCACGATGGCCACGACCGCAGCCACGATCGTGGCGCCCGATACGGCTGCGATGGTCGGATCAATCGTGTATTGCACGTAGTTGAAAAGCTTCACGGGGATGGTGTTCAGGTCCGCCGTGGTGTTGAAAATCGACAGTTCCACATTGATCCACGACGAGATGAAGGCGAAGATCGAACCGGTCACGATGCCCGGGCGGATCTGCGGCAGCACCACCAGGAAGAACGTGGTCCAGGGGTTGGCGCCCAGGTCGGCCGACGCCTCCTCCAGCGCGCGCTGTTCCGGCGTCAGCAGCGTCAGGGTGGAGCGCAGCACGAACGGCGCGATGATCACGACGTGGCCGATCAGCAGCGACAGGAAGCTGCGGGTCAGGCCGAAGTACGCGCCGAATTGCAGCAATGCCGCGCCCAGCACGATGTGCGGCAGCACCAGCGGCGACATCAGCACCGAGGTCAACGCGGCCTTGCCCGGGAACTCGTAGCGCGCCAGCGCCAGCGCCGCCGGCACCGTCAGCAGCACCGCCGCCACCGTGGCGGCCAGCGCCAGCACCGTGCTGGTGGTGAACGCGGCCATGTAGCCGGCCTCGACCAGCAAGGTGCGGTACCACTCCAGCGTCCAGCCCTGCGGCGGAAACGCCAGGTACGGCGTGGCGGTGAACGACGCGCCCAGGATCACCACGAGCGGCAGCGCCAGGTAGGCCAGCACGGCCAGCGCGGTCAGGCGGATCAGGTGGCGGGCGATCATCGCGCGGCTCCCGGCAAGGCGGCGGCGCGGTTGGCCAGCGCCACCAGGATCAGGGTGAAGACCAGCAGCACCATGCTCAGCGCGCCGCCGTAGTGGAAATCGAACACAGTGCTGTACTGCTGGAAGATCAGCATCGACAGCACCGTGACGCGGCCGCCCGACAGCAGCGCCGGCGTCACGTAGGCGCTGACCGCCAGCGTGAAGACGATGATGGCGCCCGACACCACGCCGGGCAGCGTCAGCGGCCAGGTTACGTGCAGGAAGGTCGCGGCCGGGCTCGCGCCCAGGTCGGCCGAAGCCTGCTCGCAGGCGGGATCGACCCGCGCCAGCGCATTGCCCACCGCCAGCACCACGAACGGCAGCAGCACGTAGACCATGCCGATCAGAATGCCCAGCTCGGTGCCGATGAAGCGCATCGGCCGGTCCACCGCGCCGGTGGCCATCAAGCCCTGGTTGACCAGGCCGTTGCGGCCCAGCAGCACCATCCAGCCGAAGGCGCGCACGATGTTGCTGGTGAACAGCGGCACCACCAGCAGGATCACGCAGGCGCGGCGCCAGGCCTGCCAGCGCACCACGCGCACCAGGTACCAGGCCAGCGGATAGCCCAGCAGCAGGCAGGCGACGGTGGTGAACAGGGCCAGCCGGAACGTCACCAGGATCACGTCCCAGTGGTATTGGTCGGCCAGCACCTTCATGTATTGCGCGGCGGTCGGCGTCAGTCCGTCGGGTCCGCCGGTGGCGCTGGCCAGCGCCACCACCGCCAGCGGCGCCAGGAAGAAGGCCGCGAAGAACAGCACCGGGGCCGCCAGCAGCAGGCCGGGAGAGAGCCAGGCGCGCCGCGTCATGGCTGGCCGCCGATCAGGTGCAGGTGCTCGGGCGCGAACGCCAGCGCCACCTCGCCGCCGGCACGCAGGCCGCCGGGCGCGAGGCCGCCGTGGCGCGCCACCAGCGTCTGGCCGCCGATGTCGACGTGGATCATGCTGTGGCTGCCCACGTTGATCACGTCGCTCACGGTGCCGGTCAGCATGGCGTCGGCGCGTTGGCACAGCTTCAGGTCCTCGGGCCGCAGCACGGCCAGGCCGCGCGCCGTCGCCGGACGTTGGGCGAGCGGCATGCGCAGGCCCTGGGCATCCAGCATCAGGGCGCCGTCATCGGCCACCGTATAGGCGATGAAGTTGGCATCGCCGATGAACTCGGCGACGAAGCGCGTGGCCGGCTGGCGGTAGATGTCGGCGCCGGCGCCGACCTGCTCGATGCGGCCGGCGTGCATGACCACGACGCGGTCCGCCATGGTCATCGCTTCTTCCTGGTCGTGGGTGACGAAGATGAAGGCGATGCCGAGGCGGGCCTGCAGATGCTTGAGTTCGAGCTGCATGCGCTTGCGCAGCTTCAGGTCCAGCGCCGACAGCGGCTCGTCCAGCAACAGCAGCTTGGGCTGGTTGACGATGGCGCGCGCCAGCGCCACGCGCTGCTGCTGGCCCCCGGACATCTCGCGCGGATAGCGCGGACCGAAGTCGGCCAGGCCGACCATGTCCAGCGCACCCCGGGCGCGCTCGGCCGCTTCCGATTTCGACGCGCCCTGGCGCCGCGGACCGTAGGCGACGTTCTCCAGCACCGTCATGTGCGGAAACAGCGCGTAGTTCTGGAACACGGTATTGAGCGGGCGCTTGTGCGCCGGCAGCCGGCTGACGTCCTGGCCGTCGATCAGGATCCGGCCCGATTCCGGCTGCAGGAAACCGGCGATCGACTTGAGCAGCGTGGTCTTGCCGCAGCCGCTGGGGCCGAGCAGCGCCACGAACTCTCCCTGCTGGATCGCCAGGTCGATTCGGTCCAGCGCCTGGTAGGCGCCGAAGTGCATCGACACGCCTTCGATGGTAAGCAAAGCGGACATGGGGAACGGACCTTGCTCAGCGCTTGCGGGCGACCTGCCGGTTCCACGCGTCGGTGACCTCGGCGCGGCGGGCGTTGATGATGTTCCAGTCGAACAGGCTCAGGTTCTTGACCGAGCCGTCGGCGCCCCAGGGCAGCTTGCGGGCCACGTCCTTGGATACCTGCACGTCCTTGACCGCGGGGCCCAGGTACAGCTTGGTCGCCAGGCAGGCGGCCGCGTCCGGCGTCAGCGCGGTGTCGATGAACTTCTGCGCGGCGGCCTTGTTGGGCGCGCCCTTGGCCAGATGCAGGCGGGCGTCGGTGGCCCACACGCCTTCCTTCGGCACGCTGAAGCCGATGGGCAGGCCCTTGTCGATCAGGTCCCAGGCGCCGACGTTGAAGTGCGCGCCGATCACGGCTTCGCCGCTCTGGAAGGCGTTGGTGGCCGCGCCCGAGCTGTCGAAGAACAGCGCGGTGTCCAGCGAGGCCAGCTTGGAATAGAGCGGCCCCAGGTTCGACGGGTCGATCGCCCACACCCGCGCCAGGAAGAAGATGAACGGCACGCCCGACGAGTTGGCGGGCGAGGGCACCGCCACCGCGCCGGCATACTCGGGCTTCCACAGGTCCTTCCAGCTGCTCGGCGGCTGCGTCACCTCCTTGGTGCTGTAGGTGATGCCGAGCGAGTAATAACCGGTGCTGACCGCGAAGGCGGCATTGCCGTCGCGGTACACACCCTGTTCGATGACGTTCTTCAGGTTGGGAATGGCGCCGGCATCCAGCGCATCCAGCACGCCGGCCTGCTGCGCCAGCTCGCTGATGCCGCCGTCCATCCAGGCCACGTCGATGGTGGGCGCGGCCTTCTGCTGCTGCAGCTTGGCCAGCGTGGTGGTGGAGGTGCCGACTTCCGGCACCACCGTGACGCCGGTGGCCTTGGTGTACGGTTCGGCCACGCAGGCGCGGAACGCGTCGCCCCAGTTGCCGCCATACCAGGCGACGGTGATTTTCTGCTGCTGCGCCAGCGCCGCGTGCGAAGCCAGGAGCAGCCCCGCGCCGAGCGCAGCCGCGCCCAGCGCGCTGCGGGTGTTTGTTGCCATGTCGGATTCCCCTTGTAGATTTGTCGATCCGCGACTCATTGACTCAAGTACCACAGGCGCATCTTGGGCGATCCTCGGGAAAACGAGCTTGAAGGCGCGGGACATAAACTTGAATAATTGCGTCATGTCCGTCGTCGCGCCACCCCCGTCCTTGCCGCTCTCCTATGAAGACGGCGAAGCGCGCCCGCCTCAGGGAAAACCCGCCCTGACCATCGGCATCGTGCTGCTGGACCAGTTCACGCTGGCGGCGTTCGCCGGTTTCGTCGACGTGTTGCGGCTGGCCGGCGACCATGGCGGCCGCAGCCGCCAGATCCATACCGCCTGGCGCGTGATGAGCTGGGACGGCAAGCCGCGCTGCTCCAGCGCCGGCCTGACCATCGAAGTGGAAGCCGGCCTGCCCGACGATCCGGCGCAGTTCGACTACATCGCGGTCTGCGGCGGCAATGATTATTCGAGCGGCCGCATGCCCGAGCCGCTGCGCGATTGGCTGCGGCTGGCGGCGGCGCTGCGGGTGCGGCTGCTGGGCATCTGCACCGGCACCTTCGCCCTGGCGCAGGCCGACGTGATCGGGCCGCGCACGGTCTGCGTGCACTGGAATGTGCTGGAAGCCTTCCGCGAGCGCTTCGCGCAGACCCGCGCCGTGGTCGATCGCCTGTTCGTCGACGAAGGCGACCTGATTTCCTGCGCCGGCTCGACCGCCGCCATCGACCTGGGCCTGTACCTGGTGGCGCGCCATTGCGGCCGCGACAAGGCGCAGCAGGCCATGCGCCACATGATGTTGCAGGGGGCGCGGCCGGGCCGCGTGCCGCAGGCGCATTTCCGCACCGACCTGTCCGGCATCCAGGACCTGCGCGTGCGGCAGGCGGCGCATTTCATCGAGCAGCGCATCGACAATCCGCCGCCGCTGGACGCCATCGCGCGTTACGTCGGCGTGGGCCGGCGCCAGCTGGAACGGGCCTTCCGCCTGGCCACCGGCATGTCGCCGATGGCGTTCCAGCGGCAATTGCGGCTGGAATATGGCAGCTGGTTGTTGCTTAATAATGCCTGCAGCATCACGCAAATCGCGCTGGATTGCGGATTTGCCGACGGCGCGCATTTTTCACGCGATTTCCGCGCGCATTTCGGGCAATCCCCGCGCCAGTATCAGCAAAGCCACGGGCGGCAGGCCGCGCGGCACGAAGGCGAAATCAGCGTCTTTCCCGCGTAGCCTTGCGCCCGCAAGGAGACCGGCATGACATACGACCTTTGGTATTGGGACGGTATACCCGGACGCGGCGAATTCGTGCGCCTGGCGCTGGAAGCGGGCGGGATTCCGTATCGGGAGCGCGCGCGCGAGCCCGGCGGCGACGAAGACGCGCTGGTCAAGGACATGCTGTCCGACCGCAAGCACCCGCCCTTTGCGCCGCCGTACCTGGTGGCAGGCAAGATGACCCTGGCGCAAACCGCCAACATCCTGTTGTTCCTGGGTGAAAAGCACGGCCTTGCGCCCGCCAGCGTCGAAGGCCGGCTGTGGGTGAATCAATTGCAGCTGACCATCGCCGATATGGTGGCCGAGGCGCACGATACGCACCACCCCATTTCCGCCAGCGATTATTACGAAGACCAGAAAGAAGAGGCGGCGCGGCGCGCCCGTGATTTCCGCGAAGCGCGTATTCCGAAATTCCTGGGTTACTTCGAGCGGGTGCTGAGCGGCCCGGACGCCTGGCTCGCGGGCGGCAAGCGCTGGAGCTACGTCGACCTGTCGCTGTTTCAGCTGGTCGATGGCCTGCTTTATGCCTTTCCGCGTCGCATGCGGACGCAGGCGGTCAGGTTTCCCAATGTCATGGCCTTGCACCGCCGTGTCGCCGAATTGCCGGCGCTGCAGCCCTATTTCACCAGCGGTCGCCGCCTGCCGTTCGGCGAAGGCATATTCCGCCATTATCCGGAACTGGACGCGGAATAACGATTCCGGTTCGCAGTCGGTCGCCGCGGGCGGATTCGTATTAACCCCTATTAATAATCCGGAAGGCCGCGGCTTGCGCGCCGATGAAACACGGTGAAATAACGGCCGGCGGAATTTTTTTGGTAAACGCGCGCTGAATATATTGAGAACGCCCCATTTTTGGGATTAAATATTTTCGACTGGATACATTCTTCCTTTTCTTGTAATCACTCACCTCCCGTCGTGGCGTTGGCGGCGGACATCCAGGCAAGCGCGTGCATGCGGCGCGGCGTGCACGGCCCGGTTCGTGGGACGCGCCAGCAGTCTGCTTCAGACAAGCCAATTGGTTTCCTCATCGCCTTTCAGCAAACTCGTCCCATTCCCTGCGGGAGACGTCAATATGCAATGGCTTACCCTAAAACGCCTGCTGCGCGCCGAACGCGGCATGCGGAAAGCGGATCTATACGGGCAGATAGCGGCCATCCACAAGGCACAGGCGGTTATCGAGTTCGATCTCGATGGCCATGTGCTGATGGCCAACCAGAATTTCCTCGACACCATGGGCTACGAACTGGACGAAGTGATCGGGCAACATCACCGCATATTCGTGTTGCCCGACGAGCGCGAATCCGCTGATTATCTGGCGTTCTGGGACCAGCTGGGGCAGGGGGCGCATGACTCGGGGCGTTATCGCCGCATTCGCAAGGACGGCGGCGACGTCTGGCTGCAGGCCAGCTACAACCCGATTTTCGACAGGCACGGCCGGCCATTCAAAGTAGTGAAGTACGCCACCGACATTACCGCGCAGCAGCAGCGCCAGGCCGATACCGAAGGCCAGCTGGAGGCGATTTCCAAGGTGCAGGCCATCATCGAATTCGAGCTGGACGGCACGATCATTCGCGCCAACGAACTGTTCCTGAATGCGGTCGGGTACCGCGAGGACGAAGTGCGCGGCAGGCACCACAGCATGTTCGTGTCGCCGGAAGAGGCGCGCGGCTCCGCCTATGCCGATTTCTGGCACAAGCTCCGTAGCGGACGTCACGATACCGGACAATACCTGCGCATCGGCAAGAATGGCCGGCAGGTCTGGATCGAGGCCAGCTACAACCCGATCTTCGACGCCGAAGGACGGCCATTCAAAGTGGTGAAGTTCGCCACCGATATCACCCGCCGCTTCACCGCCGCGCAGACGCTGCGGGTGGCGGTGCAGGGCCTGACCGAAAACGCCGATCGCGCCGGGCAGGCCAATGCGCTGGCGCGGGATGCCTGTCGGGTGGCCGAAGAAGGGGGCAGGACCGTGGCGGGCGTGGTGCGCACCATGGGCGCCATTACCGAGAGTTCCAAGCGCATCTCCGAGATCATCGGCGTCATGGACGGCATCGCGTTCCAGACCAATATCCTGGCGCTGAACGCCGCGGTCGAGGCCGCGCGCGCCGGCACGCACGGCAAGGGCTTCGCGGTGGTCGCCTCCGAAGTGCGCAGCCTGGCGCAGAACAGCGCGGCGGCGGCCAAGGAGATCAAGGGACTGATTACCACCTCGGTCGAACAGATCGAGAACGGCGCCGGCCAGGTCCAGTCGGCCGGCGTCACCATGGAGGACATCGTGGCGTCGTCGCGCCGGGTCACGGAGATCATGGCCGAAGTGGTGGAAGTGTCGCTGGCCCAGTCGGGCAAACTGGGCGAGGTGACCGAGGACATCACCCACATGACCGCCGATGCCGCCTCGGTGCCGCAGGCGGCCCACGAGTTGCACGGCGGCAACCGCGTCCTGAAACCCGCGCTCAAGCCGGTGGCGCCGGCGGTGCGCGCCCGGCCGGCCGCCAACACGCCGTTGCCGGCCGAGCCGGTGCTCGAGTACGTGCGCTACTGAGCGCCCGGGCGGCGATGTGTTGGCCGCTGCCCGAGTGCGCTATAAATACGGACTTGTTCGAACCCGTCGGCCCTGGCAGGAGCCTTTCCGCCCGGGCCGCGTCTTTTGCGGCAATGCTCCATGACCGAATCCGAAGCCCTGGCTCTCGCCACCCATCGCCACTACAAGGGCGGTCTCTATCGCTACATCGATACGGCGCGCCATTCCGAGACGGAAGAAGCGATGGTGGTCTATGAGCACCTGTGGCCGCATGCGCGCGGCTTGTGGGTGCGTCCGGCGGAGCTGTTCTTCGGCCAGCTGGCCGACGGTTCGCCGCGCTTCGCGCCGTTGCATCGGGCGGAGTAGGGCATGGCCTTCTATTACCGCAGGACCCGCGCGCCGGGGGCCGCGGCGCGCTCCCCCGCTGCTGGCCGGGCGCCTTCAGCGGCGCTGTCGGCGGCGCTGGACGCCTTGCGCGGCCCCTTCGTGGTGGCCGACCTGGAAACCACGGGGCTGTCGACCGCGTCCTGCGAGATCCTGGAATTTGCGGCGGTCCGGGTCGGCGCCGACGGCGCGGCCGAGCGCGAATACGCGCAGGTGGTGCGCACCCGCGCCACGGTGCCGCCGTTCATCACGCGACTGACAGGCATTACCGAAGCGGAGGTCGAGCGCCAGGGAGTGCCGGTGGGACAGGCATTTGCCGCGTTCCTGGATTTCGTCGAGGACTTGCCGGTGTTTTTCCACAACGCCTCGTTCGATCGCCGTTTCCTGGATGCCGCGGCGTTGCAGACCGGCCTGCCGTTCGTCAACGCCACCCATTGCACGCTGGCGCTGGCCCGGCGCGCCTGGCCGGAATTGCCGTCGCACAAGCTCGACGTGCTGGCGCGCCACGTGGGCGCCTCGGAACCGACCCACCGGGCCCTGGCCGACGTGCGCACCACGGTGGCCGTTGCGCTGGCGGCCAGCTCCCGCCTGGCGACGGCCTGAGGCCATCGCCGGACGGGCAAGCCGACGCCGTTCCAATGGCCCGGCGGACCTGAACCGCATCCGCCGGAAAGTACCCCAGGCTCAGATCACCTTCTGTTCGTGATGCACCTGCGGCGGTTCGACGAAGAAGCCCGCCACGAGTTTGCGCCACTCCTGGAAATCGGCGGATTCCCGGAAGTCCACCATGTGGTTTTCGACGGTTTCCCAGTCCACCACCAGGGTGTAGCGCTGCGGTTGCTCGATGCTGCGGTACAACTCCATGCCGTGGCAGCCGCGGGCGCGCAGGAACAACGGCTTGGCCTGTGCCACGCCGGCTTCGAACAGGGCTTCCTGTCCTTCGCGCACGTGGATGCTGGCAATCTCCTGGATCATGATGGTGTCTCCGGATGAAAAAGGCCGGGCAGGGGCCGGCCGGCGGAGTAGTATGGCTCAAAATTTCCCGGCCGATGAATCGATCCCCCCGGACCCCGCCCCACTTCATCGTCGCGCGCGCCACCTTCATCCTGACAGTAAGCCTAACGGCGTGCGCCTGCCGGGCCGCCGTCTTGCGCGCTAGGGAAATCGTGCGAGGGGGCGCCACCGCATCCCATCCTATGAGCTGAGATGCGGCGCAGCAATCTGGCGCCACGGGCGTCCGGCCTCGGCCATATGCATGGCCCGCGACGCGGTAGTCGCAGATTGCCCGACATCTTTTACGTCTTCCTCCCCAGTCTCTTGGGACCGGTCGCCCGTTTACCCGATACCGACGTCCTTAGTCCGGCGCAATCATTCCGTACCAATACGAAAGTCCCGAGCGCCACGTTGCCTCATAGGCGTACTGCGTTGGGGGGGTAAAGGTCCGCGCCGGTCGGCCACCGGCACCTGTTCATCCGCGTGCAGCGGATCAGGAGGAGCTCAAATGAAAAAGCTCGCAGCAGTCGCAGCGTTATCCCTCGTCGCGGTATCCACCGCCTACGCGACCGGGCCGGGCCAACCCGGCATTTCCGCCTCTGGCTACGTCGGCACCATTTCCGGAACGGTATCCTCGGTCTCCACCGGCACGTCCGTGGTCTCCACCCAGATCAACGGCTACGGCTCGTCGAGCCAGACGTCGTTTGGTGAAACGGGCGGCGTCGCCACCGCGGGGGGATCGTTCAGCCCGGATGGCACCACCGTGGTCACCAGCACCCGCCAATACGCCACCAGCGAGACCTACGGTCACATCCACGGCAACGCGCCGATCATGGTCGGCGACAGCATCGCCAATGGCGGCGCCACGTTCGGCAGCACCACCACCAACGCAACGGCGACGGGAACGTACAACGCCGGCGCGATCGGGGCCACCGCGTCGATCCACGGCATCGGCCCGGTGGGCCACGTGGGCGGTTTCGGTCACTGAGCAGCACGCAATCCGGACGGCTTCGGCCGTCCGGTCGAGAGGACATCATGAAAACCCTTGCGCTTGCCTTATCCCTGTCGCTGGTGGCCTTCTCCGCCGGTGCGCAGACCAGTACTTCTTCCTCGACCACCTCGGCGACATCGGGCTCGACCAACGCCGGCAACAATCAGGGCATCACGTTCAATTCCAACAGCAACGGTTCGAGCACCTTGCGCACCGCCCCGCCGATCGGCGCGCAGAGTTTCTACGGTTCGTTCTCCTCCGACAGCTGCATGGTGTCGGCGGGGGGCGGCGGCTCGGTGGTGGGCTTCGGCATGAACGTGGCTTTTCCGGTCGAGGACCAGAAGTGCAGCCTGCGCCGCAACTTCGAGCGCACCATGCAAGCGGCCGCGTCCACCAAGGACCCCGAGCGTTCGCGTCGGCTGGAAACCGCCGCCGTCGACATCCTGTGCCAGACGGATGACCGCACCAAGGCCGCCCTCACCGCGCAGGGACTGTGCACCAATCCCTCGCTGACCACGGCCGATCACCGCTTCGAGAATCCGACGCCCAACGTCGCGCAGGTCGCGCCGCCGGCGCAGGCCCAATACGCCCCCTCGCCGGCGCCCGGCGCGCAATATACGGCGAGCGTGCCCGTCGCGCAGGCATACCCGGTGTCGTCCGCGCAGAACATCATGGCCAATTCGCCGCCGCTGCGTAATCCAAGGATGGATCGCCAGGGCTTGCTCGACTTCTATTCGCCGGGTTGACGATCGTGGCGCGCGATCATCGACCCGGGTGGTCAGGGCGTGGCGGCGGGCGCGGCCGCGGCGCCCGGCCCCTCGGCCGCGTCGGGGCGCTGCGAGGCCATGGCTGGAGGGGGCGATGCCAGCAGCATCGTGGGCGGCGACGACACCTCAAGGCCGGCATCGTGCAGGCGCTGCAGCACTGTGAACAGCAGCGCGCTGCGCACGCCATAGGCCGAGCGTGGCGACGAGACGTAGCCCTTGGCGTTAAATATCAGGTTGCCGCCCTCGATGCCATCCAGGAACACATTGGGTGCCGGCGTCTCCAGCACGTCCTCGTGGTCGGCAAAGGCCTGCAGGATCAACTCGCGCACGCGCTGCGCATCGGTTGACAGCGGCAGCGGCAGCTTGATCTGCACCAGTCCCAGCGGATTCGAGCGCGTCACGTTGCGTACCGTCTTGGTCACGAACTCCGAGTTCGGCACGATCACGGTGGAACGGTCGCCCATCTGGATCTCGGTGGCGCGCACATTGATCCGCAGGATGTCGCCTTCGACGCCGCCCAGCGACACCCAGTCGCCCACCTTGACCGGCCGTTCGGCCAGCAGGATCAGGCCCGAAACGAAGTTCTGCACCACCGCCTGCAGACCGAAACCGATGCCCACCGACAGCGCGCTGGCGATCCATGCCACCCGCTCCAGCCCGATGCCCGCGGCCGACAGCGACAACGCCACCGCCAGCACGAAGCCGGCATAGCCGAACAGCGTCGCCGCCGACAGCTGCATGCCCGGATCCAGTTCGGTGGTGGGCAGGTAGCGATTCGACAGCCAGCGCTTGAGCATCTTCACGCCCAGCAGCGACAGGCCCAGCACCATCAGCGCCTGCAACACCGCGCCGGGGCGGATCTGCGCCTCGCCGATGGCCAGGCCTTTGCGCAACTGGTCGAAGCGTTGCAACAGATCCATCGGGCCTTCGCCGAAAGGCGCCAGCAGCAGGATGATGGCCAGCAGGGCAACCGCCACCCGGCCCACGCCCGACAGCAGCACGGCCGCCTGGTCGCGCAGGCTGGGCCCTTCGCTGTCATCGCGGTGCGAGGTGCCGAGCAAGGTGCTGAAGCCGTCCTCGATCAGCACGGCCAGCAGGTACGCCGACGCCAGCACGATCACGACCCACAGCACCTGCTTGGTCAGGAAGCTGCCGAACGCGACATACCCGGCCAGCAGGCTGGCCAGACTGATCAGCAGCACCGTGCCGGTGGCCGTCAGCAACAGCGAGGTCCAGAAGGGCGGAGGGGGGCCCTCTTCCCGCAGCGCCCGGCGCCGCAGCCGGCGGCCGATCGACAGCGCCACGGCCATCGTCACCATCACGAACACCGCGACGATGCCGGTCAACGTGATGGTGGTGGTGAGACTGGCGTTCAACAGCACCGGCAGCCGCTCGGCCAGCCAGATCATCACGACCAGCACGCCAAGCGCGCCCGGCAGCCAACGCAGGCGATGCGCCACCTTGTCGGAGATCGGCGGCAGGCGCCATGACGGCCGGTTGGCCGACATCAGCGCATAACCCAGGCCCGAAACGTAGCCCCCGAAACAGACCGTCACGACGAGGTTGGCCAGCAGGGCGCCGGTGCTCTCCGACAACTGTGAATTCCAGTCCAGGCCGACGTGGGCCAGCAGGGCAATGATGCCCGGCGTCGCCACCGCCAGCGTCAACAGCGCCACCGCCAGGAACGAGCGGCGCAAGCGTCCCGGCGGCACACGCGTGGCCGTGAGGCGCAGCAGCACCCGGCCGATCCAGACTCGCAACGCGACCACCAGCGCCGCCGCCGTGGCCAGCAGCAGCCAGCCCCATTTCGGCGTCTGGCCGACCGCCGTGACCAGATCGTCGCGCAACGCCACCAGCCGCTCGAGGTCGCCCGGGAATTCCTCGCGGAATTCGGCCCAGAACTGCCCCGACAGGAAGGAATCGCGTCGTTCCCCTAGCCGTGCCTGGAATTGCGTGCGGCGCAGACCCGATATCTGTTCCGCCGTCTGCGCGGCATCGACCGACAGCAGCCGCGCCAGTTTGATCTGCGCGTCCAGCGCGCGGCTGTTCTTTTCCAGTTGCGTGCGCTGCGCGGCGACGTCGGGCGCTTCCTTGGCGCCTGCGGGCGGCGCGCCCAACTCGCTCAGGCGGGCGGCGACGCTGGTCAACTGTGGCGTGAGCGCGTCGGCGGTGGCGTCGGCCTTGGACTGGATATCGAGCGCATCGCCACGCTGCTTGACCAGCTCGGCGTCGTCGGTTTCATCCGGCACCCGTTTGCGGATGTCATCGAGTTGCTTGCGGGCGCCGGCCAGCATGCTGTCGACTTCGGCGGGCGAAGCGGGCGTGGCGGCGAATGCCGGCGCCAGGCACAGCGCCAGCAGCAAGGCGGCGATCAGCGCGGCGAAAGAACGGGCGCGAAAAAGCGGATGTTGCGGGTTCGGGGTCATGTTTTCTTGGGGCGATAGGCTCGCATCGAGGCGGCAGCATAACAAGCTGCCACCCGGTCCGTTGCAACAAAAACTCCTCTGTGTCCCCCTTAGATTCGCGGCGAGCGCGTTTCAGGAACGTCCAACCCGTTTGCCTGCGCCCAGAACCTCATCGCACACTTGCAGCCAGGCGCGGGCGGCGTACGACAAGTAACCCGATTGCTGCCAGATGTGGCCGACCTCCCACTGCAATCCCGATTTTGCCAGTCGGGCGGTGCTCAGGCCGCGGGTCTTCATGCGCCGCATCAGGGGTTCAGGCAGCAGCGCCGCGCCCAGGCCGGCGGAAGCCATGGCCACCAGGAAGTCCCAATGCGCGCTCTGGGCCGCAATGCCGGGTTGCAAGCCGGCGTCGGCAAAAGCCTGCCGCAAGCGTCGGGTCATGGCGAAATCGTCCGTCGGGATCAGCAGGCGCGTATCGCGCAAGGCGCTCAGGGGCAATGAAGTCTTGCCGGCCCAGGCCGCGTCCGGCGGCCCGATCACCCAGATCGGATGGCTGCCGAAGGCCCGCGCGGCCAGGCCGCTGTCGGGGACGATCGGCAGGATGGTGGCGCCCACCTCCAGTTCGCCGCTGGCGACCAATTCTTCCACCGCGCGGCCGGTGCCTTCGCGCAAGGTCAGGTGTATCCCGGGGTGAAGTTCGCGGAAGCGTTTGACCACCGGCGTGAATAGCAGGTTGATCATCGGCGGGATGCCCACTTCGAGCGAGCCGCGTTGCAGTTCCGCCGTCTGCCGCATTTCCTCGGTCAGCTGGCGCATGGTTTCCAGCACTTGCAGGCCGCGCTGGTACATCACGCGGCCCGTATCGGTGGGGCGCGCGGTGTGGCCATCGCGCACCAGCAGCGGCGTGCCGGCCTCATCTTCCAACTGCCGGATCATCTTGCTGACCGTCGACTGCGTGACGAACAGCGCCTTGGCCGCCTGCGTAAAGCTGGCGTGCCTGACCGTTTCCACGAAATACCGTAAGGCGCGCACGTCCATGGCTCATCCCCGCGCAATGCGCGAAACATTCAATCAATGAAAAAAACGACTGGATTGAATGATTTTAAGTCATTACGAGATTTTGCCGGCGCTTCCTATACTGCCGGAAATTCGTCCCGAAACCGCGCTGGAATGCGCGGCGGACGTCAGGAAACGCCGCGTCAGACGGCGCCTGGACGCGAGCGGCGCTTCCGCCGCGTCCGGCCGCAAGTCGCCGGCTATTGAATCAGGAGACACCATGCATTCCGACCGTATCCGCCACCCCGGGCTACGCGCCAAGATCACTTCCGCCCAACAGGCGGCCTTGCTGGTCCAAGACGGCATGACCGTCGGCATGAGCGGCTTCACGCGCGCCGGCGACTGCAAGTCGGTGCCGGCCGAGCTGGCGCGACGCGCCGAGCACGAGCCGCTGTCCATCACCCTGATCACCGGCGCCTCGCTGGGACACGACACCGACAAGATGCTGGCGCAGGCCAATGTCCTGGCACGCCGCATGCCGTTCCAGGTCGACACCACGCTGCGCCGCAAGATCAACCAGGGGGAAATCGCCTTCATCGACCAGCACCTGTCGGAAACCGCGGAACAGTTGCGCGCCGGCCATATCGGTCCGGTCGACGTGGCCATCATCGAGGCGGCTGCCATCACCGAAACCGGGGCCATCGTGCCGACCATGTCGGTGGGCAACTCGGCCTCGTTCGTGCAGCAGGCCCGGTGCGTCATCATCGAGTTGAATCTGGGCGTGCCCGCCGCCATCGAGGGCCTGCACGACATCTACGTGCCCACGGAGCGTCCAAAGCGCGAGCCCATGGGCCTGGTGTCGGCTGACCAGCGCATCGGCCAGCCATTCATCGAGGTGGACCCGGACAAGATCGCCGCCATCGTGATCACGCAGGAGCCGGACAGCCCGTCCAACGCCTTGCCGCCCGATGCCGAGACCAACGCCATCGCGGCGCACATCAATGCTTTCCTGCGCCGCGAAGTCGACGCCGGAAGACTGGGCAATTCGCTGCTGCCGTTGCAAGCCGGTATCGGCACCATCGCCAATGCCGTGCTGCACGGCTTCGAATCGTCGGATTTCGAATCGTTGACGATGTATTCGGAAGTGCTGCAGGATAGCGCCATCGAGCTGCTTGACCAGGGCAAACTGGCGTTCGCCTCGGCCTCGTCCATCACGGTGTCCAAGCCGGTGTACGAAAAGATCCTGGCCAACATCGAGCACTACCGCCAACGCATCGTGCTGCGCCCGCAGGAAATCAGCAACGCGCCCGAGATCGTGCGCCGCCTGGGTATCATCGCCATCAATACGGCCCTGGAATTCGATATCTACGGCAACGTCAATTCGACCCACGTTGGCGGCACGCACATGATGAACGGTATCGGCGGCTCGGGCGACTTCGCCCGCAATGCGCATCTGGCGATCTTCGTGTCCAAGTCCATGGCCAAGAACGGCGACATTTCCAGTGTGGTGCCGATGGTGTCCCACGTGGACCACACCGAGCATGATGTCGACGTCCTGGTCACCGAATGCGGCCTGGCCGATCTGCGCGGCCTGGCGCCGCGCGAGCGCGCCCGCGCCATCATCCAGCATTGCGTGCATCCTTCCTACCGAGAAGCGCTGCAGGACTATTTCGACCGGGCCTGCGAACGCGGCGGACAGACGCCGCACCTGCTCGAGGAAGCGTTTTCCTGGCACCAACGCTTCAATGAGACCGACACGATGCGTTCGGTCCCGCCCGCGACCCGCAAGGTCGCCTGAGGCGCGAGCGCCGCTTCCGGCGGCACCGTCTATGGCTTCTCGTCCCGCGTCGCCTGGGCGGGGTCATGGCGTGCCGCGGTGACCAGGCCCTTGCCCGACCGCTCCAGTTCATCGCGCAACCATTGCTTCAAGGCGACCAGCGGTTCCCAGTCGCGCAGACTGGGCCGATAGACCAGGTGATAGGTCTGGGCCTGCTCGTAATGCACGGTCACCGGGGAAACCTGCACCAATCGTCCCGCGCGGATCGCGTCCGCCGCCAGCAGCTCGCGGCCGAGCGTGATGCCCAGTCCTTGTTCGGCGGCCTGCAGCATCATGCCGGCGTCGTTGAAAGTGGCCACGGGCGTGACCGGCACCCGCAAGCCGGCCGCGTTGAACCAGTGCTGCCACATGTCGCGTTCACCCAGCAGGGGCTGGCGCGCCAGCGTTTCGGCGGTGTTGTCGGGCAGCGCCGCCGCGGTTTCCGGCGAGGCCAGGGCAATCAGCGGTAGCGGCATGTCGAACAGCGGCTCGGACTCCACCCCGGGCCAGGGACCCCGCCCGAACCGCAATGCGGCGTGAAAGCCGTCACGCAACAGATCCACCACCTGTTGCGAGGTCTCGATCTCCAGCGACAGCCCTGGATGGCGCTTGTGCCAACGCGCCATCCGGGGCAGCAACCAGCGCTGCGCGAACGAAGGCAGCACCGAGACGCGCAAGCGCTGGGCGCTGCCGCTGGCCGCGGCGGACGCGGCCATCAGCCCCTCGTCCAGCAGCGCCATTGCGCTTTGCACGCTGCAAAGCAGCGCGGCGCCGGCCGTGTTCAGCACAATGCCGCGGCCGCTGCGTTCGAACAGAGGAAAACCCAGCTGTTCCTCCAGCCCCTTGATCTGCTGGCTGACCGCGCTGTGCGTCAGATGCAGCCGATCAGCGGCTGCGCGCAGGTTCTGCAGTTCAGCAACGGCGCGGAAGGCGGGCAGGGTATTCAGAGGCAGGCGCATGGAGAGTGTGGTCGAAAAAGGGGAGGACGGGAAACGTTCCTGGCGAGCCCGCACGGATGGCATTGAATTGGTAAGAATAGCTTACCGTAGCGGGTAAAACAATTCGATTTTCAGCGGCGATTTGGGCGAATACGCTTACCAAAACGACGCATCGAGGAGCTGCCCATGTCTGCCGAAACCTGCATCCAACCCACCGGCCCCTTTGGCATCGAGCCGAAGCGGCTGCCGACGCCAGAATCGTCCCCGCCGGTCCGCTCCGAATCCGTGATGTCCGCGCCGGCGATAGCCGTCCCGCCAAGTGCCGACGCAGCGCTACCGGCCGGCCTCGTCTCCCGCCTCTGGCGCGCGTACCGGGAATGGCGGAGGGAAAGAACGCTGCGCAACCTCGCCGAGAATATGGATCCCCATTTGCTCAGGGACGTCGGCGCGCCGGAGTGGCTGGTGAACCAGAGTTCGGTCGAGGAATCGCTCAAGCGGATCACCCGCATCGACGCCTTGCGTTGGTAGCGGCCGCGGTGGTCCATGGCGGCGAGCAGGCGGGGCGGCGTCCGCCTGGGCCTGCTTGTAATGCTGCCATTGGCCCTGGGGCGGCCGAGCGATGGCGAGGCGCCTGCCTGCCCGGGGCGACGGAGGCCTCCATCCAAGGACCTCTTATATATATAGGGAGAGGGGGAGCGTGCGCCGCCTCTCCACTCTCCCAGTGCCACGCCTCTATCTATATGTGGCAGGTTGCGCTGTCGCCTGTCGCCACCAGGCGCCTCGCAACGGCGTAGGCCCCCAGGGGGAAGGGTGGTTCGTCAACGGCGCTGCGGCCGTTCAAAGGCCGTGTTGCTCCATCAAACATCATCTTTCTGCAAAATGCCTGTCATCCTGGCGTGACAGGCCGAAATTCTGTGCTATAGTCTCGCTCCTTCGCAGTTCAAGCGGTTTTGTTGAGCGGCGGGGCCAGGCAAGTGCAACGGATCCGAAGTGCTACGGCAAGCGGATCTGCCGCAGGGCAGCAAGGCGGTGAGTCAGCGATGATTCTCTCGAACCGGCGGTCGGCGAGTTTTGCATAGGATGGTGCGAATCAGGCAGAAGCCAGTTGCACGATCTGCAAAAATTGTGCTATAGTCTTGGGCTTGGCTGGTGACAGCGAATCAGGGTTTACCCGGTAGGGTAGTCTGGTCAGCGTTGCAAGCCGGCTGGAGCGGTAACCAACCTCCGAAGCGATTCGGGGCTACTGCGAAGTGAAGCGATTCACGAAACGGCGGGGTTGCAAGATAGGATGCAAGTTAGGCAAAAGCCGGTTGCATAATCTGCAAAAGTTGTGTTATAGTTTCAGGCTTGGCAGTTACCGAAAACTTAGGGTTAACCCTGATATTTCGATAGCTGCTAAAGAGAAAGCCGGGTGCGAGCCTGGTGAGACCTGAAGAGGTCGTAGGCAAGGCAGCGAAGTGAAGCAAGCGGCGCTGACTTGACAAGCGATAAAAACTTCTTCATAATCTCGTTTCTCTGCTGCTGACACAGCGATCGACGCGAAAGCGAAATCGCCAAAGAAAGCGGAAGATGCAGTAAGTAGTTTGGTAGTACAGAATTTGGCAGTACCGCTCTTTAACAATTAAACAACCGATAAGTGTGGGCGCTTGATGCGGGTGCACAGTGACTGGGTTTTAAACCCTTTCACAAGCACAATGAAATCAAGTGCTCACTAGAAGTGAAGTACCTTAGATGTCAAGTCTAAGCACATACCTCACTTCCTTTGAGTAGCGACGTATGACTCGGTTCTTCGGAACTAAGAAATACGAAACAAATACAGAGATTAAACTGAAGAGTTTGATCCTGGCTCAGATTGAACGCTAGCGGGATGCCTTACACATGCAAGTCGAACGGCAGCACGGACTTCGGTCTGGTGGCGAGTGGCGAACGGGTGAGTAATGTATCGGAACGTGCCCAGTAGCGGGGGATAACTACGCGAAAGCGTAGCTAATACCGCATACGCCCTACGGGGGAAAGCAGGGGATCGCAAGACCTTGCACTATTGGAGCGGCCGATATCGGATTAGCTAGTTGGTGGGGTAACGGCTCACCAAGGCGACGATCCGTAGCTGGTTTGAGAGGACGACCAGCCACACTGGGACTGAGACACGGCCCAGACTCCTACGGGAGGCAGCAGTGGGGAATTTTGGACAATGGGGGAAACCCTGATCCAGCCATCCCGCGTGTGCGATGAAGGCCTTCGGGTTGTAAAGCACTTTTGGCAGGAAAGAAACGTCGCGGGTTAATACCTCGCGAAACTGACGGTACCTGCAGAATAAGCACCGGCTAACTACGTGCCAGCAGCCGCGGTAATACGTAGGGTGCAAGCGTTAATCGGAATTACTGGGCGTAAAGCGTGCGCAGGCGGTTCGGAAAGAAAGATGTGAAATCCCAGAGCTTAACTTTGGAACTGCATTTTTAACTACCGGGCTAGAGTGTGTCAGAGGGAGGTGGAATTCCGCGTGTAGCAGTGAAATGCGTAGATATGCGGAGGAACACCGATGGCGAAGGCAGCCTCCTGGGATAACACTGACGCTCATGCACGAAAGCGTGGGGAGCAAACAGGATTAGATACCCTGGTAGTCCACGCCCTAAACGATGTCAACTAGCTGTTGGGGCCTTCGGGCCTTGGTAGCGCAGCTAACGCGTGAAGTTGACCGCCTGGGGAGTACGGTCGCAAGATTAAAACTCAAAGGAATTGACGGGGACCCGCACAAGCGGTGGATGATGTGGATTAATTCGATGCAACGCGAAAAACCTTACCTACCCTTGACATGTCTGGAATGCCGAAGAGATTTGGCAGTGCTCGCAAGAGAACCGGAACACAGGTGCTGCATGGCTGTCGTCAGCTCGTGTCGTGAGATGTTGGGTTAAGTCCCGCAACGAGCGCAACCCTTGTCATTAGTTGCTACGAAAGGGCACTCTAATGAGACTGCCGGTGACAAACCGGAGGAAGGTGGGGATGACGTCAAGTCCTCATGGCCCTTATGGGTAGGGCTTCACACGTCATACAATGGTCGGGACAGAGGGTCGCCAACCCGCGAGGGGGAGCCAATCCCAGAAACCCGATCGTAGTCCGGATCGCAGTCTGCAACTCGACTGCGTGAAGTCGGAATCGCTAGTAATCGCGGATCAGCATGTCGCGGTGAATACGTTCCCGGGTCTTGTACACACCGCCCGTCACACCATGGGAGTGGGTTTTACCAGAAGTAGTTAGCCTAACCGCAAGGGGGGCGATTACCACGGTAGGATTCATGACTGGGGTGAAGTCGTAACAAGGTAGCCGTATCGGAAGGTGCGGCTGGATCACCTCCTTTCAGAGCTTAGTGCTCGTGTTAAGCGTCCACTCTTATCGGTTGTTTGATATAGCTGGGATCGGTTGTGGGCTTGGGTAGAGGGACTCCTCCCTGTGTCCATGACTTCTGACTACTGATCCGAGAAGGTTTTGGGTCTGTAGCTCAGTCGGTTAGAGCACCGTCTTGATAAGGCGGGGGTCGTTGGTTCGAATCCAACCAGACCCACCAAGTATTCGCAGGTAGAGATGCCGTGGATATGGGGGTGTAGCTCAGCTGGGAGAGCGCCTGCTTTGCAAGCAGGATGTCATCGGTTCGATCCCGTTCACCTCCACCAAGACCTGTGCCTGGTGGGATGTAGAGGCTAACTCATAGTGTCGTGCGGATAATATCTGCCCGGTCTTATGAGTTGGGTTTTACTCAACAGCTATATTCGTTCTTTAACAATCTGGAAGAAGCACAACGAAATGTGCTCATCGAGTAATCAGCTTGCTGATGAAGATGGGTACGGGTTGTGATTGCATTAATTTTGTTCCAAGTTCTCAAGACTGGGGTGAATAACCTCAGACTGCTTTGAAACTTATGAACGGCACAAACGCTAATACTCAGGTCCTATAGCCTACAGCGTTATAGGATCAAGCGACTAAGTGCATATGGTGGATGCCTTGGCGATCACAGGCGATGAAGGACGTAGTAGCCTGCGAAAAGCTGCGGGGAGCTGGCAAACAAGCTTTGATCCGCAGATATCCGAATGGGGAAACCCACTCCGTAAGGAGTATCCCTGACTGAATACATAGGTCAGTGGAAGCGAACCGGGTGAACTGAAACATCTCAGTAGCTCGAGGAAAAGAAATCAACCGAGATTCCGAAAGTAGTGGCGAGCGAAATCGGAAGAGCCTTCACGTTTTAGCATGCAAGATAGTCGAACGGAATGGAAAGTCCGGCCGTAGCAGGTGATAGCCCTGTAGACGAAATTTTGTGTGTGGAACTAAGCGTGAGAAAAGTAGGGCGGGACACGTGAAATCCTGTTTGAAGATGGGGGGACCATCCTCCAAGGCTAAATACTCGTGATCGACCGATAGTGAACCAGTACCGTGAGGGAAAGGCGAAAAGAACCCCGGAAGGGGAGTGAAATAGATCCTGAAACCGTATGCATACAAACAGTAGGAGCCTCCTTGTGGGGTGACTGCGTACCTTTTGTATAATGGGTCAGCGACTTACATTCAGTGGCAAGGTTAACCGAATAGGGAAGCCGTAGCGAAAGCGAGTCCGAATAGGGCGATTCAGTCGCTGGGTGTAGACCCGAAACCAGATGATCTATCCATGGCCAGGTTGAAGGCACGGTAACACGTGCTGGAGGACCGAACCCACTAATGTTGAAAAATTAGGGGATGAGCTGTGGATAGGGGTGAAAGGCTAAACAAATCTGGAAATAGCTGGTTCTCTCCGAAAACTATTTAGGTAGTGCCTCAAGTATTACTGCGGGGGGTAGAGCACTGTTATAGCTAGGGGGTCATGGCGACTTACCAAACTATGGCAAACTCCGAATACCCGCAAGTACAGCTTGGGAGACAGAGCACCGGGTGCTAACGTCCGGACTCAAGAGGGAAACAACCCAGACCGCCAGCTAAGGTCCCAAATTATCGCTAAGTGGGAAACGAAGTGGGAAGGCATAGACAGTCAGGAGGTTGGCTTAGAAGCAGCCATCCTTTAAAGAAAGCGTAATAGCTCACTGATCGAGTCGTCCTGCGCGGAAGATGTAACGGGGCTAAGCGATAAACCGAAGCTGCGGGTGTGTACTTTGTACACGCGGTAGGAGAGCGTTCTGTAAGCCTGCGAAGGTGGCTTGTAAAGGCTGCTGGAGGTATCAGAAGTGCGAATGCTGACATGAGTAGCGATAAAGGGGGTGAAAAGCCCCCTCGCCGTAAGTCCAAGGTTTCCTGCGCAACGTTCATCGGCGCAGGGTGAGTCGGCCCCTAAGGCGAGGCAGAGATGCGTAGCTGATGGGAAGCTGGTTAATATTCCAGCACCGTCGTACAGTGCGATGGGGGGACGGATCGCGGAAGATCATCAGGGTGTTGGATGTCCCTGTTGACATATCGAAGATGGCGCTTAGGCAAATCCGGGCGCGTAAATCAAGGGTATGGCACGAGCGAGCATTGCTTGCGAAGTGATTGGAAGTGGTTCCAAGAAAAGCCTCTAAGCTTCAGCTGTACGAGACCGTACCGCAAACCGACACAGGTGGACGGGATGAATATTCCAAGGCGCTTGAGAGAACTCAGGAGAAGGAACTCGGCAAATTGATACCGTAACTTCGGGAGAAGGTATACCCCGGTAGTGTGAAGCGCCTGCGCGCTTAGCATGATGGGGTCGCAGAGAATCGGTGGCTGCGACTGTTTATTAAAAACACAGCACTCTGCAAAGACGAAAGTCGACGTATAGGGTGTGACGCCTGCCCGGTGCCGGAAGGTTAAGTGATGGGGTGCAAGCTCTTGATCGAAGCCCCGGTAAACGGCGGCCGTAACTATAACGGTCCTAAGGTAGCGAAATTCCTTGTCGGGTAAGTTCCGACCTGCACGAATGGCGTAACGATGGCCACACTGTCTCCTCCTGAGACTCAGCGAAGTTGAAGTGTTTGTGATGATGCAATCTACCCGCGGCTAGACGGAAAGACCCCATGAACCTTTACTGTAGCTTTGCATTGGACTGTGAACCGGCCTGTGTAGGATAGGTGGGAGGCTTTGAAGCGTGGTCGCTAGATCACGTGGAGCCATCCTTGAAATACCACCCTGGTTTGTTTGCGGTTCTAACCTTGGTCCGTTATCCGGATCGGGGACAGTGCATGGTGGGCAGTTTGACTGGGGCGGTCTCCTCCCAAAGTGTAACGGAGGAGTTCGAAGGTACGCTAGGTACGGTCGGAAATCGTGCTGATAGTGCAATGGCATAAGCGTGCTTGACTGTGAGACTGACAAGTCGAACAGGTGCGAAAGCAGGACATAGTGATCCGGTGGTTCTGAATGGAAGGGCCATCGCTCAACGGATAAAAGGTACTCTGGGGATAACAGGCTGATACCGCCCAAGAGTTCATATCGACGGCGGTGTTTGGCACCTCGATGTCGGCTCATCTCATCCTGGGGCTGTAGCCGGTCCCAAGGGTATGGCTGTTCGCCATTTAAAGAGGTACGTGAGCTGGGTTTAAAACGTCGTGAGACAGTTTGGTCCCTATCTGCCGTGGGCGTTGGATACTTGACGGAGCCTGCTCCTAGTACGAGAGGACCGGAGTGGACGTACCTCTGGTGTACCGGTTGTCATGCCAATGGCATTGCCGGGTAGCTAAGTACGGAAGAGATAACCGCTGAAGGCATCTAAGCGGGAAACTCGTCTGAAGATTAGGTATCCCGGGGACTTGATCCCCCTGAAGAGTCGTTCGAGACCAGGACGTTGATAGGTCGGGTGTGGAAGCGCAGTAATGCGTTAAGCTAACCGATACTAATTGCTCGTGAGGCTTGATCCTATAACACTGATGGTTATGACCTGGTGGTATAGCGTTCCAAGTGTCGTTCAATACAAAATCTGGCTGCCCCGTCAGCAGCCAGCCAACACCAATTACACCCACTGTGCGGGATCATCGAGACACTCTCTGATCCCCACACGTTGCGCTTCTTCCAAGATTGGAGCGGTTGTCCCTCAAAGACAATCTCTCAACCCGTTACGCCTGACGACCATAGCAAGGTGGTACCACTCCTTCCCATCCCGAACAGGACAGTGAAACGCCTTTGCGCCGATGATAGTGGACGGACGTCTGTGAAAGTAGGTCATCGTCAGGCTTTTATTGCTCAAAACCCCATAGGCTCGCGCCTGTGGGGTTTTGTTTTTATGAAAAGCCCGTTCATGCGCGCGCCACGATTATCGAGCCCGGCTCTGATCGTCGTGAACAAAGCTGGCCATGCAGTACCCAGGATTGGAGCGCTCGCCATCGAGGCGGGATGCTCGGCAGGTCAAGCCTGATACCCATAGCAAGGTGGTACCACTCCTTCCCATCCCGAACAGGACAGTGAAACGCCTTCGCGCCGATGATAGTGGACGGACGTCTGTGAAAGTAGGTCAGTATCAGGCAGTTATTCAAGAAGAAAACCCCGCAGGCTGACGCCTGCGGGGTTTTTTCATTGGCGGTTGCTTTCCGGCTACTACGATCTGGCGCCGCGGGCGGGAGCCAGGCAGGTGCCGGCCTCCCCGGGGAAGAAGGAAGTTCAGCCGGGCTGACGCTGCGCGGCGTCCGGCAACTGGCGCCGCAATGCGGCGAAGAACAGTTCCGACTGCAGGCGTTCGCTCTGTATTTGCGCGGCCACCTTGCCGGCGATCAGAGGATCCATCGGGGCCAAGGTGCGGCCGGTGGATTCGGCAAGCACTTGCGCGGTACAGGCGCGTTCGAGGAAGAAGAGATCGTCGTAGGCGTAGTCGAGCCGCTCGCCGCAGACCACCACACCGTGATTGCCGAGGAAGGCGATGTCGGCGCCCTGCATGGCGCGGGCAATGCGTTCGCCTTCGCTGGCGTCCAACGCCAGGCCGTTGTATTCGTCATCGACCGCGATGCGGCCATGGAAGCGCATCGCATTCTGCGAGAGCGTGGTGTCGAGGGCGCGGGTGCTGGTGAGCGTCAATGCGGTGGCGTAGGGCATGTGGGTATGCAATACACAGGCCTTGCCGGCGATGCGATGGATTGCGGCGTGGATGAACATGGCCGTGGGTTCGACTTCGTGGCGTCCCGCCAGCTTGCGACCCTCGGCATCGACCAGCACGATATCGGCAGCCTGGACCTCATGCCACATCAGGCCGCGCGGGTTCAGCAGGAAATGGTCGGAGTCTCCCGGTAGCGCCACGCTGAAATGGTTGCAGACGCCTTCGCCGAGCCCGTGGGCGGCGGCGGCGCGCAGCGCCAGCGCAAGGTCATCGCGCAGGGCGCTGACGTGCTCGGCGTGGAACAGCGCGTTGGCGAAATGAGGATCGTGGTTCATTGGCTGCCCGATTGAAGTTGGAAATCGCCAGGATGGCGTCGTGAGCGAGAGTGCCGAGCGGCGGCGTCGAGCCGGCCGGGATGCCGGACCGGAACGGGCGGTGATATGCGCCCGCCCGATTCCCTACATCCAGCCGGCCTGGCGCAACAGCCCGGGTACTTGGTCCAGAGTCGATACGGTAGCGTCGGGACGGTAGTCCGGCAAGGGCTGGCGGCCGGTACCGCGGTCGATCCACACGCAGCGAAAGCCGATGTCGCGCGCGGCGGCATGGTCCAGGTGGGGACTGGCGCAAATGTGCACGACTTCGTCCGGGGTGACGCCGAGGCTGTCATGGGCGTGGGCAAAGATGCGGCGCGACGGCTTGTAGGCGCCCGCCTGTTCGGCGGTGACGACGCGGTCGACGTGACCGCCCAATTGCGCCACATTGCCGGCGATGATGGCATCGTCGGTATTGGAGATGATGCAGAGGCGGAAGCCAGCGCGCTTGAGCAGCGCAAGCGTGTCGACGACTTCGGGAAATGGCGGCATGGCCGAAATACTGTCGGTGAGCAGCGCGGCATCCTGCGGGCGATATGCGAGCCCAAGATCGTGCATGGTCAGCCGCAGCGCTTCGCGCGTGATGTCGGCGAAACGCCGATGGGGCGGGGTGCGCTCCAACCGATGTTCGTGCTCGTCGTAGATACGCAGGAACCGCGCGGGCGTCGGGGCGCGCTGTGCCCCCTGATTGGCGGCCAGAATGCGGGCCACGGCGGCTTGCAGGCCTTCATCCCATTGGATCAGGGTGCCGTAGCAGTCGAAAGTGAGCCATTGCGGGCGCGGGAGGTGATCCAGGGGCATGGCGTTTCCTTGAAGATCGTTGAAGACGGGTGCCAGCTTAGGATTGCTCAGGTAAGTTGTAAAATTAATAATAAAACTGCTTTCAGTGATATTTCAAATATCATTCCTGGCAGGTGAAAACGAACGCGAAAACGCTTGGCCCCTCGGCGAGGTTCGCGGAAACCGGGACCCCGAGGCTTCTCAAACGGATATCTCATGCTCGATCTCGAATTGCTCCGCACCCTGGTCTGCGTGGTCGATGAAGGCAGCTTCACACGGGCCGCCGGTCGCGTGCACCGCACACAATCGACCGTGAGTCAGCAGGTACGCAAGCTGGAGCAGACCGTGGGCAGGACCCTGTTGCTGCGCGATCGCGCCGGCAACCAGGTGCAGGCCACCGACGATGGCGAGCTGATGCTGGCCTACGCGCGCAAACTGCTGGCGATGGCGGACGAGGCGGAACTGGCGCTGGCGACGCCGCGTCGCACGCGGGCGATCCGGCTGGGCATTCCCGAGGACTTCGATGTGGCGCGACTGACGGCGCTGCTGGCGGGGTTTGCCGTGAGCCATCCGGATATCCGCCTGGAGACCGGCAGTGGCATGAGCATGGAGCTGAAAGCCCGGCTCGGTGCCGGGGAACTGGATCTGGCCCTGATCAAGCGGGAGCCCGGCGAAGGCCCTTGCCTGGCGGCGTGGCCCGAGCAACTGGCGTGGGTCGGGGATGAGCGTTTGCTGCAGGGCGTGGAGCCGCTGCCGTTGGTGTTGTTTCCGCACGGCTGCATCTATCGCAAGCGCATGATCTATGCGCTGGAAAGCGCCGGTCGGTCGTGGCGCGTCGCGTATCACAGCCAGAGCCTGGCTGGCGTGCAGGCCGCGGTGGCGGCGGGGCTGGGGATTTCGCTGCTGCCGGCTTTCGCGTGTCTGCCCGAGCATGGTGTGTTGGGGCCGGAGTCGGGTTTGGCGCCAGCGCCTCGGACGGAGTTGGCGATCGTGGGAGGAGCGGGCGCCGCGGCCGATGCGGCGCTGAAGAACCTGGTGACGGTGCTGGCGCAGGCGGTAGGCCAGGACGTGCAGATGCCGCCGCAACGGCGGGCTTCAGCTTAGGTCGCCATCCAGGTAATACCAGCGCCCGGCTTCACGCACGAAGCGGCTGACCTCATGCATGCGGCTGGCGCGTCCGGCCAGGCGGCTGCGGGCCACGAATTCGACGGTGGCGTGATCGGCATCCTGGTCGCGGGCCTGCTTGATGGCCAGGCCGAGCCACTTCATCGCGGGCGGATTGGGTTCGAGCGAGGCCGGGCGGGTCGTGGGATGCCAGGTTTCGAGCAGGTAGTCGAGCTTGTCCAGCACGAAGGCGCTGTAACGCGAACGCATCAAGTCTTGCGCGGTGGGAGCCTGCAAGGCTTGGGGGCCCTGGTGCCAGCGGCCGCAGCAGGCGGTGTAGGTTTTGCCGGTGCCACAGGGACAGGCGGTGGAATCAGGCGCGGTCACGGCAGGGCTCAGGCCAGCAGGTCGTTGTATTCGGGGTGGCGGCGCATGTAGACGTCGGCATAGGAACACTGCGGACGGACTTTCCAGCCTTGCGCGCGGGCTGTGTCGAGGGCGACGCGGGTGAGCTCGGCGGCGATGCCGCGTCCACCCACCTGGCTGGGCACGCCGGTGTGCGTGATGGTCATCACGCCATCACGCAGGTGGTAGTCCAGTACGCACAGCACGCCGTCGACGGTGGCGGTGTAGCGGGAATGGGCGGTGTCGTGGATGACGGAAAGCATGGGAATCCCTGCGTGTGAAAGAGCGGGCGGCGTGGCGTCCCGGGCAAAGGACAGCATAACAGCGGCGGGCCGCCGGCTGGCGCCGCCGGGCCGGATCAGCGCTGCAGGACCTTCAGCAGCGCCGTCAGCTGCGCGTCGCGATCCCGCACCAGGTCGGCGATGTCGCGCTGGCCGGCTTCGGCGTTGACGCCTTCGATCAGGCGGCGCCGCAGCTCAGGCGTGACCTCGGGCGTTCCCAGGTCGTCCCACCAGGTCTGGATGGGGCCGAGCAGGTGGTCCATGAAATGTGCCATGCCGCCGGCGCCGCCTCCGAGGTTGAAGGTCATGTGCGGGCCGAACAGGGCCCAGCGCAGTCCCGGGCCTTGCGACACCGCGGCGTCGATATCGGCGACGCTGGCGACATTGTCGGCGGCCAGGTGGATCGCCTCGCGCCACAGCGCGGCCTGGAGGCGGTTGGCGATATGGCCCGGGACTTCCTTGTTGACGCGGATCGGATGCTTGCCCAGCTGGCGGTAGAAAGCGATGCAACGCTCGACCGTCGCTTCGGAGGTCTGCTTGCCGCCCACCACCTCGACCAGCGGGATCAGGTGAGGCGGGTTGAACGGATGGCCGATGACGAAGCGCGCCGCATGTTGGCAGCGTGCCTGCAGGCGGCTCATGATGAGTCCGGAGGAGCTGGAGGCGACGATCACTTCGGGCGGCAGCAGCGCGTCCATGCGCGCGAACAGGTCGGTCTTGAAGTCTTCGCGTTCAGGACCGTTTTCCTGGACGAAGTCCACGCCGCGCAACGCGCCGGCCAGGTCGGCATCGAAACGCAGCGCCTCGGGGCTGGCGCCGGCGGCCACGCGGCCGAGCTCGGTCAGCACCGGCCAGGCGGCGGCGACGCGCGCGCGCGTCAGGGGTTCCGCGTCGGCGGCGGGATCGCAGACCACGACTTCGAGTCCATACGCCAGGAACAGCGCGGCCCAGCTGGCGCCGATGGTGCCCGCGCCGACAATGGCGACGCGGCGTATGGCGGGGGAGGGGGACGTGTCGGTCATGCGAGGCTCCGGAAGGTGTCCAAGGAAGGTCCATTGTGAAGCAAAGCGGGCTGGGTTGCCACGCGGGGCCTCGGCGGGCAAGATGGCGGGATGCCGGCGGCCCCTGCTTGCGCAACACCGCCATCCACTTTTTGCCGGAGCGATTCATGGACGTGTCGCGGTCAGCCGAACGGCGGGCGGTGCCGTATTTCTGCCAATGGGAATCGGCCCATCTGGCCGGCGCCATCATACGCAAGGAACTGCGGCTGGAGGACGATCCTTCCTGGCGCGCCTCCGGCGCGCGGGACGTGGCGGAATATGCCCGCTGGGCCAGCCATGTCTGCGGCATGGCCTGCTTGAAGATGGTGCTGGCCGCCACCACCGGGCAGGTACATCCGACCCTGGAACTGGCGCGTCGCGGCATGCCCCACGGCGCCTACACCGAGGACGGCGAGGGGCGCATCAAAGGGCTGATCTACGCGCCGTTCGTGCGCTTCGTGGCCGAGGAGTTCGGGCTCGAAGCCGAGGTGTGCGTGGACCTGCGGGGAGAGGCGCTGCCGGCAATGATGAGCCGCGCCGCCTATTTCATGGCATCGGTTCATCCGTGGATCCGATGGCCGGATCGTGAACCGCCCGCCCGGGGCGGCCACCTGGTGCTGGTGACGCGGGCCACGCCGGAGCACGTGACTTTCCACAATCCTTCCGGCGAGCCGGGCGCGCAGGCCGATGCCTGTGTGCCGCTGGATGTCTTCGACCGTTTTTTTGCCGGCCGCGGGATCGCGATCCTGCGTCGAGATTGATCGGCCGCGCCGCGCGCCGTTCAGGCAGCGTGGCTTCACGGCGGCGCGGCCTCGCCGCCAGATGACGGCCCGCCGCCGATGCCCGTCAGGTGTTGCGGGCGTGACGCAGGTGCCGCCATACCAGCATCGCGGCAACCAGATAAGCGGCGGCGATGATGACGTAGGAGGCGGGCAGGCGGGCATGCCAGTCCGGCAGCAGGTGCAGGATGGTGCCCATCAGTGCCACCCCCACCAGGGCGCCCGATTGCCGGTTGGCGTTGAGCGCGGCCGCGGCGCTATTGGCGTGATGCTTGCCCGACACCTGCATGACCACGCTGGTCATCGCCGGCACCGCGATACCGACTCCCAGGTTCGCCAGCGCCACCACGGCGGCGAAGGGCCGGTAGGGCATGTCGGGCGTGAACGCGGCCAGGCCCGCCAGGCTCATGACCGTCGCCAACAGGATGCCGCCCAGCAGCGAGGCGGATACGTTCCAGCGCGCCGATATGCGGCTAGAGATCAGGTTGCCGATGGAGAACACCGCCAGCATGGGCACCAGTTGGATGCCGGTCTCCAGGGCGTCGGCGCCGCGGGCCTGTTGCAGGAACAGGCTGAGCAGGAACAATTGGCCGTACGAGGCGAGGTTGATGAGAAAGCCCACGCCGTTGGCCGCCGCAAACTGCGTGGTCTGGAACAGCGCGCGCGGAATGATCGGCTCGGCGTGGCGCCGCTCGCGGTGTATCAGCAGCGTGGCGGCGAGCAGGAACACGAGCGCCGCGCCCAGGATGGGCAACGAGTCCCATCCGTAGGCGTTGCCCTGGATCAACGCAAAGCAGAGCGATGACAGCGCGACGACACCGAACACATGGCTCAGCGGATTGAGCGCGCGCGGGCGGCGCGGGGCCGCCTGGATGCGGCGCCGCGCCAGCCACAGGCCTGCCAGGCCCAGCGGCAGGTTGATGAGGAAGATGCCGCGCCAACCGAACTGATGGATCAGCACGCCGCCCAGCAGCGGACCGGCGGCGCCGGCCACGGCCACTATGGCCGACCATGCGGCCAGCATGCGATTGCGCACCTGGTCGTCTTCATAGGCATGGGTCAGCAGGCTGAGCGAACTGGGCATGAACAGCGCGGCGCCCAGGCCCTGCAGCATGCGGGCGGCGATCAGCAGGTCTCCCCCGGGCGCGATGCCGCATAGCAGCGAGGCCAGGGTAAAGACGCCCAGCCCCGCCAGATAGACGGTCTTGGCGCCATAGCGGTCGGCCAGAGCGCCGGCCACCAGCAGCAGGGCGGCGAAGGTGAGAGTGTAGCCGTCGACGATCCAGACCAGATCGGTGAGCGGCACGGTGAACTGCTGCGCGATGCTGGGCAGGGCGACGTTGACGACGGTGACGTCGAGCATGGCCATGACGAAGCCGATGGCCAGGGTGACAAGGGGCAGCAGGCCGGTCGCGGCGGGACGAAGGGCGGGTTCGACGGGGAGCGGGGCAGTGGAACAGGCGGGGCGCATGACAGGAACTTCCGGGGACTTCCGAGGTGCACAGATTAGGGGTTCCGTTGATGCAAAAAAATAGGAGAATCTGCTTTATAGTGATGCAAAATTGCATCAACATTTGGCGCCGTGGCGATCCGCCGGGGCCTTGGCGGAGCCGCCTGCATGGATTGGGACAACGCGCGCATCTTCCTGGCGATCTACCGCAATGGCACCCTGCGTGGCGCCGCGGCCCTCTTGCAGATCGATCAGGCCACGGCCGGCCGCCGGCTGGCGGCGCTGGAGGCTTCGCTGGACGCCCGTTTGTTCCTGCGCACGCCGTCGGGCTATGTGCCGACCGCCGCGGGCGAACAGGCATTTGCCGCGGCCGAGCGCATGGAGCAGGCCGCCGATCAGCTGCAACGGCAGATGCAAGGGCTGGATCACCGGCTGTCGGGCGTGGTGCGGGTGGCGACGTCCGAGACCGTGGCCAGTTATTTCATCATGGAAGCCATCAGCCGGCTGCACGTGCAGCATCCCGACATCCGCATCGCGCTGTCGACCTCGATTCAGCTGAGCAACCTGACCCGGCGCGAAGCCGATCTGGCAATCCGCAATATCAAGCCGGACAATCCCGACCTGATCCAGCGCCATCTGGCGCGCAAGGAAGTCGGGCTGTATGCCTCCCGCTCCTATCTCGAGGCGCATGGCGAGCCGCGTCCCGGAACCGCCTTCGCCGGCCATACGCTGGTGACCTACCAGCAGGCCGTGCTGCCGGGCTGGTCGGACACCTTCTGTGGCGAGCCCACCGGGAATGGCCGCATTGCCATGGAATTGAATTCGGGCCTGATGATCATCGAGGCGGTGGCGGCGGGCCTGGGCATCGGCGAACTGCCCATCCATATGGCGCCGCAGTATCCGGACCTGGTGCGGATCTGGCCTCATCGCAGCGAGCCCTATGATTTATGGCTGGTGATGCATGGCGACCTGAACCGGACAGCGCGGGTGCGCGCCGTCGCGGACGCGATTGTCGAGGTGTTCGAGGAGGACTGAAGCGCATGGCCTGGCGGCGCGCCCCGGCTTGTGGACGCGTGCAAGGGGCGCTAAGGTTGGCCGTCCGGCGGCGCCTGGCCGCCGGTTTCCGTTGACCAGATAGAGGAGTGCCGCGTGTCCGATCTTTGGCGTTTGTCCGCAGTTGAGCTTGCCGCCCGTATCCGCCGGCGCGATGTTTCCGCAGTCCAGGCCGCGCAGAGCGCGCTGGATCGCCTGCAGGCGGTGAATCCCCTGATCAACGCCGTGGTCGATCACCGGCCCGAGGATGCGTTGGCGCAGGCTGCCCTGGTGGACCAGGCCCTGGCGCGCGGCGAAGACCCCGGCGCGCTCGCGGGCGTGCCGGTGACGGTCAAGGTCAATGTGGACCAGGCCGGCTTTGCCACCACCAACGGCGTGACGTTGCAGAAGGACGTGATCGCGACGGTCAACAACCCGGTGGTGGACAACCTGCGCAAGGCGGGTGCGGTGATCATCGGCCGCACCAACACCCCCGCGTTTTCATTGCGATGGTTCACCGGCAACCGGCTGCACGGCAATACCTTGAACCCGCGCAATCCCGCGCTGACGCCGGGAGGCTCGTCCGGCGGCGCCGCGGCGGCGGTGGCGGCGGGCATTGGCCATCTGGCGCATGGCACCGATATCGCGGGCTCGATCCGCTACCCCGCCTATGCTTGCGGCGTGCACGGCCTGCGTCCGTCGCTGGGCCGTGTGCCCGCCTACAACGCAGCCCTGCCCGAACGCACCATCGGCGGCCAGATCACGGCGGTGTCCGGTCCGCTGGGTCGCAGCATCGCCGACCTGCGGCTGGGCCTGGCCGTGATGGCCGCGGCCGATCCGCGCGATCCGTGGTGGGTGCCGGCGCCATTGACCGGTCCGGACCGGCCGCGGCGCGCGGCGCTTTGCCTGAATCCCGACGGCATGGAGACCGCGCCGGCGGTGGTCAAGGCCTTGCAGGATGCCGCCCGGCGCTTGAGCGAGGCGGGCTGGGCGGTGGATACGATCGATACCCTGCCGCCGCTGCAGGAGGCCGCAGACCTGCAGATCCGCATGTGGATGGCGGATGGCTACGACGCCATGGTCGAGGCCGCGCGCAAGGAAGGAGACCGCGGCGCGCAGGTGGCCCTGGAGGGCCAGCGTGAAAGCGTGGCCGGCATGGACATGGCCGGGTTCTCGGCGGTGTTGACGCGCCGCGCGACGCTGACGCGCCTGTGGGAGCTGTTCCTGACGGAATATCCCGTGCTGTTGCTGCCGGTGTCCGCCGAGCTGCCGTTTTCCGACAACCTGGACCTGGAGGGCGACGCGGCCTACCGTCGCGTATGGCGCGCGCAGATGACGCAGATCGGCCTGCCTTTCATGGGATTGCCCGGGCTGACCGTGGCCATGGGCAGCGCCGGCGACAGTCCCGTGGGCGTCCAGGTGGTGGCGGGGCGCTACCGCGAGGATCTGTGCCTTGCTGCCGGGGCAGCGATCGAGGCCGGTGGCCCCGCCGTCGGCATTGCGGAGCCGGTGGTCCGCTAGCCGGCGGAGCAGCTCAGGTTGCGCGCTGAATGGCGGCGTCAGCCGGCCGCCATTCAGTACGCAGCAGTCCCATCATGCCGGTATCCCAGCGCGCCTCGCCGGCGCGCGTGGATGAGCGCCGCACGCCTTCGAGCGTGAAGCCGAGCTTCTGGTAGGTGCGGATGGCGGGCTGATTGAACATGTAGACATTCAGCTCCAGGCGTTCGATGCCTGGCGTGCGAAAGGCCTCGTCGATCAGCAGCGTCACCATCGGGCCGGCCAGTCCCTGGCCGCGTTCGGCCGGGGCGATGGCGACACGGCCCAGGCGGGCATTGCCGTCGCGCCAGTCGTACGCCAGTTGCGCGTGACCCACCGGCGTGTCGCCGCGGCATGCCATCCAGCAACGCCGGGTGGGCGGTTGGACCTGTCCTTCGCGCAGCATGGCATCCAGATCGGCCTGTGCCAGCGGGTACGAGAGATGCGACCCTCCCCATTGCACCACGTCGGACAGGCAATTGAACCAGCTCGAAAGCAGGGCGTAGTCCGCGGGAGCAAAGGGACGCAGGGTCAGCATGGCATGGCCTCGGGCGATGGCGGGTGTCGATTCAATCGACGACAAAGCGCAGTTTCAGGACGCCAAGGTCGCCATAGGCCAGTTCCAGATCGCGGTTGGCGGGCACGTCCAGATAGCCCGCGTACGAGCCGGTGATGACGTGCTGGCCCGCGGCCAGCGCCAGGCCTTGTTCGCGCAGGAAATTGGCAAGCCAGTACAGTCCGGCCTTGGCGTGGCCGTTGGGATGGATGCCGGGATGCTGCTCGACTTCGGTGCCATCGACGGACAGGGTGATGGTCATACTGGCCGGCGCGGCGTCCGGCGAGGCGATACGCGGACCCAGCACCAGCCCGGCATTGAACATGTGGTCCGCCAGCAGTTCGGGCAGGCTGGCGTGCTCGGGCGCGGCATAGCGGCAACCCAGCACTTCCAGCGCCAGCCGCGCGCCGCCAATGGCGGCGTCGATCTCGGCTGGGCTGTATGGTTCGGCGCGGGCGGGCAGGTCGCGCGCCAGTTCGAACGCGATTTCCGGTTCGATGCGCACCACCTGCGTGGAAGCGGACAGCCTGCCGGCCAGCGCCACGGTCGAGGCGTAGATGGGGGCGACCACGGTTTTCTCGGGCGACGGCAGGGCGCTTTTCCAGGCGCCGATGCCATCGCGGCGGGTCTCGCGCAGCAACTGCGCGGTGCGTTGCTGCACGGCGAACGCCTGGCCCTGGGTCTGGGGGCGGCAGGCGGCGGGCAGGCGCGGGCCGGCGATGCCGGCCTCGCGGGCGGCGATCAGGATGCGCGCGGCTTCCGTGCAACCCGGGTAGTCTTCGATCTCGATCCGCATGGGCCTCAGGCTCCCAGGAACAGCATCGTCCACAGCACGATCATTGCGATCAGGCCCAGCCAGCACGAACCCCAGAAACCGACGATCGGCCACTTCAAGGCCAACGGCGCTTTCTTGGGATCGAGGTGCGCCAGCAGGTCATTGGCGTTGCCAATCAGCCAGAATCGGGTGCCCGGGAACATCAGGCGGAAGAAATAATCCAGCATGATCGCTGCCTTGATCGCCAGCGGGTAGCGCTCGAACGGGCGATGCTGCAGATAGGGGTGCTTGAATGCGGCGTTGATCTGCTTGCTCTTGACGAAGAACAGCACCAAGCCGCAGAGCGAGCAGGTGATGAAGCACAGCACGAACAGACTGAAGGCCATGGCCATGGCGGGTGAATGCATGGAAATCCCGGTAGTGCGCGGCAGGCCGCGAGCTTGAAGAAAGTGGAAGATCAGCCGCGGGTCTGGCCTTCGCCGGTCAGCACCCATTTGAGCGTGGTCAGGCCTTCCAGGCCGACCGGGCCGCGCGCATGCAGGCGGTTGGTGGAAATGCCGATCTCGGCGCCCAGGCCGTATTCGAAGCCGTCCGCGAAGCAGGTCGGCAGGTTGACATAGACCGAGCTGGAGTCGACCTCGCGCTGGAAGCGCTGCGCCGCCGACAGGTCTTCGGTGACGATCGCGTCGGTGTGGCCGGAGCCCCAGCGCGCAATGTGTTCGATGGCGTCGTCGAGCGAGTCGACGATGCGGATCGCCAGGATCGGGCCCAGGTATTCGGTGGCCCAGTCTTCGTCGGTGGCCGGCTTGGCGTGCGGCAGCAGCGCCAGCGTGCGGGGGCAGCCGCGCAGTTCGACACCGTGTTCGGTCAGCGCCGCGGCCAGGCTCGGCAGGATCGAGACGGCCGCCACGGCGTCCACCAGCAGGGTTTCCATGGCGCCGCAGATGCCGTAGCGATAGGTCTTGGCATTGAAGGCGATGGCGTGGGCCTTGTCCGGGTCGGCGGCCGCGTCGATGTAGATGTGGCAGTTGCCGTCCAGGTGCTTGATCAGCGGCACGCGCGCCTCCTGCGACAGTCGGGCGATCAGGCCCTTGCCGCCGCGCGGCACGATGACGTCGATGTGCTCGGTCATGGTGATGAGCTTGCCGACCGCGGCGCGGTCGGCCGTGGCCACCACCTGCACCGCGTCCTGCGGCAGGCCGGCGGCGGCCAGGCCCATCTGGACGATGCGACCCAGCGCCACGTTGGAGTGCAGGGCTTCGCTGCCGCCGCGCAGGATGGCGGCGTTGCCGGACTTCAGGCACAGCGCCGCCGCGTCGATGGTGACGTTGGGCCGGGATTCGTAAATGATGCCGATCACGCCCAGCGGCACGCGCATCTGCGCCACGCGCATGCCGTTGGGGCGCACGGTGGTGGCGGTGACGCTGCCGATCGGGTCGGGCAGGGCGGCGATCTGGCGCAGCCCTTCGGCCATATGGGCCAGTGTTTTCTCGGACAGCGTCAGGCGGTCGAGCAAGGCCGGCTCCAGGCCATTGGCGCGCGCCGCGGCGACGTCCTTGGCGTTGGCGGCCAGCAATTCGGCCTGGTTGGCTGCCAGCGCTTCGGCCATGGCCAGCAGGGCCTGGTTCTTGGCGGCGCTGTTGGCGCGCATCATGGCGCGCGAGGCCCGGCGCGCATTCTCGCCCAGGGTCAGCATGGCTTGTTCGATGGAGGACGAGGACATGACGGCGTCATTCATAGTGAAGAGGGGGCGGCGAGGGCGCCGCTGATGGGATTAGTTTATCCGGCCGGGGGCCGGGAGGACGAGGCGGCGGCCGCAGCCGCCTTCACGGTCGGGTGCCGGCCGCGGCCACGCGCAGGGCCAGGCGGGTCATTTCTTCCCAGGGATCGGACAGGCGCCCCGGCACCGACAGGCCCTTGATGAGACGGTCGACCTCGTGGGCATGCTGCACCGCGGCCGGCCAGACGTCGGGACGGACCCGGCCCAGCGCCTGCAGCGCCAGCCGTTCATGCGCTCCGAAAATGCGCAGCCGGCGCATCAAGCCATTGGCGTCCTGCCCCAGGCTGCGCGCCTCGGCCACGCGCGCCAGCAGGCGGATTTCCTCGCCCACCGCCCACAGCACCAGCGGCAGGGCCTCGCCTTCGGCGCGCAGGCCGTCGATCATGCGGATGGTGCGGGCGATGTCGCCAGCGAGCATGGCGTCGCGCAGCCCGAACACGTCGTAGCGGGCGACGTTGAGCACGGCGCGCTCGACGTCCTCGGGCGCCAGTTGGCCTTCGGGATAAAGCAGGCCCAGCTTCTGGATTTCCTGGTGCGCGGCCAGCAGGTTGCCTTCGACCTTGTCGGCCATCCATTGCAGGGTGGCGTTGTCGGTGCGCTGGTTCTGGCGCGCCAGGCGCTGGCCGACCCATGCCGGCAGGCGGCCGCGTTCGACGTTGGCGATGTCGACCGTCATGCCGCCGCGGGCCAGGGCCTGCATCCAGCGGCTTTCGCGGGTGGCCTTGTCCAGGCGCGGCAGCGCCACCAGGATCAGCGTATCGGGGTTGTCGGCCTGCTTTTCAGCCTGCTCGGCCAGGCGTGCCAGTGTGTCGGCGCCCGACTTGCCCGGCTTGCCGGTGGGGATCTTGAGTTCGAGAATGCGGCGGTCGCCGAACAGCGACACGCTCTGGGTCGCGGCGATGACGGCGCTCCAGTCGCTGCGCGCGTCCATCACCATCGACAGCCGTTCGGTGTAGCCGGCGCCGCGTCCGGCGGCGCGTAGCGCATCCACCGCCTCGGTCACCAGGAGAGGTTCGTCGCCGGACACCGTGTACAGCGGGGCGAGGCGGTTGCCCGCCCGCTGCAGGTGGTCGGCCAGGCGATCCGCGTCCAGGGGTTGTGCCATCGGTCAGCGCGTATAGGCCGGATCGGTGGTGGACGGCGTCTGCCACGGCGCCGGCGTGCTGCGCGGCATGGGCGCGGCGGGGTCGTACAACGGTATTTCGCCGTCTTCGCCGCGCTGTTCGCGATTCTCGAACGCCTTGCGCACCTCCGGCGCCGTCATGCGGCGCAGCAGGCGCGAGACCAGGTCGCGCTGCATGGCGATGTAGAGGGATTCGATCTGCCCTTGCTTGGCCTGCACGATCTGGTCGTCATAGGGCATTTCGCGGTAGATCGACAGCGTCGTGTCCGGGATCAGGGCGCGGCCCTGGGCGTCGATGAGGCGGAAGGTGTAGTTGATGCCGAGTTCGTATTCCTCGACACGGCCCTGGGCGTTCAGCGACACCTCGCGCAGGGCGCGCGTGTTGGATACTTCCTGGAGGATCGCCTGCGCATCCTTGGGCGAAGCGACCAGCTTGGTATCGGGCGAGGCCGCCCGCAGCGCGCGGCGCACGTCGGCCCCGAACTGCGTGTTGTCGGCGATGCCGACATAGAGCGTGCTGAACGGCATCGGCGTGACACCGCGCAGCGCGAAACCGCAGGCGGAGAGCAGCATGAACAGCGCCAGGCAGGCGCCGCGCAGCAGCCAGGATTGGCGGGGGGAGTGCGTTTGTTGCCCGGCGAAGTGCATGCTTGACCTCATCAGCCTACGACGTTGACCAGTTTGCCCGGAACCACGATGACCCGCTTGGGCGGGCGGCCTTCCAGGTAGCGGGCGACTTCGTCCTGGGCGGCGGCGAGCTTTTCGATGTCTTCCTTGGCGGCCTTGGCCGCGACGCGGATCGAGCCGCGCAGCTTGCCGTTGACCTGCAGCATCAGTTCGATTTCGTCCGCCACCAGCGCGGCTTCGTCGACGTGCGGCCACGGCGCGTCGAGCAGGTCGCCCAGCTCGTGCGCGTAGCCCAGGTCGCGCCACAGTTGCCAGGTGATGTGCGGCACCACCGGATACAGCACGCGCAGCAGCACGCCGAGCGTTTCGGCGTAGGCGGCGTCGGCGTGCGCGCCTTGCGGCAGCTTGGCGTCGTCGATGGCGTTGAGCATCTTCATGCACGCGGACACGACGGTGTTGTACTGGATGCGCTGGTAGTCGTAGTCGGCCTGCTTGAGCAGGTTGTAGACCTCGCGGCGCAGGTCCTTGACGGCGGCGGGCGCGTCGGTCCAGTCGGCGCCGGCGGCCAGGCCGCGGGCGATCGCGTCGCGCTGCGCGTAGCTGATGGACCACAGGCGGCGCAGGAAGCGGTTCGAGCCTTCGACGCCGGAGTCGGACCATTCGAGGGTCTGCTCGGGCGGGCTGGCGAACATGACGAACAGGCGCGCGGTGTCGGCGCCCAGCGTGTCGATCAGCGATTGCGGATCGACGCCGTTGTTCTTGGACTTGGACATGGTGCCCACGCCGCCGTAGGTCACCTCGGAGCCGTCGGACTTGAGCTTGGCGCCGGTGATGGCGCCGCGCGCGTCGTAGACGTTCTCGACTTCCTCGGGCCAGAAATACTCGATGCCGCCCTGGGCGTTCTTGCGCGAGTAGATGTGGTTCAGCACCATGCCCTGGCACAGCAGCTTGGTGAAGGGCTCGTCGAAGTTGAGCAGGCCCATGTCGCGCATGACCTTGGTCCAGAAGCGCGCGTACAGCAGGTGCAGGACCGCGTGTTCGATGCCGCCGATGTACTGGTCCATCGGCATCCAGTAGTCATTGCGCGCATCGACCATGGCCTTGTCGTTGCCCGGCGAGGTGTAGCGCATGAAGTACCAGGACGAGTCCACGAAGGTGTCCATCGTGTCCGTCTCGCGGCGCGCCGGCTTGCCGCAGCTGGGGCAGGCGCACGACAGGAAGGCTTCGTTCTTGGCCAGCGGATTGCCGCTGCCGTCCGGGATCAGGTCGTCCGGCAGCACCACCGGCAGGTCCTTTTCGGGGACCGGCACCGGGCCGCAATCGGGGCAGTGGATGATGGGGATCGGGGTGCCCCAGTAACGCTGGCGCGAGATGCCCCAGTCGCGCAGGCGCCAGGTGGTCTGCTTTTCGCCCAGGCCTTGCGCGCCGAGGTCGGCGGCGATGGCGTCCACGGCTTCCTTGTGCGACAGGCCGTCGTACTTGCCGGAGTTGGTGGTGCGGCCGCTCTGCTTGTCGCCGTACCATTCCTGCCAGGCGTCGGTGGAATAGGCCTTGCCGGCCACGTCCACGACCTGGCGGATCGGCAGGTCATATTTCTTGGCGAAGGCGAAGTCGCGTTCGTCGTGGGCCGGCACGCCCATCACGGCGCCATCGCCGTAGGTCATGAGCACGTAGTTGCCGACCCAGACCTCGACCTGGTCGCCGGTGATCGGGTGGGTCACGAACAGGCCGGTGGGCAGGCCTTCCTTTTCACGCGTGGCCAGCTCGGCCTCGGTGGTGCCGCCCAGCTTGCACTGTTCGATGAAGGCGGCCAGCGCCGGGTTCGACTGCGCGGCGTGGGTGGCCAGGGGGTGTTCCGGCGCCACGGCGCAGAAGGTCACGCCCATGATGGTGTCGGCGCGGGTGGTGAAGACGTACAGCTTGCCGTCCTGGATCAACTGGCCGTCCTGGCCGGTGATCTGGTGCGGGAAGGCGAAGCGCAGGCCCTCGGACTTGCCGATCCAGTTTTCCTGCATCAGGCGCACGCGCTCGGGCCAGCCGGGCAGGTCGTTCTGCACCGCGCCCAGCAGTTCGTCGGCGTAATCGGTGATGCGCAGGTAGTAACCCGGGATCTCGCGCTTTTCGACCGGGGCGCCCGAGCGCCAGCCGCGGCCGTCGATGACCTGTTCGTTGGCCAGCACGGTCTGGTCGACCGGGTCCCAGTTCACGACCTGGGTCTTGCGGTAGGCGACGCCCTTTTCGAGCATCTTCAGGAACAGCCACTGGTTCCATTTGTAGTACTCGGGATCGCAGGCGCACATCTCGCGCGACCAGTCGATCGCCAGGCCCATCGCCTTCATCTGCTTCTTCATATAGGCGATGTTGTCGTAGGTCCACTTGGCGGGCGGCACCTTGGACTTGATGGCGGCGTTCTCGGCGGGCATGCCGAAGGCGTCCCAGCCCATCGGCATTAGCACGTTGTAGCCCCGCATGCGCAACTGGCGCGCCATCATGTCGTTGATGGTGTAGTTGCGCACGTGGCCCATGTGCAGCTTGCCGCTGGGATAGGGCAGCATCGAGCAGGCGTAGAACTTCGGCTTCTCGGAGCCGTCCGGGTTCTTCGCGTGTTCATGGACCAGATAGGCGTCGCGGGCCTGCCAGTCTTGGTGGGCGGCCGCTTCGACGGTAGTGGGGAGGTAACGTTCCTGCATGGGCTCGTGCGCGATGGCGAAAAATGGGTGAACCGCCCCCGCGCGCCAGGCGCGGGGGCGGCCAAAACCCCTGATTATAGGAGGTGCTAGGCGCGGATAGGGGACGGGGCGATTTCCGGGATGCGGGCACTGGCGCCCAGCATGCCGTAGGCCAGGGTCATGGCCGCCAGAACCGCGCCCGCGGTGACCACGCCGGGCCAGCCGTAATGGGAGTACAGCCAGGACGATACCAGCGATCCGCTCGCCCCGCCGATGAAGTAGCTGGTCATGTAACCAGCCGTCAGGCGGCTGCGGGCCTCGGGCCGGGTGCGGTACAGCGAGCTGGTATTGGTGACATGGACGCCCTGGATCGCCAGGTCCTGGATCAGGATGCCGACCAGCAGCGCGATGACCGAGGCCTGGCCGAAGGCCATCAGGCCCCAGGAAGCCAACAACAGCAGCAGGCCGATGCGGGTGGCCTGGTTGCCCAGGCCCCGGTCTGCCAGCCGGCCGAAGCGGTTGGCGGCATAGGCGCCGGCGGCGCCGGCCAGCCCGAACAGCCCGATGGTGGTGTTGTTGAAGCCGTAGTCCGGGCCCGACAGCAGGAAGGTCAGCGGCGTCCACAGCATGCTGAAGGCGGCGAACAGCAGGCCGCCCAGCAGCGAGCGGCCGCGCAGCAGCGGCTCCTCGGCGAACAGGCGGAAGATCGAGCCGAGCAGGCGCGGATAGCTCATGGCGGCGTGGCTCTTGTGGCGCGGCAGCACCTTCCAGAGCGCGGCGGACATGGCCAGCATCAGGATCGCGGCGACCCAGTAGACGGTGCGCCAGCTGCCCAGGTCGGCCAGCACGCCGGCCGCGGTGCGGGCCAGCAGGATGCCCAGCAACAGGCCGCTCATGACGGTGCCGACCGCCTTGCCGCGCTCGTGCGGCGCCGCCAGGGTGGCCGCGAACGGCACCAGCACCTGCGCCACCACCGACAGCATGCCGGTCACTGCAGTTCCCAGCATCAGCATCTGGATATTGGGGGCGAAGGCCGACAGCAGCAGGCCGCCGGAAGACAGCAGGGTCATCAGCACGATCAGGCCGCGGCGTTCGAACAGGTCGCCCAGCGGCACCAGCAGGATCAGGCCGAGCGCGTAGCTGAGCTGCGCGATCATGACGATGCTGCCCGCGGTGGCGTTGGACAGCGAGAATTGCTGGCTGATGGTGTGCAGCAGCGGCTGCGCGTAATAGTTGCTGGCGACCGCCAGGCCGGTGGCGACGGACATCAGCAGGATGACGGGCGCGGTGAGCGGAGCGGGTTGGGCGGGTGCGGCGTTCATGTGGGGCAGGGAGTCTGGGTGTTGCGGGGCAAGGGCTTGGTGTGAACAGGCCCTAGGCGGCGATGCCGCCAGGCGTTTCCCGGTCGTGCGGGATCAGCAGTTTCTTCAGCAGGCCCGCCATCTGGCGGCGCTCGGTGGCGTTCAGGGGGGCGAGCAGCGTTTCCAGTTCACGCAGATAGTCCTTCAGAACCAGCTTGATGACGCGCACGCCTTCGGCGGTCAAGGCGACGATGACGCCGCGGCGGTCCTCCGGGTTGGGGGTGCGCGCGAGCAGGCCGGCCTGTTCCAGCCGGTCCAGCCGGTTGGTCATGGCCCCCGAGGTCAGCAGCAGGGCCGCGACCAGTTTCTGCGGATTCATGGCGTGCGGCGCGCCGGTCCGGTACAGGGTTGCCAGCACGTCGAATTCGCCCTGGTGCAGGTTGTAGCGCTTGAACGCGCGGCCCACGTCGCGCGCGGCGAAGGCGTGGAGGCGGAACAGGCGGCTGGCAACGCTCATGGGCGAGATGTCCAGGTTGGGGCATTCCCGTTCCCACTGCGACAGCACCAGGTCGACCAGATCGTTCATGATGTTTTTATATAAAGTATCTTCACGTAAAGATAAATTCTAGCAGCCCGGCCCCACATGGCGCAAGGCGCGCGTTCGCCGCGGGAAAAGCGCGCGCAAAAAAAGAAAGGGCCCGCCCCATGCGGGGCAGGCCCTTTCCGGCTTGACCGGATAACCGTGCGGAATTACTGCGCGGCGTCCTTCAGCTTCTTGAGCGGGCGAACCTTCACCTTGACCGAAGCCGGCTTGGCGGGGAACCAGCGCTCTTCGCCGGTGAACGGATCCTTGCCGAAGCGCTTGGCCTTGGCGGGAACCTTCTGCACGGCAACCTTGAACAGGCCGGGCAGCGTGAATTCGCCGGCGCCCTTCTTGTCCACGGAGCTCAGCACCGAGGTTTCCAGGCTGGCCAGGACGGCCTTGACCGACTTGGCTTCAACGCCGGACTGCTCGACGATGTAGGCGATCAGCTGGGTCTTGTTCAGAGCAGCCTTGATAGCCTTGGGGGCGGCAGCGACCTTCTTGGCGGCGACGACCTTCTTGGCTGCGGGCTTCACAGCGGGTTTGGCGGCGGTAGCCTTCTTTGCGGGCGCCTTGGCGGCGGGCTTGGTGACTTTCTTGGCAGGAGCTTTAGCTTTCGTGGCCATGGTCAAAATCCGTATGTTGAGGACATGGAGCAGCGCGCGCGCCGGGTATCGACGTTTAACGCCACGCGCCCGATGATAGCGGAAGAGTGGCGGTTATAGCGGCTTTCGCAAGGCCTTTCGATCAATCTTTGTTGTTTTCCAGGCAGAAAAACCCCTTCTACAAGGGGTTCTGCAAAATGCGGTGACAATCGCTGCGATTTTTTCAGTGCTGCTTGCTTCACGCAAAGTGCCTGTGCAATGGGGTTTTGAACCATCCTCGGTTCCCATGTTCCAATGCTTCGCGCCGCGCGTCGGCGCTGCGCGAGGGCGGCCGGAAGGCCGCCTGCGAGCGTTGCCCGCGCGCCATCCTTACCCTGCATGGAAGTGAAGCCCCTTATGTTGATGAAGAAGTTGGCGGCGAGCCTGCTCGTTGCGACCGCGTGTATGTCCGGCGCCCTGGCGCAATCGATGCCGCAGCCGGACCTGTCCGCCAAGGCCTGGCTGCTGCTCGATGAGACCAGCGGCCAGGTGATCGCATCGCACGCGGCCACTGCCCGGATCGAGCCGGCGTCCCTGACCAAGATCATGACGGCATACGTGGTGTTCGGCGCGATCCACAACAAGGAGTTGTCGCCGGACCAGAAAGTGGTGATCTCGACGCGGGCGTGGAAAGTGCCGCCGGGCAGTTCGAAGATGTTCCTGGAGCCGGGCTCCAGGGTCTCGGTCGACCAACTGTTGCGCGGCCTGATGATCCAGTCCGGCAATGACGCCGCCATCGCCTTGGCCGAGGCGGTGTCGGGCAGCGTCGAGGCGTTCGTGGCCCGCATGAACGACACCGCCGTGCAACTGGGCCTGCATGGCACGCATTTCGCCAGCCCGCACGGCCTGCCGGATCCGGGCACGTATTCGACCGTCAGCGACCTGTCGATCCTGGCCACGCGCTTCATCCGCGACTACCCCCAGCTGTACAAGACCTACGATTCGGCCAAGACCTATACCTACAACAATATCACCCAGCCCAACCGCAACCGGCTGCTGTGGCTCGATCCCAGCGTCGACGGCCTCAAGACAGGCCACACCGACGCGGCCGGATATTGCATCGTGGCCACCGCGCACCGGCCCAACGGCAAGGAGCAGCGCCGCCTGATCACCGTGGTGGTCGGCACGGCGTCGGACAAGCTGCGCACCCAGGAAAGCCGCGAGTTGCTGGAATGGGGCTTCCAGGGGTTCAATACCATCAAGTTATATGCAAAGGGCCAGGCCGTGGCCACGCCCGAGGTCTGGAAGGGCCAGGCCGATACGCTCAAGGCCGGCTTCGCGCGCGACGCCTACGTCACGGTACCCGCGGGCGCCAAGGTCGAACCGGTGTGGACGCCGCAGGATCCGCTGGTGGCGCCGATTCCGGCCCAGGCCACGGTGGGTTCGGTGCGCGTCATGGTCGACGGCAAGCCCGCGATGCAGTTTCCGGTGGTGGCGCTGGAACCGGTGGCCGAGGCGGGCCTGGCCGGACGCGCCTGGGATTCCATCCGGCTTTGGTGGCGCGGGCATTCTTGATCAAGGAGGGGCGCCATGACAGTGAATTTTCCCGGCGGGCCGGTGGCGGCGCCGACCCCCGATGATCCGCTGGGCCTGCTGTCGGCCTGTCATGGGCGCATAGCGCGCCAATGCGAAACCTTGCGCCGGCTGGCGGCGCACTTGCCGGCGCATGGCAGCGATGCCGCGGCCCAGGTGGCGGCGGCGGCTGTCGTGCGCTATTTCCAGACCGCCGCGCTGCACCACCACGAGGACGAGGAAGAGGATCTGTTTCCGGCCTTGATCGAGTCCATGGCCGGCTCGGACGCCGTTTGCCTGCACGCGCTGGTGGATGGCCTGGTTGCCGACCATGCGCGCCTGGCGGCGCTGTGGGCGCCGCTGCGGCAAACCCTGGAAGCTGTCGCCGACGGCCGTCCCGCCGAGCTGCCGGCGGCGCAAGTGGAGGCTTTCGCGGCGGCCTACGCCGAGCACATCCGGCGCGAGGAGGACGAATTGTTGCCGATGGCCGCGCGCCTGGTTTCCGATGAGGCGCTGGCCGCGATCAGCCGGGCGATGAGGGCGCGCCGCGGCGGCGGAGCGGGCTGAACGCCGTCGCACCCGCGGCCGCTTTTCGTGTTAAATGATCCCCAGCCGGCGCTCTGGGCGCCGGATCTCCGGACCCTCACGCCATGCACCGCCACGCACGCTTTCGCCAGAAATTGCAGGCTCCCGTCCTGATGCACGCCATGTCGGCGCACAACCCGCTGTCGGCCAAGTTGGCGGCCGAGGCGGGCTTCGACGCGATCTGGGGCAGCGGCTTCGAACTGTCGGCCAGCCATGCGGTGCCGGACGCCAACATCCTGTCGGCCGGCCTGCACCTGGAGATGATGCGGGCCATCGCGGCGGTGGTCGATGTGCCGGTCATCGCCGATATCGATACGGGGTTCGGCAACGCCATCAATGTCGCCTATGTCGTGCCGCAATACGAAGCGGCGGGCGTGTCGGCCGTGGTCATGGAAGACAAGACCTTTCCCAAGGACACCAGCCTGCGCGCCGATGGCCGCCAGGAACTGGTGCGCGTCGCGGAATTCCAGGGCAAGATCGAGGCCGCCTGCGCGGCGCGCCGCGATCCGGATTTCTGCGTCATTGCCCGCACCGAGGCGCTGATCGCCGGGCTCGGCCAGGCCGAGGCGCTGGCGCGCGCGGCGGCCTACGAGGCCGCCGGCGCCGATGCCATCCTGATCCATTCCAAGCAGACCACGCCCGACGAGGTGCTGGCCTTCATCGCGGCCTGGTCCGGCCGCGTGCCGCTGGTGCTGGTGCCGACCGCCTATCCGCAATTGCGCGAGGCCGATATCCAGGCCCTGGGCAAGGTGGGGTTGGTGATCTACGGCAATCACGCGATCCGCGCCGCCGTGGGCGCCATGCGCGAGGTGTTCGCCCGCATCCGCAATGACGGCGGCATCCATGGCGTCGATGCCGGCCTGCCCACGGTGCGCGATATCATCGACCTGCAGGGCGATGCGGACATGCGCGAACTGGAGCGCAGGTACCTGCGCTGAGCGTGCCCGGCATCGAGAAGAACAAGGACGGGGAATGATGGCGGCGGGACGCGGGGCGTGGCTGGTGCGGGTGTTTGGCGATTGGGTGCCGCAAGTCGGCCCCGCGACGCTGCGCGCCGACCTGGCGGCGGGACTGCTGGGGGCGCTCCTGGTGTTGCCGCAGGGCGTGGCGTTTGCGACGCTGGCCGGCCTGCCGCCGCAGTACGGCCTGTATTCGGCCATCGTGCCCTGTATCGTCGCGGCGCTGTTCGGCTCCAGCCGCCACGTCATGTCCGGTCCCACCAATGCCAACTCGCTGGCCTTGTTCGCCGTGCTGACGCCGCTGGCGGTGGCGGGCAGCCCGGGCTATATCGAGCTGGCCCTGGCGGTGACGGTGCTGGTCGGCTTGATGCAGTGGCTGGTGGGCGCCCTGCGCCTGGGGTCTCTGGCGCATTTCATCTCGCCGTCGGCGCTGTTCGGCTTCACCAGCGGCGCGGCCCTGCTGATTGCGGTCCACGCCTTGAAGGATGCGCTCGGATTGCCGGCGCCCGCGTCGCACGGGGCTGGCGCCTTGCTGATCGGCCTGGCCGCCAGCGCGGACCAGGCGCAAGCGGGGGCCGTGCTGGTCACGGCGGTGACGATCGCGGCGGCCCTGCTGCTCAAGCGGCTGGACAAACGCAAGCCCTACATGCTGGCCGGCCTGGCGGCGGGCGCGCTGGCCGCGGCCGCGTTCAATGCCCTGGCGCCGCGCTGGGGCGCCGCCGCCGTGCCGGTATTGGGAGACCTGGCCCAACCCTGGCCGCCGTTCCATGTTCCCCGTGTGGATTGGCGCGCCTTGCCCGATCTGCTCAGCCTGGCCTTCGCCCTGACCATCGTGGCGCTGGCGCAGTCCATTTCGATTGCAAAGGCCGTGGCCGCGCGTTCGGGCCAGCGCATCGACGCCAATCGCGAATTCATCGGGCAGGGGCTGTCGAACGTGGTCGGTGGCTTCTTTTCCTGTTACCTGTCCTGCGGTTCGCTGAACCGTTCCATTCCCAACTACGAGGCGGGCGCGAAGACGCCGCTGGCGGCGGTGTTCTCGGCCCTGCTGCTGATGGCGCTGGTGGCGCTGAGCGGGCCCTTGCTGGCGCGGATTCCGCACGCGGCCATCGCCGGCCTGCTGTTGCTGGTCGCCTGGACCTTGCTGGATGTGCCGCGCTGGCGGCAGTCGATCCGTACCCAGCGGGGCGAAAGCGCCATAGCCGCCGCCACGCTGGCGGCCACGGTGACGATCCGCATGGAAGTCGCGATCCTGCTGGGCACCGTGTTGTCATTGATGGCGTATCTGCATCGCACCTCGCGGCCGGCGATGCGCACCATGGGCTTCGATTCGCGCGGGCTGGAGCGCCGCTTCGTGGTGCTGGCGCAGCAGCCCGAAGCGCTGCCGGAATGCCCCCAGCTCAAGCTGTTGCGCATGGAGGGCTCGGTTTATTTCGGCGCCGCCGAGCATGTGGCGCAACGGCTGCAGGACCTGCGCAGCGGACCCGATGCGCCGCGCCATTTGCTGGTGATGGCCAAGAGCATGAATTTCATCGACCTGGCCGGCGCCCAGGTCTGGGAAGACGAGCTGGCGGCGCGCCGCGCGATGGGCGGCGACCTGTATTTCCACCGGCCGCGGCCGGAAGTGCTGGATATGTGGCGCCGCACGGGATTCCTGGAGCGGTTGGGCGCGGACCACGTGTTTCCCGACAAGGCCACGGCGCTGCACGCCATCTATGCGCGGCTCGATCGCGGCATCTGCGCGCGCTGCAGCGCCAAGGTGTTCTGGGAATGCCAGCCGGACAGCCCCCAGGCCGGCGGTTGAGCGTGGTTCAGGCCCGCGGCGCGTCGGTGCCCAGATAGGCTGCCTTGACGCGCGCGTCGACGGCGATGCGGCCCGGTGGGCCTTCGGCCAGCAGGCTGCCGCGCACCAGCACGGCGATGCGATCGGCGTGCTTGAAAACGACGTCCAGGCTGTGCTCGGTGAACAGCACGGCCATGCGCTGCGTATCGGCCAGTTCACGTGTCAGGCGCATGAGCGCGTGGCGTTCGTTGGTGGCCATGCCGGCGGTGGGTTCGTCCATCAGCAACAGCCGCGGCCGGTGCGCCAACGCCATCGCCAGTTCCACCCGCTTGACCTGGCCGTACGCCAGGGCGCCGCAATGGGCGCCGGCCCGGTCGGCCATGCCCACCTGCTCCAGCAGCGCCAGGGCCTCGTCGGCGCGGTGTGACGCGGCGCGGCGCCAGGGCCGCAGCAGCAGGCGGTCGCGCGACAGCAGCGCGGTCTGCACGTTTTCCAGCACGGTCATCGAACGGAACGTGGCGGCGGTCTGGAAGGTCCGTCCCACGCCCAGGCGGCAGATCCTGCCGGCCGACAGGCCGATCAGTTCGCGACCGTCCAGCCGCACCGAACCGGCGTCCGGCCGCAACTGCCCGCCGACCACATTGAAGCAGGTGGACTTGCCCGCGCCGTTCGGGCCGATCAACGCCAGCATGCGGCCGGCCTCCAGCTCGAACGAGACGTCGGCCAGCGCGTCGATGCCGCCGAAGGATTTGCGCAGTCCCTGGACGCGCAGCAAGGCGGGGGCGGTCGTCATGCGCGTCTGCGTCCCAGGCGCGCCGCCGCGCCCGCCAGGCCGGCAGGGAACAGCATGACCAGCGCCAGGATGGCCAGGCCCAGCACGGCGTGCCAGTATTCAGTGCTGCGCGCGGCGGCGTCCTGCAGCCAGGTATAGGCCGCCGCGCCGACCAGCGGGCCGGCCAGGGTTTGCAGGCCGCCCAGCAGCACCATCACCAGGCCGTCGACCGAGCGGCTGACCGCGAGCACGTCGGGGGCGATGCTGCCTTTCGAGAAGGCGTACAGCGATCCCGCCAGGCCGGCCGCCAGCGACGCAGCCACGAAGCCGATGCACTGGATGCGGCGCGTGTCCATGCCCAGCGCCTCGGCCCGCAGGCCCGAATCGCGCACGCCGCGCAGCGCATAGCCCAGCGGCGAGAACGCCAGCCGCCGCAGCCAGGCAATGCCGAGCGCGCAAAGCGCCAGCGTCAGGTAGTAGAACCACGGGCCGCGCGCCAGCCAGCTCGACGGCCATAGTCCGATCAGGCCGTTGCTGCCACCAGTCACTTCGTCCCACTGGTAGGCCAGCGCCCACAGGATCTGTGCCACCGCCAGCGTCAGCATCGCCAGGTAGACGCCGGACAGGCGCACGCAGAACCAGCCGAACAGCAGCGCGCCGAGCGCGGCCGCGAACGGCCCCAGCAGCAGGGCGGCTTCCATCGGCAACGCCATCAATTTCAGCAGCAGCGCGGCGCCATAGGCGCCCAGGCCGAACCAGGCGGCATGGCCGAAGCTGGTCATGCCGGCCAGTCCGGTCAGGAAATGCAGGCTGGCGGCGAACAAGGCGGCGATCAGGATTTCGGTCAGCAGGATGCCGGCGTAGGGCCACTGCGACGTGGCCAACGGCGCCAGGATGAGCAGCGCCAGCAGCAGGCCATAGGCCAGCCGCAGGCGCCGGCCGGCGGGGACGATGGGGGCTTCGGCCGCCAGCGTGTGCGAGGATGGCGCTGGCGGCTGGCCCAGCAGGCCCCACGGACGCGCCACCAGTACCACCGCCATGACGGCGAATTCGGCCAGCAGGGTGAGCTTGGACAGGTTGAACAGCCAGGGGCCGATCTGCACCTGGCCCAGGAACACGAACACCGCCTTGACGCAGCAGATGAGTATCGCGGCCAGGAATGCGCCCGGAATCGAACCCAGGCCGCCCACCACCACGACCACGAAGGCGCTGGCGATGATTTCCAGGTCCAGGCCGAGCGTGGCGGGCACGCGCGGCGCGGCCAGTGCGCCGCCCAGTCCGGCCAGGAATGCGCCCAGGGTGAAGGCCGAGGTGAACAGCCAGGCCTGGTTGACGCCGAGCGCGGCCAGCATGTCGCGGTTCTCGGCGGCGGCGCGCAGCAGCCGGCCCCAGCGCGTGCGCATCAGCAGCAGCCACAGCAGGCCCAGCACCACCGGGCCCGCGGCGATCAGCAGCAGATCATATTGGGGGAAGCGCCGCCCCAGAATGTCGACCGCGCCCGACAGGCCGGGCGCTCGCGGCGAGAACAGGTCCTCCGGCCCCCAGACGGCCAGCGTGGCGTCGCCGATGATCAGCACCAGGGCGAAGGTCGCCAGCAACTGGAACAGTTCCGGCGCGCGATACAGGCGCTTGAGCACCAGCAGTTCCGCCGCCGCCCCGATCAGGCCCGTGGCCAGCGCCGCCAGCAGCAGGCCGGCCCAGTAGCCGGCGCCGTCGCCGAAATGGCGGGTGAAGGTCCAGGCCAGGTAGATGCCCAGCATGTAGAAGGAGCCGTGGGCGAAGTTCACCACCCGCGTGACGCCGAAGATCAGCGACAGGCCCGAGGCTACCAGGAACAGCGCGCTGGCGTCGGCCAGGCCGTTGAGCAGCTGCGACAGCAGCCCGGACAGGCTCATCAGCGCGGCCGCATCTTGCGCACTTGTTCGTCGGGCGGCTGCAGGCGCGCCCCGTCGATGTAGGCGAAGTCCTTCATGATGCCCTTGCCGTCCTCGACCGCCGTGACGCCGATGTAGACGCCCATGGTGGATTGGTGGTCGATCTTGCGGTACTGGATCGGGCCGTAGGGCGTGTCCACCTTCAGCCCGGCGAAGGCATCGACCAGCTTCTCGGTGTCGACCTCGCCGGCAGCCTTCAGGCCCTGGGCGATCGACATCAGCGAGGCGTAGCCCACTACCGAGCCGACCTTGGGCGTCTCGTTGTAGCGCTTACGGTAGGCCTCGACGAAAGTCTTGTTGGCGGGCGTGTCGATGGCGTACCAGGGGTAGCCCGTGACGATCCAGCCCGACGGTGTGTCGGCGCCCAGCGGCTCCAGGTATTCCGGTTCGCCGGACAGCACCGAGACCACGGGAAGGTTCTCGAACAGGCCGCGGGTGTTGCCCTCGCGCACGAAGCGCGTCAGGTCGGCGGCGAACAGCACGTTGAAGATGGCGTCGGGCTTGGCGTCCGCCAGGGCCTGCACCACCGCGCCGGCGTCGACCTTGCCCAGCGGCACGGCCTGTTCGGCGACGAATTCGACGTCGGACTGGAACGACTTCATCATGGCCTTGAAGGTGGCCACGGCCGATTGCCCGTATTCGTAGTTGGGATAGACGATGGCCCAGCGCTTCTTGCGCAGCGCCAGCGCCTTGGGGGCCAGGGCGGCCACGTGCATCCAGGTGGACGGCCGCAGGCGCCAGGTGTAGCGGTTGCCTTCCTGCCAGGTGATCTTGTCGGTCAGAGGTTCGGCGGCCAGGAAGAACACCTGCTGCTGCTTGGCGAAATCGGTCAGGGCCAGGCCGGTGTTGGACAGGAAGCCGCCGAACAGCAGGTCCACCTTTTCCCGCGCCAGCAGTTCCTGGGCGGCGCGCACCGAGTCGCCCGGGTTGCCGTTGTCGTCGCGCGAAAACACTTCGAGCTTGCGGCCCAGTACCCCGCCCGAGGCGTTGACCTCTTCCAGCGCCAGCTGCCAGCCTTTCTTGTACGGGCCCAGGAAGGCCGGAATCGCCTTGTAGCTGTTGATTTCACCGATGCGGATCGGCTCTTTGGTGTCTTTGGCGGACGCGACCGGGGTCAGCGCCAGGGCCAGGAGCGCGGGGGCGAGCGCGCGGCGCAGCAGGGTCAGGCAGGGACGGAGCATGGCGGGTATCGCTGGCAAGAGGGCTCGACCGAAGCCGGGCTCATGTAGGGCACGATTGCAGTTTCGGCCCAATTGAAGCATGCGCGGCGCCCCTGCGCCAGGGAAAACGGCGTGGCGACCAGATCCCCGGCAACGTTCGGCCAAACAAAAAGGCCCTGCGATGCAGGGCCTTTTTGGGCTATCCGGATACCGGCTGAATTACTTCAGCTTGGTTTCCTTGTAGTCGACGTGCTTGCGAGCGACCGGATCAAACTTCTTGATCAGCATCTTCTCGGGCATGTTGCGCTTGTTCTTGGTGGTCGTGTAGAAATGACCCGTGCCGGCAGTCGACTCGAGCTTGATCTTTTCGCGGATACCTTTGGCCATGTCGTGCTCCTAGTATGTCAGATTGGCGGGGGGCCGATTAGGCCAGTTCGCCGCGGGCACGCATTTCGGCCAGCACGGCGTCGATGCCGTTCTTGTCGATCGTGCGGATGGCCTTGGCCGAGACGCGCAGGCGCACCCAGCGGTTTTCGCTTTCAACCCAGAACCGGCGCGATTGCAGGTTGGGCAGGAAGCGACGCTTGGTCTTGTTGTTCGCGTGCGAAACGTTGTTGCCCACCATCGGGCCTTTGCCGGTCACTTGGCATACGCGTGCCATGGATGCACCTCATTTATTCTTGCGCATCGCCGGGGGGAGACAGGGTTTCAGCCGCCGGGCTGTATCAGAGGCGTGGATCGTCGCGGTCTTGCCACGAGGCCTTGCCATCTTGCCGGCCACCCAGTCTTAGTGGATGAGGGGGAATCGGGGAGACTCCACCCAGTGCTTATACCCGCTGCCTGCCATCCGCAAAAATGCGCTTGGGGGTCAGAGTGTCGAACTACAAAGCATAGTAGTCCAGCACGGGAAACTTCATGTGAAGACGTAGATTCTAATACGAAAAATCCAGGTAAATCAAGTGCTGGGGCGGTAGCGCGTGTAAAAGCGTGGCGCTCAAGCCGCGGCAGGCGCGGCTGGATGGCGCGCGTCGGCTCGATTCCGGCAGGGATTTTCCGCTGCCGGGCGAAGGGCCGGCTTCTGTCTGCGTGCCGGCCGCTTTGCTTGCCTGCATTCAGGCGGGGTGCGATTGCGCCACCCGGCCCGACAGCCAGGACAGGCAGGCGCAGGTCGCCAGCGTGGTCGTCAGCGGCAGGGCGCTGTCGGTCTGCCAGGCGCTGACCGCGAAACCCGCCAGGGCGCCGCAGGACAGTTGAAGCGTCCCCAATAGCGCCGAGGCCGCGCCCAGCCGCTTGCCCTGGTCGGACAGCGCCAGCGCCGCCGAGTTGGGATTCACGAAGCCCTGGCTGCCCATGTAGCAGATCAGGCAGGCCATCAGCAGCGGCAGCGTCATCCAGCCCGCCAGGGCCAGCGCCACCGCCGCCAGGCTGGCGCAGGCCAGCGAGGTCAGGGCGCGGCGTTGCAATTGGCGCGGGGTGTGGGTGCGCAGCAGGCGGGCGCTGATCTGCGAGCAGATGATGAGCGACAGCGCGTTGGTGCCGAACAGCAGGCCGTAGTATTTGGGATCGACGCCGTACAGCTCGATGAACACCCGCGGCGAACCGATGATGTAGGCGAACATGCCGGCCTGGCCGAAGCCGCCGGCCAGGCTGTGCGCCATGAAGCCGCGGTGCGCGAACAGGGCCCGGTAGTTCTGCACGATGGTTCCCAGGCGCAGCGGCACGACGCGTTCGGGCGCCAGCGATTCCTTCATGATCAGCACCACGGCGGTCATCAGCATGGCGCCGCCGGCCAGCATCACCCAGAACAGGCTGCGCCAGCTGGCAATGCCCAGCAACTGCCCGCCCGCCAGCGGCGCGAGGATAGGCGCCAGGCCCATGATCAGCATCAGCAGCGACATGGCGCGCGCCGCTTCGTGGGTTTCGTAATGGTCGCGGATGACGGCGCGCGGAATCACGATGCCGGCCGCGCCGCCCATGGCCTGCAGCACGCGCCAACCTGTCAGCGCCTGGACCGAGCCGGCCAGGGCGCAGCCGAGCGAGGCCACCATGAAGAGTGCCAGGCCCACCATCAGCGGCGGCTTGCGGCCGTAGCGGTCCGCCATCGGACCATAGAACACCTGCGCCAGCGCCAGGCCGATCAGGTAGGCGGCCAAAGTGCGCTCGACATCGCCGCGCGGGACGCCGAGGTTGGCGGCGATCGTCGGGAACGCCGGCAGGTACATATCGATGGCGAAAGGACCGATTGCCGTCAGGGCGCCCATGAGAATGAGCCAGCCCGGCATGGCGCCGCGTGAGGAAAGTGTAGGGGGCATGTGGATCGCGAGGGAAATCGCGCGAGGGACAGGGTGCGACGCACTTCATTGCGCGTTTTACACCAAGCCAATGACTGTATCACGCGCCGCCTTACACGCAAATTTCAACTGATTTCCGATACAGTCTGTCGTGTTCGTACGTATTCCAGAGGAGATGTCGTGAATCCTTTGTTGTCTGTTGTGGAACGCAAGCTCCAGGCACTGCCCGTGACTGTCCAGCTGGTGCTGCCCGATGGCACGGTAATGGGGCCGCCGGATCCCAGGGTGCGCTTCGTGACGCACGACAAGACCGCCCTGGCCCATCTGGCCGAAGGCGCTGTCGGCGTGCTGGGCCAGGACTACGTCGAGGGCCGCATCGACATCGAAGGCTCGATGCGCGACGTGATGGCGGCGGCCTCGGCGCTGCTGCCTGGCTCGCCGGTGGATGCGGCGCGCGGCGGCTGGCTGACCGAGCTGGTGCGCAAGGTGATGTCGGTGTGGCGCCACTCGGTGGAGCGCGATGCCCGCCAGATCGAATTCCATTACGACCTTTCCGACGACTTCTACGCGCTGTGGCTGGACCCGCGCCGGGTCTATTCCTGCGCCTACTACCGCGAACCCGGCATGACGCTGGCGCAGGCCCAGGAGGCCAAGCTGGACCACATCTGCCGCAAGCTGCGGCTGCGCCCTGGCGAACGCTTCCTGGACGTGGGCGCCGGCTGGGGCGGCCTGTTGCTGTGGGCCGCCGAACATTACGGCGTGGACGCCACGGGTATCACGCTGTCGCGCAACCAGCATGCGCATGTCACCAAACTGATCCAGGAAAAGGGGCTGGGCGACCGCGTGCGCATGGAGCTGCTGGATTACCGCAAGCTCGACGAGTCCACGCCGTTCGACAAGATTGCGTCGGTTGGCATGTTCGAGCACGTCGGCCGGGCCCAGTTGGAAGGCTATTTCGCCAAGTTGCGGCGGCTGCTCAAGCCGGGCGGACTGATCATGAACCACGGCATCACCGCGGCCGGCGTCTACAACGCCGAGCTGGGCAGCGGCATGGGCGAATTCATCGAGAAGTACATCTTCCCGGGCGGCGAGCTGACGCACATCAGCGTCGTCATGGAGGCCATGACCAATGGCGGCCTGGAAGAAGTCGACGTCGAGAACCTGCGGCCGCACTACGCCCGCACGCTGTGGGCCTGGAGCGATGCGCTGGAGGCGCGCCTGCCCGAGGCCGCGCAGATCCTGGGAGGCGAGCAAGGCGCGCGTTCGCTGCGCGCTTACCGGCTGTACCTGGCCGGGTGCGCCATGGGCTTCGAACATGGCTGGATCGCGCTGCACCAGGTGCTGGGACAGCATCCCGCGACCGGCAGGCCCGACGAATTGGACAACCCGCCCGACCTGGCCTATCCCTGGCGCCGCGATTACATGTACCGCGAGGACGTCGGCGGCGCGCGCTGAAAGGGCGGTTTTTGCCCTTCAAATGTATTTATACGAACAAAATATTAACTAAATGTATCGTTATTTCCATGAGCCGGTTCCCCAGGGAAAGTCGGGGAATCGCCTCTTGGAAATCAGGGTTTGTCCGGACGTTTTCGGGTATGAATGTATCCGTTTCGTTCAGGTCCGGGGTTGGGTTGTGCGGCAATTTCGTTTAAGATGCTGCCTTCTTCTTTCAGTTTGTTCACTATCTGTGGGTTCTCTAAAACTCCGTTTTTGAGACTCCTGTCTTGCAAGACTCCGCACCCCGCGGATCCTCTTGTTGCTAGTGTCGGTTTGTATTGGCGGTTCTGCCCGTCTTCCGCACAACCCCCTTAGCTCCATGGCACGGCCGGACCAGCGCCGCCGTGTCCCTGAACCTATGGAGGCAAAAGCCAATGCGTTTCACCCCTGTCAAGACCCTGGCCGCCGCGGCCGTCTTGTTCGCCTTCGCCGGTTCGGCCCAAGCCGCCGACGCGCCGCAATGCGAACTCAAGCGTCCGATCAACTTCGGCGCCATGAACTGGGAATCCAACCTGGTCCTGGTCGATGTCGAACGTTTCATCATGGAAAAGGGCTACGGTTGCAAGACCGAAACCCTGCCCACCGAGACCCTGCCCGCCCTGGCCGCGCTCGAGCGCGGTGACCTGGACATCAACACCGAGATCTGGCTGAACAGCGTCGCCGACCCCTGGGAACGCGCCGAAAAGACCGGCCGCGTCAAGCGGATCGGCGACCTGTACATGGGCGGCGAGGCCTGGTACATCCCGCGCTACACCGCCGAGCGCCTGCCCGAACTGAAGTCCGCGGCCGACCTGCCGAAGTTCAAGGACAAGTTCAAGGATCCCGAAGAACCGGGCAAGGGCCGTTTCTACGGCTGCCCGGCGGGTTGGGGTTGCGAAGTCACCAGCACCAACCTGTTCCACGCCCTCAAGCTGGACGACACCTACACGCTGTATTCGCCGGGCACCGGCGCGGCGCAGAAGGCGGCCCTGATGTCGGCCTACAAGCGCAAGCAGAACGTGGTCTTCTACTACTGGTCGCCCACGCCGCTGGTCGGCGCCATGGACCTGGTCAAGCTGGAAATGCCGCCCTACGACGCCGAAAAGCACAAGTGCCTGACGTCGCCCAAGTGCGCCAAGCCCGAGCCCAGCGCCTATCCCGACAATCCCGTCTTCACCGCCGTGAACACCAAGTTCTCGCAGGAAGCGCCGGTGCTGACCGAATTCCTGTCCAAGGTCTCGGTGCCGCTGCCGGTGATGAACGAAACCCTGGCCCACATGGAAGAGACCGGCGACGAGTCCGGCGCCGTGGCCAAGTGGTTCCTGAAGAACAAGCCCGACGTCTGGACCAAGTGGGTCCCCGCCGACGTCGCCGGGCGCGTGCAAAGCGCGCTGTAACCCCCGCCGCCTTTCCGGCGGTGGTCCGTTCCGGCTGGCCGGGACGGACCATCGGGTTGGACTTTTTCCCCTTGGGATGACCCCAAGGGGAAAAAGCCCTCCGGCAGGCGGACTGCCCGCCATGCGGGCAATGCGCGGGACATCTTGTTTCCGCGCCGGACTGTAAGCGTATTTCGCCATTGTCGATGACGGCGTCCCTTGGGGGCGCCGGCCCGGCCACCGCGCCGGATGCCATGCCGGCGCGGCGTGGCGCGTGGCGAACCCGCTGAAATGGAGTCAAAACATGTTTCCTGAAATCATTCCCGCCCGTCAGGTGCGGGGGGCCATCGACGGATTCGTCGATCATCTGGTCACCAACTACGCCGATACCCTGGAGACGCTGTCCCAGCCCGTGCTGCACGCCCTGGTGTGGCTGGAGCAGGTGCTGCGCAGCTCGCCGTGGTGGGCGGTGGTCGGCGTGACCATCGCCATCGCCTGGCTGGTCAGCCGCCGCATCGGCCTGAGCCTGGCCATGGGCGCGCTGCTGTGCGTCATTGGCGTGCTCGGCCTGTGGGACGCCGGCATGCAGACGCTGGCGCTGATGATCATGGCGGCCGGACTGTCGGTGATCATCGGCATTCCGCTGGGCGTGCTGATGGCGCGCGTCAACTGGCTGCGCTCGATCATGCTGCCGGTGCTGGACGTGATGCAGACCATGCCCAGCTTCGTGTACCTGATCCCGGTCGTGATGCTGTTCGGCCTGGGCAAGATCCCCGCCATCATCGCCACCGTGATCTACGCCGTGCCGCCGCTGATCCGCCTGACCGACCTGGGTATCCGCCTGGTCGACCGCGAGGTGCTGGAAGCGTCGCGCGCGTTCGGCGCCAATCCGCGCCAGCAGCTGTTCGGCGTGCAATTGCCGCTGGCCCTGCCCAACATCATGGCCGGCATCAACCAGACCACGATGATGGCGCTGTCGATGGTGGTGATCGCCTCCATGATCGGCGCGCGCGGCCTGGGGTATGAAGTGCTGCTCGGGATCAACCGCCTGGAAGTGGGCCGCGGCCTGCTGGCGGGCCTGGGCATCGTGGTGCTGGCCGTGCTGTTCGACCGGATCACGCAATCGTATGGACAGCGCATGCGCATGGGAGGCCAGCGATGAGCAAGATCGAAGTCAAGAACATCTACAAGATTTTCGGGCCGCATCCGAAGAAATGGCTGGAAGCCGCGCAGGGCGGCATGAGCAAGGAAGCGCTGCTGGCCGAAAGCGGGCACACGCTGGGCCTGCGCGACATCAGCCTGTCGATCGAAGAGGGCAGCATCTACGTCATCATGGGCCTGTCGGGGTCCGGCAAGTCGACGCTGATCCGCCACTTCAACCGCCTGATCGAGCCCAGCGCCGGCCACATCCTGGTCGACGGCGTCGACGTCGTCAGCCTGAACAAGCGCGACCTGGAGACCTTCCGCCAGAAGAAGATGAGCATGGTGTTCCAGCGCTTCGGCCTGTTCCCGCACCGCACCGTGCTGGACAACGCCGCCTACGGCCTGGCCGTGCAGGGCGTGGGCCGCGCCGAGCGCGAGCAGCGCGCCCGCGAATGGCTGGAGCAGGTCGGCCTGTCGGGCTTCGAGCAGCAGTATCCGCACCAGCTGTCGGGCGGCATGCAGCAGCGCGTGGGCCTGGCGCGCGCGCTGGCCACCGACGCCGAGATCCTGCTGATGGACGAGGCCTTCTCGGCGCTCGACCCGCTGATCCGCCGCGAGATGCAGGACCAGCTGCTGCAACTGCAATCCAAGCTCAACAAGACTATCGTCTTCATCACCCATGACCTGGACGAAGCGCTGCGCCTGGGCAACCGCATCGCCATCCTGAAGGACGGCGAGCTGGTGCAGGAAGGCACGCCCGAAGACATCCTGCTGAATCCGGCCAACGATTACGTGCAGTCGTTCCTGCAGGACGTGAACCGCACCAAGGTGTTGAACGCGACCCACGCGGTGAACCCGGCGCGCCTGACGCTGACCATGCGATCGCGCCCGGCCCATTCGGTCGATCGGATGCGCGCGCTGAACTACGAGTACGCGCCGGTGCTGGACGGCAAGCGGCTGGCCGGCGTGCTGACGCTGGAAGCGGCCGAACAGGCCGTGCGCGAGGGCGGACGCGACGTGTCGCGCTTCGTCGAGGACCTGGCTTCGGTGCCGGCCACGGCCGGCCTGGGCGAAGTGCTGGCGCAGCTGGTGCACAGCGACCAGCCGGTAGCCGTGACGGGCGAGAACGACGAGTTCATCGGCATGCTGTCGCGCAAGAAGGTGGTCGAGCTGGTGACGCCGGTGTTGGCCGAGAGCGCGCCCGCGGCCGAATCCAGCGAATCCGCCGAACCGCCGCCCGCCACCGGCGGCGACCCGGCCCAGGCCGAGCTGCAAGGCCAGCCCCAGCCGACGCAACGGGGCGAGGCCGCCTGACTGCAGGCGCCGGGCGATCCCGCCGCGGCGTTCCGGTCCCCGGGGTGGCAGGCTTGCGCCCGGGGCCAGTCCGGATATGATGGCTGGCCGGCAACGATCGCCGGTTCGCCACTATTCGGAATATCGGAATCCGTCATGCCAATCTTGAATGTCCAGATCATGCAGGGCCATTCGGCCGCCCAGAAGACCGCGTTGCTGAAGGCGGCTTCGCAGGCGGTGGTGGAAAGCATCGCCGCGCCGCTGTCCAGCGTGCGCATCGTGCTGCAGGAAATCCCCGCCGAACACGTGATCGTGGCCGGCGAGATCGGCAAGGCCATGGCGCGCGTCGACGCGGCCCTGATCGAGGGCCGCGACGAGGCCAGGAAGGCGGCGCTGATCGCCGCGCTGAACCAGGCCGTGTGCGCCAGCATCGGCATCTCGGGCGAGGACGTGCGGGTGCTGATCCGCGACGTGCCCAAGACCGACATGGGCGTGGCCAACGGCCTGAGCGCCAAGGCCGCCGGCCGCTGAGACCGGAGCATGGCGACCGGCAAGGAAAAGGGTTCCGTCACCGTCGACGACGTGGCGGCCGAGGCGGGCGTGTCCATCAAGACCGTCTCGCGCGTTTTGAACAACGAACCCAACACCAGCGAGAAGACCCGCGCCAAGGTCATGGCGGCGATCGCGCTGCTGAAGTACCAGCCCAATCCCTCGGCCCGGCGCCTGGCCAGCAAGCGCTCGGACCTGATCATGCTGGTCTACGACAATCCCAGCGACAACTACCTGATCAACGTCCAGCAAGGCGCGCTCGATGCCTGCAAGCGTTATTTCTACAGCCTGCTGCTGCATCCCTGCGACTACCGCGCGCCCGACCTGGCCGCGCAGATCGAACAGTCCGCGCGCCAGCACGCCTGCGCCGGCCTGGTGCTGACGCCACCGCTGTCTGACGTGCGCGCCTTGATCGACGCGCTTGACCAGGGCGACGTGCCGTTCGTGCGGCTGGCGCCCAGTTCGCCCAGCGCCAGGGGGCTGGAGGTCAGCACCGATGACCGCTCGGCGGCGCGCGACATGACGCGGTATCTGCTGGACCTGGGCCACCGCCGCATCGGCTTCGTGGCCGGGCACCCCGACCACGGCGCCGTCGGCGGCCGCCTGCAGGGGTATCGCGACGCGCTGGCCGAACAGGGTGTGGCGTACGACGCGGCCCTGGTGGAGCAGGGGCTGCATTCCTTCGATTCCGGCGTGCGCTGCGGCGAACGCCTGCTCGATCGCGCCGACCGTCCCAGCGCGATCTTCGCGGCCAACGACGACATGGCGGCCGGCGTGCTGTACGCGGCGCACGCGCGCGGCATCAAGGTGCCCGGGGAGCTGTCGGTGGCGGGCTACGACGATACCCCTTTGTCGCGCCAGACCTGGCCCAAGCTGACCACGTTGCGCCAGCCGATCCGCGACATGGCCTACGCGGCGGTGGAACAACTGGCATCGCGCGAGCCGCAGGCGCGGGTGCGGACGCTGGGATACGAGATCGTGGTGCGCGACTCGACCCGCGCGCCGGCCTGAAGCCCCCGGCCGCTATCCCAGATGGCGGCGCACGTCGTCGCGCGGGTCGTAGCCGATGCTGGCGCGGCCTTCCGCCACATCCCAGGCGCTGCCCTGGTTGGCCGACACGCCGTTGACCGTGACGCTGGCGTCGGGCCAGCCGGCCGCGTCCGCCGTCAGGGCGGCGATCAGCAGGCGCTCGAAATCCCCATTGGACAGCCACATGTCGTGGAACCACGCCAGCGCGCGGCGCGCCGGTTCGTCGCGCGCGTCCGGTTCGGGCGCCCGCGGATGCGCCACGCCGGAATAGCTCATGTCGCGCGGGTCGTTGTCGCCCGGCAGGATCCAGCCGATGCGCGCGATCACGGTGGATAGCCGACCCTGCGTGACCGCGGCGTAGGCGCGGCACAGGCGTTCGCCCATGACTTTCGACGTGCCATAGGCCAGCGAATGCACCTCGCGCTCGCCGTCGAACCAGCGCGTGCCGGGGGCCGGCTCCGTCCTGGACGTGAGCTTGCCCGGCCCGATGGTCGCGGCCAGCGGCAGGTCCTTGTAGCCGCCCATGGCGTGGTTGGACGAGGCGAACACCAGCCGGCGCGCGCCATGCGTGGCGGCGGCGGTCAGCACGTTCAACGTCATGTTGTACGACCCCAGGGCTTCTTCCCAGCTGGCGTCGGGCGTCGAGTGCCGCGCCGCCAGGTGCAGCACGGCGTCCACGCCGGCGAAATGATCGGTCCAGGCGGGGGCGGGGCGCTCCAGGTCGGCGGCCACCAGCGTCAGGCGCTCGCGCACTTCAGGGCTGAAGACGGTGTCGTCCGCCTGCAGGTCGATGCCGATCAGGTGCTCGCACCAGGGCTGGCGCGCCAGGATGGCGAGCGCCTTGCGGCCGAGCTGGCCGGTGGCGCCGGTGACGACGATGCGGGCGGGGGGCAGGGGAGATGTCACGGTGGAGGCTTCCGGTTCAAGGCAAGGGACAAAGGCAGGCGGGCGAGGCCAGGGGATAGGGCTGGCCCTGCGCGTGGGCCAGGCCCGTGGCCGGGTCGATGCGCCACGCGCGGATGAAGTGGTCGTCCTGGGACGCGACCAGCAGGAACGCGCCGTCGGGCGTGAGCGCGATGTCGCGCGGCGCGCGGCCGCCGACGTCGATGAGGCCCACCGGTTCGAGCCAGGGCGCCGCGCGCCGCAGGCGGTAGACGGCGACGCTGTCGTGGCCGCGATTGGCGGCATAGAGCAGTTCGCCATCGGGATGCAGGCGGATGGCGGAGGCGGCGCTGGCGCCCCGCCAGTTGCGCGGCAGCGTGCTGGCGCGGGCGCGCTCGCCCGCCGGTTCGTTCAGCGCGTATACGGCCACGGTATTCGAAAGCTCTTCCACCACCGCCGCCAGCGCGCCATCGGCCGTGAGGGCCAGGTGGCGAGGCCCGGCGCCGGGGCGGGCGCGCAGTTCCTGCTCCGGCATGGGGGCCAGGCCATCGGGCCGCACCCGATGGCAGGCGATGGTGTCGGTGCCCAGGTCGCACAGGTAGACGCGCGCGCCGTCGTCGGTGGCGGCCGCGTAGTGCAGGTGGGGGCCCTCCTGGCGGTCCGCGCGCGGGCCGGCGCCGCGGCGCGCGATCACCTGTGGCGTCCCTTGCGGCATGCCGCCAGCATCCAGCGCAAAGCACAGCAGCTCGCCCGAGCCGTAGTTCGACACGTACAGCTGTCGCGCCGGCAGGTTGACGCTGACATGGCAGGGGGCCGCGCCGGGCAGCGCGATGCGGCCGAGGGGGCGCAGCGCGGCGGCGGCCTCGATGGCGTAGACCTCCAGGGCGGCGTCCCGTTCCCGTTCGCTGACGCCGTAGAGCCGTCCGGCCGCCGCGCACAGGTAGGAAGGGTTGACCGGGCCGGTCAGCACCTGCCGTTCATGGAACGAGGCCGTCGCGCCGTCGAAGGCCAGCAGGTGGATGCCGCGGCCGCGTCCCTGCACGTGCGGCAGGATCTCGGTGTAGGTGCCGACGGCGAGCATGCAGCTGCCGGGCGCGCTGGAGAGGGTCGGGTCATGCACGTTCGGACCTCGTTGCCACGTCGATCCACACCGCCAGCACCAGCACGGCGCCCTTGACGATCATCTGCCAGGAGGTATCCACGTTCATCTGCTGCATGCCGTTGTCCAGGCTGGCCATGACCAGCGCGCCGATCAGCGCGCCGTACACGGTGCCGGAGCCGCCGCGCATGGAGGTGCCGCCGATGAAGCAGGCCGCGATCGCATCGAGCTCGCCACCCACGCCGGCCGACGGCGAGCCGGCGGCCGAGCGCGCGGTGGTGACGATGCCGGCGAAGGCGCACATCAACCCCATCAGCATGAATACCATCAGCTTGACGCGCTGGACGTTGACGCCGGACAGGCGGCTGGCCTCGACGTTGCCGCCGACCGCGTAGACGTGGCGGCCGAACACGGTCTGCGTGGCGATCCACGAGAACACGCCCAGCAGCGCCAGCAGGATCAGCACCGGCAGCGGCACGCCATGGGCCTGGTTCAGCACCAGCACGAAGCCGGCGGCCGCGGCGGCGATGGCGACGATCTTCAGGCCGTCGATCCAGCGCGGCGCCACCTCCAGTCCCAGCCGGCGATGGCGCCGGCGCCGCGCCAGCGTCAGGACGCAGGCCAGGGCGACGATCAGCGCGGCGATGACCCAGGACAGCGTGGGCGGCACGAAGGCCTGGGCGATGGCGCCGAGGTCGTCGGGCACCGGCGCGATGGTGACACTGTCGGTGCTCAATTGCAGCAGGCCGCGATAGGCCAGCATGCCGCCCAGGCCGACGATGAAGGACGGCACCCGCAGCCGCGTGGTGAGGCAGCCGTTGACCAGCCCGAGCCCGGCGCCGGCGGCCAGCACCACGGCCACCGACAGCCAGGTGTTCCAGCCGAGGTTGACGGTCAGGATGGCGACCAGGCCGCCCAGCAGGCCGAGCAGCGAGCCCACCGACAGGTCGATCTCGCCGGCGATGATGACCAGCACCATGCCGCAGGCCAGCATGCCGGTCACCGACATCTGCAGCAGCAGGTTGGAAATGCTGTTTGGGCGCAGGAAGCTGCCGTGGGTCTGGTGCCAGAAGAACAGCCAGATCAGGCCCAGGGCCAGCAGCATGGCCAGCAGCTTGTGGCGCGCGAACAGCTGGCGCAGCGGCGGATGGCCGCCGCGCGGCCGGGGTTCGGAGGATGAGGAAGCGAGCATCTGGGTCATGGCGTTCAGGCGGCTTGCCGCAGCGGTTCGGATTGGAGGGCGGCGGCCAGCACGCGTTCCTGCGTCAGGCCCTGGATGGGGAAATCGCCCGTGACGCGGCCGGCATTCATGACCAGCACGCGATCGCTCATGCCGAGGATCTCGGGCAGTTCCGACGACACCATGATGATGGCCACGCCGCGATCGGCCAGGTCGAAGATCATCTTGTAGATGTCGTACTTGGCGCCGATGTCCACGCCGCGCGTCGGTTCGTCCAGGATCAGCACCTTGGGGTTCTTCAACGCCATCTTGGCCAGTACCACTTTCTGCTGGTTGCCGCCGGAAAGGCTGGCCACCGGCAGGCCCGGGCTGGCGGTCTTGATGCGCAGGCGGGCGATTTCGCGCTCGACGGTCGCCAGCTCGGCGTCGCCGTCGATCCGCGCGGCCCGGGCGTGGTCGGCCAGGCTGGCCAGCGTGATGTTCTCGGCCACGCTCATCAGCGGCACGATGCCGTGGCGCTTGCGATCCTCGGGCACCAGGCACAGGCCATGCGCGATCGCGTCGGCAGGGCAGGCGATGCGCACCGGCTGGCCCGCCACCCGTACCTGGGCGGTGCTGCGGCCGGCATAGGCGCCGTAGATCGCCGACACGAATTCGGTGCGGCCCGCGCCCACCAGTCCGGCGATGCCGAGGATCTCGCCGGCGCGCACCTGCAGGGCGGCGCCGTCGACGCGCTTGCGCTGCGGGTTGGTGACGTCCCAGCAGGTCACGTCGCGCGCTTCCAGCATGACCGCGCCCGGCTGGCGCTCGGTGCGCGGAAAGCGCGATTCGAGCGCGCGGCCGACCATCAGGCCGATGATGCCGTCCTCGTCAAGCGTGTCGGCCGCGCGGGTAGCGATGTGCTGGCCATCGCGGATCACCGTGATGGTGTCGCAGACGCGCTTGACCTCGTCGAGCTTGTGCGAGATGTAGATGCAGGCCACGCCGGCGCGCTTGAGGTCGTCGATGATGGCCAGCAGCACCTCGATTTCCTTGGCGCTGAGCGAGGATGTCGGCTCGTCGAAAATCAGCAGCCGGGCCTCTTTGGCCAGCGCCTTGGCGATCTCGAACAACTGCTGGTGGCCGTTGCCGTAGTTCATGACGGGGGCGGCGACGTTGACGTCGGTGAGCTTCAGGCGCGCCAGCAGTTCGGCGGCGCGCCGGTGCATGGCGGGGTAGTCCATGCGGCCGCCGGGCAGCCGCAGTTCGTTGCCCAGGAAGATGTTCTCGGTGACGCTCAGCTGCTGCACCAGCATCAGCTCCTGGTGCAGGATGACGATGCCCGCGCGTTCGCTGTCGCGGATCGAGCGCGAACGCAGTTCGCTGCCTTGCCACAGGATCCGGCCGCCGTAGCTGCCGTGGGGATAGACCCCGGACAGCACTTTCATCAGGGTCGACTTGCCGGCGCCGTTCTCGCCGCAAAGGCCCAGGCATTCGCCGGGCCGCACCCCCAGGCTGACGCCCGAGAGCGCGCGCACGCCCGAGAATTCCTTGACGATGTCGCGCATTTCAAACAGCGGCTGCTGCTGGTCCATGGTGCGCCTCCCGGCTATTTGCCCGCGATCTGGTCGGCCGTATAGAAGCCGTCCTTGACCAGGATGTCCAGATTGTCGCGCGTCACCAGCGTGGGCGTGATCAGCAGGGAATCGACCTCGCCCTTGCCGTTGTCGAGCTTGGCGTTGAAGGCGGGCGTCTTGCCCTGCACCAGATCGACCGCCATGCGCGCGGCGGCCTCGGCGATGGCCTTGATGGGTTTGTACACCGTCATGGTCTGCGTGCCGGCGGCGACGCGGCGCACGCCGGCCAGGTCGGCGTCCTGGCCCGAGACCGCCACCTTGCCCGCCAGTTTCTGGCTTGCCAGCGCCTGGATCGCGCCGCCGGCGGTGCCGTCGTTGGAGGCGACGATGGCCTGGATGTCGTTGTCGTTCGCGTTCAGCGCGTTCTCGATGATGCTCTGCGCCTTGGAAGGGTCCCATTCGGGCGTCCATTGCTCGCCCACGATGGTGATGTCGCCCTTGGCGACCAGCGGCTTGAGCACGTTCATCTGGCCCTCGCGGAACATGCGCGAATTGTTGTCGGTGGCGGCGCCGCCCAGCAGGTAGTAGCGGCCTTTGGGCACCGCATCGACCATGCCCTTGGCCTGCATTTCGCCAACCTTGACGTTGTCGAAAGACACGTAGCCGTCCAGCGGCGCGCCCAGGATCAGGCGGTCGTAGGCGATGACTTTGATGCCGTTGCGGTGTGCCTTGGCGATGGCGCTGCCCAGCACCTTGGAATTGAACGGCACGATCACCAGCGCGTCCACGCCTTCGGCGATCAGGTTCTCGACCTGGGCGATCTGGCGCGATTCGCTGGCGTTGGCCGATTGCACGTTGACCTTGGCGCCCAGCGCGGTGGCGGCCTCGACGAAATAGTTGCGGTCGCGGGTCCAGCGCTCGACCCGCAGGTCGTCGATGGAAAAGCCGATCACCGGAGCCTCCTTGCTGGCATGGGCGGCGTGGGCGGCGAACAGCGTGGCGGGCAACGCCAGCGCGCAGGCCAGCAGGCGGCGCAGGATTGGGGTCATGTCAGTCTCCTTGTGGCGCGATGCGCTCAGAATGTGATGCCGGTCTTCAGGCCTACGATGAAGGCGTCGTGGTTGGCGCTGGTGCCCCCAGGATGCCTGATGTACTGCAGATTGGGTCGCAGGTAAATGGAGGGGATCGGTGACCAGCTGTAATAGGCCTCGGCCACGTATTCATAGCCGTCGCCGACCTTGGTGCGGGTGCCCAGCCGCTGGTCCTGCTGGCGCACGTAGTCGGCGTAGCGGCCGTTGTTGTGGGTGGCGCCGACCGCCACGCCGATGACGTCGCGGGCCTGACCGAACGGCCCCTTGTATTGCAGCCCGAGCGCGATCTGGTGGTCCTGCGCCGCCGTGTCGCGGTCGGCCTGGGAGAAGTTCAGGAACACCGAGGCGCCACGGCCGCCGGCGGTGCCGCTGACCTGTTGCTCGAAGTTGATGTAGATGCCGTACTGGCCGTTGCGCTCGCGCGGCGCCAGGCCGGTTTCGCCGCGCGGGGCGTGGTTGACGTCCTGGTACAGGTCGGCGCCGTTGGAGGTGTTGTACCAGGCGCCGAACTTGTACGAGCCCGGCAGGCCGTTCCAGGCCGGCAGCCAGCCGAATTCCAGTGGAATCAGGGCGCCGGTGGTGCCATTGGGGTTGTCCAGCGACAGGCCGTGGCGGCGCGCGTAGCCGTCGTCGACATAGTTGGGGTTGACCTGGTAGACGCCGGCCTGCACGTAGGTCTGCTCGGACGTGCTGACTTTCAGGCGGGTGGCCCATTGGCTGGTGGGCCAGTTGACCCAGTAGCTGCCGACCAGGTTGCCGGGCTGTGCGCCGCAGAAGGTCAGATTCTGGAAGTCGCACGAGAAGCTGGCGAAATCCTCGCCCACGGTGAGGCGACCGATCTTCCATTGCACCCGATTGTCCAGGAACGATTGGTTGAGCCAGAACTGCGTCATGTGCCAGGTCTGGCCGCGGCCATAGACCTCCTGGATCAACATGTTGTTGCCGATGCCGGCGTCGGCGCCCAGGTTGCGGCCGTTGCGGTCGGTGATGGTCATCTGGAAGGTGCCGCCGTGCCAGCCGAGCAGCTTGTCCAGGTCCATGGTGGCGCCGAACACCCATTGGTCGGTGTAGCGGGTCATCTTGTCCTGGCCGCCGCTGAAATTGTGCGCGGCCTCGCCGGTGTAGCCCAGGTTCAGGGTGACGCCGCGTTCGGCGAGGCTGGTGCGCAGGCCTGCCCAGTCGCCGAACAGGTAGGGCGTGGTCTGCAGATCGTAGGCCCGGGCGCTGGTGCCGGCGGTCAGCAGGCCTGCCAGGAGCAGCGTGGGCAGAAAGCGGTGTAGCGGGAATCGGTGAGGCCGGTAGCGGCGAGCCTGGAGGTGCGCGCCGGTGCCTGCCGCTGCCGGGAAGCAGGGAGGTGTTGCCATGACTCTGTCTCCTGTCGCCGCCCGTGCGCGAGGCCGTTGCGGCTTGTTTTGGTGGTCCGGCAGGGCGCCGGCGAAGCTAGTGTCTGCAAAAATGACAGCGCTGTCAATTGTGATGCGGGTTAGGGATTGCCCGGGGTGAAACAGGGGCGCGCAGCGGTTTTGGGGAGTCAGGAGAGGGGCGGTCCGGCGCGGCCGCGTGGGGCCGCCCGGGTGTGGGGGGCGGCGGGATTGGCCCGCCGCCGCGCCGGCTGTCAGTCGAGCTTGACGCCGGCTTCCTTGATCACGGCGCCCCAGCGCTGGATCTCGCTCTGGATGTAGGCGCCGTATTCCTGCGGAGTGGAACCCAGGGCCTGGGCGCCCTGGACCTTGAGCTGCTTTTGCATTTCGTCCGATTGCAGCGCGCGGCGGATCTCGGCGTTCAGCTTCTGCACCACCGGCTGCGGCGTGCCCGCGGGAACCACCACGCCTTGCCAGGCGCCCATCTCGAAGCCCGGCGCCACGGTTTCGGCGACCGTGGGCACGTCGGGCAATTGCGCGCTGCGTTCGCGGCTGGTGACCGCCAGCGCGCGCAGCTTGCCTTCGCGGATGAAGCCCAGCGAATCGTTGAGGGTGTTGGTCATCAATTGCACCTGGCCGCCGACCAGGTCGGTCATGGCGGGCGCGCTGCCGCGATAGGGCACGTGCACCGCGTCGACCTGCAGCGAGCGCAGCAGCAGCAGGGCGCCCAGGTGCGTGACGTTGCCGGCGCCCGCCGAACCGTACGACAGCTTGCCGGGATGCTGGCGCGCGTATTCGACGAAGCCGCGCGCGTCCTGAACCGGCACCGAGGGATGCACCAGCAGCACCAGCGGGATCAGCGCGGTGGAAGACACCGGCGCGAAGTCCTTGACCGGATCGAATGCCAGCGAGCGGTAGAGATTGGGACTGAGCGCGATCGACGAGGTGTTGTAGAGCACCGTGTAGCCGTCAGGCTTGGCCGCGGCCGCGTACTGCATGCCGATGTTGCCGTTGGCGCCGCCCTTGTTTTCCACCACCACGGTCTGGCCCAATTGGTCCGTCAGTTGCTTGGCCAGCACCCGCGCCACCAGGTCGGAGGGACCGCCGGGCGGGAACGGCACCACCATCGTGATGGGGTGTTCGGGCCAGGCGGCCCGGGCAGGGCCGGCGCCGGTGGCGCCGCCCAGCGCCAGCACGGCCAGGCTGGCCGCGAGCAATGCTTTTTTCATGGTTGTCTCCTTGCGTTGGTGGGTGGGGCCGCGGCCCCATGGCGGCGGCGTCCTCTGCGCGGGACGCCTGTCCGCCGCGCGCCGCGTCAGTCCGGCCGGCCGGCCAGCATGCGCGTCGCGGTGTAGGCCATCACGGGCTTGCCGTGCTGGTTGAAAACGTCGATGGTGGACGTGACCACCGCGCGGTTGTGCTGCGAGGTCGGGCGCACCCCGGTGACTTCGATGTCGGCCCAGATGGTGTCGCCGGCCACCACCGGCGCCAGCATCTTCTTGTGCACTTCCAGCAGCGCCAGCCCGGTGCCCTGCACCATGCCCTGCATGATCAGGCCTTCGATCAGGCCATAGGTCAGCGCGCCCGGGGCGGGACGGCCCTGGATCGCGCCATGCGCGTAGGTGGCGTCGATGAAGATCGTCTCCAGCATGCCGGTGGCGCTGATGAAGTTGACGATGTCGGTCTCGGTGACCGTGCGGCGGAAGGTGCGAAAGCGCTGGCCGACGGCGAGATCCTGCCAGTAATAGCCCTGGCCGAGCTGGGCGGGGGCGGTGCGGTCCTGGTTCATGCGGAGTCCTTGGAAGAGACGGGAAGGGCGCCGGCCTGCCGGGCGGCGTCGGTTTGCAGCAAGGCGTCGATGGCGGCGGGGGACAGGCCGGCCTGCGCCAGCACCTCGCGGGTGTGTTCCCCCAGGCGCGGCGGCATCGTGGGCGGCACCTGCGAGCGCTGCAGCCGCACCGGGTTGCGCGCAAAGCGATAGTGGTGGCCGGCGGCGCTTTGCAGCGGCTGGAAGAAATCCACGCTGCGCAGGTGCGGATCGGTCTCCAGGTCCTGCAGGCGGTTGACGCGGGCGGCCGGGATTTCCAGCCTTTCGCACAGCGCCAGCCAGTAGGCGGTATCGTGCGCGGCGACGATGCCCGCCTGCAGTTCGTAAAGCGTTTCGATGTGGCGCGTGCGCGCGGCGATGTCGGCAAAGCGCGGATCGGCCGCCAGGTCGGGACGGCCGGCCGCCTCGAAGAAGCTGCGCCAATGGGCATCTGTGTATGGCATCAGGCAGACATGGCCGTCGGCGGTGCGGCAGGGGCGCCGCCACGGCGTCAGCACCCGGGGGTAGCCGGCTTCGCCGGGCGTGTCCGCCAGATGCCGGCCGTAGTAGTGCTCGACCAGCACATACGAGGCCATGCTCTCGTACATCGGCACTTCCAGTTGCTGGCCCTGGCCGGTGCGTTCGCGCTGGAACAGCGCGGCCAGGATGGCGTGCGCGGCCACCAGTCCGCAGGTCTTGTCGGCCGCCACCGTCGGCAGGTAGCGCGGCGTGCCGGTCTGGCGATCGACCAGGTCGGCAAAGCCCGACAGGCCCTGGATGATGTCGTCGTAGGCCGGCCGGCCGTCGTAGGCGCCGCCCTCGCCAAAGCCATACAGGCCGGCGTACACCAGCCGCGGATTGCGCGCGCACAGCGTGGCGGGGTCCAGGCCCAGCGCCGCCATCTTGGCCGGCCGCATGCTGTGCATGAGCACGTCGGCGCCGTCCACCAGCGCCAGCAGCGCCTGGCGCGCCGCGGGCCGCTTCAGGTCCAGCACCACGCTGCGCTTGTTGCGGTTCAGGCCCAGGAAGATGGCGGCCAGCCCGGGCTCCTGCGCCGGGCCGGTGTTGCGGGTGGAGTCGCCGGCGGGCGCCTCGATCTTGACGACGTCGGCGCCGTAGTCGGCCAGGATCTGCGAGGCGTAGGGGCCGAACACCACGGAAGTCAGGTCCAGCACGCGCACGCCGCCCAGGGCGGCGGTTTGGGGGAGGGAAGCGGAGGTCATGGCGGGAATCCTATCGGCGTGGTCCATACCCGTCTAATATGGCTTCGGTATTGCTTGATATGGAATCCGTTATGGCTATCGATCTACGGCAGTTGCGCCAGTTCGTCACCATCGCCGAGCTGGGCAGCTACCGTCGCGCCGCCGACACGCTGCACATCGCGCAGCCCGCGTTGTCGGTGTCGATCCAGAAACTGGAGCACGCGGTTGGCGTGCCGCTGCTGGCGCGCGGCGCCCGGGGCGTGACGCTGACGCCGGCCGGCGAGGCGCTGATGGCCGATGCGCGGCGCGCGTTGTTCCACACCGAGCAGGCGCGCCAGGCCGCGCGTCGGGTGGCGTTGGGCGAATGGGGCACGCTGCGGCTGGGTTTCGTCGGCTCGGCCACGTACACGCTGCTGCCGCGCTGCCTGCCGGCTTTCCGCGCGCAATACCCGGACGTGCAGCTGGAGCTGCGCGAGGACAGCACCGTCGGGCTGGCGGCGATGCTGCGCGCCAACGATATCGACGCCGGCCTGGTGCGCGGGCCGCTGGCGGAGGATCCGGCCCTGGAGTCCTGGGTGGTCGAGCGCGACGACCTGATCCTGGCGGTGCCCGCCGCGCACCCGCTGGCCGGTGCCGCACCGGTCCAACTGGACCGCGCCCGCGGCGAGAGTTTCGTGATGTATTCGCCGGCCAAGGTGCCGGGCCTGCACGGCGTGGCGCAGGCCTTGTGCCGCAAGGCGGGTTTTTCGCCGCGCATCAGCCAGGAAGCGATCCAGGTGCAGACGCTGGTCAGCCTGGTGGCCAGCGGCATGGGGCTGGCGCTGGTGCCAGGCGTGACGCGCGCCTATTCGACGCCGCTGGTGGCATTCGTGCCGCTGGCCGATGCCGATGCGCGCGACGCCTTGTCGCTGTCGCTGGTGACGCACCGCGACACATCCTGCGCCTCGGTGCTGCGCCTGCGCGACAGCATGCTGGCGCAGATGGGCTGAGCGGGGCCGCGTCAGGCGGCTTCGCGGTCGAACAGCGCGGTGCGCAGGTAAGACACCGCATCGCCGCCGGCGGCCAACGCGTGCGCGCCGATGCGCGCGTGCCAGTGCGATTCCGAACCGGCTGCCAGCCGCCATTCGCGCAGCCGGCGCGTGTACAGCTGCAGATCGTATTCCTCGGTGACGCCGATGGCGCCATGGACCGCATGGGCGATGTCGGCCACGCGCGCGACCGCCAGGCTGGCGCGCGCCTTGCCGAGCGCGGCCAGCAAGGGTTGCGGCAGGCCGTCGCGGCCCTGGAACGCCAGTTGCGCCGCCATGCGCGCGGCCCAGACCTGCTCGGCCATGACGCTGATCTGCTGCTGCACCGCCTGGAAGCGGCCGATGGGCTTGCCGAACTGCTGGCGCTGGTTGGCGTAGTCCAGCGTCATGGCCAGCACCCGGTCCATGGCGCCGGCGATCAGGCCGGCGCAGGCGGCGGCGGCCAATTCGTCCAGGCCGGGCAGGGCGGGAGCCGCGTCGATGCGCTCGCCATCGTCGAGCGACCAGCGCGCCGGCGCGTCCAGGCTGCCGTGCACGCCGCTGGGTTCGATCGTGGCGGCCCGCGCCGGCAGCAGCCAGATCTGTTCACCGATGCGCGCCAGCACGGCATCGGCGCTGCGGATCCAGGGCACATTGGCGCCCGTGGCCTGGCCCCCGGATGCCAGCCAGCCGTGCGGCGCCAGCGCGATCGAGCCGGTGGCGGGCGCATGCCCGGCCCGGGCCAGCCACGCGCGCGCCAGCAGCGTGTCGGCGAAGGGGTAGGGGCACAGGTGACGGCCGGCGGCGGTGGCCAGCGGCAGCGTGTCGGCCAATGCCAGGCCGGCCCCGCCGCGGGATTCCGGCACCAGCGCATCGGCGAAACCGGCGGCTTCGCAGGCCTGCCAGGCTTGCGCGGGCGCCTGGCCCTGTTCGGCCTGGCGGATCATGGCCGGTGTGCAGGTCTGCGCGAACAGGCGCTCGGCGGCATCGCCAAAAATCGAGTCCATGCTGGGTTCCTATCGAAGGCCGAGGCCGCGCGCGATGATGCCGCGCAAAATTTCACGGGTGCCGCCGCGCAGCGAGAAAGTGGGGGCGACCTGTTCCAGGTAGGCCAGCGTGCGCAGCAGCGGCAGGGGGGGCGGCCGTTCGGGCCGGCGGCCCAGCGCATCGGCGATCAGGCGCGGGATGTCCTGCTCCAGCTCAGTGCCCAGGTCCTTCACCAGGGCCGCCTCGATGGCCGGGCTCTGGCCCGCGGCCAGTTTGCCCGCCACCGCCAGTGACAGGGCGCGCAACACGGCCATCTGCGACAGGATGGCGCCCAGCAGGGCGTGGTCGGCGGCGTCGAGCCCGGCGTCGTCGCGGCCATGCGCCAGCCAGCATTGCAGCAGCGCGATGCTGGAGTACAGGCGTTCCGGCCCGCTGCGCTCGAACGCCAATTCGGCGTTGACCTGGGCCCAGCCCGCGCCCTCCTGGCCGATGAGCGCGTCCGGCGCCAGTTCGACGTTGTCGAAGAACACTTCGGAAAAATGCGCGTCGCCCGCCAGATCCTTGATCGGCCGGATCGACACGCCCGGCAGCGACAGGTCGACGATGAGTTGCGACAGGCCCTGGTGGCGGTCCTGCGGCGTGCCCGAGGTACGGGCCAGCGCGATCATGTAGTGCGAGCGGTGCGCGTTGGTGGTCCAGACCTTGCTGCCGTTCAGGCGCCAGCCGCCCGCCACGGGTTCGGCGCGGGTGCGGATGCTGGCCAGGTCGGAACCCGAGCCGGGTTCGCTCATGCCGATGCAGAAGAAGGCCTCGGCGCGGCAGATGCGCGGCAGGTAGAAGGCCTTCTGCGCCGGCGTGCCGAGCTTGAGGATCAGCGGCGCGCTCTGGCGGTCGGCGATCCAGTGCGCCGACACCGGGGCGCCCGCGCCCAGCAATTCCTCGGACAGCACGAAGCGCGCGAAATGGCCGCGCTCGGCGCCGCCGTATTCGCGCGGCAGCGTCAGCCCGAGCCAGCCGCGTTCGGCCAGCTGGCGGCTGAAGCCCGCGTCGTAGCCCATCCAGGAGCGGGCGCGTTCGTCGGACTCCAGCCCATCGAGGGCCTCGGCGAGAAAATCGCGCACCTCGGCGCGCAGCGCTTCGTCCTGCGGGGGAATGGCGGTCAGTTCCAGCGTTTCGATCATGGGCGGGTCCGGTCTGGCGGGCGCCGGGGGCGGCGCGCTGCCGGCCACTATCGGCGAGCCGCGCGCGGGCTGTCCAATAGTAAATTCTTGCCTGGCGATAAGGATCGGATATCGGACCGGGACCGCGCGGCGGCGCGAGTATGATGAAGGGATCACCAGGAGGAAACCCATCATGAAGGAAGTCATCGTCGCATCCGCCGTCCGTACCGCTATCGGCGATTTCGGCGGCGCGCTCAAGGACGTGCCGCCCTGCGACCTGGGCACGGCCGTCATCAAGGCCGCGCTGGAACGCGCCGGCGTCAAGGGCGACGAAGTCGGCCACGTCGCCGTCGGCCACGTCATCAACACCGAGCCGCGCGACATGTACCTGTCGCGCGTGGCCGCCATCAACGCCGGCATCGCCAAGGAAACCCCGGCCTTCAACGTCAACCGCCTGTGCGGCTCCGGCCTGCAGGCCATCGTGTCGGCGGCGCAGACCATTCTGCTGGGCGATGCCGACATCGCCATCGGCGCGGGCGCCGAGAGCATGAGCCGCGCTCCCTACATCGCGCCGGCGCAGCGCTGGGGCGCGCGCATGGGCGACAGCATCATGCAGGACATGATGACCGGCGCCCTGTCCGATCCGTTCGGCCGCATGCACATGGGCGTGACCGCCGAGAACGTCGCCGCCCAGTTCGGCATCAGCCGCCAGGACCAGGACGCGCTGGCGGCCGAGTCGCACCGCCGCGCCGCCAACGCCATCGAGGCCGGCCATTTCCGCGACCAGATCGTGCCGATCGTGCAGAAGACGCGCAAGGGTGAAGTGGTGTTCGATACCGACGAGCACGTGCGCCGCGACGTCACGGCCGAGAGCCTGGCCGCGCTCAAGCCGGTGTTCCAGAAAGAAAACGGCACCGTCACGGCCGGCAACGCCTCGGGCCTGAACGACGGCGCCGGCGCGCTGGTGCTGATGAACGCGTCGGTGGCGGCCAAGCGCGGCATCAAGCCGCTGGCGCGCCTGGTGGCCTACGCGCACGCCGGGGTCGATCCGACCATCATGGGCATCGGCCCGGTGCCGGCCACGCAGGCCGCGCTCGAGCGCGCCGGCCTGACCGTGGACCAACTGGACGTGATCGAGGCCAACGAGGCCTTCGCCGCCCAGGCCTGCGCCGTGACGCGCGAACTGAAGCTGGACCCGGCCAAGGTCAACCCCAACGGCAGCGGCATCGGCCTGGGCCATCCGATCGGCGCCACCGGCGCCATCATCACCGTCAAGGCGCTGCATGAACTGCAGCGCGTGCAGGGCCGCTACGCGCTGGTGACCATGTGCATCGGCGGCGGCCAGGGCATCGCCGCGATCTTCGAGCGCATCTGAGCGACGCTTCATCGATGCGCCATTGACGGCGCATTCCCGTGCGCAGGGGCGGGCCGCAACGGTCCGCCCGCGCCGGACTCGCCACGCTTGTCGGTCCGCTTTCCGGTCGCATGGCGCCCATGGCGCGGACAGCGACGGGCGCCGGGCCTACAATCGCGCCCATGTACAAATCCAAATTCCCCTCCGAACTGGACCAGCCGACCCTGTCCGAAGTGGATGGCGTGCGCTATCTGCACTTCAACACCGAATGGGTCCAGGGCGCGATGCACATCAAGAATCCAGCGGACCTGGTGCTGGAATACACCAGCCAGATGATGGCCTGGCTGCTGTTCCTGGAGCCGCCCAGGGACGAAGCCATCGGCATGTTCGGCCTGGGCGCGGGCTCGCTGGCGCGCTTTTGCGCCAGGCACACGCGCGCGCCGCTGCTGGCGGTGGAATGGAATCCGCGCGTCACCGCCGCCTGCCACATGTTCTTTCGCCTGCCCGGCGAGAACCGCCTGCGGGTCGAGCACGCCGACGCCGCCGAATGGGCCGCCGACCCGCTCAACGCCGGCCGCTGCCCGGTGCTGATGGTCGACCTGTACGATGCGTCGGCCCAGGGGCCGGTGCGCGACAGCGTCAAGTTCTACCGTGATTGCCGCCGCGTGCTGGGCGAAGTCGGGGTGCTGGCGGTGAACCTGTTCGGCCGCCACGAGAGTTTCGGCAAGAACATCGACAACCTGTCCAAGGCCTTCGATGACCGCGTGGTGCTGCTGCCCGAGATCGATGCGGGCAACCAGATCGTGCTGGCGTTTTCCGGCCCGCGCCTGGCGGTCACGCCAGCCGAACTGCTGGCGCGGGCCGAGGCGGTCGAGTCGCGGTACGGCTTGCCGGCGCGCCGCTGGGCGCGTTCACTGACTCGCCACGCGGTGGACGGCATTCTGCATTTTTAGGGGCGGGTTAGGGCAAGTCCTTACAACATCGGACTGGTCCGTTTCCACAGACCGGAGATATGATGGGCTTATTCATAATTATGAATTACGGCGCTGTCAGGCCGTCTGCCCATGACCTCACCCATCGTCCGGCAAGCCCTGTACCTGGAAGTCGCGGATCGCCTGCGCGGCATGATCCATGCGCGCGCGCTGCGCAACGGCGAATGGATCGATGAACTGCGGCTGGCCGGCGAACTGGGTATCTCGCGCACGCCGCTGCGCGAGGCGCTCAAGGTGCTGGCCACCGAGGGCCTGGTGCGGCTGGAGCCGCGCCGCGGCTGCTTCGTCAATGAGCTGTCGGCGCAGGACCTGGAAGACATCTTCCCCCTGATGGCGATGCTGGAAGGCCGCTGCGCCCACGAGGCCGCGTGCAAGGCGTCCGACGCGCAACTGGCCGCGCTGGCGCCGCTGCACGAAGCGCTGGCGGGCCATGCCACCGCCGGCCGCATCGACGCCTACTATCAGACCAATTACCTGATCCACGAAGCGGTGCAGGCGCTGGCCGGCAACCAATGGCTGGTCGACATGGTCGGCAACCTGCGCAAGGTGCTGAGCCTGTCGCGCCACCGCAGCCTGGCCTGGCCCGGCCGCATCCAGGAATCCTGCGCCGAGCACCTGGCCATCTTCGAGGCCCTCAAGGCCCGCGACCCCGAACGCGCCGAGGCATTGGCGCGCCATCACCTGATGCGCCAGCTCGAGGTGCTGCGCGCGTTGGCCGCCGAGGACGACGCGCCGCCGCTTTCCGATCTTCCCGTAGCCGAGGAACCCGCCCATGAACGCATCCGCCAATCTCGCGCCCGCGCGCGGCGCACGCACGCCTGACGCCGAACCGGCCGACACGGCCGCCACGGAGGCCGGCGACAGCCTGATCACGCGCCTGGGGCGCCTGTGGGAACGCGGCCGCCTGCCCAGCGAATCCGAGGTGCGGCGGCTGTTCGAGGCGCGCCTGACCGACGTGGCCGCCAACAAGCTGGCGCGGCGCTGGTGCGAACTCTACGGCGCCGCCGACGGCAAGGACCGGCGCCTGATGCTGGCCGCGCTGGCGCAGGTGCGCGGCACTTTCGCCGCCGATGCCGGCGAGGGCGCGCGCCTGTTCAAGCGTTTCAACGCGCTGCCGCTGGGCCTGCGCTTCCTGGTCGAACTGCGCGCCGACATGCTGCGTTGGCGCAAGCAGGTGGCCGGCATCCAGGCGCTGGACAAGGATCTCGAAGGGCTGCTGTCGGCCTGGTTCGACGTCGGCCTGCTGGAACTGCGGCCGCTGACCTGGGATTCGCCGGCCTCGCTGCTGGAAAAACTGATCATCTACGAGGCCGTGCACGAGATCCAGTCGTGGGACGACCTGCGCCACCGCGTGGCGCCGGACCGCCGCTGCTATGCCTACTTCCATCCGCAATTGCCGGACGTGCCGCTGATCTTCGTCGAGGTGGCCTTTGCCGGCAGCATGGCCGACAACGTGCAGGCGCTGCTGGACAGCGCCGCGCCGCGGCAGGACCTGGACAAGGCGCGCTGGGCGATCTTCTATTCCATTTCCAATACTCAGCCGGGCCTGAAGGGCATCAGCTTCGGCAACTTCCTGCTCAAGCGCGTGGTCGAGCAATTGCTGGAAGAACTGCCCAAGCTCAAGTCGTTCGCCACGCTGTCGCCGATCCCGGGGTTCGCCGATTGGCTCGGCAAGCTGGACGCCGACGCGGTCGAGGCCATCGTGCGCGAGGACAAGTCGCGCGCCAAGGCGCGCCAGCGCGCCGGCGTGCCGGACGGCCAGCGTTGGGTGGCGCGGCTGGCGCGCGCGGCGCTGGCCAGGAAGGCGCCCGACGTCGTCAAGCGCGCCGGCTTGCGCCTGGCCGCGCACTATCTGCAGGCCATGAAGAGCGGCCTGCCGCTGGACGCGGTGGCGCGTTTTCACCTGGGCAACGGCGCGCGCATCGAGCGCCTGAACTGGGCGGCGGACACCTCGGCCAAGGGGCTCAAGCAGTCCTGCGGCCTGATGGTCAATTACCTGTACGACCTGGATGAACTGGACGGCAACCTGGCGCGACTGCACGAAGGCAAGCCGCAGGTCAGCCGCAGTGTGGGGCGCGCGGCCTGACCGGCGGCGCGCCGCGATCCATAAAAAAGCACATCATCAGCGAGGGGACATGACGGACAACACGGCAGGCCGCGTGCTGTTGCAGCGCGACGGGCGACTGGCCCGCGTGACGCTATCGCATCCGGGGCGCCTGAATGCGATCACCGTGGGCATGTGGCGCGAACTGCGCGACGTGTTCACGCGCATCGCCGCGGACGACGACGTGCGTTGCGTGATCGTGCGCGGCGAGGGCGGCAATTTCGCGGCCGGCGCGGACATCCGCGAATTCCCGGCCGAACGCGCCGACGCCGCCGGGGTGCAGCGCTACCACCGCGAGGTGCTGGCGCCGGCCTTGCAGGCCGTGGCGCAGTGCCCGCATCCGGTGGTGGCGCAGATCGAAGGCGTATGCGTCGGCGGCGGGCTGGAGATCGCCTGCCAGTGCGATCTGCGCATCGCCGGCGAATCGGCGCGTTTCGGCGTGCCGATCAACCGCCTCGGTTTTCCCATGGCGCCCGATGAAATGCGCGGCTTGCTCGCGTTGGCGGGCCGCGCGGCCACGCTGGCCATCCTGCTCGAAGGCCGCGTGTTCGGCGCCGCCGAGGCGCGCGACCTGGGCCTGTTGACGCGCATCGTGGCCGACGCCGACGTGGCCGCGCAGGCCCTGCGCAGCGCCGAGCGCATCTGCCAGGGCGCGCCGCTGGCCGCGCGCATCAACAAGCGCCTGTCCGCCCGACTGGCGCAGGGCGGCGCCTTGACCGAAGCCGAATACCAGGATTATTTCTCCTACGCCGACAGCCGGGACCACAAGGAGGGCGTGCGCGCTTTCCTGGCCGGCGTAGACCCCCACTTTTCCGGAGACTGAAAACGGTGAGCAACGCCAATCTATACGCTGTGCTGGAGGGCGGCTTCCCCGCCGATCGCAAACAGGTCGCGCTCGAGACGCCCGAGCTGGCCTACACCTGGGACGACATCGACCGCGCCACGGCCTGCCTGGCCAACCTGCTGGATTCGCTCGAGCTGCCCCAGGGCGCGCGGGTCGCGGTGCAGGTCGAGAAATCGCCCGAGGCGCTGCTGCTGTACCTGGCCACGCTGCGCGCCGGCCTGGTGTACCTGCCGCTTAACACCGCCTATCGCGAAGCCGAGATCGAATACTTCCTGGGCAACGCCGAGCCGGCCGTGGTGGTCTGCGCCAGCAAGAACCGCGACTGGGTCCAGCGCGCCGCCGACAAGGCCGGCTGCGCCCATGTCTACACGCTCGACGAAGACCGCACCGGCACGCTGCTGGAGGCCGCCGGCGGCCTGTCGCAGACCTTCAAGACCGTCAAGCGCAAGCCGGACGACCTGGCCGCGATTCTCTACACGTCCGGCACCACCGGCCGCAGCAAGGGCGCGATGCTGTCGCACGGCAACCTGGCGTCCAACGCGCAGGTGCTGCACAAGTACTGGGGCTGGCGCTCGGACGACGTGCTGCTGCACATGCTGCCGATCTTCCACGTGCACGGCCTGTTCGTGGCCTCGCACGGCGCGCTGCTGGCCGGCGCGAAGATGATCTGGCTGCCCAAGCTGGACGCCGACCAGGCGCTGCGCTACCTGCCGCAAAGCACAGTGATGATGGGCGTGCCGACCTACTACGTGCGGCTGCTCGCCGACAAGCGCTTTAACCGCGAGGTCTGCGCCAACATGCGCCTGTTCATCTCGGGGTCGGCGCCGTTGCTGTCCGAGACCTTCAACGATTTCCGCGACCGCAGCGGCCACGCCATCCTGGAACGCTATGGCATGAGCGAGACCGTCATGCTGACCTCCAATCCCTACGACGCGGCCGACGGCGAGCGCCTGGCCGGCACCGTGGGCCGCGCCCTGCCGGGCGTGCAGGTGCGCGTGGTGGACGACGCCGGCATCGCGCTGGCGCCGGGCGAGATCGGCAACGTGCAGGTGCGCGGGCCCAACGTGTTCTCGGGCTACTGGCGCATGCCGGAAAAGACCCGCGAGGAATTCACCCAGGATGGCTGGTTCAAGACCGGCGATGTGGGCCGCTGGGGCGGTGAATCCGCCGGCCGCGACGTGCCCGCCGACTACCTGTCGATCGTCGGCCGCAGCAAGGACCTGATCATCTCCGGCGGCTTCAACGTCTATCCGAAAGAGATCGAGACGCTGATCGACGATATGCCGGGCGTGGCCGAATCGGCCGTGATCGGCGTGCCGCACGCCGACTTCGGCGAAGCCGTGGTGGCGGTGGTGGTGCCCAAGGACGGCGTGTCGCTGGATGCCGCCGCGATGCAGGCCGAGCTGAAGGCGCGCATCGCCAACTTCAAGGTGCCCAAGCGCGTGCACATCGTCGAGCAACTGCCCCGCAACACCATGGGCAAGGTGCAGAAGAACGTGCTGCGCGAAACCTATCAGGCGCTGTAGCGCCGTCATCCCGGGCCGGCCCAGCGGGGCCGGCCATTTTTTTCCCAAGGAGCCCGATCCCTTCCAGAACGATTCCCGAACCAGGCAGCATCCCAACCCAAGAACACAAGAGACGAGACGCGGGAAACGCGCCGTCCCACGCTGCAGCAAGAGGAGACAATATGAAATACCGCACTTTCGCCGCGACCCTGCTGGCCACGCTGGCCGCCGGTTTCGCCGGCAGCGCCGGCGCCGCGTCCTGGCCGGAACGGCCCATCACGCTCATCGTGCCTTTCCCGGCCGGGGGCGGCACCGACACCTTCGCCCGTCCGCTGGCCCAGCAATTGACCACCCAGCTGGGGCAGTCGGTGGTGATCGACAACAAGGGGGGCGCGGGCGGCACCGTGGGCGCCGGCGTGGCCGCCAAGGCCCGGCCCGACGGCTACACCTTCTTCATGGGCGGCGCGCACCATGCGCTGGCGCCGTCGCTGTACAAGAGCCTGAACTACAACATCCAGAAGGACTTCGTGCCGGTGGCGCTGGTGGCGCAACCGCCGCAGGTGATCGTCATCAATCCCGCCAAGCTGCCGGTCAAGACGGTGCAGGAATTCGTCGACTACGCCAAGAAGCATCCCGGCGAAATCAACTTCGGCACGGCCGGCAAGGGCAGCACTCATCACCTGGCCGGCGAGCTGTTCGCGATGCAGACCGGCATCAAGCTGGTCGATGTGCCCTACCAGGGGGCGGGGCCGATGCTGTCGGCGCTGATCGGCGGGCAGGTGGACCTGGCATTCGACGGCCTGGGATCGTCCGCCGGTCACATCCGGTCGGGCACCATCAAGCCACTGGCGGTGGCCGCCGACAAGCGTTCGCCGTCGCTGCCCGACGTGCCGACCGCGGCCGAGGCCGGCGTGCCGAACTACGTGGTGTCGACGTGGTACGCGATCTGGGCGCCGGCGGGCACGCCGCAGGAGGCCGTCGACCGCATGACGGCGGAAATCACCAAGGCCTTGAACACGCCCAAGATCAAGGAAACCTGGGAAGGCAACGGCTCGGCCGTGCCGACCCTGACCGGCCCGGCCTTCGGCAAGTTCGTCGACAGCGAAGTGTCGCGCTGGGCCAAGGTGGTGTCGGATTCGGGCGTCAAGCTGGATTGACGCCCGCGGGGCTGCCGCGCGGCCCCTTCAACGCCAGTCGCTGGCCAGGCTGAGCCTGGCCAGCTGGTCGCGCGTCAGCGCCAGGCTGGCGGCCTTGACCAGTTCGTCCAGCTGCGCCAGCGAGGTGGCGCTGACGATCGGCGAGGTGATGCCCGGCTGCGCGATCTGCCAGGCCAGCGCGGCCTGCGCCGGCGTACAGCCGGCATCCTCGGCCACTTCGTCCAGCGCCTTCAGGATGCGATAGCCGCGCTCGTTCAGGTAGGTGTCGACGATCTTCTTGCCGCGCGCGCTCTTGCCGACGTCGGCCGGGCTGCGGTACTTGCCGCTGAGAAAGCCGCTGGCCAGCGCGTAATAGTTGATGGTGCCCAGGTCCTGCGCCTTGACCAGCGCCTGCAGGTGTCCCTCGAACGGCTCGCGGCTGTAGAGGTTGTATTCGGGCTGGATGCTCTCGTAGCGCGGCAGGTTGTGGCGTTCGCTGGCGATCAGCGCTTCGGACAGGCGCACCGCCGTGTAGTTGGAGGCGCCGATGGCGCGCACCTTGCCCGCTTCCATCAGTTTGGCGTATTCGCCCAGCGTGTCGGTCAGCGGCGTGTCGGGATCGTCCTTGTGCGATTGGTACAGGTCGACGTGGTCGGTCTGCAGCCGCGCCAGCGAGGCGTCCAGCGAGCGCCGGATGTAGGCCGGCGCCAGGCCCTTGGCGTCCGGGCCCATCTCCATGCCGACCTTGGTGGCGATCAGCACGCGGTCGCGCTTGCCCGAGCGCTTGAGCCACTTGCCGATCAGGGTTTCGGATTCGCCGCCCTGGTTGCCGGGCACCCAGCGGGAGTAGACGTCGGCGGTGTCGATGAAGTTCAGGCCGGCGTCGACCAGCGCGTCCAGCAGGGAGAACGTGCCGGCTTCGTCGACGGTCCAGCCGAAGACGTTGCCGCCGAAGGTGAGGGGAGGAATCTGCAGGCCGGAACGGCCCAATGCGCGTTTGATCATGATGTGGCCCTTTGAATGTCGCGGATGTCGTGTCGCGCGGGCGCGGCGTTTTCAGTATATTGGGCCGCCCGCCCCGGCATGGGGCGCGCGTGCCGCGCATGCACCATTTCAGGGATTCCCCCCAAGTGAATTTGTGTTGCGACACGTTAGACTATACGGCTTTACGGCTGTCCGGACCGTGGGGAAGCCCGCGGAGCAGCCGTAATAATGAACAAATACCAAGGGTTCAAGGAGCTTACCTATGCTGATCGGAAAAAAACATTTTCTGACGGTTGGCGCAATGGCGCTGGCGATGGCGATCGCCGCGCCGGTGGCGGCGCAGCAGAAGTCGGTGGCAATCACGGCCATCGTCGAGCACCCGGCGCTGGACGCCGTGCGTGACGGGGTGCAGGACGCCCTCAAGCAGGCCGGCTACGAGTCCGGCAAGAACCTGAAGTGGCAGTACCAGAGCGCGCAGGGCAATACCGGCACCGCCGCCCAGATCGCGCGCAAGTTCGTCGGCGACAAGCCCGACGCCATCGTCGCCATCGCCACCCCGTCGGCCCAGGCCGTCGTGGCCGCCACCAAGGACGTGCCGGTGGTGTATTCCGCCGTGACCGACCCGGTCGCCGCGCAGTTGGTATCGAGCATGGATGCCTCCGGCACCAACGTCACCGGCGTGTCGGACCTGCTGGCGCTGGACAAGCAGGTCGAGCTGATCAAGAAGATCGTCCCCAACGCCAAGCGCGTCGGCATGGTCTACAACCCGGGCGAGGCCAACTCGGTCGTGGTGGTCAAGAAGCTGCAGGAACTGCTGCCCAAGTCGGGCATGAGCCTGGTCGAGGCCGCCGCCCCGCGTTCGGTCGACGTGGCATCCGCCGCCCGCAGCCTGATCGGCAAGGTCGACGTCATCTACACCAACACCGACAACAACGTGGTCTCGGCCTACGAGTCGCTGGTGAAGGTCGGCAACGACGCCAAGATCCCGCTGATCGCCTCGGACACCGACAGCGTCAAGCGCGGCGGCATCGCCGCCCTGGGCATCAACTACCGCGACCTGGGCGTGCAGACCGGCAAGGTGGTGGTGCGCATCCTCAAGGGCGAGAAGCCCGGCGCGATCCCGTCCGAAACCGTCTCCAAGCTGGAGCTCTACGTGAACCCGGGCGCCGCCGCCAAGCAAGGCGTGACGCTGTCCGACGCGATCATCAAGTCGGCCGCGGTGGTGGTAAAGTAAAGCGCAAGTCGTTCGGCCCCGCCCGTGCCTGCCCGGCATGAGCGGGGTTTTGTTTTATCTTGTTTTCTTGTGTTTGCCCCGCGCCGGTACGCGGGGTCCACAGGGCGGCAGCATCCACAAGGTGCGCGCGGCCCGGCGCGATGGCGTTGGCCTTGAACGGCACGGCGGTCATGGACCGCATGCCGCGTTTTGCTCCCCTGGAGCGCCCCTCAAGCAGCCCGCTTGCGGCCCTGGCCGCCAGGCCTGGCGACGCCTTGGCAGGAATCGAGAGAAAATCGCACGGCAGGAAACGTTTATTGCGAAAGCTCGGGTAAAACTGACCCCGAAACGCAAGAAGTTGGACGTTCCTAATCTCTAATATGCTCGTTCCTTACCTGATTGGATTTGACCCATGTCATTGTTCTCGTTGTTAGGCGCACTGGAGATCGGCCTGATCTTCAGCCTGGTGGCCTTGGGCGTGTATATCTCCTTTCGCCTGCTGCGCTTTCCGGACCTGACCGTTGACGGCAGTTTCCCGCTGGGCGGCGCCGTCTGTGCCACGCTGATCGCCTCGGGCACCGACCCGTTCGTGGCCACCATCGCCGCCACCTTTGCCGGCGCGGCCGCGGGCCTGGTCACCGGCTGGCTCAACGTCAAGCTCAAGATCATGGACCTGCTGGCCAGCATCCTGATGATGATCGCGCTGTATTCGGTCAACCTGCGCATCATGGGCAAGCCCAACGTGCCGCTGATCACAGAACCCACCGTCTTCACCATCCTGCAGCCCGAATGGCTGTCGGACTACGTGGCGCGGCCGCTGATCCTGGTGGTCATCGTGATCCTGGCCAAGCTGGCGCTGGACTGGTTCTTCGCCACCCAGACCGGCCTGGCGGTGCGCGCCACCGGCTCGAACGGCCGCATGGCCCGCGCGCAGGGCGTCAACACCGGCCGCATGATCCTGGGCGGCATGGCGCTGTCGAACGCGCTGGTCGCCATGGCCGGCGCGCTGTTCGCGCAGACCCAGGGCGGTTCCGACATCTCCATGGGCATCGGCACCATCGTCATCGGCCTGGCCGCGGTGATCGTCGGCGAAAGCATCCTGCCGTCGCGCAAGCTGGTGCTGGCCACGCTGGCCGTCATCATCGGCGCCATCGTCTATCGCTTCTTCATCGCGCTGGCGCTGAACAGCGACTTCATCGGCCTGAAGGCGCAGGACCTGAACCTCGTCACCGCGGTGCTGGTCACGATCGCCCTGGTCATTCCCATGCTCAAGCGCCGGCTGTTCGGCAAGAAGGGGCGCTGATATGTTGTCCGCAAAAGACCTCAAGATCACTTTCAACGCCGGCACGCCGATCGAAACGCGCGCGTTGCGCGGGCTGTCGCTGGACATTCCCTCGGGCCAGTTCGTCACGGTCATCGGCTCCAACGGCGCCGGCAAGTCGACCTTCCTGAACGCCGTCTCGGGCGACCTGCCGGTCGATTCCGGCCGCATCGAGATCGACGGCGCCGACGTCACGCGCCAGCCGGTCTGGGCACGCGCCTCGCGCGTGGCGCGCGTGTTCCAGGATCCCATGGCAGGCACCTGCGAAGACCTGACCATCGAAGAGAACATGGCGCTGGCGCAGTTGCGCGGCGTGCGCCGCGGCTATGGCCGCGCGGTCAAGGCTTCGATGAAGGAAGGTTTCCGCGAACGCCTGGCCACGCTCGGGCTGGGCCTGGAAAACCGCCTGACCGACCGCATCGGCCTGCTCTCGGGCGGCCAGCGCCAGGCCGTGAGCCTGCTGATGGCGGCGCTGCAGCCGTCGCGCATCCTGCTGCTGGACGAGCACACCGCCGCGCTCGACCCGCGCACCGCCGATTTCGTGCTGCAACTGACGGCGCGCATCGTGGCCGAAAGCAAGCTGACGACCATGATGGTCACGCACAGCATGCGCCAGGCGCTGGACGTGGGCGACCGCACGGTGATGCTGCATCAGGGCCAGGTGGTGCTGGACGTGTCCGGCGATGAACGCCGCGGTATGGACGTGCCCGACCTGCTGGCCATGTTCGAGCGCGTGCGCGGCGAGAAGCTGTCGGACGACGCGTTGCTGCTGGGCTGATTCCGCGCTTGCGCCTTGAGCGGCGCAAGCAAAACGCCCGGCGCGGCCTCTCCGGAGGCGGCGCCGGGCGTTTTGCTTTCTGCCATGGCGCGGGGCGGGCGAACGGCGCCGCTAGATGAAGCGGCCCGGCCGGAACGCGGCGTGGCGGGCGGGATCGCCGGCGCCGCACATCAGCTCGCCCAGTATCCGCGCGGTCCCGGGCGCGGTGCTGAAACCGATGTGTTGGTGGCCCAGCGCCAGCCACAGGCCCGGATGGCGCGGCGCCTGGCCGATCATGGGACGGCTGTCCGGCAGCGTGGGGCGGCGGCCCAGCCAGGGCTGGGGATCGAGCCGCGGCCCCAGGCCGACGGCTTCGCGAGCCCGGGCTTCGGCCAGGTCCAGTTGCAGCGGCCGGGGCGGCGCGTCGCGCTCGTCCAGCTCGACCCCCGTGGTCAGCCGCAGGCCGCGCGCCATGGGCGACAGCACGTAGCCGCCGCCGGTGTCGTAGATGGGGCGGCTCAGCGCGGGGCCATCGACGGCGCCGTAGTGCATGTGGTAGCCGCGCTCGAAGGCCAGCGGCAGGTCGATGCCGGTGGTCTTGAGCAGTTCCTTGGACCAGGGGCCCAGCGCCACCACCAGGTCGGGCGCCGTCAGCATGTCCGAGCCGGTGTCGCCCTGCACGATCCAGCCCCGGCCGCCGTCGCGGCGGATGGCGGTCGCGCGCAGGCGCCGCAATGTGCCGCCCGAACGTTGGAACAGCTCGGCGTAGGCCGCGGTCACGGCCGCCGGGTCGTCCACCGAATACGAACCCTGGATCCACAGCGCGCGCGAAAAGATCGGCGCCAGCGCCGGTTCCAGTTGCGCCAGCTCGGCGGGGGCCAGCGCCTGGGTCGGCACGTCGTGGCGGGCGTAGGCATCGCGCGCCAGGACGCCGGCCTGCCAGGCCTGCTCACTACGGAACAGGAAGATCCAGCCGCTGTCGCGCAGACGCCGGCGGACGCCGGCCTCGTCCAGCAGCCGCAGGTGCTCGGTCGCGGACAGGCGGATCAGGCTGTCGAGCGCCGCCGTCGTCTCGTGGAACACCGACGGCCGGGCGCGCGCCAGGAAGCCTGCCGCCCAACCGAGGTTGCGGGCGAGGTACGAGACGCGATAGCGGAACTGGACGGTGTCGTTGCGCAACAACCGTGGCAACTGGCGCCACAGGCCGGGGTGGTTGAACGGCATGAGCGAGCTGCGGGCCAGGACACCGGCGTTGCCGGCCGAGGTTTCCAGCCCGGGGGGCTGGCGGTCGACCAGGGTGACGTCCAGGCCGCGCCGCTGCAGTTCCAGCGCGCAGCAGACGCCGACGATGCCGGCGCCCAACACAATGACTTGCTTGCCCATCGGGATTGTCGGTGCGAGTCCAGGGATAGCGGGCGATTGTAGGGCAGCGGTGGATTGCCGGCGACGGGGGCTATCCATGACGGATGCCGCCGGTGGGGCATGCGGCCGACGCGATGGCTCCGAGGTGATCGTCGATCAGCCGTCGATCAGCCGTCGATCTTAGGCGGCGGGCCGCTGCCCCAGGATGCGCCCGGCGGCCGCCACGCCCCACCAGGCGGCTTCCTCGAACACGGAATAGCCCGACAGGTCGGCATGGGCGAACAGCACCGGGCCGTCGACTTCGCGCAAAGCCGCCAGGCCGGCGTTGGACAGGTAGCCGCAATAGGGCGAGGCCATGGCATGGCCGCGCACCGTGATCTCCAGCTGGCGGGCGCGGCGCCAGAACTCGTCGCCATAGGCGGCCACCAGGTCGGCGGCGGCCTCGTCGCGCAGCGCCTCGGGGCGGGCGTCGGCGAGCCACTGGCGCGCGGCCTGCGGCGTTTGGTCGCTGAGCGCGTGGTAGGCGGTGAACACCGTGCGCGGCGAGCGCGCCACGCGCAGCAGCTGGTGGGTCGAGACCACGTAGCCCAGGGCCTGGCCCTGGTAGACCACGTTGTCCCACGACAGCGGTTCGCCCGGCGCTTCGCGCGGATAGCCGTCCATGACGAAGTTCGATACCAGCCAGGGCGCGTGCGGCGAGGCGTGCGTGGCCGGATCGTAGCCATAGGCGCGGATGTCGGGCAGGATGCGCTGGGCCACGAACAACGGCATGGCGCAGACCGCGCGTTGCGCCGCCAGCGTGTAGACGCTGGCGGCGGCGCCCGGCGCGAGGCAGTCGATGCGGGGGCCGGCGGGGCTTTCATGCAGCCGCGCCGCGGTGCCGGGCAACAGCCAGTCGCCGTGGCCGAGGCGGGCGCTGATGGCGTCGCGCAGCCGTTGCACCAGCGGCGCCAGGCCGCCGGGCCAGGTCAGCACCGCGCCCTCGGCGGCGTTGGCGGCGTGGCCGTCGCGGCTGGCGAAATAGTGCAGCCCGGCCCAGGCCGAGACCCGGTCATAGGGCGCGCCGTAGTCGTCGCGGCAGCAGTAGTTCAAATACCAGTGCAGCGCCGGCGAGGTGTAGCCTTCGCGCTCCAGCCACTGCCGGAAGGTCAGCGCATCCAGGGCGCGCCACGCCGGGTCGCGCGAGGACAGCACGATCGGGATGCAGAAGACCTTGCGGCCGTCGTTGCCGACCGCGCCGTGCAGGCGGTCCACCAGCGCCAGGAACTTGCGGTGCTGCTCGATATCGGCCTGGGGCAACCCGTGCATCGGCAAGAGACCGTCTTCCCAACGGCCGTCGCGCAGCAGGCGTTCCTGCGGCGAGTGCGCCAGGATGGACTCGTCGTAGTAGGGCCGCGCGCCAAAGGCGTCGCGCTCGGCGATGCCGAAGTCGGCCAGCATCTCGCGCACGTGGGTGGACTGCATCGACGGCAGCGGCAGGTAGTGCGCGCCGAGCGGGTAGTCCAGCCCGTCGCGGTTGCCGGCGGCGGCGTTGCCGCCGTACTCGGGGCCTTGGACCACGACGAAATCGGTGAAGCCTTCGCGCGCCAGCTTCCAGGCGCACGACAGGCCGGCCACGCCGGACCCCAGGATCGCCACCTGGCAGCGCCGGGCGCCGGACGACGGCGGCAACGCCGCGCCATCGCGCAGCGCGTGGCCGGCCTGCATGCCGGGGTAGCGCACGTCCGGCGTGGTCTCGACCACGCGCGAACGGTAATAGCCCGCCGTGCCCGCGGCGGCGGCGGTGGCGGCGCCCAGCAGGAAGGTACGGCGCCGCATCAGCGGATGACCTTGCGCCAGTCCTCGTCGAAGTAGCGCACGAGCGATTGCTCGTTCAGGCGGTTCGGCGGCATGGCCAGCGCCGGCATGTCGGCGGGAAAGTGGAACAGCTCGCGCAGGGTGGCGGGGTCGAGGTAGCGGGTGGGCACCGACACCGCCGTCGGCGGCGTGTAGTCGCGGCGCTTGCCGGCCAGGATGAAGCCCCAGTCGCCGAAGGACGGCACGTAGGCGTGGTACGGCCAGGTGTTCAGGCCGGCCTCCTTGAGCGTGGCGTCCACGCTCCAGAACGAGCGCGGCGCGAAGTAGGGCGAGGTCGACTGGATCACCATGTAGCCGTTCTCGGCCAGGTGCCGCGCCATCAGGTGGTAGACCGGCACGGAGTACAGCCGGCCCAGGCCGAAGTTGGACGGATCCGGAAAGTCCACCACGATGAAGTCGTAGACCTCGGCGTGGCTTTCGAGCCAGCGGCCGGCGTCGTCATTGATGACGGTGACGCGCGGATCGGTCAGCGAGCCCTGGTTCAGTTTCGTCAGCGGTTCGGAGCGCGAGAACAGGCCCGTCATGGCAGGATCCAGGTCCACCAGCGTGACGTGCTCCACATGCTTGTACTTGAGGATCTCGCGCACCGCCAGGCCATCGCCGCCGCCCAGCACCAGCACGTTGCGGGCCCACGGCAGCGCCTGCAGGCCGGGGATCACCAGCGACTCGTGGTAGCGGTGCTCGTCGCGCGACGAGAATTGCAGGTTGCCGTTGATGTACAGCCGCAGGTCGTCGTGCCAGCGCGTCACGATCAGGCGCTGGTAGGGCGTGGTCTCGGCGTGCACCACGTCGTCGCCGTACAGGCCCTTTTCGGCCCACGCCGTCATCTGGCCGGAAAACAGGAAGCCCAGGGCCAGCAGCCCCAGCACCACGCCGCCGCGCACGGCGCGTTCGGCCGGACGCCGGATCTCGCCGCGGAACAGCCAGGTGGTCCACAGCGCCACGCCGGCGTTGAGCATGCCGAACAGGAAACTGGTGCGCAGCAGGCCCAGCTTGGGCGCCAGCAACAGCGGAAAGATCAGCGACACGGCCAGCGCGCCGAGATAATCGAAGGTCAGCACGCGGCTGACGATTTCGCGGAACTCGGCCTTGCGCTGGTTGAATACCCGCATCACCAGCGGAATTTCCATGCCGACCATCAGTCCGATAATGAAGACGCCCGCGTACAACGCCGCGCGAAACGGCGCCGACAGCCAGGCGAACACCAGGAACAGGACCGCGGCGGAAACCCCGCCCAACAATGCGACGGCCAGTTCGACGTCGATGAATCGATTCAAAACGTCGTCGTCTCTTACATATTTTGACAACCACGATCCGATGCCCATCGCGAACAGATAGCAGCCGATGACGGACGAGAACTGGAGAATGGAATCCCCCAGCAGATAGCTGGCCAGCGCGCTGCTGATGAGCTCATAGCCCAGGCCGCAGGAAGCGACGATCAATACCGACAGGATGAGAACGCGGTCGCGCATGGGGGTTCCGACGTGAAAATGCGTTCGCAGTATATCGAAGGCGCCGTATATACTGCGCGCAATTAGGGCCTGAAGGGGCGATTATGGGAGAAGCGATGCATCCGGCCGTGACCTATCTGATCTACATCGTCTCGGCGCTGGTCATGCTGGGCATTTTCACCGCCGTCTACACCACCGTTACCCGCTACAAGGAATTCGAGCTGATCCGCGAGGGCAACATCGCCGCGGTGTTGTCCTACGGCGGCGCCCTGGTGGGCTTTTCCTTCACGCTCTGTTCCAGCATCGCGGTCCACGCCAGTTTCGTCATGTTCCTGGTCTGGGGCGTCGCCGCCATGGTGGTGCAACTGGTCGTCTACGCCGTCGTGTCCCGCGCCATCCACGGGCTGCACGAGGCCATCGAAGAAAACAACATCGCCATGGGCGGCCTGATCGGTTCGATCTCGCTGGCCGCCGGCGTGGTCAACGCCGCCTGCCTGACCTGAGCGGCCAGGCGCGTCGACCTTGATCTGAAACAGGAGAACTTGCCATGAGTCTCGGTTCATTTATCCGCAAGCAGTTTATCGACATCCTGCAATGGAACGAGGACGGCGACGGCGTGCTGGCCTGGCGCCACCCGATGCAGGATTTCGAAATCCAGTACGGCGCCAGCCTGACCGTGCGCGAATCGCAGATGGCGGTGTTCGTCAACGAAGGCAAGGTGGCCGACGTGTTCGGCCCCGGCATGTACAAGCTGACGACCCAGACCCTGCCGGTGCTGACGTACCTGAAGAACTGGGACAAGCTGTTCGAGTCGCCCTTCAAGTCGGACGTGATCTTCTTCAGCACCCGCCTGCAACTGGGCCGGCGCTGGGGCACGGCGCAGCCCGTGACGCTGCGCGACAGCGAGTTCGGCATGGTGCGGCTGCGCGCCTTCGGCGTGTACTCGTACCAGATCACCGACCCGGCCAAGTTCTACCGCGAGATCAGCGGCACGCGCGACGTCTACACCGTCGACGACCTGGAAATGCAACTGCGCAACATGGTGGTCGCGGCCATGACCACGGCGCTGGGCGGATCCAAGGTGCCGTTCCTGGATATCGCCGGCAACCAGGGCCTGATGTCGCAGAGCATCGCCGAGCAATTGGGCCCGGTGTTCGACCGCTATGGCGTCAAACTCGACAACTTCACGGTCGAGAATGTGTCGCTGCCCGAGGAATTGCAGAAGGCGCTGGATACGCGGATCTCGATGGGCATGGCTGGCGACCTGGGCAAATTCACCCAGTACCAGACCGCCACCTCGATCCCGCTGGCGGCCCAGAACGAAGGCGGCATCGCCGGCATCGGCGCGGGCCTGGCGGCCGGCGCGGCGCTGGGCCAGACCATGGCCGCCGGCCTGGGCGTGGCCCAGGGCCAGCCGGCTGCGGGCGCCGCGGCCGGGGCCGCGGCAGCGGGGGCGGCCGCCGGCGCTGGCGCCGATCCGGTGCAGCGGCTGCAGCAGCTCAAGGACTTGCTGGACAAGGGCCTGATCACGCCGGCCGATTACGACACGGCCAAGGCCGAAGTCCTGAAGAAACTCACCAGCTGAGCGCCGCACGCCCATGCAGCAGGTCCTGTGTCCGCAGTGCGGAGCGCCCGTCAAGTTCACTTCCACGGCATCGGTCATGGCGGTCTGCGGCGCCTGCCGCAGCACGCTGCTCAAGGACGCCGAATCGGTCAGGCGCATCGGCGAGACCGCCGATGTCCTGGAAGACTATTCGCCGCTGTGCCTGGGCGCTTCCGGCAAGTTCGAGGGCAAGCGCTTCGATTTGATCGGCCGCATCCAGCTGCGCTACGAGGACGGCTTCTGGAACGAGTGGTACCTGTGGTTCGATGACGGCTCGGACGGCTGGCTGTCGGATGCTTCCGGCCAGTACGCCATCACCCGTCGCCGCAAGGTCAAGACGGTGCAGGGCCTGCCGGCATTTGCCGACATCGCCGCGGGCGATGACCTGAAGCTGGACGGCCAGCGCTTCACCGCCTCCGACGTGCGCCGCTGCCGCGCCGGCGGCGCGCAGGGCGAATTGCCGTTCGTGCCTGGCGATGGCTGGGAGGCCAAGGTGGCGGACTTCCGCAGCCTGGATGCCTTTCTCACGCTGGATTTTTCCGACGGCCCGCAGCCCGAACTCTATATCGGCAAGGCCTTCGACCTGTCTGCCATGCAGGCCTCCACGCTGCGCTCGAACGAGCAGGTCGAGGAAACCGCCGGGCGCTTCCGCGGCCAGATCAAGGCGCTCGATTGCCCCAACTGCGGCGCGCCCATCAGCTTCGTGGCGGCCATGGCGACCCAGGTGGTGTGCCCGTCCTGCGCGGCCACCGTCGATTGCGCCGGTGAAACCGCCGAAGTCATCGACAAGGCGCGCAAGGTCCGGGCCATCAAGACCACGCTGGCGCTGGGCGCCACCGCCAGGATCGACGGCACGACCTACACCTTGATCGGCCTGATGAAGTGCGCGGACCCGGATCCGGAAGAACCGTCGGACTGGATCGAATACCTGCTGTTCAGTCCGGTCAAGGGCTTCACCTGGCTGGTCGAGACCGACGAGGGCTGGGAACGCGTGCAGGTCTGCGATACCTGGCCCAGCCACAACAATGCCACCAGCGTGCGCTGGCGTTCCAAGCTGTACCACAAGCTGTACGACTACACGTCGCGCGTCGACCTGGCGCTGGGCGCCTTCAACTGGCGCGTGAAGGTCGGCGACCGCACCCAGATCACCGACTACAAGGCGGGCAATCTCAAGCTCACCCGGGAGCAGGCTCCGGCCGAAGTGGGCTGGTCGGCCGCCGCACCGGTCGCGCCCGCGCAACTGGCCGAATGGTTCGGCAACCCCGAGCTGGCCAGGCAGAAAGCGATGCCGCGCGCCGCCTTGTCCGGCGGTTACCGCAAATGGGCCTGGTTCGCGACCATCGCCATGGGCTTCCTCAATATTGGCAACATTTTCAGCGGGCGCATCCTGCCGATCGTGATCGGCTTGGCGTTCCTGTGGCTGCCGGCCAGCCTCGCGGACAAGATCTCCGCAAAGGATGAATAAGGGATGGGCAAGCTTCTATACGCCATCTACGCCGTCATCGTGGTGATGGCCGCGACCGGCGCCAGTTCGCCCGGCGCCCGCTACACCAGCGGCGGCGGCGGCAGCTGGGGCGGCGGTTCTTCGGGCAGCTCGGGCTGGTCGTCGGGCGGTTCGCACAAGTGACGCCGCACGCCACGCCCGGCCGCCATATCCTGGCCGATTTCCGCGGCGTGCCCGCCGCTCTGCTGGCCGACGCGGCAGCGCTCGAACGCGAACTGGTCCTGGCCGCCGAGGCGGCGGGGGCGCGGGTGCTGGGCGCCCATTTCCATCATTTCGGCGAGGGCGCGGGCGTGACCGGCGTGGTCATGCTGAGCGAATCCCATATCAGCGTCCATTCCTGGCCAGAACACCGGTTCGCGGCGCTGGACATCTTCATGTGCGGGGCCGCCCGCCCGGAACTGGCGCTCGAACGCCTGCGGGCGGCGCTGGGGCCGGACACGGTGCGCGTCACCACGGTCGAGCGCGGCTGAGCGCGCCCCAGGCCGATTTTTCTCCTTCGTTGACCTGGCGCAAGCCAGCCGCCGACGCAAATTGACGGGCGTTATATACCTATATATATTTCGTTACCGAGATTGATCTGCCTGAGGAGAGCTTCATGTTCCGCAAATCCCCGATCCTGGCCGCATCGCTGGTCCTGGCCGCCGTCTGGGGCCCCAGCGCCCACGCCGGCGACCTGGTGGTGTCCGCCGCCGCCAGCCTGACCAACGCGTTCAAGGACGTGGCCCAGGCGTACGAAAAGGAGCATGCCGGCACCAAGGTCATCCTGAACTTCGGCGCCTCCGACGTGCTGCTGCAGCAGATCGTCAAGGGCGCGCCCGCCGACGTGTTCGCGTCCGCCGACCAGAAGGCCATGGACAAGGCGGTCGAGGAAAAGGCGGTCAAGCCCGACACGCGCATCGACTTCGCCGCCAACCAGGTGGTGCTGATCGTGCCGACCGACAGCAAGGCCAATATCACCGCGCTCAAGGACCTGACGCGCGGCGACATCAAGCGCATCGCCTACGGCAACCCGGCTTCGGTGCCGGTGGGCCGCTACACGCAGGGCGCGTTGCAGGCCGCCGGCCTGTGGGACGCGGTGCAGGCCAAGAGCGTGCTGGCGCAGAACGTGCGCCAGAGCCTGGACTACGTGTCGCGCGGCGAGGTCGACGCGGGCTTCGTGTTCGCCACCGACGCCGCCGTGATGCCGGACAAGGTCAAGGTGGCCGTGCGCGTGCCGTCGCAGACCCCGGTGACCTATCCCATCGCCGTGACCGCGCGCGACGACGCCGCCAAGGAAGCGCAAAGCTTCGTGGCCTATGTGATGTCGCCCGCCGGGCAGGAAATCCTGTCGCGCTACGGCTTCCAGAAGCCTTGAGAGCGCGGGCGACAGCCAACGCGGTCAGCGATGAGTGATTCGGTATGGGTGCCCCTGCTGCTTACCCTGAAAGTGGCGGGCTGGGCGACGTTGCTGGCGACCGTGGCCGGCTCCGCGGCCGCCTATTGTCTGTCGCGCTGGCGTTGGCCCGGGCGCGATCTGCTCGATGCCATCCTGACCCTGCCGCTGGTGCTGCCGCCCACGGTCCTGGGCTACTACCTGCTGGTGCTGCTGGGCCGGCGCGGCGTGCTGGGCGAGCGGCTGGCCGATATCGGCATCGAGCTGGTGTTCACCTGGCAGGGCGCGGTCATCGCCGCGTCGGTGGTGGCCTTCCCGCTGGTGTTCAAGTCGGCCCGCGCCGCCTTCGAGAACGTCGATTCGCAACTGGAAAACGCGGCCCGCGTGCTGGGCGTGTGCGAGGCCGGGGTGTTCTTCCGCGTGACGCTGCCGCTGGCGGCGCGCGGCATCGTCGCCGGCGTGTTGCTGGCGTTTGCCCGCGCGCTGGGCGAATTCGGCGCCACCCTGATGATCGCCGGCAACCTGCCGGGCCGCACCCAGACGCTGTCGGTCGCCATCTACGAGGCGGTGCAGGCGGGCGATGACGCCACCGCCAATTTCCTGGTGCTGGTGACTTCCATCACCTGCATCGTGGTGCTGCTGGCGGCCGGCAAGCTGGTGCCGATCCGTTCCAGCCAACGCGGAGGCAGACTATGAGCGTCGACCTGCGCATCCGCAAAAACATGGTCTCCGGCGACCGCCATTTTTCGCTGGACGTGGCGTTCTCGTCCAAGGCCAAGCGCATTGCGCTGTTCGGCCCGTCGGGCGCCGGCAAGAGCCTGACGCTGCGAGCGGTGGCCGGGCTGCTGCGGCCGGACGCCGGCCGCATCGAGGTCAACGGCAGGGTGCTGTTCGACGCCGAGGCCCGCGTCAGCGTCGCGCCGCAGGCCCGCCGCGTGGCCTACCTGTTCCAGGACTACGCGTTGTTTCCGCACCTGACGGTGGCGCAGAACATCGCCTTCGGTTCGCGCCGCGGCTGGCTCAACCCGCCCCGGCGCGCGGTCTCGGCCGAGGCGCGGCGGTGGGTGGACGCCTTCGAGCTGGGCGCCATCGTGGGCAGCTATCCGCACGAGATCTCGGGCGGCCAGAAGCAACGCGTGGCGCTGGCGCGCGCGCTGATGCTCAAGCCCGAGATCGTGCTGTTGGACGAACCGTTCTCGGCGCTCGATTCGCAACTGCGCGGCAAGATGCGGCTGGAGCTGAACGCCCTGCAGCGCCAGCTGGACGTGCCGATGCTGTTGATCACGCATGATCCGGCCGACGTCGAGGCGCTGGCCGACGAGGTCTTCGAAGTGCGCGACGGCAAGGTGCGCCGACGCGACGAGGACGTCGGCGTCTAGCAGGCGTGCAGGGGCGGCGCAAGGTCTGTTGCAAGGGCGGCCGCCCCCGCGCGCGGGATTCAGTCCAGCACGCCCAGGATCACGCTGGAAGCCTTGAACACGGCGACCGCTTGCGCGCCTTCACGCAAGCCCAGTTCCTGCGCGCTTTCGTTGGTGACGATGGCCGCCAGCGTGGCGCCGCCTTCCAGCCCGATCAGGATCTCGCTGTTGACCGCGCCGGTACGTACCGCCGTGATGGTGCCCGGCAGCTGGTTGCGGGCCGACAGCCGCAGGCCCGCACCGGGCGCGCCGACGATGACCGACGAGGCCTTGACCAGGGCCAGCGCTTCCTTGCCGGGCGCCAGCTCCAGTTCCTGGGTGCTTTCCCGGGTGATGGTGGCGGTGATGACCTGGCCGCCGGCGATGCGCAGCAGGACTTCGTCGTTGACGGCGCCCGCGCGGATTTCCATTACCGTGCCCATGAGTTTGTTGCGTGCGCTGGTCTTCAGCATGAATCGCCTCATCAAGTCGAGATCGCCGCTGGCATCCACGCCAGCGTGCGTCAGGTTTTCCATGAATTTGCGGTGTTCGGCTTCCAGGGCCCGGAAGGTCGCGATCAGGCCGCGAGCCCGGTCGGTCAGGCGCGTGCCGCCGCCGCCCTTGCCCCCGGCGGCGCGCAGCACCAGCGGCTCGCCTGCCAGGTTGTTCATCGCATCGATGGCATCCCAGGCGCCCTTGTAGCTCATGCCCACCGCGCGCGCGGCGGCCGTGATGGAGCCGGTGGCGTCGATTTGCGCCAGCAGGTCTATGCGGTTCTTTCCGCCCCAAGTCTGGGTGCCGGAACGAAACCAAATCGAGCCGTCGAGTTCCAACATCGGTATCAGGTCTGGTCGGGGTCTGGAATATTCCCGAGTGTAATGGAGCCCGTCCGGCCGCCGTTTGATATATATCCGATGAGAATGAGATGCTGTTGAAACTTTATCCGCTTCGCGGCACTATGGACGCGCTCGGAGTGTGTTGAGGGGTGTTCAACTCGGGGGGCCGGCTCGCGGCCCCGCTTCTTGGAGATCGACATGAAAGCGCTGAAAATGCTGGCATCGGGTTCCCTGGTCACGATCCTGGCGGCTTGCGCCTCCAGTCCCGCCATCAAAAGCGATTACGACCACCAGGCGGATTTCTCGCGCTACCGGACCTTCGGCTACATGTCGCCGCTGGGCACCGACAAGGCCGGCTACAGCACGCTGCTGACCGAACGCCTCAAGGACGCCACGCGCGGCCAGATGGAAATGCGTGGCTATGTGTACGACGCCGCCAATCCCGACCTGCTGGTCAATTTCAATGGCAAGCTGCAGCAGAAGACCCAGGTGACCGAGGCGCCGCCGCCGCCCATGGGCCCTTATTACGGCTATCGCAGTGGCTTCTATGGCGGCTGGCCCGGCTACGGCTGGGGCGACACCGTCTACCAATACACCGAAGGCACTCTCAACATCGACCTGGTCGACGCGCGTCGCAAGCAGATGGTGTGGGAAGGCGTGGCCGTCGGGGAAGTCCAGAACCCGGACACGGCGACCTCGTCGCAGAACATCGACAAGGCCGTGGCCGGGATCTTCGCCAAATATCCGTTCCGTGCCGGCGTGGCCGCGCCGCAAGTGCCGGACAAGAGCAAGCCCTAGCCCGTGTTTCGAAGGAACCCCGCATGAGTACTCGCCGCAAGGCCGCATCCCCAGACACCGGCGCGACGCCGCCCTATGAAACCGTGGCCCTGGTGCTGCAGGGCGGGGGCGCCCTGGGGTCCTACCAGGCCGGCGTGTACCAGGGGCTGCACGAGGCAGGCATCCGGCCGAACTGGATTTCCGGGATTTCGATCGGATCGATCAATGCGGCGATCATCGCCGGCTCGCCCGAAGACGAGCGGGTGGAGCGCCTGCGCGGGTTCTGGGAAAGCATCTGCCGGCCGGCGGGGTTCGCCTCGGTGCCCTGGGGCGATACGCTGGCCGGCATGTTCGAGGGCATCCCGTTCGGTTTCGGCTCGCCCGCCATGAATGGCCAGCTGTCGGCCTTCCAGGCCCTGTTCTCGGGCCAGCCGGGGTTCTTCAAGCCGCGCTTTCCGCCGCCGTACTGGGTGCATGGCAAGGGCGCGGCGTCGACCAGCTTCTACGACACCACGCCGCTGGCCGCGACCCTGCGCCAGTACATCGATTTCGACCTGCTCAACGCCGGCGCGGTGCGCGCCAGTTTCGGCGTGGTGAACGTGCGCAGCGGCAATTTCGCCTATTTCGACAGCCTCCGGCATACCCTCGGGCCCGAGCACATCATGGCCTCGGGCGCCCTGCCGCCGGGCTTTCCCTCCGTGGAGATCGACGGCGAGCACTACTGGGACGGAGGCGTGGTGTCCAACACGCCGCTGGCCCAGGTGCTGACCAGCGACACCATGCGCGACACGCTGGCGTTCCAGGTGGATCTGTGGCCCGCCCGCGGCGCGTTGCCGACCACGCTCGAGGAAGTGGCCGAGCGCCAGAAGGACATCCAGTACTCCAGCCGGACCCGCATGGTCACCGACCAGTTGCGGCGCGTGCTGAAGCTGCGCCATGGCCTGCAGCAGCTGCTCGAGCGCCTGCCCGAGCGCGAGCGCGACGCGCCGGACCTGGCGGAAATCCGGCGGCTGGCCAAGACGCCGGCCACCAACATCATCAACCTGATCTACGAATCCAAGCACCGCGAGCGCTATTCCAAGGATTATGAGTTCGGCACGGAGGCCATGCGCGAGCACTGGGAGTCCGGCCTGGCCGATATCCGCCAGACGCTGGCGCGGCCGGGCATCCTGGCGCGTCCCACCCAGGACAGCTGTTTCGTCACGCACGATATCCATCGAAACGGCACGTACACCTCTTGACCTGTGGTGCGATTTCCTAGGACTCGTCTGATTCCAGGGCAACATCGCCGCGCAATCACGTCAGCAACGGTAGTCTTTCGGCAAGACTTGAAACCTTGTTCCGGGTCCGGGCCGTCGTCCTTTTCCAGGCGGCCCGCCCGGTGGAGACACCGACGATGACCGCATCTTTTTCCCATTCCCCTCTCCGCGTGCCGCCGGCCGCGTCGTCTCCCGACGCGGGGCGCGAGGGCTCCAGCAATGATGCGGCCGCGGCGTCCGACGCCTTTCCGGTCCGCCTGGATGGCTGGTGGAGCCTGCTCTACCATGGCTGGACCCTGCTGACCCCGCAAGGAACCCGGCTCGACCTGACCGAGGTCGAGCGCGCCTGCTTCCAGTGCCTGTTGCGCAATCCCCGCAAGGAACTGCTGCGCGAAGAACTCGCCGTCCTGCGCGAGGAACTGATGTTGCCGCGCCAAAGCACCAACCTGCGCGCCCTGAACGTGGCGATCTGCCGTCTGCGCCGCAAGGTGCGCCAGGCGGGCGGACGCCTGCCCCTGCATACGGTGCATGGCGTGGGCTACGTGTTCCTGGGCAATCTGCAAGAGGTTGCCGACCTCTGATCGCGGCGGCTGGATTTCCCCCCCTCCCGATGTCGCGTCTCGTCGTGAAAATCAGTGATTTCCCCAATAACTGAGTTACATTAACGGGCTATTCACGTGTCACAGGCGGGGCGCAGGGTTTTGCTTTGATCGCAAACAAGGATTGCGGTCAAATACGGCGGTCGAAATGCGGCCGCGCAACCCCGTGGCCGCCTACGGCAACCGGACGCGGCGATGGTCATCGCCGTCACATTGTTGCGGTCGCTTGGCGCGGTTAACTTCGCGGGGGTTTCAATGCGGTTTTCGCCTAAACGTGTCTCAGGTCTGGCTTTCTCCGGCGGCGTCCTCGCGCTGTTGTTGGCAGGGTGCGGTGAAAAGCCGCAGATGAACCCTGGCATGCCCCAGGTCAGCGTCATTACCGTGCAGCCGCAGCGCACGCCCATCGTCTCCGAACTGCCCGGGCGCGTCGACGCCGTGCGCGACGCCCAGATCCGCTCGCGGGTCACCGGCATCGTCCAGAAGATCACCTTCGAACAGGGCGGCGACGTCAAGGAAAACCAGCTGCTGTTCAAGATCGATCCGGCGCCCTACAAGGCCGCCTACGACCAGGCCACCGCGCAGCTCAAGCAGGCGCAGGCCAACCTGTTCAGCGCCAAGCTGCTGGCCGACCGTTACGCGCCGCTGGTCAAGGCCAACGCCGTCAGCAAGCAGGAATACGACAACGCCGTGGCGGCCTATCGCCAGGCCGAGGCCACCGTGGCCGCCGCCAAGGCGACCCAGGACAACGCCTCGATCAACCTGGGCTATACCGACGTCGTGTCGCCCATCACGGGCCGCATCGGCAAGCCGCTGGTGACCGAAGGCGCGCTGGTCGAGGCCACCTCCGCCACGCAGATGGCCACCGTGCAGCAGCTCGATCCCATCTACGTCGACTTCACCCAGTCCACCTCGGACCTGGCTGCGCTGCGCCGCGCGTTTGCCAGCGGCAAGCTGCAACAGGTCGGCAAGGACGCCGCCCGCGCCACCGTGGTGCTGGAGGACGGCACCGAATACGACCGTCCCGGCAAGCTGCTGTTCACCGGCATCACCGTCGATCCCAGCACCGGCCAGGTCAACCTGCGCGCCGAGATCCCCAACCCCGACGGCATCCTGCTGCCCGGCATGTACGTGCGCGTGCGGCTGGAGCAGGGCGTGAACGACCAGGCCCTGCTGGTGCCGCAGCAGGCGCTGCAGCGCACGGCCGACGGTTCGCAGAGCCTGATGCTGGTCAAGGACAACAAGATCGAACAGTTGCCCGTCACCACCGGCGGCGCCGTCAAGACCGACTGGATCATCACCAGCGGCCTGAAGGCCGGCGACGTGGTCGTGGTCGAGGGCTTCCAGAAGATCCGTCCCGGGGCGCCGGTGCAGGCCAGCCCCTGGAACAAGGCGGGCGGCGCGCCCGCCGCGGGCGGGCAGCCGGGGCAGCCCGGCGCCAAGCCCGCGGACCCCGGCGCCAAGCCGGCCGAGCCGGCGCAACAGGCCCCGCAGAAATCGTAAGCGGCTCGCAGCGCAATGCGCTGCGTTCCTCTTTGGTGAGCATCGCTTTCAGAGTCAGCCCACATGCCGCAATTTTTTATTGATCGACCAATCTTCGCCTGGGTAGTCGCCCTGTTCATCCTGCTGGCGGGGATACTGGCCATCCCGAACATGCCGGTGTCGCAGTACCCCGACGTGGCGCCGCCGGCCATCACCATCACCGCGACCTATCCGGGCGCCTCGGCCAAGGAAGTGGCCGAATCGGTCACCAGTATCATCGAGGACAAGCTCAACGGCGCCAAGGGCCTGATCTACTACGAGTCGGTCAGCGATTCCTACGGCACCTCGACCATCACCGCCACCTTCGCGCCCGGCCGCGACCCTGACCTGGCGCAGGTGGACGTGCAGAACCGCGTGTCCAACGTGATCGCCCAGCTGCCGTCCGCGGTGCAGCAACAGGGCCTGAAGTACGAGCAGACCAGTACCGGCTTCCTGATGATCGTGACGCTGTCGTCCACCGACGGCTCGCTCGACCAGACCGCGCTGGCCGACTACATCACCCGCAACATCCAGAACCCGGTGTCGCGGGTGTCCGGCGTGGGCCAGTTCCAGCTGTTCGCGGCGCCGCGCGCCATGCGCATCTGGGTCGACCCGGCCAAGCTGGTCGGCTTCAGCCTGAGCATGTCCGAGGTCAACCAGGCCATCGCCGCGCAGAACGTGCTGGTGTCGGGCGGCAGCATCGGCGCGCCGCCCAATCCTGATTCGCAGCGCATCACGGCCACCGTGGTGGCCAACGGCCAACTCAGCACCGTCGATGGTTTCGGCAAGATCGTGCTGCGCGCCAACAGCGATGGTTCCAAGGTGCTGCTGCGCGACGTCGCCCGCATCGAGGTCGGCGCCGACAACTACCAGTTCGGCGCCCGCCTGAACGGCAAGCCCACGGCCGCCTTCGCCATCGTGCTGTCGCCCGACGCCAACGCGCTGGCCACCGCCCAGGGCGTGCGCCAGCAGATGGACGAGCTGTCCAAGTACTTCCCCGGCAACATCACCTACGCCATCCCCTACGACACCGCGCCCTACGTCAAGGTCTCGATCGAGCAGGTGCTGCACACCCTGGCCGAAGCCATGGTGCTGGTGTTCCTGGTGATGTACCTGTTCCTGCAGAACGTGCGCTACACCCTGATCCCGGCGCTGGTGGTGCCGGTGGCCATGCTGGGGTCGTTCGCCGTCATGCTGGGGTTTGGATTCTCGATCAACGTGCTGACCATGTTCGCCATGGTGCTGGCCATCGGCATCCTGGTGGACGACGCCATCGTGGTGGTCGAGAACGTCGAGCGGATCATGGCGACCGAAGGGTTGCCGCCCAAGGAAGCCACCAAGAAAGCCATGCCGCAGATCAGCGGCGCCATCATCGGCATCACGCTGGTGCTGGTGACGGTATTCCTGCCGCTGGCCTTCATGAGCGGGTCGGTGGGCGTGATCTACCGCCAGTTCTCGGTGGCCATGGCCGTGTCGATCTTCTTCTCGGCGCTGCTGGCGCTGACCTTCACGCCGGCGCTGTGCGCGACCATCCTGAAGCCGGTGCCCAAGGGGCACCACAACGACAAGAAGGGTTTCTTCGGTTGGTTCAACCGCAAGTTCGACGCCACCACGCACGGCTACCAGAACTGGGTCTCGCGCATCCTGCACAAGGGCGGCCGCATGATGCTGGCCTTCCTGGTGCTGGTGATCCTGCTGGGCTGGCTGTACCTGCGCCTGCCGTCGTCATTCCTGCCGGAAGAAGACCAGGGCTACGTCATCAGCAACATTGAGCTGCCCACGGGCGCCAGCGCCAATCGCACGGTGCAGGTGATCGAAGAGGTCGAGGCCTATTTCCGCGAGATTCCGGCAGTCGAGAACATCATCACGGTGCAGGGCTACAGCTTCAACGGCAACGGCCTGAACGCGGCCATCGCCTTCACCACGCTCAAGGACTTCAAGGATCGCAAGGGCAAGGGGGATTCGGCCGGCGCGATCGCGTTCAACGCCTTCCAGAAGCAGCTCATGGGCATCCACGACGCCCAGGTGTTCACGCTGGTGCCGCCCGCGATCTCGTCGCTGGGCAATGCCACCGGCTTCGACCTGCGCCTGCAGGATCGCGGCGCGGCCGGCACCGAGGCGCTGGCCGCGGCCACCGGCCAGCTGATGGGCATGGCCATGAAGAGCCCGGTGCTGTCGCAGGTGCGTATCACCGGCCTGTCGGCCGGCACGCAGCTGACGCTGGACATCGACCGCGACAAGGCAGCGGCGCTGGGGGTGAACTTCGACGAGGCCGCCTCGCTGATCTCCACCGCCGTCGGTTCGGCCTACCTGAGCAAGTTCCCCAACCTGGGCCGGATGCAGAACATCTGGGTGCAGGCGGATGCGCCGTACCGCATGCAGCTGTCGGACGTGCTGCAGCTGAACGCCCGCAACGCCCAGGGCGGCATGGTGCCGTTGTCGTCGTTCGTGACGGCCAAGTGGTCGCAGGGCCCGGTGCAGGTGGTGCGCTACAACAGCTACGAATCCATGCGCATCGGCGGCAGCGCCGCGGCCGGCTACACGACCGGCCAGGCCATGGAGGAAATGCAGAAGCTGGTGGGCCAGCTGCCGCAGGGCTTCGGCTACGAATGGACCGGGCTGTCCTACCAGGAGCGCCAGGCCGGCAACCAGGCCCCGATCCTGATGGGCCTGTCGCTGCTGGTGGTGTTCCTGGTGCTGGCCGCGCTGTATGAAAGCTGGGCCATCCCGATCTCCGTGATGCTGGTGGTGCCGCTGGGGATGCTGGGCGCGGTGGCGCTGGTCAGCGCGCTGGGCATGTCCAACGACGTGTACTTCCAGGTGGGCATGGTGACCGTGATCGGGCTGGCGGCCAAGAACGCCATCCTGATCGTGGAATTCGCCAAGGACCAGTACGCGCGCGGCATGGGCCTGTACGAGGCGGCGGTGGAAGCCGCGCGCCTGCGGTTCCGGCCGATCCTGATGACCTCGCTGGCGTTCATCCTGGGCGTGGTGCCGCTGGCCATGGCCACCGGCGCCGGCGCCGCCAGCCAGCGCGCGGTGGGCCTGGGCGTGCTGGGCGGCATGCTGGCCGCCACGCCGTTCGCGGTGATTTTCGTGCCGACCTTCTTCGTCGTGGTGCTGGGTCTGTTCAAGACCAAGCCGCGCCTGCTGGGCGCCGAGCTGCGCGCCTTCGAGGAAGAACAGGCGGCCAAGAAGGCGGCCGCGGGGCAGACCCCGCCGGACGCATCCGCACAACCCAACGGTGGCCAGGAGGGCAAGGAATGAGCGCCCTGATGTTCAAACAGACCGCCTTGTCCGCCTTCGTGGCGGTGGCGTTGGCCGGCTGCTCGCTGGCGCCCGACTACAAACGTCCCGACGCGCCGGTCTCCGGCAACTGGCCCGACCAGCCCAAGGTGCAGTACGGCGCGTACGCCACGCCGATGACGCTGGGCACCCAGCCCGCGTCGGCGGTGGCGCCGCAGGCGGGCACGCCCGCGGCCGACCTGGGCTGGCGCGAGTTCTTCCGTGATCCGCGCCTGCAGCGCCTGATCGAGCTGGCGCTGGTCAACAATCGCGACCTGCGCGTGGCGGTGCAGCGCGTCGAAGAGGCGCGCGCCCAGTATGGCGTGCAGCGCGGCGCGCAATGGCCCAGCATCGGCGCCGGCATCCAGGGGCAGCGCCAGCGTTTCCCCGAGAACATGCGCCAGCCGGGCGCCGGTTCGGTCACCAGTTCGTACCAGGCCGGCATCGGCCTGACCACGTTTGAGATCGACCTGTTCGGCCGCCTGCGCAGCCTGTCGGAAGCGGCGTACCAGCAGTACCTGTCGACCGAGCAGGCGCAAAAGAGCACCCACATCACGCTGATCGGCGCGGTGGCGCAGTCGTACTTCAACCTGCGCGCGGCCCAGGTGCAGCTGGAACTGACCCAGCGCACGCTGGCCTCGCGCCAGGAGTCGTACAACCTGGTCAAGCGCCGCTTCGACGGTGGCGTCGCCTCCGAACTGGACCTGAACCAGTCCAAGTCGCTGCTGGATACGGCCTCGGCCGACCTGGCGCAGTTGGCCCGGGCCCAGGCCCAGGCCGTCAATGCGTTGGTGCTGTTGCTCGGCACGCCGTTGCCCGAGGACCTGCCGCCGCCCGCCACGTTCGGCCGCGACCAGCTGCTGGCGACGGTGCCGGCCGGGCTGCCGTCCGACCTGCTGGAGCGTCGTCCGGACATCCTGGCCGCCGAGAACAACCTGAAGTCGGCCAATGCCAACATCGGCGCGGCGCGCGCGGCGTTCTTCCCGACCATCTCGCTGACCGGCCTGTTCGGCGTGGCCAGCCCGTCGCTGGATACGCTGTTCAAGGGCGGGCAAGGGTACTGGAGCTTCTCGCCGTCGATCACCACGCCGCTGTTCGCCGGCGGCAGCATCCGCGAAGGCTTGAACCTGGCCAAGGCGCGCGACAACATCGCGGTGGCGCAGTACGAGCAGACCATCCAGCAGGCGTTCCGCGAGGTCTCGGACGCGCTGGCGGGCGAAGCCACCTACGGCGCCCAGTTGGACGCCCAGCGCGCGCTGCAGGATTCGTCGGCGCGCACCCTGGAGCTGTCGAACCTGCGCTATACCAATGGTATCGACAGCTACCTGCAGGTGCAGACCGCGCAAGTGGACTTTTTCAATGCCCAGCTGGCGCTGGTGCAAACCGGCCTGGCCGCGCTGATCAACCGTGTGGAACTCTACAAGGCACTGGGCGGCGGCTGGGAAGAAACAACGAAAGTGCAATGATAGAACTTGGTGTAAACATCGATCATGTCGCGACCCTGCGGCAGCAGCGTCACACGACCTATCCCGACCCGGTCGCGGCGGCGCTGCGCGCCGAGGACGCCGGCGCCGACCTGATCACGCTGCATCTGCGCGAAGACCGCCGCCACATCCAGGACGCCGACGTCTACGCCATCCGGCCGCGGTTGCGCACCCGCATGAACCTGGAATGCGCGGTGACGCCGGAAATGCTGGAGATCGCCTGCGCGGTCAAGCCCAATGACGTCTGCCTGGTGCCGGAAAAACGCACCGAGCTGACCACCGAGGGCGGGCTGGAAGTGGCCGGCGCCTTGTCGGCGGTGACGGACGCGGTCGGCCTGCTGACCGAGACCGGCATCCGCGTGTCGCTGTTCATCGACCCCGATCCCGCGCAGATCGAAGCCGCTGCCCGCGCCGGCGCGCCGGTCATCGAGCTGCATACCGGCGCCTACGCCGAAGCGGAGGGCGAGGCCGCCCAGGCCGAACTCGAACGCATCCGCGTGGCGGTGGCCGAAGGGCTGCGCCATGGCTTGCGCGTCAATGCCGGCCATGGCCTGCACTACGGCAACGTCAAGCCGGTGGCGGCGCTGGACGGCATTTCCGAGCTCAATATCGGCCACGCCATCGTCGCGCAGGCGGTGTTCGACGGCTGGGAAAAGGCGGTGCGCGACATGAAGGCGCTGATGGTGCAGGCCCGCCTGGAAGCGCTGCGCGGCCGTTGAGCCCAGGCCGACTCCCTCCCAAGGCGCCCGCAACGATGTCCCAGCCCGAATCTCCGCTCGTCGTTCCCGCGCCGGCCGCCATCGGCGGCATCGGCATGGACCTGCTGCGCATCGACCGCATCGAGCGCGCCCTGGCGCGCCACGGCGACCGTTTCGCCGAGAAGATCCTGGGGCCCGAGGAACTGGCCAAATTCCACGCCCGCCGCGCCCGCGACCCGGTGCGCGGCGTGCGCTTCCTGGCGACGCGCTTTGCCGCCAAGGAAGCCTTTTCCAAGGCGGTGGGCCTGGGCATGCGCATGCCCATGACCTGGCGCCGGGTGCAGACCCTGAACGCGCCCGGCGGCCGGCCGGTGCTGGTGATCGCCCCCGAACTGCTGGAATGGTACGTGCAGCGCTTCGGCGCCGCGCACGTTTCCATTACCGATGAATCCGACATGGCCGCCGCCTACGTGGTGGTCGAACGCAAGCCCTGAGCCCGCGGGCCGGTTTGCAAGACAGAAGGACAAGCCGATGGCCAAGAAGAAATCCCGGGCGCTGCCGCCCGGTCCCGTGATGGTCGATGTGGCCGGCACCGTGCTGACCAAGGAAGAAAAGAAGCGCCTGCGCCACCCGCTGGTGGGCGGCGTGATCCTGTTCGCGCGCAATTTCGAGAACCGCCGCCAGCTGACCGAGCTGACCCGCCAGATCCACAAGGCGCGCAAGGAGCGCCTGCTGATCCTGGTGGACCACGAGGGCGGCCGGGTGCAGCGCTTCCGCGAAGACGGCTTCACGCCGCTGCCCGCGATGCGCGACCTGGGCGCGCTGTGGGACCGCGATCCGCTGACCGCGATGCGCCTGGCGACCGAGGCCGGCTACGTGCTGGCCGCCGAGCTGCGCGCCTGCGGCGTGGACATGAGCTTCACGCCGGTGCTGGACCTGGACTACGGCGTCAGCAAGGTGATCGGCAATCGCGCCTTCCACCAAGACGCGCGGGTGGTGACGATGCTGTCGCGCGCGCTGATCCAGGGCCTGGCGCTGGCCGGCATGTCGGCCTGCGGCAAGCATTTCCCGGGGCACGGTTTCGTCGGCGCGGATTCGCACCACGAGATCCCGGTCGATCCGCGCCCGCTGGAACGCATCCTGAAGGACGACGCCGCGCCCTACGCCTGGCTGGGCGACGCGGTGCTGCCGTCGGTGATGCCGGCGCACGTGATCTACCCCAAGGTCGACAAGCATCCGGCCGGATTCTCCAAGCGCTGGGTGCAGGACATCCTGCGCACCCGCCTGGGCTACGATGGGGTAGTGTTCTCCGATGACCTGACCATGGAAGGCGCGTCCGTCGCCGGCGACATCCTGGCGCGCGCCCAGGCCGCGCTGGGCGCCGGTTGCGACATGGTGCTGGTGTGCAACCGGCCCGACCTGGCCGACGAGCTGCTGGCGCGGCTCGAGTTCGACCATGCCCCCGAGTCCGTGGCCCGCATCCGCCGCTTGATGCCGCGTTTCGACGCGCTCGACTGGGACGCCCTGCAGGCCGAAAGCCGTTACCAGAATGCCCGACGACTTCAATCTCAAATCGTTCCTGGCTGACCTGCCGCATCTTCCGGGTGTCTACCGGCACCTGGATGCGGCCGGCGAGGTCATGTATGTCGGCAAGGCGCGCGACCTGAAAAAGCGCGTCTCGTCGTATTTCCAGAAGAACCTGGCCAGCCCGCGCATCGCCCAGATGGTGGCGAAGGTGGCGCGGCTGGAGGTCACCGTCACGCGCTCCGAGGCCGAAGCGCTGATCCTGGAAAACAACCTCATCAAGAGCCTGAAGCCGCGCTACAACATCCTGTTCCGCGACGACAAGTCCTATCCCTACCTGCTGATCACCGGCCACGACTGGCCGCGCATCGCTTATTACCGCGGGGCCACCAACAAGCGCGGCCAGTACTTCGGCCCGTTCCCCAACGCCTGGGCGGTGCGCGAGACCATCCAGATCCTGCAGAAGGTGTTCCGCCTGCGGACCTGTGAGGACACCGTTTTCGCCAACCGCTCGCGGCCCTGTCTGCTGCACCAGATCGGGCGCTGCTCGGCGCCCTGTGTGGGCGCCATCCAGGCGCAGGACTACGCCTCGGACGTGCAGCGAGCGGTGCGCTTTTTGAATGGCGAGGCCAAGGACGTGATGGGCGAGATCGAGGCCCGCATGCTGGAGGCCGCCGAGGCGCTGCGCTTCGAGGAAGCCGCCGCGCTGCGCGACCAGATGGGCTCGCTGGCGCGGGTGCTGCACCAGCAGACCATGGAAAACGTCAGCGGCGAGGACACCGACATCGTCGCGGTGGCCATCGCCGGCGGCAAGGTCTGTGTCAACCTGGCCATGGTGCGGGGCGGGCGCCACCTGGGCGACAAGCCGTTCTTCCCGACCCACGCCGAGGGCGAGGCCGCGCCGCAGGTGCTGGAGGCCTTCGTGGCCCAGCACTACACCGACAATGCGCTGCCGCCAGTGCTGGTCTGTTCGCACGCGCTGCCCGACGCCGGCCTGATCGACCTGCTGGTGGAGCAGGCCGGCGGCCGCCCGTCGCGCGTGCTGACGCGGCCGCAGGGCGCCCGCCGCGCCTGGCTGGAACAGGCGGTCAAGAACGCCGAGATGGCGCTGGCACGGGCCCTGACCGAATCCGGCGCCCGCGCCGCCCGCACCCTGGCGCTGGCCGAAACCCTGGACCTGGATACCGACGAGGCGGCGCTGGACGCGCTGCGCATCGAGTGCTTCGACATCAGCCATACCGCCGGCGAGGCCACCCAGGCTTCCTGCGTGGTGTTCGAGCACCATGACATGCAGCCGTCGCTGTACCGCCGCTACAACATCGCGGGCATCACCCCGGGCGACGACTACGCCGCCATGCGCCAGGTGCTGACGCGGCGCTTCGCCAAGGTGGCCGACGGCGAGGCGCAGATGCCCGGGCTGGTGCTGATCGACGGCGGCAAGGGCCAGGTCGAGGTGGCGCGCCAGGTGTTCGCCGAGCTGGGCCTGGACATCCAGGCGCTGGTGGGCGTGGCCAAAGGCGAAGGGCGCAAGGTCGGCCTGGAGACCCTGGTGTTCGCCGACGGCCGTCCGCCGGTGGCGCTGGGCGGCGAGTCGGCCGCCCTGATGCTGATCGCCCAGGTGCGCGACGAGGCGCACCGCTTTGCCATCACTGGCATGCGGGCGCGCCGCGCCAAGACCCGCAACGTGTCGCGGCTGGAAGAGATCGAGGGGGTCGGGGCGCGCCGCCGGCAGCGCCTGCTGGCCCGTTTCGGCGGTTTTTCGGGGGTGGCCTCGGCCAGCATCGAGGACCTGGCGTCGGTGGACGGGATTTCCGAGGAACTGGCCGAACGGATCTACGAGGCGCTGCGCGGATAGGGCTCCGGACGGCCGGTTCGTGGCCGCCCGGCGGCCCCGAGACAGCCAGCGCAACCCGGCTGATGTAGCATACGGACACTATGCCAATTAACGTACCCATCATCCTGACGTGGCTGCGTATCGCCATGATCCCGCTGGTAGTCGGGCTGTTCTACCTGCCCGACAGCTGGATGTCCGTGCCGGTGCGCGACACGTTCGCCGCCTGGGCCTTCATCATCGCCGCCCTGACCGACTGGTTCGACGGCTGGCTGGCGCGCCGCTGGAACCAGACTTCGGCGTTCGGCGCGTTCCTGGATCCGGTGGCCGACAAGCTGATGGTCTGCGCCGCGCTGATCGTGCTGCTGGACCTGAGCCGCGTCGATGCCTTCATCTCGCTCATCATCATCGGCCGCGAAATCACCATTTCGGCGCTGCGCGAGTGGATGGCCAAGATCGGCGCCAGCGCCAGCGTGGCGGTGCACCGGTTGGGCAAGTTCAAGACCGCCGCGCAGATGGTGGCGATTCCGTGCCTGCTGTACAACCAGCCGATCTATGGCGTGTCCAGCAAGCTGCTGGGCGACGTGCTGATCGTCGTGGCCGCGGTGCTGACGGTCTGGTCGATGCTGTATTACCTGCAGCGCGCCTGGCCCGCGATCCGCGAGAAAGCGCAGTGAAACACGGCGGCCCGGCTCGCGCCCGGGGCCGCCAGGACAGACCAAGAGCGATGCCGGCGGGGCTTGGACCGCGACCGGCACGGCCACGCGCCGCATTCGCCACAGGGACAACGCCGGCCCGGCCGGTCGTTGCTGGAGACAACCCGCGAACCGCCCCGGGGCGGCCGCCTTTCGCCGCTGCCCGCGGCCTTGCGCAATGACTACCGCTGCATCCAACCTGGCCTCGGACGCCGCCGTCCGCCGCCGCGACTGGCAGATCATCCTGCTGATCGGCGTGGCCCACGCCTCGTCGCACTTCTTCCAACTGGTCCTGCCGTCGCTGTACGTGTCGCTCGGCAACGAGTTCGGGCTGGACTTCGCCCGCCTCGGCCTCTTGGTGTCGACCTTCTATGTGGTGTCGGGCATCGGCCAGGCCTCCTCCGGCTTCGTGGTGGACCGAGTCGGCGCGCGGCCGGTGCTGTGGTTCGGCCTGGCCTGTTTCGTGCTGTCGGGGCTGCTGATCGGCTCGGCCACCGGCTACACCATGCTGATGGCGGCCGCCGTGGTCGGCGGCATCGGCAATTCGGTGTTCCACCCGGCCGACTACTCCATCATCAACCACCGCATCACCGCGCCGCGCCTGGGCCATGCCTTTTCCGCCCACGGCCTGACCGGCAACCTGGGCTGGGCCCTCACGCCCGTGTTCATGACCTCGATCACGCTGCTGGCCAACTGGCGCGTGGCGGCCTACAGCGCCGCCGCGCTGGTGGCCTTCGTGCTGTTGCTGACCGTGCTGGGTCGCAACCTGCTGGGCGGCGCCGAACCGGCCCAGGCCGACGATGCCAGGAATGGCGCGCGCGCCGCGCCCAAGCCGCAGGAAGGCGTGCTGGCGACCCTGGCCACGCTGCTGTCCAAGCCGGCGCTGTGGGGCGCGTTCCTGTTCTTCGCCTGCACCTCCATTGCGCTGTCGTCGGTGCAGAACTACACCATTCCGCTGTTGGGCCAGCTGTACGACCTGTCCAAGGTGGCGGCCAGCTCGGCGCTGTCGGGCTATATGGTGGCGTCGGCGGTGGGCATGGCGGCCGGCGGCTTCCTGGTGTCGGCCAACCCGCGCACCGAGCGCACCGTGATGGTGGCGCTGATCCTGGCCGGCCTGACGCTGGTGGTGCTGGCGCTGGGCCTGGTGCCGGCGCTGTTCGCCGCGCCGGTGGTGGCGCTGGCCGGCTTCTGCTCGGGCGTGGCGGCGCCGTCGCGCGACATGCTGATCCGGCGCGTGACGCCCAAGGGCTCCACCGGCTCGGTCTACGGCCTGGTGTATTCCGGCATGGACGTCGGTTCGGCGCTGGGGCCGCTGGCTTTCGGCCTGCTGCTGGACGCGGGATTGCGCCAGGGGCCGTGGATCGGCGCGGGCGTGGCGTTCGCCGCCGCCGCGCTGCTGGCGCAGTGGATCGCGGTGCAGGCGCGCCGGGCCGATCCCGCCGCCGCGGTGCCGGCGCGTTCCTGACGCGTCCGCCGTCGCAGCAGGCAGAACGCCGCCCTCGGGCGGCGTTCTGCTTTGGGGCCGGCGGATTTGCCGCCGTCCCGGGGAGGGAGAGCGCTTGCCGCGCCCGGGATCAGCCTTGCGCCTCGATATGGGCGGCGATGGCGCGGCCGATGTCCTCGGTGCGGGCCTGGCCGCCCAGGTCGGGCGTGCGCGGGCCGTCCTTCAGGCAGTGCTCGATGGCCGCCAGGATGGCGTCGTGCGCGTCCTGGCTGCCCAGGAACTGCAGCATCAGCGCGCCCGACCAGATCATGGCGATGGGGTTGGCGATGCCCTTGCCGTAGATGTCCGGCGCCGAGCCGTGCACCGGCTCGAACAGCGAGGGGAAGGCGCGCTCCGGGTTCAGGTTGGCCGACGGCGCGATGCCGATGGTGCCGGTGCAGGCCGGACCCAGGTCCGACAGGATGTCGCCGAACAGGTTGGAGGCCACCACCACGTCGAAGCGCTGCGGCTGCAGCACGAAGCGCGCGGCCAGGATGTCGATGTGCTGCTTGTCGGTCTTGACGTCGGGATACTGCTGGCCGACGGCGTCGGCGCGTTCGTCCCACCACGGCATGCTGATGGCGATGCCGTTGCTCTTGGTGGCGACCGTGAGCTGCTTGCGCTGGCGCCGGTTGGCCAGCTCGAAGGCGTAGCGCATGACGCGGTCGGTGCCGTGGCGGGTGAAGACCGATTCCTGGATCACGATTTCGCGGTCGGTGCCGGTGAACAGGCGGCCGCCCAGGTTGGTGTATTCGCCTTCGGTGTTCTCGCGCACGATGAAGAAGTCGATGTCGCCCGGGCGCTGGCCGGCCAGCGGGCACGGCACGCCCTCGAACAGGCGGACCGGGCGCAGGTTGATGTACTGGTCGAACTCGCGCCGGAATTTCAGCAGCGAGCCCCACAGCGACACGTGGTCCGGCACCGTGGCGGGCCAGCCGACCGCGCCGAAGTAGATGGCGTCGTAGCCCTGCAGCTGTTCCTTCCAGTCGGGCGGCATCATCTCGCCGTGCCGCGCGTAGTACTCGCAGTTGGCCCAGGGGAAGGTATCGATCTGCAGCGCCAGGCCGAAGCGGCGGGCGGCCGCTTGAACGGCGCGCAGGCCTTCGGGCAGGACTTCGTTGCCGATGCCGTCGCCGGCGATGGCCGCGATCTTGTGGACGTGGGACATGGATGGACCTGAAAAAAGAGGAAAAAAAGGGCCGGCCGCGGCGCTCAGGGGGCGGCGGCGGGAGGACGACAGCATGGTAGGCGGCCCTACAGTCCATCTACAATGGTCCATCGCGTGAAATGAATATGCACGAATCATGAATAATGACCTGCTGCCCGCCGACCTGCGCGTATTCAACGCCGTGGTGCGCGCCTCCAGTTTTTCCCGCGCCGCCGAAGACCTGGGCATGTCGGCCGCTTACGTCACCAAGCGCATCCGGCTGCTGGAGGCCAGCCTGGGCACGCCGCTGTTCCACCGCACCACGCGGCGGGTGGTGGTGAGCGAGGCCGGCGAGCGTGTCTATCACTGGGCCCAGCGCATTCTTGACGACGTCGAGCACCTGGTCGAAGAAGTCGGCGTCACGCGCCGCGAACCGCGCGGCCTGCTGCGCATCTGCAGCAGTTTCGGTTTCGGGCGGCGGGTGGTGGCGCCGGCGCTGTCGGCGTTCGTGTCGCGCCATCCCGCCGTGCAGGTGCGCTTCGAGGTGTTCGACCGCCTGGTCGATGTGGCGGCCGAAGGCTACGACCTGGACGTGCGGGTGGGCGACGACATCGCGCCGCACGTGATCGCGCGCAAGCTTGCCGCCAACCACCGGCTGCTGTGCGCCGCGCCGTCGTACCTGGCCGAACGCGGCGCGCCGCGCAAGCTGGACGACCTGGCCGCGCACGACTGCCTGGTGATCAAGGAACGCGACCATCCCTTCGGCGTCTGGCGCATGCGGCGTGGCGAGCGCGAGCACACCGTCAAGGTGCGCGGCCCGCTGTCGGCCAACAATGGCGAGATGGTGGTGCAGTGGGCGGTGGACGGGCGCGGCATCATCCTGCGCTCGGCCTGGGACGTGGGCCCGCTGATCGCCGCCGGCAAGCTGGTGCCGGTGCTGCCGCAGTACCGCCAGGAAGCCAATATCTGGGCGGTCTATCCGTCACGCCTGAATGCCTCGGCCAAGGTGCGGGTATGCGTGGACTTCCTGGAGGCGCACCTGCGCCAGCTGGACGCCAGCGTCTGACACGGTCGTGCGAGGCGCCGGGCATGGGGGGCGACAGGTTGGCATGCCCGGCTTGCGTCAGGTCAATCCGCCATGGCGAGGCGCGGCGGGGCGTTGGCGCGCTTGACGCATCGCAAGCCGCCCGCCGGCCGGCTCCGATGTAATGACCTTGAGAGCGACAAGGTTATTTCAACAGGAGAAAACCATGAGAAAGAAGCACGCGATGCTCGCGGCGGGTGTCGTCATCGGACTGTGGGCGGGCCAGGCGTCGGGGGCGCCGCGCGAAGAGCCGATCCAGCCCATCGAGGCGGCGGTGGTCAAGGACCCGGCCAAGGTGGAGCTGGGCAAGAAGCTGTTCTTCGACCCGCGCCTGTCGCGCTCGGGCGCGATCTCCTGTAATTCCTGCCACAACCTGGGCATGGGCGGTTCCGACAACCTGAAGGCGTCCATCGGCCACAAGTGGCAGCAGGGTTCGATCAACTCGCCCACGGTGCTCAATTCCAGCCTGAACATCGCCCAGTTCTGGGACGGCCGCGCCAAGGACCTGCGCGAACAGGCCGGCGGCCCGATCGCCAACCCCATGGAAATGGCCTCCACCCACGAACTGGCGGTGCAGGTGCTCAACTCCATTCCCGGCTACCGCGCCGAGTTCAAGCAGGTGTTCGGCAAGGACGGCATCACCATTGAGGAGGTGACGGGCGCGTTGGCGGCCTTCGAGGAAACGCTGGTGACGCCGAATTCGCGCTTCGACCAGTGGCTCAAGGGCGACGACAAGGCGCTGACCGTCAAGGAACTGGCCGGCTACACCCTGTTCAAGAACAGCGGCTGCGTGGCGTGCCACAACGGCGTGGCGGTGGGCGGCAACTCGTTCCAGAAGATGGGGCTGGTGGCGCCGTACCAGACCGACAACAAGGCCGAGGGCCGCGCCGCCGTCACCGGCAAGGACGCCGACCGCTTCAACTTCAAGGTGCCGACGCTGCGCAACGTGGCGCTGACCTATCCGTACTTCCATGACGGCGAGGCCGCCACCCTGACGCAGGCGGTGGACGTGATGGGCCGCCTGCAACTGGGCCGCACCTTCACGCCGGACGAGAACGCGCAGATCGTGGCGTTCCTGAAGACCCTGACGGGCGACCAGCCGGCGATCCAGTATCCGCTGCTGCCGCCGTCGGCGGACGACACGCCGCGGCCCGCGCCGTTCGTGAAGTAGGGCGGCGGGCGACGCCGCCAGGATGGACGTCGCTTATAAAAAAAACGTCCGCCTTCGGGCGGACGAGGCTTTTTTTACTGGCGCACCGTGCGCACGTCGGCCGGCGGCGTGGTCTCGACGTTGCTGCGCCATGGATTGATGTCCAGCCCGCCGCGCCGCGTGTAGCGCGCATAGACCGTCAATTGCTCGGGCGCGCAGGCCTGCATGATGTCGGTGAAGATGCGTTCCACGCAATGCTCGTGGAATTCGGCGTGCTGGCGGAACGAGATCACGTAGCGCAGCAGCGATTCGCGGTCGATGGGCTGGCCGCGGTAGCGGATCTGCACGCTGGCCCAGTCGGGCTGGCCGGTCACCGGGCAGTTGGACTTGAGCAGGCGCGAGCACAGGGTTTCCTCGACCACGTCGCCCGGGCGGTTGCGCAGCAACTCGGGCGCCGGTTCGTAGGTGTCGATCTCGATGTCGAGCTTGTCTATATAGATACCGTCCAGTTCGCCCATCCGCAGCTCGCCGAAGCGCTGCGGCAGGATGAAGTCCAGCCCCACGGGGGCGCCGGCGGCGGCGCTCAGGTCGCGCTCCAGGCGGCCGCGCAGGGCGGCCGAGTTGACCAGCCGGGTCTGGTTGAACGAATTCAGGTACAGCTTGAACGACTTGGACTCGATGATGTTGGGGCTGTCGGCCGGCACCGAGAACGTCGCCATCGCCACCCGCGGCTTGCCCTTGGCGTCGAGCCAGGACAGCTCGTAGGCGTTCCACAGATCGACCCCGGTGAACGGCAGGGGCCCGGTCGCCAGGTTGAGCGCCTCGCGGTTGTGGGCGCGGGCGATGGGAAACAGCAGCGAGGGATCGTATTGCGAGACGTAGGTCACGCTCTGGCCCAGCGGGCCGTGAGACAGCGTCATGGAGAAGGTCGTCGGAAAACGTGGAGATGACCGCATTGTAGGCGCTCTCAAACCCGTCATTTTTCGCATCATGAAACGCCGCTCCCGGCATGTGAAAGTTCGTGCTGCGCCGCCGCGCAAGCGCATTTCACGGATGACAATTGCCTTCCGTAATGCGGAACGAGTAATATAACTTATTGATTTTTATGAATAATATTTTTCATCTTATATAAGAGGCATGGCCACATTGCTCCGCAGCACAGGCATAGACTTTCTCCAACGATTCACGCAATGCAACCCCGAAGTTTTCTTGCCTTTTCAGCCATAGACCAAGGAGCATGACCATGAGCCACCGCGAAACCGAAATCCGCAATCTGCAGAAAGACTGGGCCGAGAACAGCCGCTGGCAGGGCATCAAGCGCGACTACAGCGCCGAGGATGTCATCCGCCTGCGCGGCTCGATCGCCGTCGAGCACACCCTGGCCCGCCGCGGCGCGACCCGCCTGTGGGAACAACTGCACAGCGAGCCTTTCGTGAATTCGCTCGGCGCCCTGACCGGCAACCAGGCCATGCAACAGGTCAAGGCCGGCCTCAAGGCCATCTACCTGTCGGGCTGGCAAGTGGCCGGCGACGCCAACCTGGCCGGCGAGATGTACCCCGACCAGTCGCTGTACCCCGCCAATTCGGTGCCGCAGGTCGTGCGCCGCATCAACAATTCGCTGACCCGCTGCGACCAGATCCAGTGGATGGAAGGCAAGAACCCGGGCGACGAGGGCTACATCGACTTCTTCGCGCCCATCGTGGCCGACGCCGAAGCCGGTTTCGGCGGCGTGCTGAACGCCTTCGAGCTGATGAAGGCCATGATCGAGGCCGGCGCCTCGGGCGTGCACTTCGAGGACCAGCTGGCGTCCGTGAAGAAGTGCGGCCACATGGGCGGCAAGGTGCTGGTGCCGACCCGCGAGGCCGTGGCCAAGCTGGTCTCGGCGCGCCTGGCGGCCGACGTGATGGGCACGCCCACCGTGCTGCTGGCCCGCACCGACGCCGACGCCGCCGACCTGGTGACCAGCGACGTCGACGACAACGACCGCCCGTTCATCACCGGCGAGCGCACCGTGGAAGGCTTCTTCCGCACCCGCGCCGGCATCGACCAGGCGATCTCGCGCGGCCTGGCCTACGCGCCGTACGCCGACCTGATCTGGTGCGAAACGTCCACGCCCAACCTGGAATACGCCCGCAAGTTCGCCGACGCGATCCATCGCCAGTTCCCGGGCAAGCTGCTGGCGTACAACTGCTCGCCGTCGTTCAACTGGAAGAAGAACCTGGACGACGCCACCATCGCCAAGTTCCAGCGCGAGCTGGGCGCCATGGGCTACAAGTTCCAGTTCATCACGCTGGCCGGCTTCCACGCGCTGAACTACGGCATGTTCGAACTGGCCCACGGCTACGCCCGCCGCCAGATGAGCGCCTTCGTCGAATTGCAGCAGAAGGAATTCGCCGCCGCCGACCTGGGCTTCACTGCGGTCAAGCACCAGCGCGAAGTGGGCACCGGCTACTTCGACGCCGTCACGCAGACCATCGAGGGCGGCCAGTCCTCGACCACCGCGCTGACCGGCTCGACCGAGGAAGCGCAGTTCGAGCACGGCAAGGAGCAGAAGGCCGCCTGACCAGGAACCGATTGATTTTGCAGTTGAAGTTGTAGTGCTGTTGTAGGGTGGATTCAGGGTGCCTTCGGGCACCCTCTTTTTTTACGGCGGGAGCCGCTGGTCGCCGCTGGCGAGCTAGCGCTGCGCCGCCAGGTACGCGCCGGGCGCCTGTCCCAGCACGCGCCGGAACGCGCTGGTGAAGGCGCTGGGACTGGCGTAGCCCAGGTCCAGCGCGACGCGGGTCACGGGCTGGCCCAGGCTTAGGCGCTCGATCGCGGCCAGCAGGCAGGCCTGCTGGCGCCAGGCGCCGAAGCTGACGCCGGTTTCGGCGCGGAACTGTCGGGTGAAGGTGCGTCGGCTCATGCCGGCGGCGGCGGCCATCGTGTCCAGGTCCGCGGTGATCGACGGCGCCGCCCACAGCGCGCGGCAGGCGCGCGCCAGGCGCGGGTCGGCGGGCAGCGGCGCGTGCAGCGACAGTGCCGGCATGGCGGCGATTTCGGCCGCCAGCAGCGCCATCAGCTTGCCGGCGCGGCCGTCCAGGTCGTAGAGCGCGGGCAGGTCGATGGCTTCGTCGAGCAGGTGGCGTAGCAGCGGCGAGACGGCGTGGACCCGGCATTCGGCGGGCAGGCGCAGGGCCTGCGCGGCGCGCTCGGTAAGAAAGGTGTTGAGCATGGTCACCGCGCCGCGCATGGTCATCTGGTGCTCCATGCCCGCCGGCACCCAGCAGGCGCGTTGCGGCGGCACCAGCCAGCGGCCTGTCGGCGTGGCCACGCTGATGGCGCCGCGCGCGGCGTAGGCGAACTGGCCGCGGCGGTGGGCGTGCAGCGGGAAGGTCAGGCCGGCCGGATAGTCGCAGGCGGTCACCACCACGTCGCGCGGAATGTCCTCGTAGGGATCGACCAGGGTATTGCGCATGGCCTGGATTCTACAGTGAATGACCCGATATCGAAGGCGGACCGCCGGTCCCAGGCCTACGATGCCGCCATTGTCCCTCGCGTTCGCTGCCCTGGGGCGGCGCATCGCCACACTCCAGGAGCCGACATGGCCAACACTTTCCATCGCGTGGGCCACGGCCCGCATCCCGTCATCGTGCTGCACGGCTGGTTCGGCGACGCGCGCGCCTTCGAGCCGATCGAACCCTGGCTGTCGGGCGCGGACTTCAGCTACGTCTTCATGGACTACCGCGGCTACGGCGGCATGCGCGAGGCGGCCGGCGAACATTCGATCGACGAGATCGCCGCCGACGCGCTGGCGCTGGCCGACGCGTTGGGGTTCGAGCGCTTCAGCCTGGTGGGCCATTCGATGGGCGGCATGGCGATCGAGCGGGTCGCGGCGCTGGCGGCTGAGCGGGTGCGCGCGCTGGTGCCGGTGGCCCCGGTGCCATGCGGCGGCATCGCCATGGCGCCGGTCACGCGCGCGCTGTTCGACGGCGCGGCCGCGGACCTGGCCGCGCGTCGCGCCATCATCGATCGCAGCACCGGCGGGCGCCTGCCGGCGGCATGGGTGGCGTGGAAGGCCGACTATTCCGCCGCGCATTCGTCGGCCGCCGCGTTCGCCGCGTACCTGCCCGCGTGGGTTGGCACCGATTTCAGCGACCGCATCGACGGCCGCCATCCGGTGCTGGCCCTGGTGGGCGAGCACGATCCGGTGTTCACGCCGGCGCTGATGGCCGCGACCTATGCGCGGCGCTATCCGCGCACGACGATCGAGGTGCTGGGCAATGCCGGGCACTATCCGATGAATGAAACGCCGCTCGCGCTGGCGGCGGCCATCGAGCGCTTCCTGCGCGCCGCGGACTGAGCGCGGCGGCGCCCGAGGCCGTCAATCCGCGGCGCGCATCGCCGCCAGGCATTCCGCCAGCGGCGGCACGGTGCGCGCCAGCGCCTCGACGGCTGCCGCATCGACCCGTTCCAGCGGCGGGATCTCGGCCAGCACGCGCACGTTGCCGAAGCGTTCGATCGCCTCGCGGTTGCCGGCCGACAGCGGGCCGCTCATGATCACGCCCAGCACCGGGATGGCGCGGCGGCGCAAGGCTTCCAGGCTCAAAAGCGTGTGGTTGATGGTGCCCAGGCCGCTGCGCGCGGCCAGCACCACCGGCATGCCCAGGCGCGCGATCAGGTCGATCATCATGTGGCTGTCGTCGATCGGCACGTACAGACCGCCGGCGCCTTCGACGATCAGCGGCGCCGTGGTGGCCGGCGGCACGATGGCGGTGGCGTCGATCACGGCGTCTTCCAGCGGCGCGGCGGCCCACGGCGACAGCGGCGCCTGCAGCACGTAGGCCGGCAGGTGCAGGCGTTCGGGCGGCAGTTGCGCCAGGCGCGCGACGGTGTCGGTGTCGCCCGGTTCCTCGGCCACGCCGGTCTGCACCGGCTTCCAGTAGTCGGCCTGCCAGGCGCGCGCCAGGATGGCCGAGACCAGGGTCTTGCCGATGCCGGTGTCGGTGCCGGTGACGAAAACGCCGTGGGCGGGGGAGTCAGTCATGTTTCTTCCAGATTCCGTAGGCCAGGTGATAGGTCACCGTGGCGCCTTGTTGGTCGAACTGCGCCAGCACCCGCCGCAGCGCGGCCGGACCCAGCGGGGCGGTGCCGGGCGCGGGCGTGGTGGCGCCGATGCCCTTGAGCGCCTTGAGGAAATGCAGGCCGTCAGGATGATCTTGTATCAGCCGTTCGCTGTGCACGCCACCGGCCAGATTGCCCATGGTCGGACGGATGGCGGCGGCGGGCGGATAGGTCGGGGTGGCCGCGGCCAGGCCGAGCGCGCGGTGGGCGGCGCGCCATTCCTCGAACGTGCCGTCGGCCAGCGTGGCCACCGCCAGGTGGCCGCCGGGCGCGAGCAGCGCTGCCAACCGTCCCAGTCCGGCGTTCAGGTCGCCGAACCATTGCACCGCCAGGCTGGAGCAGATCAGGTCGTAGCCGCCCGGCAGGCTGTCGGGGCGCTCGCCGTCCAGCACCTGGTAGCGCGCGTTGCCGGGCAGCGCCGGTCCCTGCCGCGCCCGCGTCAGCATGGCGGGCGAAATGTCGGTCACGGTCCAGTCCGCGGGGCCCAGCCGGGCGGCCAGCGCCTGGGTCAGCAGGCCGGTGCCGCAGCCGATCTCCAGGATGCGCGGACGCGGCGGCAGCGGCAGCCGCCCGATCGCGTCGGCCAGCTGCTGGGCGGTGATGCGTTGGGCCGGGGCGTGTTCGTCGTAGCGGGCGGCGGCGGCGCCGAAGCGCGCGCCGACCCGGGCATTGCGGGGTACGGCGCTCATGCGGCGGGCGCCACGCGGGCCAGGAAGGCGCGGATGCGTTGCGCGCACCAGTCGGGATCGGTCAGCGGCAAGAGGTGGCCGCCGCCGTCGCGCCAGTGCAGTTCGGCCGCGGCGCCGAAGCCCGCCGTCGTCATGGCCGCGGGCGCGATCGGATCGGCCGTGCCCGCCAGCGCCAGCAGCGGCATCGGCAGCGTCGCCAGCGCGGCCCGTTGGTCGGCGTCGCGCAGGATGCCCAGGTCGCGCGCCAGCGGTTCGACCTGGGGGACGCCGATGGCGCTGGTGTCGCCGCAGCGCTGGCGGAAATCGCGCAGCACGGTTTCGGGCTGCGTCGCCAGCCGGTTCAGCATGCGGTCCAGCATGCGCGCCGGGACGCCTTCGGGGAAGTCGTCGGCCGCGCCGAAGCGGGCAAAGCCGTTGATCGCTATCAGGCCCACACAGGCGGGCGGCGGCTCGCCCAGCAGGCGCAGCGCGCCCAGCGAGTGGCCGATGGCCAGTACCGGGCCGTCGGGCGCGGGCGTGTGGGGCGGGCCGAAATAGCCGGCGTCGGCCACGGCCTGCGGCCAGTCGGCCAGCGCGGCGGCCAGTGGCGCCCAGAACGTGGCGTCGAAGGCCCAGCCGTGCGCGAACAGCAGGGTGGGGCGCAGGGAATCGGCGGCCGGCATCAGGCGAGCGCGGCCGTCAGGCCGTCTATCAAGCGATCGATATCGGCGTCGCGGTGCGCCGCGCTCAGGGCGATGCGCAGGCGGCTGGTTCCGGCCGGCACCGTGGGCGGGCGGATCGCCACGGCCAGCAGGCCGCGCTGCTCCAACGTTGCCGCCAGCGCCAGGGCGCGGCCCTCGTCGCCGACGATGGCGGGCACGATCTGGGTCGACGAGTCGCCGCTGTCCAGCCCCAGGCTGCGCAGCGCGACGCGCAGCCGCTCGCCCGAGGCCGCCAGCCGGGCGCGCTCGGCGTCCAGCGTCGGCACCAGGTCCAGGGCGGCGTCCATGGCGCCCAGCACCGCGGGCGGCAGGGCGGTGGTGTAGATGAAACCCGAACAGGCGTTGACCAGGTAGTCGCAGAGCGCGCGCGAGCCGGCCACGTAGGCGCCGAAGCCGCCCAGCGCCTTGCTGAAGGTGCCCATGGTCAGGTCGATGCCGCCCGGCGCCAGCCCGGCCAGCCCCATGCCGCCCGGTCCCAGCACGCCGGTGGCGTGGGCTTCGTCCAGGTAGACGAAGGCCTGGTAGCGCTCGGCCAGCGCCGCCAGCCGCGCCACGTCGGTGCGGTCGCCGTCCATGCTGAAGACGCTTTCGGTGATGATGAAGCGCGCGGCGGGCGCGGCCGATGGCCCGGCGCGCGCCGCCAGCAGCGCTTCGAGGTGGTCCAGGTCGTTGTGGCGGAAGCGGATCTGCCGCACGCCGGCTGCCTGGCAGCCGTGATGCAGGCTGGCATGGTTGAGCTTGTCGGCGTAGACCTGCACTTCGCCCTGGCCGGCGGCCGCGCGCAGCAGGGCCGGCAGCACGGCGGCATTGGCCTGCCAGCCGGAGGCCAGCAGCAGCGCGGCCTCGGTGCCTTTCAGGCGCGCCAGCTTGGCCTCGACCTGCTCGTGCAGGTCGAGATTGCCGCACACCAGCCGCGAGGCCTGCGCGCCGGCGCCATGGCGGGCGGCCCATTCGCGCGAGCGCTCGATCAGCAGCGGGTGCTTGGACAGGCCCAGGTAGTCGTTGCTGGAGAAGTTCAGCGCCGGGACGCCGTCCAATGCGATGCGGCCGGCGGGCGCGGCGGTGGCCGTGCGCAGCCGGCGCCGCACGCGGCGCGATTCGGCTTGCGCCAGTTCGGAAGAAAAGAGGGGATCCAGCTTGGACATGACGATTTCCTGCGGCGGCCGGCGGCGGGAGCCCCGCCAGAGGACCGCGGCCGCAAAGCGCGCCGTCAGGCCCCCGGCCGTAGAATGCGAGCCATTGTAGTGGAGGTGAAACATGCAGACCCCTGACTGGATGGCGCGGGGCCAGCGGCATATCTGGCTGCCGTACGCCCAGATGAAGACGGCCACGCCGCCGCTGCCGGTGGTGCGCAGCCATGGCAGCCGCCTGGAGCTGGCCGACGGTCGCCAATTGATCGACGGCGTGGCGTCCTGGTGGACCGCCTGCCACGGCTACAACCATCCGCACATCGCCCGGGCGCTGCGCGAGCAGCTGGACGCCATGCCGCACGTCATGTTCGGCGGCCTGACCCACGAGCCCGCGCTGACCCTGGCCCGGCGCCTGGCCGGCCTGCTGGGGCCGGGGCTGGACCGGGTGTTCTATACGGATTCCGGCTCGGTGGCGGTGGAAGTGGCCATGAAGATGGCGGTGCAGTTCTGGCTCAACCAGGGCGAACGCGGCCGCAGCCGCTTCCTGGCGTTCCGTGGCGGCTACCACGGGGACACCCTGGGCACCATGGCGGTATGCGATCCAGACGAGGGCATGCACAGCCTGTTCCGCGGCATGCTGGCCGAGCACGACATCGTCGATTTGCCGCGCGACGATGCCGCCATGGCGCGCCTGGACGCTTTCCTGGAAACCCGCGGGCCGCAACTGGCCGGCATCCTGGTCGAGCCGCTGGTGCAGGGCGCCGGTGGCATGCTGCTGCACGAGCCGGAGGTGCTGCGGCGCCTGCGTCAGCTGGCCGACCGCCATGGCCTGCTGCTGATCTTCGACGAGATCTTCACCGGCTTCGGCCGCACCGGCACGATGTTCGCGTTCGAGCAGGCCGGCGCGCGTCCCGACATCATCACGCTGTCCAAGGCCCTGACCGGCGGCACCTTGCCGCTGGCGGCCACCGTGGCCAGCAGCCGGGTGTTCGACGCCTTCTGGTCGGACGATCCGTCCCATGCCCTGATGCACGGCCCCACCTTCATGGGCAACGCGATGGCCTGCGCCGCCGCCAATGCCTCGCTCGACCTGTTCGAAAGCGAACCGCGGCTGGCCCAGGCGCAGGCGCTGTCGGTTGCGCTGGCGCGGGGCCTGGCGCCATGCCGCGAGTTGCCGTGGGTGCGCGACGTGCGGGTGCTGGGCGCGATCGGCGTGGTCGAGCTGGATCGCATCGAGGACCGCGAAGCCCTGAAACGGCGCCTGGTCGAGGCCGGGGTCTGGGTGCGGCCGTTCGGCAACGTGGTCTACCTGACGCCGGCCCTGACCATCGCGGCGGACGAACTGGATACCTTGATGCGGGCGGTGGTGGCGGTGTTGCGCGCGCAACGGCCCTGAGCCGGCGGCCGGCCGCGCGCGGGCAAACCGTCCGAGCCGGCTTGATCCAGGTCAAGGCGCGCCCCGGTGGCGCTGGGTAGCATCGGCGCATGCGAGCAAAATCCATTTTCGCCGTTCCTCCGACCCTGCCCGACGCCGACCGCCAGCAGCGCCGGCACGCGCTGGTGCGCCTGTCGCTGGCGTGGCTGGCGATGATGCAGGTGATGATGTTCGCCTGGCCGGGCTACCTGCGCCATGACGGCATCCCCAGGGACGCCCTGGAAACGCTGGACTGGGCCATCGTGCTGATGAACTGGGCCAGCCTGGCCCTGACCGTGCCGGTGGTGCTGTATTCGGCCTGGCCGATCTGGCGCCACGCCGGCGCCAACCTGCGCCAGGGCCGCGCCGGCATGGACGTGCCGGTGGCGCTGGGCATCGTCGCCGCCTTCGTCCCCAGCGTGCATGCCACCTATACGGGCCGCGGCGAGGTGTATTTCGATTCGGTCACCATGTTCGTCGCCTTCCTGCTGACGGCGCGCTACCTGGAACTGTGCGCCCGGCAGTCGTTCGGCGGCTCGACGGGCGGCCAACGGCATGCCCGGGTCGAGGCGCAGCGCCTGCTGCTGGGCGCCGGCGCCGACCGGCTGGCCTCGCGCTTCGTCATGGCGCAAGTGGCGCTGGCGCTGGGGGCGGCGGCCGCCTGGGCCTATATCGATCCGGCCCACAGCCTTCCCGTCATGGTCGCGCTGCTGGTGATGAGCTGTCCCTGCGCCATGTCGATGGCGGTGCCCACCGCCATGGCGTCGGCCCATTCGGCGCTGGCGGCCCATCCGTCAATGCCCGACGCGGCACTGGACGCGTTGCTGGCCCAGGCGCAGCGCAAGGCGCGCCAGAACCTGCATGGTTCCCTGGTCTGGCACCTGCTGATGACGCCGCTGGCGCTGGTCGGCTGGGTCACGCCCTGGCTGGCGGCGATCACCATGCTGGTGTCGTCGCTGGCGGTTGCCTACAACTCGTGGCGGCTGTCGCGGCGCGACTGGTCCGGCCGCGCGGCGCCCGGCGGCGCGCTGGAAGCCGCGCCATGACCATTCTCTATCTTCTCCTGCCCCTGTCCCTGCTGTTCGTGCTGGTCATCGGCGTGTCGTTGTGGTGGGCCGTTTTCAATGGCCAATATGACGATACCGACAACGCCGGCGCCGCCATCCTGCGCGACGACGACGGCGGCCAGCCCTCGCGGGACTGACGGCCGCCGTGCCCTGGACGTTGCGCGGCCGCTGCGGGTTCCCCTGCACGACCAGTAGGGTTTGATTCACATCAACCCCGGATCGTGTCCGACCCCCCATCATTGAAACCTGGAGCTACTTGTTTCTTTTTGTTTGGGGGAAGGGTGATGAACGATTGCGCCGCAATCGCAAGCAAGGCCGACACCTTCAACTATCGGATCGTGAGGCAGTTCGCGCTCATGACCGTGGTCTGGGGCATCGTCGGCATGGCTGTGGGCGTTTTTCTCGCCGCGCAGCTGGTTTGGCCTCAGTTGAATTTCGACACCGCCTGGCTCAGCTACGGCCGCCTGCGCCCGCTGCACACCAACGCCGTGATCTTCGCCTTCGGCGGCAGCGCGCTGTTCGCGACCTCGTACTACGTGGTCCAGCGCACCTGTCAGACCCGCATTTTCTGTGACCGGCTGGCCGCGTTCACCTTCTGGGGCTGGCAGGCGGTCATCGTCGCGGCCGCCATCACCTTGCCGCTGGGCTACACCAGCAGCAAGGAATACGCCGAACTCGAATGGCCCATCGACATCCTGATCACGCTGGTCTGGGTGGCCTACGCCATCGTGTTCTTCGGCACCATCATCAAGCGTCGGTCCAAGCACATCTACGTGGCCAACTGGTTCTTCGGCTCGTACATCCTGACCATCGCCATCCTGCACATCTTCAACAACATCGAGATGCCGGTGACGCTGTGGAAGTCGTACTCCGCCTATTCCGGGGTGCAGGACGCCATGGTGCAGTGGTGGTACGGCCACAACGCGGTGGGCTTCTTCCTGACCACCAGCTTCCTGGGCATGATGTATTACTTCGTGCCCAAGCAGGCCGGACGCCCCATCTATTCGTATCGCCTGTCGATCGTCCACTTCTGGGCGCTGGCCTTCACCTACATGTGGGCCGGTCCGCACCACCTGCTGTACACCTCGCTGCCCGACTGGACCCAGTCGCTGGGCATGACGTTCTCGCTGATCCTGCTGGCGCCGTCGTGGGGCGGCATGATCAACGGCATCATGACGCTGCAGGGCGCCTGGTACAAGCTGCGCACCGATCCGATCCTGAAGTTCATGGTGACGGCGCTGTCGTTCTACGGCATGTCCACGTTCGAAGGCTCGATGATGTCGATCCGCACCGTGAACGCGCTGTCGCACTACACCGACTGGACCATCGGCCACGTGCACTCGGGCGCGCTGGGCTGGGTCGCGATGATCTCGTTCGGCTCGCTCTACTACCTGATCCCGCGCCTGTATGGCCGCGAAAAGATGTACAGCGTCAAGGCCATCGAACTGCACTTCTGGATCGCCACCATCGGCGTGGTGCTGTACATCGCCGCGATGTGGATCGCCGGGGTGCAGCAGGGCCTGATGTGGCGCGACACGGCAGCCGACGGCACGCTGGTGTACAGCTTCGTCGAAGAGCTCAAGACGCGCCTGCCGTATTACCTGATCCGGCTGCTGGGCGGCACGCTGTTCCTGTCGGGTGTCTTTGTCATGGCGTGGAACGTGTGGAAGACGGTGAGCGGCGCGCAAGCGATCAATCCCCCCATTCCGCAAGACGATCCCCACGCCGCCCGCACGCCGGCCATCGCCGCCGCGCCGGCCACTGTTTGACGAGGACATCATGGCCAACAAGCAACAAGGCTTTTTCTCCCACCAGACGCTCGAAAAGAACATCGGCTGGATGATCATCGCCAGCATCCTGGTGGTGTCGTTCGCCGGCCTGGTGCAGATCGTGCCGCTGTTTTTCCAGCACAGCACCACGCAGCCGGTGGCGGGGGTCGAACCCTACAGCCCGCTGCGCCTGATGGGGCGCGACGTCTACATCCGCGAAGGCTGTGTCGGCTGCCACTCGCAGCAGGTGCGCCTGCTGGCGGCCGAAGTGCAGCGCTACGGTTCGTATTCGCTGGCCTCGGAGTCGGTGTTCGACCATCCGTTCCTGTGGGGCTCCAAGCGCACCGGCCCGGACCTGGCGCGCGTGGGCGAACGCTATTCCGACGACTGGCATCGCATCCACCTGCGCGATCCGCGCAAGGTGGTGCCCGAGTCCAACATGCCGGCCTATCCGTGGCTGGAAAAGACGGTGATCACCGGCCAGAACGTCGAGCAGCGCATGCGCGCGCTGCGCGCCCTGGGCGTGCCGTATACAGACGAAGAGATCGCCGCCGCGCCCAAGGCCATCGAAGGCAAGACCGAAGAGGACGCGCTGGTGGCCTATCTGCAAGGGCTGGGCGTGGGCGTGCGCAAGGCGCAGCAGGCCAAAAAGGCGGAAGAGGCCAGGAAGGCCGAAGAAGCCAGGAAGGCGGCGCAGCCCGCCGCCGCCGCGCAACCCGCGGCCACGGGAGGCTGATCATGGCTTACTTGAGCGCAATCGTCACCGCCATCTCGATGGCAACCTTTTTCGGCATTGTCTGGTGGGCCTGCTCGCGCGGCCGCCAGGGCGCCAACAGCGAATCGGCGATGCTGCCGTTCGCGCTGCCCGATGAATTCGGGCCGGTACAACAAGATGGAGCGGATCGGTCATGAGCGATTTCGTCAATGGCTTCTGGGGGTATTTCATCTCGATCGTCGCGGTCGGCGGCGTGGTGTGGTGCGTGTGGCTGCTGTATACGCAGCGTCGTTGGCTCAAGACCAAGCCGGCCAATGGCCAGGTGGAAGACACCGGCCACGTCTGGGATGGCGACCTGACCGAACTGAACAATCCGGTGCCTGGCTGGTGGACCTGGATGTACCTGCTGGCCTGCGCGTTCGCGCTGGGTTACCTGTTCTTCATGCCGGGCCTGGGTTCGTACAAGGGCCAGCTGGGCTACAGCAGTGCCAACGAGGTGGCGCAGCAGCAGGCCAAAATGGCCGAGGCCGTGCGCCCGATCTACGCGCGTTTCGAGACCATGACGGTGCCGCAGATCGCCGCGGATCCGGGCGCCCGTGAAATCGGCCAGCGCCTGTTCCTGAACACCTGCTCGCAGTGCCACGGTTCCGACGCCAAGGGCGGCCCCAGCTTTCCCAATCTGACCGACACGGACTGGCTGCATGGCGGCTCGCCCGAAGCCATCATGCAGACCATCACCAATGGCCGCATCGGCGTGATGCCGCCCTGGAAGGCCGCCATCGATCCCAAGACCGCCGGTGACATCGCCCAGTACGTGCGTTCGCTGTCGGGACTGACGGCCGATCCGGTGCGGGTGTTCCGCGGCCAGCGCGAGTTCGCCAACTTCTGCGTCGCCTGTCACGGTGTCGACGGCAAGGGCAACCAGGCCCTGGGCGCGCCCAACCTGACGGACGACGTCTGGCTGTATGGCAGCTCGGAAGCCACCATCGTCAAGACGATCCTGGATGGCCGCGAGAACCGCATGCCGGCGCACGGCGACATCCTGACCCCGGAACAGATCAAGATCCTGACGGCCTGGGTCTGGGGCCTGTCGAACAAGCCCGACGCGCAAGCGCAGCCGGCCACGACCGCCGCGGCCAAATAGGCGGCGCATAGGTGGGGCGCCGCGACGGCGGCCCCCATATCACATGGACTTACAGCACGGAGCAGCAAATGGATGATGGGTCAACCGCAAGCGTCAGCAGCTCGCCTGGCGGCGACCCGCCACCCTGGCGGCCGCACGTGCGGCCGCCCCGGCCCGGCCAGGAGACGCTGGAGCAGACCCTGGCCGGCGTGCGCAGCAAGATCTATCCGCGCTCGGTCAGCGGCATCTTCGCGCGCTGGCGCATTGCCTTCGTCTTTCTCACGCAGCTGATCTTCTACGGCCTGCCCTGGCTGCAATGGAACGGTCGCCAGGCCGTGCTGTTCGACCTGGGTGCGCGCAAGTTCTACCTGTTCGGCCTGGTGCTGTGGCCCCAGGACGTGGTCTACCTGGCAGTGCTGCTGGTGATCTCGGCGCTGGCGCTGTTCCTGTTCACTGCGGTGGCCGGCCGGTTGTTCTGCGGCTACGCCTGTCCGCAGACGGTCTACACCGAGATCTTCATGTGGATCGAGCGCAAGGTCGAAGGCGACCGCGTCGCCCGCATCCGCCTGGACGAGTCGCCCTGGACCTGGCGCAAGGCGCGCCTGAAGGTCACCAAGCACTTCCTGTGGATCGCGCTGGCCTGGTGGACCGGCTCGACCTTCATCGGCTACTTCGCGCCGATCCGCGAACTGGGCCACGAGCTGTTCGCGCTGCAGCTTGGGCCGTGGCAATGGTTCTGGATGCTGTTCTACGGCTTCGCCACCTGGGGCAATGCCGGCTTCATGCGCGAGTCGGTCTGCAAGTACATGTGCCCGTACGCGCGCTTCCAGAGCGTGATGGTCGACCCCGACACCTTCGTGGTGACCTACGACAAGCGCCGCGGCGATCCGCGCGGCGGCCGCTCGCGCAAGGTCGACCACAAGGCCGCAGGGCTGGGCGACTGCGTCGATTGCAGCCTGTGCGTGCAGGTGTGCCCGACCGGCATCGACATCCGCGACGGGCTGCAATACATGTGCATCGGCTGCGGCGCCTGTATCGACGCCTGCGAGCAGGTGATGGACAAGATGCAGTACCCGTCCGGGCTGATCCGCTACACCTCGGAGCGGGCGATGCTGGAAGGGCTGTCGACCCAGAGCGCGCGCTCGCACCTGCTGCGCCCGCGCGTGCTGATCTACGGCACGCTGATCCTGGGGCTGGCGGTGGCATTCGTGGTGTCGCTGACGTTGCGCAACCCGCTGCGGGTGGACGTGATCCGCGATCGCGGCGTGCTGGGGCGCGAGGTGGCCGGCGGCATGATCGAGAACGTGTATCGGCTGCAGATCATCAACACTTCGGACTCGCCGCTGCGCTTGCGGCTGTCGGCCGACGGCATGCCCGGACTGGCGGTGCGCGCCGGGCAGGGCGAGTCGGACGTGGTGGATGTCGAGGCGGCGGCCAACAAGCTGGTGCCGATGGTGATCCGCGCGCCGGCCGGGGCCGAGCCGGGCGCGCACCCGATCACGCTGCGGGCCCGCGCCCACGATCAAGAGAACCGGCCGGTCGAAACCGACGAAGCCGCGAGTTTTTATGTCCCCGAGTGATTCCGAACCAAGGATGCCAACGATGAATACTGTCCATCTTGCCGCGCCGATGCCGGCGAAACCCTGGTACCGCGAGTTCTGGCCGTGGTTCCTGATGGCCGGGCCGTTCCTGGCGGTGATCGGCTGTGCCATCACGATCTACCTGGCCTATACGCAGTTCGGCAACCAGCCGATCCAGGAAGGCGTGGTCAAGCGCGGACTGGTGATCGAGCAGGTGGAGCCGCTGCCGACGCCGCCGGCCGCGGTCGGCGTCCGTTGATGATTTCCGGAGGCGCGCCATGGGGTTGAGGTCGTTGATGTGGATACTGTGGCCGTCGTTCCTGGCGGCGGCCGTGGGCAGCGCGATTGTCTTTGCGTTGATCGACCCGTTGGATGTGGCGGTGTTCGGATATGTGCCGACGGGGCGGGTGGGGTTCTATACCGTGTCGTTCTTTCTGCTTTGGGGGATGGCGGGGGCGTCGAGTGCGTTGACGGCTTATTTGATGCCTAAGGTGGAGGAGGATCCGGATCTTTAGGTCCGTTCTTTTTTTGGGGGCTTTGTTGGGGACGTGGTTGTGGGCGCGCTTCGTAGGTCGCCCCTCGCGGCGGGCGATGAGGCGGCGGGCGCCCACGATTGCGGTCCGGAGCGTTCGCTCCGGACTTCCCCTTCGTCATCTTCGTCCAGGCCTGCGGCCTTCCCTTCAGATTCCCTCGGGCGCATCGAGGTTGCCCGCCGCCCCATCGCCCGCCGCGAGGGGCTGCGAGCGTCTTGGAGCGTCGCGTTGTCAGACCGGCGGGGGCATGGAGAGGTTTGCGGGGCCCGCCCCAGGTCGGCCGCGCGGGCGGCCTTTTGGGGCTTACGCGGGGTCTTGCGTCGGGGCGGTGTTGGGGTGTTGGCGGCTGGTGGGGCTGCGCCGGGGGCTGGTGGCATTTGCCCTGGGTGTCTTGTGCGTTTATTCCGTGTCGTGCAGCAGGTCCACGAAGTGCCTGGCGGGCGCGCTTAGCGGGCGGTCCTTGGGGATGATGCTGCCGAAGGCGGTCAGGGTGTGCTGGAGTTGGTAGGGGATGATGGCGAGCAGGCCGTGGCGGGCGTAGCGGCTGGCGACGGAGTCGGGGATGACCCCCAGCATGTCGGACTTCATGGCCAGGTTGGTGGTGGTGAGGATCGAGGCGGACTCGATCAGGCCCTTGGGCAGGGGCGTGTCGTGGGCGCGGAATTCCTGTTCCAGGACGTCGCGCATGGGACTGCCGTGGGGTTGCAGGATCCAGGGGTAGGCCTGCAGCGCGTCGAAGGTGATGCGCTTGCGGCGTGTCAGGGGGTGATCGACCGCGGCGATGACGGAGAGGGCCTCGTCGCCGATGGGGCGGAAGACGTAATGGCGTTCGGACAGGGTCAGCATGCGGCCGATGACGACGTCGAGCCTGCCCTCGTTCAGCCGTTCGATCAGCAGGTCGCTGGTGCCGGTGGAGATCTCCACGGCCAGTAGCGGGTAGGTCTGCTTCAGGCGCAGCAGGGCGTCGGTCAGGTGGCCCGGCGAGGCGGCCATGATGCTGCCGATGAACAGTTTGCCGGCGCTGCCCAGGCGCAGTTCTTCCAGTTCCCGCGCCAGCGATGACACCGTGCCGCGCATGCCGCGGAAATACTCCATCACGCATTCCCCGGCGGCGGTCAGCGCCAGGCCGCGGCCGACGCGCTCGAACAGCGCTTGGCCGATGGCCAGTTCCAGTTCGTGCAGCATCTTGCTGGCAGCGGACTGCGTCATGTTGAGCTGGGTGGCGGCAGCCCGCAGGGTGCCGCGTTCTTCGATGGCCAACAGCAGCACGATCTGCCGCATGCGCAGCCGCGAGAGCAGCGCGGGGACGTTCGGGACGCGTTCCATGATTGATCGCCTGTGGTGAACGGTTGGTGCAAAAGTTTCATTTTACGGAAACAGCGGTTGTTTCTAAGATGCAGGCATAACAAAGCCCGCTACGGGCCATAAGCCCCCAAGGAGACAACCATGAAGACTCGGCTTTATGCCGCATTGGCGGCGGGCGTGCTGTGCCTGTCCGCCGCCGTATCCGCCCAGGCGCAGAGCGCCGACTGGCCGACCCGGCCGCTGCGCCTGCTGGTGGGCTCGGCCCCCGGCGGCGGCACCGACGCCATGGCGCGCGCCGTGGCCGACAAGCTCGGGCCGATGCTCAAGCAGACCGTGGTGGTGGAGAACAAGCCGGGCGCGTCCAACACGCTGGCGGCGGACCTGGCGGCCAAATCGGGCGACGGCCACACCATGGTGATGGGCGTATCCACCGCGCATGCGATCGCGCCGCACCTGCTCAAGCTGGGCTACGACAACGACCGCGACCTGACCCCGGTGGTGTTCGTGGGCGCGGTGCCGAACATCCTGGTGGTCAACAACCAATTGCCGGCCAAGTCGGTGCAAGAGCTGATCGCGCTGCTCAAGCGCAAGCCGGGTGAATACAACTTCGCCAGCAGCGGTTCGGGCAGCACCCAGCACATCGCCGCCGAACTGTTCAAGGACGCCACCGGCGTGCAGATGACCCATATTCCCTATCGCGGCAGCGGCCCGGCCATGGTCGACCTGATGGGCGGCCAGGTGCAGATCGCCTTCGAGACCGCGTCGTCCGTCATTCCGCACATCAAGAGCGGCAAGGTGCGCGCGCTGGCGGTGCTGAGTGCCAAGCGCAATCCGCAGCTGCCCGATGTGCCGACCATGGCCGAAGCCGGCGTCAGCGGCGTCGAGATGAGCGCCTGGTACGGCATCTACATGCCCGGCAACACGCCGGCGGCGGTGCAGCGGCGCGTGCATGACTCGGTCAATGCGGTGCTGGCCATGCCCGAGACCCAGACGCGCCTGCAGGCCATCGGCGCCGACATCAGCCCCATGAGCCAGGCGCAGTTCGCGCAGTTCCACCAGACCGAGAACCAGCGCTACGCCGCCATCATCAAGAAGAACCATATTTCCGTGGAATGAACGCAGCATGAGCATCGAAAGCAACCCCGCCGCCAAGCCCGTCATTGCCCTGACGCTGGGCGACCCCGCCGGCATCGGCCCCGAACTGATCGCGCGCCTGCTGGCGCGGCCCGAGGCGGCGCAGCTGGCCAACATCGTGCTGGTGGGCGATGAATGGCTGTGGCGCGAGGGCCAGCGGGTGGCGGGCGTGCAGGTGGCGACGCAGGCGGTGGACGGCTTCGCCGCGGTGCGGGCGCGGCCGGATACCCGCGCGCCGGCGTGGCTGGCGATGGATACCGTGCGGCGCGAGGACGTCAACCTGGGGCAGGCGCAGGCCCCTGGCGGCGCCTCGGTGCTGCGCGTGCTGGACGCCTGCATGGACGCGGCGCTGGCCGGCCATATCGACGCCATCTGCTTCGCGCCGCTGAACAAGCACGCGATGAAGCAGGGCGGCCTGCGCCACGACGACGAACTGCACCACTTCGCGCAGTACCTGGGCGTGACCGGCTACTTCTGCGAATTCAACACGCTGGGCGAGCTGTGGACCTCGCGCGTGTCCTCGCACATTCCGCTCAAGGACGCCGCCGCCGCGCTCAGCATCGACGGCATCAAGGCCGCCACGCGGCTGATCTACCAGTCGCTGCAGGCCAACGGCGTGGCCGCGCCGCGGGTGGCGGTGGCGGCCTTCAATCCGCATGGCGGCGACGGCGGCACCTGCGGGCGCGAAGAGGTCGACATCATCGCCCCGGCCGTGCGCCAGTTGAACCAGGAAGGGCTGCCGGTGCAGGGCCCGTTCCCCGCCGACACCATCTTCCTGAAGGCGCAGACGGGCGAGTTCCAGGCCATCGTCACCATGTACCACGACCAGGGCCAGATCGCGATCAAGCTGCTGGGCTTTTCGCGCGGGGTGACGGTGCAGGGCGGCCTGCCGATCCCGATCACCACGCCGGCCCACGGCACCGCCTACGACATTGCCGGCCAGGGACGCGCCAGCGTCGACGCTACCTGGCAGGCCTTCCGCATCGCCTGCCGCATGGGCCTGTCGCATCGCGCCGCGCGCGCGGCGGCCTGAGGCGGCCGTTCTTTACCGTTCATCGCATCGTTCGACCCCTTTTCGCAGGAACCCCCATGAAGATCAAATCCGTCCGCGCCCGCGTCTTTGAATGGACCGGCAAGACCGTGCCGCCGCTAGGCAACTTCTGCTCCAACGCCATGGACCTGCTGTATTCGCCGCAGGAAACCATGAGCACCTTCCGCTTCCACGGCTGGACCGTGGTCGAGGTCGAGACCGATGACGGCATCGTCGGGCTGGGCAACGTGGCGCTGGCGCCGCGGGTGGCCAAGGCCATCATCGACCAGTACCTGGCGCCGCTGGTGATCGGCCAGGACCCGTGGGACTACGAGTACCTGTGGCAGCGCATGTACCGCGCCACCCACGCCTGGGGCCGCAAGGGCGTGACCATGGCGGCGATCTCGGGCGTGGACCTGGCGATCTGGGACATCCTGGGCAAATCGGTCGGCAAGCCGGTCTTCAAGCTGCTGGGCGGACGCACCAAGGAGAAGATTCCGGTCTATTACTCCAAGCTGTACCGCACCGACCTGAAGGCCATGCAGGAAGAGGCCCAGACCTATCTGGACCAGGGTTTCACGGCGTTCAAGATGCGCTTCGGCTACGGCCCGGCGCACCTGCAGCGCGGCGTGGCGGAGAACCTGAAATCGGTCGAGGCGGTGCGCGAGGTGATCGGCTACGACACCGACCTGATGCTCGAATGCTACATGGGCTGGAACCTGGAGTACGCCAAGCGCATGCTGCCCAAGCTGGAGAAGTTCGAGCCGCGCTGGCTGGAAGAACCGGTGATCGCCGACGACATCGACGGCTACGCCGAACTGAACCAGCTGACCTCGATCCCGATCTCGGGCGGCGAGCACGAGTTCTCGCTGTATGGCTTCAAGCAGCTGCTGGACCGCAAGGCGGTGTCGGTGGTGCAGTACGACACCAACCGCGTCGGCGGCATCACCGCCGCGCACAAGATCAACGCCCTGTGCGAGGCCTACAGCGTGCCGGTCATCCCGCACGCCGGCCAGATGCACAACTACCACCTGACCATGAGCACGCTGGCCTCGCCCATGAGCGAGTATTTCCCGATGTTCGACGTGGAAGTGGGCAACGAGCTGTTCTACTACATCTTCAACGGCGAGCCGGTGGCCAGGGAAGGCTTCATCGACCTGGACGACAACAAGCCGGGGCTGGGCCTGAGCCTGAAGACCGAATACCTGAAAGACTTCAACATCATCGAGTGAGCGCCATGACCACGACGACTGTGCCGGCGCCGCGCTATCGCGGCATTTTTCCGGTGGTGCCCACCATCTTCACCGAGTCGGGCGAGCTGGACCTGCCGGGCCAGAAGCGCGCGGCCGATTTCATGATCGACTGCGGCGTCGACGGCCTGTGCATCCTGGCCAACTTCTCCGAGCAGTTCTCGCTGTCGGACGACGAGCGCGAAGTGCTGACGTGCACCTTGCTGGAACACGTGGCCGGCCGGGTGCCGGTGATCGTCACCACCACGCACTACGGCACCCAGGTGTGCGCGGCGCGCAGCCGCCGGGCGCAGGCGCAGGGCGCGGCCATGGTGATGATCATGCCGCCGTACCACGGCGCCACCCTCCGCGTTGCCGAGGAACAGGTGGTCGGGTTCTTCCAGCAGGTGTCGGACGCCATCGACATCCCCATCATGATCCAGGACGCGCCGGTGGCCGGCACGCCGCTGCCCGCCGCGCTGCTGGCGCGCATGGCGCGCGACATCGCCCAGGTGTCGTACTTCAAGATCGAGACCGCCGGCGCGGCCAGCAAGCTGCGCGACCTGATCGCGCTGGGCGGCGCGGCGGTGGAAGGGCCGTGGGACGGCGAAGAGGCCATCACGCTGCTGCCGGACCTGGATGCCGGCGCCACCGGGTCCATGACGGGCGGCGGCTTCGCCGACGGCATCCGGCCGATCATCGAGGCACACCGAGCAGGCCGCGCCGACGAGGCCTACCGCCTGTACGAACGCTGGCTGCCGCTGATCAACTACGAGAATCGCCAGGGCGGCATCCTGACCGCCAAGGCCTTGATGAAGGCGGGCGGCGTGATCGCCTGCGACGCGCCGCGCCATCCATTTCCGGCCATGCGGCCGGAAGTGCGGCAGGGCCTGCTGGACGTGGCGCGGCGGCTGGATCCGCTGGTGCTGCGCTGGGGGCGCTAGGACGCCAGGCCGACGCCGGCCTGCGCGTCAAGGCACCAGCGACAAGCCGATGCGGAACTGCGATTCGTTGCGCTGGTTGTAGCCCAGCAGCGTTTCGCCGTAGCCGTTGAAATACTGCAGGTGCAGGTAGCCGTTCATGTTGAGCCAGGTGCGCTGCAGCGGCCAGGCGAAATCGAGCTGCGTGGTGCGGCGGCGCTGGTCGCCCTGGCGGTACATGGCCGAGACCACCGCGCCGTTGTCCTGCGCCCAGCGCAGGTTCCAGTCGACGCGGCCGGCGTAGTCGGCGTAGTCGGAGTTCTCGCTGGCGACGCCGAAATAGGCCTTGACCTTGGGCGCGAAGGTCAGCGTGCTGCCGCCGTCGAAACGGTAGTTGAACTGCGGCTGGATGTAGGCGTCGTTGACCGAGCGCGAGTCGTCGCCGGCCTTGCCGTTGGAGTTGTGTTCGACGCCGGTGTTCAGCCCCAGGCGCCAGCTTTGGCTTTCCGACTGCCACATGTTGTCCGACAGCCAGAACAGGCTGGGGTTGAAGGTGGTGTCGATGAAGGGCATGGAATCGCCCTGCAGGTCCCACAGCGAGGTCTGGGTATAGCCCAGGTAGAAGTTCTCGCCCCAGGTCGCGGGCCGGTTGCCGGACGGGCTGAACAGGCGGTACTTGGCGCTGATCTGGAAGCGCGCGGTGGTCTGGCCGCGGGTGCCGATGTCGAAGTACACCGGCTTGTATTCCGAGATCGCGCTGCGGAAATGATCGAAGGCCGATTGCTGGTAGGACGAGACGGCCACGGTGTCCGGCGCCGGGCCGCCTTCGGGCGATGCGCCGGCCGCCGTGACCACGGCCGGCGGCACCGGCTGGCCTGTGCGCGGATCGACCACCGGGACGGGAGCGGGCGTGCTGGCCAGCGTGCCGCTGTCGCGGCCGGTGGCGTCCAGCGCCATCATGGCCGGCTGGCCCTCGATGGAAATAGCCTGCAGGCCGCGGGCGCTGGCGGGCACTTCGGCGCTCCAGGCCATGCGCGCGAAATTGTTGACCGGCACGCTGTAGCTGGCCTTGCCGCCTTGCAGCTTGGCCAGGCTGCGCACGATCTGGCCGTCCTGGCCGCGCCATTGCAGCACCAGTTCGGGCGGCGCCTCCCAAGTGGCGCGGGCGTTGCCTTCGTTGAAGTACACCGCTTCGATGGTGACGGTGTCGCCGGGGGCGGCCGAAGGACGGTCGAGCCGGTAGGACACGCCGGCGGTGGCGGTGCCGGCCAGGCCCAGCGCCAGGGCGGCGACCAGGGTGCGCGGGGGAAGGGCGATGCGTCGGGACGAAGTCATGGGAGGCGGGTGGTATCTGTGACGATGCAATGTAGCATCGGCCCGGCCTACATTTTGTAAGTCGGGCTTATCGGATGTAGGACTTGCAACATGGGCGCGGTAGCGTGGTCGCGCCGCCGGCCGCGTCCCGCGTGTCCGCGGGACCCGCTGGCGCGCGGCTGGCGGCCGATATCGGCGCCCCGCAAGGCAGGATGCCCCGCGCATCAGCGACGATGCGCGGGGCCTCTTGCCCTATGGCTGGCGGCTTACTCGCCGAACTTGATGCCCTGCGCCAGCGGCAGGTTGCGCGAGTAGTTGATGGTGTTGGTGGCGCGGCGCATGTAGTTGCGCCAGGCGTCCGAGCCCGATTCGCGGCCGCCGCCCGTTTCCTTTTCACCGCCGAAGGCGCCGCCGATCTCGGCGCCCGAGGTGCCGATGTTGACGTTGGCGATGCCGCAGTCCGAGCCCGCCGCCGACAGGAAAGTCTCGGCCTCGCGCAGGTCATTGGTGAAGATGGCCGACGACAGGCCTTGCGGCACGCCGTTCTGCAGCGCCAGCGCCTGGTTGAAATCGCTGTAGCGCATCACGTACAGGATCGGCGCGAAGGTCTCGTGGCAGACCACGTCGGTCTGGCCGGGCATTTCGGCGATGGCGGGGCGCACGTACCAGGCGTCCGGGTACTGGTCGGCCAGCACGCGTTCGCCACCCGTGACCTTGCCGCCCTGTTCACCGGCGGCCTTGAGCGCGGCCTGCATGGCGTCGAACGAGGCGCGGTCGATCAGCGGTCCGACCAGGTTCTTGCCGTCCAGCGGGTTGCCGATGGGCGCGCTGGCGTAGGCCTTGTGCAAGCGTTGCAGCAGATCGTCGGCCACGCTTTCGTGCACGATCAGGCGGCGCGTGGTGGTGCAGCGCTGGCCGGCGGTGCCGATGGCGCCGAACACGATGCCGCGCGCCGCCATGTCGAGGTCGGCGGTGGGGCCGACGATGATGGCGTTGTTGCCGCCCAGTTCCAGCAGCACGCGGCCGAAGCGCTGCGCCACGCGCGGGCCGACCTGGCGGCCCATGCGGGTCGAGCCGGTCGCCGACACCAGCGCCACGGCGTGCGAATCCACCAGCGCCTCGCCGACGTCGCGGCCGCCGATCAGCACTTCCGACAGGCCGGCCGGCGCATCGCCGAAACGCTGCAAAGCCTGCGCGAACAGCGCCTGGCAGGCCAGCGCGGTCAGCGGCGTTTTTTCCGACGGCTTCCAGACCACGGCGTTGCCGCACACCAGCGCCAGCGCCGCGTTCCAGGACCACACCGCCACCGGGAAGTTGAAGGCGCTGATGACGCCCACCACGCCCAGCGGATGCCAGGTTTCCATCATGCGGTGGCCGGGGCGCTCGGAAGCGATGGTCAGGCCGTACAACTGGCGCGACAGGCCCACGGCGAAGTCGCAGATGTCGATCATTTCCTGGACCTCGCCTTCGCCCTCGGCCAGGATCTTGCCGGCTTCCAGGCTGACCAGGCGGCCCAGTTCGCGCTTGTGCTGGCGCAGCACTTCGCCGAACAGGCGCAGCAGTTCGCCGCGGCGCGGCGCCGGCACGTCGCGCCAGGCCAGGCTGGCCTGGCGGGCGCGAGTGATGGCCGCGTGGGCCTGCGCCACCGTATGTTCATGGACCTGGGCCAGCTCGGCGCCGTCGATCGGGCTGCGGGCGACGAGCGTGCCTCCGGTCAGGGTCGCGGGGTTGAGGCCGAGTGCGCGCAGGATGTCTTGGGGCGTGTCCATACCGGTTCCTTGGAGATGCCGGCGAAGGCGGGCCTTCGCTTAAGGGTTATGCCTAAGTGGCGATTCTGGAAATAAATTTACTATACGAAACTCCAGCGCGAAATGCGAAACCTTTTTGAAGGCCATGCTCGTGTCCGAACCCCTGCTCGTAGTCGAGGCGGTCACCAAGACCTACCAGCGCGACGGCCAGCCCGATCACCTGGCGCTGGACGGCATTGACTGCCGGCTCGACCGCGGCGAGGTGCTGGTGGTGGTGGGGCCGTCGGGCTCGGGCAAGAGCACCTTCCTGCGCACCCTCAATGGCCTGGAGCGCATCGACAGCGGCACCATCCGCGTCGACGGCGTGTCGCTGACCGACCCGGCCACCGACGTCAACCGCTGGCGCACCGACGTGGGCATGGTGTTCCAGCACTTCAACCTGTTCCAGCACCGCACCGCGCTCGACAACGTGGCGTTGCCGCAGCGCGTGGTGCGCGGGCGCGACCGCGCCCAGGCCGAACGCTACGCGCTTGAATTGCTGGACCGGGTCGGCATGGCCGACTTCGGCCCGCGCTATCCCAGCCAGTTATCCGGCGGCCAGCAGCAGCGCGTGGCGATCGCCCGCGCCCTGGCGATGGACCCGAAACTGATGCTGTTCGACGAAGCCACCTCGGCGCTCGACCCCGAGACCGTCGGCGGCATCCTGGAACTGATGCGCGCCCTGGCGCGCGACGGCATGACCATGGCGGTGGTGACGCACGAGATGGGCTTTGCCCGCGACGTGGGCGACCGCGCCCTGTTCATGGACGCCGGCCGCATCGTCGAATCCGGCACTCCGGCCGAGGTCTTCGGCCAGCCGAAAGAGGCGCGCACCCGCGCCTTCCTGGAAAAGATTCTGTAGCGGGCGCGCCGCGCCGTTGGCGCCGGGCCCGCATTGCCGTTGGTTATTTGCGCATCACGCAGTCTTCGCAGCAAGCAGGGCCGGCCCGGCCTGACCGGGCGCCGCCGGCACCAGGTGTACGCCCGGAACGACACACGTCTTTCATCCAGAAGGGGAAGCAAATGCTGAAAATCAAACAATGGCTGGGCGCCGCGGGCGTCGTGCTGGCCGTGGCCGCCATCGCGCAGCCGGCGCGGGCCGACGAGTTGTCGGACATCATCAAGCGCGGCGAGCTGCGGGTGGCGGTGCAGACCTCCGGCCCGCTGATGAGCTTCATGGACAAGAGCGGCAAGCGCACCGGCCTGGCGGTGGAAGTCGCCAAGCGCATGGCCGACGACCTGGGCGTCAAGCTGGTGCTGCAGGACTACGAATGGAAGGGCCTGATCCCGGCGCTGCTGTCCGGCAAGGCCGACATGGTGGCCGCCGACATGACGCCGACGCCGCAGCGCGCCGCCCAGGTGCTGTTCTCGACACCCATGTTCTACGCCGACACCGTGGCGGTGGTGCCCAAGGACTCGCCCTACAAGTCGTACGCGGAACTGGACAAGGACGGCGTGACCGTCGGCGCGCTGGGCGCCAGCACCTACGCCGAAGTCGGCAAGAAGATGCTGCCCAAGGCCACGCTCAAGGAATTCTCGGGCGGCAGCGCGCCGGTGGGCCAGGCGCTGTCCAGCGGCCGCCTGGACGCCGGCATCATGTCGCTGTCCACCGCCAACCAGTTCCTGGTGGACTTCGGCAACCTGCGGGTGCTGGACGGCGTGATGGTGCGCGAGCCGCTGGCTTTCGCGGTGGCGCCCAATGCGTTCCGGCTCAAGTTCTGGCTCGACAACTGGCAGACGCTCAAGACCGCCGACAACACGCTGCCCGAGCAGATCAAGTACTGGTACTCGACCGACTGGAAAAAAGACCACTGATAGCGCGCATCCGCCACCCTTGACCGACAGGACCTGAATGGACTGGCTCATCGACTACTACAACTGGCGCATCGTCGGCCAGTACACGGGCCAGTTCGCCACGGGCCTGGTCAACACCCTGATCGCGGCCGGCGCCAGCCTGGTGCTGTCGGTGCTCGCCGGCATTCCGCTGGCGCTGGCGCACATGTCGGCGCGGGACTGGGTCTGGCGGCCGGTGGCGGGCTACGTGCAGTTCATTCGCTCGACGCCGCTGCTGGTGCAGATCTACCTGGTTTACTACGCGGTGCCCATGCTGGTGCCCGGCGCCAAGGGCTGGAGCGAAATGCTGCTGGGCATCCTGGCCATGACACTGCACCACGCCGCCTACATGAGCGAGATCATCCGCGTCGGCATCGAATCCGTCCCGCGTGGGCAGATCGAGGGCGCCAAGGCCTGCGGCATGAATTACCACCAGCGCTTGCGCTACGTGGTGTTGCCGCAGGCTTTCGCCAACACGCTGCCGCCCCTGCTGGGGCAAACCGCCGTGCTGATCAAGGACACCTCGCTGCTGTCGTTGATCACGGTCTTCGAACTGGTGGCCGCGGGCGTGCAGATGAACAGCGAGCGCATCGTGCCCACCGAGAGCTTCCTGACCATCGCGGCCGGCTACCTGCTGATCTACGCGGTGATGCTGCTGCTGTCGCGCGGGGTCAGCCTGTGGCTGGCGGGTCCCGCCTGGAACGCGAGGTGAGCATGCTGGATTCCTACCTGTCCACCGCCGGCGTCGTGCTGCCGTTCCTGCTCAAGGGCTTCTGGGAGACCCTGAAGATCTCGTTCGTGGCGATCATCGCCGGTTCGCTGCTGGGCTTCGTCATCGGCGTGATCCGCAGTTACCGGGTGCGCGGCCTGCACCAGTTGCTCGGGCTGTATATCCATGTGCTGCGCGGCACGCCATTCCTGGTGCAACTGTATATCTTCTACTTCGTGTTGCCCGGCACCGGCATCGCGCTGCTGCATTGGGACTCGGCCACGGCGGCCTTCGTGTCGCTGTCGGTCTACACCTCTTGCTATGTGGCGGAGATCGTTTCCGGCGCCATCCGCGCGGTGCCGCGCGGCCAGACCGAGGGCGCCATGACGCTGGGCCTGCGGCCGTTGCAGATCCTGCGGCTGGTGATCCTGCCGCAGGCCATGCGCCTGATCGTGCAGCCCATGAGCGGGGTGTACGTGATGCTGATCAAGAGCACCGCCATCCTGTCGGTGGTCGGCATCACCGAACTGACGCGCCAGGGCGAAGTGTTCATCATCACCTTCCCGGCGAAGTCGCTGTTCATCTACGGGCTGATCGCGGCCATCTATTTCCTGTATTGCTATCCCTTGCTGCGGCTGGCCACCTGGCTGGAAAAACGCCTTACCGGCGGATTGCAGGGCGCTGGGCTGAACTGAACCAAGACCATGATGGCCACCGAGTACATCGACACCTACTACAAGCGCACGCTGGGCGAGGCGCAAACCTATTACGCGCCGCTGGCGGGCACGGCCGAGGCCGATGTCTGCGTGGTGGGCGCGGGTCTGGCCGGCCTGTCGACGGCGCTGGAACTGGCGCGCCGCGGCCGCGCCGTGACGCTGCTGGAGGCGCGCCGCATCGCCTGGGGCGCATCCGGCCGCAATGGCGGCTCGGTGTCGCCGGCGTTCTCGGCCGGCGCCGATGCCATCCGCCGGCACGTCGACGAAGACCACTACCGCCAGCTGTACCGGCTGTCGATGGAAGGCGTGGAGATCATCCGCGACAACATCCGCGACCTGCGCATCGCCGATGCCCACAAGGTCGATGGCCGCCTGCGGGTGGTGCGCTACGAGGCCGCCGAGGCGCTGCGCCGCTATTGCGAGGACCAGCGCCGCGACTTCCAACGCGACGTGCGCCTGCTGGACCGCGCGCAGGTGCGCGAGCGGCTGCTGTCCGATGCCTACTTCCAGGGTATCGAAGACCCTGCGTCATTCCATTTCCATCCGCTCAACTATGCCCGCGCCCTGGCCCGCGAGTGCGCGCGGCTGGGCGTGCGCATCCACGAGGACTCGCCCGTCACGCAGGCGCGCCTGGATGGGGCCGTCAAGCAGCTGCGCACCGCCGCCGGCCAGGTCGACGCGCGCACCGTGGTGCTGGCCACCGGCGGCTACACCGGCGACGTGGTGCCGGCGCTGCGCCGGGCGATGCTGCCGATCGCCACCTACATCATGCTGACCGAACCGCTGGGCGACCGGGTGCGCGAGGCCATCCGCACCCAGGCCGCGATCGGCGACGACCGCCGCGCGGGCAACTATTACCGGGTGCTCGATGGCGGGCGCATCGGCTGGGGCAGTAGAATCACCACCCGTGTCGATGACCCGCCCGATCTGGCCGAATCCCTGCGCCGCGAATTGCTCAGCGTCTATCCCCAGTTGCAGGGGCTGCGCGTCGAGACCGCGTGGTCCGGGCGCATGGCCTACGCGCGGCATCTGATGCCGCAGATTGGCAAGCTGGCGCCCGATGTCTGGTACTGCACGGCCTTTGGCGGCCACGGCATGAACACCACCGCCATCGGCGGCCGTGTCGTGGCCGAAGGGATCACCGGCGACAGCCAGCGCTACCGGCTGTTCGAACCCTTCGGCCTGGCCTGGAACGGCGGCGCGCTGGGCACGGCGGCGGTTCAACTCACATATTGGTCTTACCAGGCGCGCGATTGGTGGCGGGAGCGGCAATCGCGGGCATGACAGGGTGTACAGATGCAAGGCAACAAACAGAGCGTGTTGGCACAACGGCTGCGAGCCCTGCGCCAGGCGCGCGATTGGACGCTCAAGCAGGCGGCGCTGGCCACCGGCGTGTCCGCGTCCACGCTCTCGAAGATCGAGAACGGCCTGCTCTCGCCCACCTATGACAACCTGATCAAGATCGCCGCCGGCCTGGAGCTGGACGTGGCCGAACTGTTCACCGCGTCGGACGCCCACATGGGCACCGGCCGCCGCAGCCTCAGCCGCCAGGGCGAGGGCCGCCAGTACGAAACCCCGTATTACGACCACCGCCTGCTCTGCACCGCGCTGTCGCACAAGCGCATGATGCCGTTCCACACCCGCGTCAAGGCGCGTTCGTTCGATGAATTCCAGGACTGGAGCCGCCACGGCGGCGAGGAATTCGTCTACGTGCTGGAAGGCGAGGTCGAGCTGTACACCGAGTTCTATGAACCGGCGCGACTGAAGGCGGGCGAGAGCTTCTATATAGACAGCCGCATGGGCCACCGCGTGATCAGCCTGAGCAAGCAGGACGCGCTGGTGCTGTGGGTGTCCACCCATGCCGATCTCGGCGAGGACTGATGCGTCGTCCCGCCTGTTAAAGCGGGTCGGCTCGCCGCCCGCGCCCCGGCCCGGCCGCAACAGGGTAAAATGCGCCGCCCGGACCCGTTCCGGGCAGCCACACACCGCGCGGCAGTAGCTCAGCTGGATAGAGCACGGGCCTTCTAAGCCTGAGGTCGGGGGTTCGAGCCCCTCCTGCCGCGCCAGGGAACTTCCGCGCCAGCCGCTTGCGCCGTCGCATGGAATTGCTAATATCCGCGCATTCCGACATCGTCGGTCATCATCACAGGACCTCTGGATGAAGCGCGCTCCCTGCCTTGCCCTTGCGTTCACGGCCCTGGCCCTCATCGCCGCGCGTCCGGCGGCGGCGGAGCAGGGATGCGGCGACGGTTACACCATGTCCACCCAGGGGCCCGCCCAGTGCGTGCCCATCCCCGGCCTGTATCAGGTGCCCAGGGACAGCGGCGGCGCGCCGCGGCGTCCGCAGGGCCATTGGGAAACCCGCTGGGGGGCATTCGCCTCCAGCAGGGAAAACCTCATCGGCATGGCCGGCGGCCGGCGCAGCGAACGCGAAGCGACGCAGGCTGCAATCGCCCACTGTGTCTCGAAGGGCGGCACCGATTGCAAGACGGCGATGACGTTCTACAACCAATGCGCCATCGTGGCCGCGGGCGCGGTGGGCAATGGCCAGTACACCACCATTTTCCGCAAGCACTACACCATCGAGCAGGCGACCGATGACGCCATGCAGATCTGCAAGGAAAAGAACCTGACGGAGTGCAAGGTGCATTTTTCCGATTGCAGCCAGGCGGAGTTCATCCAGTAGTCGCGGCGCGCCGGCGCAGGCCGGCATGGCGATTGCTCACCGCATGGCCATGGCTGCGAGCCGGGCGATGGGCGTCCGGCCGTCGAGCCTGGAGCGCCAAGCGCGGGGAGGTCAGGATGTCCAAGCCGATTTTTCACGCGGAGTCCGAGAGCGAGCGGCACAATGGCCAGCCGCAGGTCGATCGACCCGGGCGCGATACGCTCAATCCGGATCCGGACACGGGGTCGGGCTACCCGGCGGGCGGCCAACGGCGCGAACAAGGCAAGGATGCCTATGGCCGCGGCCCGATGCAGCGCCGCCAGGCGGGCTTGCCGCCCGAACCGGAAAGCGGGCGGAACGATTCTCCCGGTAAATCGCGTTGACTATCGCGGGGCACTACGTCCGGTCGTCCTTGGGGCGGCCGCAGGCCTGTTGCGTTGTGCGTCGGCTGTAGCCATGCCGCGCAGCCGGCCGCTGCCGGGAACCGCCCGGCATGCGGGCACGCGGCTTGCTGATGGGGCCTGCTCGTCTCTATCGACGAAGATAATCCAGGAGGCCAACATGGCGAAGAAAGCAGGCAATCCCGAGCAGATTCACGACCTTCTGTACCAGGCGCTCGAAACCGAATTGGGCGGTGAACTCGTGTACACCGCCGCGCTCGACTGCACGGTCGACGCCGACCTGCGCAAGGAGTGGCAGGGTTACCTTGACGAGACGAAAACGCACCAGCGCGTGTTGTTGACCGTCTTTGAAGAGCTGGGCCTGGACCCGGATGCGGCGGTGCCCAGCCGGGCCGTTGTGAAGCACCACGGGGAAAGCCTCGTGGCCGCCATCAAGCTCGCCAAATCGCAAGGCGACCCGGACGCGGCCCAACTGGTGGCCGCGGAATGCGTGGTGCTGGCCGAAACCAAGGATCACCAGAACTGGGAACTGATCGGCCTGGTGGCGCAGAAGACGTCAGGGCCGCAGGCCAGCGTGCTCAAGCGCGCCCACGACGCCGTCGAGAAGGATGAGGACCACCACCTCTATCACACCAAGGGCTGGGCGCGTGAGTTGTGGATCCAGGCGCTGGGCTTCCCCGCCGTCCTGCCTCCTCCGGAGGAGGCCAGGAATGTCGAAACCGCTATCGGCGCTTCCCGCGCCGAACAGGCGCGTGACAAGATGCTCTGAGTGTCCGGTTGGCAGGGTATGGCGTGGGCGCGCGGGGTCCAGGGGCGGCGATGATGGGCTCAGTGGACAGGGCGCCGCGCCTGGCCTGCCGGCGGAGGGGTGCCGCGGGGCGGATTCCATGATCGGGTCTCGGCCAGGAATCCGGCCTCCCAGGCCTCGACCTTGCCGCGCCACTCCGTGATCGACTCGCCCGTGTGTCCCGGCATGGCCGCGGCACGGTAGTAGGGGCAGTCCCACAGGGTCAGTCCGTCGCGGGCGGCTTGGGCGCCCAGCTTTTGGATTTCGTCGCGATGCATTGCACTTCCCTCCAAAAGTAGGTGATAGGACCGTCAGTTTTACTGAAATGGCGGATCGGCCGCAATAGTGTTGCAGTACCTGTATCCGTGGTAGGCAACGCTTACCCTTCCGTTTTGACCGTGCAACCACTCTCATGCCATCCTGTCGCCGTGTACGAGGAAGGAGGCGCGTATGGACCGCGAAGAACTCCTGGAATTGATGATCCTGACGCCGGCGCCCACGCCTTCGCTTGATGCCTGGGACAGCGTGCTCGCGATCTATGCGGGTCATCTGGAAAAGCTTGGCGCCAAGCTGGACGAAAAGGATCTCGGCCTGCTGGTCGCCAGCGGCGCGATGTTCTATCGAACCTTGTGCCAGGCCAATGCCGCGCGCTTGCAGGCGCTCGAGCGGCAGGCCGCGCAACCGTCGCGCGGCGCCAAGGACGGGCATGACGGAACCGAGCCCGCGCCTAAAGGAAAAGGGCTGTAAACACAGCCCTCTCTTGCCTGACCGGCCTACATCACTCTTGTCCTCGCGCATTGCTGGCGGTTCCAACCGGCTTCCCATGCCAGTACCTTGGCGAGCCATTGCCCGATCGGTTCCGCGCTTCGGGCGGGCAACAGGTTCAGCCTGAGATAGGGGCAGTCGAGCTTGCTCGCTCCGTGCATCGCTGCCTTGGCCCCTTGCTTCTGGATATCCTCGTACATGGGCCTTTCCTCCACGAGAAAGGTGAACGTCCAGTGTCGGCGGGGGACCGGGCTGGGTCGAGCGTTGTTACCCGGCGAAATGTTACTGTCGCGCCGGCTCCCGCGGGCCGGATCCGGCGTGTTGCCAGCCGGCGGTGTTGCAGTCGTGGAACCTGCCCACATGGCAAGGTTTGATTTCACCCATTTCCGCGCATTTTCCCTTTCATTGATACGAAAAATCATTAAAATCCGCATTCTGCGATTTCCGCAGGGGAGGGCCGGATGGACGGCGCGCGAGCTTCAGCCTAAGAAGTAGCGGGCGGCCTGTACGACCTGTGAGAGAGGCTTCCAGCCGGATTCAACTTACGAGAATTGGGGCAATAATGAACTTGGGAAAGATCCTTTTTTCGGCCGCGGCAGTGGTCGCGATCGCCGGCTGCACCACCATGGGCACGAACGAAGCCATCGTGCCGCTGCAAAGCGCCACCGCGCAGATGATCGGCCTGGCGTCGTCTGACGAACTGACCATCACCAACGTCAAGGCCGATAAGGCGGACTCGCTGGGCGCGCAGAACCTGACCTATACCGCGACCACGACCAAGGGCCGCCGTTTCGACTGCACGTCGCGCATGATGCCCGGACTGCTGACCTCGCCCCCCACGCTGACGACGCCGTCGTGCACCCCGGTGCAAGTGCATTCGATCGACAAGAAGAAATAATCCAGGCCGACCGGCATGCGTTTGTCATGCCGACGCCATCGCAGCCGCCCCTCGGGCGGCTGTTTTCATTCCGGCGTCCTGCCTGGTAGCGCCACTACCGGTACACCCGATTGCCTTCCCGGGGGCGTGGGGGCGGCTTAGGCTGTGGGTCTTTTCACTGGCAACGGAGAAGTCCCATGGTGACCGCGAACAGGGTGGGGCCGTCATACGGCGTCGAGATCGGCAACGGGCAAAGCCTGGTGCGATCCGATACGCGCAAGCTTGGCGCGGGAGGCGACACGGGCATGCGGCCGCACGAATTGCTCGAGAGCGCGCTGGCGGCCTGCATCTGCATGTCCATCGACATGGCCGCGCAGCGGGCTGCCATGGCGCTGCCCGCGCTGACGGTGACGGTGGCGCTCGAGCGTCTCGATCACGAAAGCGGCTTCGATGTCTCGTTGCGCTTTGCCGCGCCGCTGTCCGATGCGCAGCGCGCGCTGGCGCGCGAGGCGGTGGCGGCTTCGCCGGTCGCGCGCACCCTGGGCAAGACCGTGCGGGTGCGGCCGGCGACGGTCGACGATGCCTGAGCCGATGACTGCGGTATAGTCGGCGCCCAGTCGAAACGGGGGGAAGGATGCGCAACGTATTGATCGCGATGGTTCTGGCCGCCAGCAATCGGCCGGGCCGCTTCATTTCGCGTGCGTTGTTGCCGGGCGCGTGCGCCCTCGCCATCAGCCTGCCCGCCCAGGCCCAACCGACCGAGCAGCACTGGCTGCCACGCGCGGACGGCTCGGCCATCGCCTACTACCTGCGCCAACACGATCCCGATCGCGCCGCCGACAGTCTGCTGGTGGTGGTGCAGGGGTCCGATTGCAACAGCGTGGCGCACAACCATGCCGTGCGCCGGTATCTGCGGCACGTGCTGCCGCGGGCCGATCTGCTCACGGTCGACAAGTACGGCATCGATGTCTCCCTGCCGTACCGCGACGATGATGGCAGCGACCGCGCCGACTGTCCACGGGCCTATCTGCTGCACGACAATTTCGACCAGCGCCTGCGGGACTACGCAGCCGTGATCGCGCGCTTGCGCCAGCAGGGCGGGTACCGCCGCGTGGTGGCCGTGGGCGGCAGCGAAGGCGCGGTCGTGGCCAATATGCTGGCGGCGCGCGGCGGGCTGGTGGATGCCAGCATCGCCTTCAACGGCGGCGGGCGCTGGTTCCTGGATGACGTGCTGCACAGCATCGGGACGGGCGATGCGCCGCCTGCCGAGAAGGCGCAAGCCATCGAGGGGTTCCGCGGGTTTGCGCAGGCCCTGGCGCAGGCGCCGTCTTCCGACCTGGTGGCGAGCAATCACGGACATGACTGGTGGCGCCAGGCCCTGGCGCTGGACCAGCAGGCGCTGCTGGAGCGGGTGCGCACGCCGCTGTTGATCGTCCAGGGCGGCGCGGACACGTCAGTGTCGCCGGATTCGGTGGCGCGGATGATCGATGCCCTCAAGCGCGCCGGCCGGCGCAATATCGACTATCGCTTCTATCCCGGGCTGGATCATGGCCTGCGCGAAGCGGACGGCACGCCGCGCATGGGCGAGGTGGCGGCCGACATGGCCGCGTGGCTGCGCGCGTTGCCGCCGCCCGCGCCCTGACGCCTTTCCCGCCCTTTCCCCTTTCCTACAATAGCGGCTGGCTTAAGCAGGAAAAGATCATGCCCACTCCCGAAGACATCATGCGGCACTACGACTCCGATCCGGACGAGGACCCGTGGGTGCGCGGCAAGCCGGCGCCGGAAGCGGTCGTCGTGGTGCCTTACGACCCCGACTGGCCGGCGCGGTATGCGCGGCTGGCGCAGGACATCGCCGCGGCGCTGGGGCCGGCCGCGCTGCGCATCGACCACGTCGGATCGACCGCGGTGCCGGGTTTGCCGGCCAAGCCGGTGGTGGACATCGACCTGGCGGTGGCCGACCCGGCCGACGAGGCCGCCTATGTGCCGGCGCTGGAGGCCATCGGCTATGTGCTGGTGATCCGCGAACCCTCGTGGCACCAGCATCGCTGCCTGCAGTTGTCGACGCCGCGGGTCAACCTGCATGTGTTCGGCCCGGACTGTCCCGAGAACATCCGCCACCGGATGTTCCGCGACTGGTTGCGCGGGCACGACGATGACCGCGACCGCTATGCCCAGGCCAAGCACGCCGCGGCCGAGGGCGTGGACCAGGTCGCGGACTACAACCTGCGCAAGCAGGCCGTGCTGCGCGGCATCTACGACCGCATGTTCCGCGCGGCGGGGTTCCACTGACGTCCTGCGGCAAGGGCCGTACAAGGTTCCCGATGTATGGACTTGAACCGGGTTTGTGCCATACTGGCCGATTCATGTCAGTCATACATTGCGGCATTCCCGCGCAATAAAAACAATGCATAACGACGATATGTATGCATCCTGGCCCCTGACCTTCGTGCGCGGCGCCGGCCCCCGCTACCGCCAGATCGCGGATTTCATCGAAGGCGCCGTGGCCGCCAACCGCATGCAGCCGGGCGATCGCCTGCCACCGCAGCGGCGCCTGGCCCAGCACCTGGATGTGGACCTGACCACGGTGACGCGCGCCTACGCCGAGGCCGCCCAGCGCGGGCTGATCGAAGCGCGCGGGCCGCTCGGCACCTTCATTGCGCGGCCTGTCGAACAGCCGCTGCGGCAGATGCTGGACCTGGGCATGAACATGCCGCCGCTGCCGCTGGGCTGCGACCTGCAGGACCTGCTGCGGCGCGGCCTGGCCCAGGCCATGGAACGCCATGACGTCGGCGTGATGATGACCTATCACCAGGCCGGCGGCGGTCCCGCCGAACGCGAGGCCGGCGCGCAGTGGCTGGCGCAGTCTGTCGAGCGGGTCGATCCGGACCGGGTGCTGGTGTGTCCCGGCGCGCAGGCCGCCCTGGCCGCCGTGATGCTGGCCTACAGCCGGCCGGGCGACGGCATCATCGCCGAGCCGCTGGTGTATCCGGGCCTCTTGACCGCGGCGCAGCAGTTGGGCCGGCGCGTGCTGGTGGCCGAGACCGACGCCGACGGCATGACCCCCGCCGGGCTGGAGCGCGCCTGCCGCGACGGCGGCCGGCTGGTCTACCTGAACCCCACGCTGCAGAATCCCACCGCCCACACCATGAGCGCGGCGCGCCGCCGCGACCTGGCGCGCGCCGCGGCGGCCCGCGGCGTGCGCATCATCGAAGACGATCCCTATTCACTGTTCCTGGACGACGCGCCGCCGGCGCTGGCCAGCCTGGCGCCGGCCTCGGTGTTCTACATCGCCACGCTGGCCAAGACCCTGACGCCCGGCCTGCGCACCGCGTTCGTGCTGAGCCCGGACGAAGACGGCCGCCGCAACGTGCTCGCGGCGATGCGCGCGTTTGCCGTGATGGCGGCGCCGCTGATGGGGGTGCTGACCACGCAATGGATCGCCAGCGGCACGGCGCGGCAGATCCTGGACGGTGTGCGCGCCGAGGCCCATGCGCGCCAGCAATTGGCGCGCCGGTTGCTGCCGGGGCCATTTCCGGCCGCGGCGGCGGGCATCCACCTGTGGCAGCCGTTGCCCAGCCTCTGGACCGCGGTCGACCTGGAACGGGTGGCGCGCGACGAAGGCCTGAGCGTGACCTCGTCGGACGCCTTCCACCAGGGGCTGGGCGCGCCCAACGCCATCCGCATCTCGCTGGGCAGCATTCCCGGGCGCGAGGCCCTGGCGCAGGCGCTGGAGCGGCTGGCTGGCCTGGTGCGGCGGCGTCCGCGCGGCCTGCGCGACGTGATCGTCTGACGCGCAAGCCGTAACATGGGCGTCATGCCTGTCTTGCCGTAACGCCTCATGTTGTTCGAGACCTTTCATTCCCTGCAGCAGACGCTGGTCGATTTTGCCCGCACCCACGCCGACTGGCTGGCGCCGATGGGATTCGCCTTCGCGTTCCTGAAGTCGCTGCCGCTGGTGGCGCTGGTGATACCGGGCACGGCGTTGCTGCTGTCGATCGGCGCCATCCTGGGGTTGGGCGACAGCGCTTTCGTGCCGGTATGGTTGGCGATCGCGATTGGCGCGGCGCTGGGCGACTGGGTGCAATATGCCTGCGGCGTGTGGTTCGGACCCGGCCTGACGCAATTGAAGCCGCTGCGAAAACGCCCTGAACTCCTGCACCGCAGCGCCGTGTTCATCCAGAAGTGGGGCGTGCTGAGCATCGTGCTGTGCCGCTTCTTCGGCCCCTTGCGCGCCACCGTGCCGATGATCGCCGGCATCTGCGGCATGCGCGCCGCGTCGTTCCAGGCCGCCAACTGGGCCTCGGCCTTCCTGTGGGCGGCGGCGCTGCTGCTGCCCGGCTGGTGGGGCACGCGCGCGTTCCTTTGAGCCGGCGCGCGTGGCACCGGATCCGCCCCGTGGCGGCGCGGGGGGCGCCCGCGCCGCCACGGGGCGCGCGTCAGAACAGATGGCGGATGCCGACCGAGGTCTGCAGCGTGTGCGATGCGCGGATGTCCAGGCGGTTGACGTAGGCGTACAGGTTGGTGCGCTTGGACAGGTCATGCTGGTAGCCCAGGGCCCAGCCGGTGATGTCGGAGCTGGTGGCGCGCTGGTACGACGCCATCAGCGTGCCGGCCTTGCCGGTCGGCATGCTGACGCCGGCGAGGTACGAATTGACCCGGTCGTAGCCCGCCGAAGGGCCGGTATTGGCGTTGCGCAGGTTGCCGTAGGTGCCGTGCAGCTTGATCCACTCGAAGTCGTACGAACCGGCCACTTGCAGGTTGCCGGCCGTCTTCTTGTTCGGCAGTTGCGAATTCGGATTGAGCCGCTCGTAGGTCAGCGCCGCCGCCACCGGGCCGCCGTTGTAGCGCAGGCCCGCGGTCAGCACGCGATCGTGCGCGTCGGTGGCGAAGGCCTCGCCGTCGTGCGATTCGAAGCTGTAGCCCAGCCCGGCCTGCCAGCCGCCCAGGCGCGGGGTGGCATAGAACACCGCGTTGTTGACGCGGCCGCCGGCGCCGAAGTCGCCGTCGTTGTAGCCCAGGCTGGCGTTGTTGGAAGACTGGCCCCAGCCGGTGCCGAACGGCGAGCCGACGCCGGCCCACTCGAAGCCGTAGACCCACTGGCGCCCCAGCCGCACTTCGCCGAAGCCGCCGGCCAGGCCGACGTAGGCCCAGCGGCCGAACATGCGGCCCTGCGCCTGGGTGCCGTTGTTGGCATTGAAGCCGCTCTCCAGGCGGAACACCGCCTTGTAGCCATTGCCCAGGTCCTCGGAGCCGCGCAGGCCCCAGCGCGAGCCCGATTGGTTGCCGCTTTTCTGGCGCAGGCTGGACGCGCCGTCCTTGCGTTCGTAGGTGGTGCCCAGGTCGACCAGGCCATACAGCGTCACGCTGCTGGTTTCGGCGGCCTGGACCGGACTCAGGCATCCCAGCGCCAAGGCGGCGCCCAGGACTCGGCGGTGGCGGATGATTCTTTTCATGGTGTGATCCCCTCGATTGGTATGGCATTGGACAAAAGAAGCCCCTGCCGCCGGCGTGCCGGCGGCAAAGGATGAAGCAAGCGGTTGTCGGGGCCGGGCGCTAACGGGTCATGGCAGGGCCCCATGCGCGGGCAGCGGCGCCAGGTCCCGCGGCGCGGCCACGCACAGCGTGACGCTGGACGGATGCGCGGCCGACAGGTGCACCGTGTTCAGCGCGATGCGCTTTTCGCGGGCGTCGGCGGCCGATTCGCCGCTGTTCGGGTTGACGTCGTACTTCGGGAAGTTGCTGCTGGAGATGTCCAGGCGGATGCGGTGGCCGCGCTGGAACAGATTGCAGGTGGCGAACGGTTCGATGGTGATCTCGTAGACCTTGCCCGGCGTCAGCGGCCGCGCTTCGTCCCAGCCTTCATGGAAGCGGCAGCGGAAGATGCCGTCGGTCAGGTTCAGCGCATAGCCCTGCGGGTAGTCGGCGCTGGGCGGATAGACGTCGATCAGCTTGGCGGTGAAGTCGGTGTCGGGGCAGTCGGACGACACGTACAGCTTGACGCTCACCGGCCCGGCCACCGCCAGATCCTCCGGCAGCGGTTCGGTCTGGAACACCAGCACGTCGTCGCGCGCGGCCAGCGGCAGGCCGGGCTGGCGCACGCCGAAGAAGCGCGCATCCTCGCGCTGGTCGAAGCCGCCGCCCTCGAACACCGGCTGGCCCGAGGTCAGCGCGCCGCCGATCGTGGGCACCGGATTGCGTGGGTCGTACTGGTAGCGCAACCGGCCCGCCGCGTCCGCCGGCGACCGTTGATCCAGGCGGCCGTCGGCGTGCAGGTAGAAGGCGGTGGCGCGGGCCTGCGGCACCGGCCAGGCGTCGGCCTGGATCCAGGCGCCGCCGTGGTCGAAGCGGCCCTGCGCGTCGCGCGCGCCGCTGCCGCCGCCCATCAGGAACAGGCGCGCGGCCGGGTCCGGCGCGGCGCCCGCCGGCGCATCCTGCAGCCAGCGCTGGAACCACGCCAGCCGGAAGTCCAGCCAGTGCCGCGCCAGGTTGCCGTCGAAGGCCGCGCGCGGACCGAATTCGGCGTCGCCGCTGTGGGTGGTGTTGCGGTCGCCATGTAGCCATGGCCCCATGATGAGCCGGACTGGCGACTGCCGGCCCTGCGTCAGGCCGGCGTAGTTCTCCAGGGTGGTGCGCACGTAGGCGTCGTACCAGCTGGACATCAGCGCCACCGGGATGTCGGGAATCGCGTCGTAGTAGCCCTGGGCGTAGATGCCCAGCTGGCGCCAGGACTCGTCGAAGGTATCGGCGCGCCATTGCTCGAACAGGTAGTCCTCGTATTCGGGCACGCTGGCCAGCGGCGAATGGCCGGGACGCCACGGCATGCGCGTGAACCACTGGCGGATGTCCTCGGCCTCGAGCGCGGCCAGCACCAGCGGGTCCTGCTGCGCGGCGGGGCTCAGCTTGGCCTGCTTGTAGGCCCAGGTGGCCTGCTTCAGCTCGAACGCGCCGGATTGGCGGATGCCGCACTGGTAGCCGTTGGAAAACCCGCCCGAGTCCAGCACCATGCAGGCCAGGCCCGGCGGGTTCAGGCAGGCCAGCGCCATTTGCGTGTGCGCGGCGTACGACAGGCCCATGGTGCCGATGCGGCCGTTGCACCACGGCTGTTGCATGATCCACGCCAGCGTGTCGAAGCCGTCCGGGCCTTCCGACAGGTACTTGGTGAACTGGCCTTCCGAGCCGTAGCGGCCGCGGCAGTCCTGGAACACCACGGCGAAACCGTGCGCGGTGAAATAGCGCGCCACCTCGGGCCGCGGCACGCCGAGCCGGCCGTCGATCTGCTCGGAGCGCGACACCTCCGCCTTGCCATAGGGCGTGCGCTCCAGGATCACGGGCAGCGGCGCGTCCAGGCCGGGCCGGTAGCCGGCCGGCAGGTGCACGTCGGTGGCCAGGCGCACGCCGTCGCGCATGCGCACCATCTGGTCCGCCAGCAGCGCGGCGGGAGAAACTTCGGGGGCGGTCATTTTGCTTCCTGTATGTACAGCATGGAGGTGCGTTCGAGCTTGTTGGCGCGCATGACGGTGCCGTCGCGCGCGGCCCAGAAGGCCACCGGGAAATACAGCGGCACGATGCCGACGTCGTTGAAGGCGGCCTCGGCGGCCTGGCGCAGCAGGGCGTCGCGTTGCGCCGGGTCGAACTCCACGGCGGCCCGCGCCAGCAGGCGGTCCACCGCCGGGTTGGAGTAGCGCGCGCGGTTGAAGGCGCCGGTGCCGGCGGCCTTGTCGTAGGTGGCCAGCACGTTGGTCAGGCCGTTCGACGAATCGCCGGTGCTGTTGCCGTACGAGAAGATGAAGGCGCTGTACTGCTGCTTGCCGCTGGCGCCGGCATAGACGTTGTAGGGCTGGGTCACCACGCCGTTGATGCGCAGGCCGGCGCGCGCCATCATCTGCGCCAGCGCCTGGGCCAGGTCGCTGTCGCCGGCGAAGCGGTCGTTGGATGAGTGCAGCGTCAGGCCGAAGCCTTGCGGATAGCCGGCCTGGGCCAGCAGGGCGCGCGCGCCTTCCAGGTCGTAGGCGGGCGCGGGCAGGTTGGGGCTGTGGCCGCCCAGGCCCTCGGGCACCATCTGCCCGGCCGGCACGCCGGCGCCGCTGAGCAGGCGTTCGGTGATCGGGCCGCGCATGAACATCTTCGAGATCGCCTGGCGCACCCGCGCGTCCTTGAGTGGATTGACCGTCATCGGCTTGCCCTGCGCGTCGGTGACGAACGGGCTGGCGTCGCGCGCCGAGTCCAGCGCCAGGTAGATCAGGCGCGCCGACGGCGAGCGATAGAGCGTGTAGCCGGCCTTGCCCTCGAGCGTCCTGGCATCCGTCGGCGGCACGCTGTCGATCAGGTCGACCGTGCCCGACAGCAGCGCCGAGATGCGCGCCGCGTCGTTGGCGATGTAGCGGATCACCACGCGGTCGAAGTCCGGCCGCGCGCCCCAGTAGGTCTCGTTGCGCGCCAGCTCCAGGCTGTCGCCCGGCTGCCAGCGCACGAACCTGTAGGGGCCCGTGCCGATGGCCGCCACGCCGCTGTTGAAGTCTTCCGAGCGCTTGCCTTGCGCGGCGTGGCGCGACAGCATGTAGACCAGCCCGATCTGCTCCATGAAGTCCGGCGTGGGCGCCTTGGTGCGGATGCGCAGGGTCAGCGGGTCGACCACCTCGACCGCGGCGATGGAGCGCACCGCGCCGCTGAAGGGCGCCGGACTGTTGGGCACCTTGGGCGCGCGTTCCAGCGAGAACACCACGTCGTCGGCGCTGAACGGCGTGCCGTCATGGAAGCGCACGCCGGGCCGCAGCCTGATCTCCCAGGTGTCGGGCGCCAGCACCCGCCACGACAGGGCCAGGCCCGGCCGCATCTGCATGTTCTCGTCGGTGGAGACCAACCGTTCGAAGATGTTCTCGGCCGCGGCCTGGTTGTTGCCGGTGCGCGAGAACAGCGGGTCCATCGACGACGGTTCGCTGGAATGGCCGATGGTCAGCAGCGGCCGCGCCACGGCGGGCGCGGCGCCGGCCAGCAGCGCCAGCAGGGCCAGCGCCGCGGCGCCGCGGCGGATCGGGGTAAGCAGGGGATTCATGCGGCGGAGGTTCCTTGTGGGCGCGCGGCGCCGGCGCCGTCGAGCAGGTGACAGGCGGCCTGGTGGCCGTCGGCCGTGACGCGCAGCAGCGGTTGTTCGGCCTTGCATCGCGCCATGGCCTGCGGGCAGCGCGGATGGAAATGGCAGCCGGGCGGCGGATTCAGCGGCGACGGGATCTCGCCCTTGATGGCGTGAAAACGCCGCTTGCGGTTCGACAGCCGCGGCACTTCCTGCAGCAGGGCCTGGGTGTAGGGATGGCGCGGCGCGGCGAACACCTCGGCGGTGGGGCCCGACTCGACCACGCGGCCCAGGTACATGATGACGGTGCGGTCGCTGATGCGCCGCACCACCCCCAGGTCGTGGCTGATGAAGAGATAGGTCAGGCCCAGGTCCTGCCGCAGGTCCATGAAGAGGTTCAGGATCTGCGCCTGGATCGACACGTCCAATGCCGCGATCGACTCGTCGCAGATCAGGAAGCCCGGCTTGACCGCCAGCGCCCGGCCGATGCCCACGCGCTGGCGCTGGCCGCCCGAGAACTGGTGCGGAAAGCGGTTGCGGTAGTCCGGGTCCAGCCCCACGCGCCGCATCACCTGCACCACGTAGTCGTCGTAGTCGCGGCGCGCGATGATGCCGTTGGCCAGCGGCGCCTCGCCGATGATGTCGCGCACCCGCTTGCGCGGATTGAGCGAGGACATCGGGTCCTGGAAGATCATCTGCGTGGCCATGCGCTGCGCGTGCGCGGCGCGGCCGGTCAGGGCGGACAGTTCGCCGGCCGGGGTCTGGATGCTGCCCGTGGTGGCCGGCAGGATGCCCGCCAGCACCCGGCCCAGCGTCGACTTGCCGCAGCCGGACTCGCCCACCAGGCCGACCACTTCGCCCTGGTGGATGGTCAGGTCGACGCGATCGACCGCGTGCACGGTGTGCGAGGCGACCTTGGCGCCCAGCAGGCCGGCCAGGCGTTCGGCGTAGTCGGGCCGCTTCACGAACAGGCGCGACACCTGGTTGGCCTGCATCAGGATCGTCGGGCTCACGAAAGGGCTCCTGTCTGGGGATGGAAACAGCGCAGGCCGCGGCCGCCGGCGGCCTCCAGCGGCGGCTGTTCGGCGCGGCAGCGCTCGGTCGCATGGCCGCAGCGCGGGTTGAAGGCGCAGCCGGCCGGCAGCGCCAGCGGCGACGGCGCCATGCCGGGGATCTGGTACAGGCGGTCGCCGGTGTGCTCGTTGCTGGGCACCGAGCCGATCAGGCCGATGGTGTAGGGATGGCGCGGACGATCGAGGATGTCGTCGGTGCCGCCGGACTCGACCACGCGGCCGGCGTACATCACACAGACGCGGTCGGCCAGGCCCGCCACCACCGCCAGGTCGTGGCTGACCCACACCATGGCGGTGCCGGTCTCGGCGCACAGCTTCTGCATCTCGGCCAGGATCTGCGCCTGGATGGTGACGTCCAGCGCCGTGGTCGGCTCGTCGGCGATGATCAGGTCGGGCTTGTGCAGCATGGCGATGGCGATCGCCACGCGCTGGCGCATGCCGCCCGACAGCTGGTGCGGATAGGCCTTCAGGCGCTCGGCCGGCGAGGGGATGCCGACCGCGGCCAGCGTGTCGCGGGCGCGGTCCCGGGCCGCCTTGCGGCTGCAGCGCTCGTGGCTCAGCACCGTCTCGACCATCTGGGTCTCGATGCGGAACACCGGGTTCAGCGTCATCATCGGATCCTGGAACACCATGGCGATGCGGTTGCCGCGCAGCTGGCGCAGTTCTTCGCGCGACAGCGTCGCCAGGTCGGTGCCCTTGAACAGGATCTGGCCGCCGTCGATGCGCCCGGGCGGATCGATCAGGCCCAGGATGGAAAAGCCGGTGATGGACTTGCCCGAGCCGGACTCGCCGACCAGGCCCAGGATCTCGCCGGGATGGACGTCGAAGCTGACGTCGTCCACCGCCCGCACCAGGCCGGCGCGGGTGTGGAACCAGGTGCGCAGGTTGCGCACGGATAGGGTGGGGGTTGCCGATTGCATGGCGCTTCCTATTTCTGCAGGCGCGGGTTGAGCGCCTCGCGGACGCGGTCGCCCACGATGTTCATGGTGAAGACCACGGTCAGCAGCAGCAGGCCGGGAAACACGCTGATCCAGTACAGGCCGGCCAGCATCTGCTGGTAGCCGTTGGCGATCAACAGGCCCAGCGACGGCTCGGTGACCGGCAGGCCGATGCCCAGGAAGCTGAGCGTGGCCTCGGCGGCGATGGCGTTGGCGGTCTGGATCATGGCGATGACGATGACCGGCGGGATGCAGTTCGGCAGCAACTGGCTGAACAGCGCGCGCCGGTGGCTCAGCCCCAGGCACAGCGCCGCCTCCATGTATTCCTTGCGGCGCTCGACCACGGCGGTGGCGCGCACCGCGCGGGCGAAGTAGGCCCACTGCACCACCACCAGCGCCAGGATCACCTTGTCCACGCCCTGGCCCAGGATGGCCAGCATCATCAGCGCCACCAGGATGGTCGGGAAACCCAGCATCAGGTCCACCAGGCGCATGATCAGCGCATCGATGCGGCCGCCGAAATACGCCGCCGTCAGGCCCAGCACGGTGCCCACGGCCATGGCGAACAGGCCGCTCAGCACGCCCACGGAAAGGCTGGTGCGCAGGCCATACATCATGGCCGACAGCATGTCGCGGCCCTGGGCGTCGGTGCCGGCCCAGTAGATGTCGCCATAGATGCCCTGGCTGCCCGGCGGCATGCGGCCGTCCAGGATGGTGATGGCGGCCAGGTCATACGGGTTCTGCGGCGCGATCCACGGCGCCAGCAGCGCGGCCAGCACCAGCAGCAGGAAGATGATCGCGGCCAGCGTCGCGGGGCGGCTGTCCAGCACGCCGTGCAGCGCCTGGCCGAAAGTGGTGTCGCGGCCGGGCAGCCATTTTTTCGCAAGCAATGTCATTCGGAGGCTCCCACGCGGACACGGGGATCCAGCACGGAATAGATGATGTCCACCAGCAGGTTGAGCACGATGAACATGGTGACCACGATCAGCAGGTAGGCAACCACCACCGGGCGGTCCAACTTCATGATGCTGTCGATGATCAGCTTGCCCACGCCGGGCCAGGCGAAGATGGTTTCGGTGACGGTGGCGAAGGCGATCAGCGAGCCGAACTCCATGCCCACCACGGTGACAATCGGGATCAGGATGTTCTTGAGCACGTGCATGTAGATCACGCGCGATTCGCGCAGGCCCTTGGCGCGGGCGAACTTCACGTAGTCCAGCGGCATCGTCTCGCGCACGCCGCTGCGGGTCAGGCGCACGATCAGCGCGATCTTGAACAGCGCCAGGTTCAGCGCCGGCAGGATCAGGTGGCGGATGCCGTCCCACGACGCCAGGCTGGTGTGGATGCCGAGGATATCGCCGGTGGGGCCGCGCCCGGTCGACGGCAGCCAGCCCAGCGTCACCGAGAAGATCAGCACCAGCATGATGCCCTGCCAGAAGTTCGGCAGGCTGAAGCCCAGGATCGAGCCGGTCATGATGCCGCGATCCAGCGCCGAATCCGGCTTCAGGCCGGCCACCAGGCCCAGCGGCAGGCCGATGGCCAGCGCCAGCAGCAGCGCCACACAGGCCAATTCCAGCGTGGCCGGCAGGCGTTGCAGGATCAGCTGGATGGCGGGCTGGTTGAAGACGAACGAGGTGCCCAGGTCGCCGTGCAGCGCGTTGCCGACGAACTTCAGGTATTGCTGGTACAGCGGCAGGTCCAGGCCCAGCGACTGCACCGCCTGCGCGATCTCGGCCTGCGTGGCGTCGGCCGGCACCAGGATCTCGATCGGGTCGCCGATGGCGTAGACGCCGGCGAAAACGATCAGCGAGGTCAGCGCCAGGATCACCAGGCTCTGGCACAGCCGGCGGATAATGAACGCGGTCATGGCGCCTCGCGGCGACAGGAAGCGGGGAACGGAACGGCGCGCATCTGGGGGCTCCTTGCCGGAAGATATCGGCGATATCGCGTATTGATTGCGGATTCATGAATGGCGAGAATCCGGATGGGCGGAATGTTCGATCCATCGCGCCCGACTGGCAACCGTATGCGAAGGCGGCATATGGCTATGTGAATGACGAGAAATTTGGTGTTAACCCTAGGCCTCGCGCGTGCCGTGCCGCGCGGCGCCGATATTGCGGACCCCGCGGGACAGGATGAATTTCAAGCAGCTCGAGGCTTTCCTCGCCTTCATGACCACCGGCTCGACCATCGAAGCCGCGCAGCGGCTGGGTTCGTCGCAGCCGGCCGTCAGCCGCCTGCTGAGCCAGTTCGAGACCGACCTGGGCGTGCCGCTGTTCGTGCGTCGCAAGGGTCGGTTGCATCCCACCGCCGAGGCCGAATCGCTGCTGCCCGACGTGCAGAACATGATCTCGGACGCCGAGTCGCTGCAGCGCCACGTCAACCAGTTGCGGCTGGGCGGGCAGCGGCGCACGCTGATCCGCGTGCAGCTGCCCAGCACGGTGGCGCAGTCGGTCATGCCCGCCGTGGTCGAATCGTTCCTGGCCGACCATCCCGACGTCGCGCTGGAAGTGCTGGTGGGCACCTACGAAACCAGCGAAGTGGCGGTGCTGGGGCGCGAGGCCGACCTGGCGCTGGTGCGCTCGCCGCCGATGAATTCGGGCCTGGCCATGTTGCGGCGGCTGGCGACCGAGGCGGTCTGCATCATGCCGCCGGGCCATCCGTTGCAGGCGCTGGACGAGATCGGCCCGGCCGACCTGATCGGCGTCGACCTGGTGCTGCTGGGCCGGCAGCGTTCGCTGCGCCTGCAGATCGACCAGGCCTTCCGGCAGGGCCGCATGATGCCGCAGATCAAGGCCGAGGTGCATTCGGTGGAAATGGCCTGCCGGCTGGCGGCGCAGGGCATCGGCGTGTCGATCGTCAACGGCCTGTTCGCGCGCCTGTGCCAGGACATGGGCATCGTCTGCCGGCCGTTCCGGCCGCGCATCGACTACTGCGTGGGCATGGCCACGCTGGCCGGCCAGCCGCCGCACCCGCTGGTGCCCGAACTGGTTCAGCGCATTCTCGACGCCATGGCGCGGCGGGCGGGGCCGGACGCGTTCACGCTGTTGGCGCCGGACGACGCCGCCGCGCCTGCCGCGCCGGCCTGAGGCGCGCGCCGCCGCCGGCACGGACGCGGGATACAGTACGACGCAAAAGCGGCGGTCTTGCGACACAGGCGGGATACAGCGTCTTGGTGCAATGCGGGTTCCTCAATTCCGATACCAGGAGCCATCATGTCCCAAGCGCTGGAAACCGTGCTGTACACCGCCCACACTCACACCACCGGCGGCCGCGAAGGCGCCGGCCGCAGCGATGACGGCGCGCTGCTGCTGCCGCTCAGCCCGCCGGGCTCGGGCCGGCCCGGCACCAACCCCGAGCAACTGTTCGGCATCGGCTATTCCGCCTGCTTCATCGGCGCCATGCAACTGGCCGGCGCCAAGCTCGGCATCGCCGTGCCGCGCGACGTGGCGGTCGATGCCGAGGTGTCGCTGGGCAAGACCGACGGCGGCGCGCGCTACGCGCTGGCAGTCAGGCTGAACATTTCGCTGCCGGGACTGTCGGACGAGCAGCGGCGCCAACTGGTCGACACCGCGCACCAGACCTGCCCCTACTCGGGCGCGATCCGCGGCAATATCGACGTGGAATTGGCGATTCTCTGAGTCCGTAGTTTCAGAAGCAACGCCCCGCGATGGCGACATCGCGGGGCGTTTTTCATCTGGAAAATCGAAGCGCGCGCTACCTCGCCGCGCTCAGGCGGCGGGCCGCAGCAGCACCTGCGCCTCCAGCCCGCCGCCCTCGCGATTGCGCAGCCGCAATTCGCCGTCGATCACGTCGGCCAGTTGCCGCGCGATCGCCAGCCCCAGGCCCGTGCCGCCGCTGTCGCGGTTGCGCGAGCCTTCGAGCCGGTAGAACGGTTGCAGCACCGCCTGCAATTCCTGCTCGGGAATGCCGGGGCCGCGGTCCAGCACGCGAATCGATACACCGTGGCCGTCCTCGGCCGGGCCGATCAGGACTTCTGCCGCGCCGCCGAATTTCAGCGCGTTGTCGATCAGGTTGCCCAGGATCCGGCGCAAGGCGCGCGGCCGGGTCTGCCATGGGCCAGGGCAGTGGCCTTGCAGCGTCACCGGCTTGCCGATGTCGGTGTAGTCGCACACCAGGCTGTCCAGGAACGCGTCCAGGTCGATGCGCGCGGGCGGCTCGGTGGCGGCGCCCGCGCTGCGCGCGTAGGCCAGGCCGTCGCGCACCAGCTGCTCGACTTCCTGCAGGTCGTGCGCCAGCTTGTCGCGGTCGGCCGAATCGTCCATGAATTCCGAACGCAGCTTCATGCGCGTGATCGGCGTTTGCAGGTCGTGCGAAATCGCGCCCAGGATCTGCATGCGCTCGGCCAGGTGCGCGGCGATGCGGTCCTGCATGGCATTGAATGCCGCCGAGGCCTGCGCCACTTCGGCCGGCCCGTCCTCGGCCAGCCGCGGGCTGCGGCGATCGGGGCTCATCGCATCGGCCGCGCCGGCCAGCTGCGTCAGCGGCCGGATCGCCAGCCGCACCGCCAGCCACGCGCACAGGATCAGCAGCGCCAGCTGCGCCAGCAGCACCACCGGCAGCCACATCGCCAGCGGCATCACGCTCATGTGGATGTCGAGCGTGACCGCTTGGCCGTCGGCCAGCGTGGCGCGCGCCTGGATGTGCTTGGGGTCGTCGCCGACCGTGCCGAAGGCCAGCGGATAGGCATTGCCCAGCGCCGCCTGGATCGAGTCGCGCACCGCCTCGGCGGCCGGCGTCTGCAACGGCCGGTCGAAATCGCCGGGTCCCAACAGGTACTGGCGGTTGCTGGCGCTCAGTCGCGGCAGCCAGGCGGCGCGCTCGTCGGCCGGCAGGCGGTTCAGGATCGCCAGCGCGACCACCACGTCGCGTTCCAGGTTGTCGAGCATGACGCTCCTGGCCGACTGGTAGCGCTCGTAGAACTGCAGTCCAAACGACAATCCGTGGGCCAGCACCAGGCCCACCAGGAAGACCAGGAACAGCCGGCTCGCCAGGGTGCGCGGCCAGCGGCGCCAGGCCGGGACCCGGGCGGCCATCTACGTGGCCTCGGACACGTCGACCTGCGCGGCGAATACATAGCCTTCGCTGCGCACCGTCTTGATATACATCGGCTCGCGCGCGTCCTCGCGCAGCCGCTGGCGCAGGCGGCTGACCAGCAGGTCGATCGAGCGGCCGAAGAAATCGGCGTCGCGCCCCTGCGTCAGGTTCAGCAGCTGGTCGCGGTTCAGCACCCGCTGCGGATGGTCCAGGAAGACCCGCAGCAATCGGTATTCGGCGCCGCTCAGCGACACGATCGTGCCTTCGGCATCCAGCAGGTGGCGCGCGGTGGTGTCCAGCGTCCAGGCGCCGAACCGCACGGCGCGGCCGGGCTCGGTGACCTGGAAGTTGGGCGGCAGCATGCGGGTGCGGCGCAGGATCGCCTTGATCCGCGCCAGCAGCTCGCGCGCCACGAAGGGCTTGACCAGGTAGTCGTCGGCGCCCATCTCCAGCCCCAGCACGCGATCCATGTCCTCGTCGCGCGCGGTCAGCAGCAGGATCGGGGTGCGGCGGTGCTTGCCGGCGCGCAGCTCGCGGCACAGCACCAGGCCGTCGTCGCCGGGCATCATGATGTCCAGCACGATCAGGTCGACGGTCAGCGTTTCGAGCAGGTTGCGCATCTGCCGGCCATCGGCCGCCAGCGTGACGTTCAGGCCGTTCTTCTTGAGGAAGTTGCCGGCCAGCTCGCGGATCTCGCGGTCGTCGTCGACGATCAGGATGTGGTCTGGATTGTCCATGGCGCATTCTACTCAGCGGGGGGGGTGCGGCGGCGGTCCTGGCTGTTGACGATCAGCTGGCATGGGCCGGCCTGGACGGCTTCGGCGCCCAGGCCGCCGGCCAGCAGCGCCAGCACGGCCAGCAGCCGGCGCAGGGTGGGGCGGGGACGCGGCGGGGGGGCGGGGTGCTTCATGGTCGGGCTCCGGCAAGGGGTGTCCGGCAGGTTATAGCGCCGCCCGCGGCGCGAAGTGTGTCGTAGTGTATGCGCGGCCGGACACGATACAAAAGCCGCGCAAAAACCCCGCTTTCCGGCACAGGGCGGATACCCGCCGCGCGTCCAATGCGGTCATCGAGACTGAAACGGACCGCCCGCCATGACCACCCTCATCGACACCCCGCTCGCCCTGGCCGCCGGCATGCTGACGGTAGCCTCGCCCTGCGTATTGCCGCTGCTGCCGATCCTGCTGGGCAGCGCGGTCGAGCGCGCCGGGCGCCTGCGGCCGCTGTGCATCGTGCTGGGCTTCGTGCTGGCGTTCTCCGGGCTGGGTATCGCGCTCAGCCTGCTGTCGGGCGCGGTGGAATCGGCCCATGAGGCGGTGCGCTCGGTGTCCGTGGCGGCGCTGGCGCTGTTCGGCCTGGCGCGCATCTGGCCGCGGCCGTACGACTGGCTGGCGGCGCGGCTGAGCGGCCCGCTGCAGGGTGTGATCGGCCTGGGCGCCCGGGGCGGTTCGGGCAATGCCGGCGGCTTCCTGCTGGGCATGTCGCTGGGCGCGGTCTGGACGCCCTGCGCCGGGCCGGTGCTGGCATCGATCCTGATCCTGGCGGCGCGCGCCCAGGACCTGGCCCATTCCAGCCTGCTGTTGCTGGTCTACGGGCTGGGCGCCGGCATCCCGATGCTGGTCATTGCCTACGGCGGCGGCTTCGCGGCCCGCCGGGTCGGCGCCATCGCCCGCCACGCCGTGCGCCTGCAGCGCGCCTTCGGCGTGTTGCTGGTGGCGTCGGCCATCGCCATCCATTTCCAGTACGACGTGCTGGCCTATGCCTGGATCAGCCGCCTGTTCGCGTGACCTGTTTTTTTCCTGTCCGTTTTTCCGCGACCTGTTTTTTTTCAACCCGACTTTCCGCAACCCGATTTTCCGTGACCTGAAGGAGCGCACCATGCCATCCATCCGCCTTTCCGCCCGCCGGGCCCTCGTTTCCGTCAAGCTCGCCGTGGCTGGCCTGTTGCTGGGGACCGCGGCGCATGCCGCCGCCCCGGCGCCGGTTCCCGCGCCGGAATTCACCGGCATCCAGACCTGGCTCAACAGCGAGCCGCGCACCCTGGCCAGCCTGCGAGGCAAGGTGGTGCTGGTGGATTTCTGGACCTACACCTGCATCAACTGCATCAACACGCTGCCGTACGTGAAGCAGTGGCACCAGAAGTACAAGGACCAGGGCCTGGTGGTGGTGGGCGTGCACACGCCGGAATTCCCTTTCGAGCGCACAACGAAGAATGTGGCGGACGCCATCAAGCGCTTCGGCATCGAATACCCGGTGGCGCAGGACAACGACTACAAGACCTGGGACGCCTACCGCAACCAGTACTGGCCGGCGTTCTACCTGATCGACAAGGGGGGCAACATCGTCTATCGCCATTTTGGCGAGGGGCGCTACGCCGAGACCGAGGCCGAGATCCAGCGCCTGCTGGCCCAGCCCCAGTCCTGAGTCCCGCGCACCGGGCCGCCGTCGCGAATGCCGTTGCGGGCGCCATTGAGACGCGTGCGATGGCTCGCTGGCGCGTCCTGTGCCGGCCCCGCGGCGGTTCAGCCGCCGGCCAGCGCCAGCATCAGCAGCGCGCCCAGCAGCGCCGGCGGCATCACCCAGGCGCCCAGTTTCAGGAAGCGCAGCGCGCCCACGTGCTGGCCCTCGCGCCGCACCGCGATCAGCCACAGCAGCGTCGCCAGCGAACCGGTGATCGACAGGTTGGGGCCCAGGTCCACGCCGATCAGCAAGGCGCCGGCGGTCTGCGCCGGCAGGTCGGCGATCTGGCCGACCGACCCGGCGATCAGTCCGGCCGGCAGGTTATTGATGACGTTGCTGGCCAGCGCCGCGACGATGCCGGCGCCCCACAGCGCGCCGCCGGCCGAGTCGCTCGCCAGCCGCAGTAGCGCCCGCGCCAGGGCGTCGATGGCGCCGCTGAGCGCCAGGCCCTCGACCAGCACGAACAGGCCGGCCACCATCGGCAGCACGCCCCAGGCCACGTGGCGCAGCACCGGCAGCGGATTGAGCCGCTGCCGCAGGTGGATGAAACCGGCGGTGGCCAGGCCGGCAATGAAGGTGGGCAACCCCAGGTCGGCATGCAATGCCGAGGCCGCCATCAGCACCAGCGCGGTCAGCAGGATGCCGATGCCGGTCAGGCGCGCGCCGCTGCCCAGCGGCTGCGGCACGATGTCCGCCCGCAATGGCTGGCGCAGCGCCTCGCGCTGGCTGTAGCGCAGCGCCAGGTAGGTCAGGCCGATGGCCGCCAGCGACGGCAGCGTGAAGCGTTGCAGCCAGTCCAGCAGCGGCGGCATCTGGCTGCCGTACACCACCAGGTTGGCGGGATTGGAGATCGGCAGCACGAAGCTGGCGGCGTTGGCGATGAAGGCGCAGATGAACAGATACGGCAGCGGCCGCGCGCCGGCGGCCCGCGCCGCGGCGTACACCGCCGGCGTCAGCACCACGGCGGTGGCGTCGTTCGACAGGAATACGGTGACCAGGATGCCCACCAGGAACACCAGGTCGAACAGCCGCCGCGCCGACCCGCGCGCATGGCGCGCCGCCACCATCGCCAGCCAGTCGAACAGCCCCTGCTGGCGCGCCAGCTCGGCCAGCACCATCATGCCGATCAGGAACAGGTAGACGTCCAGCCCCTTGCCGACCGCGCCCAGCGCTGCCTGCCAGGGGATCAGCCCGGTCGCCGTCAGTAGCAGGGCGGCGCCGCCGGCCCAGACGTATTCGGGCAACTTCCAGGGGCGCAGCAGGATGCCGACGATCGCCAGGGCGGAAATACCCCAGAGGGCGAGGGAGGCGTGGGAGGCTGGCATGAATGGTGGTCGCGTGGCGGGAAGCTGGGCATTATCGCCCGTCTCGCGGCCGCGCGGGCGGGGCGGCCCGCTGCTTCCGCACTGCTCATGCCCCGCGCCGATCCCGGGGGGGGCCTCGTGATGCGAGCAGGTCCTAGCCTAGTTGACCTGCAGTGTGTACATCGCCTGTCCGCGCACCAGCGTCAGCAGTAGCGGTTGCCCCGGCGCCGCGCCGCTCAGCAGGCCGCGCAGGTCGGCCAGCCGGCTCACCGGGCGCTGGTTGACGCCGATGACGATGTCGCCGCGCTGCATCCGCGCCGCCACCGGCCCGCGCTCGGGATAAGTGGCGCTGACCGCCACGCCATCGTTGCCCTTCAGGCGCTGCGCGCGGCCGATCTCGGTGAACTCCACGCCATTCAGGCGCGCATCCAGCGAACCGCCGTGCAGCCGCTCGTTGCGCTCCGGCTCGATGCGCAGCGTCACTTCCGAGCGCTGGCCGCCGCGCGACAGCGTCAGCCGCACCTGCTTGCCCACGGGCAGCAGGCCCTCGGCATTGCGCAGCTGGGCGCTGGTGCCGATCGGCTTGCCGTCCAGCGCCACGACCAGGTCGCGCGCCTGCACGCCGGCCTGTTGCGCCGGTGAACCGTCCGCCACCCGCGCCACCACCACGCCGGTGGCGTTGGGCGCCATGCCCAATTGGCGCGCGTTGCGCGGCGTGATGTCGATGGTGTCCAGCCCCAGGCCGCCGCGCTGCACCTGGCCGTGCTGCAGCAACTGGCGCATGACCTCGCCCGCCAGGTTCGACGGAATCGCGAAGCCGATGCCGACATTGCCGCCCGATGGCGTGTAGATCATGGTATTGATGCCGACCAGTTCGCCGTTCAGGTTGACCAGCGCGCCGCCCGAGTTGCCCGGGTTGATGGAGGCGTCGGTCTGGATGAAGTTCTGGTAGCCGGCCGCGCGCAGGCTGGAGCGTTCCAGCGCCGACACGATGCCGGACGAGGCCGACTGGCCCAGGCCGTAGGGATCGCCGATGGCGACCACGAAATCGCCCACCCGCAGGTCGCTCGAGTCGGACAGCGTCAGGGCCTGCAGCTTGTCGGGCGGAATGCGCAGCACCGCCAGGTCGGTGTCCGGATCGCTGCCGACCACGGTGGCGGTGAAGCTGCGGCCGTCCTGCAACGACACGCGGATGGACGTGGCGCCGCGCACCACGTGGTGATTGGTCAGGATATTGCCCTGGGCCGCGTCGACGATCACGCCCGAGCCGATGCTCTGGCGCCCGCCGCCACCGGCCTGGCCGAAGGCCGACGCCGGCGCGCCATCGCCCTGGGCGGAAATGTTGACCACCGCTGGCGTCACGCGTTCGAGCATGGGCGCCAGCGAGGGCAGGGGCTGGCCGTCCACGGCCATGGGCAGCGCGGCCAGCGCGTGGGACGGGGCGGTGAGCGAGGTCGCCAGGGCGGCGGCCAGCGCCGCGGCGGACAGGATGCGGTTCATAGGGGCCTTGGTGAGTCTGCGCCGCAGTATCGCCGCGCCCCGCGTCGTCCATATGACCGATCAAGCCCCTTTCCGGCGGCGTGTTCCGCCGCCGTGCCCGCCAGCCCTAGAAGCCGACCGCCTGGCCGTCGCGGCGCGAATCGGACGCAGCCACGTAGCCGCCCTGCGGCAGGCGGCAGATCAGTTGCGCCGAGCCGAATTCCAGGCTGTCGGCGGGCGCCACCGCCACGTTGTGGCCGCGCTGGCGCAGCGCCTCGACCACGTCGGCGGGCAGGTGCGCTTCGACGTTCACCACCGGCCCCTTCTCGACCCGGAAACGCGGCGCATCGCTCATGGCCTGCGGGTTCTGGCCGAAGGCCGCCAGGCGCGTCACCATCTGCAGATGGCCTTGCGCCTGCATCGACCCGCCCATCACGCCGAACGACATCACCGGCTCGCCGCCGCGGGTGACGAAGGCCGGGATGATGGTGTGCATGGGCTTCTTGCGCGGCGCCACCTGGTTGGCGTGGCCCGGCGTCAGCACGAAGTTCAGGCCGCGGTTGTGCAGGCTGATGCCGGTGTCCGGCACCACCACCCCGGAACCGAAGCCGTGGTAGTTGGATTGGATGAACGACACCATGGTGCCGCCCGCGTCGGCGGCGGTCAGGTAGACCGTGCCGCCGCTGGCGGGCGTGCCGGCCACCGGCACGGCGGCGCGGTCCATCGAGATCAGGCGCGCGCGCTCGGCCAGGTAGGCGCGATCGAGCAGGGCGCGGGCGTCGGTGCGCATGTGGCGCGGATCGGCCACGTGGTGATGCAGGTCGGCAAAGGCCAGCTTCATGGCCTCGATGCTGACGTGGTAGTAATCGGCGCTGTCGCGGCCCATCGCTTCCAGGTCGAACTGCTCCAGCATGCCCAGCGCCATCAGCGCCGAGATGCCCTGGCCGTTGGGCGGGATTTCGTGCAGTTCGTAGCCGCGGAACGACTGCGAGATCGGCGTCACCCACTCGGGGCGGTGTTCGGCCAGGTCGGCCGCGCCCAGGGTGCCGCCGGTGCGCGCCGCGAAGTCGACGATCCTGCCGGCCAGCGCGCCGCGGTAGAAGCTGTCGCCCCCGCTTTCGGCGATGTCGCGCAAGGTGCGCGCCTGCGCCGGAAAGCGCCACCATTCGCCCGCCCGCGGCGCCCGGCCTTGCGGCAGGAACGCCTCGGCAAAGCCCGGTTCCTGCGCCAGCTTGGGCGCCTGCGTGGCCCATTGGCGCGCAATCGTCGGGCTGACCGCGAAGCCTTCCTCGGCATAGGCGATCGCCGGTTCGAACAGCTTGGCGAAGGGCAGCTTGCCGAAGCGTTCGGACAGCGCCTTCCAGCCCGCCACCTGGCCGGGCACGGTCACCGTGCCCCAGCCGGTGCCAGGCATGGCGTCGCGGCCGGCGAAATACTCCGGCGTCCATGCCGCCGGCGCGCAGCCGCTGGAGTTCAGGCCATGCAACCGCCCTTCGTGCCAGACCAGCGCGAACATGTCGCCGCCGATGCCGTTCATCACGGGTTCGACCACGGTCAGCGCGATGGCGGTGGCGATGGCGCTGTCCACGGCATTGCCGCCCGCCAGCAGCATGCGCAGCCCGGCCTGGGCCGCCAGCGGCTGGCTGGTTGCCACCGCGTTGGCGGCCAGCACCGGCATTTTTCGGGAAGCGTACGGAAAAGACCAATCGAAGGGGGAGGACATGATGGCGTGGAGACTCTGTGGGAAATTACTGCGGGGTGATGCCGGCCTGGTCGATCAACTGCTTGGTGCGCGGGATCTCGGCCTTGATGAAGGCGGCGAATTCCTCGCGGCTGCCGCCACGCGGCTCGGCGCCGGCTTCGGCCAGCTTACCGCGCAACGCGGGATCCGCAAGCACCTTGTTGACGGCGCGGTTGAGCTTGTCCAGGATCGGCGCGGGCGTGCCTTCCGGCGCCACCAGCCCGTACCACGGCGCGATGTCGTAGCCGGCGTAGCCCTGCTCGGCGATGGTCGGGATGTCCGGCGCCAGCGACGAGCGCTGCGAATTGGACATGCCCAGCGCCAGCAGCGCGCCGCTCTTGACCTGCGGCAGGCCGGTCATGATGGTGTCGAAGTACATCGAGACCTGGCCGCTCAGCAGCGCCGGAATGGCTTCGCCGGCGCCCTTGTAGGGCACGTGCAGGATGTCGATGCCGGCCACCGACTTGAGCATTTCCCCCGCCATGTGCGAGGTGGTGCCGGTGCCGAACGAGGCGTAGGTCAACTTGCCCGGATTGGCGCGGGCATACGCGATCATCTCGGGCAGGGTCTTGAACGGCTGCTGCGGATTGGCCAGCAGGATGTTGGGCGTGTAGGCCACCATCGACACCAGCTCGAACTTGTCCGGATCGTAGGCCAGGCGCTTCTGCAGGAAGCGGTTGGTGACGATGGCGGCCGGGCCGCCCATCAGCAGTGTGTAGCCGTCGGCCGCCGAGCGCGCCACCGAGGCGCTGCCGATCGCGGCGGCGGCGCCCGGGCGGGCCTCCACCACGAAGGGCTGGCCCAGTTCGGTCGACAGCGCCGCGCCCAGCTGGCGCGAAATCAGGTCGGTGGCCGAGCCGGCCTGGAACGGCACCACGATGCGCACCGGATGCTGCGGCCAGTCGGTGGCCTGGGCGCCGGCCTGGGCGGCGAAGGCCAGCGCGGCGGCGCCCGCCAGGGCGCGGATGAGACGGAAAGGCATGGATTCCCCTTGAATGCGTTGTATCGGTGAGCGCCAGGCGGGTCTGTCGCCCGTTGCGGTCCCCGGCGGGCGCGCACGGCCGGCGCGCCAGTCACGGATTTGACGCGAGCCATGGCGATCCGAACATAGGTATTTGCATCCATGGATCACTGGATCCAATTTGTGTTATTTTTGCGTTTATCTATCATGGCGGCTTTGAAAACCCGGGGACGAGGATGCTGCAGTATCAGAAGACAGCCGTCAGCGCCGAAGAAGAGGCCTACCAGCACCTGCAGCGCGAAATCCGGCTGGGCAACTATCCGCCCGGCCACCGCCTGGTGCCCGAAGTCATCGCCAGCGAAATCGGCACCAGCCGCATGCCGGTGCGCGGCGCGCTGCGCCGCCTGGCGTCCGAAGGCCTGGTCGAGATCCGCGCCAACCGCGGCGCCGTGGTGCGCGGCCTGAACCAGCAGGAAATGCGCGAAGTCTTCGAAATGCGCTCCGTGCTCGAAGGGCTGGCCGTGCGCAATGCCGTGCGCCACATGAGCGCCGAGCACGTCCGCCGCCTGTCCGGCATGCTCGACCAGTTGGAGCAGGGCCTGGGCGACTACCTGGACTGGACCAGCGCCCACCGCGACTTCCACGAATACCTCTGTAGTTTCTGCCAGCAGCCGCGCCTGTTGCGGCAGATCTCCGAACTGCACTCGGTGGTCGAGCCCTACATGCGCCTGTGGGCCGCCCAGCCCGGCCGCGTGTTGCGGGTGCGCGAATCGCACCAGGAGCTGATAGACGCGCTGCTCACCGGCGACCCCGATCGCTGCGAAGCCGCAATGCGCCAGCATGTGCTGAACACCGTGCCGGCGTTGCAGGCGTTCCTGGAGCAGGGCGGCTGACGGCTGTCCGCCCGCGCCGCGCCGTTCAGGTCCTGCCCGGCGCCGGCTTGCCGCGGCGCTTGAATTTCACCTCGCTGGCCAGCACGCCCGCCACGATCAACGCCGCGCCCACCAGCGCCAGGCCGGGCAGGCGCTCCCCGGCCAGCCGGCCGACGATGCCGCCCCACACCGGCTCGCCGGCGTAGATCACCGTGGCGCGCGTGGGCGACACCGACTTCTGCGCCCAATTCATCGTCAGCTGGATCACCGCGCTGGCCAGGCCAAGTCCGATCGCCCCGCCGGCCCACAGCCATGAAAATTCCGGCACCGCCTCGCCCAGCGCCGGCATCAGCGCGAACGACACCAGCCCGGCCGTCAGCAGCTGCACCGCCGTGACGCGGCGGCTGTCCACCGAGCTGGCGAAATGGCCGATCAGGATGATCTCGGCCGCAATCGCCGCCGCGCCCGCCAGCGTGGCCAGTTCGCCCGCGCTGAAATGCAGCGCGCCGGCCTCCGGACCGGCCAGCAGCACCAGCCCGGTGAACGCCAGCGCCACCCCGACCCAGCTCATCAGTCCGGGCGGGCGCTTGAGCACCGCCCATTGCAGCAGCGGCACGATCGGCACGTACAGCGCGGTGATGAAGGCCGACTGGCTGCTGGTGATGGTGCGCAGGCCGAGGGTCTGCAGGTAATAACCGAGGAACAGCGCGCAGCCGATCGCCACGCCCGCGCCCGCTTCGCGCCGCGTCAGCCGTGCCATGTGCCGGCGGAACAGCTGCATCGACACGACTCCCGCCAGGGTGAACCGCACTCCCACGAAGAACAGCGGTCCGCTATGCTGCATGGCGATATGGATAACGAGGAAAGTGCTTCCCCACAGCATGGTGACCAGCACCAGGGCGATTTCCTGGCGCGACAAGGCAAACATCGATTCGGATTTCACGGCGGACTTCGGGTGTTACAGATTTGAGCAATATACTGCACATTACCAATTCGGACAGCGATGTCCTCACCCACGTGGGGGCCAATCTAAAACGGTTGCGCAAGGCCGCCGGCCTGAGCCAGGGAGCGTTGGCCGAGGCTTCCGGCATCAGCCGCCGCATGATCGCCGGCCTGGAAGCGGGCAACTCCAATATCAGCCTGTCGAGCCTGGACAAGCTGGCGCAGGCGCTGGAGGTTGGGTTCGTCGACCTGGTCAGCGACCCGGCGCGCGAACGGCGCCGCATCGAGGCCCGCGCCTGGCGCGGCAAGCGGCCGGGCAGCCAGGCCATGCTGCTGGGCGCGGCGCCCGCCAGTTGCGAAGCGCAACTCTGGCTCTGGACGCTGGCGCCGGGCGAAACCTACGTGGCCGAACCCGATCCCGAAGGTTGGCACGAGATGATCTACGTCATCGAAGGCACGCTGCAACTGGAACTGTCGGACGTCGTGCAGCAGGTCCAGGCCAACGACTTCGCCATCTATAGCAGCGCGCAGCCGTATTCCTATCGCAATGACGCCGACGCCCCCCTGCGCTTCGTGCGCAATGTGTTGCGGTAGGTCCGCGCCGGCGGGGGAGGGGGCGCCACCCGGGGACGTCGGTTCGCCGCAACGGCCCGGTTTTTCTTGCGCCACGGCGGCGCAACGGTCGGCTAGAATCGAGAATAATATTCATTCCTGAGTCGCTCGGTTGCATGGGCGTCAAGTGCGTCCCATGTCCGACCTGGTTCCCGCTCCTACCCTCGAAGCGCTGTACTGCGACCATCACTCATGGCTGGTCGGCATGTTGCGCCGCAAGCTCGGCAATGGCGACAGCGCCGCCGACCTGGCCCAGGACACCTTCCTGCGCGTACTCGCCAACCGCAATGTCGACGCGATCCTGCGTCCGCGCGAGTATCTCGCCACCATCGCCCGCGGCCTCGTCACCGATGCCTACCGCCGCCAGGCCATCGAGCGGGCCTACCTTGAAACCCTGGCGGCGCGGCCCGAGCCGGTCGCCATCTCGCCCGAAACCCGCGCCATTCTGCTGGAAACCGTGCTGGCCATCGACCGCATGCTGGACCAACTCGGCCCGCGCACCCGCGAGATATTCCTGCTGGCGCAGTTCGAGGAATTGACCTATGCGCAAGTGGGCTCGCGGCTGGGCGTGTCCGTTACCACCGTCAAGAAGCACATGGTGCGCGCGTTGACGCAGTGCCTGTTGCTGGCCGCCGACTGATGCGGCCCGCGGCTGAACTGCTCGAGGCCGCCGCGCAGTGGTATGTGGCCTTGCGCGAGGCCGATGCCGACGATCCCGCCCGCCTCGCCTGGCGCCGCTGGCTGGATGCCGACGTGCGCCACCGCCAGGCATGGGCGCGGATGCTGGCCTTGCAGGAACAGCTTGGCAGCGTGCCCGGCGATTTGCTGTTGCCCACCCTGCGCGGCGCCCGCCGCCAGCAGCGCCGCCGCTTGCTGGCGCTGGCCCTGCTGGCGGGCGGCGGCGCCGCCTTCGGCTGGATCGCCACGCCGCCCTGGCGCGTCCTGGCCGCGGGGCTGCGCACCGCCATCGGCGAGCGTCGCACCGTCACGCTGCCCGACGGTGGCACTCTGTACCTGAACACCGCTTCCGCCGTCGATATCGACTATGGCCCTGAACGCCGCCTGCTGCGCCTGCATCAGGGCGAAGTGCTGGTGCAGACCGCGCCCGACCCCGCCGGCCAGCGGCCGTTCGAGGTCTGGACCGAGGACGGCGGCGCGCGCGCGCTCGGCACCCGCTACAGTGTGCGGCGCGAGGCCGGAGGCACGCGCGTCGCGGTATTCCAGGATGCGGTGCTGCTGCAACCGGCCGATCCGGCGGCGCCATCGCGGCGCCTGGAGGCCGGCCAGCTGAGCCTTCTGACGGCCCGCGCCGCCGCCGCGCCCGCACCGGTGACGGTGGGTCTGGCGGATTGGGTCGACGGCCGGCTGGTCGCCATCGACCAGCCGCTGGGCGACTTCATCGCCGAGCTGGCGCGCTATCGCCAGGGCAGCCTGAGCTGCGATCCCGCGGTGGCGCACCTGCGGCTGTCGGGCGCCTTCCGCCTGGCCGATACCGACGCGGTGCTGGAGAACATCGCCGCATCGCTGCCGGTGGCCCTGCGCACCCGCACCCGTTATTGGGTGCGCGTCGTCCCGCGTTGATTTTTTTCGTCGCGGGGGTTGCTCTTTTTCATTCTCATCCGGCCTACCACGGAAGGCCGCCGGGTCAGGACCTGGCGGCTTCCCGAGTCCCGTTCATGAGAGCCATCGTGTCCCGCAAGCCGCAAGCCGCCGTTCCCCGTTTCGCTTCCCACCTTCGTCGACCTGCGGCCGCGCGCCCGCCCATCCGGGCCAGGCCGCGCCTGTTGCCGGCGCTGGTCGCCGCCGCCGTCTGCGCCGCGGCATCCGCTGGACCGCTGGCCTCCGTGGCGCAGGCCCAGGCCGCGTCCGCGGCGCGCAGCTACGACATCGCCGCCGGGCCGCTGGACGTGGTGCTCAGCCGCTACGCCGCGGCCGCCGACATCACCCTGTCGTTCAACGCCGACCAGACCCGCGGGCGCCAGTCCGCCGGCATCCGCGGCGCCTATGGCGTCGAGGCCGGCCTGGCCCGCCTGCTGGCCGGCAGCGGGCTGGAGGCGCGCCATCGCGGCGGCGGCAATTACGTGCTGCGCGCGCTGCCCGCCGCCGGCGTCGCCACCCTGGATGCCGTGACCGTCACCGGCGAAACCGCCTTCGGTCCGGTGCCGGGCTATGCCGCCAGCCGCACCGCCACCGCCACCAAGACCGACACCCCGATCCTGGAGGTGCCGCAATCGGTCTCGGTGATCGGCCGCGAGGAAATGGAGGCGCGCGGCGCCCTCGACGTGATGGACGCCATCCAGTACACCCCGGGCGTGTCCGTCAACACCTACGGTCCCGACAACCGCGGCTGGGAATACATCAGCCTGCGCGGCTTCATGACCTACAACGTCACCATGCGCGACGGCCTGGCGCAGAATCCGGCCGGCGTCACCTACTACTCCACCGAGCCCTATGGCCTGGAGCGCATCGAGGTGCTGCGCGGCCCATCGTCGATGACCTTCGGCCAGAGCGATGCCGGCGGCCTGCTCAACCGCGTCAGCAAGTTGCCCAGCGGCGACCGCATCCGCGAAGTCGAGGTGCAGTACGGTAGCTTCGAGCGCAAGCGGCTGGCGTTCGACCTGGGCGATGCGTTCGGCCCCGGCGACGCGCTCAGCTACCGCCTGGTGGGCGTGGGGCTGGACAGCGATGACCAGGACAAATACCCCAACGGCGACAAGATCAACCGCAAGCGCCTGTACCTGGCGCCGTCTCTGCGCTGGCAGCCCAGCGCCGCCACCTCGCTGACGCTGCTGGGCGAATACATCAAGGACAAGTCCGGGGAAGATCCGTACTACTTCGCCAAGGACTACAAGCTCACCGACGTCAAGATGGGCGATCCGGGCTTTAGCCGCATCAAGCGCGAGCAGGCCTCGATCGGCTACCAGTTCGAGCATCGCTTCAACGACGCCTGGACCTTCCGCCAGAATTTCCGCTACAGCCATCTGTCGCTCGACCGGCGTGCGGTCTGGACCGACGAGATCAACGAAGACGTCACCGCCATCACCCGCGTGGCCCGCACCTGGGACGATCCGATGAGCCAGTCCGTGCTGGATACGCAGATGCTGGGCAAGCTGCGGCTGGCCGGCGCCGAACACACGGTGCTGTTCGGCGTCGACTGGAACGACCAGCACGCCAAGGCCAACCGCTTTATCGGCCCCGCGCCCGGCCTGGACCTGCTCAATCCGGTCTATGGCGTGCCGATTCCCACCCCAACCCAGCCGCTCGCCAACTACCGCCAGACCATCCGCCAGGCCGGCCTCTACCTGCAGGACCAGATCAAGGTGGATGACCACTGGATCGTGACCCTGGGCGGGCGCCAGGACCGCGTCACCTCCACCACCGACAACCGCCTCGCGGGCACCCATGCTCAGGTCCGCGACAACGCCTTCAGCGGCCGCGTCGGCCTGACCTACGTGGCCGACAACGGCGTGGCGCCCTACATCAGCTATTCGGAATCGTTCCTGCCCAGCAGCGGCGTGGATGGCGACGGCAACCCCTTCAAGCCCAGCCGCGGCAAGCAGGTCGAGGTCGGTGTCAAGTACCAGCCGGCGGGGTCGCGCAGCCTGTACACCGTGGCCGTGTTCGACCTGAACAAGACCAACATCGTCAGCTTCAACCCCATCACCAACGAACAGCGCCAGATCGGCAAGCAACGCGCCCGCGGCATCGAGTTCGAGGCCAAGGGCGAGCTGGCGCGCGGCCTGAACCTGGCGGCCTCGTACACCTGGCTCGACATGACCGTGCGCAACAGCGGCGATCCGCAGGAAGTCGGCAAGATCCCCATGGGCGTGCCCAAGCAGACGGCGGCTTTGTGGCTGGACTACACCCTGGCCGAAGGCCTGGGCGTGGGCGGCGGCGTGCGCTACATCGGCCGGCGCCAGAACGACGAGCACAACACCAGCAGCGAACCGGGCGTGGCGCTCGTCGACGCCGTTGTCCACTACGAGAAAGGCCCGTGGCGCCTGGCGCTCAATGCCACCAACCTGTTCAACCGCGACTACTACTCGATCTGCTACATGGGCGAGTGCTATCGCGGCGCCGAGCGCACGCTGATGATGACGGCGCGCTACCGCTGGTAACGCTTGCAGGCGCCGCCAGCCGCGCGGCGCCTGGCCGCTCACCGGACAGGATTTCACCGTTGCCCCGCCACCCGCATATAGCCGGGAGTAATATGGCGCGTCCGGCGGTCGGCTTCCGTCTCCTCGCATCTCCGATGCCCGTGTACCGAAGCGCCCCGGCGCGACAAGAACACAAGGAGAGAGGCAAGTGGACAAGCAAGCATCGGGCGGCTGGTATTTCGGCTGGAACATCGTCGGCGCCGCCACCGTACTGACCCTGCTCACGGTGGGGCTGCGCATGGGTATCGGGCCGTTCTTCCTGCCCATGGCGGACGGCCTGGGTTTCTCGCGCAGCCTGCTGTCGGGCATCGTCGCGGTCGGCATGCTGTGCTACGGCCTGGGCATGCCGCTGGCCGGCTACCTGGTCAGCACCCGCGGCACCCGCTTCGTGCTGCTCACCGGCACCGCCATCGTGGTGGCTTCGTCGATCTGGACCGTGTTCGCGCGCGGCCCCATCGAATTCCTGCTGGCGTTCGGCGTGGCCCTGTCGATCGGGCTGGCCTTCACCAGCCCGGTGGCGCTGACCCCCGTCATCAGCCGCTGGTTCACGCGCCAGCGCGGCATGGCGCTGTTCTTCCTGTCCACCGGCTCCATGGCCGGCATCGCGCTGATGACCCCCACGCTCACCTTCGCCATCGGCGCCGTGGGCTGGCAGGAAACCCTGCTGGCCTTCGCGGTCCTGTTCGCGCTCTTGACCGTGCCGGTGGCGCTGTTCGTCATGCGCGACCAGGCGCCCGAACACACCGACCTGCTGCCCCACCAGATCGTCGAAAGGAAAGCCGGCGCCCGGCCCGCCGCCAAGGCACCCGACCTGCGCGTTGGCGACGCCGTGCGCACGCTGCCGTTCTGGCAGGTGGCGCTGGGCCTGTTCGCCTGTGGCTTCAGCATGAACCTGCTGGGCACGCATGGCATGCCCATGCTGATGGATCATGGTTTCGACGCCACCACCAGCTCGCTGGGCATCGGCCTGATCGGCCTGGTGGCGATCTTCAGCACCCTGGTGCTGGGACGCATGTCCGACCAGGTCGAGCGCCGCAACATCCTGGCCGTCATCTACCTGGTGCGCGGGCTGGGGTTCTTCGCGCTGGTCATGGTCGGGGCGCACTGGGAACTGTATGCCGCCGCCACCATCGGCGGCGTGGTCTGGGCCGGCAGCATCGCGCTGTCGTCCGCCATCCTGGCCGACGTCTACGGCCTGCGCCTGGTGGGCGTGCTGTACGGGCTGACCTACCTGGGCCACCAGGTCGGCGGCATGATCAGTTCATGGCTGGGTGGCTGGGCCTTCGAGACCTTCCATACCCACTGGGTGGCGTTCGGCGCGGCCGGCGCCTTGCTGCTGCTGGCCGCCGCCATTTCCCTGCAACTGCCGCGGCGCGGCGCCTTGCGCGCCGTGCCGGCGATGGCGGCGGGCGGGCGCTGAACCCGCGCCGCCGTCAGGCTCAACGCTCCCTTAACGGTCCTTGAGCAGCGACACCAGTTCGGGCACGTAGCGTTCGCCGCCGCCCTGGTTGACCGCCTGGTCATAGGTGTGCAGCACCGCGGCGCCGATCTCGCGCACCGCGCCGGTCTCGGCCGCCATGGTGTTGTAGTACGAAAGGTCCTTCTGCGCGTTCGACATGAAAAAGCGCAGCGACGACGGGTCCTGCTCCAGCAGGTAGGGCTTGAGGCGCTCCAGCGCCACGCCGCCGCCGCCGCCCTTGGTCAGCACCTCGGCGAACACCGCCGGATCGATGTCGGCGCGCAGCGCGCACGCGGCCGCTTCCGACAGCAGCGCGATCGCGCCCAGCGACACATAGTTGTGCAGCAGCTTCATGCGATGGCCCGCGCCCACCGGACCGGCATGCGCGATGTTCTCGGCAAAGCATGCCAGGATCGGCTTGCATTCCTCGAACAAGGCCTTGTCGCCGCCCACCAGCAGGTTCAGGCGGCCTTCTGCGGCTTCCTTCGGCGTGCGCGTCATGGGGGCGTCGAGGAAACGGCCGCCTTTCTCGGTGACCGCCTCGGCCACCTTGACGGTGGACGAGGGAATGGCGGTCGAGCAGTCGATGATCACCGTGCCCGGGCGCAGCCCTTCCAGCACGCCGCCCGGCGACAGCAGCACCGCCTCGACCTGCGGGCTGCCCGTGACGCACAGGATGATCACGTCCGACTGCGCCGCCAGCGTCGCGCCGTCGGCGCAACTGGTGGCGCCCGCCGCCTTCAACGCGTCCAGCGGCTGGTTGCCCGGATGCTCCAGCACCGTCAGCGTGTGACCGTGCTTGACCAGATTGCTTGCGATGCCATGGCCCATCAGGCCGATGCCCACCATACCGATTTTTGCCATCTTCCACTGCTCCTGCCACATGGGCTGTTTGTTATGGCTTAAATCTTACTCTCAGATCCACGCGCGGCCGGCCGACGCAGCGCGATGGCGCACGGCGCTCCCCGCCTTGCGGCGCCCCGCCGCATGCCGGGCGGCCAGGCGCCAAGACCAGCCTGGCGCCGGGGACGGCGGCCAAGGCAGCCCGCGCCGCGCCTCAGACGATGCGGATGCTCAACTCCGGCAGGCCGTCCACGTGCGCCACGATCACGTCGCCGCGCACCACCGGCCCCACGTTCTCCGGCGTGCCCGAATAGATCAGGTCGCCCGGGAACAGCTCGAAAGCCTGCGACAGCCGCGCGATCTGCTCGGCCACCGACCAGATCATGTGCGACAGCGTCGCCTGTTGCTTGCGCTCGCCATTGACCGCCAGCCAGATGCTGCCTTCCTTGTAGTGTCCCGTCTGGCTCACCGGATGGATCGGGCCGATCGGCGCCGCGTGGTCGAAACTCTTGCCGATTTCCCACGGCTTCTTCTGGTCGCCCATGCCGCGCTGCAGGTCGCGCCGCGTCATGTCCAGCCCCAACGCGTAGCCGTAGACGCAGTCGAGCGCCCGTTCCACGGGGATGTCGCGGCCGCCTTGCGACAAGGCCGCCACCAGTTCCACCTCGTAGTGGTAGTTCTGGGTCAGCGGCGGGTAGGGGTGATCGGCCACCGTGTCCGGAAGCACCACCTGGATCGCGTCCGTCGGCTTCTGGAAAAAGAACGGCGCTTCGCGGCTGGGGTCCGAACCCATCTCGATGGCGTGCGCGGCATAGTTGCGGCCGATGCAGTAGATGCGGCGCACCGGAAAGCGCAGGTCGCCGCCGGCGATCGGCACGGTGGTCTGCGGCACGGCAAACGGGGTCTGGGCGGATTGGGTCATCGCGGGTCTCCTGAAGGTTGCGAGGGGTCACGGCCAGATTAGGTCCGCGCCACCCGCGTCGCCTGGAGACGATTACGCAATCCGTGGACGATTCCGCGCATTTCGCGGCGTGCCCTGCCGTCCCGTTTGCGTGGCCTTTCGCCCCGTCTTTTGCCCGGCCTCCTGCGCGACCTTCGGCGGCGTCCGCGCGCCGTCGCCGCGCAGACGCTCGCGGTAGCCGGTCGGGCTGACGCCTTCCAGCTGCCGGAAGCGGCGCGAGAAATACGCCTCGTCCGCGAATCCCGCGGCATGCGCCACCTGCGCCACGCCGCGCGCCGTATGCGCCAGCAGATCGCGCGCCAGCGCCATGCGGCGCTCGGCCACCAGCTCGGTGAAGGTCTTGCCGGTCTCTTTCTTGAGCAGGTGCGCCAGGTAATTGGGCGACAGGAACGCCGCCGCCGCCGCGTCATTCAACGTCAGGTTGTCGGCCAGGCGCGCGCCGATGTGCGCCAGCACCCGTCGCACGCTCTCGCGCCGGCTGCTGCCAGCGTGATGGCGCGCCAGGTGCAGCAGGTCGGCCTCGTAGCGTGCGCACACCAGCCCGATCAGCTGCAGCAGCAGCCCGCGGATCGCCGTCGACGAACCGAAGCCGCGCCGCCGGTTCTCCGCCATCAGCCGGGCGATCAGCGTCTCGGCCTCGGCCAGCCCCTGCGCGTCCAGCTCGAAATCCAGGTATTCCTGGAACAGGAACGGCGCCAGCGCCGGCGCCTGCGACACCGGCACGTCCTCCAGGTCCAGCGCGTCCACCGCCAGCTCCGGCCACAGGAAGCGCTGCGCGAAATTGATGATGACGTAGCGCGCGCCGGGCGGATGCGGCACCAGGTGCACCCGGTACGGCAGCACGAAGCTCAGCCCGCCGCGCGGAAACGGCCGCGTGGTGCCGCTGATGGTCTGGCGCGTGTCGCCCTCCAGGTTCACCTGGATCTGGAAATACTCGTGCCGGTGCGGCTGCTCCAGCGGCTCGCGCACCTGCTGCGCCCGGATATCGAAGTCGAAATAATCCGCGCGCTCGGCCATGCCGTAGGTCTTGATGCGGTTCATGCGTGGGGCGGAGAAACGGACGATTGCATGGGCAGAATGTAGCGCCGGCGCGACGGCCGCGCCAGCCGCCGCCGAAATTGTCCGCTCACCGGTCGCCGCCGGCCGGCGCTGGCGCGCGCCGTGCGCTTTGCGCTACCGTGGGGCATTGCGCAGCAGACACTTACCATCCCATGACAGACACCATCCCCGCCGGCTTCGCGCCGTGGCAACCCAGCAGCCAGTTCATGCGCCACCTGGCGGACCTGGGCGGCTTCTACCGGCGCGCGGTCGACGACGTGCTGGCCATGCGCATCGGCGCGGCCCACGGCAACATGCACGGCATGGCCCACGGCGGCCTGCTCGCCACCCTGGCCGACAGCGCCCTCGGCTATGTCATCGCCCATCAATGCCAGGCCTCGGTCGTCACCGCGCAAATGTCGGTCGAATACCTCAACGCCGTCATGCCCGGCGACTGGCTCGAAGCCCACGTCACCATCGACAAGCGCGGCAAGCGCCTGATCTACGCCACCTGCCATCTGAAGGTGGACGAACGCCTGGTGCTCAAGGCCAGCGCCGTCTTCGCCGTGCGCCAGGCCGCGGTGCCGACCTCGGACGGTTGATGCGGCGGGCGGCGAAGCCGCCAAACGCAACCGGCGGCCAGCGGCCGCCGATTTTCCCGCATGCCGGCGCCGCCGGGCTCAGAGGTAGGGCGTGGCCAGCCAGATCACCTTGTTGCGCAGCCGCTTGGCGAACGGCGCCTGCTGCAATTCATCGAGCGTCTGCCGGCGCGCGTCGGCCACCAGCGCATCGATGCGGGCGCCGATCCAGCATGCCACCTGCGGGTCGTAGATCTCCGTATCCAGCTCGAAATTCAGCCGCAGGCTGCGCGGGTCCAGGTTCGACGACCCGACATAGGCCCAGCCGTCATCCACCGTCATCAGCTTGGAATGGTCGAACGCTCCGCGCGAGCGCCACACCCGGCAGCCGGTGCGCACCACCTGGTCCAGCTGCGCCGTCATGGCATAGTCGACCAGCCGCAGATTGTTCTTGCCCGGAATCACGATATCGACGATGACCCCGCGCCGCGCCGCCGTCGCCAGCGCGCCGATCAGCGGTTGGTCCGGCAGGAAATAGGGCGACTGGATCCGCACGTGGCGCTGCGCCACCGCCAGCGCGCCCAGCAGGATGCTGTGCGCGCTGCCCATGGCCCGGTCCGGCCCCGACGGCACGCAGCGCATCGGCACCACTCCATGCACGGGCTGGGCGTGCGGATCGAACCACGGCCGCGCCGGCAGCGACTCGTGCGTCGTGAAATTCCAGTCGTGCGCAAACACCGACATCAACTGCGTCACGATCGGGCCTTCCACCCGGAAATGCGTATCGACATTGGTGGCCGCGCCCGACAGCGCCGTCACGAACGCCGCCCGCACGTTCATGCCGCCGGTGAAACCGATGCGGCCATCCACCACCAGCACCTTGCGGTGGCTGCGCAGATTGGCATACGGCATGCGCAGCACGCCCAGCGGATTGGTCATGAACCGCGCCACCGGCACGCCGCCGCGCGCCAGCATCCGCACGATCGGCGGCCGCGAATACTTGGCGCCGATCGCATCGATCAGCACCCGCACCTGCACCCCGCGCCCGTGCGCCTCGATCAGCGCCTGCGCCATCTCGCGGCCGATCGCGTCGTTGTCGAAGATGTAGCTCTGCATCGCCACCGCGTGGCGCGCCTCGCGGATCGCCTGCAGCATCGCCGGATAGGCCTCATCGCCGCCGGCCAGCGGCCGCACCGCGTTGCCGCCCAGCAGCCGGAAGCGGCTGACCTGGTCGCCCAGCACCTTCAGCGACGCGAACTGCGGGCCCGAGATCGGCGCCACGTCCACGCTGGGCGTCTCCACCAGCGCCGCGTCCACCAGCATGGCTTCGTCACGCTGCTGCGACAGCCGCGTTTTGCGGATCCGGTTGATCCCCGCCACGAAATAGGCCGCCGCCCCGAACAAGGGCGAGAACAGCGCCAACCCGACCCAGCCGATGGCCGAGCGCACGTCCTGCTTGGTCATGGCGGCATGCACCGCCGCGCCCGTGCCCGCCACCACGCTGATGCCGAACACCATGTGCGGCCAGTAAGCGGTCAATAATTCATGTATGCGATCCATGGCAACGGCGCGACGCAGGCCTCCAGAGGGTGATTCGAGCGCCAAGGATAGCAAGGCGGGCAGGCGTGGCAAGAGGGGGCGGACGAGGCCGAGGCGGCAGGATCGCGGGGCGTTTTACACCGCCGAAAAAAACATGCTAGAATTCGGCCTCTTTGCAGTTGAACACGAAATTTCTGGTGTCAGCAATTTGGTGCAGCGGTTTGGTGTCAGCGCAAGAAAAATGTGGTGGCTGTAGCTCAGTTGGTAGAGTCCCGGATTGTGATTCCGGTTGTCGTGGGTTCGAGTCCCATCAGCCACCCCAAAGAATTCCTTTACATTACAGGCACTTAGGTGCCTGTTTTGTTTTTTCGGGGAACATTCGGGGTAATTGCGGATTCCAGGCGGGTCATTTCTAGGTCGTCGTGGGCACCGTCCAGCCACTTGGCATAAGTGGTCAGAAACACCTGAATGCTATGCCCCATCTGCTTGGCGCAGAACGCCGGGCGAATCCCAGCCATCAACATCATCGTCGCGTAAGTGTGCCGGATGTTGTACGGGCGCCTGTATCGGATTCCCAAGATCTTCAAGGCTGGCGACCAATAGCTGCGGCGAAACGTCCGCTCATCCTCCCAGGCCGTTCCGTACCTGGGATCCAGCCAAACCTGCTCACCACGCATCCGCGAGTGTTTCTCCTGCCGATGGAAGGCGGCGAAGCTGCGGCTGTTGAGCTTGACCAGGCGCCCGGTATTGGTCTTCGTGCGGGATTTTCGCTCCCCACGCACAATGGCTTCCACGATTTGCGCCGTCTTGTCCCTTAGATCGACGTTCGGCCATCTGGTGCCGAACACTTCGGACGTGCGAAGGCCCGTGAAAAACCAAGCTTCGATCATGTTGTAGACCGGCTCGGGATACTTCTCTGCCGCGTAGGCGATGATGGCCTCGGCCTCTTCCAGGCTGAAAGAGTCTGGTGGCTCCTTCTGGTGCTTGGCCCGCGGCACGCCCTCGGCCGGGTTGTCGGTCAGAACCTTGTCCTGCACCGCCAGCTCAAGAGCCTGCCGCAGGACGGATATCCTTGCCGGGCCTGCCGGCTATCTGGCTGATGGTTTCCAGCGACATGGCCGCCTCGTGTAGCCTGCCCGCCAGCTCGACACCGACCCGCTCAACTTCCAGCAGGGCGGCATTGTGCGCCTCTGCTGAAACATCCCCGGCGCGCTGCTGGCCGCCGTCCTTGTCCGCCTGGGTCTTGAGGGCGCGCAAGTTTTCAGCCGCCCGTATGCAGTCATTCCAGCCATCTTTCCATGACGCGCCCGCAAGCCCATCATCTTTGTCATAGCGCACCATTTCCGGGAGCGCCGCATTGCGCACGTCCTCGGCGCTGGCCTGGGGCGCGGCATCGAGCAGATCGAGAATCGCGGCCACGGTTGTGCTGATTTGGCCCCGTTGCTTGATGTCGTGTTCCGCCAAGGCCCGCGCATTGCCGTACCGATGCACCGCTTCGAGCAGCAAGTTGCGGAAGGTGTCCGTCGCCTCCCCGGCTACAGGGGCGCTTGCCAGCAATGCCTTGTTCGCCCAATGACGGTAGTCCGCGCCTATGTCATTGCCGCCGTTTGCCGCTGCCTGGGCAGACCACCACGATTCAAAACTGTCGGCTACAGGGGCGCGCAGCTTGGACAGCAGGGCGGTTTCGATGGCGATGGCCATTTCCCGGTCGTGGTTGATCGGCTCGCGGATGAACTGGCACAAGATGCGCTCGCGCTCATCGAACGAAAGCACGGTTTGAGGTTTGGCCGCCTGGGTGGCGTTGTTCTGGTTGGTCATGCTGCCTCTCCGGTCCTCGTGTACGATCGCTTCGCTGCAACACGACCAGCGAGGCGGGCATGACAGAGGTCAAATTTGATGATTGGCGATTGACGGGTTTCTGGGTAGGCGTTTCGGTGGCTACCGCGATAGCCGGCTTTGTCCTGGGCTGGTGCTGGCGGGATCGTCCGGGCGTTCTGGCATCCGTAAGTTTTCTGAATGTGATGACTGCGGTTGGCACCGTCGGCGCGACAGTGGCGGCAGTGGCTGTGCCGATGTATCAGAATTGGGATAGGAGAAGGGAGCAACGATTGAATCAGCTTCTCGCCGACTGGGCGATCGCCGAGGAAGTCCACCGAGTTAGCGGAAGGGTCCGCGATATTGCAGGAAGGTTGCAGGACATCCGGAATACACCTCCCTTGGCGACAGTGCAGCACCTGTATGCTCAATTGGAGATCGCAAAGCAAGGAGCTACGGAGAGGCTTGGCAGGCTGATCATTGCGGATCTGCTTGACTTCACGAATACTGTTCAGGCGGAGATTGAACAACGCCTCGAAAGCAAGGGCACCATGATGGGTGATATGACCTCGTTGGCAAGACTGAAAAACGGGCTGAGCACCGAGCTGGAGAGGGCGGATCAGTTGCACCAGAGCACGTATCGCTGCATGGAGCGCATTCTGGTGCAATTCAAGAAAATGAACGCTGTGCCCCCGTTTTTCGTGATGGGCAGCGGGACGGCGAACATGTCCTTGAATGCGAAGAAATCTACCTGATCGCAGTTTTATAGTCTGTGTCGAGGCAACCCGAGGAAGCGCTTTCATGCGTGTGTCTTCGGTCCAATCAGCAGAGGTCAATTTCCAGCGGGCGGAAAGGATCGTCGCCATGGTCATTTGCTGTCTCCCGAGATGATGACGCGAACGGCTACGGGCTCGCCGACCACTGCCATGTCGTTGTGCTTCTGGAGGGCGATATGCAAACTTTGCTTGGCCTCGCGGATTACCTGTTCACGCAGGCTGGCAAACGTTGCTGTCTCGTTCCAAGCACCGACATGCACCTCAACCTTCAAGGTGACCAGGACCGATGCTGATGTGGGCGTGGTCATGCTGCCTCCCTTTCGATGTCGCGATACATGCGGTCAACCGCCTTCTGCCGGGCGTCCAGCTTCCGGGTGCGCGAAATGTGATCTTGCAGAGCCTTGTCGTATGGTTCGATCTCGCGCAGTAGACGAAGCCTTTCGTGTATGTCTTTGCTGGCATTGCATTGGATAGCCAAGGCATCCCGCTTTTTGAAATCGGGCTTTTCCGCATCCCAGCGGGCAAACTCCGCGTCAAAGTCGGCCATCAGCTTCTTGCTAGCAGTCTTCCAGTGGATGAAAAGCAGGTCTCGGCGACTGATGCGCAGGAATAGCCCCTTTTCACGCACGAAGGCGATGATTTTTTCCTTCGTGAACTCGTTGAGGATATCGATGCCGGTTGTCATTTCTCACCGCCTTTGCCCTGCTGGGCTGCAAAGGCGGTGTCGATGGCTTCGTTGATCGTGTCGCTGAACGCTTCCCCGCCATTCACGCCAGTGGGGCAATATTCGGGATCAAGGACCGTGACAGTCCCCGCGCCCTTCTCCAATTCGATCTGGATCTGCCAGCCCTCGGGAAGCTCGGCGCAAGCGCGATTCAGCGCCTGGCCAATGGCCCGGTGTTCACGGTCGCGGCTGTGATGAGCCGAACCCCGCGCATCGCCAGCAGCGGGAGCGTGGAGACCGACCCATTCGGCCAGGTATTCGAAGCATCGGCGGAACTCGACCCAATCCGAACACAGCCGCAGATCGCCGCCCTGGCTTTCGAACGGGTACGCTTCCAGCCGATCCGCCAGCACACGGCCATTCACGATGGCGCCGCTCGGGAAGCTGGCATACTCCACCATGGATACGCCAGGGGCGGCGGGAGCGGCGTTGAGCATGGCGGTGTAGATCCGGCGTGCTCGCGGGCCGAGCACATTCCCCGCTTCATCAGCATCTGCGACCATGTCAATGGTCGGCTCGATGGGAACCAGCTTCCAGCCGGCGGGAAAGGTGGTGGTCATGTGGGATCTCCAGCGTCGAGTCGGACTCTGACGCATTTTCGGCATTGCGTAGGGATTCTCGTACTGAAGTACGATCGCCTATCTCGAAACTAGGTAGGGGTACGGGAAGATGGAAAGTTGCGAGTTTTCGTGCGGCAGAATCGCTGCAATTGTTGGAGTGGCGGGCCTGGCCGCACTCTTTGTCTGGCAAATGCCGGATTTCAAGAACCACTCGTCTGATTGGGCCTCTTGGGTACAGGCATTTGGCTCGATCGGCGCTATTCTCATCGCGGTTTGGGTGTCCCATCGGGATAACCAGAACGCGGTGGAGCGCGCAGCACGTGCGGAGCAAGAAGAGGGGGAAAGAGCGGCGGAGGCGCTCGGAACCGAATTGCTAGTCCACTGGAAGCACTATCAGGATGTAGCAGGAGCCGCAATCGAGGGTCATAGCGCGGGGACGGCGTTTAAAAGCTACTGGTTACCACCCGAAGACCCTTTCCCGATGTTCCATGCTTACGCCGGGAAGATGCACCTAATCGCGAATGCAAACCTACGTGAGCAGTTGGTGTATGCATACTCAAGCTTCCAGACATTGTTTTCGGCCTACAAATCCAACAACAAATCCATGGACGAGTTGAATGAAATTAATCGCCTGATGTCGCAGAATTACAGTGAGGCGAACGCATTGGGCAAGGTTGTCATAGAGCGAATGACTCGCTATAGCGCATCCGTCAAGAATGCGCATGATCGGGCGAAGCATGCCACTGCAAAAGTGGCAATGCTCCTTGAAGGGTAGGATCTAGAACGGGATGTCGTCGTCCATGTCGGCCAAGTTGGAACCGCCACCCGCGGGTGCGGCCTGCGGTGCCGGACGCTGCTGCGGCGCTGGGCGCTGCGCCGGCGCGCGTTGCTGGCGCGCCGGCGCGTCGTCGTAGCCACCACCGCCGCCGCCGCCGCCGCCGCCGTCTTCGCGGCCGCCCAGCATCTGCATCTGGTCGGCGACGATTTCGATGCTGTAGCAGTCAGCGCCGGTGTCCTTGTCCTGCCACTTACGGGTCTTCAGGCAGCCTTCGATGTAGACCGAGCGGCCCTTCCTCAGGTATTCGCCGGCGATCTCGGCCAGTCGGTTGTACATGACCACGCGGTGCCATTCGGTTTCTTCGCGGCGCTCGCCCGAGGCCTTGAGCACACCTCCTGCTTGGGATGAGGTCGAGCCTTCTCGCCGCTGGGCCCTCAAGATTCTGGTCGAGAACGAACGCAAAGGCGGAAAGCGCTATGCGGTCACGGTCCTCATCATGGCAAAGAGGGCCCTCGGGTTGGCGCTGAACGCCGGGGAGGCCGCGTGATCGTTGTGGAACTATCCTGGCCGCCGAAGGAGCTGAGCCCCAACTACCGCGGCCACTGGGCGCCCATCGCGCGTGCGAAGCAATCCTACCGGTCCGCCGCCAGACTTCTGACCAGGTCTGCCTTGGCCAAAGCCAGGGGCTACTCCCAGTTCGGGGCAGTGCGCCTGTCCTATGAATTCCACCCACCGGCGGCCCGAGCCTACGACCGAGACAACCTGGCGGCGCGCATGAAGGCCGCGACCGATGGCATCGCCGATGCCCTGAACGTCAACGACCGAGGCTTTCACTTCGCGCCGCCTCATATCGGGGGAGATGGTCAAGGGCGGCATGGTGCGGGTCCGTATCGAGCAACTGGGGGAGAGTTGATGCAGATAAGCGCGCCAGCGGTGGGGCGCGGCGCCTTTGCGGAATACTCCATGTCCCACAAGTGGGACATGAGCCCGCCAAAGGTGGGACAGGAAGTGGGACAATTCTCTCGGGCTCTTGCGCCTTGAAGAAGTGAATCTTGGTGCTGCTAACCGGGGCCTTCTCAGTGAAGAAGGCTGTTGATGGCTGCTACAACCCCTGAAGCAACGAGATTCCCAGCTGCGCCTTCACAGATTGTTTTTGCTGACAGAAGCAATCCCCGAATTTTTGACTGATTCGGGGCTGCTGAGACCGATTCTCTTTGTAAATCTGCTACGACGGGCCCAAGTTTCGCGCGAGTCGGCGGCGGCAAATTATCTTGGAGTGCATCCACTTGGTCGAGCATATTCCGCAGGGCCGATGCGTCAATATCCTTGATCGCCGTCTGGTGATTTGACACCTGAGCGTGATCAGTCACATTTCCCAGAACGCCGAGGTTCTGGATATTGAACTGCTGGGTGGCGGGGGCAGCTTTCTCACGTTCCCGTTGGCTGAATGTCATCCCTTCTCCTAGCACGCCAGCCGCCTCCATCTGCAAACTCCAATCGACTATCAGGTTTCTCACGGCATCCACTATTCCGACTACCGCCGCCCGGCTCAACATTAACGCCGGCTCAAGCTGATATTGGATTGCGTCCATTAACATCTTCTTGAGCTGCGGGGATAGATTGAACTGAAGATTGTCGTCGTTGGTTGCGAGGATCGATTCCAGTTCGGGGAGAGCCTGGCCGATGGATGCCTGGGAGCATAAGTCCGCCATCTTCGGATCACCGAAGATGACAGGCTGGTACCCGTGGAAAGGATTGAGGGCTTTGAGAACTCCTCTCAGCTGACGGTACGCGGGGAGCTCATCTCGCGAAATGTCGCGATATCCGTTTAGCTCCCGTTCGACCCACTTCATATCTGTCGCAATATTCAGCTTTGCCGCGGCGACCTTCACCTTTCGTAGCAAGGTTGACACCGGGATCGTCTGATCCAACGCGTCAGCTTGAATTTCATGTATCAGCCCAGTCATAGGTTCTCCTCCTGAGCCTAGTTTATTTCATTTGTAGCTTTCACTTACGTGTCCCGCGCTTCCTGGTAAAGCGGTCACTGGTCCCGAAGAGTTACAGGATCGTTTGAGGCGGCGGGTCCGCGAGATCAATCAAATCCATTTCCTTGAGATTCGACATGGCCCTGACTCCAAAGCAGGAGGCCTTTGCCCTTGCTTATGTGGAGACGGGCAATGCTTCCGAGGCATACCGGCGCGCCTACAACGCCGGGAAGATGAAACCGGACTCCGTCAACCGAAAGGCGAAGGAGCTTCTGGACAACGGCAAGATTACGGCAAGGGTCGCGGAACTGCAGGCCGGTCACGCTGAACGCCACAAGCTGACCGTGGATGACCTTCTGCTCGAGCTGGAAGAGGCTCGCCAAGCCGCGCTGACTGCGGAGACGGCTCAGTCGTCCGCCGCTGTTGCCGCCACGATGGGCAAAGCCAAGCTGCTGGGGATGGACAAGCAAGTCATCGAGCATTCCGGCCCGAACGGCGGCCCCATCCCCACCATGCCCGCTACGATCCAATTGGTTGCGCCAGGTGACGACGGCTGAAATCCAACTCCCCCCTAAGCTAATCCCGGTGTTCTCTGGGCCGGCGCGGTCCGGGGCGGCAAGAGGTGGCCGTGGTAGTGCAAAGACGCGCAGCTTCGCCCTGATGACGGCGGTGCGGGCGTACATGTTCGCTCAGGCCGGCGTGTCGGGTGTGATCCTGTGCGGCCGGGAATACATGAACAGCCTGGAAGACTCCTCGATGGAGGAGGTCAAGCAGGCCATCCGTTCCGTGCCGTGGCTGGACGCCTATTTCGAGATCGGTGAGAAGTTCATCAGGACGCGCAATCGCCGAGTCTCGTACACCTTCACGGGCCTGCGGCACAACTTGGACACCCGACTTTGTGGCGGTAACGTCCTCTCGCTTGGGTACGAGGCCGAGGGCTTGTAGCGGCGCTAAATCTGCAGCGCATGGACGTAATGTGCCACAAGAAAAACTAGCATGTGAGGTTGTAACGATGCAGAGCGGGGCCCGCCTGTGTGCCGCAACCAACGGACATGAATTGTCTGAAATTGTTAAAGTAGGGGCACTACCTGGGGCCTTGGCCCCTCACCATTCAGGAGAAGCAATGAAAAGGACGGGAAAGGTCGCGTTGGCGGTGCTGTGCGTGGCAATGGTGGCCGGCTGCAAGACGACTGTCGAAACTGAGGTCAACCTGACCGATCTGCTGAAGTCGCCGACTAAGCAGGTTGCCGGCAATCTGCTGGTGGAGGTGCCCGCCTGCCAGAGCCATGAAGACTCGCGCCAGCCTTCGGAGATCTTGGTAGACGTTCAGCAAGCAGTCCCAGGGATCTTTTCGGATGCGAAGTATGAGGAGTGCTACAGCAAGGGGTTCGACTCGTTCGCGCGGTTCTCCCTTCCTATCGTTCTCGATAAAGACATGGATGGGAAGCTGGCTTCGAATTCCCATATCAATCTCATCTCGAACGAGAAGGGATTGCTATCGGTGGGCGTTCCTAACGCGATCAAGGCAAAGATCAATAACGCGCAAAGGAAATCGCCCGTTGGCAAGTTGGATCTGAAATTCGCGATCAAGGTCAAGAACGACACGGGGAAAGAGTTCCCGTTCTCGGCAGTCGCCGTGTTCATTGACCAGGCGCCAGTCGTGTACAGCAATCTGACCTCCAAGGCGAACGGGTCATTCCTAGTGACGCTGTCGGACGTGTCCGCGAAGTCTGCCGTCGAGAACGGTAGCGCGTTGGTCCTCTTGCACAAGTACGAGTAGGCTGAAGCCCCGCTGTCCATGCGACTAGCGGGGCAACAAAAAGCCACCCGGAATTTGAATTATCTCGCACGTTATGATTCTCGACGAACTCGGGTATCTGCCATTCAGCCAAGCCGGCGGCGCGTTGCTGTTCCACCTCATCAGCAAGCTCTACGAGCACAGAAGCCTCATCATCATCACCAGTCTCAGCTTCGCTGAATGGGCAAACGTATTTGGGGGCGCAAAAATGACGACCGCTTTGCTCGACCGACTCACCCACCACTGCCACATCGTCGACACCGGCAACGACAGCTACCGATTCAAAAACAGCAGCACACAGCCCAAAAAGGAGCGTAAAACAGCCAAATCTGTAGCAACCCTGACCCAATCAAATTAGGGCTGGGTCAGTTTTCGATGCAAACGCCGGGTCAGTTTTCAGTGCAAACCAACAGAAATACGACTGGTAACCGCCGCTAGACCCTTGTTTCAGGGAGCCGAAATACACTGGGCGCACTTTGGACTCCGTGTTTTGACATGAAAATTCTCTGTAGCCTGGCGATCGTCGCCTCCCTGCTGACGGGCTGTGCGGTGTACACACCGGACGGCGCCGTGATCGTCGACCCGCACCGTGGCGGTGGCGGCGGCGGCTTCTGTCCTCCGGGGCAGGCCAAGAAGGGCAACTGCTGATCTTCCGCCCGAAAAAAAAGCGCCGATGCATGGCGCTTTTTTTCGGGTGCTCCCGGTTCCAATCCTAACGAATCGCCGCCAGCTTCACCGCAAATCCCAGCAGGAACACTCCCGCCAGCCGTTCCAGCAGATTGGCCACGCGCGGGTTGGCGCGCATGCGTTGCGCCAGATGGTGCGTCAGCAGCACCGCGACCAACCCATACAGGAAGGTCAGCGCCGCCACCGTGACCGCCATGAAGGCGAAGGTCACCAGGCCCTGGTGCCTGACCGGGTCGATGAACAGCGGGAAGAACGCCATGTAGAACATGATCGCCTTGGGGTTGAGCAAGGTGATCATCGCGGTCTGGCGCAGGTAGTGGCCGTTGTCCATGCGGCTCGGACGCGGCGGGGCGCCGGGTTTGCTGCGCATCATCTGCACGCCGAGCCAGGCCAGGTATGCGGCGCCCGCCCACTGCACGATATGGAACGCGGTGGGATAGGCCGCCAGCAGGGCCGACACGCCGGCCACCGCGAGCCACATCAACACCTGGTCGCCCAGGATCACGCCGCAGGTGGCGGCCAGTCCGGCCTTGATGCCGCCCTTGCCCGTGGCCGTGAGCAGGGCGAAGTTGCCGGGTCCGGGGATGATCAGCAGCATGATGAAAGCGAGTACGAACGCGCCATAGTCAGTGACACCGAGCATGGAAAGACTCCCGAAAAGATAGCGGCATTGTAGAACCGCTGGCGTCGGCGGAACCGTCGGAATCAATCCATTCGCTCAAGCCTGGGCGCAGTCGCTTCGCTTGGGCCGGCGCTGCGCGCCGGCCGTCCTGTCGCGGCCGTCCTGTCGCGTTACTCCCGCTTGATGCCGGCCTTGCGGATCACTTCCGCCCAGTTCTGGCGCTCCTGCTCCGCATAGGCGCGGAATTCCTCCGCGGACATCGGCATGGGCTGGACGCCGATGTCGGCCATCTTCTGCGTCATGGCGGGCGTTCTGATCGCGGCCTGCAACTCGGCCGACAGCTTCTTCGTGACCGCCTCGGGCAGGCCTTTCGGGCCGACCACGCCCTGCCAGGAATAGACGGTGTAGTCCTTGACCCCCTGTTCGGCCATGGTCGGAACGTCGGGAAGATCCCTCAGCCGCTGCGGCGTGGCGGTGGCCAGGATGCGCAGCTTGCCTGCCTTGATGTTGGGCAGGGCGCTGGTGAGGTCCACGAACATCAGGTCCACCTGATTGCCCAACAGGTCCTGGATGGCGGGCGCGGCGCCCTTGTAGGGCACGTGCAGGATGTCCGCGCCGGTGCGCTGCTTGAACAGTTCCAGCGCCAGATGGTGCGGCGAACCGGTGCCGGCCGAAGAGGCCGTCAATTTGCCGGGGTGCTTCCTGGCCGCCTGCAGCACATCGTCCAGGGTTTTGTAGGCGGAGCCCGCGTTCACCGCCAGCATCATGGGAAACCTGGCGAGCCCGCCGATGTAGGTGAATTTCGACGGGTCGTAGGTCAGGCTGTTGTAGAGCGCCGGGTTGAAGGCGAGGGTGGCGATGTCGGCCGAGCCGAGCACGTAGCCCGACGGCGCCGATTCGGCGATCGCGGTGGCGCCCACGATGGTGGCGGCGCCGGGGCGATTCTCCACCACCACCGTCTGGCCCAGCGGTTTCTCCAGGCCGCTGACGACCGTGCGGGCCAGCACGTCGGTGCCGCCGCCGGCAGGGTAGGGCACGATCCAGCGGATGGGTTGGGTGGGCCAGGACTGGGCCTGGGCCGTGGCGGCCAGCGACAGGGTGGCCAGCGCCAGCAGGCGCTTCGCGTAGGGATGCATGGGAACCTCGTTGTCTCTGTGTGCTTGTCGAACGTGGAAGAACGCTGCTTGTGGCGAGGTGATACGGACCAACTCTTACGGACCAACGCGTTATTTTTAACATGTTAACTATTTGTGGAACAGCCTTGCCACGCGTCGGGTGGGTCAGGGTTTTCGCGCAGGACAGTCCGGTCCAGGGCGCGCCGGACGCCTGTCCGCGACTTGGACCGGGTGCTGGGACTTGTCGCTGGTCGAGAAAATAATATGGAATAAATATTCACAAACTGAAATTTATCTATCAAAATCGAGCTGGTGTGCTGTCCCGTATCCGTGGGTCGGCGCACCCGCGACGCACCGTCGCGCTTCCCGTGCCCGAGGACCGACCCATGCGCACCGCAAGCCGCTTGTTGCAAGATTCGTACCGCCGGACCGACCGCGCGATGTTGCCCCTGCTTTGGCTGCTGTTCATCGTTGGCCTGTGCATGGCGCCGCAGTACGGTCGTTGGGCCGCCGCCCTCGTCGTCGGCGGCTTGGCCGCCGGCATTCCTTCGTTGCTGATTCTCTGGTTGCCCGGGCGCCTGGCCACGCGCCTGGCCGTGGCCTGTGGACTGATGGTGCTGGCCGCGCTGCACATCCACCTGATGTCCGGCATGACCGAAATCCACTTCGGCATCTTCGTCCTGCTCTCGCTGCTGCTGGCGTATCGCGACTGGCGCGCCATCCTGTGCGCGGCGCTGGTGATCGCGGTGCATCACCTGTCCTTCAATTTCCTGCAGCAGTGGGGATACGGGACCATCTGCTTTACCGAGCCCAGCCTGGGCATGGTGCTGTTGCATGCCACCTACGTGGTGGTGCAGGCCGCCGCGCTGGGGTGGCTGGCCTGGAAGATGGAACGGGCCGGCGTCGCCGCCGAAGAACTGGCCCGGCTCAGCGCGCACATCGGGCGCGAAGTCGGCGTGTTCGACCTGCGGTTCGACGGGCAGGGCATGCACAGCGACCTGGGCCGCAGTTTCAAGACCACCATGGACGCGGTGCATCGGACCATGAGCGAGGTGCGGGCGACCGCGACGTCGCTATCCGTCGCCTTGAGCGAGATGATGCAGGGCAATCAGCAGCTCGACGCGCACGCGGGCACGCAGGCCGAATCGCTGGCGCGTACCGCCGCGTCGATGCGCGACCTGGCGGCCAATGTCCATGACAACGCCGCGCGCGCGCAGCAGGCGCGGCAACTGACCGACCAGGCGCGCCAGACCGTCGACGCGGGCAGCGCCGCCGTGGCGGGCGTGGCGACCATGATGGGCGAAATCCAGCAGGAGTCGAAAAAGATCTCGGAAATCATCGGCCTGATCGACAGCATTGCGTTCCAGACCAATATCCTGGCGCTGAACGCGGCGGTGGAGGCGGCGCGCGCCGGTGAGAGCGGGCGCGGCTTCGCGGTGGTGGCCACCGAGGTCCGGGCGCTGGCGCAGCGCAGCGCCAGCGCGGCGCGCGACATTCGCACGTTGATCGGAGGTTCCCTGCACAAGACCAGCGAGGGGTTTCGCCAGGCCGATCACGCGGCTGGGGTGATCCGCGAGGTGGTGTCCAGCATCGACCAGGCGGCGCGCATCGTCGGCCAGATCGGCGAGGCGGGACAAACCCAGAGCGCGGATATCGACGCGGTAAACCTGGCGGTGTCCAACATGGATGAGCTGGTCCGCGAGACCGCGTCCGAGGTGGCCCAGGCCGCTCGCGCCTCGACCGCGCAGCAATCGCAGGCGGCGGCCTTGCTGCGGGCGGTGGAAGTGTTCCGCCTGCAAGCCGACCCATCGGCCGATGCCGTGGCCGCGCCGGGCGCGCGGCCGCCATCCGCCGCGTTGACGCTGGCGGGCGCGTGACCCCAAGTTCCGAAAGGGCGCGGGCCTTGGCGCCGTTTTGATGCGCGGACGCGGCGCGGCCTCCGGTCGTCGCCAGTGCGATGACCGGAGGCCGCGTGGGCCAGGCGCTATTGCGTGATCAACGCAGCAGCGACAGCACCGTCTGCGGCACCTGGTTGGCCTGCGCCAGGACCGACGTGCCGGCCTGTTGCAGGATCTGGGCGCGCGACATGTTCGACACTTCCGTGGCGTAGTCGGCGTCCAGGATGCGCGAGCGGGCGCCGGACAGGTTGTTGATCACGTTGTTCAGGTTGGCGATGGTCGATTCCAGACGGTTCTGCACCGCGCCCAGTTCACCGGTCAACTTGTTCAGCACGTTGAAGGCGGCGTCCAGCGTCTTGAGCGGATCGGCGGTCTTGTCGCCCTTGCTGGTGGTTTCGAACGTCATCTTCCCAGCGCTGTTGATGAACAACTGCTTGCCGAGGCTGTTAGCGTTGGGATCCACGCCGGTGGCGGTGTCCGTGGTGCCAGCCGTCGTGTACGTGTCGCCGCCCGTGATAGCTTGGATCTTGCTTGAGAGCTGGTCGAATTCGAAGCGCTGGACGATCTTGGAAGTTTTCGTCAGTTCCTGATTGGAATCCAGGTACAGGTTTGTACCGCCCGCTTGCACGAGGCCCGTGTTATTTACCGTGATGGTCGCGCTCAGTACGCCCGAGCCCAAGGTGATGGTTGTGTTTTTGCCCGTGGCCATTTTCCCAACGGCGCCGACCAACTCCTCGGTTGTGGCGGTGGCGTTGTGCTGAATGCCGGCAGTACCCGTTGCTGGTACCTTGTACGTAGTGCCGTTGATGCTCAATTGTGCACCTGGGGCGGTGGTCGCCGTGCCCATATAGGTCGTCATGGTGGTCACGGTGGCCTGGTTCCAGGTACCGCCAGCGTCGGTTTCCGACAGGTTGCCCTTGGTGTCCCAGAACAGCACGGCGCCTGCGGCATTGGTGATCTTGCCGTCGGAGGCGATCTGGATGCTGACTTCCTGCGTACTGTTCTTGTACGTGGCGGTGGCCGGCGTGGAGCCGATCTTGCTCGTGATCGCCGTGGCGACGTTGGTGGCCGAGTCGTTCTTGTTGTAGGTGAAATTACCCGCCGCAGCGTCGTACGTGTAGGTGACGTCGTCTGCCGTCGTCGCGCCTTGGACAATAACGGTATTGCCGTTGGTCAGCTTGCTCAGCACGTCGGTGGTCGACGCGCTGGTGTTCTTGGTGGTGACGTCGTATTGGTTGGGCTGGCCGGCCACGCCGGCGACGTTCGGGCCCGTCATGTCGTTGACCTTGGCCACTGCGTTGTCCACGACACCCTTGCCGTTGATGTTGAAACCGTTCAGACCGAGCGTCTTGGCGCTGATTTCCGAAAGGTTCAGGGTGATGGTTTCGCCATCATTGGCGCCGACCTGCAGCGTCAGCGGCGCGGCGTTGGCCGACAGGACCTTCACGCCGTTGAAGTCGGTCTGCTCGGAGATGCGGTCGATGTCCGCCATGCGCTGCTTGATTTCGTCCTGGATGGAGTCGAGCTGTTCTTGCGAGTAGCTGCCGTTGGCGGCTTGCACCGTCAGTTCGCGAACACGTTGCAGGTGGGTGGTGACTTCGGAGGCTGCGCCTTCCGTCGTCTGCGCCAGCGAAATGCCGTCGTTGGCGTTGCGCGAAGCCTGGGTCAGGCCTCGGACGTTCGAGGTGAAGCGATTGGAAATCGCCATGCCCGCGGCATCATCCTTGGCGCTGTTGATGCGCAGGCCCGACGACAGGCGTTCGATGGCGGTGCCCAATGCAGATTGGGACTTGTTCAGGTTGTTCTGCGCAACCAGCGACAGATAGTTGGTGTTGATGACTGCAGCCATGTGTTTGCTCCTAGACAGAGTGGCTCTACTGGCTCGGGCCGCGGAGGCGGCCCGATGGAAACGTGATGAACCGGGGCTCAGCCTGCGGTTCGTCCGTTGCCATGACTACGGCGCTGGGCAATTTGTTCTTTAGAAGTTGGCCGCTGGAAACGGGGCTTTATGATCTTTTATGAGCTTTTGCTCTCTTAATGAATGCGCTTGCGGAACACTCGAAAAAAACGAAGGCCCCGCCCGCCGGTAAGCGGGTGGGGCCTTCGGGTCTTAGCTCTCTTGGGGAAAGTTTTAAGACCTGCGTAGTGTAGAAGCTGTACGGTATCGAAAACTCATCAATACTCAAAGCCCGGGGAAACGGTCTAGGCCTGAGCCGCAATGCTGACGGTGATGTCGCGCACGACCAGCAACGAGCCTTCGGCGTAGATGTTGCGGATCTGCATGGGCGTGCCGCGGATCGTGCCGAGCTTCTTGCGCACGCGGTAGAGCAGGGCATCGATGCGATGCTTGTCGAAGATGATCTCGGGGTAGCCCAGTATCTGTGACATGCGCTCGTGGCTGATGGGAAACTTCGGGCTCTGGATCAGCGAGGCCAGGACGATGGCTTCCTTGGCGGTCAGGTCGACCTGTTCGCCGTCGCTCGACCGCAGTTCGCGCGATTCCACGTCCAGGGTCCAGGCGCCATCGCGGGACGGCGCGGCCGATGAGGTGACCAGCCGGCGTTCAAGTGCGCTCAGCGTGACGGCCAGCAAGGGCAGCTGCACCGGCTTGTTCAGGTAGTGGTCGACGCCATCGCTCATGCCCTGCAGCTGCGTGTTGATGCGCGGGCTGGCGGCGAGCACGACGATGCCCATGGCGGGAAAGGTGCGGTGCAGGGCGGCAATGTGCGCCAGCATGTCGCCGTCGGGCAGCGGCGTGCCGGTGACCAGTATCTCCGGCGGCCGCTGGCGGATATGGTCGAGCGCGTCACGCAGGCCGCCGCAGGTATGCACGGCATGGCCCAGGTCGGCAATGTGCCGGGATATGGTGTCGGCCCATTCCGGGGGATCTTCAACGACGAGGATGCGCATGTTTGCACTGGCCGGTTCCGGCCGCGGACGACATGGGTCGGCGCGGCGCGGGCCCAAGGTTGTGCCTTGAAATCGATACTTCCGGGATTCTAGGGGCGCTGATGCGCGCAAGGCGTGCCCCGGACCCTACCATCAGTCTGATATTGATGCGATCAGTGCGGTGGCGCGTCGCGCGATGCGCGCTGGCGTGCCGTGCCGCCTGCGGCGCTGAGGTTGTAGGCTGTGTTCACCAGGCCGATATGCGAGAAGCCCTGTGGAAAGTTGCCGACCAGGCGCCGGCGCGCCACGTCGTATTCCTCGGACAGCAGACCCAGGTCATTGCGCAGCGACAGCAGCCGGTCGAACAGGCGCTCGGCGTCGTCCAGCCGGCCCAGCATGATGTAGGCGTCCGCGAGCCAGAAGCTGCACGCCAGGAACACGCCTTCGTCGCCCGGCAGGCCATCGTCGCTCAGCGCGGGCGAATAGCGCAGCAGCAGGCCATCGCGCAGCAGCTCGCGCTCGATGGCCCGCACCGTGCCGGCGATGCGCGGATCGTCCGGCGGCAGGAATCCAACCTGGGGGATCAGCAGCAGGCTGGCGTCGAGCGCCGTGCCGCCGTAGTACTGCACGAAGGTGTTGCGGCCGGCGTCATAGCCGCCGGTGCAGATGTCCTCGCGGATTTCATCGGCCAGCGCGCGCCAGCGCTGCACCGGGCCTTCCAGCCCGAAGCGTTCGCTGGATTTGACGCTGCGGTCCAGCGCCACCCAGCACATCAGCCGCGAATGCGTGAACGCGCGCGGCGGTCCGCGCATTTCCCAGATGCCGTGGTCCGGTTCGCGCCAGAGCGCCTCGAGCGGCTGCAGCAGCACCTTCTGCATGCGCCAGGCTTCGGCCAGCGGCGCCAGGTCGGCCACGCGCGCGGCGTGCAGGGTTTCGATCAGTTCGCCGTAGACGTCCAGCTGCATCTGCCCGGCCGCCCCATTGCCCAGGCGCGCGGGGGCGCTGCCTTCGTAGCCGGGCAGCCACGGGATGTCGTGCTCGGGCAGCCAGCGCTGGCCGGCAATGCCGTACATGATCTGCAGCTGGTTGGGGTGGCCGGCGGCGGCGCGCAGCAGCCACTGGCGCCAGGCCTCGGCTTCTTCGCGGTAGCCGGCGTTGAGCAGCGCATACAGGGTCAGGGCGGAGTCGCGCAGCCAGCAATGGCGATAGTCCCAGTTGCGGCTGCCGCCCAGTTGCTCCGGCAGCGACGTGGTGGGCGCGGCGACGATGCCGCCGGTGGGCTGGAAGGTCAGCAGCTTCAGCGTGATCAGCGAGCGCACCACCGCGTCGCGGCGCGCGCCGGGGCCGTCGGGCCAGTGGCAGCGCTTGGCCCATTCGTGCCACCAGGCGATGGTGCGGTCCATGCTTTCCATGCGGTCGGGCACGAAATGCGGCGACTTGTGCGAGCGGTGGTAAGACAGGGTGAAAGGCACGGTCTGCCCCTGCCGCACGCTGAAGGCGGCCACGCTTTTCATGTCGCGGCCTTCCAGCGGCACGGCGGTGTGCAATTCCACCGCGTCCGGACCGGCGATGGCGCTCAGCCCGTAATCGCGCCGCCGCACCCACGGCACCGCCTGCCCATAGTTGAAGCGCAGCGTCAGCTCCATCTGCATGTCCACGTGGCCGGATTCACCCTGGACGATGCGCACCACGTCGACCCGTTCTTCGTCGTCGCTGAGCGGCATGAAATCGTAGACACGCACCGCGCCGGTGGCGGTCTCGTGGCGCGTTTCCAGCACGGCCGTGTCGGGCAGGTAGCGGCGCCGGACCTCGCCCGGCCGGCGCGGCGCTAGCAGCCAGCGGCCGTGGCTGTCGTCGCCGAGCAGGGCGGCGAAACACGCGGGGGAATCGAAATGCGGCAGGCACAGCCAGTCGATGGAGCCGTCGCGCGCGACCAGCGCCGCCGACAGCAGGTTGCCGATCACGCCATAGTCCTCGATGGGCTTGGACATGGGTCAGGGCGCGTCCCGCGGCTCGCCGATGCGGCCGTTGACCACCACGCGCGCGCCGGTGGCCGCCAGTTCCAGGGCGATGCCACGGCCGATGCCGGAAGTGGCGCCCGTGACGATGGCCACCTGTCCGGACAGATCCGTTTGCCGCATGTTGCTCTCCTTGCGGCGGGCGCGAGCACGGGCTGTCGCCAGGCCAGGGCACGCGGGCCGCTGTCGATAGCAAAGGGTCAGGTTAGTCCCGAACGGACGGCGGTTCAACCCGCGGCCGCCCGGCGTCTGGCGCCGGTTCGCCAACCGATTTCTGACATTTTTCTGAAATTTCCTTGATTTTTCACCAGGTTGCTCTTCATTTTGTCCGACATATAATGCGCATGAGAAGTATTGTTATTAGCAAATAGGGGCGGTAAATCTTGACCAAGAATATGAAATCGGCCCGGGCGCGTCGCGTTCCCCGGCACGCGCCGCGACTCGCGCTGGCGCTCGCTTTCCCTTTTTCCAGCGCGCTGGCGCAAAGCGCGGCGCCCACCCTGCCGGCCGTGACGGTCACGGCCAATTCCGCGCAGGACCAGGACTTGCCCGCGCCCTACGCCGGCGGCCAGGTGGCGCAGGGCGCCAGGCTGGGCATGATGGGCAACCAGGACGTGATGGACACGCCCTTCAACGTCACCAGCTACACCGCCGAGCTGATCCAGAACCAGCAGGCCCGCACGCTGGCCGACGTCATGGCCAACGACGCGTCGGTGCGCTTCACGACGTCGAGCGGGCACGCGTATGAGAATTTCCGCATCCGCGGGTTCGACGTCAACCAGAACGATGTCGCGATCAACGGCATGTACGGCCTGGCGCCCATGGGCCGCACGCCGCTGGAATTCGTCGAGCGGGTCGAAGTGCTCAAGGGGCCGAATGCGCTGTTCAGCGGCATGGCGCCCAGCGGCGCGGTGGGCGGCACGATCAATCTGGTGCCCAAGCGCGCCGACGATACGCCCAACGCGACGTTCGGGGTGAACTGGCAGGGAGACGGCCAGCTGGGCACCACCATCGATGCCGGCAGGCGCTTCGGCGACGCCAACCAATGGGGGGCCCGCGTCAACGGCGCTTTCAGCGACGGCGCCACCACGCTGGACGGCCAGTCGCGCAAGCGCGAATTCCTGTCGCTGGGCCTGGACTATCGCGGCAGCGCGCTGAGCGCCTCGATCGACGCCTACCACAGCCAGGAGTCGTTCCAGGGCGGCACGCCCGCCATGTTCTGGTTCGGCGGCTCCGTGGTGCCCAAGGCGCCCGATCCCCGCATCAATCAATTCAGCACCGGCTACGGCAGCATCCAGAGCAACGCCGTGGTCGGCCGCGCCGAATACCGCTTCAACGACAATGTCTCGGTGTTCGGCGGCATCGGCCGGCGCGACAGCCACCAATCGGGCCTGATCAACGGCACGCACGCGCGCCAGATCGACGCCAATGGCAATTTCACCGGCTCCATCATCGGCCAGCGGGCCTACACCGACGCCACCTCGGCCGAGGCGGGCCTGCGGTCGCGCTTCAAGACCGGCGCCGTGGGCCATGAACTGGTGCTGCAGGCCTCCATCCTGGATACCGAGGATGGGGCGGCCACGGGCACGGCCTCGACCTTCCGCTCCAACATCTACGACCCCATCACTCCGGTCATGCCGGGTGTGCCCGACAGCGCGCCCAAGACGGCGGAAAACACCTTGACCAGCCTGGCGCTGGTCGACACGATGTCGTTCCTCGACGACCGGCTGCGGTTGACCGGCGGCCTGCGCAATCAGCGCGTGAAGACGACCAACTTCGACAAGAACGGCAACACCACGTCGCGCTACGACAAGCAAGCCGTGACGCCCGCCGTGGCCTTGGTCGTCAAGCCCTGGGGCCCGGATCTGTCCTTCTATGCGAACTACGTGCAGGGCCTGAGCAAGGGCGACAGCGTCACCGACACCACCGCCACCAACTTCGGCCAGGTCTTCGCGCCCTACAAGACCGAGCAGAAAGAGGTGGGCGTGAAGTGGAACGCCGGCACGTTCACCAATACGCTGGCACTGTTCCAGATCGACAAGCCCATGCTGGTCACCGAAGGCACCACGGCCAGGCCGACCTACGCCGATGGCGGCGAAAAGCGCGTGCGCGGGGTCGAATGGAACACCTTCGGCGAACTGGCGCGCGGCGTGCGCGTGCTGGGCGGGGTGACCTATTCCCAGGGCAAGCAGACCAAGACCTCGTTCGGCCGCTATGACGGCAACACCGCGGTCGGCGCGCCGCGCTGGCAGGCCAATACCGGACTGGAATGGGATACCCCCTGGATTGCCGGCCTGACCCTCAGCGCGCGCGTGCAGGCGACCTCGAGCCAGTACGCCGATGCCGCCAACAAGCTGAAGATCCCGGGTTGGGGCCAGCTCGACCTGGGCGCCCGCTACGCCATGCTGGTCAATGGCAAGGACGTGGTGCTGCGTTTGAACGTCAACAACGTGTTCGACAAGCACTATTACGCCGGCAGTTTCAGCGACACCACGCCGATCGCCACGCTGGGTCCGGCGCGCACCGTCACCGCATCCGCCAGCATCAGCTTCTGACCATGGCGCGCCGCTCCCGCCGCGGGCCATGGGCAGGGCGCGGCGCCCCACCGCATGCGCCGCATGCAAGGACGACTATGCAATCCCTGATTCTTCCCAGCCTGATCGCCTTGTTCCTGGGCTGCCTTGGCATCTATCTCGGGTCGCCCAATCAGCGCTGGCGCCGCGCGCCCTGGCCCCCGCTGGCGGCCCGCGCCGCCGGGAGCGTGGGCTTGGCGCTGGGCGCCTGGGGCTGTCTGCGCGCGTTCTCGATCGTCGCGGCGGTGTTCGTGTTCTGTACCGCCTTGATGCTGTTCTTCAGCCTCATCCCGTACCTTGGCGCGCTGGCGGCCTCGCGCCGGAGCGATAGGCATGACGCCCGCTAAGCCCGCGCCGATCCGGCGCGACTGGATTTCCAAGACCCTGGCGGGCGCGCTGCTCGGCTTCGTTCTGGCGCTCGGCGCCAGCGCGGCGCTGGCGGCGATGACGCGCGGGATTCCCCTTGTGACGCGCTCGCAGCTCGCCATGTGGCTGGTGCCGCCCGTCTGGCTGGGCGTGCTGAGCACGGTCTATTTCTTCCGCAGCGGCCCGCGGGCCTGGGCCTGGCTGGGGGGCGCGTGCGCCGTGCTGTATGGCGCGTTGTTCCTGGCCGGCGCGCTCTGAGGGCGGGCACCATCATGAAAGCCGACTACATACGCATCTACAAATCCGTCCACACCTGGACCGGCATCCTGGCGGGCATGGCGCTCTTCATCGCCTTCTATGCCGGCGCATTGACGGTATTCAAGGAGCCGCTGTCGCGCTGGGCCACGCCGCCCTCGGCCGTGCCGCGCGCGCCGGTGCAGGACGCGCAGGATCTCATCGCCAGGACGCTGGCGGCGCGCCCGGACGTGGCCAGGGGATTCACCATGCACCTGCGCGACGGCGAGCAAGAGCCGGCGCGCCTGGGCTGGGAGGTGCGCGATCCGGGCGCCGACGACCATGACGAATCGCCGCTGCGCCACTACATCGCCTTCCTGGACGCGGACGGGAAATTGCAGGTGCAGCAGTCCGCGCCCAGCGGGCTGGCGGCATTCATCGACGTGCTGCATCGCGTGGTCGGGCTGCCGCTCGACAGCGATCCCAATCGCTGGTTCATGGGAATCATCGCCTCGCTGTACGCGGTGGCGCTGGTTTCCGGCGTCATTGTGCTGCTGCCGTCGCTGGTCAAGGATTTCTTTGCCCTGCGCACCGGCAGGAACCTCAAGCGCATGTGGCTCGATGCGCACAATGTGGTGGGCATTGTCTCGTTGCCGTTCCACCTGGTCATGGCGCTCAGTTCGGTGGTGTTCGCGTTCCACGATGGCATCTACGACCTGCAGGACAAGTTCATGTACGAGGGCAAGCTGGAGGCGGTGTTCCAGCGGCCTGGCGCCGGCGCGCCGGACCCGGCCATCCGGCGCGACCCGGCGGCCATGCTGGCGCCGCAGGCGCTGGCGGCCCGGGCGCGCGAGCTGGCGCCGGGCTTCGAGCCGGACACGCTGCAGTACCAGCAGGTCACCGGTCCGCGCGCCATCGTGCGGGTGTGGGGCAAGGACGACAGGGCGGTGTCGCCGCGCGCGCGCGGCGGCTTCGTGGCGCTCGACCCCTACACCGGCAAGGTGCTGAACAGCGACTACCTGCCGGGCGGGCAGAGCACCGCCAATCTCTGGGTCAGCAGCTTCTTCGCGCTGCACATGGCGTCCTTCGGTGGCGTGACGGTGCAGTGGCTGTACTTCTTCCTGGGCCTGGCGGGCGCGTGGCTGTTCTACAGCGGCAACCTGCTGTGGATCGAAACGCGTCGCAAGCGCGCCGACCGCAGGACCGGCGCGATGCCGCGGCAGAGGCTGGATACGCGGCTGATGGCCTCGGCCACCGTGGGCGTATGCCTGGGCAGCCTGTGCGGCATTTCGTTGATGATCGTCGCCGCCAAAGGATTGAATGGCCGCGTCGACGATCTCGACGCCTGGCTGCGGGGCGTGTACTACGCGGCGTTCTTCGCCAGCGTGGCCTGGGCCTTTGCGCGCGGCGGCGCCAGGGCGGGCGTGCAACTGCTGTGGACCGCCGCGGCGCTGACGCTGGCGATTCCGGCCACCTCGCTGGCGGGCTGGCTGCTGCCCGCCAGCGGACTATGGGCGCACACCACGCCGCCGGCATTGGCCGTGGACGCCACGGCGCTGGCGCTTGCGCTGGGCCTGGCCTGGATGGCGAAAGCCAGCGCGCGGCGTATCCGCCATGGCGAGCGCGACAGCGTGTGGGCGCCGCGGCCGCCGGCGTCGGAGCGCGGCGATCGGGCCCTGGCGCAGCCCGTGGCGCCGGCCCGCGCCGTCACGCCCGGCGACTGCGCATCCCCGCCACGATCTTCAGGTCCGCGCGCGCAATGAGTTCGCGATATGTCTCGCTGTCGACGCCATGGATGGCCACTTTCGACTCGGCGTCGTGATGGATGCCCCAGCCGAATTGCTTGACCAGGGGCGAGGCGCGCAGGCAGGCCTGTGGCCTGGCGAAAAACGCTTCGCGTGCCGGCTTGCGGTCCCGGGGCGCGATGCCGTTGCGAATGGCGTATACCTCGAACAGCAGATCATCGCTGGTGTAGTGGTACGGGTGCCGCGTCAGCAAGGCGTGCTGGAGCTGGGCGATGGAGTTGGCCTTGGCCGGCATCGTGCCGGCCGTGGCGGTGCTGTCGGGGGACGCCGTGATGAAGGTCGCCGTGTAGTTCGTTGTCATGGTGGTCCTGGTTTCCCCCGGGGCTGAGGGGCCAGGCCGGCCGCGCCATTGCCGGTCCGGCCCCGTTCCGCCAAGTTTCGCACTTTTCGGGCTTGTCGGTGCGGCGACGGCCTGCGCTTCGCGACGCATGAGGCCCGCGGGCCGTCACTGGAAGCGGTACCGCAGCCCCGCCGCGAACACGTTGTTGGTCAGCCCTCCGGGGCCGAACTGCGCGTCGTAGCTGGCGTACCACGAGACGTCATCCGCCAGCTGCGAGCTGGCGCCCAGGCCCAGCCAGCCGGTATGGCGCGGCAGGCCGATGCCCTGGACCTCGAAGCTCGCGTCCGGAGCGCCGGCGAAGGCGGCCGTGAAGTCCAGGCGGGTCGGGTTGCCGTAGCGATACGCGCCATAGGCGCTAAGGGTGGTGCTGCCCCCGGCCCAGTCGAGCGGCGAGGATTGCAATCGCAGGCCCAACTGGCCGGCCCCCTGGTCGTACGACTTCTTTCGAGCCTGCAGGGCGAAGGCGCTGCCATCTTCGTCGATCGCGCCGCGCGCCAGATGGTCGTAGGACACGCCGACGAAAGGCGTCACGCGGCCGCTGTCGAACGCGAAGGCGTGGCCGATCTCGGCGTAAAGGGCGGTGACGCGGTCGTTACGGCCGCTGGCGACGCGTTCGGCGCCGCCGGCCAGGATGTCGCGCTTGACGTCCGCATGGCGCCATTCGTGGCCGGCGCGCGCCGATACGTACGGGCCGGTCTCGGCCCCGTAGCGGCCATACAGCGACAGCCCGGTTCCCTGGCTCCTGGACTGGCCGCCATAATGGTCGAAATCGGCCTTGGCGTCGGACCACGTCAGGGAAAGACCGAGAATGCCGTCGTCCGTGACGCGATGGTCAACGCCCAGCTGGCCGCCATACAGGCGCGTATCCGCGCCGGCGAAACCGGACTGCTTCAACTTGCCGGCGCCGCCCATCATCTGCATCCACACGCCGCTGCGCGCGCCTGCGAGCGCCAGCTGGTCGACGCGGTTCGACAGCGCGCGGTTCACGGCCTGTGACTGCTGGAAGCCGAGCGCCTGCGACGAGGCATGGATCTGCCCGCTGACGCTGTCGAGCGCCGCCGCCAGTTGCGCGGCGCTGTCGACGCTCTGCAGCCGCGCCGCGCGCTGGATGAAGGCGTCGCTGACGTTGCTGTCTGCGCCCAGGACCTTGGCGTCGGCTGCCTCGAAGGCGGTCTCGATCGCCTGCGCGGCGCCCAGCCTGCCGGCCTGGCCGCCGTACAAGTCATGCGCCACGGTAGCGACGTTGCTGCGCGCCACGTCCAGGTCGATCTGGTCGGCGGTCGAGTAGTCGGGGCTGACCGTGTACAGCAGGCTCGGTCCGGCGCTGACCGTGCCGAAGCGGCCGACCACCGCGAAGGCCTTGAGAACCGTCTCGCGCGACTTGACCACATAGGCGTCGTCGGGCTTGGTGATTTCCAGCGCGGAATTGCCCGGCGAGGCCAGGCCATCGACCGTCAGGGTCGTGCCAAGCTGGGTCGCCAGCCTGGCCTCGGGGCGAAACGCGAAGTAGCTGCCCTGGATGTGCAGGCCGTTGCCCTTGGCCACCAGCGTGCCGCGGTTGTGCACCGAGCGTCCCGCCACGCCGCCGTCGGCGCTCAGGACGCCATCGGCCTGGATCGAGATGTCCCCGGCCACGCTGCCGTACAGTTCGACCGTGCCGCGGGTGATGGTCGTGGTGCCGGTATAGCGGTTCTGGCCCCACAGGACCAGGGCGCCGGTGCCTGCCTTGGTCAGGCCGGCGTCGCCGCCGATGTCGTTGAAGAACTCCGAGCGCATGCCGTCGAAGTCCGCCACGAAATCCCCGCCCAGTGTCAGGCGCGTGTCGAACAGGGCGGGGCCGCGCACCGCGCGCGCCATGTTCAACCGGCCCCAGCCGAAGCGGGTACGGTCGCCCAGGTCGTCGGCGGTCGACAGCAGGGTCTGGCGCAATGCGCTGTTGTCCATCCAGGGATAGGCTTGCGATACCAGCGCCGCCGTGGCGGCGACCACGGGCGCGGCGAACGAGGTGCCCGTCAATTTGTCGTCGTCCGGCGACCGCGCGCTGATGCACCACTTCGCGGCGATACCGCAGGCGTTGGACCAGGGCGCGAGATCGCCGTCGGCAAGCACCTGCGTGACCGTCAGCCAGCCGCGTTCCAGCGTCGGCACGACACGAGGCGCGGCGGCCAGCAGATAGGGATTGGGTTGCGCTTCGTTGCCGTTGGCCCAGACCAGCAGCTGGCCGTTGCTGTTCACGGCTTCGTCGAGCGCAGGGAAGAAGGCCTTGACCGTCGGCGAATCGGGCTTGGTTTCGTCGCCGTCGGGCAGGGCGTACTCGGGGCCGGGAACGAAGGACCAGGAATTGTTGACGATCTTGACCCCGCGCGCGTTCAGGGCTGACAGCACGCCGCGCAGGCTCAGGTTCGAAAAGGTGGCCCGCTGGTTTGCCTGGTACAGGTTGACGCCCGTGGCCACGCCCTTGCCGAAGTCGTCGCCGGCCACGACCTTGCCGCCAATGATGCGGCTGACGATGGCGCCATGGGTGGCGATCTTGCCGTCCTTGTCGACGGGCTCGGCGGCATCGGGGGCGAGGACCTCGCGCAGCGCGCCCGCAACCGAGAGCTTGTGGTGGTCCGTGGCCGGATCGGCGTCGAAGCCGTTGTCGATCACACCGACGTTGACGCCCGCGCCCTCGAAGGCCGCCGCGTCGGGCGGGGCGGGCACGGGCGAGGTCGGCCGCCAGCCGGGGATGCCGGTGTCGCTGATGGGGACGACAGGGGCTGGCTGGGGCGGATCGGGGGGCGCGACGGGATCGGCCGGTGTGGCGGGATCGGGGGGGGTGACGGGATCGGCCGGTTTGGCGGGGTCGGGGGGCGTGACGGGATCGGCGGGCTTGACGGGGCCGGGAGGCGTGAGGGGATCGGCCGGTTTGGCGGGGTCGGGGGGCGTGACGGGATCGGCGGGCTTGACGGGGCCGGGAGGCGTGACGGGATCGGCCGGTTTGGCCGGATCAGGCGGCGTGACGGGATCGGCGGACTGGACCGGAGGCGCGACCGTCCCGGCGCCGCCAGGACCGCCACCGCCGCCACTTCCCGTGCCAGGCAGGCTGCCCCCCGTGTCTCCATGGCTTCCCCCGCCGCCTCCGCAAGCCGCCAGGATGGACAGGGTCAGGATGGACAGGGCGAGTCTGGATGCGATCGGCAGGGATCGATGTGTGCGCATGATGCGGCGGTTTCCGTATTTGTGCTGGCCCCGGGCAAGGGGCGCTTGAAAGGGGGGCGTCGCCGTCAAGCCAAGTTTGGTTTTTGCGACACGCCATGTTTGGCGGCGCGCATTAACCCCGCATTAGCCGAGGCCACAAGGGCACCGCGCGAGCGTGTTCTCGGACTGCCGGACATCCACCCCTTCCGCCAGGAACCGCTGGCCTATTAGCGGGATTTATGCCGGGCTTAAGCCATTGCTTGAACCAGCGTCGTGAACAGTGAGCAAAACCCGCTATTCCTGGGGTTTTCCCTCATCTTCTCGTCGCCCTACCATGCCCGTCCGGATCAATCAGGCCCCGCGACAACAACAGGCGCCATCGCGCCATCCGGCCGGGGCCGCATAGGAAGCAAGCATGTTTCGGCTATTTACTGGATTGCGCATCCGCGCCCGGCTCTCGGGCGCATTCTTGATCGTGGCGATGATCGGCGGGGCCATTGGCGCCGTTGGCGTCTGGGGGCTGGCCAGCATCAACGACATGAACACGCGGCTTTACGAAGTCGAGCTGCGCGGCCTGTCCGACATGAAGGAAGCCAACATCCATTTCATCTATGCGGGCCGCGCCCGCAACAGCTACCTGGCCGCCTCCAGCGAACGCGAACGCCAGGCCGCGCGCGCGCAGTTCGACAACGCCGTGCGCAACATGGACAAGCTGCGTGACCGCGCGCAGGCCTACTACCAGACGGACGAGGGGCGCCAGATGCTGGACCGCTTCAAGGAAATGGAAGAGACGTGGAAACGCGACGCCGACGCCTTCTTCACCGCCGCCGCCGCGTTGCCGCCGGTGCAGAAAGACCCGCGCGCGGCCGAGATCGAACGACACGTGATCGCGTCGTCCGAGCAACTGGACCGCGTCATGAGCAAGCTGGCCCTGCAAAAAGAGGCCTCCACCGCGCGGTCGGTGCGCGAGGGCTCCGATCTGTACGAGCGCATGCGGGACGTCATGATCCTGCTGTCGGTGGCTGGGGTGGTGCTAGGCATCCTGCTGGGCGCCGTGATGACGCGCGGCATCGTGGGGCCGCTGGGCCAGGCCGTGAACGCGGCGCGCCGGGTGGCGGCCGGCGACCTGACCGGCGACATCCAGGTGGCCACGCGCGACGAGACCGGCGACCTGATGGCCGCGCTCAAGGCCATGAACGCCAGCCTGACCGGTATCGTGCGCGAAGTGCGCGGCGGCAGCGAGGGAATCGCCGCGGCCTCATCGCAGATCGCGCAAGGCAACGCCGACCTGTCCCAGCGCACGGAGGAACAGGCGGCGTCGCTGGAGGAAACCGCGGCCTCCATGGAGGAACTCACCGGCACGGTGCGCCAGAATGCCGGTAACGCCGGCCAGGCCGAGCAACTGGTCAGCCAGGCCTCGGCCGTGGCGGCGCGCGGCGGCGAAGTGGTCGATGGCGTGGTGCAGACCATGGGCGCGATTTCCGACAGCTCGCGCCGCATCGTGGATATCACCAACGTGATCGATGGCATCGCGTTCCAGACCAACATCCTGGCGCTCAACGCCGCGGTCGAGGCGGCCCGGGCCGGCGAGCAGGGCCGCGGCTTCGCCGTGGTGGCGGGAGAGGTCCGCACCCTGGCGCAGCGCTCGGCGCTGGCCGCCAAGGAAATCAATGCCCTGATCAACGAATCCGTCAGCCGCGTCGAGGATGGATCGCGCCAGGCCGACGAGGCCGGGCGCACCATGCGCGACGTGGTCCAGAGCGTGCGCCGCGCGGCAACGCTGGTGCGCGAAATCGCCAGCGCCTCGGCCGAGCAGTCGACCGGCATCGACCAGGTGAACGTGGCGATCGCGCAGATGGACGGCGTCACGCAGCAGAACGCCGCCCTGGTGGAACAGGCCGCCGCCGCGGCCGCCAGCATGCGCGAGCAGGCCGGTCACCTGGCGCAGCAGGTGCGGCGTTTCAAGGTGGATGCGGACGCGCCGCCGCCGCGGGCGCTGCCTTGCGGCATACCGCCGGCGCGTCCTGGTAGGGACGATCCGGATCCGGCTTGCCCGTAGGCTGGAATTCCAGAAAACACCGGCCGCCTTCCTTCAGCGCGACTTGCAGAGGCGCGGCATAAGCGTCATCCAGGAAGATCTGGCCCTGCCGGCCGACCAGCGTGACCAGGTTGCCGCGTCCGTCCATTACCGGCAGCCGTTCGGCCAACGGCTGCCGGTCGGCTTCGGACACCGCCGACAACAGATAGCGCTGGACCTGGCGCAAGTTGAAGTCAACCACCTGCACCGACCCGCGCGCCGGCTTCACCGACTGGATGCCGTTGGGCAGGTTGGCGTTGCGCGGCAGGCTGGCGGTGTTGATCTCGACCGAGCTTTCGCTGTAGGCGGGCAGGCCTGGGATCACGGCATGGCCCCAGGCATCCGTCCAGGCCGGACCCGCGGGCGTCTGGATTTGCACGCCGCCCAGGTCGCCGACCTTGGCGATGCCCAATGTGTCGCCCACGTCGTATGGCGAAAACGCCACCGCGCCGCCAGCCGCCACCACGGAACCCTGCACTCCCCAGTTCGTGGACAGGCTGCCCTGTGCATCGCGGTTGGCCGACAGGTTCAGGTGGGTATAACGCGGTAGCGCGTCAATGGCCACGGACGAGTTCACGGCATGACCCGGATTGGCCACGCTGGAACTCAGGTTGTAGCTGAATTGCGGGCTGACCGTGTCCGAATAGCTCGCGCCAAGGGCGCTGCTATCGCCCGCCTTGCTGACATACACGCCGGCGCTGGCGCTGCCCAGCGGGAAACTGAGGGTCAGGAAATACTGATTGTCCGAGCGCGCACGCGTGTCGGCGCTGAGGTCTTTCGCCGCCGACAGCGTCACCGAAGTGCGCCCGAAATTGCGGTTCCACGACACCGTGGCGCGCCGGCGGGTGGCATCCAGGCCGCTCAGGCGGCTTGCCGTATAGGTGGCCGACAGCGAGCCCAACGTGGCATTGAACCAGGAGGCTCCGGCGGTATAGGTCTGGCTCGCCCTGGCCCCGGCGCGCGGGTCATCCGTGCGTTGCAGTACTTGCGCCAGGTCGCGGTACCCCTGCGTCTGCCAGGTCGCCGAAAAATTGGTGGACAGCCTTTCCCATGGCGAGATCGACAGGGTCGACGTGATCTGCTGCCCCTGGAGCTTCTGCCCCTGCGCCATCGCGCTGGAGGCACGGATGCCGATCGAGCCATTGATGGCCTCGCCGGGCGAGGCGGTAAGCGTCGCGGCCAGCGCGCGGTACGACGGCGATGCCAGCACGCCCGCGTTGACGCTGGCGTGGCGCCCCAGGTTCCAGCCATTGCTGGCGGTGGCTACCAGCGGCGTCTGGCTGTCGCTGCCGCGATAAGCCTGGTAGCGGCCCACCGCGATCGACAGCCCCTGGGCCGTCGTGTTGCGCACCGCACCGAATGATGCCGCCGGGACGATGAACTGCTGCCGCTCGCCGCTGGTGGAAATCACCTGCACGTCGAGGTCGGAATTGCCGCTGATGATGGGTACATCGCTGATCGTGTAGGCGCCGGCAGGAACCTGCGTCATCAGGATCAGCGTTCCCATCTGGCGCACTTCCACCCGGCTCGGACCGCTGGCGATGCCGCTGAAGGCGACGCCCGACGCCTGCGTCTGCCGCAACGCATATTCGGGAAAAAGCTGCACGCCGCGCAGTGTGCCGACCGCGAACAGCGAGCCCGCGGGTGAGATCTGGCCTGCCTGGAAGGTGGCGCGCAGGCTCGGCACGGCGTGCTGGGCATACGTATCCCCCTGGGTGAAGGTCGATCGGCCTCCTTGCGAGTAATAGTCCTGGCGGCTGCGCAGGATCCAGTCGGCCACGTTCAGGCCCGTCTCACTGTATGCGCGCAAATACTGGTAGCCCGAATCCCCGGTGCCGCTGCGCGAGCCGCTCAGGTTGTAGTTGATCATCGCGGCGGTGCCGCCCGAAACATATTGACCCTGGATTGCCTCCTCGGCAGGGGCGCGGGCGGCCAGCGGCGTGACGATGTCGACCTGCGACTGGTTCGGCAGTTGGGTGATATCGGTTTCCGGATAGGCCTTGCGATAATCCTGGCAGCCTTCCTCCGACGTGCCGTCCGGCACCTTCAGGCCGATGTGCCGCAGAAGCTCGGGCGTGAAGCACAGCGTGCCTTCGTCGTTGAAGCGCACGTCCATGGTGCCCCGGTCGATGCCATTGACATTCAGGCGCACACGGGCCATACCCGGCAGGAAACGCGCCGCTTTGCTGAAGTAGGCCGCGGCTTCGGGCGAGATGCCCAGGCGCTTCAGGGTCTGGGGATCAAACTGCTGCGCGAACGCGGCGCCCGGGACGGTCATGCCGATGCAGGCCGCCACGCCCGCAGCCGCGTACGCCAGCGGGTTCATTTCGCGGGAGTCTGGCTGCAGCCATTGGACAGGGGGATGGCATAGCTGCCCGCGGCGTAGCCGTAGACGGTGGCGGGCCAGATCGTCACGGTACCGGCGGTGGCCGCCCGCTTGCCGGCCAGCGGCAGCTCGAAGCGCTCACCCGGCAACAGGTAGGTCTTGGGCAACGGCAGATTGACGTTGGCGCTGTCCAGCCGCGCCTGCTGGGCCAGGCGCACGACATAACCGCTGTCATTGCACAGGCGCAGCTTGTCGCCGTCCACGCTGCTGGACAGGCGCGTCCATGGGTCCTTCAGCTTTTCCAGCGCGCGGGGCTGGATGATCATGGGGATGTTCTGGCGAAAGGTGGTCTGCACCTGGTTGTCGGCGCCACGCGCGAACGGGATGCCTTCGAAGGCCACGCGCTTGAATCGTTGCGTGGCCAGCGGCCCCTTCTTGGTCAGCATGAAGCGCACCAGTTGTGACTGGCCGGCTTCCAGCCGTGCCATCGGGGGTGTGACGACCACCATCTCTTCGGGGTCCTCGGCGATGTTCTCGATGGTGGTGTAGAGCAGTACCGCCGCGGCGTCGGTGTTCTGCACGACCATGGTGCCCTCGCCGGTGGCTTCGTCGACGATGAGGACCGAGCTTTCGGGTACGACGCCGGCCGCACCGGCGGGGTTGGCCAGCAGGGCGAAGGCCAGGGGAATGCAAGTCAGGAAGGGTTTCATATCAGCAAGCAGAAGACGTATTGACGCCGGCCGGGCTCGGCCTGCGGGAAATGGCCATCCGGAGAAGGCCTACGGGAAAACGGCTGACAGGCTTATCGAGCCGTCGAGCTGGACCTCGCGGCCCAGGTACAACGTGGAGGTCGGCGCGATGGCCGTTTCGATTCGCACGCCTGCCGTCAGCGTGCGGCCGCTGGCCGGGCGGCGTTGCTCGCCGCGCGCCCAGGCGATCAGGTCGGCGGCGCCGATGACCGCATCTGATTCCAGCTCGCGCCAAGTGGCGCCGCCATCGGACGAGACGATCAGGCGCGCCGGCACGCCGTCGATGCTGGCGGCGTCGCGGCGCCAGCGCAGCGCGAACGCGCCCAGCGGTTTGCCGGATGCCAGGCCGATGCCGTGGCTCGTTTCGCCCGCCAGGCCCAGCCTGCCGCCGGCCGCCGTGCTGGCCGAGCCGTCGACGCCGGACTGGCGCAGTGCGAGCGTTGCCGGTTGTTCACAGATCACCGTGACGCTGCGTTGCTGCGCGGGCAGCGGCGCGGCTTCGGCGGCGCGCAACAGGCTGCGCTTGATCTTGCCGTAGTCCACTGTGGGGCCGCCACCCAATTGGATGCGGCAACTGTTGGCCTGCGGCGCGGGCGGCGCGGCAAGGCTCGCCGCGCTGAGCAGGGCGCCCAGCAGGGCGCAAAGGGAAGGCAGGTAAGGCTTCATGATCAGCCGGAGCTCCCGGCGCGAGGCGGCAGCGGCCGCTAGAGATAGACGAGCGTCATGACCGCGCCGCCGGTGAACGGCACCTCGGTCGCCACGCCCAGTTGTGCGCTGCGGTCCAGGGCCACCTGGATGCGTACGGTACCCACGAACTCACGGCCGAAGGCGGGTTCGCGCGGCCCCGGCATGCTCCAGGTTTCGAGGCTGCCGTCGTCATGGAAGAAGTTACCGACAGAGGGATTCCAGGACTTGCCGCCGTCGCCGCTGTAAATGGACTGCGTATCCTGCTGGTCCACCTTGAAGCCTGGCACCAACTGCAGCGCCCAGGAGCCGATGCTGCGTCCTGCGTCATTGCGCAGACCATATTGCCGGGCGGGCGACCAGCTCTTGCCACGCCCGCCGAAGAACACCATGTCTTCCTTGAACGCCACCAGGCCGGGATTGCTGTCACTGACGGTCAGCGCGACTTTGGTCAATGACTCGCAGGAAATCCGGAGCTCTCGGTCGATGACGGGCAACTGCGTGTAGGTATCCTTGTTCAGATCCTTCAGCTTCACCTTGCCGTAGTTGAAGGTGCCCTGGTCGGAAATCTGGAAGGTGCACGCCCCGGGCCTTATCGAACCCTGTACGGCGACGTTCAGGGGAGTGCTCTGTGCCAGGGCGACCAGAGGCAGGGCCGCGAAGGCGCAGGCCAGGAGATATCGGAGTTTCATCGTGTTTTGGCCATCGGCCAGCCGGCGCGGCGTGCGCGCCGGCTGGCACGTGGATCACAGGTAGCTGAGCGTGATGGTGGTCTCGCCGCGGAACGTCAAATCGTTGTTGATCGTCAGTTCGGACTTCGGCTGGATGGCGGCGCCGATCACGATGTCGCCGTTGAACAGGGATGCCGAGACCGGCACGGTGGGCGTGGCGGGATCTGCGAAGGTCACGAACGTCGTGCCGTCCGACTTCAGTTGCGCGGCATTCGCGGCGGTGTCCGCGGCACTGGCCCATGCGGCCCGGTCGCTGCTGGTCACGACCAGCGCTCTGGCCTGCTTGCCGTTGGCTGCGGCGGTGGTGTACTGGAAGTTGCGGAACTGGAACACGTAGCGTCCGATGCGCGTGGTCGAAGTCGCCGCGTCCACCAGGTCATAGATATAGCCCTTCTTGGCTTCAGCCTGGATGCCAGTGGCCTTGTGGTCGAGTGCGGTGTCCGAAGGCGTCGGTGCCTTGACCGTGCCGGCAACGGACAGGGCGACCGCGGCATCGCCGCCGTCGCACTTGATGGACAGCTGCTGAACGATAGGTGCCAAGGGGGTCTCGACCTTTTCCTTGAGCGAAGCGGGGTTGATCTTCTTCATGTCGAAGGAGATCGCGCCGGAGGTCGGGGTGCAGCTTCCCGGGGAGATGACGCCGCCGACGGCGACGTTCAGCGTCGACGGCGCGGGCGCCGCGGCCGGGGCGTTCTGCGCCGATGCCGTCGCGAAGCCGGCGCAGGCCAGCACCGCGAACAGGATCTTGCGGATTTGGAAGTGTTTCATTCTTGCTCTCGGTATATCGAAGCGTGCGTCACGCCCGACGCGTGGATCAGAGGTAGTTCAGCGTGATGGTCGCGCCGCCTTCGAACTTGAGGTCGCCAGTCAGCTTCAGGTCTTTCTTGGCCAGGATGAGCGGCGCCAGCATCAACTCGCCTTCGAAGGTGCTGGCCAGCACCGGCGTGGTATTGGCCTTGGGGTCGGCGAATGACACGTAATTGCTGCCGTCCTTCTTGAGCTGCGCGGTGTTCCAACCGTTCGGGCTGGAGGTGTTGTTGCTCCACGAGTTCTTGTCGTCGCTCTTGATGATCTCGGCCTTGGAAGCGACAGCGCCCGTGCCGCCGCCGGTGTACACGAAGTTGCGGAACTGCATGGCGTATACGCCGACGCGGCTGTTGCCGTCGGCCGGGTTGACCAGGTCATACAGCGAGTCTTCGTAAGTAGAGGTGCCGGCCGGGTGGTTGTCCATGCTGGCGCCGTAGGCCTTCGATGCCTTGGTATAGCCGGTCACGTTCAGCGCGATCGCGGTGTCCGCGGTGCAGGTGATCCTGATCTTGTTGGTGATGCCGCTCAGCATGGTGACCTTGTCGTTGTTCAGCGACTTCGGGTTGATGCTCTTCATGTCGAACGTCAGGTCGCCGGACGCCGGCGTGCAGCTGCCCGGGGTAATCGTGCCGGTGACATTAATCTTGAAGCTGGGCGCGGCGGCGGGGGCGTTCTGGGCCAGAGCGCTGGTGGAGGCGGCGCAGGCCAGGAGGGCGGCGAGGAGCTTGCTGGAGTGGTGTTTCATGGTTGTCTGAAAGCCAAAGTGATAGCGGAGCGGAGGTTCTGTGGTGTCGTTCCTGCCACGAAAAATCGGACGAAATCACCACGGAAACTAAGGTACCAATCCGCTGCCGCACCGCACCATCAGACAATTCCGGTAGTGCGAGCCGGAATACAGGGACGCTTCGGCCGCCTCGCTACGGCGCCGGCTTCATGATGCGCGTCAGCCACGCCGCGCGCATCGCCGCAAAGTGTTCAGCCGTCAGTCCCGCCCAGTCCACCGGGACCAGCCTGGCGGCGATGTCGGGTGAGAGCAACGGAATCCTGGCGCGCGCCGCTTCGCTGATCTTGGCCTTCTGGTTGGACGGCGCGTAGTACATCGCCTCGGAAAAGGCCTGTTGCGCCCGCGGGCCGAGCGAATAATTGATGAACGCCTGCGCTGCCTCGCCATTGGGGCGGTCCGCGACCCGGGCGATCAGGATGGGCACGGCGACAGTGCCCTCGCTGGGCACCGTTGTCGCATAGCCGTCCAGCGCGTCCATCTGGCTCTGGCTGCGCGAGTTCCAGCCAACCGCCAACAGGGCGCGCTTCTGGGATACCAGCCAGTACTGGTTGGGGCGCGGGTTCCAGGTCAGGATGTTGGCGGTGATTTTCTCCAGATAGTCGAAGCCGGGATCGAAGCTGCCCAGACCGTCGGCGGCCCCGGCCAGGCGATTGGCGAGAAAGGTCAGCGCAATCATGCTGCCGTTGACGTTCGGATTGGTGGCTACGGCCACCTTGCCCTGGTACTTCGGATCCCACATCTCGCGCCAGCTCCGGGGGGGATGGGCAAAGGCAGACTTGGCGTACACCAGCGTCATGGAGTCGTACATGGCCGGCAGCGCCCAGAATCCGAGCTCGCGGCCCATCTTGCCCAGGTCCGCGGCATTGGGAATGCGCTTGGGGTCCATCGGCTCGATCAGGCGCTCCGCCTGCGCCAGGCGCGCGTTGGGCGGGTCCAGGATCACGATGTCGATGCGCGGCGCGGCCCGCTGCGCCCGCAGCACCGCCAACGCATTGCGTGAATCGCGCACCGCGTAGTAGCCGACCTCGATGTCCGGATGTGCCGCTTCGAACGGCCGGATCACCGTCCGCAGGTATTTTTCGTCGAACGCGTCCACGCCATAGGCCATGACCGTGAGCTTGACCGGCGCGGCCGCGAGCGTCGCCTCGGGGCACAGCGACGCCGCCAGGCCGGTGATCGCCAGAACGATGAGCAGGCGGCGGGGAAAGCGGTGCGTCATGGTGAGGGCTCCATCATGATGCCGGCGCGCCCATCGCGGGACGCTGGCGCGGCCATTACTTGAAAAGATCGTGATTGACGCCGAACATGACCAGTTCGTGGTCCGTTTCCACGTCCAGCTTGCGCATCGCCGCGATCTTGTGGGTGCTGACCGTCTTGACGCTGCGATTCATGACGCGCGCGATGTCGCCCACCGAGGTGCCGGAAAGGAAATGCCGCAGCACCTCCAGTTCCTTGGGCGACAGCCGCGCGATCCGAGCCGCCGCATCGTGCGAGCCGCCTGGATGGTTGGCGGCCGGGGCCTGCGGCGCGCCGCGGTAGATCTGGTTGTTTTCCAGCGTGCCGAGCGCGGTCAGCATCTCGGCCAGGTCGCCGCTCTTGAACAGCACTCCGCTGACGCCTTCCTCGTACAGGCTGGCGACGATCACCGGCGAAGAGATCATGGTATGGATAAGGATCCGCACCCGAGGGAAGTTGCGGCGCAGGTATTGCACCAGCGCCAGGCCATCGCCGTAGCCATCCTCGGACGGCATGTTGTAGTCGGTGATGATGATGTCCGGCGCCAGCTCGCGCGCCTTGCGGATCAGTTCGGCGGCGTTGAGGGCCTCTCCGACGATGTGGTAACGGGCGACGCCTTCGAGGACGTTGCGCACGCCCAGGATCACGACTTGGTGATCGTCGGCCAGCAGGATTCGTGTCATGTTTCTCGTTCCTTGTTTGACGCTTCTAGCGAGGTGGCCTGGGTCTGTTTGGAAAAGTGCCGGGCTATAGCTCCTTGAACTGTTCGGCCAATTGCGAGAGCGTACTCTTGACGGCGTTTTCCAGGACCGAGGTCAATCCTTCTTCAGTGATCTTCTGTTCCAGCACGCCGCAGAACCGGGCGATTTCCTCGGCGTTCATCACCACCAGGGATCCCCGTATGCGGTGCAGGGTCGAGACGATCGCTGCCGCGTCGCGCGCCGCCAGCGCCGTCCGCATCGCGGCCATGTCCTCGCGCATGGTGGTGTTGAACGCCGCGCGCAGTTGGCTGTCGTAGAACTCCTTGGGGCGGTTTGGAGGAGGCGGGCCAGCGAACTTGGCGCTTATGATTCTCGCGCAGGCGGTACTTAGCGCGTCGTGCAGCGTTCGCAGGTCCACCGGCTTGACCACCCAGGCGTTCAACCCCGCGGCGAAGCCGGCATCGCGTTGCGTCTGCAGCGCGTCGGCCGTCAGGCCGATGATCGGCGCCTTGGTGTGGCGGGCGCGCAGCGTGCGCACCAGTTCGTAGCCGTTCATCAGCGGCATGTTCATGTCGGTGATGAGCACATCGAATTCATCGCCGTTCCAGCGCGCCAGGGTTTCCACGCCGTCGACGCAAAGGGTGACCTCGCAGCCCAGCTCCTCCAGCTGGCGCACGAGCAGGGTGCGATTGACCGGGTTGTCCTCGGCCACCAGCACGCGCAGGCCCAGCCGTCGCAGACCCGCGTCGGGGCGATACTCCGGCGCCAATGCCTCGCCCGCGTCCGGCGTGTCGGCCGATTCCTCGGTGGGAGCTGGCCGGCCGCGCTGCGCCAGCGCGACCGCTTCGACGATGCTTTGCCGCAGGTGGCTGGTCACGTGGATCTCGGACAGGCTCCATTGCGGCTTGTCTGGGCCATCGGGAATGCACGATACCCGCGGCCCGGTCCATTCGATCGGCGGCAGCCGTTCCGGCAGCAGTTCCACCAGGATGCCTTCGCGCTTGGCGGGCGCGCTGCCGCCATGGCTCGGACGCGCGGTGGCGCCGGCCAGGGTCAGCCACGCGCAGGTATCCTGCGCCAGGTCCGCAACCGGGGCCCGCACCCATACCGGCGGCGCCGGCGCTATTTCGCCGTTGCCCGCCAGGCGCGCCGAGTCGGCCGTGACGCGCAGCGGCAGCCGGAAGATGAACGTGCTGCCACGGCCAGGACTGCTGTCCAGCGTGATGTCGCCCTGCATCAACTGGCTCAGGCTGTGGCAGATATACAGCCCCAGTCCGGTTCCAGGAATGGAATGGCCCGGCCCATACGCCTGGTAGAAAGGCTGGAACAGCAGCGGCTGCTGGTCGGCGGATATCCCCAGGCCGGTGTCGGCGACGCGCCACTCCAGCACCGACAGGCCGTCGCCGCCGCCGACCACCGTCAGGTCTATCCGCACCCAGCCCGCCTCGGTGAACTTGATGGCGTTGCTGATCAGGTTGTTCAGCACCTGCTTGATACGCAAGGCATCGCCATGGGCATACACCGGCACATCGGTGGCGATGGTGGAGAAGAACTGCAGGCCCTTGGCGTCCGCGGTGGCGGCGTAAGATTGCAGCGCTTCTTCCGTGAGCGCAGCCGGATCGAACCGGTGGTCCTTGAGCGTCATCTGGCGCGACTCGATCTTGGACACATCGAGGATGTCGTTGATGACGTTGAGCAAGCCTGCCGACGAGGTCTGGATGGTGCGCAGATAGCCGCGCTGCAAATTGGTCAAGGGCGTCAGGCCCAATAGTTCAACCGTACCCAGCGTGCCGTAGAGCGGTGTGCGGATCTCGTGGCTCATGGTGGCCAGGAAAACCGTCTTGCCGGCGTTGGCGTCATCGGCGGCGCGCTTGGCTTGCGCCAGTGCGGCCTGCGCGCGCTTGTGGTCCGTGATGTCGCTGAAGGTGGCCAGTACGATCTCCTCGCCCTGGTAAGTCACGCGCGCCGCGCTGAAACTCAGGTGCCGGCCATTGATCTCGATGTCGCCGGGCACCGCGGCGCCGTCGGCGGAGAAGGTCAGCTGTTTGACGATCTCCACGTCTCCCAGCCATTCATCCGCCAGATGGTTCTTGGCCACGATCTGGTGGTCGGAGACGCGCAGCGCGCAGACGGCAACGCGGGCGGCCGCGATCACGGCGCGATTGAAGGATTCGCTTTCGACCACGCGTTCGTGGCTGGCTTGCGCGGGGCGCACGATCAGGTTGCGGTGCCGTCGGTACAGCGCCACGCTACCGCCCGAGCACAACAGCATAAGAGCGACGAACGATATAAATTGCCAGCGGGCGGTCTGGAAAAACTGGGCGTAAGGCACCAGATAGGTCGCGTGCCAGCCATCCTCGCACCAAGTGTGGATGTGCGCGCCATCCACCCTGAAGTCCACGTCGCTTTTCACCTCCTCCAATGCGCCGGGCTCGTGTGGAAGAACCGGCGAGTGGGATCCGGCCGACGCCGTGCTCAGATGCTGGAAGTACACCCGGCCGTAGGTCGGGTCGCCGGAATATACGTCCTGCATCTCGATGAACGTCGCCAACACCAGGTCGCGCTTGGGTGTGTCGGGCAGCCAGGCGGCGTCCGGCAGCGTGATGGGGCTGTACACCACATAGCCTATCCGGCCCGCGCCGCTACCGGGCAGGTTGACGCTGATCCACTTTTCCCCGCCCGGACTGGTGCGCGGGGTCTGCGTATAGATGAGCTCGCGCACGCGGTTCGCCGACAGCGGGCAACGCCACCAGCGATGCACGTCATCGGTCATTGAATCCTCGGAGCAGGGCACGGATATGCTGACCTGGCTGTTCAGGTCCAGCAGGAACGCCTGCATGCCGGGTTGCTGCCAGCTGCTGCGGTAGGTGCCGTAAAGGCTGGAAAGTCCCGCCGCCACTGTCTGCAGGCGGCGGCTGTAGTCGTTGCCGCCCGGCGTGTCGCTGCGGCCGACCTTGACGATGTATGGCATGGCCAGGCTTTCGTACTGGCCCTCGTAAGTGTTGGTCGTGGCGTCGCTGTCGATCAGTTCGAACGAGGCCGGGCCGCCTTGCGTCATTGCCAGGCCCTGGCGCACTGCATCGTTCCTGGTGGCGCGCGCAATCAGCGATTCCTGGCCATGCAGATTGAGGATCAGGTGCTGGAAGTGCGAGCGTGCTTCGTTGGTGGCATGGTTGATCAGGCTATTCACGACCCAGTAACACATCACCAGCATGATAATCGCAATGATCAGCGTCACGATGAACAGCAGCTGCATGCGCAGCGAAACCCGGGCAAGGTCGCCGATGGACGCGAGGTGCGTATGGCGGGGCCTGGCGCGCATCATCGCGAGACAGCGGAATTCCGTTTCAGGAATCCCAGCAGCAATTCCGGCGTCAAGGCGCGCGAAATCAGGAATCCCTGGGCCGTATCGCACTGCATCTTCTTGAGCAGCGCCAGTTGCTCCCAGGTTTCGACGCCCTCGGCGACCACGTTCAATGCCAGGCGCCGGCCGAGCGACACAATGCTCTCGACCGCGGCCTGGGCGCCGTCATCGGTGACGCTGCGGCTGATCAGGGAACGGTCGATCTTCAGCTCGGTGAAGGGGGTCGAAACCAGGTTGAACACCGAACTGTAGCCCTGGCCGGAGTCGTCCTGGGCCAGGCCAAATCCCTTCATCCGCAGGCGGCAGGCACCGGCGTAATAGTCGCTTATCGCATCCGTGGTCGTGCCCTCGGTCAGTTCAAAGCAGATGTCCTGCGGGTTGCCGCCCAGGCGCATGACGTGGTCGTACAGGCGGTCCGGCAGATCCGCATCCTGCAGCAGATGCGTTGGCAGGTTGACGGACACTTCCACCCGGAAGTCATGCCGTTGCCAGGCGTGCTGCGCCGCGATCGTCTGCGCGAGCATCGACAATAGCAGGTCGTCTTCGAGCTCGTCCAGTATCAGCGCGGGCAGGAACTGGCCTGGCAACAACACGGTGCCGTCGGGGCGCACCCAGCGCACCAGCGCTTCGGCGGCGGTGATGGCGCTGTCGGCGATGCGCATCTTGGGCTGGAACCACGCGCGGATCTCGCCCGAGGTCAGGGCATGTTGCAATGCGGCACGGTCGAACACCTGCCCCGACACCAGGGACTCGGCCTTGAGGCGGGACGCCGCTTTCAGCTTGGCCACCAGGGCGATGATAGCCTGCGGTTGCGCCGGCTTGGACAATTGGTCGATGACCCGCATGCCCAGTGTCTTGGCCACCAGGCTGGCGCCGGCGATCAGGCGCTTCGGCGACGAGCTGATCACCGCCAGCAGCGGCGGCGCTTCGTAGGTGGACAGGCGCTGGATCAATTGCACGCCATCCAGTTCGGGCATGAGCAGGTCGCTCAGCACCAGGTCGTAGTGCTGGTTTTCCAGCAGGCGCAGGGCGTGGCTGCCGTTCTCGGCGGTTTCCACGTGCGCAATGCCGGCCTGAAGGAACAGGTTCTTCAGGTACTCGCGTTGCAACAGCTGGTCGTCGACGATCAGGACGCGATAGGACAGCATGGCTTGATATCTCCAGAGGGGCGCCGCTGCCCGTCGGGGCGAAACGGGCCCCGCGGGAACGGCGTGCGCGCGTCGGCGGTCAGCAAGTCGGCTATTGGACCAGTCCGAGGGCGAGTTGGGTATCAGACATTTCCGAATCGCTGGCGAGTCGCGTTGGGACGAGAAGGTGGGTTTCGGAACCGTCTGATGGGCGCGCGCCGCGAGGTTTCCTAGAATGCGTGGCCCTGATCAACCGTTTTTCCCGCCGTGGCCCATTTCGCCTTTCTGCACAACTTGCATGTGCATGCCCAGTACATCGACCGCGCCACCCGGCTGGCCGCGAGCCTCAAGGAATCGGTCGCCGCAATCAACTTCTATACCGAAACGCAAGCCAGCCTGTACGCGCGCGCCGGCGCTCCGGGCCGGCATTACCTGCTGGTCGAGGGCCGCTCGCTGTGGTTACAACGCTTTTTCTCGGCGCCGCATTGCCCCCAGGTGGCAGGCGTGCTCGCGGTGGTGACCGACAGGCCCGGTTCGGCCGAGCGCGCCCGGCTCATGCTGGCCGGCGCGGACATCTGCTTGCCAGGCTCGACGCTTCCCGGCGAGGTCGTGGCGGCGTTATCGGCGCTGGCGCGGATGGAACGGCGACTGGCCGTGGCGGGCGCCAGCGGCAACGGCGGATAGCATGGTGGCACGGGTGTCGGCACGTCCGCGCACAGTGTTCCGCGCCGTCCGCAGATGTGCGCTTGGCGGCCTGGTGGCGCTGGCCGCCGTCATGGCATGGTGCCTGTCGCTATCGGAGTCGGCCTGTGTCAGGTACGGCGGCTGGATCGCCGGCGGGACCTTGCTCGGCATGCTGGGGCTGGGCCTGTGGGTCAGCCGCCGCTGAATGTCAGGCCGATAGACCGGTATTGCGTCGCCCGCGTCAGCCCCCGAGGACCGTATTGACCGGCTGCAAGTCCGAACCGGCGGCGCTCAATTCAGCGGTGCATTGTCAGTGCAGCGTCGCCGCGCCGCCGAAACAACGGCCTAGCGTGGCCGGGTTGCGCCCGCGCTACTGACGCAGGCGTTCCTGGAAAACGCACTGCCCCGCCGCGCAGCGATAGCGGTTCATGCGCAATCCGCCATAGTCGTCGACATTGCCCAGCACCAGCTCGCCGACGTCCGGCGGCAGCGTCGCCTTGACCTCCTGTTCCGAGAACGGCGCCAGCATTGGTGCGTTATCGAAACCTGGCAGCGGCTGCTTCACATCGCGTCCCAGCCAGATCACCGTGACGTAGTACGGCGTGGGGTTTTTCAGCGTCAGGCTGTTGCCGCGTGCCTGGATCTGCAGGGACCTTTCCGGATTGACCTCGTCGCTCTTGCCGAGCGCCGCCGGGCGCAGCAGCAGCTTCAGCCGGCTTTGCGTGGTCAGCTGCAGGATGTTGGCGTCGGTCTTGGGCGGTTCCGGGGGAATCTCGCGCACGTTGAAATAGAACAGGGTCTCGCGGTCCTGTGGCAGGCGTGCGGTGAAGGCGTCGTTGGCACGCATGATGCGCACCTGGGCCTTCTTGCCGCCATCGATCCGCTGCAGCGGCGGCAGCGCCACCAGGTCGCTGATTGTCTTGCCGTCGGCGTCCTCGATCCAGGCTTGCGCCAGGTACGGGGTGTCATGGCTTTCGTTGCTCAGGACGACCGACACCGATTTCTGGTTGCCGCCCATGATGATGCGGGTTCGGTCGACGTTGACCGCGGCCTGGGCGCAAAGCCCCCATGCCAGCGTGGCGCCCAGCAGCAGGCCTCTCAGATGTTTGCGTTTCACGTGTGCTCTTCCCAAAAAGATGTGGCGCCCTGCGGGGTCGTTCAGTGGCAGGGCAAGGACCGCGGCCCCTGGTCGATGGCCGCCGCGGCCGGCAGCGCCAGGCGGCATTCGCGGGCGCCGCCCCAGGTCACGGTCAGCGCCTCGCGGTCATCCGGTTCCACGTTCAGGTACACCAGTCCGCCGTCGGCCACCATGCCGGCGGTCTTGCCGCTGCGGGTCGACAGCACCAGCGCGCCAAGCGGTGGGTGGCCGCCGTCGGCCAGCTCTACGCGGCCCAGCACCTGTTCGCCATGGCGGGCACCGACACGGGTGTAGCCGATGGCGCCCTCGGTCAATACCTGGCTGATCATCGCGTCGGCCACGTCCACGCCGTCGGGCAGGGCATTGACGTCCACCGCCAGGTTGCTTTCGCGATAGCTCGATACGCCGTTCACGACGGCGATGCCGAAGCGGTTGGTGACCCCGTCGCCGTTCTCGATCTGCACGCCGGCGATGCCGTCGGTGTCGATCATCATGCGCGGTTCGTTGCCCGAGGAAGGCGGGCCGAAGGCCGCGCCCTCGGCGGTTGCCGTCAGCGAGCCGTACCAGTTCAGGCCGACGCTGCGGTACTGGCCCGGCTGCAAGGTGAAATCGCCCGCGGCGCGGCCGTAGGGGGTGCGGCTCTGGATATTGCCGCTCACGCTCTGGTGGCGGTCGGGTGCGTCGCGGTCGTCGCTGGCGCTCAGGTTCCAGGTGGTGTCGGGGTTGCTGAAGTCGGTGTAGCCGACGTTCTGCTGCATGCGGCCGTCGCCGCTGTTCTGGTAGCCATAGCTGAGCTGGCGGCTGTCGCCCAGCGGGATGCTGAGACTGGCGTAGACCTGGTTCTGCGTCGGTCCGTAGACGCTCTGGGTGCGCGCCAGCGACAGCGACAGGCTGACGTTGCGCAGCGGGCCGAAGCGGGCGTTCTTGTTGAACGACAGCATGTAGTGGTTGTTGGCCGCCGCGTCGTTCCAGTAGTTGAGCCGGCTCAGCGACAGGGAGACGCTCAGTTCCAGCGGCTGGATGTACTGGCTGTAGGAAACCGTATAGCTTTGCTTTTCGTCGCGGAAGTCGCCGCCGTGCAGGGCGGAGCGGACAATGAATTCCCGCATCGACAGGAAGTGGCGCCCCGAGAACCGGTAGCCCATGAAGGCCAGCGTGCTGCCCAGGTCATCGAAGCTCTTGGCGTAGTTGACCCGATAGCTGTAGCCCGTGCGTCGCGGCGCCGACGAATACGGCAGGCGCGCGTCCGAGCGCGTGACGTCGGCCGACAGCGCGCCCAGCGCGCCCATGTTCTGCCCGGCGCCCAGCGCCAGCGACTGGTAGTTGTCGTCGGTGACGATCAGGCCGCCGTACAGCGAGGTGTTGTTGAACGCGCCCCAGATGGCCTCGCCCGCCATGAAGCGTGGCTTGGCAACGTGGTTGCCACTGGGGCCGCCGAACAGCGGGCGTCCCAGCGACACCTGGTAGCGCAGGTTGCCCTTGCGCGTCATGAACGGCACGCTGGCCGTGCTGACCTGCCAGCTGCGCTTGGTGCCATCGCTTTCCCGCAGCGACACGTCCAGGTTGCCGCTGATGTACTGATTCAGTGCCGGCAGCACGAACGGCCCGGGCGATACCCGCGTCTGGTAGAGCAGGCGGCCGTTCTGGCTGACCGTCACCTCGGCATTGCTGGTGGCGATGCCGGTGATCTGCGGCGCATATCCCTGCAGCGACGGCGGCAGCATGCGTTCGTCGCTGGCCAGCGTCACGCCGGCGAAGCGGAAGGGGTCGAAGATCGCGGACGCCAGGTAGGTCTGGCCCAGCGTCAGTTTCGAGCGCCATTGCGGCAAGGCGCGGAACAGATAGGTCTGAGGCAGGCTGAAGCGCGCCTGGGATTGGCCGCCGCTGTCGTAGCGGTTGTACTGGTAGTCGCTGCGCAGGCGCCATGCGCCCAGGTTCAGGCCGCCGGTGCCGTACAGCGTGTAGCTCGCCGAGCCCGCGCCCTGCCGCGGCATGTAGCGGTTGGCCAGCACGTTGTAGTCCAGGATCACGCCGTTCACGCCGTTGCTCCAGCGGGCGGGGGGCACCCAGTCGGGGTCCTGGTATTGCAGCCAGGCCTGCGGCACGGTCAAGGTCAGGCTCTGGTGTTCGGCGCTGTAGACGACCCGGCTGTCGGGCGTGTCCAGGTCGATGCAGGGGCCGCCCTCGGCCGTGTGGACCTGGGCCAGCCGCGCGCGGAATTCGTCTTTCAGGCTCAGCATGTCGACCATTCCGGGGGTGACACAGAATACGGTGCCATCGCCGATCACCGGCACGGCCTTGACCAGTGTCTGGCCCTGGATCAGCCGCTGGTCCAGGTAGATGTCGAGCAGGTAGCTGCCGGGCGCGATGTAGCCGTCGCGGCTGAAGGTCGACAGGTCGATGTTGTTCTTGTCTTTGGTATTGAGAAAGCCCGTGCTGAATTCCGTCGCCTGTGCCGTGCACACAAAAGTACTGATCGCCACGAGGAATGCCAAACGGGCCAGGGTCATGATGTCTGTTGCCGAATCACCGGCCTGAAGGGTTGCCGGACTGCTTCGGCGTCGATGCGGCGGCGCTGGGCGGCCGCCTCGGTGAGGTAATGCTCGCGCGCCCGCCGAACCCTGGCGCCGGAGCGGCGGGGTTCGGGCGCGCGTAACGGCAGGGGGGCTGCCGTCTACTTGTAGTCAAGCATGTAGGTCACCTTGGCCGCGACCGAGCCGGCCGTGGCGGCGGTTGCGCCGGTATTGGCGATGCGGGCGAACAGGCTCAGCATGTTGCCGTTGCCCTGGTGCATCTGCGTTCCGGCGCTTCCCGTCGCGAAATTGACTGCCGTCGTGTTGTCGGCGTTCATCATCTGGATGGCGACGCCGGTGGCGTCACCGGTATTCGGGATCATGCCGGTCGTCGACGTCTGGCCGGGGAACGTGACGTTGACCTTCGACAGCTTCAAGGCCTTCGTCGTGGCGTCTTCCTCGAAGTTGCAGCCCGCCAGGTGGATCTCCACCGGCACCGGCGTGCCGAACTTACCGGTGCCGCTCAGGACCTTCTTGGAAATCTGACCCAGGTCGATGGCCAGGTTGGAGTCTGCGGCCGAGATGGAGCACGGCGCCTCGGTGACCGAACCGGTGAAGGTGATAGTGCCTTGGCCCATATCACCGGCGGCAAATGCCGCCACCGGGCCGAGCAGGGCGGCGGTGGCCGCGGTGGCGAGGAGCGTCTTCTTAAACATGGATAGTCCTTATGTGATATCCGTGGGGGATTGCCTGCGCTGAATGCCGCGCAGTGGTTGAAGAAATCGAAGAAACCGGGCGGAAAAATTATGGAGTTGGATGCGGTGCTTTTTTCCACGCATCCATGGCGGGATCTATAGCGTCCGCGGGGAAATGCGGGCCATGGATGTCAGCAATGCGCAACGCGCTGGACCGTGCCGCGATCACGAAAGCGCAAGGCGGCGCGCGCGGCCGTGAAAGCGATGGCGCCGGCTGTTGGCGCAAGGGTTGGGCGGGACGGCGGTGCGGCCGGGTTCGCCGGCGAGGCCGGTGGCGAGCCAATCAGGACCCGCCAGGCATGCGGATGGATATGAGAGGTTTTCGTCATGCAGGCCATCTTGCATGGCGTGCATTATCTGAGCGTTAACACGAATCAGAGACGAAGCCAGTGCCTATCGTGCGTGCGATAGGCACGGCGTGGCGCGATAAGGCCTGCGCGAAGTTGGAAGCGGACCCGCTCAGGCGCGCCAGGCCAGCACGCCCGCCACCACCACGCACACCGCGGCGAAGGCGCGTTGCAGCACGGCCTGCGGCACGCGCGGCGCCAGCGCGCGCCCGCCCGCCATGCCGGCGATGGCCGCGGCCACGAAGGCCCATTGCGCGGCCGACAGCGTCAGGCCATGCAGCAGCGCGGAGCTGACCGTGGCGGCCGACACCAGCGCGATGACCATGAGCGAGGTCGAGACGATGCTGATCATGCGCGCATCGCTGAAGTGCGTCAGCGCCGGCACGATGATGAAGCCGCCGCCCACGCCCAGCATGCCGGTGCAGATGCCGGACACGGCACCGATGCCGCCCAGCGTGGCGGCGGTCAGGCGATTCCAGACGAAGCGGCCGGTCTCGGGCGACAGGCGGCAGGCCTTGGGCGGCGCGTCGAGGGCGCCCGGTAGTGGCGCGCGACGTCGCGATTGCTGCACCATGCGCACCGCCACCAGCAGCATCACGCCCGCAAAAGTCAGACTAAGCCACTGTGCCGGCACCTGGCGCGCCAGCGACAATCCCAGGGGAGCGGTCAGTGCGCCCACCGCGGCCATCAGCATGGCGGCCTTGTAGCGCACCAGGCCCCGCATCAAACCCTGCAGGGCGCCGACCGCCGAAGCGATGCCCACCGCGATCAGCGCCACCGGCGCCGCCTGTGTCAGCGTCAGGCCCAGGCCGAACATCAGCGCGGGCACGGCCAGGATGCCGCCGCCAGCGCCCGTCAGGCCAAGGGAGACGCCAATGCATAGTCCCAGCAGGGTCGCGGTCATCATCATTAATTACTTTTGGAAATTAACTTATTACTTCTAATAAGTATAACGTGCCGGGACTGGGATACTGCGATGCGCATTTTGTTGGTCGAGGATGACGCGTCCATCGCGTCGGCGATTCAAGCCGGGCTGGGACTGCAAGGTTTCGTGGTCGATGCGGTGGGGAGCCTGCGGCAGGCCGACCTGGCGGTGCAAACGTCCCACGCCAGCGCTTGTGTGCTGGATCTCTGTCTGCCCGATGGCGACGGCGTGACGCTGCTGGCGAAGTGGCGCGCGCGGCGCCAGGACCTGCCGGTGCTGGTGCTGACCGCCAGGTCGGCAATTGCGCAGCGCGTCGCGGCGTTGCGCGCCGGCGCCGACGACTACGTCCTCAAGCCGTTCGACCTGGATGAACTGGCCGCGCGGTTGCAGGCGCTGATACGGCGCGCGGCCGGCCATAGCGCCGATCGCATCGACCACGGCCGCCTCACGTTGTACCTGTCGCGCGGCGAAGTCCTGCTGGACGGCGCCCGCGTCACGCTGCAGCGGCGCGAACTGGCCTTGCTCAAGACGCTGTTGCAGCATCCCGGGCAGATCCTCACCATGGACCAGTTGCGCGACAGCCTGTACGGCTTTGACGACCGGGTCGAGAGCAACGCCGTCAACGTGCATATCCACAAGCTGCGCCGCAAGCTCGGCGCCGGGCTGATCGAGACCGTGCGCGGCTGGGGCTATCGGCTGGGGATGCCGCCGCCATGAGCCTGCGCGTTCGCCTGATGCTGATCCTGGGCGCCGTCTGGCTGGTGGTCGGCGGCGCGGTGACGCTGTGGATGTTCGAACTTGCCAGCGCCGAGCTGGACGCGGCGCTGGACTCGCGGCTGGCGGCGTCGGCGGCCATGGTGGCGCGGCTGGTGACGCAGCCGTCGCGTCCGGCCACGGCGGATGGCGGCGACATGCTGGCGATCGTCGGCCCGCCGGCGGGCGACGCCCGCTGCGCGGCCGGGCCGGGCGACGACGCGGCGCAGGCGTGCGCGCCGGACGGACAGGCGCTTGCCGCCGCGCCGCTCGGCTACGGTTCGCTCATGCGGGCCGGTGCCGACTGGCGCACTTATGCCTTCGAGACCGACGACCTGCGCGTGGTCACCGCCGGTCGCGGCGACATCCGTGCCGCGCTGCATCGGCAGATCGCCTGGACGGCGCTGCTGCCCAGCGTGGCCGGGCTGCTGCTGGCCATGGCGCTGCTCTGGTTCGGGGTCGACCGCCCGTCAATTCCCCAGACGCTGGCGCGGCTGTCGCGGCGCATGGAGGAAATGCTGCGGCGTGAGCGGCATTTCTCGGATCATGCGGCGCACGAAATGCGCGCTCCGGTCACCGCCATCAAGGCGCATCTGCAGGTGCTGCAACGGTTGCCGCAGGCGCCCCATGATGCCGCCAGCCGCCAGGCCATTGCGCATGCGCTGCAGGGCACCGAGCGCCTGGAGCGCCTGATCGAACAGCTATTGGCGCTGGCGCGCGCCGATGGCGACGAGGCGGCCGGCGTTCCGGCCTGCGACGCGCTGGCGGTGCTGGCGCGGGTGGCCGGCCGCAAGCCCGCGCGGGTGCGCTGGCGCATGCCCGCCGGCCAGCCCTGGGTGGCGCTGCCCGATACCCTGCTGGATTGCGCCGTGCGCAACCTGGTGGACAACGCGCTCAAGTATTCGCCCGACGACAAACCGGTGGAGGTCGACGCCGGCATCGTCTCGGATTGGCTGGTGGTGACGGTGCGCGACCACGGTCCCGGCCTGACGCCGGCGCAGTGCGCGCAGGCGGCCGCGCCGTTCTGGCGCGGTCATCGCCAGGTCGAGGGCGCCGGCCTGGGGCTGTCGATCGTGGCGACCATCGCGGCGCGCCACGGCGGCATGCTGGAATTGACGCCGGCCGTCGGTGGCGGCTTGTGCGGCCGCCTCAGCCTGCCCCTGGTCAATCCCGTCCATGCTATTCCCATGACCTGGAATAGTGATGATCAAGGAACATCTCAGGCAGGCCGGACACCTGCTTGAAGCGCAGGATCTCGTCGGGGTCCATGCCGAGCTGGCGGGCGATGTCGGCATCGTTCCAGCCCGCCCTGACCAGCCGCACGACGATGTCGGTCATGGGCATGACGCCATGCACGCCGCGGGCGCGGTTGTGGCGGATGGTCGCGGCGATGCGGTCGGCCGTGGCATCGCGCCCGGCCCGGATGGCGACGACGGGCAGGTAGCCATGCAGCCGCTGCCGGATGGGCCCCTTCTTCTTGCCGACCCGCTGGCGGTGGAAACCGTCGACCACCACGTAGCCATCCTGCCCGTCCGGATGCGCCACGATGGGCTGGGTGTAGCCGTCGGCGTCGATCGACAACTCCAGCAGCCGCATCTCCGGCGGCGCGACGGTGTTGGGGTTGTAGTCGTTGGCCTGGACCTGTTCGCCGGGCACCCACAGCACGCAATCGACCGGCTCGGCGGCAAAAGGGCTGTGCTCATGCAGGCATTGGCGGATCTGGTTGATGGCTTCGATCCGCTCGCGCAGCGGCAGGCTCCGCAGTTCGTTGAACAGGAGCCGGGCCCGGCTCGTCAGGTTCGCTGCGTGTGGCATGCGTGTTCCTTTTCAAGGTGGCCCAGTTGCCACGGGTGAGATGGACCTGGAAGCCGTAAGGCTGCAGGAGCGCGGCGCAGTCCCATGGCACGCGCAACACGCATGGCTGGTTCAGCGCGTCGATGTACTCCAGCACCCGCTGCCGCAGCGCCCGGAACAGGCCGAGCTGGCGCGCCTCGGGGCGCACGTAGCCGTCGCGGATGCGGACCTCGCCGCTCAGGAGTTCGATGCTGATGAAACCCAGCACGCGCTTGCTGGCGTGTCTTCGGACGATGAACCAGAGATAGCGCGGGCCGTCGCTGAGGGGGTAGCCGCCGCAGTCGCGCCTGACGTTGGCGCTGGCGAAGAAGCGGCCCATCGGGGCGAAGAAGGCCGGCTCGTCGTCGTACGAGCGCAGTTGTTCGAATGCGTAGTGCTTCAGGGGATGGGTCATGGGACGGCGCGGGGCTTGGCGGGAAGCAGGGTGTCGATATCGCGCCGGGCGGGGCCGAACGACAGGGAGCGCGCCATGTCCTGCTTGAGCAGCGACAGGCCGATGCGCCGCCATGACGGTTGCGCCTTGCGGTTCTCGAGATCGGGAACGCCCGCGTCCGGCCACATCGAAAGGGGATGGCCGCGTTGCTCCCACCACTGGATGAAGACATCGATGCGCCGCGCGTAGACCTGGCGCAACGCGGCCGGCATGCTGTCGAGCAGGAACTGGCAGTATTGGCGCCAGGTGCTGAAGGTGGGGGGCAGGCCCAGGCCGCCGCGGTAGCCGAGAAAGCGCTGGCGGCAATAGCGGGCCGCGTAGTTGGCGCCTTCGACGCGCCTGACCGTGCGGAACCAGGTGGCGGGTTCGAGCTTGTGGAACAGGTCCAGGCCCTTGCGCTGGTCGTCGCCGTAGGGCTGGCAGATGCGCATCTGCGAAAACGCCACGCCCGCCCGCAGCATCTGGTCGTAGAGGCGGTTGTAGGCGTGGCCGTGCTCGCCGGTGTAGCGCCACAGGTCTTCGAATTTCCAGTCGTAGATCGGAAAGAAGGTGACGCCGCCGTCGCCGGATTTGTCGCTGGTGCTCCAGGGCAGCGGCTTGTGCGCGCCGGGGGGCGTCCAGGCGCATTTCTTGGTGCGGCGCTTGACCGCGAGGTAGCGGTTGAGCGATTCGTCGGAACGGATGCCGACCAGGAACGCGGTGGACGCGTCGCGCGCCAGCCAACGGTTGAATTCGGGCACGAATTCCTCGAACTCCATGCGGTGGCGATAGAACGGGAATCGGGCGGGGTCGCTGATGACCGAGGGATGGCTCGGCAGGGGGCGGATCCAGTCGGCCTCGCGGCCCGGTTCCCAGGCGCACCAGTAGGGTTCGCGCAGGCTGGACGCGTTGCGCAGGTTGATCGGCAGGCAGACCCACCACGGCTGGACGTCGGGCCGGTCGAACATTTCGGTGACGTGCGCGATGGTGGCCTGGTATTGCCCTTCGAGGTCGATGAACACGGCGTGCACCGGGCCGCGCTTCATTTCGCGGGCGACCTCCAGCGCCAGGTGCAGCGTGACGGAACTGTCCTTGCCGCCGGAGAAGGCCACGCACACGCGTTCGAAGTGCTGGAACACCAGCCGCAGGCGCGCCTTGGCGGCATCGTGGACGTTGAGATCGCGGTAGTGCTTCACCGCCATTGTGCTGTTACCTATTCGCTTCATCCCGAGAGTCGGCGCGCGGCTGGAACCGCGGCGCGACGATGTGGCCGGCCAGGGAAAATTTATGCGAATCGGCCGCCGTAAGCCTTTGAGAATAGCGTGAAGGGCAGGCGCGGACAGGGTCAATATGTCCGACATTCACGCGACCCTCGGCGGGCATTTGCCGCGATCAGGCCGGCAGGCAGGGCTTCGGAGAGCGGTAGCTTGTGCGGGTGCGGTCAGGTGAGCCGGGCGCCATTGGGGACATCGAGCTCGGGCGTCACCAGCACGGTGTCGCCGGCGTCGTCGGCCAGGCCCAGCACCAGGACTTCGGAGCGCACCGGACCGACCTGGCGCGGCGGGAAGTTGACGACGCCCAGCACCCGTTTGCCGGGCAGCTGGTCCAGCGCGTAGCGGCCGGTGATCTGCGCCGAGCTTTTCCGCACGCCGACGCCAGCGCCGAAGTCGATGGTCAATTTATAGGCCGGCTTGCGCGCTTCGGGAAACGCGTCGGCGGCGACGATGGTGCCGACACGGATGTCGACTTGCATGAAGTCGTCGAAGCTGATGGTGGCGGCGGGCGGGGTGTTCGGGTCTTGGGTGTAGTGCATGGCTTGGCGTGACGAAGGGAATGGAACGGGGCCGGCCCGAAGGCCGGCGACAGGCCCATCATGCCAGATCGAGGTTGCCGTCCGCGCCGGTCCTGGCGGGCAGGTCGGCCAGCCTGGCCAGCGCGATGCGGCCGTCCAGCGTGCCGATCGCGAGGATGCCGTCGCGCGCCGCCATGGCGTAGATCACCGTGGCGATGCCGTCCAGGCGGACCTTGGCCGACAGACGCAGGTCGCCGGTGCGGGCGTCGATCAGCATCAGGCTGCCGTCGAGGAAGGCCGCCGTCACCAGGCCGTCGGCCAGCACGATGGCGCTGGCCGACGCCGGCGTGGCATGGCGCCAGCGTTCCTGGCCGCGCGCCAGGCTCTTGCGGTAGATGAAGCCGCGGTAGGCGCCGTCGACCGTGGGCGAATAGTGCTTGCCGGCGATGACGACGCCCGCGCCGAGGGCGTCGTCGACGTAGGCGCCGCGGCATTCCATGGCATGGCTGGCCGGCGTGCGATCGGGCTTGAGCACGGGCCAGAGCCGTTCGATGCGGCCGTCAGGGTGGACGATGCACAGGTACTTGCCCTCGTGCGAGCCGGGCGGGGTGCCTTGCAGCGCGAACAGGCAGGGGGCGCCGTTGATGCCGATGTAGTGGTTGAAGCAATCGTAATGGCCGACGTCCAGCCGCTGTTCGCGGGCCAGCGCCGGATCCAGCAGGATGTCGGCGGCGCCGCGCGCGCGACTGCCGACGCGGTCTTGGCGGCCCAGCAGGCGGCCATCGGCGTCGACCGAGAATGTGTATGCGCCGCCGGCGTAGTCGCGCGCCGCCGCCAGTTGCCCGTCGCGCAGCACGTACAGGCGGGAATCGCGCCGGAAAATGTCGGCCGGATCGGGGGGCGCCAGCGCGTGCACCGTGACCGCCGCCGCGGGCAGGATTTCGCTGCCGCGGCCGCCGCCTTCGTGGCGCGACAGCAGCTCGCCGTTGCGGTCATAGCGGTCCAGCAGGCAGGCGTCGTGGGTGGCGCCAAGGGTATCGGCGTCGAGCCAGGCGAGGTCCCAGATCGCGCCGCGCAGGCCCAGGTCGGGCAGGCCGGACCAGTCGGCCAGGCGCGTGACCGCAAGGCCATCGTCCGGCGGCGTGGCGTCGACCATGGCGGTGGTTTCGTCGAGGTCGAGCGCGGCGGGTTCGCCGGCGCGCCAGGCCGCGTCGGAATCATCGATCCGTATCCGCAGCAGCGTATCCGCGGCCGGCGCGGCGCGGTCGTCGTCCTCGTCCCAGGATTCATCCCATGGACGGACCCAGGCTTCGAGCTGCCCGGCATCGTCCAGGTAGCGGCAACGGACCACTTCCGGGACATGCAGGCAGGGACGGCGGCTGCGGCCGTCGGCCCAGTTCCAGATGACGAGGTCGCCTTCGAACAGATAGCCGCCATCGTAGCTGCCCGCGCCGATCGCAATCGCGGGCCGGGTGGGATGGAAGGCGACGTCGTTGACCGGCAGGCGCAGCGCGTCGAAGGTGGCGAACGGCGCGGCCTCGCCGCGGCGGTACAGGCCGACACGGTAGCGCAGGGTGGCGCCGCCATAGACGGCGCGCGCGCGCGGATTGATCAACAGCGGAAAGGCCGAGGCCACCGCCGCGAGCTCGCCGTCGGGACTGAAGAACACGGCGGTGATCTTGCCGGCGCCGCGCAGCGCCGGATTCATGAACGGGTTCACGATGGGCGGGGGCCGCGCGCGCCGATGCGTGGCGCGGCCGGACGTTTGGGGCCGCGCATGCCCGCGCCGGGGCGGCGGCAGGGCGGGACGATGGCGGGCGCGGGCATGGCGGATGCTGACGGCGTCAAGGGTGTGTCACATCAAGGGGGCGCGTCACGTCAAGGGCGTGTCACGATTTGGCCGCGCCGGCCGTGGCCGCGGGTTTCTTGGCGCGAGGCTTGGCCGTGGTGGACGGCTTGCCCGCGGGGGGCGCGTCGAATTCCTGTTTGTTCCGTTCGCCCCGCGGGGTGTTTTCCGGGTGGGGTTTGGGGAACGCCCAGGGTTTGGTTTTCTGATCCATTGCTTGTACTCCTTGCACAGGCCGAACAGTAGCATTAGCCGTGCCAGCGAGTAAGTGAGGGTTGACGTCAATATTCATCGCTTCGTGAGAGAGGACGCGGCAAGCGCGGATGGCCGGGAAAGGCGGCCACGTGGCGGGCTGGCTGACATACGACCGCGGCGGCGGCGCCGCGTTCACTCATGGGAGGCGTTTTATCCGGTATCGAATCGGGCCGCGCGATCGTTCGCGGGCGGGGTGGGTGGCGTGCATGGCCCCTGCGGGCCGCGGCCGGGTGGCCGCGCGGCCGCGATTTCGCGGGGCTGTCCGGCGTTGCCATCGTGCGCGGACGGTCCGGATGCGCGAATTTTACCGTGTCGCCGCGCTCGGCCAAATGCAGCCATCCCGCCACGCATCGGACTCATCCATTTGCGTCGCTGAATGAATCACCGCAGCCAGCGCCAGCGGGGCTACGATCGGGGTGTGCACATAGGGAGGGAGCTATGGACACGACCAAGGAATGGTACGCCGCCGTCAAGGAATGGCAGCGCGCGCGCGACGAATTGACCGCCGCCGTCGCCGCCATCAAATGGCCCGATCCGACGTCGGCCTGTCTGGCCACATACGACCGCGCCTACGCGCATGAGACCGCGGCGCGCGAGCGCATGAACCAGGCCTACGAGCGCGTCCGACGATGACGGGCGGCGCGGTTGCTACACTGCCGCGCATGACGCAAACCCCGAACACCCTGACGATCCGGCTGGCGCGCCCCGACGATGCGGCGGCGCTGGAAGACATATTGACCGCGACCTACGAAGGCACCTGGCGACCGCAGATGACGCCCGAGAAATATCGGTATTTCCTGGACAGCGGCAAGATCCCGCGCTATGTCGCCGAACGCGGCGCGCGCTTTTACGTGTGCGAAGCCGAAGGCCGGGTGGCGGGCATGGTGGACTGGGAAAAGAACTTCATCTGGGCGCTGCACGTGCATCCGGCGATGCAGCGGCGTGGCGTGGGCGCGGCGCTGCTGGCGCTGGCCGAGGACGGCATGCGCCGCGCCGGTTTCGGCCAGGCGCGGCTGGAAACCGATACCTTCAACATGCAGAGCCGCGCGTTCTACGGCAAGCAGGGCTATGCCGAGATCGACACCTATCCCGACGAGGAATGGGACAGCGGTTTCACCACGGTGCTGCTGGTGAAGGCGCTGGCCTGACACGGACGGCGCGGCGGAGGGCGGCGCCACGTTGTGGCCCCATGAATTGATGGCTGGATGGCTCTGGCAATGGGGCCAGGGCGGCGCTATGGTGTGTTTTTCCTCCAGCCAGCCATTGCCGCCATGTATCTGCCGTCCGCCTTCCGCGAAGACTCGCTCGATATCCAGCACGACTTCATCCGCGCCCATCCCCTGGGGGTGCTGGCCACCAGCGGGGACGGCGGGCTGATGGCCAACCACATTCCCTGTCTGCTGTATCCCGAAGGGCCGCGGGGCGTGCTGCGCCTGCACATGGCGCGGGCCAATCCGCAGTGGCGGGAGCTGGCCGACGGCGCCGAGTGCCTGGTGGTGTTCCACGGCGCCCAGGCCTATGTCACGCCGTCCTGGTACGCCACCAAGGCCGAGACCCACAAGGTGGTGCCGACCTGGAACTTCGTGGCCGTGCACGTGTGGGGCACGCCGCGGATCCATGACGATCCGGCCTGGGTGCGCGCGCAGATCGGCGCCTTGACCGACGCGCAGGAAAAGGCGCGGGCCCAGCCCTGGCGCGTCGAGGATGCGCCCGACGATTTCATCGCCGCGCAGATGCGGGCGATCGTCGGCGTGGAAATCGCCATCACGCGCATCGAGGGCAAATGGAAGGTCAGCCAGAACCGCAACGCCGCCGACCGCCAAGGGGTGGCGCAGGGGCTGGCCGACGAGCAGGGCGACGCCGTCATGGCCGGCCTGGTGGCGCGTCGCGGCGGGCTGGACTGAGTCCGCGCCGCCAGGCCGCGCCGCGGCCCCATGCCAGGCAGGCGATCGCGGCGGCTTGCAGGCAGGCCGCCACCGCCAGGAATGCGAACATCGATTGGCCGTCCTGGCCGGCCATGGCGCGCAGCACGCCGAACACCGCCGGCGCAAACGCATAGGCGCCTTGCGACACGGCGACGATCAGCGGCACCACGCGCAAGGCGTCCTCGCGGCCGAATTCGCTCTGCGCGATCAATGGCGGCAGCGACGTGGCGTTGCCGATGCCGGCGCCGAACAGCAGCACGCCGGCCCACACCGCCCAGGCGTGGTCCGCCGCCAGCATCAGGACCAGCGAGCCGAGGATCTGCGCGCCATACGATACGCAGGCGACCTTGCGGCGGTCGGCGGACGGCGGCATCAGCCAGCCCACCAGGCTGCGCCCGGCGATGGCGCTTGCCGTGGCCAGGCCCATGGCGATGCCGGCGGTCTGCGCGCCCAGCAGTGGCGCCAGCAATGACAGCAGGTGGGCGATCAGGCCGATCTGCGCGAACAGGCCCAGCGCCATGCCGGCGCCCAGCGACAGGAAGGCGCGATCGCGCCACAGGCGCGGCACCGGCGCCAGCGTGGCGGCCGCGGCCGGTGACTGCGGGTCGGGCGCCACGCCGTCCGGGTGCTGGCCCAACTGGCGCGGCGTGACGGCGAATACCTTGCGCGCCAGGATCGCGATCACGATGACCATCGTCGCGCCGATCCACCAGGCCGCCTGCGCGAAACCGTAGCCGGAAATCAGGAAGACCCACAGCGGCGAAAACACGATGCCGCCCACGCTGGCGCCGTTGTAGGCCATGCCGAGCGCGGCCGGGCGCCGTTTGACGAACCAGGGCGCGATCAGCGCATTGACCGCCGCCGCGCCCAGCGTCACCCAGCCCATGCCGGAGAACAGCGCGGCCGCGTACAGCTGCCACGGCGCCGCCGCGCGCGCCCAGCCCGACACGCCCAGCGCCAGCGCAACGGCGCCCGCCAGGGTCACCGCCGGCACGCCCCAGCGCCGGTACAGGCGCGGCAGATTGGCCACGATCAGCGTGCCGCACAGGAAGTGCAGGCTGACCGCGGCCGAGACCAGCGCCACGCTCCAGCCGGTGCGCTGCACCACGGCGTGCAGGAAGACCGGCGGACCGTAGAAGCCCACGCCCCAGCCGAAGACGGCCAGCACGAAGGTGGCGTAGAGAACTTTCCAGCCGAAGAAAACCGGGGTGTCGCGCATGGCGGTGGCCGGCGGCGCCGGCTGTCTTGTTGGGATGACTCGCAGTATGCTTGTGCCTGTACACAACACTTTGGCCGGGACCGAATCATGGAATCCGAGTTCGCCGATATCAATCTGTCCGCCGTCGCGGGCGCCATCGCCGATCCGGCGCGGGCGCGCATGCTGTGCGTGCTGCTGGATGGCCGCGCCCGCACCGCCACGGAACTGGCCGCGGCCGCGGATATCGGCGCGTCCACGGCCAGCAGCCATTTCCAGCGCCTGCGCGAGCAGGGCCTGGTGGAGCAGGCGGCGCAGGGCAAGCACCGCTATTACCGGCTGGCCAATGCCGAAGTGGCGCGCGCGCTGGAAGCGTTGCTGGTGGTGGCGGGCGCCGAGCGCGCGCCATTCAAGCCCAACACGCCATCGGCGCTGCGCGAGGCCCGCACCTGTTATGACCACATGGCGGGCACGCTGGCCGTGCGCGTCCATGATGCGATGCTGGCGCGCCAATGGCTGGCGGCCGATGGCCGCGACTATGTGTTGACGCCGCTGGGCGAGGCCTCGCTGGCACAGGTCGGGGTGGATGTGGCGCAGGCGCGCCAGCGCCGCCGCCGCTTTGCCTGCCCCTGCCTGGATTGGAGCGAGCGCCGCTCGCACCTGGGCGGCGCGCTCGGCGCCGCGCTGCTGGAGGCGTTGTTGCGGCGCGGCTGGGTCGACAAGGACCTGGACTCGCGCGCCTTGTCGGTCACGCGCAAAGGCGCGCGCCAGTTCCCGGCGTTTTTCGGCATGCCCGGGGAGGCGGCCGCCGACGCGGTGGACTGGAACCTGACGGGCGGCCACGCCGCCTAGGACCATTTCGAGGCGGATTTTCATCGCGCCCCCGCGGACCGGCAGGTCGCGGGCGGGCGCACATCTTTTTTTCATCGGGCATTTGCCCTGTACAGGAGGTGGCCTTGCCTACGCTGGCCCTGCACGCTTTCCGCCGCGCCTTGCCTATCGCGACGGAACTGCGCATCGACGTCAATCACGCTCCGCGCGAAGTGGAGACCGAACTCGATGCCATCCACGACCGCATGAATCGTCCTTCGGACCGCTTGCATGGATTGCCGGAGGTTCAAACCGACATCCCTGGCATGGTGCTTCGCTACCGCGAGGCCGATGGCGAGTATTACGTGTATGTGGTGGACGCGCGGCGCGGCCGGCTGGCGGGCTACACGGTGTTCAACCGGCTGATCGAAGTGGGGCGGCGCGCCGATCCCTACGTGCGCGCGCCGCATTCGAAGTACGCCGCGCCCTACCAGGGCATGGGGCTGGCCACCGCGGTCTATCGCTGGGCCCTGGACGCGGGGCTGTGCATCATGAGCGGGGCGCGCCAGTCGGTCGGCGCGCATCGCCTGTGGCTGGGGCTTGCTCGCGATTATCCGCTGGGCTATGCCGACCTGCGGCGCAAGCGGCTGACCTACCTGGGGCCGGCGGTGACGCCGCAGGTGCTGGGCGATCTGCACACCCGCATGTTCCTGCTGGGCCGGGGCTGGACCTTGCCCGACTACCTGCGGGCCACGGGCATGCAGCCCCCCGATAGTGCGCTTTCGCAACAGCTTTAGGGAAATCCCCGGGACGGATCGACGCGGCCCCGGCCGGGCGCGGGTCGCGTCCGGCTGTCAGCCGCGTCCTGCCTGCCTGTCGGCGTGGCGGGCAGGCCGCCAGGGAAACGGGGACGCAATTAGCGCGGTGCAACAATGTTTCTATCGGATGCCTGGGTTACAAAACTTATCCGAACTGTCATGAACAGGCGCGGTATGCTGGGTCGCAGATAGAGGGCATCCGAAGTGCATCAGAACAACTTGATCTACAAGGGATACCGGCTGACGGCCAAGGTGTCCCGGGGCGCGGGCGATGAAGTCCAAGCGTTGCCGAGCGGCCCCGTTTTCATCGCATCGGTCATGGTGGTCCAGGCTGGCGCCGTGCTGGAAGGTGGCGACGAATATCCCGTGCCACGCTTTGCCGAAGGTGGTTTTGTCTTCAGTCCGCGCGAAGCGGTGCATGCCGCCATCCTGCACGGCCGCGAAATCGTCGACGGCCTGACCAACATGCCATCCTGACGCCGCCGGCCGGCGCTGATGGGGCGCGGTCCGCGGCGGCGGCTATTCCGCGGCGAACACCGCCCGCCAGTCGCGGGTCTTGGCCAGCGTCAGCACGCTGGCCGACTGTTCCAGGATGGTCACGGCTTTCCTGAGTTCCTCGGCCGACGCGCCATCCTCCAGGATCACCATGCGCGAGTTGCGCGCATCGGCCATTTTCACGTCCGACATCTTGCCGTGGGTCTGGTAGACCTGCGTCCAATCCATTTTCTTGCCCGCCTTGAGCGCGATCGGTTCGATGTAGGTCAGCGCGGTGCTGCCCGCGGCGCGCACGGCGAAGGCGAAGTCGGCGGTATGGCCGCTGCTGCCCTTGGCGCGCGCGCCCTTGACCATGCGATTGGGGCCGACCCCGGCCGCCAGCGCCCGGCCGACCTGGGCGCGAAAGCGCAGCTGGCTGAAACGCGGCATCCACTTGGCGCACTGGAACGACAGCGCCATGGCCAGCTTGACCGCGTCCCACAGCGCTTCCTGCAACTGCTCGTTGGGGCCGCTGGCGACGATGGCGCCCGACTTGTCGAAGTGCGCCAGGCTCACGCCCGGCGTTTCGTTGAGGATGTCGATCCGCTTGGGCGCCAGTTCGATGCCGTAGCTGGAGGCATGCATCGCGGTTTCACAGGCGTCGGTGAGATAGAACGACGTGTCGTCCGGATGGGCGATGAAGAACGCCGCGTGCTGGCCGTCCAGGCCCAGCGTCATCGGCGAGATCGCGCGGATGGCGTGCTCGCCCGCCGGCAGGACGGTCCAGCCGGAGGCTTCCAGGAAATTGCTCATAGGATCAGTTCGATTTGTCGGCCTTTGAGGGGATGCGCGAAACCGCCGGTCAGGGTCAGGTTGGCCCTCGGCAGGAAGTACTGCATCAGCTCGGCGATCGTGTGCAGGGCGGGCACGATGGGTTCGGCGTAGCCTTCGCCTTCGTCCACCCAGATGTGTTCGTGGCTGCGGTCCGCCAGCGGCTTGCGGTATTGCGGCCGGCCTTCGCCCACCAGGCTGGTGTGGAAGGAGTCGTCGGTGTCGACGCCGAGGACGCGGTGCGGGCCGACGAACAGGCTGGCGCAGAACGCCTCGGCCAGGAAAATGGTGGCCTGGCCGTGCACGTCGGTGCGGGCGCCGCGGTAGGTGGCGCGGAAGATCACGTCGTCGCGCACTTCACCCTTGATGCGGCAAGGGCTGGCGAACTCCATCCACTGGATGCTGGTGGCGGCCGGCTTGGGGATCCAGGTGATCGGCTTGACGGTTTCCTTGGGCTCCGCGAGGATTTCTTGCACCTCATCAGCGGTGATTAACGGTTCGAACTTGTTGGCCATGGAACGGATCTGGTGTCTGGAAATGCGCCGCCGGGCCGCCCAGCGGGAAAAGCCCCCTTGCGGGAGCTCTGGCCCGCGCTTGGTCTGCGCGGGGGCGTAATCTTACAAGATGAAGACGCCCTCGGTCCGCGCGCTGTATGGATATACAGGCGCAATGGCGTCGCGGCCGGCACGCCGGGGCTACAGCGAGCTGGCGGCGAAGGTATCACATTGCTTGAGCTCGCCGCCTTCCAGGCCGCGCTTGAACCAGCGCACCCGCTGGGCCGACGAGCCGTGGGTGAAGGCGTCCGGCACCACGTAGCCCTGGCTCTGCTTTTGCAGCCGGTCGTCGCCGATGGCGGTGGCCGCGGCCAGCGCTTCCTCGACGTCGCCGCCCTCGAGGATGTTGCGGGCGGCGTTGGCGCGTTGCGCCCACAGGCCGGCGAAGCAGTCGGCCTGCAGTTCCATGCGCACGGACAGCGCATTGGCCTGCGACGGGTTGCGGCGGCGCAGGTTGTCGACCTGGTCGGAGATGCCCAGCAGGTGTTGCACGTGGTGGCCGACCTCGTGCGCGATGACGTAGGCCTGGGCGAAATCGCCGGGCGCCTTGAAGCGGTTCTGCAATTCGTCGAAGAACGCCAGGTCGATGTAGACCTTGCTGTCGCCCGGGCAGTAGAACGGCCCCATCGCCGCCTGGCCGGTGCCACAGGCCGTGGGCGTGGCGCCACGGAACAGCACCAGCTTGGGCGGCACGTACTGGCGGTTCAGGTCCTTCTGGAAGATGGCGCTCCAGGTGTCCTCGGTTTCGCCCAGCACCTTGGCGACGAAGCGTGCCTGCGGGTCGTTGGCGGGCGGCCGGGCGGCCGGCCCCTGTTGCTGCTGCGCCGGCGGGCCTTCGGCCATCTGCAGCACCACGCTGGGATCGACGCCGAAATACATGGCCACCAGGGCCAGCACGATGGTGCCGATGCCGATGGTGCCTCGGCCGCCGATACGCGGGCCGCTGGCGCGGCGGTCTTCCACGTTGTCGCTTTCGCGGGAATCGTCCAGGCGCATACTGTGTCTCCGGGCGGGCCGGCATGGCCGCCATGTGTTGCCGTGGCCGCCCATGGTGAAGCGGCCTTCAAGAGTGTTAGGATAAACCCATGGCTCTCCATTTAGATATCCACCCCGCGAATCCCCAACCGCGCCTGCTCAAGCAGGCCGCCCAATGGCTGAACGACGGGGGCCTGGTGGCGGTGCCCACCGATTCCAGCTACGCGGTGGTCGCGCGCCTGGACGACAAGAACGCGGCCGACGGCCTGCGCCGCCTGCGCGGCCTGGACGAGCGCCATCACCTCACGCTGCTTTGCCGCGACCTGGCCGAGATCGGCCACTTCGCGCGCGTCGACAACCGCCAGTACCGGCTGCTCAAGGCCGCTACGCCCGGCCCCTGGACCTTCATCCTGGAAGCCACCAAGGAAGTGCCGCGGCGCGTCTCGCACCCGTCGCGCAAGACCATCGGCATCCGCGTGCCGGATCACGCCGTGATGCTCGGCCTGCTCGAACAGATGGGCGCGCCGCTGCTGTCCACCACCCTCATCCCGAAGGACGAGACCGAAGCGTTGAACGACGCCGAGGACATCCGCGAGCGCTACGCCCACGAGCTGGCCGCCATCATCGACGCCGGCGCGTGCCCGCATTCGCCGACCACCGTGATCGACCTGACCGGCGCCGAGCCGGTGGTGGTGCGCGTGGGACGCGGCGACCCGGCCACGCTGGGCCTGGCCTGAAGTCACCGCCGCGCATGGCCCCCCGGCGCGGCCACGCGGGTCCTCTACAATCCGGTTCGCCATGAACGAGATCATCCAAACCATCGCGGTCTACGCGATACCGGTCATTTTCGCCATCACCCTGCACGAGGCCGCGCATGGTTATGTCGCGCGCATGTTCGGCGATCCGACGGCGTACCAGGCCGGCCGCGTCAGCCTGAACCCGGCGCGCCACATCGATCCGATCGGCACGCTGCTGGTGCCGGTGGTGATCCTGCTGACCTCCAAGCTGCTGGGCAGCCCGGGCATGCTGTTCGGCTGGGCCAAGCCGGTGCCGGTGGATTTCGGCCGCCTGCGCCGTCCCAAGAAAGACATGCTGTGGGTGGCGCTGGCCGGACCCGCCGCCAATCTGCTGATGGCCATCCTGTGGGTGTTTTCGCTGCGCCTGTTCCTGGAATCGGGCATGCAGGAGAGCTTCTGGTTCGAGATGGCGATGGCCGGCGTGCAGGTCAACCTGGTGCTGATGGCGCTGAACCTGCTGCCGATTCCGCCGCTGGATGGGGGACGCATCCTTTTCAGCCTGCTGCCCAACCGCCTGGCCTGGCAATACTCGAAAATCGAGCCGTATGGGCTGGTGATCGTGGTGGTGCTGCTGGTGACCGACGTGCTCTGGATATTGATGCGTCCGGTATTGGCTTTGGGAACGACGATCGTTCAGTGGTTCCTCTAGGATTTTGGCCAATATCCGTTAAACTCAGCGGTTTCACTGATTCTGGCCCTGGGGCATCCCGCCGTGGGGCTTTGGAGCCCCTCATTTATGGCATCCCCTGCAACCGCCGCAGGCGTTAATTTCCAGGGCAGCATGGTGGCCCTCGTCACCCCGATGCAGCCCGACGGCAGCCTGGACTACGCTGCCTACCGGTCGTTGATCGATTGGCATATCCAGGAAGGAACCGATGCGCTGGTGGTGGTGGGCACCACCGGGGAATCGCCGACGGTTTCCATGGAAGAACACGCGGAACTGATCCGCGTGGCGGTCGAGCATGCGGCGGGCCGCATCCCGGTCATTGCCGGCGTGGGCGCCAACTCCACCGACGAAGCCATCCACCTCACGCGCCACGCCAAGGCGGTGGGCGCGCAGGCCGGCCTGTCGGTGGTGCCGTACTACAACAAGCCCTCGCAGGAAGGCCTGTACCGCCACTTCCGCGCCATCGCCGAAGCCGTGGACCTGCCGACCATCCTGTACAACGTGCCGGGCCGCACCGTGGCCGACATGAGCAACGAAACGGTGCTGCGCCTGGCGCAGGTGCCGGGCATCATCGGCATCAAGGACGCCACCGGCGACATCGCCCGCGGCGGCCTGCTGTTGCGCGAGGCACCGGCCAGCTTCCAGGTGTTCAGTGGCGATGATCCCACCGCCGCCGCCCTGATCCTGCTGGGCGCGCGCGGCAACATTTCGGTGACCGCCAACGTCGCGCCCAAGCTGATGCGCGACCTCTGTGCCGCCGCCCTGGCGGGCAATGTGCCGAAGGTGCGTGAACTTAATGCGCACCTGGCCCGTCTGAACAAGGCTTTGTTCGTTGAAGCCAATCCTATTCCCGTCAAGTGGGCGCTGGCCGAAATGGGCCGCACCGCACTGGGCTACCGGTTGCCGCTGGTGGAACTGGGCGCACCGCACCACGAAACGGTGCGTCGCGCGCTCCAGGAAACGGGCCTGCTCTAAATATCGTGAGGATACGTATGAACAAGCGTCATGCCGGTCTGTCGGCATTGATGTCTCTGGTGTTGTTGGCCGGCTGCAGCGAGGTCAACCAATTCCTGGGCAATGAAGAGTCCGTCAACTACAAGAGCGCCGTCACGCAACGTGGCGAGCCGCTCAGCATCCCGCCCGACCTGACCCAGGCCGCCAGCGATCCGCGCTACCGCGCGCCGGCGTCGGGCTCGACCACCTACTCGCAATTCCAGCAGCAGGGCCAGGCCCAGGCCAACGCGCCCAAGGCCAGCAACGTGCTGCCCAACCGCCAGGACATGCGCGTCGAACGCGACGGCGACCTGCGCTGGCTGGTGGTCGACCGCGCGCCCGAGGACGTGTTCCCGCGCCTGGTCGACTTCTGGACCGAAAACGGCTTCACCGTCGCCAGCAACAATCCGGCCGCCGGCCTGATCGAGACCGACTGGGCGGAAAACCGCGCCAAGATCCCGGAAAGCTGGCTGCGCCAGGCCCTGGGCGCGGTGCTGGAATCGGCCTGGGACAGCGGCGAGCGCGAGAAATTCCGCACCCGCGTCGAACGCGTCAACGGCCACACCGAGATCTACGTCAGCCACCGCCAGATGCTGGAAAAGCGCGTTGGCAACGACGGCTCCCAGGTGCAATGGCAGAATGGCAAGGAAGACCCGGGCCTGAACGCCGCCATGCTGGCGCGCATGATGGTCTACCTGGGCACCGACGTCGACAACGCCCGCAAGCTGGTGCAGCAGGCCGAGGCCGCGCCGCAGAAGCCCGCGGTGCAGCAGGACGTCCGCACCCAGGGCGCCGCCCTGATCGTCAGCGAGTCGTTCGACCGGGCCTGGCGCCGTGTCGGCGTGGCGCTGGATGGCGGCGGTTTCTCGGTCGAGGACCGCGACCGTTCCGCTGGCGACTACTACGTGCGCTACGTCGACACCGACACCGGCGAGAAGATCGACCAGCCGGGCTTCTTCAGCCGCATGTTCTCGGGCGACAAGAAGGCCGAGGCGCCGCAGTACCGCATCCATCTGGTCGGCAGCGGCGAACAGACCACCGTCACGGTGCTGGATGCCAAGGGCGAACGCGACAACAGCGCCACCGCCCAGCGCCTGCTGAGCGTGCTGAAAGACAAGATGTGATCCACATCCCCGGCGAGCGCCACGGCGCTCGTATGGACCCGGAAAAGGCCCCTTGCGGGCCTTTTTCTTTGTGCGCGGGGCTGGCGCTCATCGGCCGCAGGACAAAGGGCATGGCCGTGGCGCGGCGGCTGCGCGCAAACAAAAACCCCGGCGCGAGGCCGGGGTTTTTGTTTGCCGTGATCAGCGCGGGGGTTGTTCGCTGATCAGGAAGCGGGCGTGGTCGAGCCGCCAGGGGTGGTCGAGCCACCGCCGGGCGTGGTGCCAGGGGTGGGGGCCGGGGCCGGCGAGGTGGCCGGCGGCGTGCTCGAGGGCGCCGGGGTGCTGGCGCCCGGCGTGGGGTTGTTCGCGGGCGCCGGGGCATCTTCCTTCTTGTTGCACGCGCTGAGCGACACCGCCAGCACCGAGGCAATAATCAAGGTTTTGCTCATCATTTTTAGACTCCTGTAGATGACGACTCTTGAAACCCCGTCAGGGGAAACCAGAATCCAGGCTACAGGAAGCCGTAAGCGATGCGAGTGTGAAAGTTAAAAAGGTCGCATCCCAACGGCAACAAACCTTTCCGGGCGGTGTGTTGTCTTGCTTTATGTGACCCTGCGCACAGACCTCATTGCGTTCTGTGCAAGATGGATACGCGCAGGTGTCTGGATACTACGAGGCGACGTAATGCAGCCAGCCGGAGTCGAGCCAGTCCGCCAGGCATGCGCGGGCCTCGTCGGACAGGCGCGCGCAGGCCGGATCGGCGCAGTCCAGGCTGCGCGCATCGGCCAGCTTGCAGAGCGCAGGCGCGGCCGGCGTCATGGCGGTCTCGCCGTTGATGAAGAGCTGTTTGCCGCGATAGAGCATGCGGCTGCGGCGATCCAGCACCAGCCTGCCGCTGGCGGGCCAGTCTTCTTCCAGGTCCACGTCCAGCCCCTCGGGGCCGTCGAACACGCTGAGGTTGCTGGGCTCGGTCAGCCAGCAGCCCAGGAAGCGCGAGGCCAGCGCGTCGTCGAAACGCAGCTTGCTGACGGTTTCCAGCGTGGCCGCGACCAGCGCGTCCGGCACCTGCGCCGGCGTGGCGACGGCGGCCTGGGCCGGGTCGCGGTACACGGCCGACAGCCTGGGGCCAGGCAACGCCGGCTCGCCATAGGGACCGCCCAGCAGCCCGACGCGCGCCATCACCTGGTCGGCGGCGGCTTCGAGCAGGCCGCGCGCCAGCGTGGCTTGCGTGGGGGCCCGGAAACCGATGGAGATGGTCATGCAGCCGTCGCCCGCGGCGATGCCGTCGTGCGCGGCCTGCGGCGGCAGGTAGAGCATGTCGCCGGGCGCCAGCAGCGCTTGTTCCTCGGGCTGGAAATGGCTGAGGATCTTGAGCGGCAGGCCGGGTTCGAGCGACAGGTCCTTCTGACGCCCGTAGCGCCATTCGCGCTCGCCGGCCGCTTGCAGCAGGAATACGTCATAGCTGTCGAAGTGCGGACCGACGCCGCCGCCATGGCTGGCGATGCTGATCATCACGTCGTCCAGGCGCGCGTCCGGGATGAAGCGGAACTGCTGCATCAGCTCGGCCGCGGCGTCGCTGTGCAGGTCGACGCTTTGCACCAGCAGGGTCCAGTCGCCTTCGTTGTCCTTGGGCAGGCGGGCGAAGGGGCCGTTTTCCATCTGCCATTCGCCGTTCTCGCGCCAGATCAGGCGCGATTCGACGTCGTCGCGGCGCGCCAGCTTCTTGATCGCGGCGATGGTGACCGGCGGCTTGAAATCCGGGATGGCCTGGCGGATCAGCAGCGGCTTCTTCTGCCAGTAGCGGCGCATGAAGTCGTTGGGGCTCTGGTTGCCCAGCAGCGGCAGGGGATGGTCGAGGTTCATTGCAGGTGCTTCTTCAGGCGGTAGAGGGCGTCCAGCGCTTCGCGCGGGGTCAGGCTGTCGGGGTCGATGCCGGCGAGTTCCTCGCGCAGCGTGTCCAGCGCCTCGATGGCGTCGGCGCGATCGGCTTCGGCATAGGCCTGCGCGTCGGCGTCGGCCGCGGCCGAGAACAGGCCGAGCTGCGGCGTGGGCGCGCCCTGCGCCTCGAGCCGTTCGAGTTCGCGGGTGGCCTGGCGGATCACGGCGGCGGGCACGCCGGCGCGCTGCGCCACCTGGATCCCGTAGCTGCGGCTGGCCGGGCCTTCGCGCACTTCGTGCAGGAACACGATGCCGCCGGCCGATTCGGCCGCGGCCAGGTGCACGTTGGCCGAAGCGGGTTGTTCGGCCGGCAGGCGCGTCAGTTCGAAATAGTGGGTGGCGAACAGCGTCAGGGCGCGGTTGTGCGCCAGCAGGCGGCAGGCGATGGCCCAGGCCAGCGCCAGGCCGTCGTAGGTGGAGGTGCCGCGGCCGATCTCGTCCATCAGCACCAGGCTGTTGGGCGTGCTGGCCGCGAGAATGGCGGCGGCTTCGGTCATCTCCATCATGAAGGTCGAGCGTCCGCCCGCCAGGTCGTCGGCGGCGCCGATGCGGGTGAAGATGCGGTCGATGCGGCCGATGCGGGCGCGCGCCGCCGGCACGAAGCTGCCGATGCGCGCCAGCAGCACGATCAACGCCACCTGCCGCATGTAGGTCGATTTACCGCCCATGTTGGGGCCGGTGATGAGCAGCATGCGGCGCGCCGGATCGAGGCGGCAGCCGTTGGGCGTGAAGCGCTCGATGGCCTGTTCGACCACGGGATGGCGGCCGGCGTCGATATCGATGTCGGCCTGCTCGGACAATTCGGGGGCGATCCAGTCGTGCCGCCGCGCGTGTTCGGCCAATGCCGCCAGGGTGTCCAGTTCGGCCAGCGCGCCGGCGCAATCGGACAGCGGGCGCACGTGTTCGGCCAGCACGTCCAGCAGCTGCTCGAACAGCCACTTTTCGCGCGCCAGCGAGCGGTCCTGCGCCGACAGCACCTTGTCTTCCCAGGTCTTGAGTTCCGGGGTGATGTAGCGTTCGGCGTTCTTGAGCGTCTGCCGGCGGCGGTAGTCTTCCGGCACCTTGGCGGTCTGGCCCTTGGTGACCTCGATGTAGAAGCCGTGCACGCGGTTGAATTCGACGCGCAGGTTGCTGATGCCGGTGCGCTCGCGTTCGCGCGCTTCCAGTTGCACCAGGAAGTCGCCGCCGTCGGCGGCCAGGGCGCGCAGTTCGTCCAGTTCGGCGTCAAAGCCGGTGGCCAGCACGCCGCCGTCGCGGATCGCCACGGCCGGCTCGGCGGCGATGGCGCGCACCAGCAGGGCGGCCAGCGCCGGGTCCACCGACAGGTGCGAGACCAAGTCGTTCAGCCGCGGCGATGCGGCCATCGGCGCGACCAGGTCGCGCAGCGCCGGCAAGGCTTGCAGGGCGTCGCGCAGGCTGGCCAGTTCGCGCGGGCGCACCGAGCGCAGCGCCAGCCGCGCGGCGATGCGTTCGATGTCGGGGAAGGCGTTGAGCGCGCCGCGCAGTGTTTCCAGCAGGCCGGCCGAGCCGAAGGTCTGTTCGACGTCCATGCGGCCGGCCAGCAGCGTCGAGATGGCCTGCTGGCGGGCCTGGGCCGGGGCGTTGTCGCGCAGCGGATGGTGCAGCCAGCGGCGCAGCAGGCGGCTGCCCATCGGCGTGCGGCAGCCGTCCAGCAGCGAGAACAGCGTGGGCGAATCCTCGCCCGACAGCGTCTGCGTCAGCTCCAGGTTGCGGCGCGTGACCGGATCGAGCAGCACGAACTGGCCGGGCCGCTCGGCCGACAGGCTCTGCACGTGCGCCAGCGCCTGCGACTGGGTGCGGGCGGCGTAGCGCAGCAGCGCGCCGGCGGCGCAGATGCCGGCCGGCATGTCTTCGATATCGAAGCCGGCCAGCGTGTCGGTCTTGAAATGCGCGAGCAGGTGCGCGCGGGCGCCGTCGCTTTCGAAGTGCCAGTCCGGCACGCGCGAACGGGCGCCTTCGAACGGAAAGTCGAATTCGGCGCTGTCGGCGCAGACGATTTCGGCCGGGGCGATGCGGTGCAGTTCGGATTCGAGCTGCGCCGGCGCGCATTCGGTGACGCGGAAGTCGCCGCTGGCCAGGTTCAGCCATGCGAGACCGGCGCGCGGCGCGCGCGCATTGCCGGTGACGAACACCGCGGCCAGCGCGCGGTCGGCCTTGGCCGGCAGCAGCGCGTCGTCGGTCAGCGTGCCGGGGGTGACGATGCGCACGATGCGGCGCTCGACCGGGCCCTTGGAGGCAGCGGGATCGCCGATCTGCTCGCAGATGGCGACGGACTCGCCCATCGCCACCAGCCGCGCCAGGTACTGCTCCATCGCGTGCACCGGCAGCCCGGCCATGGGGATGGGCGTGCCGTTGGACGAGCCGCGCTTGGTCAGCGTCAGGTTGAGCAGGCGCGCGCCGCGTTCCGCGTCTTCATAGAACATTTCATAGAAGTCACCCATGCGATAGAACAGCAGCAATGGGCCGGCCTCCACCTTCAGGCGGAGGTATTGCTGCATCATGGGGGTGTGGCCGGCGTGGGCCTCGGCGGCGGTGGTCTGTGTTGCGGAATTCATGCCCGTGATTGTATCGGGCCGGGGCGGGGTGGGGGAGCGGGCGCCGGAGGCTTTTACGACGGTGCCTGGCGGGTCGGCCTGGCGTGGGGAGCGTCAGGGCAGAAAGGGCAGCAGGACGATGCCATGGACCAGGATGAAGATGCCGAAGAGGCTCATGGGCGGCAGGGGGCGGCTTGCAGGAGGGCGCCGCCTATCATTGCTCGCCTTTCATTCGTCCATTGCGGCTTGAACGGTCTGGGACTTCGGCGATCTCCGGATACCGTCGTCCGTGGGTGGGCTGCCGCGCGGCGGCCTCGATCTGGGCCCAGGTCTGCGCGTCGGTCGGCTCAACGCCCTCAAGCGACAAGGAGATGGCGAGGCTTGGCGCCTGCTGCGTGCAGGAGAAAGCGGTTTTACGCGAATGGACGGTGCTCATCGGAGCCTCCGTTGAAGACCTTACGAACGTAGCGTAGCAGCTTTCCCCACGATGTGCTGTGAGGCGCCAGGTCGAACAGCATCATGCGCTGGGTGCCGTGGGCATCCCACCAGGCCGGGTCCCTGGCCAAGATTTTCTGGATTGTCTGGCAGCCCTGCAAATATGGCGCGGCGGCCAGCTCATCGGAGGCGATGTCGGCGTCGAAGCCGAATTTTGGCCAGATCCGGTAGCCGACGTAGCGTTTCCTGGCGCCCGGGCCACCGGCCGCGACCAGCGAGATATGCGACAGCCCGGCCAGATGCGCGGTAATTGCTGACAGCGCGAAGGCGATGGTGCCAAGACCCGGTGGCGCGTGGTGCGCCAGGCATATGCAGTCGATGTGCATGTTCTTGACGATAAGCGTGCTGTCGTGTTTGTCGCGTGCGCGGTAGAGTCCCAGTCTGTTCTTGTTCGGGCTTTGGATGATGCCGTTGTTGATGATGGAGAAGTACAGCCCCGCCGGGGCATCGTGAAGGGGCTTGCGGGCGAACTGCGCGTGGACCCGGCTTCCGTTGAAAACGGTGAACAGGTGGGCGAACTCGAGTGTCGAGATCATCCGATCCATGCCGTGGATGAGTTCGCCCGGTACAAGGGTCCTGCCGTCCAGCCGTATGCCGCGGCCGCTCAAATGAGCGATGCCGATCGGATGGCGCAACAGCGCCACATGCAGTGATCGCAGATGCGATCGATAAAAGTCTGTAGGTTCGAGCGGCACGCCGAAGATCCGTCCATCGATGAGGTCGCGGGGCCTTGGCGGGCACCCGTTAACGCATGGATGTCAGGGTATCGGGTTGATGGTGACGGCACACGTCGCGGTGTGATGTTTGCAGCATCATCGGGATGCGCAGCGGCATCCCGGGCGGCGTTCCGCTCGATTCAGCGGCAGAGACTCAATACAACGTGCTGGCCACGCGCGCCGGCAGGTCGCGGTCGTAGGCCGCGCCGTCGAAGGTGCCGGCGCTCAGGTCGGAGAGCATGCGGCCGACGCTGGGCAGCGCCGTGCGCGGGATCTGGGTGGCGGGGTCCCACAGCCGCGAGCGCAGCAGGGCGCGCGAGCACTGGAAGTAGACGGTCTGCACGTCGACGATCAGGACCGAGCGCGGCTGCTTGCCGTCCATCTCGAAGCGTTGCAGCAGCGCCGGGTCGACGCTGATGCGCGCGCTGCCGTTCACGCGCAGCGTCTCGTTGACGCCGGGAACCAGGAACAGCAGCGCCACGCGCGGTTCGGCCAGGATGTTGCGCAGGCTGTCGATGCGGTTATTGCCGCGCCGGTCCGGCAGCAGCAAGGTCTTTTCATCCTCGACCACGACGAAACCGGCGGGATCGCCGCGCGGCGACACATCCAGGCCGTCGGGGCCCGAGGTGGCCAGCGCCACAAAGGGCGCGGCCTCGATGAAGGCGCGGTAGTGCGGATGGACGTGGTCCACTTCCTTCTTGAGCGAAGCTTCGCCCGGTTCGCCATACAGGGCTTGCAGGGCGGTGGCGTCGGTGACGAGGTGGGTGGTGTCCAAGGGCATGGCGAAGGCTCGGGGAAAGGGGCGGCGGGCTATTGCACCCGTACCGGCATGCTGCAATCGGAGAAGAATACCTCACAGGCGCCGCCGCTTTCCCGCTTGCACTCGGCGAGCGTCATATCCGTCGCGGCCTCGAGCGTGGGGGCGAACCGGGAGACGGCGATGCCGTTGCCCCAGACGATCACGCCGCATTGGTTGGCGTACGAGACCTGGACGCGGCAGTCGCCGCCGCCTTTTTTGGCGCAGGATGCCACGGAGTCGTCTTCGGCCTGTTGCCGGCTCTTTCTGCTGCCGGCCACGCCAACCTTGCCGGTGACGGCATCCATGGCGATGGCGCCCCAGCGTTGTTCCCAGCGGACCGGCGGCGGGGGCGGCGGCGCCTGGTAGCCGCCCGGCACCTGGTACAGCCCGGGAATCGGAATGCACTGGGCGGTGCCCACGGCGGCCATGGTGTAGCCATCGGGACAGCCTTGTTCGGCCGTTGCCGGACGCGTCATCGCCAGTCCGAGGGCCAGGGTTGCGAATACCACGATGTGAAGAGGAAGACGCTTCATGGACTGGCCTGTGGTGACCGACGCTGTCGGGATGCGCGGATACTAGCGATTCCGGCAGCCAGTGGCAATATGCGCGCGCGAAGCGGAGTGGGCCGGCCGCCGCGGCCTCAGTAACCGACCGGATCGACGATCATCAGCACGCCGTGGCTGCCCTCGGCGACGGCGTGCGGCACCCCGGCGGGCGCCAGGTACATGCTGCCGGCCGCGACCTCGATCGCCTCGCCCTTGACCGACAGGCGCAGCGCGCCACTGATGACGATCAGGGCTTCGTTGTAGTCGTGCGTTTCGGCGGGGGAGGGCTGGCCGTCCATCCGTAGGATCTTGACGTTGCAGCCGCCAGTCTGGGCCAGCACGCGGGACTTCCAGGCGTCGGGCAGGCCGTTGGCGGCGTCGAGCAGGTCGAGCAGGGGCATGGTGGGCTTGCCGGGCGCGTGCCTGGCGCGAGAGGAAGGCGTTCTCACGCCCTGGAGAGGGGGAAGGGACCGTTCAGGCTTCCTGGCCGTAGCCGAAAGGCCAGCGGCGGCGGGTGGGTTCGGGCTTGGCGGTGTCTTCTTGCATGTTTTTCTCCGTAGGGTGCATTCCGGGGGATTCTATTTCCCGAGATGTAACAGCATTGCAAGGGATCGTTAGCACTCTGTCGTCGCGGCGGCCCCCTAGTCGGGCGCGAACAGCGTGACCTGGCGTTCGAGCGCGTAGGTGGCGCGGTAGCTGGCGGGCGTGGCGCCGCGGTCGATCAGCAGCAGGCCCTCGCGTTCGGCGGTGGCCAGGACGTCGCGCAGCTTCTGGCCGCTTTCCAGGCCGGTGGCTTCCTGCAGCCGTTGCAGGGGCAGGTAGTCGCCGTTCTTGACGCCGCTCAGGCGCGTAAAGGCGCTGAGCCAGATGCTGCGGCTGGGCGGGGAATTGATCAGACTGGTCATGGGCAGGGGTCCCTTGCGGTCGGATTACTGTATGAATGAACAGTATATCCGAACGTCGGACCAATCCCCGGTAGAGTATGTCGCACGGGTTTGAGGCATGGGGCAACGCTGAGGCCGGCAGCGTTTGCCGGCTCCGGACCGCGCCATGCACAATGGCGTCTCGCGGCCGTTCGCAGAGCCGCGGGAGCGCCCGATGCCCGATGATTTGCCCTTCCCCGCCTCGCTGGATGCCAGTGAACGCGTGACCATCACCCACGGCCCCCATCGCGCCGAGTTCGCGCCCGGCGGGGGCGGACGCCTGACGCGCCTGTCGACCGAGGCGCACGACTGGATCGTGCCGCTGGCCGAGACGGATTGGCCGCCCGCGCAATGGCCGCGCGCCGGCTCGTATCTGCTGGCGCCGTACTCGAACCGGGTGCGCGATGGCGTGTTCACGTTCGAAGGCGCGCGCCACGTGCTGGCATCGTTGCCCGGACGGCCGCAGGCGATTCACGGCGCCGGCCTGTATCAACCCTGGCAGGTGCGCCATCTGGCCGATGACGCGGTCGACCTGGTGCTGCAACAGCCCGCCGGCGTGCTGGGCTGGCCGTGGCCGTATGAATGCGTGCAGCGCTATCGGTTGGATTCGCGCGGGCTGTCGTTGACGCTGTTGATGATCAACCATGGCGATGCGCCGATGCCGTTCGGTTGCGGCATCCATCCGTACTTCACCGCCACGCGCGTGGCGCTGCATGCGCGGCGCATCTGGCCGACCGACGCCGACGGCCTGCCCGGCGCCAGCCAGACCACCCACGTGCGGGAACTGGGCCGGTCGGCCGAGGGGTGCGATACCTACCTGTCGCAGTGGGGCGGCCGCGCCACGCTGCACTGGCCGGATGGACACGAACTGGCGCTGCACGCCGATCCGGCTTTCGCGCACCTGGTGGTCTACACGGCGCCAGGCGCCGATTTCCTGTGCGTGGAGCCGGTGACCAATGTCGCCGATGCCTTCAACCTGGCGGCGGCCGGCGAGACCCGCACAGGCCTGCAGGTGCTGGCGCCGGGCGGGCGTTTCAGCGCCTCGATGCTGCTGGCGTTGCAAACGCCGCGCGCGGCGCGTTGACGTCGCGCGATGCCGGCGCTGGCAACGGCCAGGGCCTGTCGGCGATAATCCGGCCAAACCAATCCAGGAGTCGCTACGTGAAAAAGCTCAGCACCGAACAATTGCAGGCGGCCGCCGAAACGCTGCGCCGGGTGCAGGCCAGGCTGGCCCGTTCGGGCAATATGCCGCTGGAACCGACGATCTACGCCAGCGCCAAGGGCTTCCGGCGCAACGTGCCCGACTATGTCTGGTCGTGGCTGTCGGGCCTGCTGGCGCCGCACAAGAGCCTGTCGGCGTGGATGGATGCGCACCAGCCCGGTTGGCGCGAAGGCAAGATTCCGGCCGCCGTGGTGTATGCGCGCACCGAGAACGGCTGGTTCGATTGGCTGATCGCCGAGCTGGAAACCGAGATCAATGATCCGCACGCCCGCGCCCGGCGCGAAGGGCGCGCCTGATCCGGGCCAGGGACCGAGAAGGGAGGCTGCGCGATTGCGGACGGCATTGTCCGTAGTCTCGCGCCCGCCGGCCTCTTTTTCGCGGCGTCGCGCCGGGCCATAGTGTCGCCTGTCTTTCACCGCAGGAGCCGACATGGCCTTTCCCGTTACCGCCACCTTCAAGCCCGCGCCGGATGGCACGGTGTTCATCGTCAACGTGATTCATGCCCACCCGGGCCGGCAGGAGGACGCCTTCCAGGCGATCCAGGAGGTGGTGCATTACGTCGCGCGCACCAAGCCGGGTTTCCTGTGGAGTAACCTGGCCAAGAGCACGGACGGCAAGACCGTGGTGAACATCGAGGCGATCTCGGGGGCGGGAAAGGTCGACGAATTCTTTTCCGATCCGGTGTTCCTGGAGAAATTCCGCAAGCTCGATGCGGTATCGACCAGCGAATTCCACACCTACCAGGTCGATGACCTGGTGTTGCCCGGAATGCCCGCGGCCTGAGCAGGCCGGCGAGGTGTCAGGCCCGCGCCCGCGAGCGCGCGGCGCGCAGGCGCCGCGCCAGCAGCACCAGCAGTTCCTGCGCCGCGGCCACGAGCAAGGCGGCCAGGATCGAACCGAGCACCAGGGCGTCCCACAGGCGCGGCGGGCCGACCCGGAACTGGATGGTGTCGAACACCAGCCCGGCGGTGATGCCGGCGACGATGACGGCCTTCCAGCCCTGCAGCGGCACCAGCCGCAGCATCAGCAGGGCGACCGCCACCATGCCCCAGAGCATCGGTTCCAGCGCTTGGTCGAACAGGTGAGAAATCAGAGCCAACTCCCGAAAGCGCGGCCACGGGCTGAAGGCCCGCGGCGCGCAGTCGAGGTTTTACCTCTTTCTTCCGACGAATGCGAGACACCCGTCCCAATTTTTTCGTCGAGACGGGCCGGGCGCCTCAGAAGCCTTCCAGCACCACCTTGCCGCGCGCCTTGCCGCTTTCGATGAAGGCGTGGGCGCGGCGCAGGTTTTCGGCGTTGATGCGGCCGTAGTGCTCGCCCAGCGTGGTGCGCAGGGTGCCGTTGTCGATCAGCCGCGCGGCCTGGTTCAGCAGTTCGTGCTGGGCGATCAGGTCGGGCGTGTTGTGCAGCGGCCGGGCGAACATGAATTCCCAGTGCAGCGAGGCCGACTTGCCCTTGAGCAGGCGCACGTCGATGGCGGAGGGGTCGTCGATCAGGGCGATCCTGCCTTGCGGCGCGATGGCTTCGGCCAGCTGCGCGAAGTGCTGGTCGGTCTGGGTCAGGCCGGCGATGAAGCCGACCTGCGGCAGGCCGATGCGCTTGAGTTCCTCGGCCAGCGGGCGGGTGTGGTCGATGACGTAATGGGCGCCCAGCTCGGTGACCCAGGCCTGGGTCTCGGGCCGGGAGGCGGTGCCGATGATGGTCAGGCCGGTCAGCTGGCGCGCCAACTGCACCAGGATCGAGCCGACGCCGCCGGCCGCGCCGACCACCAGCAGCGTGCCCTGGCTGGGCGCGGCGTTGTCCAGCACGCGCAGGCGGTCGAACAGCAGTTCCCACGCGGTGATGGTGGTCAGCGGCAGCGCGGCGGCCTGGGCGAAGTCCAGGCTCTGCGGCATGCGGCCGACGATGCGCTCGTCGACCACGTGCAGTTCGCTGTTGGCGCCGGGGCGGGTCAGGGCGCCCGCGTACCAGACGCGGTCGCCGGGCGCGAACAGGCTGGTCTTGGCGCCCACGGCGCGCACGATGCCGGCGGCGTCCCAGCCGATGATCTCGGGCTGGCCGTCCTTGGGCTTGCGGTTGGCGCGGATCTTCACGTCCACCGGGTTGACGGAGATGGCTTTGACTTCGACCAGCAGGTCGTGGTCGCCGGGAACGGGGTCGGGCGCGGTGATGTCCTGCAACGATTGCGGATCGGTGGCGGGCAGGTTCTGGAAGTAGGCGATGGCTTTCATGGGGGATCTCGGAACGGGAAAAGGGATCAGGCGATGGTGCGGACCACGCCGCCGTCGACGCGCAGCGCGGCGCCGTTGGTGGCCGAGGACTGGCGCGAGCAGGTGTAGACGACCATGTTGGCGACTTCCTCCACCGTTGCCAGCCGGCGCAGCAGCGAGCTGGGACGATGCTGGGCGATGAAGTCGCGTTCCATCTGTTCTTGCGGCAGGCCTTGTTCCCTGGCCATTTCGGCGAAGAAGTCGACCACGCCTTCGGAGCGCGTCGGGCCGGGCAGCACGGCATTGACGGTGACGCCGCTGCCGGCCGTCAGTTCGGCCAGGCCGCGCGAGACGCCCAGCAGCGCCGTCTTGCTGACGCCGTAGTGGATCATTTCGGCCGGGATGTGCAGCGCCGATTCGCTGGAGATGAAGACGATGCGGCCCCAGTCGGCGGCCAGCATGCGCGGCAGGTAGTAGCGCGACAGGCGCACGCCGCTCATGACGTTGGTATCGAGCATGTAGCGCCAGTCGTCGTCGGTGATTTCGGTGAAGGACTTGGGCGCGAAGTAGCCGGCGTTGTTGACCAGGATGTCGACGTCGGGATGGGCGGCGCAGACCGAAGCGGCGCCGTCGGCGGTGGACAGGTCGGCCTGCACGGTGTGCACCTGGGCGCCCGGATGCCGGCGCGCGATGGCTTCGGCGGCCTGCTTGAGCTTGTCGGCGCTGCGGCCGTGCAGCACCACCTGGGCGCCGGCTTCGGCCAGGCCCTGGGCGATGGCCAGGCCGATGCCGCCGGAAGAACCGGTGACCAGGGCCTTCTTGCCGTTGAGTTCGATTTTCATGGGGACTCCAATGCGGGTAGGGGGTGACGTCATGATTACCCAGTGGCGAACGATGAAAAACCGGCTAGCATCGGACTCAGTTTCAATAATTCTTTGAAAATGAGCCCCCATGGTTCGGTTGGAAGACTTGCGCATCTTTGTCGCCGCGGCGGATCACGGCGGTTTTTCGGCTGCCGCGCGCGAACTGGACCTGACGCCGGCGGTGGCCAGCGCCGCGCTCAAGCGGCTGGAACTGTCGCTGGACACCCGCCTGTTCGTGCGGTCCACGCGCAGCCTGCGGCTGACCGGCGACGGCGAGCGCTATCTGGAATACGCGCGCGCCGCGCTGTCGAGCCTGCAGGCCGGCCAGAGCGCGCTGGCGCGCGACAAGACGGCCATCTCCGGCACGCTTTCGGTGTCGATTCCGTCGGACCTGGGGCGCCATGTGCTGCTGCCCTGGCTGGACGAATTCCAGCAGCGCCATCCGCGCGTGAACTTCCAGGTACGCATCAGCGACCGCCTGGCCGACCTCTACCGGCAGCCGGTCGACATTGCGTTGCGCTACGGCACGCCCGGCGATTCCGGCCTGGTGGCGCTGCCGCTGGGCGAGCACAACCGCCGCGTGGTGTGCGCCGCGCCGGCCTATTTCGCGCGCCATGGCATGCCGCAGACGCCGGCCGACCTGCGCCGCCACAACTGCCTGTGCTTCGTGCTGGGCGAATCCCTGCACGACCGCTGGGCCTTCGAGCACGAGGGCGGGGCGCTGACCGTGCCGGTCAAGGGCGACCGCGTCGGCGATGACGGCGACCTGGTGCGGCGCTGGGCGCTGGCCGGCTACGGCGTCGCGTACAAGTCGCGCTACGACGTGCTGGCCGACCTGCGCGCCGGCCGCCTGGTGCAGGCCCTGCCGGACTATACCGGCGAGCCGTCGCCGCTGTACCTGCTGTGCGTGCACCGCATGCTGCTGTCGCCCGCCGTCAAGCGGCTGCGCGAATTCCTGCAGGCGCGCCTGCGCGAATTCGAGGCGGGCGCCGGCGCGGCGCCCTGACAGCCGCGCCGCTCAGTGATGCGCGGCGGCGCGGTTGGCGGCGCGGGTGCGCGCGGCTTTCTTGGCGGCGGCCGAGCGTCCCGCCGCGCCCTTGGTGGCGGCGGCCTTCTTCGCGGCGGCCGAGCGATCCGCCGCGGTGCGCCGTGACGCCGTCTTGGACGCGTGGCGCGACAGCGCGGGCTTGGACGCGGGCCTGGCGCTTTCGCGCTTGAGGGCGCGCGTGGTGGCGCGGGCGCGCGTCGGCGATTTGGCGTGCCCGTCATGCGCGGCCTCGCTGTCCTGCTTGGCCTTGCGCCGGGTCGACGCGCTGGCCTTCTTGGGCGAGGGCAGGTCAACCCCAGCGCGGCGCGCCTTCGACAGGCCGATGGCGATGGCCTGCTTGGTCGAGCGCACGCCGTGCTTGCCTTCGCGCACGTGGTCGATTTCCTCGCGCACGAATTCGCCCGCTTGGGTGGATGGGGACTTGCCTTGCTTCTTGTCGCGCGCGGCGCGTTGCAGCGTTTTCCGTTCAGGCATGACAACCTCCTGGCTTGCGTTTCAGAAGCGAGACCCGGGGACGCGGGCGAGGCCGCGCCGACGGAACTCGTAACACCACTCTATGCCCTGCGCGGTATCCTGTGTGTTCGAATGGATTGCCGGTCGTAAGCGCCGGAACCCCGCGCGCGGCCGACGATTCGCAACGCTTCCCCCTCAAAGGAGACAAGCCATGTCGAATCATGTCTACAAGCAGATCGAACTGGTGGGCTCGTCCACCAAGTCCACCGACGATGCGATCAGCAAGGCCATCGAGCGCGCATCCGAAACGCTGCGCCACCTGGATTGGTTCGAGGTCACCGAGGTGCGCGGCCACATCAAGGACGGCAAGGTGGCGCACTGGCAGGTCGGCCTGAAGATCGGCATGCGGCTGGAGGATGGCGACGTCTAGCGCCGCCGACGCGCGATGGCGAGCGCCCGGCATTCACGCGGCGGGCGCGACGCGTCTGCGGCGCTGCTCCTTTTTTGAGCGGTCCTTGCAAGTGCTTGTCGGATAAGATTTTTTTCGGCTTGTCATGAGACTGTTCAGAGGTTTGTCCACATCCGGTGGGGACAAATGCGAGAAGGGGCGGGCGGGCGCGGCGCATCACGTAGCTGGCGCGGCCGGAGCACGGCGCCTGAGCGTTTATTGCCCGCCTGGCGCAAGGCCTTGGCGGTAAAGGGATTTTTGCGGCTGCCCGCAGGCTGTCCTCAGCCTTATCCACATTTCCCGGGGACAACCTGGCGCCTGGGCGAGTGCGTCTGGGCCTTTCTTGACCACCCCTTGCAGGTGCTTGATGTGCAAGGGAAAAGCCGAGCTGCCCTCATCCTGTCCTCATGCTTGTCCACAGAATGCTGGGACAAATGCACCGGTCGATGCGAAGCGTCCGCGGGCGTCCCGCAATCGCCCTTTGGACGGTGGATAAGTGCGCCAGGAATCGGCCAAACGATGGATTGCGCAGTTTTTGACCGGTGCCTGCAAGTGCTTGGCACGTCAGGCTTTTTCGTACCTGCCCCACAGCTGTCCTCAAGCTTCTCCACAGTTGGCGGGGATATGTGGGCCCCCACGCGGCGCGCACTGCGTGCGCTTGCTGCCCCCCGAGGGGGCTGCCCGGCCTTCGGGCGGCCGGGCGGCCGGGCGGCTTTTTTTTTGGGGCGGTGTTGGTGGGCGAAGGGGGCGCGCGAAGGGGCGGGGGGGCGCGCGCACGGGGCGGCGTGTTGGTGGCGGGGGGGGCTGCCTTCCCAGGGGCGGCGAAGGGAACTGTTTTTCGGAGCGGGGCCGCTTTATCCACAAAAAAAGCCCCCCGGCTTGGCGGGGGGCGTGATCGCCCGGAGGTAGGCGGGCGATCGGTGCCGGGTGGGGAGGCGCCCTGGCCCGGCATCGGCGGCAATCAGGGATTGAACTTCTTGATCCAGTCGACGTAGCGGTCGATCCAGCCTTGCAGGAACTTGCGCGTGCCCTCGTTGGTGATGGTGTACTGGTCGTCGATCAGGCCATCGGTGTATTGCAGGAAGACTTCCGGCGTGGTCAGCGCGATGGCGCCTTCGGCGGCCAGGATGTTGCGCAGGTGCTGCTGCATGAGCGCGGTGCCGGCGGCGCTGGGCGAGGCGCCGAGGATGCCCACGGCCTTGCCGGCCCATGAGTTCTGGCCCCACGGGCGGGTGCCCCAGTCGATCGCGTTCTTGATGGCGGCGGGCACCGAGCGGTTGTGCTCGGGCGAGACGAACAGAATGCCCTGGGCGTCGAGGATCTGCTGCTTGAGCTTGGCCGCGGGCGCGGGCAGGTTGTTTTCGTTGTCCTGGTTATACAGCGGCACGTCGCCCAGGCTGACGTAGTCGAACTTGAAGTCCGCGGGAACCAGTTTTTCCAGCGCGCGCGCCAGGCGCAGGTTGATCGATGCGGCGCGCAGGCTGCCGACGAAGACGGCGATCTTGTAGGTGCTCATGAGGCGGGGCTCCGGGTCGGGGAAAGCCCAGTGTAGACCTGTCCTCATGACGGCTCAATGGCCGCGAATCAATATGGTTATGGGCGGTGTTGACTTGTGTCAGGGCGCATCTGCGCCGGCCGTCGCGGTCGCGTCTAGCCGCTCATGAGGCTGACGTGCGCCGAGACCACGCGCCAGCCCTGCGGCGTGCGCATCCAGGTCTGGCTCTGGCGGCCGATGCGGTCGCTGCCATCGCGCTGGAATTCGATGTTGGTGGTGGCGAAATCGCGGCCGTAGGTGGTGATCGCGGTACGCAGCACGCGGCGCGCAAGGCCTTGCGGCGAGCGGCCCGCGCGAAAGGCGCGGATGGCGTCGTAGCCATAGAGGTTCTCGGCGGCGCCATAGCGCAGCGTGTGCGGGCTGTTCCAGAACAACTCGTCCAGCACCTCGACCTGATTGCCGACCAGGGCGGCTTCATAGCGGGCAAAGGCCACGGTGACCTCGGTGACGACGTCGGGCAGGTTGATATCCATGTGAGGGGTCGGGCTCCGGGTTGATTGCACCGTCATGGTGCGTGATTCAGGGTAATCACCAATATGGGGTGTGTTGCGGTGCGCAAATCTCGCGGCCAGACGCGGCGATCGCCCTATGCGCGGGGAAATGATGCGGTGCAAGGCTGGCACGCCGCTTGCTAGGGTTTACACCACATAACACGCTGCGCGCCGCCCCAGGAGTTTCACCATGTCCAGTTCCGCCGTTTCCGCCCCGGTCACCATGCTGGTCACCCGGCACATCACGCCCGAACGCTACAGCGATTTCCTGTCCTGGATGCGCCAGGGCGAGATCCTCGCCGCCGGCTTTCCCGGTTTTCTCGGCTCGGGCGTGCTGCAGCCGCCCGAGGGCGGCGACCAGTACCAGATCGTGCTGCGCTTCAACGACGAGGCCAGCCTCAATCGCTGGGAGCAATCGCTGCCGCGCCGCATGTGGCTCGAACGCGGCGCCGCGCTGGTGCGGGCCAGCCATGCGCGCCGCGTCAGCGGCATGGACAGCTGGTTCGGCCCGCAGGGCAACGCCGGCGCGCCGCCGCGCTGGAAGCAGGCCGTGAGCATCTGGCTGGCGTATTTTCCGGTGCTGCTGGCGTTCACCTTGCTGGTGAGCGAACACCTGAGCGCACTGCCGGTGTTCTGGCGCGCGCTGATCACCAGCGTGACGATGACGCCGGTGATGGTGTTTGTCTGCATTCCGTTCGTCACGCGCCGGCTGGAGCGCTGGCTGCGGCCGCACTGACGCGGCCGCGTATCGCGCCAGCGCCATCACGCCGCCTGCGCGCGGCGCGTGGCATACAGCCGGTGCAGCGTGATCTTGCGCACGGCGGCCTGGCTGTCGCCGATATGCGCCGCAAGCAAGGCCGTCGCGCGTTCGGCGTCGCGGGCCAGGATGGCGTCGAGGATGGCGCCATGTTCGGCGTAGGTATGGGCGATACGGTCGGGCTGGGTGAAGTCCAGCCGCCGCACGATGCGGATGCGCTCGGTGGCGGCGCGGTGCACGCGCGCGATCTCAGGATTGCCGGCGGCGGCCACCAGGTCCGCATGGAAGCGCTCGTCCAGGTCCGCCAGCCACTCGCCATCGCCGGAATAATGGGCGCTGTCCACCAGCCACGTATCCGCCAGCGGCTGCAGCGCGCGCAGCGGATCGGGCACCTGGCCCGGCGCGCACAGCGCGCGCACCGCCGCGATCTCCAGCACGCTGCGCAGTTCATAGAAGTGATCGAGCGTGTCGAAGTCCAGCGGCTTGACCAGCCAGCCATTGCGCTGGCGCACCTCCAGGTAGCCCTCGCGTTCCAGGCGGAACAGGGCTTCGCGCACCGGCGTGCGGCTGACCCGCAGGCGGTCGGCGATTTCGGTCTCGGTGAAGCGGTCGCCCGGCGCCAGGCGGAAATCCAGGATGTCGCGCTTGAGCGTGCCGTAGGCGGAGTCGGCCAGGCTGCGGGGCGTGTCGATGACGGCGAATGCGGAATCCATGGACGGCCTCGGTTGGCGGGTCAGGAGAGGGGACGAACGGTGGCAACGCCCGCCTGTTCCAGCCGCCGCGCGGCCAGCAGGCAATCGGCCTCGCGCCACGGCGCGGCGATCAATTGGACGCCCAGTGGCAGGTGCGCGTCGGCGCCGATGCCCGGCCAGGTGGGCGCGGCGCACACCGGCAGGCCAAGGCAGGAGATCGGCTGCGTCAGCAGGCCCATGCTGGCGCGCGCGGGCAGTGACTGGCCGGCCAGGGCCAGGGTCTCGGTGCCGATGGCGGTGGCGGGCACCGGCGTGGCCGGGGCGATCAGCACGTCGTAGCGCGCGAACAGCGCCATGGCTTCGCGGTAGACGCGGTGGCGCACCCGCTGGGCCTGCTGCACCCAGGCGGCAGGCACCAGGCTGCCGGCGACCAGGCGGTCGCGTGAATGGGGTTCGTAGTAGTCGTAGTGCGTGACCAGACGGCGGCGATGCAGCGCGCCGCCCTCGGCCGCCGTGATGACGAAGGCCGCGGCGCGCGCCTGTTCGGCGCTGGCCAGTTCGACGATCTCGGTGGCCGCGAGCGCGCGCGCGGCCAGTTGCACGGCCTGGCGCGCCTCGGGGCCGGCCCAGTGCGCGAAGTAGCCGCCCAGCACGGCCACGCGCAGCGGGCGGTCCGAAGACAGCTCCGCCAGCACGGGTTCGACGGCGCGCTGGGCGCAGGCGGCATCCTCGGCATCCGGGCCTTGCAGCGCGTCGTAGGCTGCGGCCAGGCTGGCCGTGTCGGTCGCGAACGGACCCAGGTGGTCGAGGCTGCCGACGAAGGGGAATGAGCCGGTGCGCGGCAGGCGGCCGAAGGTCGGCTTCAGGCCGAACACGCCGCACAGCGAGGCCGGCACGCGGATCGAGCCGTTGGTGTCCGAGCCCAGCGTCAGCGGCACGAGGCCGCCGGCCACCGCGGCCGCGCTGCCACCCGACGAGCCGCCGGCGATGCGGGCGGGGTCGTGCGGATTGCGGCTGGCGCCGTAGTGCGAGTTCTCGGTGGTGAAACCGTAGGCGTGTTCGTCCATGTTGAGCGCGCCCACCAGCACGGCGCCGGCCTTGTGCAGCCGCGCGACCAGCGCGGCGTCGCGTGGCGCGGGCGGGTTGGCGGCGTTGACGCGGCCCCCGGCCAGCGTTACCTCCTCGGCGGTGTCGAACAGGTTCTTGACCGCGTAGGGCACGCCGGCCAACGGCGGCAGGGTGTCGCCGCGGGCGCGGCGCGCGTCGATGGCGGCGGCTTCCTGGCGCGCCCGGCTTTCGGTGACGGCGGTGAAGCAGTTGTAGCGCGCATCGGCGGCGCGGATGCGGGCCAGCGTGGCTTCGAGCACCGCCGCCGCGCTGCGTTCGCCGGCGCGGATCTGCCGCGCCAGGTCGAGGACGGCGCCGTTCATGGACGGAACACCGCGGCCGATTCCAGCTCCACCGGCAAGGCTTCGTCGACGAAGGTCGAGGCGATGTCGTGGATGCGCGTGAATTGCCGCGCCACTTCGGCCGTGGCCGGTTCGCGCAGGGCGTAGCCGGCCAGCGCCAGCGCGCTGCGCACGTATTGGTCGATGGTTTCCTGGGTCATGGCGGACTCCCGTGAATGGCGTTGCGTGTCAGCGACGGACTTCGCGCTGGAAGATCTCCAGGCTCAGCTTCTTCATGCCGATGAAGCTGGGCTCGGACAGCGTCTCGACGGTGCGTGGGCGGGCGTCGCCGTAGTCCAGGATCTCGGCCACGCGGGTGGGGCGCTTGGTCAGCAGCAGCACCTGGTCGGCCAGGTACACGGCTTCCTCCAGGTCGTGCGACACCAGCAGCATGGTGGTGCCGGTCTGCATGAAGACTTCCTGCAGCTTTTCGCGGATGAACAGCGTCATCTCGAAGTCCAGCGCCGAAAACGGCTCGTCCAGGAACAGCACTTCCGGTCCCGGGGCCAGCGCGCGCATGATGGAGGCCGTCTGCTGCTGGCCGCCCGACAGTTCGTAGGGATAGCGCTTGAGGTCGAACTTGACGTCGAACGAGGCCACCAGCTCTTCCACGCGCGCGTCGACTTCGGCCTTGCCGCGGCCTTCCAGGCGCAGCGGGTAGGCGATGTTGTCGATGGTGCGCAGCCACGGGAACATGGCCTCGCGGTAGTTCTGGAAGACGTAGCCGATCTTGGTCTGGGCCAGCGACTTGCCGTCGAACAGGATCTCGCCGGCATCGATGGGGATGAGACCGGCGATCATGTTGATCAGCGTCGACTTGCCGCAGCCGTTGGGGCCGAACACCGAGACGATCTTGCCCTTGGGGATGTCGAGGTTGAAGTCCTCGTACAGCGGCCAGCCGGCGAAATACTTGGTCAGGCCGCGGATGGTGATGTGGGTGCCGGCCGGGCCCGGCCGGAACGGCGCGGGCGTGGGGGCGGGGGCGATGACGGGATTGATGACGGTGGACATGATTATCGGCCGCTCCAGTGGACCACGCGCTTTTCCAGCACCAGGAAAAGGATGTTGAGAACGTAGCCGAGCGCGCCGGCGGCCAGGATCGAGGCGTACATGTCGCGCACGTTCAGCACCTGCTGGGCGTTGATGATGCGGTTGCCGAGCCCGCTGTCCGAGCCGATGAACATCTCGGCCACGATCACGATGACCAGCGCCATCGATACGCCGCTGCGCAGGCCGACGAAGGTGGGTTGCAGGCTTTCCCAGATCAGCACGTCCTTGAAGATCTGCCAGCGCGAGGCGCCCATCACCCGCGCCGCCATCACGCGCTGCTTGCGCGCATTGATGACGCCGTAGGCGCTGTTGAACAGGATCACCAGCACCGCGGCGAAGGCGGCGATGGCGATCTTGTTCATGTCGGTCACGCCGAAGATCATCAGGAACAGCGGGATCAGCGCCGACGACGGCGTCGAGCGGAAGAAGTCCACCAGGAATTCGACGCTGCGGTAGGCTTTTTCATTGCTGCCCAGCAGCACGCCGAGCGGCACGCCGATCACGCCGGCGATGACGAAGGCCTGCAGCGTGCGGCTGACCGAGGCCAGGAAGTCGCCCAGCAGCGGGCCGCCGGCCATGCCCTTGGCCAGTGCCACCAGCGTGGCGTCGGGCGTGGGCAGCAGCACCGGGCTGACCAGTTGCAGGCGCACCACCAGGTCCCACACCACGTACAGCGCCAGCGGGCCGATCAGCGGCAGCAGGCGCGCGGCGGTCCAGGTGCGCGGCGGGCGCGAGGCGGGCGCGGCGGCAGGCATGCCGGCGCGGGCGGTTTTGCCCGGCGACCCGGCGGCCGGGTGGGCGGCCGCCGTCGCGACGGCCGCGTGGCCGGCGCCGCCGGCCGGGGCCGCGCTGGCGCGGTTGGCGTTGATCGCGTCCATGGCTCAGCCCTTGTACAGCATCGAGGCCACGTCCACCTTCTGCGCGAAGATGCCCTTGTCGGCGAACAGGTCGAAGAATTTCTGGAAGTACTGGATGTCGCTGGGGGTGAACTCGTTGTAGAGCGTGTAGGCGGCCAGCGGCACGGCTTCGGTCATGGGACCTTCGATGGCGGTGTAGCCCTTCATGAAGGGGCGCGCCTCGTCGGGCTTGCTGCGGATCAGCTCGATGCCGCGGGCGTAGGCGGCGATGAATTTCCTGCTTTCCTCGGGATGCTTCTTCAGGAACGCGGTGGTCAGCGAGGCCGAGCCGCCGAACCACGGCGCCATCGGATCGCCCAGCACGTATTTGGCGATCACGCCCGCCTCGAGCACGCGGGTGGTGCCGTTCAAGCGCCCGACCGTGCCGGTGGGCTCGAGCGTGTAGCACGCATCCAACTGGCCGGCGGCGACCGCGGCGACGTGCTGGCTGATCGCCAGCTCGACCACGGTCGCCCCGGTTGCGCCGGCGCGCTCCAGCACTGCTTTGGCCAGCGTGGCATTCTGGATGCCGGGTCCAGAACCGACCTTTTTCCCCTTGAGGTCTGCGATGGATTTAATGGGACTGTCTTTCGCGACGATGAACTCGTCCAGCACGTTCCTGGCGTTGCTGGGATTCGAGGCGAATATCTTGAACAGGCCGGGCGAGGCGATCTCGCCGATGGCCAGGTTGGCCGAGCCGGTGCCGTTGGCGCTGCCGTCGGCGCGGCCCGCCAGCATGGCTTCCATGACCTGCTGGGCGCCGGCGAACTTGAGCGGCTCGACGTTCAGGCCGGCTTCCTTGAAATAGCCCTTTTCGATGGCGGCGTAGAACGGCAGGCCGGCCGCGACCGGCCAGTAGCCGATGCGGATGACCGGGCCCGACTGCGCCCGCACCAGGGCCGGCGCGGCCAGCGTGGCGGCGCCCAGCGCGGCGCCTTGCATCAGCCGGCGGCGGGTGGCATTGAAAGCGAAGGGCGCGGGGCGGTCGGTCATGCGGGACTCCTGGTCGGAAAAGTGACGGGCGCTTGTAGACAAGCTTGCATACCAGTCATCAAGCAAGACCCGTGCCAACCGCCTTTTGCCCGGTTTTCGCGCCCCGCGGCGCCATCCGGGCGCGGCGCATGAACCATGCTGGTGCACGCGGCACCGCGAGAGGGCGTGCGTTGCATCATGGCGCGAGCGGCGCGCCAGGCGTTAGGATGTGAACAGGCCGGGGCCTGCCGCCCCGCCGTTCCTGAAAAGGGCGCGTCGCCAGGCGCGCCATGGCGTGGATATGAATACCCGTTTTGTCGAAGCATTCCTGTGGTCCGCCCGCCTGGGCAGTTTTCGCGCGGCCAGCGACCGCCTGCACATCACTCAGGCCGCGGTGGCCAACCGCATCGCCTCGCTCGAGGAGGACATCGGCGCGCGCCTGTTCGAGCGCGATGCCAAGGAGCTGCGGCTCACGGCGGTGGGCACGCGCCTGCTGGATTACGGTGAGCGCCTGCTGCAGCTGCGCCAGCAGATCCTGTCGCTGGGCCGCACCGGCGACGAGGTGTTCGGGCTGGTGCGCATCGGCGCCATCGAGACGGTGGTGCACACCTGGCTGATCGGTTTCCTGACGAACCTGCGCTCGACCTATCCGGGCATCGAGGTGCAGCTGACCTCGGAGACCACCCGCGCCCTGCATCGTGGCCTGCGCGAAGGCACGCTCGATATTGCCTTCCAGACCGATCTGCTGACCGACACCGGCGTCATCAGCACGCCCTGCCTGCCGATGGAAATGGGCTGGGTGGGGCCGGCCGGTGATGAAGATGCGCTGACGGTGCAGCAGCTGCTGGCCGAACCGGTGCTGACCATGAGCCCCGGTTCGCAGCCGCATGAGGCATTGAAAGGGCTGTTCCGGGAAGCCGGGCTGCCCCTGGGCAAGGTGCACTGCGTCAGCTCGATCTCGGCGCTGGCGCGGCTGGTGCGCAGCGGCTTTGGCCGCGCCCTGGTGCCGCTGCCGCCGATCTACGAATACGTGGCGCGCGGCGAAGTGCAGATGATCCGCTGCGACGTGCCGGTGCCACCGCAACTGCTGGTGGTGAGCTACCTGGAAGGCGCCGGCTCGGACGCGATCCGGCTGGTGGCCGAACTGGCCTGCCGCGCGTCGGACCAATACACCGCGTCGGTCACGCCGCCAAAATTCGGATCCGCGCAATAGCGTTATCCCTAGGTCGGCGCTCAATAATTTTATTGCTGGCGCGAAAAATTACTCGTTTGTCGGGCATGGCCGCCTCGGCCGAAGATGAGTCCCTTCCGTTATCGCAGGGATTTCTTCGTTCCATGAGCCAAGCCACCACTCCGTCCACGCCCAACGGCATGCTGTTCGTCGCCTGCGACGTCGATCCCGCTTTCGAGACCGATTTCAATCGCTGGTACGACCGCGAGCACGTCGAAGAACGCGTGCGCATCCCCGGCTTCCTGTCGGGCGCGCGCTATTTCTCGCTGTCCGGCGGCCGCAAGTACCTGGGGCTGTACCGCACGCAATCGCTGGGCGCCTTCACCACCGCGGACTACCGCGCCGCGTTCGAGCGCCAGACGCCGTGGTCCGTGACCAACCTGGACCGCATGCGCGATCCGATGCGGCGGGTGTGCGCGGTGCAGGCCGTGACCGGCTTCGGCAGCGGGAGCCACATCGCGGTGCTGCCGCTGGTGTTTGGCGGCGATGCCGAGGCGCTGCGGACGCGGGCGGCCGAGGCGGGCGCGGCGCTGGCCCGGGCCGATGGCTTCGTTCAGTCCTATCTGCTGGCGCCGGATGCCGCCCTGAGCGGTCCGTTGCCGCGCGAATCCACCGAAAACCGTCGCCTCGATCCGCTCTTCGTGATCGAAGCCAGCTCGGCGGGTGTGGCCCAGGCCTTGGGCGAACAGGCGGCCGCGGCGTTCGGCACGCGCGGCGCCGACACCTGGCTGCTGGAGCTGGGCTGGAAGCTGGCCGCGGCCGACTTGCGTTGACGCGCGCCAAGCGCCGCAACGCCACACACACAGACATGGGGAACCACAATGGCTGAGAACACCTTGCACGCGCCCGCGTCCGCCCACGGCGGCGCGGCGCCCGACAACATGAAGATGAAGAAACTGGCGATGGCCAGTTCGGTTGGCACCACGCTGGAGTGGTACGACTTCACTATCTACAACCTGATGGCGGCGTTGGTGTTCAACGCCATCTTCTTCCCGTCGTTCGACCCGCTGACCGGCACCATCCTGGCGTTCTCGACCTATGCCGTGGGCTACGTCTCGCGGCCGCTGGGCGGTTTCGTCTTCGGCCACCTGGGCGACCGCCTGGGGCGCAAGTTCGTGCTGGTCGCCACCTTGGTCATCATGGGCGTGTCGACCGGGCTGATGGGCATGCTGCCCACCTACGGCACCTGGGGCGTGTGGGCGCCGGTGGCGCTGGTGGCATTGCGCTTCATCCAGGGCGTGGCGCTGGGCGGCGAGTGGGCCGGCGCGGTGCTGCTGTCGATGGAACACGGCAAACCCGACCAGCGCGGCCGCAATGCGTCCTTCACGCAGGTCGGCCCGTCGTGCGGCACGCTGGTCGGCACCGGCTTCATCGCGCTGATCTCGCTGTGGCTCACGCCCGAGGAATTCCAGGCCTGGGGCTGGCGCGTGCCGTTCGTGTCGAGCGTGGCGCTGGTGCTGTTCGGCCTGTGGCTGCGCCGCGGGGTCGAGGAAACGCCGGTGTTCCTGGAAATGGAACAGAAGCGCGAAACCGCCAACACCCCGATCAAGGAAGTGCTGGTGCAACACTGGCGCCAATTGCTGGTGGCCGGCGGCTCGCGCATCGGTTCGGACGTGCTGTACGCGCTGGTGGTGGTGTTCACGCTGACCTACGTGACCACCGTGCTGCACCTGTCGCGGCCGCTGGCGCTGGGCGCCACCATGCTGGGCGCGGCGCTCAATGCCATCGCCGTGCCGCTGTGCGGGCATTTGTCGGACAAGATCGGGCGCCGTCCCGTGTACGTGGCCGGCGCGGTGCTGGGCATGGTCTGGGCCTTCGTGTTCTTCACGCTGATGGACACCGCGCATCCGGTCGCGATCTGCGCGGCGGTGGTGGTGGGCCTGTTGATCCACGCGATGATGTACGGCCCGCAGGCCGCCTTCATCACCGAGCAGTTCCCGGGCCGGGTGCGCTACGCCGGGTCGTCGCTGGCCTACACGCTGGCCGGCATCGTCGGCGGAGGCTTCGCGCCGCTGATCATCGCCAGCCTGTTCAAGTCGTGGAGTTCGACCGTGGCGGTGTCGCTGTACGTGGCCGCCGCGCTGGTGGTGACCGCCGTGTCGGTGCTGGCCGCCAGGGAAACCGCCAAGGCGCCGTTGCAGCGTTGAGCATCCGGCCGGCCTGGCTGGCAGGAAGCCCGGGACCGCTCCCGGGCTTTTTTTCGTCCCCGGCCCGGTTTTGCTGGCTTTTTCCGTTCGGATAAACGTCAGGTATCTGACTTTTCGCTGAATAACAAACGAAAATTGTTTACACTCGCATCCACAAATTCAAGTGTGGACGGGGCCGCCGCGGGGTGGATTTCGTCCGATTTACGGGAGAAAGTCGATGCGCAAGTTGTTGTTGGGGGCGGCGCTGGCCGTCGCGGCATTCGGGGGAACGGTTCATGCCGCCACGCAGCCCAAGGCCGTGGTGGCGAACTATTCAGACCTGGCGCTGGCGGGCTATCAAGACGCGCTGACCTCCGCCAAGACGCTGCGCGAGGCCATCAACGCCCTGGTCGCCAAGCCCAGCGCGGACACGCTCAAGGCCGCCCGCCGGGCCTGGCTGGACGCGCGCGTGCCGTACCAGCAGACCGAGGCGTTCCGCTTCGGCAACCCGATCGTCGACGACTGGGAAGGGCGCGTGAACGCCTGGCCGCTGGACGAAGGCCTGATCGACTACGTCGACGCCTCCTACGGCACCGAGAACGACGAGAACGCCTACTACGCGGTCAACGTCATCGCCAACTCCAAGATCTCGGTAGGCGGCAAGACCGTCGATGTCAGCGAGATCACGCCCAAGCTGCTGTCCGAAGTGCTGCACGAGGCCGACGGCAACGAGGCCAACGTCGCCACCGGCTACCACGCCATCGAATTCCTGCTGTGGGGCCAGGACCTTAACGGCACCGGCCCGGCACCGGCCGACCGCAAGGGCACGCCGCAGGAGCGCCACTCGGGCAACCGCCCGCACACCGACTACGACGTCAAGCAGTGCACCGGCGGCAACTGCGAACGCCGCATCGCCTACCTGAAGGCCGTGACCGACCTGCTGGTGACCGACCTGGAAGAGATGGTCGGCAATTGGCAGAAGGACGGCGCCGCGCGCAAGGCCGTGGAAGAAGACCCCAAGGCCGGCCTGGTGGCGATGCTGACCGGCGTGGGCAGCCTGTCGTACGGCGAACTGGCCGGCGAGCGCATGAAGCTCGGCCTGATGCTGCACGATCCCGAGGAAGAGCACGACTGCTTCTCGGACAATACCCACAACTCGCACTTCTACAACCAGATCGGCATCCGCAACGTCTACCTGGGCGCGTACACCCGCGTCGATGGCAAGCAGGTGTCGGGCGCCAGCCTGTCGGAACTGGTCAAGGCGCGCGATCCGAAGCTGGACGCGGAAGTGCGCGCCAAGCTGGACGCCACCGTGGCCGCCATGCAGGCCATGAAGACCCACGCCGAGACGGTCGAGACCTACGACCAGATGATCGCCGACGGCAACAAGGAAGGCAACGCCGTGGTGCAGGCCGCCATCGACCGCCTGGTCGACCAGACCCGCAGCCTGGAGCGCGTGATCGCGCTGCTGGACCTGGGCAAGGTCGCCATCGAAGGTTCCGACAGCCTGGACAAACCCGACGCCGTATTCAAGTGAAGCTCGTATTCGCCGCCGTACTGGCGGCGTCGGCCCATGCCGGCGCCGCCGCCGCTCCAACCGCGCCCGCCGGGCGCGACGACCTGAGCGCCGAAGACCTCAAGCGGGTCCTCGCCATCACCGCGCCGACCCGTGATTTCTCCAAGGCCGAAACCTTCGAGACCATGCAGGCGGGCGCCACCACCACCAACAAGCTCATCAACGCCGACATTTTCTCGCAGCCGTCGGCCAACATGAGCTTCGAGCGGCGCCAGGAATTCCAGGTCGGCAACGGCCTGTTCCGCAAGGACTGGGTGTCCGCGCCGGCGTCCACGCAGGCCTCCGACGGCCTCGGGCCGCTGTTCAACGCGCGTTCGTGCCAGGCCTGTCATACCAAGGACGGGCGCGGCTCGGTGCCGGGCTTCGATCCGCTGGAACGTCCCGACGCGGTGGCGCTGCTGCTGCGCCTGGCGGTGCCGGAGGGCCCCGACCGCGGCCATCCGCGGCTGGCGCCGGGCGAGATCGCGCTGCTGCCCGAGCCGGTTTACGGCGTGCAGCTGCAGAACTTCGCCGTGGCCGGCCTGCCGGCCGAAGGCCGCATGGAAATCGAATACACGCCGGTCACGGTCAAGCTCAACGGTGGCGAGACCGCGACGTTGATGAAGCCGGTCTACCGCATCGACAACCTGGGCTACGGTCCGATGCGCAAGGACACGCAGATATCGCCGCGCCTGGCGCCGCCGATGATCGGCCTGGGCCTGCTGGAATCGATCCACCAGGCCGACATCCTGGCCAACATCGGCGCCGACAAGCGCGACGGCATCGTCGGCAAGGCCAACTGGGTGACCGACGCGCGCACCGGCCAGCGCGTGCTGGGCCGCTTCAACCTGAAGGCCGGGCAGCCCACGGTGGAGCAGCAGAGCGCCGCCGCGTTCTCCAACGACATGGGCCTGTCGACGCCGCTGTTCCCCAATCACCACGGCGACTGTACGCCGGCGCAACCCCAGTGCCTGGAGATGCCGCACGGCGCGCAACCGCGTTTCGGCCCCGAGGAAGTGCCGGCCAAGCTGATGGACTTCGTCACCACCTATTCCACCAACCTGGCGGTGCCGCAGCGGCGCGACGCCGACGACGCCCGCGTGCTGGCCGGCAAGAAGCTGTTCTACGAGGCCAACTGCGTCGCCTGCCATGTGCCCAAGTACGTCACCAGCCGCGATGCGAAACAGGCCGAGCACCGCTTCCAGCTGATCTGGCCGTACACCGACATGCTGGTGCATGACATGGGCGATGACCTGGCCGACGGCGTGTCCGACGGCTCGGCCAATGGCCGCGAATGGCGCACGCCGCCGCTGTGGGGCATCGGCCTGACCCGGACCGTCAATCCCAACGCTACCTGGCTGCACGACGGCCGCGCCCGCACGCTGCTGGAAGCGGTGCTGTGGCACGGCGGCGCCGGCCAGCCGGCGCGCGATCGCGTGGTGGCGATGACGCCCGAAGAACGCGCCGACCTGATCCGTTTCCTGGAGTCGCTGTAATGGCTATCTTTGTTGCACGCTGGCGCGCGCCGGCCCGGACCCTGGCCGCCGCGCTGGCGCTGGCCTGGCCGCTGGCCGCGGGCGCCGAACTGCCCGCCGACCTGGGTGAGCGCCTGGCGCAGGGCTACGCGCGGCCGGCGGCCGCCGGCATGGTCGCGGCTGCCACCGACCTGGAAGGCGCGCTGGGCCAGTGGTGCGGCAAGCCGGACGCGGACGGCGCCAAGCGCGTGGAAGCCGCCTTCGCCGGCCTGGCGCTGGCGTGGGCGCGGCTCGAACCATTGCGTTTCGGTCCCCTGGTGCAGGCCAATCGTTATGAACGCCTGGCATTCTGGCCCGATACCCGGGGCGTGATGCCCCGGCAGGTGCAGGCCTTGATCGCCGCGCAGGACGCCGAACTGCTCAAGCCGGGCGCGCTGGCGGGCCGCAGCGTGGCGGTGCAGGGCCTGCCGGCGCTGGAATTCGTGCTGTACGGCGAACCGGCAGCGCTCACGCAGACCGCCGCGCCGACCTTCGGCTACGCCTGCGGCTATGCCCGCGCCGTGTCGGCCAACATTGCCGCGATCTCGCGCGACGTGGCGCAGGCCTGGGAGGCCAAGGCCGAGTTCGGCCGCCAGTTCGCGCGGCCCCAGGCGGGCAATGACCTCTACCGCGATCCGCAGGAGGTGGCGGCCGAAGCCATGAAGGCGCTGTCCACCGGCCTGCAGTTCGCGCGCGACGTGAAGCTGTTGCCCGTGCTGGGCGATTCGGCCGGGAGCGCGCGGCCCAAGCGCGCCGCCTTCTGGCGCAGCGGCCTGTCCACGCGCACGCTGGCGGCCAGCCTGGATGGCCTGGCGGCGTTCTACACGGCGGGCGGCTATGCGCTGCCCAAGGGCGAGGACTGGATGCCGGGCGCGGTGCTGGGCGAATTGCAGGGCGCGGCGCGCGCGTTGCGCGAGGCGCCGGCGCCGCTGGAGCAGGCCCTGGCCGACGCGGAAGGGCGGCGCCTGCTGGGCCTGGCGGCGCTGACGTTGAAGAACGCCAAAGCCATCGTCGACCAGGACCTGGCGCCGGCACTGGGCGTGACCATCGGCTTCAATGCGCTCGATGGCGATTGATCGAGCGCCGGCCGCGATGCCGGCCGATCCAAGCGGGCGACCCGCGCCGCGCGTGGCGGACGGCGCGCCGGCGCGGCCCGCGCGGCGCGAATTCCTGGCATGGGGCGCCGCGGGCGCGCTGGGCGCCACGCTGGCCTGGCCCGGCGCGGCGCTGGCCACGGCGGCGCGCGATGACACCGCGCTGTACCTGGCGGCGCGCCAGCGCGGCGGCCGCGACGAGGCGGTGGTCCTGGATGCGTCCGGGCAGGACCGCCGGGTGCTGCCGATGCCCGCGCGCGGCCACAGCTTCGCCATCGACGCGGCCGGCGGCCGCGCCGTGGTGTTCGGGCGCCAGCCGGGCTTTTTCGCCCTGGCCTTCGACCTGCGCGGCGAACGCGCGCCGCTCGAACTGCCGTTGCCGCAAGATCGCCATTTCTTCGGCCACGGCGCCTATTTCGATGGCGGCCGCCTGCTGGCCGCCACCGAAAACGATTTCGAAGGCGCGCGCGGCGTGCTCGGCATCTATGACGCCACGCCCGGCGGCGGCTACCGCCGCGTCGGCGAGTACGACAGCGGCGGCATCGGCCCGCACGAAGTCGTCCTGATGCCGGACGGCAGGACCTTGTGCGTGGCCAATGGCGGCATCCTGACCCACCCCGACTACGGCAAGCTCGAACTCAATCTCGATACCATGCGCCCGTCGCTGGCGTACCTGGACGCGGCCAGCGGCAGGTTGCTGGAAAAGGTGGAACTGGCGCCCGAGTTGCATCGCCTGTCGATCCGCCACCTGGCGCTGGCGGCCGATGGCAGTGTGTGGTTCGGCTGCCAGTACATGGGACCGGCCGGCGACCGCCCGGCGCTGGTGGGCCGCCACCGGCGCGGCGCGCCGGCGCAGCTGCACGCCGGACCGGCGGCCACGCTGCGCGAGATGCGCAATTACGTCGGTTCGGTGGCGGCGGACGCCGCCGGCGCGGTCATCGCCACCTCCAGCCCCGTGGGCGGCCGGGTGCTGTACTGGGACGCCGCCAGCGGGGCCTGCCTGGGCGAGACGCGGCTGGCCGACGGCTGCGGCGTGGCGCCGGCGCCGCGCGCCGGTTTCCTTGTCAGCAGCGGGTTGGGCGCCATGCTGCGCACCGATGCCGCGGGTGGCGAACAGCCGCTGCTGGCGCCGTCGCGCGAACGTTCCTGGGACAACCACTTCCGCAAGGTCGCCGGCGCCTGACCGCGCCGTTGCCGCCGCATATCCCTGCGGCTCAGCCAGCGCGCTTTACAAAGCCTGACATACCGGACACCCGCCGGCGCCCTTTCCGCATGACGCATCTGATACAGTTTTCGGCTGTCTTTTTTTGCATGAGGGAGCGACAACGATGGAAGACGCCTTGAAGGAATTCAATGCCTGGGCGCCCAGGCTGGTGGACCTGGGCATCAATCTGCTGGTGGCCTTGCTGATCCTGGTCATCGGCTGGTGGGTGTCGACGCTGCTGGGCCGCTGGGTTCGGCGCATCGCCACGCGTTCCAGCAAGATCGACCCGACCATCGTGCCGATGTTCTACAGCACCGTGGTATGGACGGTGCGCATCTTCACGCTGATCGCGGTGCTGGCGCGTTTCGGGGTGCAGACCGCCAGCCTGATCGCGGTGCTTGGCGCCGCCGGCCTGGCCGTCGGCCTGGCGCTGCAGGGCACGCTGCAGAACATCGCGGCCGGCATCATGCTGCTGATCCTGCGCCCGGTGCGTGCCGGCGAATACGTCGGTTTGAGCTCCGGCGCCGAAGGCACGGTCGAGGAAGTCGGCCTGTTCCTGACGCGCCTGATCCAGGTCGACGGCATCCACCTGACGCTGCCCAACAGCACCGTCTGGAACGCCACCATCACCAACTACAGCCGCAACAAGACCCGCCGCCTGGATATCCCGGTACCGGTGCGCTATGGCGATGACCTGAACGCGGTGCTGACCAAGCTGCAGGACATCGTCGCGGCCAATCCGAACGCGCTGAAGGATCCGCAGCCGCTGGTGAAGGTGGTCGACTACAAGGAAAGCGGCGTGGTCGTGAACGTGCGGGTGTGGGCCGACGCCGCCAAGTACTGGGACCTGCGCTGGGGCCTGTACCAGGACATCCGCCTGTCGCTGGAGGCCGCGGGCTTCCAGGCGCCGATCCCGCTGCGCGAGATCCAGAACCCCAAGGCCAGCGAGCCCAAGGCTGGCGCCGCGGCCTGAGCGTATGGCCTGCAATGAAAAGGGCGTCCCGGCCGATGGCGGGACGCCCTTTTTCATGGCGCGGCGTGGACCGCGTGCCGGGCTCAGGCCTGCACCGCCAGCCGCGCCAGTTCGGCCTTGATCCAGCCGGCGATCTCGCGCTGGCGCTGGGCCGGCATGCGGTCGATGATGGCCGTGACGCTGACCGCCAGCAGCGGCGCGCCATGGTTGTCGAGCAGGGCGCAGCCCACGCCCAGCGCGCCGCGCACGGCATGGTTGCCCACCACCGAATAGCCGCGGGCGCGGGTGTTTTCGATCAGGCGGAACATCTCTTGCGGCGTCATGCCGCCGTATTCGTCCAGCCGGCTGGAGTTGCGCTCGACGATGCCGCGCGCGACGTCGTCGGGCAGCGCGGCCAGCAGCGCCATGCCGCCCGAGCCCACGCCCAGCGGCTGGCGCTTGCCGGCGTAGGTGGCCAGGATCTGCACCGGATAGCTGCCGATCTCGCGATGCAGGCTGATGGAGTCGTCTTCATCGCGCACCACCAGGAACACGGCGTCGCCGGTGCGGTCGGCCAGGCGTCGCAGCACCGGCAGCAGCTGGCGCACGCGCGGATCGCGCGAGCGGGTGTCGGGGTCCACCGCCAGCTGGGCGCGGTACTTCTTGGTGCCCGTCACCGGCAGCACCAGGCCCGCGTCGAGCAGGGCCGCCAGCAGGCGGTAGATGGTGGGACGCTGGATGCCCGTCAGGCGGGCGATATCGGTCACGCTGAGCCCATCGGGGCCCTGGTCCCGCAGGGCGGCCAGAACGGCCAATCCGCGCCGCAATGTGCGGGGGCCTGCGGCCGCGGCATCGCTGTCTTGCATGCAACTCTCTGAAAACTTGGGGGTTATGGCGCAATGGTCAAGGGAAAACCATAGTCCGTAGCGTGGACTCTACCTTGATGCTCCGCTCGTGTATAGATCAGAATGCAGCATCCAATAATTCGAATCGTCCATTTAATGGACAGTATCAGCACGGAGACTATATGAAGACCGGTCAAAAGCCTGGACTGCGGCGTCTTGCCGCCACGCTACTGGCTACCGCCGCAAGCGCTTTCGCCATGGGTTCCGCCCAGGCCGCCTATCCCGACAAACCTGTCCGCATCGTGGTCGGCTTTTCCGCCGGCGGCACCACCGACGTGATCGCCCGCATCATGGCCAAGGAGCTCACCGAGAGCCTGGGCCAGTCGTTCGTGGTCGAGAACAAGCCGGGCGCCGGCAGCAACATCGCTACCGACATGGTGCAGCGCGCCGCGCCGGACGGCTACACGCTGCTGTTCGTGGCCGTCACCAGCGCCATCAACCAGACGCTGTACAAGAACGTCACGTTCGACCTGACGAAGGACTTCACCCCGGTGGCGCTGGGCGCCAAGGTGCCGAACATCCTGGTGGTGAACCCGCAGGTGCCGGTCAAGACGGTGCAGGAACTGGTCGACTACGCCAAGAAGAACCCGGGCAAGCTGGCGTTTGCCTCGTCGGGCAGCGGCACCTCGATCCACATGGCCGGCGAACTGTTCAAGATGAAGGCCGGCATCGACGTGCTGCACGTGCCGTACAAGGGCAGCGCCCCGGCCATCACCGACCTGATCGGCGGCCAGGTGCAATTCATGTTCGACAACATGCCGTCGGCCTGGCCGCACGCGCAATCGGGCAAGCTGCGCGCGCTGGCGGTGACCACGTCGGACCGCTCCAAGAGCGCGCCGGACCTGCCCACCATGCAGGAATCGGGCTTCGCCGGCTTCGACGTATCGTCGTGGTTCGGCCTGATCGCGCCGGCCGGCACGCCGCCGGAAGTGGTCAACAAGCTCAACGCCGCCATGGTCAAGGCGCTGGACAAGCCGGAAGTGCAGACCAGCTTCGAAAAACTGGGCGCCGTGGGCGTCAAGACCACGCCGGCCGAATTCGGCCAGTTCATCAAGTCGGAAGTGGAAGGCTGGGCGCCGGTGGTCAAGGCGTCGGGCGCCAAGGTCGACTGAGCACGCGCTTCGTGCCGCGGCGGGCCAACCGCCGGCGGCCGATGACGGGGGACGGGCAGATGCCCGTCCCTATTTTTTTGGGCCGCCGTCGCGACGCGCCGCGGCCAGCATGGCGGTGCAGACGCCGCGCATCATGTCGACCTCGTCGCGCGTCAGGGCCACCCGGGAAAAAAGGTGCCGCATCCGCGGCAGCAATTTCTTGGGATGGGCCGGGTCCAGGAAGCGCACGCCCACCAGCGCTTCTTCCCAGTGCGCCAGGAAGGCCTGCACCGCTTCCCCGGAGGCTGGCTCGGCCCCGCGCGAGGGCGCTTGCGCGGTGGAGGCGGGCAGCAGGGCGGCGCCCTGGTCCACCAGCAGCGCGTAGCGCAGCTCCCAGGCCGCCAGCTGCAGCGCCTGGGCCACGTTCAGCGAGCTGTATTCGGGGTTGGCCGGGATATGGCAGATGCGGTGGCACAGCCCGATCTGGGCGTTGGTCAGGCCGGCCCGCTCGGTGCCCAGCACGATGGCCGCGCAACCTTCGGCGGTTTCCGCGAGGTGGGCGCAGGCCAGGTCGGCGGCCTGGCGGATGTCGCAGGGCGGGGGGCCCAGGTCGCGCACCCGGGCGGTCAGGGCGAACGCCAGGGTCACGGGCGCCAGCGCCTCTTCCAGGGTATCGTAGATGCGCGCGTTCTCCAGCACGTCCAGGGCGCCGCTGGCCAGGGCCACGGCCTCCGGCTGGCTGGTTACATCGGCGAATTTGGGCCCCACCAGCACCAGTTCCGAGAAGCCCATGGTCTTGATCGCGCGGGCCGCCGAACCGACGTTTCCGGGGTGGCTGGGGTTCACCATGATGAAGCGAACGCGTGAAAATGCTTGAGTCATTTAAAATGGCACGTTTGGCTTAGTGCCTTCCTGGTTTTTTGGGCCGGTTTCCCCCTGTCGGGGGGCGGCGGATCCGGGGGGGTGGCTAGCGGCCTACCCACCGCATACGTACGGAATTTTATGCACCCGATGCTCAACATCGCCATCAAGGCGGCCCGGCGTGCCGGCACCATCATCAACCGTGCCAGCATGGATTTGGAACGACTCAGCGTGGCTCGCAAGGGGCCGCGCGATTATGTCACGGAAGTGGATCGCGCCGCCGAGGAGTCCATCGTCGAGACGCTGCGCGCCGCCTACCCGGACCATGCCGTCCTGGGCGAGGAATTCGGCTTGCAGGGCCCCGACCAGGCGGAATTCCAGTGGATCATCGATCCGCTGGACGGCACCACCAACTTCATCCACGGCCTGCCCAACTACGCCGTGTCGATCGCGCTGACCCAGCGCGGCCAGGTCACGCAGGCGGTCATCTATGACCCGTCGCGCAACGAACTGTTCACCGCCAGCCGTGGCAGCGGCACGTTCCTGAACGACCGCCGCGTGCGCGTCTCGGGCCGCACCCGCTACCACGAGGCCCTGCTGGGCGCGCACTGGCCCAACTCGGGCGACCTGGAACAAGGCTCGCAGCGTTTCCGCACCATGGCCGAAGGCAGCACCGGCGTGCGCCGCCTGGGCGCCACCGTGCTCGACCTGGCCTACGTCGCCTGCGGCCGCCTGGACGGCTTCTGCGGCGTGGGCCTGAAGCCCTGGGACCTGGCGGCCGGCAGCCTGATGGTGCTGGAAGCCGGCGGCCTGGTCGCCGACTTCGACGGCGAACAAGGCTGGATGGATTCGGGCAACGTGCTCGCCGCCAGCCCGAAGATCTTCACGCAGATGCTGTCGGCGCTGAATCCGACGCCGGCTGCCTGAGCGCGCTTCGTTGCCTCCCCAAAACCCGCCACCACGGCGGGTTTTTTGTTTGGGGTGATGCAGTTCGGTCATGTTTTGCGTCAGCGTCCCGGGTGGACTGATTGGTCACGGTGCGCGCGACCATGGCCCGGTTCATGCGCTATGGTCATGCCGCGAGTGATGTGGTGTGTCTGGCGCCGAACGAAGGGTCTACCGGTGACGAAGGCGCCTGCGTCTTCCTCACACGGAGATGATCGCATGACAGGAAAGACGTCGATGCGGCCGAGCCGGGCTGGCGTGTTGCCGGCCGGCTATGCCGGTATTCACGGCGATATCGTCGAGCTGCTCGATAGCGCCCGCCGGAGCGCGGCGCGGCGGGTCAATGCATTGATGACGGCCAGTTACTGGGCGATCGGCCAACGGATCGTCGACGCCGAGCAGAAAGGCAGGCGACGGGCCGGCTACGGGGAACAGTTGATCCAACGGTTGTCCATTGACCTGACCGCGCGGTTCGGGCGCGGCTTCAGCGCCGACAACCTGGAGAACATGCGGGGGTTCTTCCTTGCCTATCCTCCATCTGCAATTTCCGAGACAGTGTCTCGGAAATTCGACGAAACGGGAATGGCCGCGACTTCCGAGACAGCGTCTCGGAAATTCGATCTATCCGATCTGTCCCAGGCATTCACGCTGCCTTGGTCGGCGTATGTGCGATTGCTGTCGGTCAAGGACAGCCAGGCTCGCCGGTTCTACGAGGCGCATGCGCTGCGTGGCGGCTGGAGCGTGCGCCAGCTCGGCCGGCAGATCGAAAGCCAGTTCTACGAGCGCACTGCTTTGTCCAGGAACAAGGCCGCAGTGCTGGCGAAGGCAGCGCTGCCGATGCCTGGGGATAGCGTCACCGCGGACGATGCGATCAAGGATCCGTATGTGCTGGAGTTTCTCGATCTCAAGGACGAATACTCGGAATCCGATCTGGAAGCCGCCCTGACGCAGCGTCTGGAAGGCTTCCTGCTGGAGCTCGGGGAAGGCTTCACCTTCGTGGGGCGGCAGCGTCGATTGCGCATCGACCAGACGTGGTATCGCGTGGATCTGCTGCTGTTTCATCGCAGGCTGCGCTGCCTGGTCATCATCGATCTGAAACTCGGCAGCTTGACCCACGCGGATGTGGGTCAGATGCACATGTACTGCAACTATGCGAAAGCGCACTGGGCGCTTGCCGACGAGAATCCACCGGTGGGGCTGATCCTGTGCGCGGACAAAGGCCGTGCGCTGGCGCAGTATGCGTTGGACGGACTGCCAACCCAGGTGATGGCAGCCAACTACCGCACCGTCCTGCCGGACGCGGCGTTGCTGCAGCGGGAACTGGAGGCCACGCGCAGGCAGTTCGAGGCGCGCCAATCGAGCACCGCCCGCAAGGGAAAATCGTAGCCGCCGGTTCAGCGTTCCCCGTCCGGCAGGCGGTCGGTGCGCATTGCGTTACCCCTGGCCGCCCTGCGACACCAATCCCCCGTCGAGCGGCACGAACCACGCGCGCAGCCCCAGCTCGCGCACGATCGGCGCCGTGACCCGCAGCGGCATGTGCGAGAACGCGGTCGACAGGGCATCGGCCATGGCGGCGTTGGGCGCCATGATCGACACGCTCTGGTAGCGCGGCCGCGCGCTGCCGGTGCGGGGATCGAACAAGTGGGTGCAGCGGCCCGCCGCGTCGATGGCCGTGCCGTAGCCGCTCGATGTGGCCAGCGCCTGGTTGCGCACGGGCACCGAGGCCAGGATCCGCCGCGGCGCGCGCGGATCGGCCAGGCCGACCCGCCAGTCGCCGGGGGATGCGCGGCTGTCCAGCCCGCGGATCTCGCCCATGTCGACCAGCGCGCGATCCAGCCCGCCCTGCTTGAGCAGGCGCGTGATGCAATCGGTGATGTAGCCCTGGGCGATGCCGTTGAGCGTGATGCCCATTGCGGGCCGCCGCAGCTCGATGCGGCGGCTGTCCAGCGTCACGTCCCGGTACGACACGCGTGCCAGGGCCCGCGCCAGCTCGGCCTCGGACGGGCCCTGCGCGGGCGCCCCGGGGCGCGCGAAATGGCTGGCGTACAGCTGCCACAGCGGCTGCACGGTGGGATCGAAGGCGCCATCGGTCAGGCGGCTGTAGCGCAGGCTGTCGCCCAGCAGGCGCAGCAGGTCGGCGGGCGGATCGGCCAGGTAGCCCTGCCGGTTCAGCCGCGCCAGCGCGCTGTCGTCGCGATACAGGCTGAATATGCCTTCCAGGCGATGCAGTTCTGCCAGCGCCTGGTCGATCAGTTGCCGCGCGGCGCGCGGGTCGGGATGGTAGAGCCGCAGTTCGGCATCGGCGCCCAGCGCGACGCCTTGCCAGGTGGTGGGCGCGATCGCGGCGGACGCGCGGCGCAAGGACAGGGGGGCAAGCGCCAGCGCGGATGCGGCGGCGGCGATGCCGATGAAACGGCGGCGGCGTGGATTCATGGCGATGGACATGGCGGATGGGGGCGGCGGGGGCGTTCAAGGGCCGCGCTATTGGGCGAAGACATAGGCTTCCGGGACGTCGGCATAGGCCACGACGCGGCCGCCGTGCGCCTGCGCGAAGGCCTCGGCGCGGTCGCGCAGCGAGAACGGCATGGCGTCCTCGGCGCCCATGCCGCCAACGAAACGGCCTTCGATGACGTAGAACGCCTGGCGCGCGTCGATCCAGGCGGCCGGATCCGGCACGCCGTCGGCGCCGGCGGTGGCCATGTCGTTCACATAGATCGCGGCGATCGCCTTGGGTTCCTCGGGCAGCAGCGTATAGGCGAAGACTTGCTTGATCGACGAGAACCAGACCGGCGCGGGCCGGCCCTTGATGAAGATCTGTCCTTTCGGACCCGTGTGATCGGCCAGCGCCATGCCGCAGTAATGGCCCACCGACTGCGACGAGACCGCTTGCGGCGGGGGCGGCGCGGCGGGCGCGGCGCCGTCGTCGCAGGCGGTCACGGCCAGCAGGGCGGCCAGGCCGAGGGAAAACAGCAGGGCTCTCATAGCGGTCGGTTCCTGAAAGACGCGGCGGCCAGCAGGAAGGGCAGGGCGATCCACAGCAGCAGCGCCGCCAGCAGCGCGGGCACGGGCAGGCTGGCCTGGTCGCTCACGCCCGCCATGCCGGCGTACAGCGAAATATTCTCGAAGCCCGTCAGGTTCAACAGGCGATAGACGTCGGAGGGATTGAGCAGCAGCAGCGCGTTGAGCAGGCCGGGGCTGACGTAGCGGCCCTGGTCGGCCGCCAGCAGGCCCAGCAGCGCCATGTCGTAGATCACCACGAAGAACAGCCATACGCCGACGGCGATGCCGGCGGCGGTGGCGCGCTCGCGCACCAGCGTGCTGATCAGGTAGCCCATGGCCAGGAAGCTGGCGCCCAGCAGCACGCTGGCCCCGATCAGCAGCGCGAACGGCTGCCAGGCGGCGGCGTCCAGGCCGCCGTAGGCCCATTGCAGCGCCAGGCCGGCCGAGCCGTAGCCGGCGCCGGTGGCCAGCGCCAGGATCGCCAGGTGGCCGATGAACTTGCCCACCAGCACCTGCCAGCGCGACACGGGGTAGCTCAGCAGCAGGGCCATGGTGCCGCGGTCGACTTCGCCGACCACCGCGTCGTAGGCCAGCAGCATGGCGATGAGCGGCACCAGGAAGATCGACAGGCTCGACAGGCTGACCACGGTGACGGTCAGCGGGTCGGCCTTGACGGTGCCGGTCGGCGAACTGCCCAGCAGGCCCAGCGCCAGCGCCAGCGCGCCCAGCAGCAGCGCGGTGGCGAGCACCCAGCGATTGCGCAGGCCGTCGCGGATTTCCTTGCCGATGATGGTGCAGACGGCGTTCATATGTCTTCCCGTTCAAGCAGGTGGGCGTAGATGTCGTCCAGGCTTGGCGCCTGGATGTCGAGGTCGGCGATGGGCGCGGCGATGGCGCCGATGCCGCGGATGGCCTCGACCTTGTCGCGTTCCTGGCAGGCCAGTTCATAGCGGCAGGCGTCGAGGCGGCGCCAGGGCCGCGTCAGCAGCGTGCCGGATTGCGGCTCGGCCAGCGTCAGCCGGATGCGGATGGGCAGCCCGGTGTCGCGGCGCAGCGCCGACATGGCGCCGTCGGCGATCTTCCTGCCGGCCTTCATGACCACGATGCGGTCGGCGTGCCCCGCCAGTTCCGACAGGGCATGGGTGCTGAGCAGAATGGTGGCGCCGGCCGCGCGCAGTTCATGCACGATCTCGTAGAACATCAGGCGCGAGGCCGGGTCCAGCCCGGTGGTCGGTTCGTCGAACAGCAGCACGCGCGGCTCGCCCAGCAGCGCCTGCGCCAGCGCCAGGCGCTGCCGCATGCCCTTGGAATACCCGCCCACGCGACGATGGGCGGCGCCGGCGATGCCCACCTTCTCCAGCAGGGCCGGGTTGCCGGACAACGACCGGCGCTTGAGCCGGGCGTAGAAGGCCAGCGTTTCCACGCCGGTCAGCGAGGGATGCAGCGCGACGGTCTCCGGCAGGTAGCCGATGCGGTCGCGCAGGCGCGCGGCGGCGCGGCTGTGGGCGTCCTCGCCGAACAGCGTGACGCGCCCGTGGGTGGGCCGGATCAGCCCCAGCACCAGCTTGATCAGCGTGCTCTTGCCGGCGCCGTTGTGGCCGGCCAGCGCTACGCATTCGCCTTCGCGCAATTGCAGGTCGAGGCCGTCGATGGCGCGCTGCGCGCCATAGTGCTTGCTGACGCCGGCCAGCGTCACCAGGTCGGTCTTCATGGGGTCTCCTTGGCGCGAGCGGCGGCGGGCCGCGGCGGCGGCTGCATCAGCGGCGCGCTGTCGATGACGCCGCCGGGCAGGATGGCGGGAAATTGGGATTGGGCCCAGCGCACGATCGATATCGACGGGCTGTTCAGCAGGATGCGCGCCGCGGGCGCGCGCCACAGCAGCTGGTCGACCACATCGTTGGGCCGGTAGGCGGTGTCGGCGATGCCGTCGCCGTCCAGATCGAAGGCGGTGTTGTCGCTCCAGTAATTGCCGCGGCCGTTCACGGCCCAGTCGAGCGTGCGGGTGCCGACATACTTCACCTGGTTCTTGTTGTGCAGGAAAGCGTTGCCCGAAATCTGGTTGCCATCGGATCCGGCGGTGTAGTGCACGCCGATATCGCAGTTGGCGAAGTGGTTGTCCAGGAACGCATTGTTGTTGGCGTTGTAGATGAACACGCACTTGCCGGCGCCATCGACCGTGTTGCCGGTGATGCGCGACTGGTTGGCGTAGTTCAGCATCAGGCCCTGTTCGCGGCTGTCGCGCGCGACGTTGCCCTGCACCACCAGCCGGTGCGAATACATGATGGCGTAGGCGATGTCGTTGCCGGTCGAGACATTGCCGCTGATCTCGCTGTCATTGGTGTACATGTAGTGGACCGCGTAGCGCAGGTCGTGGAAGTGGTTGCCGCTGAAGGTGTTCCGCCTGCTGGTGTTGACGAAGATGCCGTCGCGGCCCGCGGAGATGTCGTTGTCCAGGATCCGGGTTCCCGGCGTATTCCACAGGGTGAGGCCGTTGCCGCGCTCGGCCACGCGCAGTTCGCGGTTGCCGACGATGCGGTTGGCCCGTACCAGCGCGTCATGCGGCCCCCACACGTGCACGCCCACCAGGTTGTCGAGGATGTCGTTGTGCTCGATGCGGGCGCGGTGCGCGCCGCGGTCCAGGAACACGCCGGCGTCCATGTCCGACAGGCTCAGTCCGGAGCGGGTGATGGTCAGGTTGCGCAGCGTCACGTCCTCGGCCTTGATCCACAGCGTGCGCCCCTGGCGCGTGCCGGCGATGACGGCGGCGCGGTCGGGCGGGCCTTCCAGGGTCAGGGGCTTGTCGATGACGATGCCGCCGGTGTAGCTGCCGGGCGCCAGCGCCAGCACGTCGCCGGGCTGGGCGGCGGCCACCGCCGCCGCCAGGTCCGCGCCGGCGGCGACGGACACGTTGGCCGCGGCGGCGGGCGGCGCCCAGGCGGGCGCGCCTCCCAGCGCGGCCAGCGTGGCCAGCGCGGCGGCGGTCCTCCTGCCGCCCCGGGTCAGGTTAGCGAGGAAGGTCATGGGCGCTACGCGGTCTTCTTCGGCAGCACCACCAGCTGGCCGGACATTTCCATGTGCAGCGCGTGGCAGAACCATTGGCAGTAGTACCAATGCACGCCGGGGCGGTCCGCCGTGAAGGTGACCGACGCGGTGGCCTGCGGCGCGATCTCCATGGCGATGCCATGGCCTTCGAGCGTGAAGCCGTGGGTCAGGTCCTCGATCACTTCCATGTTCGTGACCACCACGGTGACTTCGTCGCCCTGGTTGACCTCGATCCGTTTGAGGCTGAACATCGGCGCCACCGCCATCATGTACACGCGCACCTTGTTGCCGTCGCGCACCACCTTGGCCGCGTCCTCCAGCGTCACGCCGTCCTTTTTGGCCATCTGGCGCGCGTCTTCCCACATGGGGTCGTCGCGCTTCCAGACGCTGACGGGGTGGACCTTGGAGCGGTGCACCAGGCACATGTCGTGCGGCTCGGCGAAGCTGGGGCCGTCGTGCACCAGCTTCATCGTGTCGCCGGAAATGTCGATGAGCTGGTCGTTCTCGGGCTTGAGCGGGCCGACGTTCAGGAAGCGGTCCTTCGAGAACTTGTTCAGCGACACCAGCCACTTTCCGTCGGCCTCGCGCGTCTCGCCCATGGTCGAATGGTTGTGGCCGGGCTGGTAGTGCACGTCCAGCTTCTGGATGATCGGGTCGACCTTCTCGCCCTTGTAGGCGCGCTTGGCCAGGTCGATGTTCCACTTGACCATCTGGCTGTCGATGAACAGCGTGGTGTAGGCGTTGCCGCGGCCGTCGAACGCGGTGTGCAGGGGGCCCAGGCCCAGCTGCGGTTCGGCCACCACGCAATCGCGCGGCTTGATCTTGTCGTCGAACAGATCGTCCAGCGTGCGCACGTCCAGCACGGTCACGGTGGGCGACAGCTTGCCGTTGAGCACCAGGTGGATGCCGTCGGGCGCGGCGTTGCAGCCGTGCGGCGAGTTCGGCACCGGGATGTAGCGGGTGTACTTGGAGCCGTGGCGGCCGTCGATCACCGGCACGCCGCCCATCATCTTGAAGTCGCCTTTCTTGACGGCTTCCTCGATGCGCTTGATGTTGAACACCACCACCCAGTCCTGCTCGTTGGCGGAGGCTTCCTCCACCGTCACGCCCTTCTCGGAGTTGTAGCAGGTCGAGAAGGAATACTTGCCCTGGTAGTCGGCGTCGCCATTGTCCAGGTTGCCGTCCACCAGCACCTGCCAGGCGACCTTCATGGTGTCGCCGTCCAGCGCGGTGTAGATCGCGAAGAAGTTCTTCTTGGGATCGTCGGTCACCTTGCCGTCGTTGGGCAGCGGGATGATGTGCTCGCCGTTGGCGAACACGTAGCCGGTGCGTGGATAGCGCTGCGGCCGCAGGCCGTGCACGCCCGACACGTTGGGCAGCTCGGTGATCTTGTCGGTCTTCATCACGTCCAGGCGGATGCGGGCGACGCGGTTGTTGGCCTTGTCGTTGATGAAGAGATAGCGGCCGTCGTAGGTGCGGTCGGTGAACGACAGGTGCGGGTGGTGGGCGTCGCCGTTCAGGAATACGCCGCCCTTGTCCTTGAGGTATTCGCGGGTCTCGGGCGTCAGGCCTTCGGTGAGGATCTTGCGGCTTTCGTTGGTGCGGCCCCAGCCGGTGGCGCTGCAGTGGTTGAAGACCGGGATGCGCACCAGCTCGCGCATGGACGGCAGGCCCAGCACGCGCACTTCGCCCGACTGGCCGCTGGAGTTGAAGGCATAGTATTCGTCCAGCTCGCCCGGCGCCACGTGGCCGCTCTGGCCGGCGGCGCCGGCCTTGGCGTCCTTGCCGTGGGCGGTGGACAGCTGCGCGCCGCCCACCAGGCCGGCCGCGCCGGTGATGGCGGCGGTTCCCAGGAAGCTGCGGCGGCTCAGGCCGGTTTTGTCGGGGTTCTTGTCGGACATGGTTAACTCCTCGATAGGAACGGCGTCTGGCGCCGCGGTACGGAAATCAGGGTTCGGAAGGGGCGGGCGCGTTCGGCCTGGGCGCGCGGTGCAGCACCACTTCCTGCACCGCCGGCTCGCTGTCGGCGGCGCGGCGCCGCTCGCGCTTGCCGTATTTCTGGATCAGGTGCGGGCATTTCTGCTTGTGGTGGTAGAGCATCTGGCAGTGCAGGCACTGGATGCACTCGTTGGGGTTGATCTCGCCGGTTGGCTCGATCGCCTGCACCGGGCATTCGTGGTTGCAGCGCTGGCAGGGGTTGCCGCAGTCGCGGTAGCGGCGCAGCCAGTTGAAGATGCGCAGCCGCGCCGGGATCGCCAGGGCGGCGCCGAGCGGACAGAGATAGCGGCAGAAGAAGCGCTCGATGAACAGGCCCGCGGCCACCAGCGCCACCGCGAACACCACGAACGGCCAGTCGCGCAGGAAGCGCAGGATGATGGCGGTCTTGAACGGCTCGACCTCGGCCAGCCGCTCGGCCAGCGCCAGGTCGTACAGCGAGAAGCCGAACAGCACCAGGAAGATCACGTACTTCAGCGTCGACAGGCGCTGGTTGACGCCGTGGCGCACCGTGACCTGGCGCAGTCCCAGCCGCCTGGCGAAGCGGTTGGCCAGTTCCTGCAGCGCGCCGAACGGACAGAGCCAGCCGCAGAACGCGCCGCGATTCCAGAACACCATGGAGATGGCGGTGGCGCACCACAGGATGAACACCAGCGGGTCCATCAGGAAGTAGTCCCAGCGGAAGTCGGTGCGCAGGGCCGAGAAGAACGTCAGCACGTTGACGATGGACAGCTGGGCCTGCCCGTACCAGCCGATCCAGAACAGCGCGAAGGCCAGGAACGCCAGGCGCAGCCGGTCGTGCAGCAGCGGCCGGCTGGTCAGCTGGTCCTGGAAGAAGAAGATGCCCACCAGCACCAGCAACGCCGCCGTCAGGATCGCCACCTGCACGGCCTTGCCGCGCCAGATCTGCCGCCACAGCGCGGGCGGCGCCTCATCCCGCGGCGCGACGGCGGCCGGCGCGTCCGGGCTTGCCAATGGGCTGGCCGTGGGGCTGGCCGTCGTGGTGGCGCGGGTATAGCGGGCCGGCAGTTCGTAGGGCAGGTCGAAGGTGACGAAGGCCTTGTCCGACACGCTCAGCACGCGCTGCACCATCAATTGCAGCCGCCACGGCTTGACCGGATCGAACGCCGCGTCCTCGGGCACCACGAATAGCGCCACTTCGCGCAGGGCCGGCGCGCCTTGCGCGACGACGTCGGCCAGGCGCTGGTGATTGCGGTCGCGGAAACGGAAGCTGCCTTCGTCCTGGATGATCTCGATGCGGTCGAAGATGCCGCCGCGCACATAGCCCGAGCCCTTGAACGAATAGGCGCCGTTGCCCGCCACCAGGATGGCCTGCTGGCCCGGCTTGAGGCGTTCCTTCAGGCGTTGCCATTCCGCGTCGCCCAGCAGGCTGCGGCCGATGGACGGCACGCTGGCCAAGGCGACATACAGGTCGATGAACAGCGCGTCGTCGGCGGCTTCCTGTCCGCGTTCGGCGGCATCCTGGCGGCCGGACTCGCGGAATACGCGGTTCACGTCCTCGGGCGACAGGCGCAGGTTGCGCACCGCGCCGGCATCGCGCAGCGCCTGCCATGGCTCGACCGCGTCGCGCGACTCGTCGATCAGGCGCGCCGGCGCCGCGACCGCTGGCGTGGCCGCCTGCGCGCCGGCCGCCGCGGCGCCGTCCACGCCGTAGGCGCGCGCCACCGCGATGGCCGAGCGCGTGATGCTGTCGCCGATCACCATGAGGGTGACGGTGGCGCCGCTGATGATGTCCACCGGCGGCGGCGCGCCGTGGCGCGGCGGGCTGTCGATGAAGTTCAGGCCGACGTAGCTCTGGATGAAGTGGTCGACCTTCGATTGCGGAATGCCGATCAGCACGATGGGCTCGTGGTGCTCGACCAGCCTGGCGCTGACGATGCGGCCGTTGTCCGCCAGCCCCACCAGCACGTCGATGGGCTTGCTGGAATAGCCGCGGGTGTTGACCACGTCGGAGGTCAGGTAGACGCGTCCCAGCGCGCGCTCGCCGGCATAGGCGCGCGCCGTCATCGGCTTGCCTTCGGGCGGGCCGAGGCGATCGGCGCCGGGGAATATCTCGGCGATGGCAACGGTCTTCAGGAAGTCGGGCAGCCGCTGCGCCTGGGCGGCGTTCGCGGCCAACGCACAGCACAGCAGAACGATTGAAATGAAGATCCCGATGAGCGGCAGATACCCGTGGCGTGCTTCGCGATGCTTGCCGTGATTTGTTTCGCGATGCGCCCCGTAATGTGCCCCGCAATTCGCCCCGCAATGTGCCCCGTAATGTGCCGCCAGACTGCCGCGCATGCTTCGACTCTTTGTTGATGTAGGTTTGCAGCCATCCTACGAATCGGTGCCACGGCGCAGGTTGCGGTTTGTCAAGTTGCCACCGGTAATCAGTAATACCCCTATTGACCATAGGGATGTGCGCAGGTAAGCGCCGGCCGCTTGATGCGCGTCAAGCGGCCGGCGGCGGCGGCCCCCTAGACTGGTGCGCGGTGGCGTTGCGGGCGCAGTCCGGCAACGCACAGAGACACCATTCAGTCATCGGAGAAGATTCATGCTTGCCAAAACCACCCTGGCCATCCTGTTGTCGGCCGCCAGCCTGCCCGCGCTTGCCGCGCAATGCGAAGCCACCGTCGAAAGCAACGACGCCATGCAGTACAACGTCAAGGAAATCGTCGTCGACAAGAGCTGCAAGCAGTTCACCGTGCACCTGAAGCACGTCGGCAAAATGGCCAAGGTCGCCATGGGCCACAACCTGGTGCTGACCAAGGACGCCGACAAGCAGGCCGTGGCCACCGACGGCATGGGCGCCGGCCTGGCGCAGGACTACGTCAAGGCGGGCGATACCCGCGTCATCGCCCACACCAAGGTCATCGGCGGCGGCGAATCCGACTCCGTCACCTTCGACGTGTCCAAGATCGCCGCGGGCGAGAACTACGCCTATTTCTGCTCCTTCCCCGGCCACTGGGCCATGATGAAGGGCACGCTCAAGCTGGGCAGCTGAGCCTGTCCCGGGCGCGAACGCAAAAAAGCCGGCGGCCATCGCCGGCTTTTTTTTGCGTTCGCCGGCGGTTTTCCCGCCTGCCGCAATGACGCCGGGCCGCCGGCCGTAGGCCATCCGTACGACCCGTGTCACCGGCGTGTCACGCGTTTTCCGGGTACGATTACCGGTCGTGTAACTTCTGGAGCTCCTGATGGAGTGGCTGCTGGACCCCGCTGCGTGGGTCGGCTTGCTTACCCTGGTCGTCCTTGAGATCGTCCTGGGAATCGATAACCTGATTTTCATCGCCATCCTGGCGGACAAGCTGCCCCCGTCGCAACGCGACCGCGCGCGCATCCTTGGCCTGAGCCTGGCGCTCGTCATGCGGCTCGGCCTGTTGTCGGTCATGTCGTGGCTGGTCACCCTGACCACCCCCCTGTTTTCGGTCGGGCCCCTGTCGCCATCGGGACGCGACCTGATTCTCATGGCCGGCGGTTTCTTCCTGCTGTTCAAGGGCACCATGGAGCTGCACGAGCGGCTGGAAGGCGGCCAGCACGGCGGCTCTTCCGGGCCGCGCGTGTACGCCAGCTTCTGGGTCATCGTGACGCAGATCGTGGTGCTGGACGCGGTGTTCTCGCTGGACTCGGTCATCACCGCGGTCGGCATGGTGGACCACCTGGCCATCATGATGATCGCCGTGGTCATCGCCATCGGCATCATGCTGCTGGCCTCCAAGCCGCTGACGCGCTTCGTCAACGCCCACCCGACGGTGGTGGTGCTGTGCCTGGGCTTCCTGCTGATGATCGGCTTCTCGCTGCTGGCGGAGGCCTTCGGCTTCAAGGTGCCCAAGGGCTACCTGTACGCCGCCATCGGCTTCTCGGTCGCGATCGAGGCCCTGAACCAGGTGGCGCGCCGCAACCTGCTCAAGCTGGACGCGCGCCGCCCCATGCGCGAACGCACGGCTTCGGCGGTGCTGCGCATGCTGGGCAAGCGTCCGCCGGCCGACGAGCCCGACCTGCCCAGCGCCGACGGCCCCGCCATCCCGGCCTTCGGCGTCGAAGAGCGCAACATGGTCAGCGGCGTGCTGACGCTGGCCGAACGCTCGATCCGCTCGATCATGACCCCGCGCACCGACGTGTCGTGGATCAACATCGACGACGACCCCGACACCATCCGGCGCCAGATCACCGAGGCGCCGCACAGTTTCTTCCCGGTCTGCCGCGGCTCGCTCGACGAGGTGCTGGGCATCGCCCGCGCCAAGGACCTGGTGGCCGACCTGATCACCGAGGGCCGGGTGCGCCGCAACCGCCTGCGCGACCCGATCATCGTGCACGAGGCCATCGGCATCCTGCGCCTGATGGATACCCTCAAGCGCTCGCGCGGCCAACTGGTGCTGGTGGCCGACGAGTTCGGCGCCATCGAGGGCCTGGTCACACCGATCGACGTGTTCGAGGCCATCGCCGGCGAATTTCCCGACGAGGACGAACTGCCCGATATCGTCGCCGACGGCCCCAACACCTGGAAGATCGACGGCGCGGCCGACCTGCACCACGTCGAGCAGGTGCTGGAAACCGAAGGCCTGGTCGATGAGGCGCAGGACTTCTCCACCCTGGCCGGCTACCTGCTGTCGCGCTTCGGCCACCTGCCCAAGCCGGGCGATGTCTGCGAGTACGAATTCCACCATGACCATTTCCGCTTCGAGGTGCTGGAAATGGACGGCCGCCGCATTGCCCTGGTGCGCGTCGAGAAGCGCGCGCCGGAGCCGCTGGACGAAGACGCCTCGCTGACCAATGACTAAGGCCGCCACTCCCTCAAAGGAACCCTTGCCATCGTGACCGACAACGCCCTCTATCTCATCAAGGCCTTCATCCTCGGCATCGTCGAGGGGCTGACCGAATTCATCCCGGTTTCCAGCACCGGCCACCTGATCCTGATCGGCGACTGGATCAACTTCGAGTCGAGCCAGGGCAAGGTGTTCGAGGTGGTGATCCAGCTGGGCTCGATCCTGGCGGTGATGTGGATTTTCCGCGCCCGGCTGCTGCAGCTGATCCGCGGCACCCTGACCGGCGTGCCGAGCGAGGTGGCCTTCACCCGCAACCTGCTGATCGCCTTCCTGCCGGCGGCGGTCATCGGCGCCATCTTCATCAAATCCATCAAGCAGGTGTTCTACCATCCCGCCGTGGTGGTGGTGACGCTGGTGCTGGGCGGCCTGATCATGCTGTACGTGGAGCGCCGCACCCGCCATACGCCGGGCGACCAGCCGGGCGCGGCCGACGATACCGCGTCGGACGAGCGCGCCACGGCCATGACGCTGGAGCAGATCAGCTGGAAGCAGGCGCTGGGCGTGGGGGTGGCGCAGTGCCTGGCCATGATCCCGGGCACCTCGCGTTCGGGCGCCACCATCATCGGCGGCATGATCGCCGGCATCCAGCGCAAGACGGCCACCGAGTTCTCGTTCTTCCTGGCCATGCCCACCATGCTGGGCGCGGCGGTGTACGACATGTACAAGAACATGGACCTGTTGACCCAGCACGACCTGTCGGGCATCGCCGTGGGCTTCGTGGCGGCCTTCCTCAGCGCCATGGTGGTGGTGCGCGCCGTGCTGCGTTTCGTGGCCAATCACACCTATCGCGTGTTCGCCTGGTACCGCATCGTCTTCGGCGGCATCGTGGCCGCCTGGATCTTCACCCGTTGATCCGCCGGCCGCGTTGGCGGCCAGGCAAGAGAAAGGGCCGCGTGATACGCGGCCCTTTCTCTTTGGTCGGCATTTCGAGGGCTGCAAGGCCCGCGCCGCGGCGCGCCAGCCTAGGCGGCGGCTTCCAGATCGTAGAACTGCAGGCCGTCGCGGTCGATGACCAGCCAGCCGCCGCGGGGCGGCGAGACGTGGTCACAGTCCCAATCGGGCAGCACCCAGCGCTCGCGCTTGCTGCCGTCGACCTCCAGCACGTGGCGGGCGGGACGGTGCGTGTGTCCGTGCACCATCAGGGCCACGCCGCTGTCGCGGAAGGCCTGCTCGACGGCGGCGGCGTTGACGTCCATGATTTCCATGGACTTGGACTGGTTGGCCATCTGGCTTTCGCCACGCGCCTGTTGCGCCATCGCCAGGCGCTCGGGGATGGTCTTGGCCAGGAACGCGGCCTGCCATTGCGGGTTGCGCACCATCTGGCGGAACTGCTGGTAGGCCGCGTCGTCGGTACAGAACTCGTCGCCGTGGGTCAGCAGCACATCGCCATAGTCGGTCTGCAGCAGCGCCGGCTCGGGCAGCAGCCGGGCGCCGACGGCGCCGGCCAGTTCTTCGCCGATCAGGAAATCGCGGTTGCCGCGGCCCAGCCACAGCGGGATGCGGCTGGCCGTGGTCCGCAGCGCGGTCAGTGCCGTGGCGAGCCACGGCGGCGCGGCGCGGATCACGTCGTCGCCGATCCAGGCGTCGAAGATGTCGCCCGGCAGCAGCAGGGCGGCGGCTTCTTCCTCGGCCGCCTGCAGGAAGGCCAGGAAGGCCTCCGCCGTGGCCGGCGTGGCCGGCCCCAGGTGCAGGTCGGACGCCAGCCAGACCGGGCCGGGCAGGGCGATCTTATTCAAGAACTTCGGCCTTCTCGATGATCACGTCTTCGTTCGGCACGTTCTGGTGGAAGCCCTTGTTGCCGGTCTTCACGCCCTTGATCTTGTCGACCACGTCGGTGCCTTCGGTGACGCTGCCGAACACGGCGTAGCCCCAGCCGTTCGGCGTGGGCGCGGTGAAGTTCAGGAAGTCGTTGTTCGAGACGTTGATGAAGAACTGGGCGGTGGCCGAGTGCGGGTCGCTGGTGCGGGCCATGGCCAGGGTGTACTTGTCGTTCTTCAGGCCGTTGTTGGCTTCGTTCTCGATCGGGGCATGGGTCTGCTTCTGCTTCATGCCGGGCTCGAAACCGCCGCCCTGGATCATGAAGCCGTCGATCACGCGATGGAACACCGTGCCGTTGTAGAAGCCTTCCTTGACGTAGGTCAGGAAGTTCTCGACGGTCTTGGGCGCCTTGGCGGCGTCCAGGGTGATGACCATGTCGCCTTGGTTGGTGTGAAGCTTGACGCGGGGATTGGTGCTCATGGCTTTTGTGCCTTCAGAGGTGGAGTTGGAGGGGGCGGCCGCGGGCGCGGCGCTGACGAGCGCCGGGGCAAACGCCAGCGCGAACGAGCACGCCGTCAGGCGCAGCAGGTGAAGAGGGGAGTAACGGGACGTCATTTGCGTTGCTTATCCTTCAGCATGGTTTCGACTTCGCGGGCCTTGTCCTGCATGCCGGGCACGCCTTCCTTGGCGGCCTGCTTGTAGGTGCGCAGGGCCTGCAGCAGTTGCAGGTCGCCCAGGTTGGCGCGGGCGGCGGCGTAGCCGGGGTCGGCGCGCAGGGCCATCTGCAGGGCGTCCTGCGCCTTTTCAAGTTCGCCCCGGCTGGCATATAGAGCCGCCAGGTTGTTCCAAGGTTCCGGCAGCTCGGGGAAGCGGGTCGTCATCTCGGTGTAGATGTCGACGGCCTCGGCCTTGCGGTCCAGCGCGGCCAGCGCGCGCGCGTGCTGGAACATCAGCTGCACGTCGGTGCCGCGCTGGTCCTTGATCTCGGCCTGGCGCTTTTCGATCATCGCCAGCGCCTCGGCGTTGTCGCCGCGGTTCAGCAGGCGTTCGATATGGGTGGTGATCTGCGAGGCGGACGGCTGCAGGCGGGTGTCCACGCTGGGCTGCATCGCCTTGAGCACGTTGGACAGGCCATCCCAGCCGCCCTCGGGCGGAATCGGGTCCAGGGTGGTGCGGCTGGCATTCGGGTTCTCGCCCGAGCCGCCGGCCATGGACTGGGCATGGGCGCCGGCGAGCGGCGACCCGGCCAGGGCCAGGGCGAGCAGGGTGACGCAAAAACGCGGCTTGATAGTCACGTGGGCATCCGTTAAAAGTCGTGGCCGGCCGGCGCTGACGCGCGCGGCCGGGCCGCTTGCTATACTTGACGACCGCCATTTTAGCCTTGGTTGAGTTTTTGGCTCGACAATAGGTGAAGCCAGTGGGTAAAACCAGCGGGTGCCCGTGGGTGGATGCCCCGTTTGGCAAACCCGCCAGGGAGGGGTTCCTGGATCCACGCGAACTGGATGACGCGAATCCGGGCATAGCCCGAACCCCCCGGCCGGACGGCAAGCCTCGAAGGTATCGTCCTTCGGGCGCAACGTTTTCCGCGGCCGCCACGGAAAGAACAGGACCATCACAAGCGCCATGCTGCAAATCTACAACACGTTATCGCGTACCAAAGAACCGTTCAAACCGGCCCAAGCCGGCCAGGTGCGCATGTACGTGTGTGGCATGACCGTGTACGACTTCTGCCACCTGGGCCACGCCCGCATGCTGGTGTCGTTCGACGTGGTGCAGCGCTGGCTGCGCGCCAGCGGCCTGGCGGTCGATTACGTGCGCAACATCACCGACATCGACGACAAGATCATCCGCCGCGCGGTCGAGACCGGCCGCCGCATCGGCGAGGTCACCGAGTTCTACATTGCCGCCATGCACGCCGACGAGCGCGCGCTGGGCGTGGCCTCGCCCGACCGCGAGCCGCGCGCCACCCAGTACGTGGGCGAGATGCTGGACATCATCGGCAAGCTCGAGCAGAAGGGCCTGGCCTACCAGGCCGACGATGGCGACGTGAACTACGCCGTGCGCGGCTTCGAGGGCTACGGCAAGCTGTCCGGCAAGACCCTCGACGACCTGCGCGCCGGCGAGCGCGTGGCGGTGGGCTCGGCCAAGCGCGACCCGCTCGACTTCGTGCTGTGGAAGTCGGCCAAGGAAGAAGAACCCGCCGACACCAAGTGGGAATCGCCCTATGGCCTGGGACGCCCGGGCTGGCACATCGAGTGCTCGGCCATGAGCAAGTCGCTGCTCGGCCTGCCGCTGGACATCCACGGCGGCGGCCCCGACCTGAAATTCCCGCACCACGAGAACGAGATCGCCCAGACCGAAGGCGCCTTCGGCGGCACGCTGGCCAACATCTGGATGCACTGCGGCCCGCTGATGGTCGATTCGGACAAGATGTCCAAGTCGCTCGGCAACTTCCGCACCATCCGCCAGACCATCGCCCAGGGCGAGCCGGCCGCCGACACGGCCGACTACCGCGTCAACCCGCGTGAAGCGGAAATGGTGCGTTTCTTCATCGTGCGCAACCACTACCGCAGTCCGCAGAACTACACGCCGGACAACCTGGTCGACGCCCAGAACGCGCTCGACCGCCTGTACCAGGCGCTGCAGAACGTGCCGGCCGACGACCAGGGCATCGACTGGAACGAACCCCAGGCGCAGGCCTTCAAGGCCGCCATGGACGACGATTTCAACAGCTCGGGCGCCGTGGCGGCCCTGTTCGAACTGGCCTCCGAGGCCAATCGCGGCAAGAGCGCGCGCAGCGCCGGCCAGCTCAAGGCCCTGGGCGGCCTGCTGGGCCTGCTGCAGCAGGATCCGGCGGCGTACTTCCAGTCGTCCACGCGCTACTCGGCCGCCGGCATGGAGCAGGGCGCGCGCGCCGAACTCGACGCCGCCGCCATCCAGGCCCTGATCGACGCCCGCGCGGCCGCCAAGGCCGCGCGCGACTTCGCCCAGGCCGACCGCATCCGCGCCGAGTTGCGCGAAGCCGGCATCGAGCTCGACGACAAACCGGGCGGCCTGACGCAATGGCGTCGGGCGTGAACCCCCTGGATACGCCCGCCATGTCCCCCGTAGATACCGAGATTCCCAAGCCGGATTATTGGGAAGCCGCCGTCGCCCACCTGATGCGGCGCGACCGCATCCTGAAAAAGATCATTCCCCAGCACCCCGAGGTCTGGCTGACGTCGCGCGGCACGCCGTTCGTGACGCTGGCCCGCGCCATCATCGGCCAGCAGGTCTCGGCCAAGGCGGCCGACGCCGTCTGGGACAAGTTCCTGGAAGCCGCCGGCAAGCGTCCCACGCCGGTGGCGGTGCTGCGCGTCGGACTGGAAGGCCTGCGCGCGGCCGGCCTGTCGCAGCGCAAGGCCGAGTACGTGCTGGATCTGGCGGTGCATTTCGGCGAACGCCGGGTGCACCCCGAGAAATGGGCGGCCATGGACGACGAGGCCGTCATTTCGGAATTGACCGCCATCCGCGGCATCGGACGCTGGACGGCGGAGATGTTTTTGATTTTCAATCTGCAGCGGCCCGATGTTCTGCCGCTGGATGATCCTGGGTTGCTCAAGGCAATCTCGCTACACTATTTCAGCGGCGAGCCTGTCTCGCGCTTCGAGGCTCGCGAAGTCTCGTTGGCGTGGCAACCCTGGCGTACCGTGGCAACCTGGTATCTGTGGCGCAGTCTGGAACCGACGCCGGTCCAATACTGACGCAATCCAGGTCGCCCATCTACGGAACCACACTACATGCGCAATACATTTCTGGAATTTGAACAGCCGCTCGCCGAGCTTGAGAACAAGATCGAGCAGCTGCGCTATGTGCAGGCCGATTCGGCGGTGGACATCTCCGACGAGATCGGACGTCTGCAGCAGAAGAGCCAGTCGCTGGCCAAGGAGATCTACGCCAAGCTCACGCCCTGGCAAACGGCGCTGGTCGCCCGCCACCCCCAGCGTCCCTACACGCTGGACTACGTGCGCGAGATCTTCACCGACTTCCACGAACTGCACGGCGACCGCATGTACGCCGACGACCAGTCCATCGTGGGCGGCCTGGCGCGCTTCAACGGCACGCCCTGCATGGTGATCGGCCACCAGAAGGGCCGCGACACCAAGGAACGCGCCGCGCGCAACTTCGGCATGCCGCGTCCGGAAGGCTACCGCAAGGCCCTGCGCCTGATGCGCCTGGCCGAGAAGTTCGGCATCCCCGTGTTCACCTTCGTCGACACCCCGGGCGCCTATCCCGGCATCGGCGCCGAGGAACGCGGCCAGTCCGAAGCCATCGGCCACAACCTGTACGCCATGGCCGAACTGAAGGTGCCGGTGATCGTCACCATCATCGGTGAAGGCGGCTCGGGCGGCGCGCTGGCGATCGCCGTGGGCAATGCCGTGCTGATGCTGCAGTACGCGACCTACGCGGTGATCTCGCCCGAAGGCTGCGCCTCGATCCTGTGGCGCAGCGCCGACAAGGCGCCCGAGGCCGCCGAGGCGCTGGCCATCATCGCCCCGCGCCTGAAGGACCTGGGCCTGGTCGACCGCGTCATCAACGAACCCGTGGGCGGCGCGCACCGCGATCCGCGCGTCATGGCGCGCCTGCTGCGCCGCGCGCTCGGCGACGCCCTGCGCCAGCTGCAGGGCATGACGCCCGAGCAGCTCGTGGAACAGCGCGTGCAACGCCTGCTGTCCTACGGCGCCTTCCAGGAAGTGCGCGCCTGAGCGAAGCGCGCGCGCCGGCCTTGGCCGGCGCCGCGGCCGCTTCCGGCCCGCGCCCGCCGCCATGACTTCCCCGTTCCCCGCGTCCGCCTCGACCGTCGCGGGGAACGCCTTTCCCCATCCCGTCTCGCCTGACCTGGCCGCGGCCCTGCGCTGCGCCCTGCATGCCCTGCCGCGACCGCCCGGGCGTTTCGCCGTGGCCGTCAGCGGCGGCGCCGACTCGGCCATGCTGGCGTTGCACGCGGCTGCGGTGGCACGGGAGCAGGGGGGCGGCGTGGTGCTGTTGCATGTGCATCACGGCCTGCAGGCGGCCGCCGACGGCTGGCGCGACCGGGTCGAGGACCTGGCGGGCCTGCTGGCGGCGCCGCTGCGGCAGGCCCGCGTCGAGGTCGACGCGGCCGGCGGCAAGGGCATCGAGGCCGCTGCCCGCGACGCCCGCTACGCCGCGCTGGCGCGGCTGGCGCACGAGGAAGGCATCGGCCTGGTCCTGCTGGCGCACCATCGCAACGACCAGGCCGAGACCGTGCTGCTGCGCCTGTTGCGCGGCACCGGGCTGGCCGGCATGGCGGCCATGGCGCCGCTCAAATCGCGCGATGGATTGTCCTATCTGCGGCCGTGGCTGGATCAGGATCGGGCGACGATCCTGCGGGCCGCGCAGGCATTCGCCGGCGCCACCGGCTGGCAGCCGGTGCAGGACCCGACCAACGCCGATCCCCGCTACACCCGCGCCGCGCTGCGCGAACTGCTGGCGCCGGTGCTGGATGCGCGCTGGCCCGGCTGGCGCGCCATCGTCGCCCGCCATGCGCGCCACATGGCCGAAGCCAACGAGATCCTGGACGAGGTGGCGCGCGCCGACTTCGCCGCGCTGGAGCCGGACGCCGATGGCGCCAGCTTTTCGCTGGCGGCGTGGCGCCGGTTGTCGCCGGCGCGCCAGGCGCACGTGCTGCGCTACTGGATGGGGCGGCAGGGCGCCCGAATGCCGACCGAGGCGCGCCTGAATGACCTGCTGCGCCAGCTGCGCGGCCTGCACAGCCTGGGGCACGATCGCCAGTTGCGGGTTGAACAGGCCGGCCACGTGGTGCGCTGCCATCGCGGGCGGGTGTGGATCGAGCCGCGGCCGGATTCGCAAACGCCGGCGTCACGCTAGCGCAAAAGGTGCAGGCGCCGCGCGCAGGGAAATCCGCGGCTGGCGCCGTCGAATTCTGGCCAAAACGACAGTTTTCCGGAAAAAACGACCGCTCTCTGGAAAGAAAATTCCATGGTCTGCGCAAATTTTTACCGTCGGGATAGAATATGAGGTTTTGCCCGCCCCCACTCTTGCGGCGGGTCCCCAGCCAGAGTACGAGATGTCCCTGATCGTTCATAAATATGGCGGTACTTCGATGGGCTCGGTCGAGCGCATCAGGAACGTGGCGCGACGCGTCGCGAAGTGGCACGCCGCCGGCCACCAGGTTGTCGTGGTGCCGTCGGCCATGGCAGGCGAAACCAATCGCCTGCTGGGCCTGGCGCGCGAAATCACGCCCCAGCCCGACGCGCGCGAGCTCGACATGATCGCCGCCACCGGCGAGCAGGCCAGCAGCGGCCTGTTGGCCATCGCGCTGCAGGCCGAAGGCGTCGCCGCCCGCAGCTACGCGGGCTGGCAGGTGCCGGTGCGCACCGATTCGTCGTTCACCAAGGCCCGCATCACCTCGATCGACGACGCCCGCATCCGCGCCGACCTCGACGCCGGCCGCGTGGTCATCGTCACCGGCTTCCAGGGCGTGGACCCGGACGGCCACATCACCACCCTGGGCCGCGGCGGCTCCGACACCTCGGCCGTGGCCGTGGCGGCGGCGCTCAAGGCCGACGAATGCCTGATCTACACCGATGTGGATGGCGTCTACACGACCGATCCGCGGGTGGTGCCCGAAGCGCGCCGCATGGCCGTCGTTTCCTTCGAGGAAATGCTGGAAATGGCCTCGCTGGGCTCCAAGGTCCTGCAGATCCGCTCGGTCGAATTCGCCGGCAAATACCGTGTGCCGACGCGGGTGCTGTCCTCGCTGACCGACCCGCTCATCCCGCTCGACGAAGAAATGTGTTCGGGCACGCTGATTACTTTTGAGGAAGACGAAAAAATGGAAGCCGCCGTTGTCTCCGGCATCGCCTTCAGCCGCGACGAAGCCAAAATCACCCTGCTGGGTGTTCCCGACAAACCCGGCATCGCCTTCTCGATCCTGGGCCCGGTCGCCGCCGCCAACATCGACGTCGACATGATCGTGCAGAACCAGTCCGTGGCCGGCACCACCGATTTCTCGTTCACCGTGAACCGCAACGAGTTCGCGCGCGCCGTCGACCTGCTCAAGCGCGAAGTCATCCCCGCCGTGGGCGCGCGCGAACTGTCGACCGACGAGAAGGTCGCCAAGGTCTCGATCGTCGGCATCGGCATGCGCTCGCACGTGGGCGTCGCCAGCCTGATGTTCCAGACCCTGTCGCAAGAGGGCATCAACATCCAGATGATCAGCACCAGCGAAATCAAGACCTCGGTGATCATCGACGACAAGTACATGGAACTGGGTGTGCGCGCCCTGCACAAGGCCTTCGGCCTGGACCAGGCGCCCGCCACCAAGCTCTGAACGGAACGGACGCGACACGTTTTTTTCCCGCCCGCGGCCCTGTTGCAGGCAACGGTGTAAAAAGTCGTGCTAGAATCTCGTTCTCTTCGGAGATGTGCCCGAGAGGCTGAAGGGGCTCCCCTGCTAAGGGAGTATGTGGCTAAAAACTGCATCGTGGGTTCGAATCCCACCATCTCCGCCAGATTTCCAGCCTGGCCTGCCAGGCTGGTAAGAAACCCGCAGAACGCAAGTTCTGCGGGTTTTTTCTTGGGCTCGCGCTAGATCTACTCGCCATATGTGGTGCGGCTTTATCGATGACACCCGCAACAAACGCTTGGAGTTCGATGTCGGTGCTACTGACTTGGCGCAGTCGCTCATGGCTTCGGCAACACCTACGCGGAGCGGCTGGACAGCATGACGGGCAAGCTGATCATGATGAAGCACGCGCTTGCGAAGTACACGCGGCGCGGCGTAGAGCCTGGCCGCTTCTTCTTTCTGCCCAGCTCCGGTCAGGAGCATGAATTCCGCGCCGGCACGGTGTGCCAGCTGATGCAGCCGGACATCAACCAGGAAATCTATGGCCTGCCCGAGTACCTGGCCGCGCTCAATGCTGCATGGTTGAACGAGTCGGCGACGTTGTTCCGGCGCAAGTACTACCACAACGGCAGTCATGCGGGATTCATCATGTACGTGACAGACTCGCTGCCGGACGGTGGCTATGTCGATGACATCCGTGAGGCGATGAAGAACTCGAAGGGGCCGGGCAACTTCCGCAACCTCTTTGTCTATGCGCCCGGCGGCAAGAAAGACGGCATGCAGATCATCCCGGTTAGCGAGGTGGCCGCGCGCGATGACTTTTTCAACATCAAGAACGTGTCGCGCGATGACGTACTCGCCGCGCACCGGGTGCCGCCGCAGCTCATGGGCCTGGTGCCGACGAACTCGGGCGGCTTCGGCACGCCGATATCGGCGGCGAAGGTGTTCGCGCGTAACGAGCTGGAGCCGCTGCAGGCCAAGTTCCTGGAAATCAATGACTGGCTGGGCGATGAGGTTGTGCGTTTCAAGCCTTACACGATCCCAGGAGAAGGCGACGAGTAGCGCGCCCGAGCCACAGACATAAGCCCCGCATCAGCGGGGTTTTTTTTTCGCCCGCGTCGCGCGGTGGTCTGCAGGCCTGGCCCTTACCGACGCTCGCCGCGCTTGCGCCCCTGTTTGACTGCCAGCGGCTCGGTCAGACAGGGTTCGCCCTGGATGTATTCCAGCAGGCCGGTGACTTGGTCAATCACATCCTGGCGATGGCGCAGGCTTGCCGCGTTTCGCATGCCGGCTTCCAAAGCGATCAGAACGCGCTGCAGGCGCCAGATTTCCCAGGCCATGGCGCAGGTCTCGGTGGTGGGGTTGCGGGCGTACAGCTCGCGTATGCGCGTCGCAGGCATGGGCGTAGGTGGGGGACGGTCGAGCAGGGTCATGATGGGCACCTCAAAGTACTGTATAAATATACAGTAATCCGACCCGTCACCACCTCTGGCGCGCAGTCTTCCCCCCTCCACGCCTGCCCGCTAAATCGGCAAGAAAAGACTCACCCCTGCGTCACCCTCTGCCACCAGGCTTTAAGCGCCTCTGTGGGCTGATTTGGGGCCTCGCCAGGCGACGCATTACGACGCAGCACAGACGCATGGAGAATGCGAACCCAGATAGACATCAGCGGTCAATTGCCGAAGAGAATGGAACTCAAGTCATTTTTCCGGGCTTCGATTTCGCGGGTACTTTCAGCCCGAGCCTTGTAAAGTGAGTTGGCTCGCTGCCGAAATCTGCGTAGGTAGTCAGAAAAAAAGGAGGGCTGTGCCCGAATGAAAGATGTTATTGACATCAGACGGCCGCCGTCCCCGTCAACGAATACGCGTTCTCTAGCGTCTTGAGACAGGGCAATCATCGGATCGTCCGGGCTTGCAAACAGATGATCGGAAGTGAGGTTGTAGTAAGGGCAATCCGAGTTCAACACGAATATCCAGCGGAATTTCTCAGCATTGCGCGAATCGGCGATATATACGCCATGAAAAATATCCTTAAGCGCGCGTACTACGTTGGCCTTGCTGACCTTAGTACGACTTTCCTGCGCGTAGTCGATGAACATGAGTGACTCGTCGGCCCCCGGCAGAAACAAGTACTTTAGGTATCGGATTTGGTCAATGTGCTGGAGAAATGAAAGCTCCTGGATCCATTGCGAGAGCTTATTGCCGCGCATCTGTGCGTATATTTTTGCGACAACCTCTCCATCAGTCTGAGACCGTATAAAAGATGCTGCGAAAAATTCCTGTATCCCCCGATGGACAAACGCGGTCTTTAGACCGTCCCTGCTCATTAAGCACACGCCCTCTGTCAGTTCGGTGCGGAGCCCATCCGGCCCGAACTCTTTTTTTGTGAGCGTCGCACTTTTTCTGGCACAGGAATTGAACTGCGTGTCGCTCAGGGACACCCCATGGTCCTTGGATAGGAAGGTAAAAGTCTCGAAGACGTCTTGAAGCTCACTCGTGCTTAATGAGGTCGCCCTCTCCCTTACATAGGAGGGCTTCAATGCGTCGTGGTGCCAGGCTGCGACTTGAAAAAGTTGCAGGTAGAAGTCGTGAATGCTGGCGGGAATTCCGTTGCTCCGTTTAAAAAGAACCGCAAGCAGCGTTACCATCAATGGCGTGGTTAGCAAACCCTTGATACTAGTGGTCGTGTGTGCCAACTGAGAAAGCAGGCTTTCTCGCTGTTCTGCATCCCCTAAAACTCGTTCCAGGAAGGGCTTTAGATCCGCCTCGCCAAGCGGCATCAGTTCATATATGGAGAACCTTGGGATGGCATGAAGATGATTTGACAGGCTACCGCGTCGAGTCGAAATCACCCAACGCGTGGCTCGATACTCCACTGTAAGGCTATGAAGTTCTCCCTGAGTCCGGAGGGCAAACTCTCGCCTTACTTCATCGAATCCGTCCGCATATATGCTAAGAAAGCCCTCTTCCAACATGTACCTCACTGTGGGGAGGTCGATATCTCTGAAGCCCAGCAAGCAAAGCGCCTGCACAAGTAGGTCCAGAATGGTGGTGCTCTCATCGATCTTTCGAAGTTCGATGAACACAGGAATTTTTTTTCCCTCTTTGGCTTCCAACAAACAAATCCACCGCATCAGCATGGATTTGCCCTGTCCCATTGTGCCTGTGATAACCGCGTTCTTGAGCGATGCGACGTCGGCTGCAGTGCGTAGGCGGTTGACCTCAGTCGTTGCACTGTGGAGGATCGAGGAAGGATAGTAGAACGAGGACAACGACACGGGGGTATCGTGAAAAAGCGTCTGTACCGTGTCCAGCTGCTGGATACGTTCGAACAGGTCAGGGACTACCTTTGCCGCTTGGTATTGTCTGTACTTTTTGGCCCCATATGACGCCAGTTTTGCGCAAATCGCGTCAATCGTCTTATTTGCGACTCCCCCTGCAATGAGTGCTTCGATCATGCTTGATCCGTTCTCCACGTTTCCTGGCCTCGATGGCTGATTCATATGGCCCCGTGCGCGGTCCAACAGCGCAAGGGGGCGGCTTAGGAACCTAAAATTACAAGAAATTGATACATATTGTACGGCTTGTATGCCAGGTGATCGCCCGCGCATAGAGGCCTTGATCTCTAGGAGGCGCGTTCGGGCGTAATTAAGGCTTTGTCAGGGCATCGCCTGCTCGCAGCTAACACTGTATTTACGGGTATTTTTTCGGGTATTTATATTCCAATTTGATTTATTGTTGTGTTTTTTCAATGGGTTGTGATGATTGTTGTAATGACACCATCTCCACCAGATTTCCAGCCTGGCCTGCCAGGCTGGTAAGAAACCCGCAGAACGCAAGTTCCGCGGGTTTTTTCTTTGGCGTTCCTGTTCTTAGGCATCTTCGCAGATACCTCCGCACCCCAAGGCGCTGGCACGGCCCCGGCCCGAAGAACTACAAACTGTCCTGCGCCGGCGGCGAGGATGCCGCATCGACCTGCTCGATCACCAGCCCGCGCGTGACCACGCCTTCCTGGATCGGCTGGTTGCCGAAGTACGTAAAGGCCAGGTAGATCGTGATGGCGCAACCGACCACCGCCAGGAACGGCCCGGCCATCAGGAACCACGGCCAGGGTTCGCGGTACCAGGGCTTGGCCATCGGTGGCACGGCAACAGGGGCGGTATTCATCGTCGGCATCCTTGGTTCGGAATCACTCGGGGACATAAAAACTCGCGGCTTCGTCGGTTTCGACCGGCCGGTTCTCTTGATCGTGGGCGCGGGCCCGCAGCGTGATCGGGTGCGCGCCCGGCTCGGCGTCGGCCGGCGCGCGGATCACCATCGGCACCAGCTTGTTGGCCGCCGCCTCGACTTCCACCACGTCCGACTCGCCCTGCCCGGCGCGCACCGCCAGGCCGGGCATGCCATCGGCCGACAGCCGCAAGCGCAGCGGCGAATCCGAGGTGTTGATGATCTGCAGCCGATACACGTTCTCGATCATGCCGCCGGCCACCTCGCGCCCCAGCACGCCGCGATCGCGGATCACGTCCACCCGCAGCGGGTTGCGCAACGTCAGCGACACCACGAACGCCACCGCCAGCCCCAGGATCAGCGTGCCGTAGATCAGCACGCGCGGGCGCAGCAGGTGCGAGCGCGCGCTCTGGGTCGACAGCCCTTCCAGCATCGCCCGCTCCGAGGTGTAGCGGATCAGCCCGGACGGGTACTGCATCTTGTCCATCACCTGCTCGCAGGCGTCGATACAGGCGCCGCAGCCGATGCACATGTATTGCAGCCCGTCGCGGATGTCGATGCCGGTCGGGCACACCTGCACGCACAGGCTGCAATCGACGCAGTCGCCCAGCCCCGCGGCCTTGTGGTCGACCTTGCGCGAACGGCCGCCGCGCGGGTCGCCGCGGCGCTTGTCGTAGGTCACCACGAAGGTGTCGGGGTCGACCATCACGCTCTGGAAGCGCGCGTACGGGCACATGTACTTGCAGACCGACTCGCGCATGAAGCCGGCATTGCCCCAGGTGGCGAAGCCGTAGAACAGCATCCAGAACCATTGCCACGGCCCAAGCTGCAGCGCGAACAACTCGTGGCCCAGTTCGCGGATCGGCGCGAAGTAGCCGATGAAGGTCGAGCCGGTCCACCAGGCCAACGCGATCCACAGGAAGTGCTTGGTGACCTTCAGGCGCGCCTTGCGCCAGGTCCAGGGCGACTCGTCCAGGCGGATGCGGGCGACGCGGTCGCCTTCGACCTTGCGCTCGATCCACATGAAGATCTCGGTGTAGACCGTCTGCGGACAGGCGTAGCCGCAGAACAACCGGCCGGCCACCGCGGTGAACAGGAACAGCGCCAGCGCCGAGATCACCAGCAGCACCGCCAGGTAGACCACGTCCTGGGGCCACAGCACCAGGCCGAACAGGTAGAACTTGCGCGCGCCCAGGTCGAACAGCACGGCCTGGCGGCCGTTCCATTGCAGCCAGGGCAGGCCGTAGAAGATCAGCTGCGTGAGAAAGACGAAGGCGATGCGCCAGCGGGCGAAGATGCCGCTGACCGAGCGCGGATAGATCTTGCTGCGCACGCCGGCCAGGGTCTGCTCCAGCGTCTCCTGGCCGGGCCGGGGCGGCCGCACGTGCGGCCGCCAGGGTGGCGGATCGCCGCCAGGCGGACTGCTGACGCTTGCGGTTGACCCATCATCCATGGGGCAATGCCTAATCGGCCGGGCCGGCGGGCGCGGCCGGCTGCGCCTGCGCCTCGGGCTTGTTCGACAGGCCCCAGACCCAGGCCGTCAGGAGCTTGATCTGCACCGGCGTCAGGATGTCGCCGTGCGCCGGCATGTGATTTTCGCGCCCATCCAGGATGGTCTTGACGATGGACGCTTCCGAGCTGCCGTAAAGCCAGACTTCGTCGGTCAGATTCGGCGCGCCCAGGACCTGGTTGCCCTTGCCATCGACACCGTGACAGGCAATGCAGTAGGTCTGATAGCCGCGCTGGCCGCGCAATACCCGCTCCGGATCCGCGTCCAGCCCCGACAGCGACCGCACGTATTGCGCGATGTCGCCGGCGGCCTTGGGGGCGATGGCGGCTTTCCAGGCCGGCATCACGCCGACGCGGCCATAAGTGATGGTCTGCATGATGGTGTCGGGCGAGCCGCCATACAGCCAGTCCTTGTCGGCCAGGTTGGGAAAGCTGGGCCCGCCCTTGGCGTCGGAGCCGTGGCATTGCGCGCAGGTGTTCAGGAACAGGCGCTGGCCGATCTCCCGGGCGCCCGCGTCCGCGGCGATCTGCGGCACCGTCATGGTCTCGAAGCGCGCATAGATCGGGCGCACGGCCTCGGCCATCCTGGCCTGCTGCCGCGCCACTTCGTCGGCGCTGCTGTAGTCCAGCAGGCCTTGGTATGTTCCCAGGCCCGGCATCAGGAACAGGTAGCCCAGCGCGACCGCGCACGCCAACAGGAACATCCAGGTCCACCAGCCAGGCACCGGGTTGTTCAGTTCGGTCAGGTCGCCATCCCAGACATGGCCGGTGTCGTCCGCCTGGCCGCCGGCCGGTCTGGCGCCGAGCCAGCGGCGTTGCGAGTACAGCAGCGTCACGCAGAACACCACGCCGCCGACCGCGACGATGGAGATGAAGTAGCCCCAGAAGCCGCTGACGAAATCGCTCATGGCTGATCCGCTCCGTCTTGTTGTGCCGGCCCGAATTCATCGGGCAGCGCGAACGGCAGCATCGCCGATTCGTTGTTGGCGCCCTGGCGGCCGCGCGAGCAGGCCCACCAGACGATGCCGACGAAGGTTGCCATCGAGATGGCGGTGACGATTGCGCTCAAGTAAGCCATGATCAACCTCCCGTGGCCGCGGGTTGCGCGGCGGCAGCGGGCTGCGCCGCCTTCCTGGCTTCTTCGGCCTTCTTGGCCTGCCGCGCCTTGCGCACGCCCACGCCCAGCCCTTGCAGATAGGCCACCAGCGCGTCCTCTTCGGTCTTGCCTTCGATGGCCTTGGGCGCGGCGGCGATCTCTTCGTCGGTATACGGCACGCCCAGGGTCCGCAGCGCGCGCATGCGCTGCTCGACGTTCTGGCCGGTGATCACTGTCTTTTCCAGCCAGGGATAGGCCGGCATGTTGGACTCGGGCACCACCAGGCGCGGGTTGCGCAGGTGGATGCGATGCCACTCGTCGGAGTAGCGTTCGCCCACGCGCGCCAGATCCGGGCCGGTGCGCTTGGAACCCCACAGGAAGGGATGGTCGTACATGGACTCCGCGGCCAGCGAGTAGGGGCCGTAACGTTGCACTTCGGCCGCCAATACACGAATCTGCTGCGAGTGGCAGCCCACACAGCCTTCGCGGATGTAGACGTCGCGCCCCATCAGGCGCAGCGGGCTGTAGGGTTCGACCCCCGCCACCGGCTGCGTGGTGCTGTGCTGGAAAAACAGCGGCACGATCTGCACCAGGCCGGCGAACGACACCACCAGGATACTGGCGATGATCATCCAGCCGATGTTCTTTTCGAGCGTCTGGTGGGAGAAAAAACCTTGTTGCTTGTTGGCCATGATGTCCTCGTCAAGCGGTGGCCGGCGCGCCGACGGCGTGGGCGGTGTCCGGCGGAATGGCGGGGTTGACCGCCTTCGCGCCGCTCACCGTCTTCCACACGTTCCAGGCCATGATCCAGATACCCGACAAGTAGAGCGTGCCGCCCAGCAGCCGGATCAGGTAATACGGCACCCGCGTCTTGAGCTCTTCGACGAAGCTGTAAACCAGCGTGCCGTCGGCTGCCGTGTCGCGCCACATCAGGCCCTGCTGCACCCCGGCGATCCACATCGCGGCGATGTACAGCACCACGCCGATGGTGGCGATCCAGAAGTGCAGTTCGATGGCCTTGACGCTGTACATCTTTTCGCGGCCATACAGGCGCGGGATCAGGTAGTAGAGCGAGCCGAACGAGATCATCGCGACCCAGCCCAGCGCGCCCGAGTGCACGTGGCCGATGGTCCAGTCGGTGTAGTGCGACAGCGCGTTCACGGTGCGGATCGCCATCATCGAGCCTTCGAACGTGGCCATGCCGTAGAACGACAGCGCCGTCACCATGAACTTCAGGATCGGATCGGTGCGCAGCTTGTACCAGGCGCCCTGCAGCGTCATGATGCCGTTGATCATGCCGCCCCACGACGGCGCCAGCAGGATCAGCGAGAACGTCATGCCCAGCGACTGGGTCCAGTCGGGCAGCGAGGTGTACAGCAGGTGATGGGGACCGGCCCACATGTAGGTGAAGGCCAGCGCCCAGAAGTGGACGATCGACAGGCGATACGAATAGATGGGACGGCCGGCCTGCTTGGGCACGAAGTAGTACATCATGCCCAGGAAGCTGGTGGTCAGGAAGAAGCCCACCGCGTTGTGGCCGTACCACCACTGCACCATGGCATCCTGCACGCCGGCATAGGCGGAGTACGACTTCCACAGCGTCACCGGCATCTCGATGTTGTTGAAGATGTGCAGGATGGCGATGGTCAGGATGTACGAGCCGAAGAACCAGTTCGCCACGTAGATGTGCTTGGCGCGGCGCTTGACGATGGTGCCGAAGAACACGATGGCGTAGGCCACCCAGACCAGCGTGATCAGGATGTCGATGGGCCATTCGAGTTCGGCGTATTCCTTGCTGCTGGTGTAGCCCAGCGGCAGGGTGATGACGGCGCCGACGATGACGACCTGCCAGCCCCAGAACGTGAAGGCGGCCAGCCAGTCACAGAAAAGGCGGGCCTGACAGGTGCGCTGGACCACGTAGTACGAGGTCGCGAACAGCGCGCTGCCGCCGAAGGCGAAGATCACGGCGTTGGTGTGCAGCGGGCGCAGGCGGCCGTAGCTGAGCCAGGCGGTGTCGAAATTCAACTGAGGCCAGATCAGCTGCGCGGCGAGAAAAACACCCACGGTCATGCCGACGATGCCCCAGAACACGGTGACCAATGCGAACTGCCGGACGATACGGTAGTTGAAGGTGTCGGACTTGCTTGCGATGGCGGAGTAATGGTCCATTACCACCCCCTTTTTTTAAACAACAGCCTCAAGTTTCAATGATGAGGGTCGATATGAATATGGGATTCGATCCGAATCATCCGCGAACCGTCGGTCCGCTGTCGTCGTCGCGCAGGATGGCGGCGCCGGCGTTGTCAGTGTCGTCATACTGGCCGCTGAATACCGCCCACCACAACGACACGCCGATGACCAGCACGAACAGCAGGGACAGCGGCAGCAGCAGGTAGAGAATGATCATGGGGCGGACCCCGGCGCTTCGGCGCATGCCAGATCAGCGGACCAATCGCGGCGGGCCCACCGCCACGCGTTGCATGCCACCGCCAACGACGACACCAGCATGGCGATCGCCGCCAGCCAGGGCGTGACCCAACGCCAGCGGCGTCACCAGCAGATGCCAGGCCAGCGCAGCGTGCAGGCTCTGGCGCGCCTTGCGCTGCGCCTGGGCCAGCAGCGTGTCCAGCGCCGCTTCGGACATCGACGGATGGGCCGCCAGCGCCGAATGGGCCGACGCCATGGCGGTGGGCACCGCCATCGACATGGCGCAGGGACAACTCATCACCAGCAGCGCCACCATGACGGGAAGGCTGCGGGTCGGATCGATATAGGCCCAGGCGGCCGCCGCGGCCAGCGCCAGCGCCACCTGCGCCATGACGAAGCGCGAGGCCAGCCGGTCTGCGCTGGCGCCCAGCAGCAGGCGCTGCGCCTCGACCCGGGCATGCCGTTGGCTGCCCGTCGGGCCGCCGAACGACTGCCGGGCGCAAAGTTCCAGGTAGCGCGCCGTCAGCAGGAAGGCGACGAACATGGTGACCGAATCGAAGTACACCTCGCCGCGGCCCGTATAGGTGGCATGCACGCTGGGGACGAAGGCGGCGACGATACCCAGCGCCACCGGCACGTCCATGCCGGCGCGGCCCTGGCGCAGGTTGGCGCCGGCGTGGCGCCAGATCGGCCAGGCCGAATACAGCACCACCGGCAAGGTCAGGGCCAGGCTGGCCCAGTTCATCAGCACGATGGCCCAGTCCAGCGTTTCCAGGGCGTCCCTGGGGATGCCGTCATGGCGCAGATAGCCGGGCCACGCAAGCATCATCACCTGCATCATTGCCAGCCAGGCCAGCGACAGGCGCAGCAACGCGTGCCGGCGCAGTCGCCGGTCGGCGTCGGACAGGCTCGGGGGCTGCGCGAAAATGGATCGGTGTCGCATGTGGTGGCGGTGCCGGCTGGGACTCCATCGTCAATGGCCGATGACATCCGGCCTCAGCGCCCGGTGCCCTGCGCCAGCCTGCCTCCGGACGGCGGCGCCTCGCTGCCAAGCAGGTGGCCATTGATTTCGAGGCCGTACAGCGAATCCTCGGAATCGTGGTATTTGGCGCGGGTCTTGGCCACGGATTCGGTGTAGCGCGGATCTTGCGGGCGTTCATGCGCGTTCATGAAGTAGGCCACGTCCCAGGCTTCCTGGTCGCTCAGCAGGCCGCCACGGCCCAACGGCATGTTGGCCTTGATGAAGCCGGCGGCGTTCTTGATCTGATGCATGCCGGCGCCCCAGTTGAAGGAATCGGGCCCCCACAAGGCCGGGAAGACCCAGTGTTCGCCATTCTTCTGACCCTGGCCTTCGTCGCCATGGCAGACGGCGCAGTTCCGGGCGTAGACCTGGCTGCCCCGCAGGTAGTCGGCCTTCTGTGGCGGCGCCGCCAGCTTCGGATAGCCGTGGCCCTTGAGCGGCACGCCGGTGGGCGCCTTGTCGGCGAGCCAGAACATGTAGGTCTGCAGGGCGACCAGGACCGGATCGTCGGCCGCGGGTGGCTTGCCGTTCATGCTGAAACGGAAACAACCCTGCAGTCGTTCTGCGAGCGTATTGACGTGGCCGTTCTTGGCGCGATAGGCCGGATACATCACGTAGGCTGCCCACATGGGCGCGGCGTCGGGGCGGCGGCCGGCGTCCAGGTGGCAGCTGGAGCAATTCAGGTTGTTGCCCGCGAACTGGGGAGCGTTCTGCGGCGTATGAAGGAAGATCTGCTCGCCCTGGCGCACGGTCTTGCCGAATGCCGTGTCCGGCAGCGAGGCGGCTGATGGCGGCGTGAAAGCGGGGCGGGTATCGGGCCGCGGCGCGGCGGCCGCAGGACCAAGGGTTGACGTCCGATCGGCGGGCGCATCGGCTGGCGGGCGAGGAAGGGCAGTCGTGGGAAACGTCGGGCGCCCGTTGCGAATCGCGGTGGCCAGGACGATCGCGCTGATGGCCAGCAGCGCAAGGACGGCAACCTGCAGCGGGCGCAGGCGGGAGGAGGGCGGGATCATGGCTTGGCCTTCGCGGCGGTGCCGGCTTGCGCGGTGAGCGGGTCGGCCGCCCTGGGCAGGCCGGCGTAGTAGGCGGACACCGCGGTGATCTCGGCGTCCGTCAGGCGCGTGGCGACCGCCGCCATCAAGCCCAGCGGGCCGGGCGGACGTTGGTTTTCACGCCACAGGCGCAGCTGTTCGGCGAGGTAGGCGGCGGGCTGGCCCGCCAGGCTTGGGAAATGATCGCCCACCCCGATGCCGCCGGGGCCGTGGCACTGGTTGCAGGCGGGTATGTTTCTGTCCCAGGCGCCACGAATGGCGAGCCAGGCGCCCACGTCGGCGGGCTTGGGAGACTGCTGCGCGGTGGCGGCCAGGCGGTCGGTGTCCAGGGGGGAGGGCAGCGCGGCGTAGAACCGCGCCACGGCCTCGCGTTGCGCCGGTTCCAGTGTCTTGGCGATGGTTGTCATGACGGGACTGACGCGCGAGCCGTTGGCGATGGCCTCAAGCTGTTCCTGCAGATAGGCCGCGCCAGCGCCTGCCAATCGGGGAAAGCCGGAGACCTGGTTGCCTTCTCCGTGGGCGCCGTGGCAGAGCATACAGGCGGGCGCGCCGTTGGCGCCCTGGGTGCTGATGAGCAGTGCGTCAGGCGCGCCATGAACCGTGCCGGGCACTACGGAAAACACACTGGCGAAGAAGATCGCCACGCTCGCCCATCGGGCGCCGGGCAGAAGGCGGGAGGACATGAGGAGGAACGCTGCCGAAGATTTTGGCTCGACTATATTTCCAAAGACGACGACATAGAACCGCTATGCACGAAAGGTAGGACACAAAGATCGCGTTCGCGCACGCGCCCGTCGCATCGCGACGATGCCGTCCGTCCTGTCCAGGCGCAAAAAACCCCGCGGAACGTGAGTCCTGCGGGGTTATGGCGGGCCTGCCGGTCGTCGGCCTCGCCTGCCTGCCTTGATCCGCGGCAGCCCTGGTTCGGGGCCTGGTGCGCGGCCTCGACCCTGCCGGGTCGGGCCGCCTACTTGATCTTGCTGCAGCGGAAGGCCTCGATGCCTTTTTCCACGTAATGCGGTTCGCGCGCGCAGGCCGCGCGCATGGCCTGGTTGGCCAGTGTCATGAGGTTGGCCGCATTGGTCATGGCTTCCAGTCCGTCCGGGCCGGGGCCGATCTTGTCGAAGCGTTCCTTGAACTCGGTGGCCTGCTTGCTGTAGGCGAAGGCTCGCATCACATCGGCATAGGCGATGGCGCGCGAAATGTCGCCCGCGGTGGGTTTCTTTTCGGCGGCAAGGGCCGGCCCGGCCAGCAGGGTCAGGGCGAGCAGGGGAACGACTAGGGCGTGGGTGGCTTTCATGTTCATCATCAGGAAGTCTCTTGCGGGTTGTCCGAGGAGAGGCCGGCCGGCGGGGCGCTTGGGCGATCCGCGTGGCGCCGCCGTCACCACATCTTGCAGGTCGTGCCGTTGTTGACGAGTTCGCCGCCGACGACGATGCCCTTCTCGTCGACGTGCAGCATGGTGTAGCAGCTGGCGACGCCCGTGCGCCGCTGGTAGATGGTGCCGGTGTTGTTGCCGAAACCGTAGCTGACGCCGCCGGGCGGAGGCACGTAGAAGGTGCCGACGGCCTCGTCCCAGGAGACTTCGCCGGAGGTCTGCCACATGTAGACCAGTTGCCCGATCGGCAGGTCTTCGCTGGCATAGACGCGGTCGGGCACGCCCCAATCGGCCACGATGTCATTCACGGGCTTGCCCTTGTGGCGCATCATCGCCACGTCCCAGGTGGTGCAGGCGCTCAGCACGGCGCCGCACAGGCAGGCCAGCAGGGCCTTGAAAAAACTGAATCGCACGTTTGTTTTCCTTGTTCAGATGCTCGACAGGTGCCCTACGCGCCGCATGATGCCAGCGCGTCGCGCCCATGGCGAGAGGGGGTGTGGCGCGCATTCCACATCCGCCGCCCGGTGCGCCGGATTGCTCCACCCCTTTTCCCGGGGTTGCCACCGGGGAAGGTTCGGCAAAAGCGGGGGGCCGTCATAGGGCGAGGCGCGGGCGAAGGGGCGCTGGCCGGTCTGGCGATGCCGGTTGGCGTCGGGTTGTTCTGAATTAATTTATTTTATTTTGTTACATAGAGCGGGCGAAAAACCACGGCGACATGGCTGCGGGCCGGACCGGGCGGATCGCCAGGGGGAGGCGATTGCGACGTGGCCGAGGGCGCTGGCGCGGCGGGCTTTTCCCCGGGCCGAACAAGGCGGGGCGGCGCGTGCCGGGGGCAGGCCCGCTCCCACGCTTTGAGAATATTCTTGGCTTGGCCGCCAAAGCGGAAATCTATGATCGACGCATGATCTTGAATCCCCGTTCCCGGGAAGCATTGACGGCGGCGGCCCCAGGCCTGCCTATGCTTCTTCTGCACATGTTTGCCGTGGCGCTCGCGGCTTGCATCCTGGTGGGAACGGCGCTGTACGCCTATGGCGCGTTCACCGGCGAAGTCTCCAAATACCGCCGCCGCATGAACGCCGGCGCCTACAACGCGCAGCTGTATTTCGACCAGCGCGAGTCGCTGTTGCGTTCGGTGGCCGCCTCGGCGGTGCGCAACACCGACCGCATGTCGGTCGCCGATACTCCCCGGACCTTCGGCGCCACCGGCCAGATCAGCGTGGCGCCGCTGGTCGATGCCGGTGGCACCTATGAATGGGCGCTGATCCTGACGCCGCGCGACCGCGCCAACGTGGCGCAATTGCGCGCGCACGTCGTCTATGCCTCGCCCGCCAATGCCACGGTCACGCGCCTGTCGCTGCGCTCCGACGCCGGCGCCACGCCCATGTCCGACGCCACCGCGCGCTGGCTGGCGCAGGCGTTGCGGCTGCGCAGCGCGCAACCGGGACCCGACGGCCGCAATCCGATCGTCTGGCTGCGCCCGCCCATGGACGAGGCCAACCGCCTATTCCTCTATACCCCAGCCGACGTCACCGGCGATGAACGCACCTGGATCGGACTCGAGGTCGGCGGCCTGGGCGCGGTCGTCGGCGAAACCGAATGCGCCAGCGGCGGCGCCGGCTATGCCCTGTACGACGGCAACGGCGCCATGGCGCTGCATGGCGGCACGCTGCCGCCGCGGGTCGAGGAAACGCCCGCCTACCTGTCGAGCGATTCGTTTCGGCTGCGCGGCGAAAGTTGGTGGCCGCAGACGCTGGTGCTGGTCAAGTCGGTCGGCGAGGCGGGCTGGCGGCTGGCGTACTACGTGCCCATCGGCGACCTGCTCGAAGATGGCGCCGTGGCGTTCTGGACCGCCGGCGCGGTGGCGGCGTTGCTGATCGTCATCGTGCTGCTGGCGGTGCGCCACATCCGCAACCGGTTGGTGAAACCCGCGCTGCGGCAGTACGAGGCCCTGGTCGACAGCGTGGCGCTGAACCGCAAGATCGTCGACGTGGCGCCGGTGGGGTTGTGCCTGCTGCGGCGCAAGGATGGCGAACTGCTGCTGTCGAACGCGGCGGCGCGGCAATGGCTTGGCGAACAGGACCACTGGCGCCAGGCCCTGCTGGGGGCCGGCATCGAAACCGGCGGCGGCGAATACACCCTCAAGGACGGCCGCAGCGCCTACGTGGCGTTCGCCGCCACCACCTATCAATCCGAGGACGTCGTGCTGTGCGGCATCAGCGACATCACCGCGCAGAAGAAGGTCGAGCATGCCTTGCGCCAGGCCAAGCTGGCCACCGATCGCGCCAGCGAATCCAAGGCCATGTTCTTTGCCACCATCAGCCACGAAATCCGCACGCCGCTGTACGGCATCCTGGGCACGCTGGAACTGCTGGCCCTGACCGGCCTGACCGGACAGCAGGAACAGTACCTGAACACCATCCAGCAGTCTTCGTCGACCCTGCTGCGCACCATCAACGGCACGCTCGACCTGTCGCGCATCGAGGCCGGCCATGAAGAGCTCGAAATCAGCGCCTTCTCGCCGGCGGACCTGGTCGAGCAGGTGGTGGCCAATTACGCGGCGCGCGCCCGCGCCAAGGGCCTGGACGTCTACGCCATCACCGAGGTCGGCATGCCGGCCTCGGCGCTGGGCGACTCGATCCGCATCCTGCAGATCCTCAACAACCTGGTCAGCAACGCCGTCAAGTTCACCGAAGCCGGACGGGTCGTGCTGCGCGCCAGCGCCACCGCCGAGGGGCCGGGACGCACGCATCTGCGCTTCCAGGTGGCCGATACCGGCCCCGGCATTTGTGAAACCCACCGCGCGCGGCTGTTCGAGCCTTATTTCCGCGCGCCCGCGGCGCAGGATTGCGATGTCGCCGGCACCGGCCTGGGGCTGACGATCTGCCGGCGCCTGTCCGACCTGATGGGCGGCTCGCTGTCGGTCGTCAGCGAGGAAGGCCTGGGGACCAGCATCCTGTTCTCGCTGACCCTGGACACCGACGAACAGGCGGCGGCGCCGCCTCTCACCCTGCAGCCACGACCGGTATACGTGGACGGCGCGGTGCCGGAGGTGGTCGACAACGTGCGCGGCTGGCTGGCCGCCTGCGGCGCCAACGCCTTGCCCTATCGCAGGCAGGCGGACGGCGTCGAACCCGATGGCGCGGTGCTGGTGCAGACCTGGCCGCCGGCGGTGCCCGAACCGCGCTGGAAACACCAGCGGGTGCGGGTGCTGGCGCCCGGCGCCGGCCAGGGCGCCTTCATGGCCGCCACCGGCGGCGCCGGCGTGGCCAGCGCATTCAACCCGGTCAGCATCTGCCGCGCCGTACAGATGGCGCAGGACGGCGTCGAACCCGGCGCGCTGGGGGCCGACGGCGCCAAACAGGGGCCGCTCGACCTGCGCATCCTGGTCGTCGAGGACAACGTCATCAACCAATTGATCCTGCGCGAGCAACTCGAGCATCTCGGATGCGCCGTGACGCTGGCCGGCAATGGCGAAGAGGCCCTGCAACGCTGGCGCGGCGAACGGTTCGACCTGGTCCTGACCGACCTGAACATGCCCGTGGTCAACGGCTACGAACTGGCGCGGGCGCTGCGCGAGGGCGGCTACGACGGCCCCCTCATCGGCCTGACTTCCAGTTCGGCCGCCGAGATCGCGCAGCGCGGGGTGGCCGCGGGCATGACCCAGGTGTTGTGCAAGCCCCTGCCTTTCATGGTCCTGGCCCAGACCCTGCACGGCATCGCAAAGGATATGAAGTGAAACAGCTCTCCGATTACAAAGTGCTTGTCCTGGACGACCACGCGTTGCAATGCCTGCATCTCAAGGACATGCTGCAACAGGCCGGCTTCGGGCATGTGGATACCGTCGAAAGCGCCGGCGCCGCGCTCGACCGCATCAGCGCCGAAGGCTACCACCTGGTGCTCATGGACATCAGCATGCCCGGCATGGACGGCGTGCAGTTCATCCATGAACTGGCGCGCCTGAACTTGCGGCCCATCCTTGCCGTCGTCACCGCTTGTTCGCGGCGCATGGCCAACAGCGTCGGGCTGATGGCCAAGGAAAACGGCTTCTCGATGCTCGGCACCTTCGTCAAACCCGTCACCGGCGAGCAGATCGCCAGCCTGGCGGACCGCCTGCGGCGTCGCGCGCCCGACGATGCCCAGGAGCCGCAGGCCCATCGCGGCGACACCGAAGGCCTGTTGGACCGGGCCAGCGTCGAATCCGCCTTGCGCGATGGCAGCATCCAGGCCTGGTTCCAGCCCAAGAAATCCCTGTCCTCCGGCACCATCGTCGGCGCCGAGGCGCTGGTGCGCTGGCGGCATCGCGGGCTGGGCCTGATGCTGCCGGGCTCGTTCCTGCGCACGCTGCGCGAGTACGGGCTGGACTACGAGCTGCTGACGCGCATGCTGGAAGACAGCCTGGCCGCCTATCGCATCTGGCGCCGGCGCGGCTTCCGCGTCCCGGTGTCGATCAATCTGCCGGTCAGCCTGCTGGATCGCCCGCAACTGCCCGACGAACTGCACCACCTTGTCACCCATGGCGGCATTCCGGCCGAAGACGTAACATTCGAACTCCTGGAAGACGACATGACGGTGGCGCCCGGCAATTACTACATGGGCGCCAGCCGCTTGCGGCTGAAGGGATTCGGCTTGTCGCAGGATGATTTTGGCAAGGGCTATAGTTCGATGTACAGCCTCATCTCCACGCCGTTTACCGAACTGAAGATCGACCGCGCTTTCGTCCATGGGGCCACCAAGGACGAGGTCCGGGCGGCCGCGCTGGTGTCATCGGTGCAGCTCGGGCGGCAGTTGGGGTTGCAGGTCACCGCCGAGGGAGTCGAGACCATGGAAGACCTGCAATTCCTGCGCCAGATCGGCTGCGATTGCGTGCAGGGCTTCCTGATCTCGGCAGCCGTCGACCTGGCGGCGTTCAACGAATTGCTGGACAACGAGCCCACGCCCGCCGAACTGGCGGGCGCCGTCCATGGCCAACCGGCGGCGCGCCGCCGCCACGGCGCCCGTGGGCACTGAAATCACCGGGCAGTCCGACCGCGGCCGCCAGAAGCCGGCCTGACGCTCTTTCGCTCCCCGTTCGACTCTCGTTCGTCCCCGCTCGATGCTCCTATGAAACTGGATACGCCGCTAATAAAAGTCATACGCGCTTCCCGTCGGTTGAACATCGCGCTGTTCGGCGTGCTGCCCCTGCTGCTGGTGCTCGGCGGGGTGCTGTATTGGGGCGCCCAGCGCATCCTGCAGCAGGAAGAGGAAAAGCTGCGCATCGACTTCTCCGTGCTGGTCGGCTATATCCACGCCCACGAGACCGTGTTGCAGAGCCTGCACGCCCAGGGCTTGAACCCCGATGGCCGGCGGCTGGTGACGGCCACGCCCGTCAGGGAAACGCCAGGCTTCGACCGGGCCGCCGGGGAGTTCTTCGACGGCCAGCACGCCATCGCCGCGATGCCGTTTTCGCTGTTGTGCCAGAGCCCCGATGCCTGCCCGGTGGTCGACGGCGTCTTCACCGGCATCGGCGGCTACCTGTCCGACTTCTATTCCACCCGCTGGGCCGCCTCGGTGTATCCGGCGGCGCCGCTGTTCATCATTTCGCCGAGCCAGCAGCTCAGCCTTAGCGTGCCGGCCATCTCCACGGTGTCCGGCTTCGAGCCATTGACGCGGCAGACCTTCCTGTCGGTGGTGGACGCGGTGGGGCGGGCGGCCGGCGGCGCCGATCCGGAAGACCGTTCCCATGGCGAGGGCCCGCGGGTCACCTGGCTGCGGGACGCCGACCTGCCCGACATGCTGATCGGCATGCTGCCGGTGACGCTGCCGCTGAACACCCGCGACGGCACCCTCACGGCGCGGCGCAGCGTCTATGCCGTGTCGCTGCTGAGCCGCGGCCGGGTCAGCATTTCAGAGCAGATCCTGCGCGAGCCGCTGTACGACCAGTTCTGGTTGCAGCACAAGGGCACCGGCGTACTCATCGGCGAGGGCGCGCCGCCCGCGGTCGGGCAGCCCGGCTTCCATTTCGGCGGCGACGGGCTGGTGCTGCGCATCGCCGATCGGACGGGCAGCTGGACCGGCTATTACAAGCTGAACTACGGCAGCTTCTTCCGCGCCAACATGTGGCTGCCGATCACGGTCCTGCTGATGCTCGGGCTGGGCCTGGCGGCGGGCGCGGTCTACCTGCTCTGGTACAACCGGCGCGTCATCCAGCCGGCTGAAATCGCCCACCTCGACATGGTCGAGAGCGAGGAGTTCAACCGCACCGTGCTCGATACCGCGCCGGTGGCGCTGTGCGTGCTGTCGCGGCTCGACGGCCGCGTGGTGTTCGGCAACGCGCTGGCCATCCAGTGGCTGGGCATCGCCGTGGGCGAGCAGCCGCGGGATTCGCCGGAAGCCAACAAGCTGCTGCGCCAGGTCCTGGGCGCCTCCAGGCCGGGCACCATCGAGACCTTCCGCACCCACGAGGGGCGGCCGCTGTTCGTGGCCTTTGCGCCCACGCGCTACAAGAAGCAGGACGTGGTGCTGTGTGCTTTCGCCGACATCAGCGCGCGCGCCGAAATGGAACACACGCTGGCGCAGGCCAAGCAACAGGCCGACCGCGCCAACGAGGCCAAGTCGACCTTCCTGGCCACCATGAGCCACGAGATCCGCACGCCCCTGTATGGCGTGCTCGGCACGCTCGAAGTGCTGTCGCTGACCCACCTGGACGACGAGCAGCGCCGGCATGTCGACCGCATTCAGGACTCGTCGGTGATCCTGCAGCAGTTGATCAGCGACATCCTCGACATCACCAAGATCGAGTCCGGCCAGCTGGGGCTCGAGATGGACGGCTTCGATCCGCGCGAGCTGGTGCAGCATTGCGTCGCCTCCTATGCCGGCATGGCCGAACAGAAGGGGCTGGTCATCTACAGCTGTATCGATACCTCGACGCCGGCGTGGGTGGTGGGCGACGGCGGCCGTATCCGGCAGATACTCAACAACCTGGTCAACAACGCCATCAAGTTCACCGATTCCGGCCATGTGGTGGCGCGGCTGCGCGCCGAGGTCCTGCCGGACGGCCGCGCCCGCCTGCATTTCCAGGTGGTCGACAGTGGCGTCGGCATCAGCGCCGAAAACCAGGTCTGCCTGTTCGAGCCGTTCTACCAGATCGATAGCGGATCGCACCTGGTGCGAGGCGCGGGCATCGGTCTGTCGATCTGCGCGCGCCTGGCCGAATTGATGGGGAGTACGATCCAAGTGACCAGTGAATTGGGATTGGGCAGCAGTTTTTCGATCGCCATCGACCTGGATACGGCCGAGCCTCCGCCCGGGCCGTCGCCGCGGTTGGACGGATTGCGCGTCTACGTGCGCAGCGCGCGCAAGGAGCTGAGCGAGAACATCTGCCAGTGGCTGGCCTATTGGGGCGCGCAGGCCAGCGTCGCGCCGGCGGTCATCGCGCGCGACGAGGACAGCGACGGCGTGCTGGTCGACGTGCACATCGTCGGCGACGCGGCGGCGCCGACCGAATGGCGGGGGCCGGTGGTCTCGGCCGGCGGCCGCGACGTGCGCGGCACCGCGCTGTACCGCGCCGACCGCCACTACCTGTCCAGCATCGGCTTCGCGCTCGAGCGATGGGCGCGCGGCGATACCGATACCGCCAAGGACACGGCGACGCCTCACTACGCGCCATTGAACCTGCGTATCCTGGTGGCCGAGGACAACCCGATCAACCAGGTGACGATGTGCGATCAGCTGGAGCAACTGGGTTGCCAGGTGACGGTGGCGCCGGATGGCGCCGAGGCGCTGGCGCAATGGAACATCGAGCCGTTCGACGTGGTGCTGACCGACGTCAACATGCCTCGCATGAACGGCTACGAACTGGCCGGCGCGTTGCGCGCGCAGGGCGTGACCGTGCCCATCATCGGCGTCACGGCCAATGCGCTCAAGGACGAAGAGGCCCGCTGCAAGGCGGCGGGCATGAGCAACTGGCTGGTCAAGCCGATCAAGCTGAGCCTGCTGTGGAGCCAGCTGCGCGCCGTTCGCGGCGAGCCGGCGGCGCCCCGGACGACGGCCGGCGCGGCCGAGGCCGCGAGCCCGCGCGCCGCGCCGCCCATCGTCGGCAAGTACCGCGAGGTGTTCCTGGAAACCATGACCCAGGACCTGGCGCGCATGGAACAGGCCGAGGCCGATGGCAACGCGCGCGACCTGCGCGCCGTGCTGCATCGCATGCGCGGCGGATTCGCCGCGGTGCAGGCGATGGATCTGTACCAGCAGGCCGAAAGCGCCGAGGACCGGTTGGTGGCCGATGGCCTGAACGACGCGGTGAGGGCGTTGCTGACCGCCCTGGCGGTATCGCTCAGGCAGACCCTGGCCGAACTCTGACGTCGGCCGCCCCGGCACGCGGTCACCAGCGATAGCTGACATTCAACATGCCGCCATAGCCGTGCTGGCTGTGGCTGCCCGTCTGGCCAAAGAGGTGGCCGGACACCTGCACCGCCTTGCCCACCCGGCCCTCCGCGCCCACCTTCAGCTCCAGGGCGTTGCGCGAGGGTTGGGCCTGCAGCGTGGTGCTGCCCATGCGCACGGTCGGATCGTCGCTGCGGTGCAGCCAGTTGGTCTCCAGGAACGGGCGAACGCTGCTCTTGCCCGGGCGCGGCGTGACCAGCGGATAGAGCCGCACGCCGACGCGCGACTGCCAGCTGCCGTTGTCGCCGCTGCGCATGCGCGTGCCTTGCAGCGTGGCGTCCTGGGCGCGGTAGCGGCTGTAGACCAGTTGCGCGTTCGGTTCGATCACCAGGGCTTCCAGCGCCGACCCGGCGGCGAAGGGCTTGAGGGCATAGCCGCCTTCGAGCGAGGCGCTCCAGACGTTCGAGCGGTAGCGCACCGACCCGAGTTCGCTGCTGACCTGGTTGGTGTAGCGGCCGTACTGGATCCATGTGTCGGCGTAGGCGCCCAGGCGGGTGAGGTCGTTGGCATAGAAGGTGCCGTAGACGCCACCGGCATAGCCGGAAACCTTGCCGCGGGCGCGGGCATGTGACGATTGCGTGGCGCCCGGCAGCATCAGGGTCGATACGGAACGCGAGCGCGCGTCGCCATAACCGCCCATCAGGCCCGCATAGAGGGCGCCCTCCCGGCCCAGTGGCGCCTTCAGCAGGTCGCCGCCCAGTTGCACCATCGCGCTGTCGGTGTCGACGTCGACACGCCCCTCGGACATGCGCAGGCCGCTGTCATGGCGGCCCTGCACGCGCGCCCACAGGCCGCGGCCATGGCGGGCGTCGGCGTCGCCGTCGGCATAGGCCGGCACGCGGTCATGCAGGCTGTGGGTGAAGAGCCGGGTGGCGGCGAGCCGGTTGCCGGCATAGGCGCCACTTTCGGGCGAGACGTTCTTGAAGCCGGGACCGCCCGGCAGAACGGGGTCCGGCGGGGTCACCGGACCGGTCGGATCGCCGGGGTCGGTCGGGTTGATCGGATCGACCGGATCGGGCGGCGTCACTGGCGGCGTGTAGTCGGAGGTCAGGTACCAGTCGGGCGCCACGGCACCGTTGCCGCCGCGCACCAGGCTGTAGTCATAGCCGTTGAGCGACACGGTACGGGCGCTGGCGCGGTAGCCGGTGGAGCCACTGTCCAGGTGGAACGCATCCGCCGTGGTGGTGCCGCCGTTGATGGTTTCGACCACACGAATGCCATAGGTGGTCTGGCCGCCGCTGCCGCCGGCGTTGACGATGCGCAGCGCGGTATTGCCGGACGTTGTGCCGCCGTCGATCACCAGCTTGTCGGTGGGCGAGGCGTCATCCCCCAATTGTGTGTTGAGCACCAGTGTGCCGCCGCCCACGTAATTGTTGACGGTCAGGGTCTTGAAGCCGGCGCCGCCCGCCGGGGCCGCGAAAGCGACGGTGCCGGCGTTGGACAGCGTGGCCAGGCTGGAATCGCCGCGCACGATCCAGGTGCTGGTGCCATCCAGCGTCAGGCCGTTGATGCGGCCCGTGCCGCGCTGCACCAGGGCGCCGTTCAGCGTCGAGCCGTTCGCCAGCGACACGTCCACCGTGCCGCTGTCGGCCAGCACGTCGCCGGTGAGCCGGGCGTTGGTGGCGTCGAGCGTGATCTGTTCGCTTTCGATGACGGTGGATACCCCGCCGCTGGTTACGGTCACCGCGCGCGAGTGCAGCAGCACGCCGCTGCCGACATCGCCGCCGGCGCGCGCGGTGATATCCGAGTCGGAGACCAGGAAAGTATGGCCGCCGCCCGAGGCGAGCAGGCCAACGCCGTCCTGGGTGTCGATGCGGCTGCCATTGCGCAGCGTGACGGTGTTGCTGACACCGGCGGCGGTGACGTAGCTCCAGATGCCATGGGCGCCTGCGCCGGCCAGCGTGAAGCCGGTGTTGTCCAGCGTGACCGCCGCGCGGTTGCTGACGGACAGGCCGGTCGCGTTGGCGCCGCTGGTGCTGATCTGGGTGTTGCGCGCCGACAGGCTGACGCCGGAGCCGCTGGCGAACAGACCATAGGCGCTGGCGCCCTCGGTGGTCACGCTGGCGTCCAGCAGTTCGATGGCGGCGCCGCTGGCGCGCGCCAGCACCCCGACTGCGCCGTCGCCACGGGTCTTGACGTTGACCTTGGTGGCCTTGATGGTGGCGGAGCTGCCGTATTCGCGGGATACATACAGGCCGTGGGCATTGGCATCGCGGGTCGTGACGTTGCCGTCGACCAGCGTGACCCGGCCCGCGCGGTTGTCCACGCCCACATGGGACGAGGTGAGATCAAAGCCGGTGGCCGTGAACGAGGTGCCGGTGGACGGCAGCCAGACGCCGGTGCCGTAGTAGCCCAGCGCCGAGATCGAAACGTTCTCGACCGCCGCGGAGGTGTCCTTGGCGTTGATGTTGATGCCATAGCCAAAGTCGCCGGTGGACGTCAGGGTGGCGTTGCGGATGTCGACGCTGGATGCGGCGCCGGTGCCCGAGCTGAGCATCACCGCCGAGCCGCCGGCGGTCAGGCTGCCGCCGTCCATCACGAAGCGGCCGCCCTCGAGCCGCGCACCGACGCCGGCGCCCACGTTGATCTCGGTGCCATACACGGACACCAGGGCATTGGCGCCGCGCACGCTGATGCCGTCGCCGTAATTGCCCGTGGTCGTGATCTTGCCGCCATGCAAGGTGATGCTGGCGCCGTTTTCGGCATAGGCGCCGCCGGCGTTGTACGCGGCGGTGGAGAGGACCACGTCGCGGGCGACGATGACCGAGCCGGCGCCCTCGGCGCTCAAGCCGCGGCTGCCGCTATTGGTGGTGGTGATGGTGCCGCCGTCCAGTTCGATGCGGCCGCCGGACTGCGCGTAGGCGCCGTGAGAATACGTGCCCTGGGTGCTGACGTCGCTGCCGCTCACGCTGACCACGCTGCCGGCGCCGCTGGCGGCCAGGGCATGCGCGCCCTGGCCGTCGCCCAGCGTCTTGATGGCGCTGTCCGACAGCGTCACCTTGCCGCCGGCGCTGGCGCGCACGCCGATGGTGCTGCGGGCGGAGGCCGATCCGGCCGTGACGGTGATGCCGGCGCCACGCACCGTGTTGCCGGCCACCGAGACATCGATGGCGGCGCCGGCGCCGGCATAGGTGGCGGTGTCGCCGTCGCCGAGCATCAGCTGCGTCGCGCCGGCGGCGTCGTTGACCAGCACCTGGCCGCGTTCGGCGGCGTCGGCCGAGCCGGCAAGGGCGGGCAGCGTGAGGGCAAGCAACCCGAGCATGATGGGGTTGAGGGGACAGTGCATAGGGGCTCCTTGGCCCTTGGCCTTGGCAACCCCATACACTTTTATCGATCAGATCCGGGCCCCGGACGAAACGGCGGCCACTGAAGCGTACTGGTGCGTATCGGACAAAGGCGATGACGTGGCAGTAGCGTCCATGGTGCGTTTCGGAAGCGCGCAGAAAAATAAGACGATTCTTAGAAGCGCTGTATAGATTGGAAGGAGAAGTAATGAATTGAAAACGGGCGCGGAAAGGCCGCATTTCCCGGCGGAAAAATGCGGCCTTTAAGAAAATTCTTGACTCCGCCGAAGCGGATTTCAGGTAGGAAAATGCGTCAGCCCAGCGCCGCCAGCAGCGCGCGCGCCTGCGCCACGAGATCGCTGTCGTTGGGACGGAACACCACTTGCAGCGCCTGGGGCAGGCGCGTGAAATGGGCGTGGCTGCTGCGGGCATAGGCCGGGTCGTAGTGTTTGTCGATCAGCTCGCGCGCCAGGTCGGCGTCGCGGCCTTCGTCGACCATGCGCAGCCAGTCGCCGATGGTGTCGCGGCTGTGCAGGCCGACCAGGCGTTGCAACTGCGACTTGAACGCGGCGGGGTCGTCCAGCAGTTGCGCATAGTCCTGCCGCAGGAAGGCGGCGCGGTCTTCGGGGCTGGCAGAGACCGCGACGCAGGCGCCCTGGTGCATGGCGGCCAGCAGCGCGGCGGGCAGCGCCACCGCGCCGATCTTGCGGCTTTCGGCTTCGACGAATACCGGCCCCGAGGCGTCCAGCTCGCGCAGGCGCGCCGCCAGCAGCGTGTCGAAGCGTTTTTGCGTCGGTTGCGGCACGCCCGGCCGCGCGCCCAGCAGCGAGCCCCGGTGCGCGGCCAGCGCCTCCAGGTCCAGCGTCTGCGCGCCAGCCTGTTGCAGCGCGTTGAGCAGGCGCGTCTTGCCGCTGCCGGTGGGGCCGGTCAGCACCACGAAGCGCAGGCCGGCGGGCAGCGCGTCCAGCGCTTCCAGCGTGGCGCGGCGGTAGGTCTTGTAGCCGCCATCGAGCTGGCGCGCGCGCCAGCCGATCATGTTGAACATCACCGTCATCGAGCCCGAGCGCTTGCCGCCGCGCCAGCAGTAGATGAGCGGGCGCCAGCCTTGCGTCCGGTCGGCGAAGGTGGTGTCGAGGTGGCGGGCGATGTTGCGCGCCGCCAGCGCGGCGCCCAGGCGCGTGGCTTCGAAGGGCGATTGCCGGTACAGCGTGCCGACGCGGGCGCGCTCCTCGTTGCTGAATACCGGGGCGTTCAGCGCGCCGGGGATGTGGTCGTCGGCATACTCGAGTGGCGTGCGCACATCGATGATGTCGTCGAACTCATCTCGTCTGTCCAGGCCGACAAGCAGATGTTTCAAGGCGGGAAGATCCAGGGAAGAAGAGCGAATTCTCGCACGCCGCCGGGGGACCTGCCGGACTCGCTAGTCCAGGAACACCCGGTCGGGCCGCGCCATGAAGGCGAAGGCGCGTTCGATATCCTGCGCGGCGACCCGGTCGCGGCACAAGTGCGGCAGTCGGTCCGGCGCGAAGTAGGCGGCGTCGGCGGTTTCCGGTCCCGGGGCGGGAGCGCCGTCGTCCAGCCGCTGGCACAGGAAATACAGCTTGTAGAAGTCGCGCACGTCGGGGGCGAAGGGCCCCTTGGCCTTGTGCCGCACGCCGTACAGGGCGCTGGCGCGCACCTTCAGGCCGGCTTCCTCCATGACTTCCTTTTCGGCGTTTTCGGCGGCGGAATAGCCGATCTCGGCAAAGCCGCCCGGCAATGTCCAGCGGCCGTTGTTGCGTTCCTGCACCAGCAGGATGCGGCCGTCGCGGATGACGGCGGCGCGCACGTCGACCTTGGGCGTGGGATAGGCGCGGGCGTCGGGGGACAACTGGGCGATGCGCTCGACTGGAGCCGTGGCCAGGCGCGCCAGCATGCCGTTGGCGATGTCCAGGGTCTCCTGCAAGCGCTCGCGTTCGTAGTCGTCGTCGCAATAGGCCAGGCCGGTGCAGGCGATGGCCTGCAGGCGCTTGGCTTTGGCGAACCAGAAGTCTTCCATGGCGGAGCATCCTCGCGTTGGCGGGGCGACGCGATTGCGCCCCTCCGAGGAAGATTCTAAGCCGTATCGGCGCGCGACGTTCAGGCGTTGAAGGCCAACGCGTTGGTCAGGTCGCCCATGGGCTGCTGGCCACGCGCTTTCATGGCGTCGTCGCGGGCTTTCAGGCCATCGAGGGTGGGCAGGTCGAACAGCCGCGCGGCCAGGCGCAGGATCGAGCCGGTATCGTAGATGGTGTGGTCCACGGTGCCTTTGCGGGCGAAGGGCGAGACCACCAGCGCGGGAACGCGGGTGCCAGGGCCCCAGCGGTCGCCCGCCGGCGGCGCGACATGGTCCCACCAGCCGCCGTTCTCGTCCACGGTGATGACCACCACCATGTTCTCCCATTGGGCGCTCTTGCGCAGGCTGTCGACGATGTGGGCGATGTGCCGGTCGCCCGAATCCACGTCGGCATAGCCGGCGTGCATGTTCAGGTTGCCTTGCGGCTTGTAGAACGTCAGCGGCGGCAGCTTGCCGGCTTCGGCATCGGCCAGGAACCGGTTGGTCGACGCCAGATCGCCCAGGCCGCCATCGCGCAGGTGCGCGGCGCGGGCCGCGGTGCCGGGGCCGGTGCTCTTGAAGTAATTGAAGGGCTGGTGGTGCGCCTGGAAATTGGGCGACGACGGAAAGCCGGAATTGGCGGTCGAGTCGACCGCCGCCTGCCAGCCGCCCGCATACCAGGCCCAGTCCAGGCCCTTGGCGTCCATCAGGTCGCCGATGTTGGGGTGTTCCTGCGGCACCATGGTCTGTGGGCTGGTGGCGTCGGCCAGTTCCGGATGCGCGGCGTCGCGCGAGAACGACGGCCAGTAGGGCGGGGCCATGGTGTTGACGCCATAGCCGTCCGGCGTCAGCGCGCTGGCACCGAATTGCGGGATGCCGGTGAGGGCGCTGGCCGGCGAAGCGGGCTTGGGCTGCAGGCGCGGATCGGCCGGATCGCTGCTTTGCAATTGCGCGATCTGGGTGCTGGCGACCGAGGCGGCGGCGTTCGGATAGAACGGCGGACGACCGGCGATCAGGTACTGGTGGTTCAGGAACGAGCCGCCGAAGGCGCCCTGGAAAAAGTTGTCGCACAGCACGAATTCCTGCGCCAGCTGCCACAGGCGCAGGTTGTACGCGGAGTCGCCATAGTGGCCCATGACCAGGGCGCCCGAGTCGGCCCAGGCCACGAAGCGGTCGTTCTTGCCGCCGTTGATCTGCATCTGGTTCTGGTAGAACACGTGCCACAGGTCGCGCGTGACCACGCCCTGCGGCAGCGGCTCGCCCTGCGGACCGCGCAGGTCGAACGGCGCGTTGGGCAGGTTGTTCATGTAGGGCGCGTTCTCGGCCACCTGATAGGCAACATGGTTGGCCTGCTGCGAGGTTGGCACCATGCCGCCCCACACGGGCGGCAGCACCGGCAGCGGCGTACCGTCGCGATCGTTCTGCGTGTAGTCCGCGGCGGTCAGTGCCGACAGCGGTTTTTCCACGCCGGGGAAGTTGGCGAAAAGGTTGTTGAAGCTGCGATTCTCCGCGAAGATCACCACCAGCGTCTTGACGTTCTTGCGCAATTGCGCCGTCACGTCGACCGGCGCGGGGGCGGTGGGAGGCGTGTTGTCGTTGCCGTCGTCATCGTCGTCGCTGGAGCAGCCTGCCAGGGCGCCCATCGCGGCGGCGCTGGCGCCAAGCGCCGCGATGCCGGTCAGGAAGCCGCGGCGGGTGGCCCGGGCGGGGGCATTGGCATCCTGGGAATCGGCGGCGGTCGGTGTCGCGACGGCCGGCGTGGCCGCGCGCTTTTCTTTTTCAGACATGTTGTAGACCTTGCGGTGTGGGCGGCGCCCTGTCATTGCGCCACGGGTCGCCGGATGACAGCCGGCTTGAAATGGGTTTGCAGGCCGGTAGGCTAGAGACCGCAGGTTCTATCGATGTGACCGTCCGCTGTCAGAAAGCTGTACGCTGGGGAGGCTGGCGCAAAATTCCCTTAGACTGGCGCCATGGATGAAATCCGAGTGAAAGCAATGACCGATCACACCGCAGACGACTCCGCGCACAGAACGGCGCCGTCCCGCACCAAGCCCGCGGAAGTGCGCCTGGACGAATTGATGGGCGCCGCGCAGGCGCTGTTCCTGGAAAAGGGTGTCGAGGCCACCACCATCAGCGAGATCACCGAGGCGGCTGGCGTGGCCAAGGGCACGTTCTACGTGTACTTCCCGTCCAAGCAGGAAATGCTGGTGGCGCTGGGTGAACGGTATGTGCGGAAGTTCGTCGAGCGGCTCGAGCGCGCGGTCGCCGCCTGCGCCGAGGACGACTGGGAGGGGCGGCTGCGCGCCTGGATCCATGCCAATGTGTCGATGTACCTGCGCACCTATCGCGTGCACGATATCGTCTTCACGCATCCGCACCATCATGCGCGCGAGGGTCATACGGAAAACCAGGTGGTCACGCAGCTGCAGGGAATCCTGCGGGCGGGCGCGCAGGCCGGCGCCTGGCGTCTCGACAATCCGCGCATGATGGCGTTGCTGATCTATGCCGGCGTGCATTGCGCGACCGACGATGCGATCCTGTCGCGCCAATCCGATGCCACCGATTTCGCTCGCGGCATCGCCGATGCCTATCTGCGCATGCTGGGCGCGCGGACTGATTCCGAGTAGCCGTCGGCGCCGCGTGAAGCGGGGTTCATGCGGACGACAACAGCGTGGCGTCCAGGTCGCCAGCCTGGACCTGCTGGCGCAATTGCGCGGGCGTGCCCTTGGCGACCAGGCGGCCGTGGTCCAGCACGAGCACGCGGTCGGCCACCTGCAGCGCGGCGGCGGCATCGGTCATGGCGATGACGGCGCGGATGCCCAGCTCGCTTGCCGCATGCTTGAGCAAGGCGGCGATGCGCGCCTGGCACGAGGCGGCCGGCGGGCCTTCGGGTTCGTCCATCAAGATCACGTCCGGCTTGCGGACCAGGGCCAGCGCCAGTAGCAGGCGCTGGCGGGCTGCCGCATCCAGCCGTTCCACCAGCAGGCCGGCGGCGTGCGCCAGGTCGGCTTGCCGCAAGCAGGCGTCGACCGCCTGGATCTCTTCGGTTCCGAGCGCCCAGCGCCCGCCTTGCTTGTGCGCCAAAAGCAAGGCCTCGAACACGCGCAGCGAAGGTACTGTCACGGGTGGCGCCGCTGCCAGGATGATGCGCGCGCCGCTCTCGCCGTCGGCCATGTCGCGCGCCAGCCGGCCCAGCAAGCCCGTCTTGCCGGACGCCGCCGGCCCCAGCACCACGGTGAGCATGCCGATCGGCAACGGGCCGGGGCGCAAGGGACCCAGCCCGGGCGGTGGCACGGGGCACGGCACGGGCGACGAAGCGGAGTGGGGGAAGGGAGCGATCATGGCGGTAGCGGGGCAAGCGGCGCGCCGATGTCGACGCGCGGTCCGAGACAGACTATAGATAATGACTGACCGCCAGTCAATGATAATGAGAGGTGTTGTCAAACAGCGCGGGGGATGTCACGCCCCTTGCCACCGGCAAGGCCATGTTTGGTATGAGCACGCTCGCGGGCGGCATGCCGTGCAGGCGATCGCGGCACGCAACTTGCGCGGTTTGCGAAACAACGCTATGATTCAAGGCTTGCTTTTTCAAGCGCCCGTAGCTCAGCTGGATAGAGTACCTGGCTACGAACCAGGGGGTCGTAGGTTCGAATCCTGCCGGGCGCGCCATTGAAAATGCAGGACAGCAGTAAAAAGCAATGCAAAAAAAGCAGTGCAAAAAACCTGCAGTGCGAGCGTGAAATTATTCTGATATAATTTTGCCTCTTTGCCGGAGCGCCCGTAGCTCAGCTGGATAGAGTACCTGGCTACGAACCAGGGGGTCGTAGGTTCGAATCCTGCCGGGCGCGCCAAAGTAAAAACGAAAGGCCTTTGATTTTTTAATCGAAGGCCTTTTTGTTTTTCCGGCGACGCCTTGTGTGGTGTGGCGAGGTGTGGGTGTGGGGAAACGAGGCGGCGCGAAGTGAAGCCGCCGGACGGGGAAGGCCTTGAAACACCTCGCGGCGGGTTCAGCCCGCGGTGGTGGCCGCGACGGTTTTTTCCTCGCTGTCTTCCAGGTCCCAGTTGCCAACCGTGTACCAGTCGTCGCCCAGCAGTTCCGCCGGATGCATGGTGCGATCGGAACCGTTGCCACAGGCCAGCGCGTCGGTCGGGCAATAGCGGTCACAGCCCCAGCAGATGCGTTCGGGGTGCTTGGGATGCAACGGAAATTTCTTGGCCATGCTGATGCCTCCATCCAGGCTGCCGGAGGGCGCGCGACAAGTTCGGGCTCGCCCGGTTTCTTCCGCGGTGCCGCGGATTCGCTGCCGCGCATTGATGGCTTCAGCGTAGCGCCGTTGGTTCGTGCGGGAATTGATCTGGCGCAAGGCGTGTGGGAGCGTGCCGGACTGGGTCCATGCTGTCCGGCGCATCGGTCCCCGGGTCCGAGGGACGCCGCTCCCGAATGCCGCTCACGTGTTGCCTCAGAACCCGGCACGGGCGGGCCGATTTGCCGAGCTCAGCCGCTTCATGTTATAAACACGCCTCTTTAGCGCGCCCGTAGCTCAGCTGGATAGAGTACCTGGCTACGAACCAGGGGGTCGTAGGTTCGAATCCTGCCGGGCGCGCCACCTCATTTCACGCAGCGCCACTGCACGCTCTTCATTGCACCAGGCAGTGAGTTTGAGACCAGTGGCGGGACCAAGGGTTGATGCAGCGCTGAGACCAGCGGTTGATGCAGCGCTGGGAAAGCACAGCGCAAACAGCATTGCGAAAAGCACTGGAAAAGGCCTGGCGGTCACTCGCCAGGCCTTTGTCATTGTGGGCGCGCGGGCGGCTTCGCCGCATGGAACTGACCACCGCCCGGACCCATCTGCCGGCGCAGGCCCTCTTTGAATCCCTGCGCTGGCGGCACGGCGTTACCAGACGCGGTAGGTGCGGCCGGTCTGCGCGCCTTCCACGCTGCGGCTGTAGGCCAGCGCCACGCGTTGCGCCGGCGCGGCTTCGAAGCCGGCGAAGTAAGGGCCGTAGCCCTCCCACGATTCTCGCAGCACGGTCGGACTGACCGAGTTGATGCGCGCGTTGCGCAATTCCACGGCCGCGCCGCGCACAAAGCCGTCGATGGCCGAATTGACGGCCGAGGCGTTGGCGCCGAAGCGGATGGGTTCGTCGCTGACGATGCCGCTGGTCAGCGTGATGGAGCCGCCCTGGTTCAGGTAGTGCTGGCCGATCAGCGCCAGGTCGACCTGGCCCAACAGCTTGTCATGCAGGCCGATCCTGAACTGGTCCGCGGTCATCTCGGCCAGCGGGCCGAAGTGCAGCGTGCCGGCGGTGGAAACGATGGCGTCGACCTTGCCCACGCGCTCGAACAGCTCGCGGATGCTGTCGCTGCGCGTGATGTCGACCTGGTATTGGCCTTGCGTCTTGCCCACGGCGATGATCTCGTGGCGTTGGCCGAGTTCCTGGGCGACGGCGCGGCCGATGGTGCCGCTGGCGCCGATAAGTGCGATTTTCATGGGGATTCCTGGTATGCGGGTTTGGGGGCGCGGACGGGGTGCCGGCGCATGCAAGCATTCTGCGGATTCCATTCCTGTGGAAAAATCCACGAATGGTTGGAACTCTTCATACCCAGGGTGCGTAATTCAATGGATCGTCTGCTCAGCATGGAGATCTTCGTGGCGGTGGTCGAGCTTGGCAGCCTGACCGCCGCGGCCGCGCGCCACGAGATGTCCGCGGCCATGGCGGCCAAGCACATCAAGGGTCTGGAGACGCGGCTGGGACTGCGCCTGATGAACCGCACCACGCGGCGCCAGAGCCTGACCGAGGCGGGGCAGGCGTATTACTCGCGCTGCAAGGCGATCCTGGCCGACATCCGCGAGGCCGAGCAGGGCGCCGAGGCATTGCGAGTCGCGCCGCGCGGCAATCTGCGGATCACGTCCACGGTGTCGTTCGGCTCGTTCGCGCTGGCGCCGGCGATTGCCGACTACCTGAATCTCTACCCCGACGTCAGTGTGGAGCTGGCGTTGAGCGACGCCGTCGAGGACCTGGTCGCGTCCCGCTACGACCTGGCGGTGCGCATTGGCGAGCCGCGTGATTCCGGCCTGGTGGCGCGCCCGATCGGCACCTACCAGATGATCATCTGCGCCGCGCCGGCCTACCTGGCGCGCCATGGCACGCCCGAAGCGCCCGCCGACCTGGCGCGCCATCAGTGCCTGGACTTTTCCTATTGGAGCCGCCGCACCGGCTGGCGCCTGGGCGGGCCGGAAGGCGCGGATGCCGACTTTCCGCCCACCAGCCGTTTCATCGCGAACAACGGGCAGGCGCTCAGGCAGGCGGCGCTGGCCGGATTCGGCATCGTGCTGCAACCCGAGCTGCTGCTGGCCGAGGACGTGCGCGCCGGTCGGCTGGTGCCGATCCTGCAGTCCTATTGGCCGGCGGCGCGACCGGTGACGCTGCTCTATCCGAAAGACAGGCAGGCGCTGCCCAAGCTCACCACGTTCGTGGAGTTCGTCGTGGCGCGCTTCACCGGCGGCGCGAAACGGCGTCAGGGCCCGGCGGGCCGGTGACGCCGTCAGCCGCCGCGCGGGCGGAGGGAAGGACGGTCAGGCGCGTCGTCGGTCCACCGCCGTGAGCGACAGGCCGGTCTTGAGCAGTTGATAGGCCTGTCCGCCCAGCCAGGCGACTTTCTCGCCCGAGCTGGTGCGGCAGACACAGTGGGTCTTGGGGTCGAAGCGTGATGTGCCCAGCGCGGAATAGGCGTCAGGGTCCGACACGAATCGCTCGATGCGATACAGCGTGCCGTCCGGGGCCGTGGCCAGTACATCGGTCAATCGTCTTGCGGTTCCGAGCATTTTTGATACCTCCCCATGCGCGGGCCGTTCTTGCGCGGCGCCAAAGTTGTTCGAACATCATTCATTGGCCGAGGCGTTTGCTGCCAGGCGTCAATGAAAATGTCCTCCTAACGATGAATCATCGAGCTGGTCGGGCGATACGCCCAGGGCTTCCGAAATGCGGTCCAGGATGATCTGGCGGGGCCGCGGGCGGGGCCTTTCCAATTCGATGTAGATGGAGTGGTCCACGCCAAGCCGGGCAGCCATATCAGTGGTGCTGATATTGAGGTGCTCACGCCAGGCGCGTATCAGGCTCCAATCGTTGCCGGTTTTTAGACTTGCTACAGCAGATGGTACGACGTTTTCCCGCGCCGCGTGCGGTTGGCGCGCGGTGGCGGGGCGGACGTCCCGCAGGGTGTTGCGGGCCTTCGCATTCTTGCGGGCTTCGGCCATGGGCGGCGCGGCGCCGGATTCGGCGGTGAAGATCGCGCCGCCATTGAGCTGGCGGTAGCGATTTTCACCGATCCAGGCCAGCGCCTCGCCGTTGTCGAGCATGCATTCGCAATCCAGGTGGTAATTGCTGGGAATGCTCTCGAGCTTGGCGATGGTTTCCGTGGTCGTGGCGTGCCGCACCACGCGATGCAGGACACCGTCTGGCGAGCGCACGAACACGTCGGGAAGTCTCCAGGAAAACGGAATGATGATCTCCATGGCTGCACTGGTTCGCTACCACTGTATCCCTCTGCGTGCGCGATGGAATTTGGGGTTTCCCCTGCATCGCGGACGTGCGTTCATGGTAGTCCCGATCCACTCAAAACATCTTCACAAATCTTCACGTCGCCATCGGCTTTGAATGGCCGCAAGCCCGCAAGATGAGGGATTCGAGGCCAGAGTCGGCGTAATGGTTTTTGTTGTGACGGGCGCTTTGCGGGAGGCATCGGCCGCGCCCCGCGGTCGCGCGATGGCGTGGGGCGCGGCGGGGCTTGCCTGCTGCCTGCACGTGCTGGTGGCCTGCCTGTTGTGGCGGGCCGCCGATGATCGGCGCCCCGCGCCCGGGCGCGGAGACGATTTTTTCGTGACGTTGTTGCCCCCGCCCGCCACCGCGCCCACGGCGCGTCCCGCCTACGCCGACGGGCCGCCGCAAGCGAGGCCCGCGGAGCCATCGCCGCCAGCCCCGCGGCCATCCATGCCCGCGCCGCCGGCGGTGGCCGCGCCGGCGCGATCGGACGCTGCCGGCGCGGCGCCGCAAGGGCTGTCGCCGGCAGGCTCCAGGCCGGCGCCGCATGCCGCGCCGGCCGGCGCATCGCCGCGGCAACGGGCGTCACCGCCGCGCGATGCCGGGCCTTCGCCCTCGTCGGCGTCCGCGCCGCCCGCCGCCGCGCCCGCGCATGATTTTCGCTGGCGCGCCGAAGATGCGGCGGCCCTGGGCGCGCCGCGCGCGCGCGGCCAGGCGCGGGTGGACCTGGCGCCCAAGGCGCCGGCCGAACCGTCCGCGCTGGCCAAGGGCATTGCGCAAAGCGCGCGGCCGCCTTGCCGGCAAGCGCATGCGCACCTGGGATTGCTTGCGGTCCCGTTCCTGCTGGCCGACACGGTCCGCGACGGCGGCTGCAAATGGTGAAGGTCAAGACCGGGTGAGGGTCAAGACAGGGCGAAGGCGGGGCAGGCAACGCCGTGGGCGACGCCTTGCGATACGCGAGAAGAAGACGGCGCGCGTGGGAGCGCCTTGAGGCCTTCAGAAGCCGGCGGCGGCCAGCAGCCGTGGCAGGACCTGGGCGGCCGCGCCGCGCAGGTTGAAATCGGCATGCGCGTCCAGCGGCGTGGCCTGCGGATTGACCTGCACCACGGTCGCGCCGGCGCGCGACGCGCGCAGCGGCAGTTCGGCGGCGGGGTAGACCATGGCCGATGTGCCGATGCTCAGGAACAGGTCGCATTGGCTGGCGGCCTCGCGCGCCGCGAGCCAGGCGTCGGCGGGCAGGCTTTCGCCGAACCAGACCACCCCGGGACGTACCGCCGCCCCGCACCGCGCGCAGGCTGGCGGGACGATGGCGCGGCCGGTTTCCGGTTCGTCGCCGCGGCCCGTGGCCGCGGCCGCGAATTCGGCGGGTTCGCCGCAGGCGGCGCAGCGCGGCGCGTGCAGGCTGCCATGCAGATGGACCACGCCCTGGCTGCCGGCGCGTTCATGCAGGTTGTCGACGTTCTGGGTGATCAGCGTCAGCGCGGGCATGCGCCGCGCGAGCGCCGCGATGGCGTGATGGGCCGCGTTCGGTTCGGCGCGCGCCACCTGCGCCCGGCGCCACTCGTACCAGCCCCAGACCAGGTCCGGCTGCGCCGCGAACGCCTCGGGCGTGGCCAGGGCCTGCGCGTCAAAGCGCGACCAGAGGCCGGTCAGGGGATCGCGGAATGTGGCGATGCCGCTTTCGGCCGACACGCCGGCGCCGGTGAAGACGGTCACGCGCGAGGCGCGCGCCAAGGTGTCGGCCAGCGCGGGCGGAATGGGAGGATTGACGATTGCCATGCCGTGCGGCCGGTAATGAGAGAGTCCGCTACGCTGCACGCGCGGGCCCGCGTCTGTCAAGCGCGGCGTGGGAGGCCGCCTGGAGGCGGGGCGGCGGCCATTGCGGCGATCATCCCAAATCATGGATACTGGAAACCCCAATTGGGATGCCAAACCGACCTGCCCCCACGGGGGCGTGTCCGACCCGGAGATACGCAATGCCCGACGCCCTTGCCGGCCTGGACCGGCTGCGCCATTTCATCGCCACCGCCACCCGCCTGGCCACGCCCGCCGGCCTGGCGCAGTCGCCCGAACTGCAGGCCGCGTTCGCGGCGCTGATCGCGCACGACGACTGGCTGCCTGAAGCCTGTACGGCGCCGCATCCCCAGTACTACCAGCAATACCTGCTGCATTGCGATCCGCTGGAGCGTTTCTCCCTGGTCAGCTTCGTCTGGGGGCCGGGCCAGCAGACGCCGGTGCATGATCACGAGGTCTGGGGCTATGTCGGCATGCTGCGTGGCGCCGAGGTGAACCAGCGCTACGCGCGCGATGCCGATGGCCGGATGGCGCCGCAGGGAGCGCCGCAAACGCTGCGTCCCGGCGACGTCGAATGCCTGTCGCCGCAGGCGGGCGATATCCACCGGGTGTCCAACGCCTTCGACGACAAGGTGTCCATCAGCGTGCACATGTATGGCGGCAATATCGGCGCCGTGTCGCGCCACGTCTATGACCCGGCCACGGGCCAGGCCAAGCCGTTCGTCTCGGGCTATTCGGCGGCCAGCGTGCCGAACCTGTGGGACCGCTCCGCGGCAGTGCGGGCGGCCCTGCCGGCGGGGCCCGCCTGAGACCTGTTCGCGGCGCGCGGCCCGTGCTATGTTCGCGTCCTAAATAATGGGAAACCCAGGAAATGGACAAGACATTGCTCAAGGGGCTGATGGTGCTGGAGGCGGTCACCGACGTGGACGATCCGCCGCGCACCATCGATGCGCTGGCCGCGCGCGTGGGGCTGACGCGCAGCAACACCCATCGCACGCTGCAGACGCTGATCCATGCCGGCTACGTCATCAAGGACGAGGATGGCGGCGGTTATCGCGGCGCGGTGCGCTTGTTCGAGCTCGCCGCGCGGCAGCTCGGCCAGCTGGACCTGCGCAAGCTGGCGGCGCCATTCATGCGCACGCTGGCCGACCAGACCGGCGAGACCGTGCACCTGTCCGTGCTGGATGGCCTGGATGTGGTCTACGTCGACAAGATCGACAGTCCGCAGCCGATCCGCGCCTATTCGATGGTGGGCGGACGCGCGCCGGCCTACGCGGTGGCCACCGGCAAGGCGCTGCTGGCCTACCAGGCGGACGGATATGTGGAACGCTACGCCGACAAGCTGCTGCGGCATACGCCCGCCACCATCGTGTCGATGCCGTTGTTGAAGGACGAACTGCGCAAGGTGGCGCGCGCGGGTTATGCGGTCAATCGCGGCGAATGGCGGGAAGGCGTGGGCGGGCTGGCCGTGGCCCTGTTCAACAGCCTGGACCAGCCGGTGGCGGCGGTGGGCATTTCCGGACCGCTGGATCGCCTGAGCGCGGCCCGCATGAAGCAGCTGGCGCCGGACGTCGCCGCGTGCGCGCAGGCAATCTCGCGGGGCATGGGTTACCGGCGCGGCTTCCTGGGGGAATGACGCCTCGGGGCCGGACCGTCAGGGAGATCAAGAAAATCCTATTTAATAGGATTTGAATTTCAATTAATGGTTTACCGGGCATTCTGCCCGGTGCTATGCTGGGCGCCGGATTCGTATAACGAGAGGTCGTCCATGACTCCTGGCTCGGCGTTGGCCGGCATTACCGTGCTCGAGATCTGCAACGTGGCGGCGGGGCCGTTCTGCGGCATGTTGCTGGCGGACATGGGCGCCGATGTGATCAAGCTGGAAAACCCGGAAGGGGGCGACACGCTGCGCAGCTGGCCGCCCTTGAGCCAGGGCTACAGCGAGAACTTCGCCTCGCTCAACCGCAACAAGCGCTCGGTCACGCTGAACCTGAAGGATCCGGCCGACCTGGCGCTGGCGCGCGAGCTGGCCGCCGGCGTGGACGTGCTGATCGAGAACAACCGGCCCGGCGTGATGGATCGCCTGGGATTGGGCTACGCGGCGCTGCGCGAAGCCAATCCGCGCCTGGTGTACTGCTCGATCTCGGCCTATGGCCAGTCCGGTCCGCGCGCGCAGGAAGGCGGCTTCGACCTCACCATCCAGGCTATGAGCGGCCTGATGAGCGTTACCGGCGAGGCCGGTGGCGAACCGGTCAAGTGCGGCGTGCCGGTGGCCGACTTCTCGGCCGGCCTGTATGGCGCCTTCGCCATCGTGTCGGCGCTGCGCGCCGCGCAGGCCTGCGGCCAGGGCACGCACATCGACGTGCCGATGCTGGGCGCCACGCTGGGCATCGCGGCGCTGCAGACCTCGGAGTTCTTCGGCAGCGGGCGCGACCCGGTCAAGCTCGGTTCGGCCCACCCGCGCAACGCGCCCTACCAGGCGTTCCGTTGCAAGGACGGCTATTTCGGCATGGCGGCGGGCAACAACGCCTTGTGGAAGGGCGTGTGCGCGACGGTGGGCCGCGAGGACCTGCTGGCCGACCCGCGCTTTACCGACACCAGCGCGCGCGCCCGCAACCAGGACGCGCTGCGCGAGATCCTGGAAGCGATCTTCGCGGACGCTGACGCGCCGACGTGGCTGGCGCGCTTTCGCGCTGCCGGGGTGCCGTGCGCGCCCATCAACACCTATTCCGAAGTGCTGGCGGACCCGCAGGTCGAGCATATGGGCTGGGTGCAACCGCTGGAACTGCCGAACGGCGTGCGCACGCGCACCTTCGGCCTGCCGGTGCGCTTCGATGGCCAGACCACCGCGCTGCGCCGCCCGCCGCCCGCGCTGGGCGAGCACAACGACGCGGTGCTGGGGCCGTTGCGCAACAAGGGGAAGGGCGCATGAGCGCGGCGCTACGGGTCGAGCGGCATGGCTCGGCGCAGGTATTGATGCTGGCGCGGCCCGAGAAGATGAACGCATTGTCTGCCGAGCTGGTCGAGGCCCTGATCGCGGCGGTGGACGCCGCGCCGGCGCAGGGCGCGGACGTCATCGTGCTGCGAGGCGAGGGCCGCAATTTCAGCGCGGGTTTCGATTTCGGCGATTGGGAAGCGCAGAGCGAGGGCGACCTGCTGCTGCGCTTCGTGCGCATCGAGACGCTGTTACAGCGCGTGGCGGCCTCGCCCTGCCTGACGGTGGGGCTGGCGCACGGCCGCAACTTCGGCGCCGGCGTCGACCTGTTCGGCGCCTGCAAGTGGCGCGTCGCCGCGCCGGACGCGAGCTTTCGCATGCCGGGCCTGAAGTTCGGGCTGGTGTTGGGCACGCGCCGCTTTGCCGCCCTGGTGGGCGCCGAGCGGGCCCGCGCCATCCTGGAGCAGGCCAGCGTGTTCGACGCGGCCCAGGCCCACCGCGACGGCTTCGTCAGCCACCTGGCGGCGCCCGACTCGTGGCCCGGGATCGAGCGCCAGGCGGGTGAAGCCGCGGGCGCCCTCGCCGGCGCCAGCCGCGCGCAGCTGTACGGGGCGCTGTCGGCCGAGCAGCCCGATACGGACCTGGCGCGGCTGGTGCGGTCTGCCGCCGAACCGGGATTGAAGGCGCGGGTGGCGGCCTACCTGCAGGCGCGCTGAGCACGCCGGCCCGGCTCCTTTTAGTGTGAACAGGCCCTGGCGAGGAGACGGCATGGGTTCGGGATTCAATCAGGCACACAAGCAGCGCTCGCTGGCCGAACTGGCCGCGCTGGTGCCGGACGGCGCGTCGATCGCCCTGGGCGGCAGCTTCCTGCACCGGGGGCCGTTCGCCTTCGTGCGCGAACTGGTCCGCCAAGGGCGGCGCAACCTGGAACTTGTCAAACAGTCGCCGGGCTATGACGTCGACATCCTTTGCCGCGCCGGCGCGCTGCGGCGCGTGCGCGCGGGCATCGTGGCGATGGAAGGCAACTTCGGCCTGGCGCCGTGGTACCGCAAGGCCATCGAGCGCGGCGAGGTCGAGCTGGAGGAGCACGCCTGCGCCAGCCTGACGGCGGGCCTGCGGGCCGCCGCCTATGGCGTGCCGTTCCAGCCCTGCGGCGGCCTGCACGGCAGCGACCTGCCGGCGCTGAACGGCTGGCACTGCCTGGACGATCCCTATGGCAGCGGCGAGCGCACCTGGGTGATCCCGGCGGTGCGGCCGGACTTTGCCGTGATCCAGGCCTCGGAAGTGGATGCGCGGGGCAATGTGCGGGTGCACGGCACGGCGCACTGGGACCGCATCATGTCGCGCGCCGCCGGCAGCGTGCTGGTGGTGGCCGAGAAGCGGGTGGACAGCGCCGTGTTCGAGGCGCAGCCCGAAGCCACGCTGGTGCCGTATTTCATGGTGCAGGCGTACACGGTGCTGCCGCGCTCGGCCTGGCCCGGCTCATGCTGGCCGGACTATGCCATCGACTATCCGGCGGTGCAGGCCTACATGGACAAGGACGGCGACCTGGCGGCGCACCTGGCCTCGGCGCCGGAAATGCGGGCCCAGGCGCGGACGCACGCGGGAGAGGCGAATGGCTGAGCAATGGTCGGGGTTTTCGTACATCGTCACCAATCTGGCGCGCTTCATCCGGCCCGACGAGATCACCTTCAGCGGCGTGAATTCGACCTTGCCGATGCTGGCCTGCCTGCTGGCCAAGCGCGCCTACGACTGGGACTACGTCTACATCAACGTGGCCGGCGGGGTCGATCCGCGGCCCTCGCATATCCCCTTGTCCAGCTCCGATCCCGTGCTGGCCGAGCACAGCGCGTCGATCTTCGCCAACGAGGATTTCTACGACCTGTGCACGCGCGGCCGCATGGACCTGGCGTTCCTGGGCGCGGCCCAGATCGATGGCGCGGGCCGCGCCAACAATTCCTGCATCGGCGACTGGCACGCGCCCAAGGTGCGCCTGCCCGGAGGGGGCGGCGGCGCGGTGATGACGCCGACGGCGCGGCGTTGCTGCACCTGGCGTACCGAGCATTCGCGCCGGGTGTTCGTCGACAGGCTGGACTTCGTGACCTCGGGCGGCGGATTCGCCGGCGTGGCGACGCCGATCGCGGTGTTCGTCAGGCGCAATGGCCGGCTGGCGCTGCAGTCCTGGCACCCCGAATCCAGCCTGGAGGAAGTGCGCGAGCGCACGGCGTTCGACTTCGACGCGCAGGGCGCCGGCCCGACGCCGCCGCCGACGCAGGCGGAGCGGCGCGCCTTGCGCGAACTGGATGCGGATGGACGCTTCGAGCGCGACGCGGCGGTGACGTTGCGTCCCGACGCGCCCGCCGACAAGGGCGTTGGCGCCCGCTAGCCGCCAGGAGCTAGGAGCCGGCGCGCAGGCGCGCCAGTTCCGCCGAGAGTTCGGCCACCAGCGCCTGGGCGCGCGCCAGCGGATCGTGGCTGTCGGCCGCCGCCTCGACGCCGGCCACGGCCGCGTCGCGCAGGCGCGGCTGCACGCTTTCGTGGCCGACGCTGACGTCGACGTCGAACACCAGCTGTTCGGCGCGATGCCAGGTGCTGAACCATTCCAGCGGCTTGCCATGCTGGTCCATGCCCTGGCCTTCCAGCATCAGCAGCGGCGTGCCGGTGTCGGTCTGCAGCAGCGCGGCCAAGGCGGCATCGGCGGCCACCGCGCGGATCTGGTTGCGGCCGGCGCCGGGATGCAGGCCGAAACGCCGCGTCAGCACGCCGTGCAGCGAGGCATCGGCCAGGTCGTCGGCGCGCAGGCCGGGGACGGCGGCGGCGGGCAGCCACGTGCGCACATAGGCCAACGGCGCATCGGCCACGTGTCGCAGCCGTTCCAGCAGCAGCAGGTCGGCGGTGCCGAAGAACTCGATCACGGCCTTGGGCGCTTCGCCCGGCGCCAGGCCCAGCACGCGTGTCTTGAGCGCCACGCCGGACTGCGCGAACTGTTCGTAAAGGCCGGTGGAACGCTGCACCAGGCGGCGATGCTCGCGCGGCGTGGCGACGACCGCGGGCCGTCCCGCCTCGCGCTGGATCAGCCCTTCCGCCGCCAGCGCCGACAAGGCCTGGCGCACCACGCTGCGGGCCACGCCGAAGCGTTCGCACAAGGCGGCTTCGCTGGGCAGCAGCGCGCCGGCGCCGAGCTTGCGGGTGCGGATGTAGCCGCGCAGCAGCGCCGCCACCTGGGCGTGCAGCGGCACGTCGCCGGAACGGTCCAGCGCGGGCAAATCTTCAGCGTTGGCGGGCGCCATGCAATCAACCTCCTGTTTGAGCCCGCGCAGTTTCCCATACATGCGTCCAGCCGGGGGCCAGATGCGCGGCGCGCTCGGCGGCCAGGATCAGACTGTCTTCGCGGGCGATGCCCTGGCCCGCGATGTCGAACGCGGTGCCGTGATCGACCGACACGCGCACCACCGGCAGGCCGACGGTGATGTTAACGCCGTCGTCGCCATAGACGGCCTTGAAGGGGGCGTGGCCCTGGTCGTGGTAACAGGCGATCACGAACTGCCACTTGCCGCGCACCGCCTGCGGGAACAGCGCGTCGGCCGGGATCGGGCCGGCGGCCAGGATGCCGGCGGCGTTGGCCTCGGCCACGGCGGGCGCCAGGATGTCGGCATCCTCGGTGCCGAAGATGCCGTTTTCGCCGGCGTGCGGGTTCAGGCCCGACACCGCCACCGGGCGGTCGCCGCGGCCCAGGGCCTTGGCGAACGAGCCGGCCAGACGCAGCACCGCGCGCATGCGCGCCGGGGTCAGGTCCGCGATGGCCTGGCGCAGCGACACGTGGGTGGTGGCGTGGAAGATGTAGAGGTCGCCGGCGGACAGCACCAGCGAGAAGGTCTTGACGCCGAATTCGTGCGCCAGCAATTCGGTGTGGCCAGGCCATTTGTGGCCGGCGGCGTGCATGGCGGCCTTGTTGAGCGGGGCGGTGACGATACCGTCGACCTCGCCGGCGCGCGCCAGGGCGCAGGCGGTGGTGACGAATCGCACCGAGCCGTCGCCAGCGTCGGCGCTGATCTCGCCCAGCTTGACGTGGCCCAGCGACGGGCCGGCCTGCAGCACGTCGATGGTGCCGGGCGTGTTGGTGGCGTCGGCGGGGCGTTCGACGCGGCGCACGATGGCGGGATCGCCGCCGAGGCTGCGTACCGCGTTGGCCATCACGTCGACATCGCCGATCACGACCAGGCGCGCCTTCTGGCGCAGTTCGTCATGGCCCATCAGCATCTTGGCCGTGATCTCCGGCCCGATGCCGGCCACGTCGCCGAGGGTGACGGCCAAGAGCGGCAGCTTGGGGGCGGGGGTTTGTGTCATCGCTTGAATCTCCTGTCGCGGATCGCGCGCACGGCGCGAACCAGTACGTCTTCGGCGCCAAAGCCGCCGGCCTTGGTCACCACGGGCAGGCCGTCGGCCGTGCCTCCGGTCAGCGTGCCCAGGGGTACGCCGCCCATCACTTCATCCACCAGGGCGATGCTGCTGGCGCCCAGCGCCAGCAGCACCTGGCGCGCGCCGTCGCCGCCGGTGGCGACCACGCCGGCGGCGCGCGAGGCGCCGATGGCCTGCGCGGCCAGCGTGCCCAGGCGCTGCGCCACGGTGTCGGAATCGAGTCCTTCGCGCTGGCCGGCGGGGGCCAGCAACAGCAGGGTGCCGGCGGCGTCGGCGCCGTCCTGCGCGTGGGCGCGCAGCAGCGGTTCGCACCAGGCGCGCCAGGCGGCGTCATCGGCCAGGTCCGCCAGTTGCGGCGCCCAGGTGCGCGCGCCGGCGGCTTGCAGCGCGGCGGCCTGCGCGCGCGCGGCGCTGTGCTGCGAGGTCACCACCACGACCACAGGGGCGGTCTGGTCGGCGCCGGCCCAGACACGGGCCAGCGGCACCGCCAGGCCGCCGGCGCCCACCGGCAGGGCGCGCGGCCCCAGGATGCCGATGGCGCGGGCCAGGCGTTCCAGGTCGGCGTCGTCGCGGGCGTCGACCACCACCGTGGCGCCGGCCTGCGCGATGCGCGCGGCCAGCGATTCGGGCGATTCACCCGCCTTGGCCGCGACGTGGGCGCAGCCCAGCAGGGTCGGGATATGGCTTTCGGTCACGGGCGTGACCGGGTCGGTGGCGGCCGACGTGGCGGTGACGGGTTGGCCGCCGACCATCAGCACGCCGTCTTCCACGGTGCGGCCGGTGGCGGGGAACGCCGGGCACACCACCGCGATGGCATCCGCGCCCCAGGCCTCGCGCGCCGCGTCGATCTCGGCCTTGAAGGCGCCGCGCAGCGTCGAGTCCACTTTCTTGTACAGGCGCGAGACGCCGGCGGCGCGCAGCCGCTCGACGTTGCGCCGGATCACCGCGCCCGCCTGCGCGGCGGGCAGGGCGCGGCTGTGGGTGGTGACCGCCAGCACGTCGACGTCGTCGGCGGCCGGCGCGGCCAGCGCCTCGTGCGCGCCGTCGATCGACAGGCGGGTGGTCCAGCCGGCCCGCACGAACTGCACGGCGGTGTCGCCGGAGCCGGTCAGGTCGTCGGCGACGATGGCGATGGCGGGATTCAAAGGGCCTCCCCGCGCGCCTCGCGGTAGCCGCCGGCCGCCGCGTCGTCGGCGGCGTCCTCGGACTTGAGTTCACCGGCGCGCTTGAGGAAGTACGAGGCCAGCACCGGCGCCAGGATCGAACTGATCAGCACACAGGCGGCGACCTGCGCGGTGGCGGTCGAGACGTATTGCTGGAAGTTGGGGTCGGCGGCCGCGACCACGGCGGGCGTGGCGATGGCGTTGCCGGCGGTGGTGCCGGCCGCGAAGCCCAGGCCGCTCTTGCCGCCGCGGCGCAGGATCAGGCGATAGCCCAGGTAGACCAGGCCGCCGGTGATCGGGCTGATGATCAGGCCGAGGATCAGGCCGGTGACGCCGCCATTGACGACCGCGCCCAGGTTGATGCCGGTGCCCAGCGCGAAGGCGAAGAACGGGATGACGATGTTGGGCACGGGCTTGAGCACGTCGCGCCATTTGGGATCGAGGTTGCCGACCAGCACGCCCAGCAGGAACGGCACCAGCGCCGCCACCAGGGCGATCATGGGGATGTCGGCCAGGCCCGAGGCGCCCAGGAACAGCAGGCTGAAGAAGGGGCCGTCGTTGACCGCGCTGGCGACGTAGGCGCCACGGTCGCGGGCGTCGCCGTACTGGCCGGTGTAGGCCAGCCACAGGCCGCCGTTGCTGTTGTCGAAGGCGGCCAGCATGGCCAGGATCGACACGCCCAGCACGCCGTCCAGGCCGACGTAGCTGCCCAGGATGATGATAAGGGTGGCCGGAACCAGCGTCTTCATCAGCAGGATGGTGCCGGCGGTGGCCAGGATCGGGCCGCCGGTGCGCGCATTGACGTGGGTGCCGGTGGCGAAGATCAGCAGCGCGATCAGCGGCAGGGCGCTGTTCTTGAACAGGGCGGTGGTGAAGCCGCCGATGGCCAGCGCGTCGGGCGCGAAGGTGCCGAGCAGCGAACCCAGGATCAGCGGTACCAGCATCAGGCCGCCAGGGATTTTCTGCATCGTGCCAAAGAAGGGCGAACGGGTGGTTGCGGTCGTCACAATCGGAGTCTCCAGGGGGATTTTCTCGCGGCGCAGACGTTCATGCGTGCGTCTGTCAGGGGGTTGAAAGCCGCCAGTGTACACCTGTACGTACAGCATGTACGTACAGGGTCTTCCCGTGTGGCGCCAGCGCGACGTCCGCCCGCCGGCTCAGTCCAGCCCGACGAACCCCCCCGTCTGGTGGCTCCACAGCCGCGCGTACAGCCCGCCCTGGGCGATCAGGCTGGCATGGGTGCCGGATTCGACGATGCGCCCGCCGTCCAGCACGACCAGCCGGTCCATGCGGGCGATGGTGGACAGGCGGTGCGCGATGGCGATGACGGTCTTGCCCCGCATCAGCGCCTCCAGGCTTTCCTGGATCGCGGCCTCGACCTCGGAATCGAGCGCCGAGGTGGCTTCGTCCAGGATCAGGATGGGCGCGTCCTTGAGCAGCACGCGGGCGATGGCGATGCGCTGGCGCTGGCCGCCCGACAGCTTGACGCCGCGCTCGCCGACGTGGGCGTCCAGGCCGCGGCGGCCGTCGCCGTCGACCAGCGCGTCGATGAATTCGGCGGCGCGAGCGCGGTCGATGGCGTCGCGCAACTGCGCCTCGCTGGCGTCGGGCCGGCCGTACAGCAGGTTGTCGCGGATCGAGCGGTGCAGCAGCGAGGTGTCCTGGGTGACCACGCCGATCTGCGAACGCAGGCTTTCCTGGGTGACGCCGGCGATGTCCTGGCCGTCGATCAGGATGCGCCCGCCTTCCAGGTCGTACAGCCGCAGCAGCACGTTGACCAGGGTCGACTTGCCGGCGCCCGACGGGCCGATCAGGCCGATTTTCTCGCCGGCGCGCACGGTCAGGTCCAGGTGCGGGATGATCTGGCGGCCGCTGCCGTAGTGGAACGACATGTCCTCGAAGCGCACCTCGCCCTGCGTGATGCGCAAGGGCACGGCGTCGGGCCGGTCGAGCACCTGGCGTGGCTGCGAGATGGTGGCCAGGCCGTCCTGCACGATGCCGACGTTTTCCGAGATACCGTTCACTTCCCACATGATCCAGGCGGACATGTTGTTGATGCGGATCACCAGGCCCAGCGCCAGCGTGATCGCGCCCAGGCTGATGCTGCCGATGCTCCACAGCCACAGCGCCAGGCCGGCGGTGCTGGCGATCAGGATGCCGTTGAGCGTGTTGATGGACACGTCCATGGCGGTGATGACGCGGGTCGACAGGCGCTGCTTTTCGGTCTGCTCGGTCATGGCCTGGCGCGCGTAGTCTTCTTCGCGGCGGGCGTGGGCGAACAACTTGAGCGTGGAGATGTTGGTGTAGCCGTCGACGATGCGGCCCATCAGCCTGGAGCGCGCCTCCGAGGCGATGACGGCGCGCGACTGCATGCGCGGCACGAAGTACGCCAGCATGCCGCAGTAGATGGCGATCCACAGCACCAGCGGAATCACCAGGCGCCAGTCGGCCTCGGCGAACAGGTACAGCGCGCTGGCCGCGTACAGGATGACGTGCCACAGCGCGTCCACCGACTGCACGGCCGAATCGCGCAGCGAATTGCCGGTCTGCAGCACGCGGTTGGCGACGCGGCCGGCGAAGTCGTTGTGGAAGAACGCCAGGCCCTGGTTCAGCACGTAGCGGTGGTTCTGCCAGCGCACCAGCGTGGTCAGGCTGGGCGAGATGGTCTGGTGCGACAGCAGGTCGTGCGCGGCGATCGACAGCGGCCGCAGCACCATCACCACGAACGCCATCCACACCAGCGTGTAGGCGTGCTCGCGGAAGAAGTCGGCCGGCGCGGTGTGCTGCGCCATGTCGACCAGGTCGGCCAGGAAGCTGAACAGCGCCACTTCCACCAGCGCGCCCGCCAGGCCCACCAGCAGCAGGATGGCGAAGATCGGCCAGACCTGCCACAGGTAATAGGCGTAGAAGCGCAGCACGCGTCCCGGCGGGGTGATGTCGGGGGCGTCGCGGAACGGGTCGATCAGGTTTTCAAAGTAGCGAAAGACGGGGTTCGATTTTGCGCCGGGCATGGCAGGTCCGTAGAAGGAGGCCGCCCAAGCGTATCAGGGTAACCCCTTAAAAATAAAGGGGCTGGGTGCCGTCATCCGTATTGCGCGCGCCGCGTTCCGCCTTCGCGCCGGCTGGCCTTGTCGGTGATGAGGTTGTCCTGCGCCATGCGCTGGCCGCGCCCGGCGATACGGGTCAGCAGGTCGCGCAGCAGGGCGATCTCGGCGGCGTCCAGGTCCTGCACCAGCAGGTCGTTCAGGCGCAGGACCTCCGGCAGCAGGGCGCGGTAGCGGTCCAGGCCCTCGGCGGTGGCCTCGATGCGCACCACGCGCCGGTCGGCGCTGTCGGGCAGGCGCCGCAGCCAGCCCTTTTCACACAGCGAACCCAGCGTGCGCGAGGTGCGGGCCAGGTCGAGCTTGGCGGCGGCCGCCAGTTCGGCCGAGGTCATGATGCCGCCCTCGATCGCACAGGCCAGCAGGCGCCATTCGCGCCGGGTGATGCCGAAACGGCCTTCGCACAGGCGCACGAAAACGGGGTTGGACTGCGCCCAGGCCTGGTACAGCTGGTACATCAGCATCCCGGCCAGGGGGTGTTCGACGGGGTGGGTCATATCGTTATGGCAAGTACTGGATTAGATCAAGCAATCTTCGCGGCGCTACAGTCGTCTCGCCTATCCAGGCCCAGGCCCGGCAAGCACAAACATAACCGACAGCGGGCCGTTGTCACCAGGGAGACTAGCGTGCGTAATTGGATATCCCGCGTCGCATTCGCGGCGCTTGCGGCGGTTTCGGCCGCGCCGGCCTGTGCCCAGCAGGCGCCGCTGGACGGCGCCTTGACCATCGTGGTGGGCTATCCGCCGGGCGGCAGTTCCGACCGCGTCGCGCGGCTGGTGGCCGACCGCCTGAAGGACCGGCTCGGCGTGACGGTGGTGGTCGAGAACAAGACCGGCGCCGGCGGCCGCATCGCGGCCCAGGGCCTGCATGCGCTGGCCGCGCGCCAGAACGTGCTGATGCTGGCCAATCCGGCGGTAATGGTGGTGGCGCCGCTGGTCTATGCCGAGCCGGGCTACGATGCCCGCCGCGATTTCCAGCCGGTGTCGCTGGTCAGCCGCTACAAGTTCGCGCTGGCGGTGGCGGCCAATTCGCCGATCCACGATGTGGCCGGATTGCGCCAGTGGCTGCGCGACCACCCGCGCCAGTTCACGGTGGGCGTGCCCGCCACCGGCAGCCTGCCGCATTTCTTCGCGTTGATGCTGGGCCGCGAGCTCAAGCAGGAACCCGAGGTGGTGGGCTATCGCGGTTCGGCGCCGCTGATTTCCGAGCTCATCGGCGGCATCCTGCCGCAGGCCGTCGACACCCTGGACACGCTGTTGCCGCAACACCGCGCCGGCAAGATCCGCATCCTGGCGACCTCGGGCGAGGCGCGCGCCCCGGAGCTGGCCGACGTGCCCACCTTCCGCGAGGCCGGCGTGGACCTGGCGGCCGATGGCTGGAATGCCTTCTTCGCCTCGTCCGCGATGGCGCCGGCCAAGGCCGTCCGGCTGGGCGAGGACATCGCCGCCGTGATGCGCGAGCCCGCCATGCAGCAGGCGGTGCGCGACTCGTACCTGGAGCCGGTGGCGGCCGATGCGGCGGCCACCGGACGCGACCTGGATGCCTACCGGGCCCAATGGGAACCGGTGGTGAAGGCCTCCGGCTTCACCGCGACGCAATAGGGCGGGCGACGATGAGTACCGTGCAGAATGTGCTGTTCATCATGGCCGACCAGCTGCGGGCGGACCACCTGAGCTGCTATGGCCATCCCTATTTGCGGACGCCCAGCCTGGACGCGCTGGCCGCGCGCGGCGCGCGCTTCGACCGCGCCTTCGTCAATTCCGGCGTGTGCGGCCCGTCGCGCATGAGCTATTACACGGGGCGCTATCCCTCGCGCCACGGCGCCACCTGGAACCGGGTGCCGCTGTCGGTCAACGAGATCACGCTGGGCGAGTACCTGGCGGGGCAGGGGCGCGACCTGGCGCTGGCGGGCAAGACCCACGTCATTCCCGACCGCGCCGGCATGGAGCGCCTGTCGATCGACGGCGGCTCAGAGCTGGGCGCGCTGCTGTCGCGCGGCGGCTTCATCGAGGTCGACCGCTACGACGGCCACCACGAGCCGGGCAAGGAAAGCGGCTACCCAGCCTTCCTGCGCAGCCAGGGCTACGACAGCGCCGATCCCTGGACCGACTACGTCATCGCCGGCGTCGACGCGCGCGGCCAGGTGGTCAGCGGCTGGAACATGCGCAACGCGCACCTGCCGTCGCGCGTTGCCGAGCCGCACTCCGAAACCGCCTACATGACCGACCAGGCGCTGCGCTTCATGCAGCAGCGCGGCGGCCAGCCCTGGGTGCTGCACCTGAGCTACGTCAAGCCGCACTGGCCCTACATGGCGCCGGCGCCCTACCACCAGCGCTACACGGCCGACCAATGCCTGCCGGTGCGGCGCAATCGCGAGGAACTGGCCGGCGCGCATCCGGTGGTGGCGGCCTATCGCCAGCACGAGGAAAGCGTCAGCTTCTCGACCGACGAGTGCGTGCGCGTGGTGCGCCCGGCCTACCAGGGCCTGATCCGCCAGCTCGACGACCACCTGGGGCGGCTGTTCGACTACATGGAAGGCGCGGGCCTGATGCGTAATACGCTCATCGTGTTCACGGCGGACCATGGCGATTTCCTGGGCGACCATTGGCTGGGCGAGAAGGAACTGTTCTACGACACCGTGCAACGGGTGCCGTTCATCGTCATGGACCCGTCGGCGGCGGCCGACGCCACCCGCGGCCAGGCGCTGGCGGACATGGTGGAAAGCGTGGACCTGGTGCCGACGGTGCTGCGCGCGCTGGAGGCGCCGCGGCCCTGGCACCGGCTGGAAGGGCGCGAATTGCAGACCGTGCTGCATGGCCGCGGCGCGGACGAGCCGTGGCGCGACTGCGTGTTCTCGGAGCTGGACTACAGTTTCCGCCAGGCCCGCATCCTGCGCGGCAAGACCCCACAGAACGCGCGCGCCTGGTCGGTGCGCACCGACCGCTGGCGCTACGTGTACTGGCTGGACGAGCCCGAGCAGTTGTATGACCTGCAGGCCGATCCCGACGAGTTCCAGGACCTGGGCGCCAGCGCAGCGCATGCGCCGGTGCGGGCGCAGCTGCGCGAGCGGCTGCTGGACTGGATGCTGCGCGGCAAGCGCCGCACCACAATGAGCGACGCGGCGGTCGAGCAGGGCACCAATGCGCACAAGCGCGCCGGGGTGTTCTTCGGGCAGTGGTGAGCGGGCAGGGGCGGCGGCGCCCGCCGCCGCGCCCGGGCCGGCGTCAGGCGCCGGCCGTATCCTTGTGCGGCGCGTCGGCCGTGGCCGGCTTGAGTTCGCGCCGCAGGATCTTGCCGACGTTGGTGCGCGGCAGGTCGTCGCGGAACTCGATGTAGCGCGGCACCTTGTAGCCGGTGAGCTGGGTGCGGCAATGCGCGATCAGCGTTTCGGCGTCCAGGTTCGGATCCTTGCGGATCACGTACAGCTTGACCGCCTCGCCCGAGCGTTCGTCGGGCACGCCGATGGCCGCCACTTCGCGGACGCCGGGATGCAGCGCCGCGGCATCCTCGACCTCGTTGGGATAGACGTTGAAGCCGGACACCAGGATCATGTCCTTCTTGCGGTCGACCAGGAAAACGTAGCCGGTTTCGTCGACGTAGCCGATGTCGCCGGTGCGCAGGTAGCCATCGGGCGTCATCACCAGCGCGGTCTCGTCGGGCCGGTTCCAGTAGCCCTGCGTCACCTGCGGGCCGCGCACGCAGATCTCGCCGCGTTCGCCCACGCCCAGTTCGCGTCCGTCATCGTCGCGGATCGACAGGTCGGTCGATGGCACCGGCAGGCCGATGGAGCCGGTGAAGGCCTTGACGTCGAGCGGGTTGATGGTCACCGCCGGCGAGGTCTCGGTCAGGCCATAGGCCTGCGCCAGCGAGCGGCCGGTGACGGCCAGCCAGCGCTCGGCCACGGCGCGCTGCACCGCCATGCCGCCGCCCATGGTCAGCCGCAGGCGCGAGAAATCCAGTTTGGCGAAGTCGGGATGGTTGAGCAGGGCGTTGAACAGTGTGTTGACGCCGGTGAAGGCGCTGAAGGGCACCTTGGCCATCTCCTTGATCAGCCCGGGGATGTCGCGCGGATTGATGATGAGGAGGTTGCTGGCGCCGATCTTCATGAAGGCCAGGCAGTTCGCCGTGAGCGCGAAGATATGGTAGAGCGGCAACGCCGTGACGATGCATTCCTCGCCATCCTTGACCAGCGGCTTGATCCAGGCGTGGGCCTGGGTGACGTTGGCGGCCAGGTTGCGGTGGGTCAGCATGGCGGCCTTGGCCACGCCGGTGGTGCCGCCGGTGTATTGCAGGCAGGCCAGGTCGTCCTGGGTCAGCGCGACTTCCTCGAAGGGCGCGTCGCGGCCGGCCCGCAGCGCCTGGCCCAGGCGCAGGGCGCCGGGGATCGACCAGGCCGGCACCATGCGCTTGACGCGCCGTACCACGAAGTCCACCAGGCGGCCCTTGAGCGGACTGAGCAGTTCGCCGATCGAGGTCACCAGCACTTTCTCGACCGGGGTGTTGGGCAACGCCTTCTGCAGCGTGGCGGCGAAGTTGTCGGCCACCACGATGGCGCGCGCGCCGGCGTCGGCCAGCTGGTGCTCCAGTTCGTGGGCGGTGTACAGCGGGTTGCAGTTGACCACGACGCAGCCGGCGCGCAGCGTGCCGAACAGGCAGACCGGATATTGCAGCAGGTTGGGCATCATCAGCGCCACCCGGTCGCCCTTGCGCAGGCCGTTGGCGTGCAGCCAGGCGGCGAAGTCGCGCGTCAGGCGGTCGAGTTCGGCGTAGGTCATGGTCTTGCCCATGCTCAGGTACGCGGGCTTGTCCGCGAACCGCCGGCAGCTGTCACGCGCGATCGAGACCAGCGTGGTGGCGCTGTCGAGCTCGATGTCCCTGGGCACGCCCGCGGGGTAGCTCTTTTGCCAGATTCGTTCCATCTTTACGGGGCTCCCAACAGGGCTTTTTTCAGGGAGGATTGCGCCGGATTGTCGCCCAGCCAGACACGCAGCAGCGCGCGGCCGAAGGCGGGGTCGTCGATGCGCCCGCGCTGCCTGCCGTTGTCGGTGATCGCCACGCCGCGGGCATCGAAGTCCAGGTCGATCACGTCGCCTTCGCGGGCCGAGCCGATCTCGGCCATCAGGGCGGACAGGCGCGCGGCGGACGGTTGCAGGGCGGCGAGTTCCTGTTTGGACGTATTGTCGCGCAATCCTTCCTGCAGCGCCGCGTCCAGGCTCTTGCTGTCGACATCGCGCAAGAGTTGCAGGCGCATGCGGCGCGGCGCGTTGCTGTTGATCAAGGCCGCGGCGTCCTGGCTTTTGGCGCCGGCATACAGCGCCGCCACGTAGACCTTGACGACGAACTTGGTGCGCAGGCCGGCGCCGTTCAGCACCAGCGCCTGGCCGCCTTCGGACAACTGCGCGGGGACGCGCACGCCGGCCACTTCCACGTCGGCGGCCAGCGCGGGGGCGGCCGCCAGGCAGGCGGCCAGGACCAGGCTCAGGGCGGCGGCGCGCCCTCCGGGGATGATGTCACGCATGGGTCTCCTCCAGTGGTTTTCTGCTTGTAGTACTTCTTGTCGGCGATGTAGATCGTGCGTTCCACGACGGCGTAGACGACGCCGTCCTTGTCTTTCAATTCCACGGTGTAGGTCCGGGTGGTCTCGTGGTCGCGCGCAAGGATCTTGCGTATGTCCGCGATTTCTCCCGGCGGCAGCCGGAAGTCCACATACAGCGTGGTATAGGCGGGCTTGCGGTAGCGGATGGATGCGGCCTTGTCCCACACGATGTGGTCCGCGCCCAGCGCCGCCATCAGCATGGTGGGATGGGCGCCGTCTGTCACCGCGAACAGCGAGCCGCCGTACATCGAGCCCACGATGTTGCGCGTGCGCCGCAGCAGGGGCAGCTTGATGCGGATGTGCTGGAAATCGTGCGACACGTGCAGCACCCGGCCGCCGGTGGCGCGGAACGCCGGATGCAGGTTGAATCCCACCCGCATCAGGCGCGCGCGCCAGGCCGGCGACAGGCGTTTGAACCAATAGGGCTTCACCGCTTTACATCGCCTCGGTCACATGGCCTCGAACAGGCCGGCCGCGCCCATGCCGGTGCCGATGCACATCGTCACCATGCCGTACTTGCCGCCGGTGCGGCGCAGGCCGTGCATCAGCGTGGCGGTGCGGATCGCGCCGGTCGCGCCCAGCGGGTGGCCCAGCGCGATGGCGCCGCCCAGCGGGTTGATCTTGGCTGGATCGAGCTTGAGTTCGCGGATCACCGCCAGCGACTGCGCGGCGAAGGCCTCGTTCAGTTCGATCCAGTCCAGGTCGTCCTGGGCGATGCCGGCGCGCGCCAGCACCTTGGGGATGGCGGCCATGGGGCCGATGCCCATGATTTCCGGCGGCACGCCGGCCACCGAATAGCTGACGAAGCGCGCCATCGGGCTGAGGTTGAACTCGCGCAGCACGCGCTCGGACACCAGCACCACGGCGGCGGCGCCGTCCGACATCTGCGAGCTGTTGCCGGCGGTGACGCTGCCGCGCGCGGCGAACACGGGCTTGAGCCGCGCCAGCCCCTCGGCGCTGCTGTCGGGGCGCGGGCCTTCATCGACCTCGACCAGGCGGCGGGTTTCGCGCACGTCGCCCTTGGAGCCGCCGGGCAGGCGCGTCACCACCTCGAACGGCGTGGTCTCGGCGCGGAAGTGGCCGGCGGCGATGGCGGCGTTGGCCTTCTGCTGCGAGGCCAGCGAGAAGGCGTCCTGGTCTTCGCGCGACACCTTCCATTGCTCGGCCACTTTCTCGCCGGTCAGGCCCATGCCGAAGGCCATGCCGACGTTCTCGGGATGCGAGAAGATGGCCGGGTTGAGCGACACCTTGTTGCCCATGATCTGCGGCATGGCGCTCATGGACTCGGTGCCCGAGCCGATCATGATGTCGACCTCGCCGCTGCGGATGCGGGCGGCGGCGTCGGCCACCGCTTGCAGGCCCGACGCGCAGAAGCGGTTGACGGTGACGCCGGCCACGCTTTGCGGCAGGCCGGCCAGCAACAGCCCGATGCGCGCCACGTTCATGCCCTGTTCGGCTTCCGGCATGGCGCAGCCGGTGATGACGTCGTCGATGCGCGCCGGATCCAGCCACGGCGTCTGCTTCAACACGCCCTGCAGCGCCGCCGCCAGCATGTCGTCGGGCCGGGTGGTGGCATACACCCCATTGCGCTTGCCCACCGGCAGCCGCGTCGCCGCAACGATGTAAGCCTCTTGAATCTGCTTGCTCATATCATTTCCTCGTATCCATAACAGTCACCCTAAGTCCATCGCGGTCTCTCACTAGCGGGGCCGCGCGGATCCGGCTTTGCCGGTCCGCCACCGGCGCCCCTGGGGGTAGCGCCGCAGGCGCTTCGGGGGGGGGACTATCAGTTCCGCAATGGCTTGCCCGTGTCGAGCGTGTGTCGGATGCGGGCCTGGGTCTCGGGCGTGCGCAGCAGCGCCACGAACTCCTTGCGTTCGACCGCCAGCAGCCATTCCTCGTCGACCTTGGCGCCGGTCTCGACCTCGCCGCCGCAAAGCGCGACGGCGGCGCTGCGGGCCACGCGGTAGTCGTGGGCGCTGATCATGCCGCCTTCGCGCATGTTGACCAGCACCATCTCGAAGTTGGCGATGCCGTTGCGGCCGGCCACGGGCACGTCCTGCAGGCGCGGCGGCGGCGCGTAGCCGGCGGTGGCGGCGGCGCGCGCCTGGCCGATGGCCACGAACAGCAGCTCGCCCGGATGGAACAGCACGATGTCCTGCTCGCGCGCGAAGCCCAGGTCCACGGCCTCGATGGCGCTCTTGGCGACCCGCGCCATGGCGATGGTCTGGAACACCGGTTGCAGGAACGGGAACACCTCGCCGGGCGTGGCCGTCTTCGCCGCCAGCGCCGCGGCGCGGCCGGCGAATTCCTTGCTGCCGCCGCCGGCCGGGATCAGGCCGACGCCGGCCTCGACCAGGCCGATGTAGCTTTCCAGCGCCAGCACGCGGTGCGAGGCATGCATCAGGAATTCGCAGCCGCCGCCCAGCGCCATGCCCTGCACGGCCGCCACGGTGGGGATCTGCGCGTACTTGAAGGCCTGCGAGGTGCGCTGGAACTTCTCGACGGTGGCTTCCAGCATGTCCCATTGGCCGGCGGCGCAGGCTTCGGACACCTGCTGCAGGTTGGCGCCCACGGCGAACGGGGCGTCATGCCAGATCACCAGGCCGTCGAACTCGCGCTCGGCGCGCGCCACGGCCTGCAGGATGCCTTCCAGCACCTCGGCGCCCAGCGTGTGGTTCTTGGACGTGACCGACAGGATGGCGATGCCGGCGTCGACCTCGGGCAGGTTCCACAGGCGCACGCCTTCGTTTTCCCACACCGTGGTGCCGCGGTCGTCGGGGCCTTCGCCGAACACGCGCTCGGGGAACAGCTGGCGCCGGTAGACCGGCAGCGCCGAGCGCGGGTGCAGCTTGCCGCTGCGCGCCGAATACGAGCCGGCGGGCGTGTGCACGCCCTGGCGGTCGGGCTCCAGGGCCCAGGCCGGCAGCGGCGCGTCGCTCATGGCGCGGCCGGCGGCGATGTCCTCGGCCACGGCGCGGGCGATGGCCTGCCAGCCGGCGGCCTGCCAGGTCTCGAACGGGCCCTGGGCCCAGCCGAAGCCCCAGCGCATGGCCAGGTCCAGGTCACGGGCGTTGTCGGCCACCTGGCCGAGCTGCGCCGCGCTGTAGTGGAAGATGTCGCGGAACAGGCTCCACAGGAACTGGGCCTGCGGATGGTCGCTGGCGCGCAGCGCGGCGAAGCGCCTGGCCGGATCGCGTTCCTTGAGCAGGGCGGCGACCTCGTCGGCCAGCTTGCCGGCGCTGGGGCGGTAGTCCTGCGCCTGCAGGTCCAGTACCTGGATTTCGCGGCCGGCCTTGCGGTAGACGCCGGCGCCGCTCTTCTGGCCCAGCGCGCCCTTGGCGATCAGGGCCGACAGCCAGGCGGGCAACGTGAAATAGCGGTGCCAGGGATCGTCGGGCAGGTTCTTGTCCATGGTGCCGACCACGTGGGCCAGCGTGTCCAGGCCGACCACGTCGGCGGTGCGGTAGGTGGCGCTCTTGGGGCGGCCGATCCTGGGGCCGGTGAGGGCGTCGACCTCGTCAAAGCCCAGGCCCAGGCGCTGGGTGTGGTGCATGGCCGCCAGGATCGAGAACACGCCGATGCGGTTGGCCACGAAGTTGGGCGTGTCGAGCGCGCGGATCACGCCCTTGCCCAGGGTGGAGGTCAGCCAGGTCTCGAGCTGGTCCAGCACCGGCGCCTGGGTGTGCGCGGTGGCGATGATTTCCACCAGCCGCATGTAGCGCGGCGGATTGAAGAAATGGATGCCGCAGAAGCGGTCGCGCAGCGCGGCCGGCAGGGCGTTGGCCAGCGCGTCGATCGACAGGCCGGAGGTATTGGAGGCGATGATGGCGCCGGGCGCGACGTGCGGCGCGATGCGCTCGTACAGCGCCGTCTTCCAGTCCATGCGCTCGGCGATGGCTTCGATGATCAGGTCGCAGCCGCGCAGCTGTTCGATATGGTCGTCGTAGTTGGCCGGGGTGATCAGGGCCAGGCGCGAGGCGCTGGCCAGCGGCGCGGGCTCGAGCTTCTTCAGGCCGGCCAGCGCCTTCTTGACGATGCCGTTGCGGTCGCCTTCGGGCGCCGCAAGGTCGAACAGCGTGACGGGCACGCCGGCGTTGGCCAGGTGGGCGGCGATCTGCGCGCCCATGACGCCGGCACCCAGCACGGCGACGTGTTTGACGACGAACTTGCTCAAGGAAGTCTCCTGAAAATGCGGGCGGAAGACGGGACCGGCCCGTCATCCGCCCCGGCAAGGCTAGAAGCGGGACGACAGCTGCAGGCCGAAGATGTGGCCGCTGCTGTCATAGGTGCCCGCGACGCGGCCCTTCGTCAGCGCGTTGCCGGACGTGGTGTCGATATCCGTCTTGCGCAGGTACAGATAGGTATAGCCCAGGTCCAGCGTGGTGCTCTTGGTGGCCTGCCACTGCACGCCCGTCGAGAACCAGTAGCGGTCGTTGTCGGGCAGCGAGGTGGGCCGGTCCTCGGCCTTGTGGACCGGCGATTGATCGTAGGCCAGGCCGAACTTCCACTTCCAGTCCGGCGCGAACTTGTAGGTCGTGCCCACGGCGATGCGCCAGGTGTCGCGGAAGTTCAGCGGCAGGTCGTCATCGCGCGCGCCGGTGCCGGAGTTGCGGATCTTCAGGTCGGGGATGCTGCTCCAGCCGGTCCACGAGATGTCGCCCAGCAGTTCCCACTTCTCGTTGAGCTGATGGGTGGCGCTCAGGATCAGCGTATCGGGCAGGTCGACCGAGGCCTTGGCGTCGAACGAGACCGACTGGCCGGTGGGGCCGATGTGGTCGATATCGGTGTCGCCCTTGGCGGTGTGCTTGATCTTGGAACGGTACGACAGGCCGATGCGGGTGTCTTCGGTGGGTTGCAGCATGAAGCCCACGTTCCAGCCCCAGGCATCGCCCTTCAGGTTGAGGTCGGCGTCGCCGTTGGTGAAGACCGTGCGGCCGCCGGGCAGGGCCACGGGCACCACGGTCTTCTTCTTGTAGTTGGCGTCGATGTGCTGCCAGTTCACGCCGAAGCCCATCGAGAATTTCTCGTTGACCTTGTAGGCGATCGAGGGATTGATGTTGATCGTCTTGATCTCGAACTTGTTCGAGTGGTATTGGCCGGCCCAGCCGTCGTCGTACTCGGTCATGAGGCCGAACGGCGCGCCGATGCCCAGGCCGATGAACCACTTTTCGCTCAGCTGCCACGAGCCGTAGAGGTTGGGCACGACCCCCAGGTTGCCGGCGTCGCCGCCGTCGCCGCCGGTGGGGCGGGTGCCGCCCAGCGCGGTGGGATTGCGGCTGTCACCGTTGTCCGAGAACTTGAACGACGGCTTGATCAGGTTGACGCCGCCCGAGACATTGATGCCGGGCAGGTAGGTCATGCCTGCGGGGTTGTAGTAGATGATGCTGGCGTTTTCCGGATTTGCCGCCGAGCCCGCATAAGCGTTGCCCAGGCCGCTGGCATTCTGCTCCAGGAGCTGAAAGCCGGCGCCGTGGGCGGCGCTGGTGGCGCCCAGGCCGACCACAATGGCGGACAGGGTGCTCAGGGACAATGAACGTCTGCTCATGGTACTGCCTCCTCGATGTTGGATATGTGTGTCTCTATGGCACTGCCGGTCTCGTCGGCCCGGTCTAATCTCTCGGCATACGCCGGTTCTCTACTGCGCTACGCACTGCGACTGCTCTGGTAATGCAGGGGTCCGCCCGTGAACGGCGCGAACCCGGTCCCGAAAATCACGCCGGCGTCGGCCAGGTCGGCATCGGCCACCACGCCGGCCTCGACCCGCTCGCGGGTGGCGTCCACCAAGGGCTGGATCAGGCGTTCGGCCAGGCCGGCCGGCGCGCGGGCGGCGCCCTGGCCGTCCTTTACCGGTTTGCCGTCGCGCCAGGTGTAGAAGCCGCGGCCGCTCTTCTTGCCCAGGTCGCCGCGCGCCAGCTTCTCGGCCAGGCAGCGCGGCGGCTCGGCGCCGCCGGCCAGTTCCTGGCCCGCCGCGCGGGCGATGTCCAGGCCGACGGTGTCGGCCAGTTCCAGCGGCCCCATGGGCATGCCGAACGCCACCATGGCCGCGTCCACGGCGGCGGGCGACACGCCTTCGTCGACGCTGCGCATGGCCTGCAGCATGTAGGGCGCCAGCACGGCGTTGACCAGGAAGCCGGGCGCGCTGCGCACCGGCAGGGCCAGCTTGCCGATCTGGCCGACGAAGGCGCTGGCGCGCGCCAGCGTGTCGGCGGCGGTGCCGTCCGCATGCACCACTTCCACCAGCGGCATCTTGGCCACGGGGTTGAAGAAGTGGATGCCGACCAGCCGCTCGGGCCGCGCCAGGCCGGCGCCCAGCGTTTCCAGCGACAGGCTGGAGGTGTTGGTGGCCAGCAGCGCGTCGGCCTTCATGCGCGGCTCCAGCGACTGGTACAAGCCGCGCTTGGCCTCGGGGTTCTCGCTGATGGCCTCGATCACCACGTCGGCCAGCGGCACGCCGCCGCCGGCGGGATCGGGCACCAGCCGGTCGAAGGCGGCGCGGGCCGCGCGGCGGTCCTTCAGGCGGCGCGAGAACAGGGCCGCGGCGCGTTTGATGGCGGGCGCGATGCGGGTCATGTCCTGGTCCTGCAGTGTCACGGTCAGGCCCTTGAGCGCGCACCAGGCGGCGATGTCGCCGCCCATCACGCCGGCGCCGACCACGTGCACGTGGCGCACCGGGGCGATGCCGGCCTGGCGGCCGTTGGCCTTCAGGCGTTCCTGCAGCCGGAACACGCGCAGCAGGTTGCGGGCGGTGTCCGAAGCGATGATGGTGTCGATCAGCGCGGGCGCCTGCAAGGCGTTGCCGCCGTGCTTTTCCCAGAGTTCGATGATGGCCGGCGCGGCCGGGTAGTGGCCCAGCGGGTCCTTGGCGGCGACCTGCTTGCGGGCGCGGTTGGCGGCCACCGCCTTGAGCGGCCAGCGGTTCAGCCAGGCGCCCAGGCCGCGCGCGCGCCGCGGCGGCTTGCCCGACAGCACCATGCCGCGCGCCGCCGCCTGCAGCAGGCGGGTCGGCACGCGCGCATCCACCAGGCCCAGCGCCGCCGCGCGGCGCGCATCGGCGCCGCGGCCGGTCAGCATCATGTCGAGCGCGGCCGGCGCGCCGATCACGGCGGGCAGGCGCAGCATGCCGCCCCAGCCGGGGAAGATGCCCAGCATGACTTCCGGCAGCGCCAGCGAGGCGCCGGGCGCGTCTTCCACCAGGCGGTAGCGGCAGGCCAGCGCCAGCTCCAGGCCGCCGCCCAGGCAGTGGCCCTGGATCAGCGCCAGCGTCGGGTAGCGCACCGCCGCCAGGCGGTTGAACAGGTTCCAGCCACGCGCCACCAGGGCGCGGCCCTGCTCCGGCGTGTTCAGTTCGGCGAATTCATTGACGTCGGCGCCGACGATGAAGCCGGTGGCCTTGCCGGAACGGATCACCAGGCCCTTGGGCGGCTGGGCGTCGAGCGCGTCCAGCACCGTCGCCAGTTCCGCCATGGTGTCGGCCGACAGGGCGTTGACGGCGCTGCCGGCGCGGTCGAACGTCAGCCACGCCAGGCCGTCGGGGTCGCGCTCCAGGCGCCAGTGCGAGAGCGTCTCCAGCGCGTTCATTAGCGGTTCTCCAAGGTTTCGACCAGCATCGCGCCACCCAGGCCGCCGCCGATGCAGATGGCGGCCATGCCGCGCCGCGCGCCGCGGCGCTTGAGCGCCTCCAGCAGGTGCAGCACGATGCGGGCGCCCGAGGCGCCGACTGGATGGCCGATGGCGATGGCGCCGCCGTCCACGTTCAGGCGGGCCGGGTCGAGCGCGCCCCACGCCGGCGTGCCGAAGTGTTCCTGGCAATAGGCCTCGTCCTGCCAGGCGGCCAGGCAGCCTAGCACCTGCGCGGCGAAGGCTTCGTTGATCTCCCACAAGTCCAGGTCATTCAGGCCCAGGCCGTGGCGTTGCAGGATCGGCGTGGCGGCATGCACCGGCCCCAGGCCCATCATGGCCGGATCCAGGCCGGCCCACTGGCTGTCGACGATGCGGCCCAGCGGTCGCAGGTTCCAGCGCCGCACCGCTTCCTCGGAGGCCAGCACCAGCATCGCGGCGCCGTCGGTGACCTGCGAGCTGTTGCCGGCGGTGATGTTGCCCCAGGGCTTGTCGAACACCGGCTTGAGCCTGGCCAGCTTTTCGGGCGTGGAGTCCTCGCGCACGCCGTCGTCGTCCGGGTACAGCTTGCCCTGGGTGTCGATCAGCGGCGTGATCTCGGCGAAGGCGCCGTTGGCGCGCCCGGCCAGCGCGCGCGCGTGGCTCTGCGCCGAATAGGCGTCCATGGCCTGGCGGCTGATGCCGAAGCGGGTGGCGACGTTCTCGGCGGTCTGGCCCATGGACAGGCCCACCACGGGGTCGGTCAGGCCCTTGAGCAGGCCGATCACCGGCGCCAGGTGGCGCAGGCGCAACCGGCCGAGCGTGGCGAGCCTGGCGCCGATGCCGCGGGCCGCGTACCAGCTGGCCAGCCAGCGCACCATGTCGTCCGAGAACAGCACCGGCGCGTGCGACAGGGCGTCGGTGCCGCCGGCCAGCACCAGCTGCGAGCGGCCGGTCTGGATGTTGGCGATGGCGGAATCCAGGGCCTGCATGCCGGACGCGCAGTTGCGCATCACCGTCCAGCCCGGCACCTTGTTGCCGCAACCCAGGCGCAGGGCGATCACGCGGCCGATGTTGACTTCGTCGGCCGAGGGCGCGGCGCAGCCCACGATGACCTCGTCCAGGTCCGTGGGCGCATAGGGCTGGCGCAACAACAGGCCGCGTCCGGCCTGCACCGCCAGGTCGCCGGCCGCGAATGGGCCGGGGCCCGAGCGCGCTTTCAGGAAAGGGGTGCGGGCGCCGTCGACCACGTATACCGGTTTGAATGCCATCCGATCTCCTTGGTGTGAGGACGGGCCTCAGGCCGCCTTGCGTTCGGCCACGGGCTTGACCGCGCCGGTGATGCCGAGATCAAAAGGGAAATCATCCACTTTCACCACGGTGTCGCGCAAGGTATTCCGGCGCTTGACCACCGCATATTCTTCGGCGGTGATGCCGCCGGCGGCAAAGACGGCGTCGGCCAGGTCGCGCACGTTGGCCTGCGGGTTGCCTTCGAGCGCGCCGCTTTTCTCGAATTCGCGGATCTTCGATTCGATCGGTTCGGCTTCGAGCGTGGCGGCCAGCGCCTGTTCGATCGCGCCGACCGGTTCGTCGGCGGTCGCGGGCAGGTGGCAGCCGGCGGTCAGGCGGTCGCGGGTCGCGCCGGGGTTGATGAGCAATCGCGCCACGTCCTGGCCCAGCTGATCGGACGGCAGCGACTGCGGCCGGCCCCAGGGGAAGACGATGCGGCGCAGGCTCCACGCCACCAGGCGGTTGGGATAGTTTTCCAGCACGCCGTCGATGGCGTCCTGCAGGCGGAACAGCGCATCCTGCACCGACCAGTGCACCAGCGGCGCGTCGGCGCTCTGGCGGCCTTCGTCCTCGAAGCGCTTGAGCGCGGCGCTGGCCAGGTACATCTGCGACAGGATGTCGCCCAGGCGCGCCGACAGGCGCTCGCGGCGCTTGAGGCTGCCGCCCAGCACCAGCATCGAAGTGTCGGCCAGCAGCGCGAAGGCGGCCGAATAGCGGCTCAGCAACTGGTAGTAGCGCTTCATTTCGGGCGCGACGTCGGCGTCGATGCCGACGAAGCGGCCGCCGGTCAGGGCGGTGCCCAGCGCGCGCAGCTTGTTGCGCGCGACAAAGCCGACGTGGCCCCAGAAGGCGCGGTCGAAATCATCCAGCCCCTGCCTGCGGTCGGGCGACTGCGCCGCGCGCATCTCGGCCAGCACGTAGGGATGGCAGCGGATCGCGCCCTGGCCGAAGATGATCAGGCTGCGGGTCAGGATGTTGGCGCCTTCCACGGTGATGCCGATGGGGATCTGCTGGTAGGCGCGGCCCAGGAAGTTGGACGGCCCCAGGCAGATGCCCTTGCCGCCGATCACGTCCATGCCGTCGTTGACGACCTGGCGCGCGCGTTCGGTGACGTGGTACTTGACGATGGCCGACACCACCGAGGGCTTCTCGCCCAGGTCGACGGCGCCGGCGGTCATGCTGCGCGCGGCGTCCATCATGTAGGTGTGGCCGCCGATGCGGGCCAGCGCTTCCTCGACCCCCTCGAACTTGCCGACCGGGGTGCGGAACTGGCTGCGCACGCGGGCGTAGCCGCCGACCGCGCGGGCCGTCAGCTTGGACATGCCGGTGTTGGACGACGGCAGCGAGATCGAGCGGCCGGCCGCCAGGCATTCCATCAGCATGCGCCAGCCCTGGCCGGCCATGGCCGGGCCGCCGATGATGAAGTCCAGCGGCATGAACACGTCCTGGCCGCGGGTCGGGCCGTTCATGAACATGGCGTTCAGCGGGAAGTGGCGGCGGCCGGTGTCCACGCCCGGATGGTCGTGCGGCACCAGCGCGCAGGTGATGCCGATGTCCTTCCTGCCGCCCAGCAGGCCGTCCGGGTCGTACAGGCGGAAGGCCAGGCCCAGCAGCGTGCAGACCGGCGCCAGCGTGATGTAGCGCTTGTCCCAGCTGACGCGCATGCCGATCACTTCGCGGCCCTGCCATTCGCCCTTGCAGACGATGCCGCTGTCGGGGATGGCGGCGGCATCGGAACCGGCCCAGGGGCTGGTCAGCGCGAAGGCCGGCACTTCCTCGCCGCGCGCCAGGCGCGGCAGGTAGTGGTTCTTCTGTTCCTCGGTGCCGTAGTGCAGCAGCAGCTCGGCGGGGCCGAGCGAGTTGGGCACCATCACCGACACCGCCAGCGCCGACGAGCGCGTCGACAGCTTGGTCACGATCTCGGAGTGGGCATAGGCCGAGAAGGCCAGGCCGCCGTATTCCTTGGGGATGATCATGCCCAGGAAGCCGCTGCGCTTGAGATAGTCCCAGACTTCGGCGGGCAGGTCGAAGCGTTCCTGCGTGATGTTCCAGTCGTTGACCATGCGGCAGGCCTCTTCGGCCTGGTGGTCGAGGAAATGCTGTTCCTCGTCGGTCAGGCGCGGGCGCGGATAGGCCAGCATGCGCTTCCAGTCGGGGCGGCCGCGGAACAGCTCGCCCTCCCACCACACCGTGCCGGCCTCGAGCGCGTCGCGCTCGGTGTCCGACATCTGCGGCAGCACCTTGCGGTAGAGATTGAAGATCGGCGCCGACAGCAAGGCCCGCCTGACCGGGCGCACGCCCAGCAGGACGACGGCCAGCAGCGCGATGACGACCAGCGCGACGATGACTGCGTTCATTTCCTTGTCTCCTTTCTCGATATCTTCTGGAACCGCCGCACCGCGCTGACCCCTGGGGCCTAAGTGGCGGGATGCTGCGGCAGGGGAGCGCGCAGGCCGCCGAGCAGGAAGCTCATCAGGCGGGGCAGCAGCAGCTCGGGGTTGTCGGGTTGCTCGGCTTCGTCCAGCGTCCAGCCGGTCACCGAGCGCAGCAGGTCGGTGCCGATGATGGCGTAGGAGGTGGCGCCCAGCATGAACTGGAAACGCCACACGATCTCGGCGCGCGGCACGTCGGGCAGGGCGGCGAAGAAGGCATTGCGGTAGCGCTCGAGCACGTCGGCGTATTCCTCGGCGAACAGCGCGCGGATGAAGCCGGCCGGGTCGGTCATGGTGCGCTCGAGCAGTGGCAGGAAAGTGCTGCCGGCCTGCTCCGGATCGGCCGCCAGGCGCAGCAGCGTGCCGAAGAAGGCGTCGACGATCTGCGACGGCTTGAGCGGTTTGCCCTGGGCCTGGGCTTCAAGTTCGTCGAGCAGGCGCAGCCGTTCGCGGTTCAGGACTTCCAGGCGGCGCTTGAGCACGGCCTGCACCAGCGACTCCTTGGAGCCGAAGTGATAGTTGACCGATGCCAGGTTGACGCCGGCCGCGCCGGTGATCTGTCGCATGGACGTGCCGTCGTGGCCCTGCTGCGCGAACAGCGCTTCGGCGGTGTCGAGGATCGATTCGCGGGTGCTGGAGGATCTGAGTTCTTGCATTAGGTTGAATTCAAACGTTCGTTTGAAAGGAGTATGCGCGCCCCGGTGCCGGCAGGCGATAGTGGTTATCCCTAGCTGGTGCGCCTGAATCCCGAGGCGGCCCGGACGACCCGCCTCGTTCCTTTGCACGAGAGGCCGTTCCGTTGGCCGAGGACGGGCGCCGGGCCTCGCCCAAACGGCACTGCGCCGTTTGTCCTCGGACGAGCGCCCTAGGTTGAAAGCCGTCTGGAAGACCTCGCCGAAACGCCGCAGTATCAGCGCGAGGACTTGAGAGCGTTGCACCGTGGATGCGGCTGGCGAGCCCGATCGCCGTTCCGGTGGCGCAGGCCAGATCGCCCTGACACAGGAGCAGGAGAAATGACGACCTACAGAGTGGGGCTGTTGGTGGACGGGACCGACCAGCCCGGCTGGATCCACGACATGGCTGAGTGGCTCGCGCGCAGCCAGGATTTCGATTTCTCGGCCTTGCTGGTGTTGGAAAAGGCGACCACCGGTCCCGCGCCGCGCCTGAGCGCCAAGGCGCTGTTCGGCACCTTGTCGCGGCTCGAGTCGCGGCTGCTGCCCGTCCGGCAACGGCAGATGCTGGCCTGCCACGACATGCGCGACGGCTTGCCGCCGTCAACGGCGTTGCTGACACTGCCGGCCGATCCCGACGACGGCGGACGCGATGACGGCGTGGCCGCGCTCGGCCTGGACCTGGTGATCATGCTGGGCGGCCTGCCATCGCTGCGCGCCCGCATGGCCGACTGGGCGCGGCTGGGGGTATGGCAGCTGAGCTATTCCGATATCGCCGTGTCCACCAGCCGCTATGCGGGATTCTGGGAGGTCTACCAGCGCGCGGACCACACCACGGTGAAACTGTGGCGCATGGGGGCCAGCGCCGAGGAGGACGCGTTGCTGGACCAGCGCAGCTTCAATACCGAAGTGTTCTGGCTCAAGAACCAGACCCGCGCCTTCAGCCTGGGCAACTTCATGATCTACGACGCCTTGCAGGCGTTGGCGCGGGCGCGGCCGGGCGCCGCGCCGCCGGGCATGCAGATCATGAGCGGCGAACGCCGCGACGATCCGGCCGAATGGGACAGCGCCGCCTACATCGCGCGCCAGGCCTGGTTAATGGGCGATTTGATTGTGCGGCGCGTCATGAAACGCAATGTGCGCTGGCGCATTGGTATGTTTCCCTCGACCCGGCAGCAGGCGGTGATTTCCGAAGCGATGGTATTGCAGCCACCGAAGGGCCGATTTTTCGCGGATCCCTTCGTATATACCAAGGACAAGAATCCATATATATTTTTCGAGGATTACGATTTCAATTCCCGCAAGGGCACGATTTCGGTCGCGACCTACTCGGACGGGGCTTTCCGGCTTTTGGGGACGGCTTTGAATCTGCCCTACCATTTATCGTTTCCGTATATTTTTGAATACGATGGCGTGACCTACATGGTTCCGGAAACCTGCGGAAATCGCAGCATAGAATTATGGAAATGCACCGATTTTCCGTTGAAATGGGAGTTGGACTTAACCTTGATGACGAATATTTCCGCCGTCGATACCATTATTTTCAAGCGCGGAGAATACTGGTGGCTGTTAACCAATATCGATCGCACGGACGGCCAGAGCCATTGCGACGAATTGTTCGCCTTTTTCGCCGACTCGCCGCGGTCCAGCCATTGGACGCCGCACGCCTGCAACCCCATCGTGCGCAACCCCATGCGGGCCCGCAACGCGGGAATCGTTGTCTCGCCTGGCGGAGAGGTGATCCGCTGCGCCCAGTACCAAGGCTTCTGCCACTACGGCAAGGGCGTCTCGCTGAACCGGATCGAAGAGCTGTCGCCGTCCACCTACGTCGAGACGGATGGCGAAATCCATTACGCCAGCTTTTTGAGAAAACGCCATGCTTCAATGCACCATTGGCACCACCAGGGCGGTCATACGGTATTCGACTTCGCCTATATGGAGTAAATGACGTCGTGATGGGCGAAAATAAAAGTGTTACCTATATTTCGATTGCGATGGCGATGTCCGGGCTTAATGTGTCAGCGGAAACATATCGACAAGCCTGCCGGCGAATTCCACCTCTTCCCGCCGTTCCCGTGGTCCGCGGCGATGGCGCCTGCCGGCGCCGCGCGCCGGCCTGAGCGCGGCGTCCCGGCGGGGCCTTTGCCCACGCGGCACAGAGGGCGGGGCGCCGTGGCCTGCCCGGGAATCTCGGTAAAAACCCTAGCGGATGAAAGGATGATGGCGGTTCCTCATCCTGATTTACGAGGGTGATTAAGGCTAACGAATGATTTCTGTTTTTGTCGGATTATATCGCCTGCAAGCGTCTTGATTTTGCCAATTTCGAACCATAAGATGGGTTCATGCCATCCGTTATGTTGGCTACGAAAGTCTCCCAGCCCAAATGGCCCGGTGCAGCGTCATTAGATATTCCGGGATATTGCGGACCACCCCCGCGAGGGCTGGAAAAAAATAGTCTTCAGCACAGCGAAGATCCCTTCTAGGCCTGTTGAACAACCGGGAGGACACCATGGCCAAGATGGTCCTGATTGAAGCCCATCCGCTCTTGCGGCTGGGGTTATGGCAGATTCTGAGCAAGTTGGACGATGTGTGGGAAATCGAGGGGATGGGGTTGGCCGATGTTTCCAAGGCCAACGGCGCGCATGCGGGCGCCGATCTGTTGATCTACGGCCTGCCCGTGGACAGCGAGGAAGCCTGGAGCACCTTGCATGAAATCCAGCGCGAACTCAGCCCGAAGCGCATTCTGCTGTTGACCGATGTCATGCCGTTGCCGATGCCGGTGCAGGGCTTGCCCGGCGCCAGCGTCTACGGCTGCCTGATGAAAACGGCATCGGTGGAAATCCTGGAAGCGGCGATCCGCCTGGTCATGGCGGGCGGCCAGTGCTTTCCAAGCGAACAGGCCTTGCAGTCGCCTTCGCAGGCGGCGTGCGCCTTGCCGGCGCGCGATGTCGACGAGGGCGCCAGGGGCACCATGCCGGTCAGCGCCGGCGCTCAGCTGCTGCAGATCACGCCGCGCCAGTACGAAGTGCTGGTGCTGCTGGCACGGGGCTATCCGATCAAGACGGTCAGCCGCATGCTCAATATCTCGGTCGCAACGGCCAAGACGCATGCCTGCACGCTGTACCAGCGCCTGCACGTCAAGAACAAGGGCGAAGCCGTGTACGCGGCCCTGCAACGCGGCGCCACGCTGGAATGGCACGAGCCCAACGGCCGCGAAGTCGACGCGGGCCAGCTTTACGGGCGCAAGCTGGGATAGGGGCCTGGCGGGCCGGCCCCGCCATCCCGCCTAGGGCGTAGATCCTGCAGCATCGGCGGTCGCCGTGCCGCAGCATTCCTCCTCCAATCATCCTCCTGAACGAGATTCAGCGAACGTAGCCGCTGATAGCATGGGTCGTGTCCGCAAGCATGGATCGAAATGGCGAATCACAATGCCCGCCCTGACGATGCCGCGCGGCGGACGAGATTCCCGTGAGCCTGGCGACGCGCTGGAACCAGCGTCGCAGCCGTGCGCAGCCCGGCCATGGGAACCGTGTCTGGGCCCTGCGTCACAAGGTTCCCCCCGGGATGACAACCGTTCTAATCGAAGACTACGCTCTGCTTCGTGTCGCCATCCAGCATGTGCTGGAGCGGGTACGGAACGCCGAGGACATTCTGGCGATCTCGCCAGCCCATCTTGTGAACATGCCCGGTTCGATCAACCGGCCGGTGGAATTGCTGGTAATCGGCTGCAGCGGCGTGGCCGAACCCGACATCGGCCTGCTGTCGCAGGCCATGGCGCTATTCATGCCGCGCCTGGTGCTGGCCCTGTACTCGGTGCTGGACCAGAGCGTGATGGCGGCCTGCGCCCGCGCGGGAGTGGCCGGCTATCTGCCCAAGGCTTCCAGCCCCGACGCGCTGGCCGCCGCGGTCAGCCTGGTGCTGGCGGGAGGCGAGTGCTATCCGCAACCCACCGCGCGCCCGCTGGCGACCGCGCATGCGCCGCTGCAGGAACTGCGCGAGCTGACCCAGCGGCAGGAAGAGATCCTGCAATTGCTGGTGCAGGGCAAGACCATGCGCGAAATTGGCCAGCAGGTGGGGATTTCCGTGGCCACCGTGAAGAGCCACGCGCGCACGCTGTACTGGAAACTGAATGCGCGCAACCAGGCCGAGGCGGCCTACATCGCGGTACAGATGGGCCTGGTGCGCGGCAACGACGCGGCGGCGGGCAAGCGCGACGACACGCCGTAGCGGGCCGCGGCTTCAGCGGCCGGCGTCGCGGCGCGCGCCATCGGCCGCTTGCGGCGCGGGCGCCGCGCGGGGGCCGATGACCGCGGCGAATTCGCGTTCGGCGGCCACCAGCACCGCGTCCACGTGCAGGTGATCGAGCGCATGGCGGCGGGCCGCGGCGCCCAGCGTTTCGCGGACCTGGGCATTGCCGGCCAGCTTGCGCACCGCCTCGGCCATGGCCACGGCGTCCTCCGGCGGCGTCACCAGGCCGCAGTGCGCCACCACCCCCGCCAGCTCGGTGCCGCGCGCCGCGCCGCATACCACCGGACGGCCGCTGGCCAGCATGCCGGTGAGCTTGGACGGCATCACCAGGTCCGCCGCGCCGGCGCGTTGCGGCAGCAGATGGATGTCGGCGGTGTTCAGCAGCGCCGCCAGGCGCTCGGCGGGTTGCAGGTCCAGGAAGCGCACCCGCGCCAGTCCCTGGCACTGCGCCTGCAGCGGCGCCCGCGCCGGGCCCTGGCCGCAGAAGACGAACCAGAGGCGTTCGTCGCCTTCCAGCAGGCGGGCCACCTGCGCCAAGGTCTCCAGGCCCTGCTTGCCACCCATGTTGCCGGAATACAGCGCCACCACCGCATCGGCCGGGATGCCGAGTTCGGCGCGCAGGTCGCCGGCGCGGTCCGGCGCGATGGCGTGGACATCGATCCAGTTGGGCAGCAGCACCGCCTTGTCCGGTTCGACGCCCTTGTACAAGGCAAGGTCGAGCATGCGCCCCGAAATGGTCGACACGCGATCGAAGCGCCGCATCAGCCAACGTTCCGCGCGCCGCACGGCGGCGCGCAGCCAGGCGCCCTTGAGCAGCCCCAGGTCGAAGGCGGCGTCGACCTCGTAGTCCTGGATGTGCAGCCAGGCGCGCGCCCCGCACAGGCGCGCGGCGAGCCAGGCGGCCGGCGCGCAGAACAGGGCCGGCTCGACCACCAGGATCAGGTCGGGCCGGCCGGCGGCCGCGCGCAACAGCGACGGCAGGCTGGAAAGGGCGAAGCTGGCCAGGTGCAGCAGGCGTTTGGCGCCGCCGGGCCGGGCCGGCACCCACAGGGGCGCGCGCCTGACCGTGACGCCGGCGCGGGTTTCCTTGCGGTAGCGGCCCGCGCGGTAGCCGTCATGCACGCGCCATTGCGGATAGTAGGGTGGCGCCGTGACCACGCTGACGTCATGGCCGCGGGCCGCCAGCCACTCGGCCAGTTCGGCGCTGTATTTGCCGATGCCGGTCAGCTCCGGCGCGTAGTTGATGCCGTACAGGAGGATCTTCATGCCGGCGGCGCCACGCGCGGTTTGACGGGGCGGCAGGGGTTGCCCAGGCACACCATGGCGGGCGGCAGGCTGCGGAATACCGAGCTGCGCGCGCCCACCACCGCCTCGCGGCCCACCGTGACGCCCGGGCCGACGAACACGTCGGTCGCGACCCAGGCGCCGTCCTCGATGCGCACGGCGCGCTCGCGCAGCGGAAAATCCGGTTGCGCCGCGTCGTGGTCGGCCGCGCACAGGTAGCTGCGTTGCGAGACCACCGCGTGCGCGCCGACGTGGATGGGGCCCAGGCTGTAGAGCACCGCGTCGTCGCCGATCCAGGCGTAGTCGCCGATGTCCACTTTCCAGGGATAGGTCACGGTGGCGCTGGGCCGTATCAGCACCTTGCGGCCGATCTGCGCGCCGAAGCAGCGCAGCAGCCAGCGCCGGAAGCCATAGGCGACCTGCGGCGACCAGCGGAACAGCGTGCCCTGCACCAGCCACCACAGTTGCACCGTGAGCGCGGACCGGCCGCGCTGGCCGGGCGCCAGGGAAAAACGGTCGAGCCGCTGCAGCGCGCTCATTTGGCGGCTCCGGGCAGGGCATCGCCTTGCGAGTCTGCGGCGGCGGCGCGCCGCGCCTGCTGGATTTCCTCGGTCTTGATGCGGATCTGCCAGTAGTACATGGCGCGCGCCACGGCGTAGTCGAAACCGGCGCGGCCATCGAGAAAGCCCAGGCGCAGCAGGTAGGAATGCAGGAACGACACCGGCGCCTTGAACGGCATGGCCTGGAACAGGCGCTTGAGCAGCGCCCGCGCGCCCACGTTGGCCTCGCGCGGATCGTTCATCAGGCCCTTTGTCCGCAGATTGGCTTCCCAGTCAGAGTAGCGGTTGTGCTTGTCGAAGTAGTGGTAGAGCGAATCATGGTCGTTGTGCACCATGCGCGCCCGCAGCGCGAAGGTCTCGCCCTGCACCTGGGGCTGGTAGTGGCCCTCGACCTCCCACATGTGGGCCACGTCCAGGTCGTCGTAGTCCAGGAAGCGCGAGCGCTCGCGCGCCAGCAGCGCCAGCTTGTAGACGCGATGGCCGTGGCGCAGCTTGCGGCCGCAGAAGACGTAGTCGAACGGCACGAAGGCGCCGCCGGCGCCGGCCGCAAAGCGCGGCAGTGTGGCGCGGATCTCCGCGGCCAGTTCGGGCGTCATCTCTTCGTCGGCGTCCACGTACAGCACCACCGGATGCGTGAACGGCAGCTGTTCCAGGCACCATTGCTTTTTCTTGGGGTATTTGCCGTTCCACTGGAAATGGCTGATCCTGGCGCCCAGCGCGGTGGCCAGGGCGCAGGTGGCGTCGGTGCTGTCGGAGTCGACCACGAAGACTTCGTCGAAGTCGGCCAGCGCTTTCAGGCACTTGACGATGTTGCGTTCTTCGTTCTTGGTCATGACGACCACGGATACCGGTATCTTGGACATGATGCTTTCCTGTTCAGGACGCGCCGCGCTGCATCAACGGCTGGAATAGCTCGATGACGTCGCGGCAATGCCGTTCTAGTGAAAAGGCGTCGGCGCGGCCGGGGCCGTCGGCCGCCAGCCTGGCGCGCATGTCGCCGTCGTAAGCCAGGCGGCGCACCGCCGCGGCCAGGGCCGCCGCGTCGCCCACCGGCACCAGCAGCCCGTAGCGGCCGGCATCGAGGATCTCGGCCGGCCCGTGCGGACAATCTGTGGAAATGACCGGAATGCCCAGGCACAGGGCCTCCACCAGCACATTGCCGAAACTTTCGCGCACCGAGGTCAGGGCGAAGGCGCCGGCGCCGGCGATCACCGGAAACGGATTGTCGATGTGGCCGGCCAGGGTCACCGGGCTGCGCGAGGGGCGCGCGTCGATACGCCGTTGCAGGGCGGCATGTTCCGAGCCTTCGCCCAGGATGGTGAAGCGGATGCCGGGATCGTCCAGCAACGCGGCCGCGTCGATCAGGGTGGCGTAGTCCTTGACCGCCTCCAGCCGACCGACCGCGACGACGTGATACGGCGCCGCGTCGGATGCCGGAGCCGGCCGCGCCGCGCCCTGCTCGCGCACGTCGTCCAGCGGCACGCCGTTGTAGATGGTGCGCACCTTGCCGCGCAGCGGCGGGAACATGCTGACCAGGTCTTCCTTGACCCCGCGCGAAACGCCGACGACGGCGTCATGGCGGCGATAGGTCTGGCTCACCAGAAAGCACTTCAGGCGCCGCATGCGCGAGGCGCCATAGTGGATCGCCGGGCTGCTGTGCTCGAAGGCGACGGTGGCGAAGTTGCCGCGCAGGATCTTCCTGGCCAGCACCACCAGCATGTTGCACAGCAGGCCGTGCGAGCAGACGATGGCCGGCCGCTCGCGGCGGATCTGCGCCAGCAGCCGCGCAAACGCCAGCGGCAGCATCAGCCGCAGCGAGGCGGGCGACTCCACCACGGGCAGCGCCCGCGTCACGCGCGGGTTGGCGACCGGATATTCGCGGTTGCGCGAGCGCAGCAGGAACAGCGAGGCGTCGACGCCGCGTTCGGGCAAGGCGTCGGCGATGAAGGCGACGCATCTTCCGACGCCGCCGTGCAGGTCGGGCGCGACAAACAGGACATCAGGCATGGGGCATTACTCGCGGTGGAGCCCGGCGCGCGGCGACCGGGCGTTGGCTGGAGGCCGCGGCCGCGGGCCGGGGCACGGGCAGCGCCCGGGCATTGCGTATCAGCGACAGGCAGTAGCACAGCAGAAAGCCGGTAAAGGCGGTCTTGGGCGCGTAGGCCAGGCCGCCGGAGAGCGAGTCGACGAAGATATAGATCGGCGCGGTGGCCAGCAGGTAGCGGCGATGCAGCTCCAGCCCCGGGTGCGCGTAGCGCCGGAACAGCGAAAGCAGCAGGATCAGCAGCGGCGGCAGCATGATCATCACGGTGCCGACGATGCCGAACTTCATCAGGTAGAAGGCCCAGGAGTTGTGCGCGAACGTGCTGAGTTCGAAGCCGTTCTCGCCCATCACCCAGCTGCGAAAGCCGGCGCCCTTGCCGAACACCGGGCTCTCGGCGAAGGAATCCATCTGGCCCTGCATTTCCTGGATGCGGGCGCCGTAGCTGGAGTCCTCGTCCAGGCGCTCGACGCTGAAGACGCGGTTGGTCAGTACGTCCAGGTAGCCGATGCTGGCGAACACCAGGATGCCGGCGACCGCCGCCGGGGCGAAGATCAGCACCACCCGGCGGCGCACCTCGGAACCCGAGGCCAGCATCACCGCCATCAGCACCGCCACCATCAGCTGCAGGTATTGGCTGCGGTTCAGCGAGAACACCAGCGCCAGCAGCATGTAGACGGTGAGCGCATAGGCCTTGGGCCCGGACACGTTGAGGGTCTTGCGGAAGTACAGCAGCGAAACCACGCCGAACGGAATCGCCCATACCCCCAGCCGGACGTTGCGCAACGGGTTGGCGACGCTGAAGCCCTGCAACTGTTCCAGCAGCATCAGGGTGGCGACCGCCAGGCAGGCCGCCACGATGTACTTCTGCAACACGGCGTAGGCGGCGGGCCCGTCGATGTCCTTGTAGCAAAGGAACGGCGTGCACAGGAAATAGAACACGATGCGCAGGTCGCGCGCGACGTCGCCGGTCTCGATGCCCGGATGGTGCAGCGACACCAGCACCAGGTAGATCACCGACAGCACCTGCAGGCCCAGCAGCATGCCGAGCGCGCCGCGCGGCAGGGCATAGGCGGCGGGGTCCGCCAGCCGCAGCGCCTTGACCACCAGGATGGCCACGAACAGCAGGTCGAAGGGCGACAGCTTGAAACTGCCCACGCCCAGGATGAAATGGTCGTCGTTCAGCGCCAGCGCGGTGAACGCGAACAGGCCCAGCAGGTGCAGCGTGGAAAGGCGGCGGTGCGGATGCATGACGGCTCCATGGCGGGGAAGGGGCTGGGTCGGGGATGTCGCGGGCTTGGGCGAGGCTCCTTTCAGTGCCAACGGGCCCTAGTGCGCGGCCCAGTCGTCGCGCCCGAACAGCTTGATCGCCAGTTTCTCCACCAGGTAGGACAGGTCGCCCTGGCGCGCATGCGCCGCCACCTGCGAGGCGCGGCACGACAGGCCGTACAGCTTGCCCATGCCCGGCTCGGTGCGGCGGATGCGGTCGACGATCTGTTCGCGTTCCTCCAGCAGCACGTCCTGCATCAGCGCGGTCTTGGTCTCGTCGTGGGCGGTGTAGACGCCCATGGCGTCGGGCACGATCAGGTTCCTGCCTTCGCGCAGCAGCCGGCTCCACAATTCCAGGTCCATGCAGTAGCGCATGCTCTCCTGCAGCAGGCCGTGCTTGCGCAGCAGGTCGCGGCGGAAGATGGCCGACTGGTTCGGGATCGAGGCCTTGACCACGGTCAGCGTGCCGCGGTTGACCGGGGTGTAGTGGATCTTGCGGAAAATGCGGTTGTCGGCATCGGCCACGAACAGGTTGCCGCTGACGATCGGCGCCCGGCCGCGGGCCGCCGCCGCGCCCAGCTTGCGCAGCGCGCCGGGATAGTACAGGTCGTCGGAGTTCTGCCAGCCGACGTAGTCGCCGGTGGCGCGCTCGAAGCCCTTGTTGATGGCATGCGATTGGCCGCGGTCCGGCATGCTTTCCCAATAGGTCAGGTGGCGTTCGTACTTGCGGATGATGTCGACGCTGCCATCGGTCGAGCCGCCGTCGATGATGATGTACTCCAGCCGCGGATAGCCCTGGTTCAGCACCGAGATGATGGTCCGCTCCAGGAAGCGGGCCTGGTTGTACGAGGGGGTCACGATGGTCAGCTTGGGCAGCAGGCCAGCGGCAATGGGGGCGGGCGGGCGCAACTCGCGCACGAAATCGATGAGCTGGCGCGAGTATTCGGTGTGACGCTTGCGCATATAAGACCTCAACATGGTGGCTACCGGGTGGCCGCAGGCAGGGCGCCGGGGTAGTCTGGCCGGGATTGACGGATGGCGAGCGCCACGCCGGCCAGCGTGATCGCCGCGTAGGCCATGCGGCCCCAGGCCGCGGCATGCTCGCCCGCCGCCTGCACCAGGGCGGCCATGATGCACAGCATGGCCAGGCCGCCCAGGCCATTGAGAATCGCCACGGCGCGGGAGTTCCCCAGCCCGAGCAGCGAAAAATGGGCCGCGGCGTTCAGTGACAGCAGCCCCGAGGCCGCGATCAGCAACCGGAAGGTGCCCAGGTGTCCGTCGGCCAGGGCGTGGCCCAGCAGCAGGTCCAGCAGGGGCCGGCTGACCGCCAGCACCGCGACCGTGGCGCCAGCCGACAGCGCCAGGTTCCACAGCATCAGGCGGCGGATTTCCTCTTCGGCCGCGCCCGGATGCGGCGGCGCGGCGGACAGGCGGCTGACGCGCGGCATGGCTTTCTGGAAAATCGCCACGGACGCCGTGTGGATCATCTGGCCGACCTGCACGCCGACGGTGTAGATGGCCAGCGCGGCGGGTCCCATCAGGCTGCCCACCAGCACCCGGTCGACCGAGCCGAAGGCCAGCGCGCTCAGGCTGTTGAGCCAGGACCAGCGCGAGAAGCGGAAGGCGTCCAGCATCGCGCCGCGGTCGCGCACCGGCCGCACCAGCACGTGGCCATAGCGGCGCGCGAACACCCGCATCTTGACCGACCCGGCCAGCAGCAGGCCGGCGGCCTGGGCCAGGCCGGTCCAGGTGGGCGAGGCGGTGAGCCAGGCGGCGACGCAGGCCAGTCCCATGGTGCCGCTGCGGCTGAAGACTTCGCACAGCGCGGTGGCGCGGAAATCCTCGCGGCCCTTCAGGCAGCCGGACATCAACTGGTCGTACTGCTGGGTCAGGTAGACCGCCAGCGCCGGCATCGCCAGCAGCGTCACCGCCACGCCGCCGAAGGTGGCGGCGGGCCAGCCCCAGCGCACCGCCAGCCACAGCAATGCCGCCGCCAGCGTTACCACGCCGAGCGCGCAGCCGATCAGCGACATGGCCACGCCGGCCGCGCGGTAGGCGCCGCCCGGCTCGTGCATGCGTTCGGACACCAGCTTGGTGGCGGTGACGGCGGCGCCCAGGTTGGCGGCATTGCCGAAGCCGGCCAGCGCGATGATCATCGAGTACTGGCCGAAACCCACCGTGCCCAGCTGGCGGAACAGGATGGGCAGCGCCACCAGCGCCGCGACCGGGCCGATGCCGTATTCCACCAGCCCCCAGAACGAGGCATTGCCGGCGACGTGCTTTCTGATGAGTCGGTACATCGGAATGCCTGTTCTCGATAGGCGTGGTTAGGGCCTGTTCACACTGAAAGGAGCCTCGCACAGGCCGGTAATCGGCCGCCAGGCTAGGCGTGGTCGCCGCCGCGTGGCTGTGCCACGCAAGGTGAGCGCAACGACGCCTGGCGGCCGATTACCGTCCTGCCCGAAGGGTGAGTACCCAAATGAGCGCCTCTCGGCGTTGCGAATGCTCGCCGGGGACCTGCCACGACTGCGCTTCGCGCCTTGATAGTCACTCATTTGGGTACTCATGCGAGGCTCCTTTCAGTGTGAACAGGCCCTCAGGCCACGGGCAGGGGTTGGCGCGCCTGCTCGCGCAGGAAATGGCCGTAGGCCAGCGTCACGCCATGAGTCAGCGATATCTCCGGCTTCCAGCCCAGCGCGCGTACCCGTGACGAATCCATCAGCTTGCGCGGCGTGCCGTCGGGCTTGCTGGCGTCGTAGTCCACGCGGCCCTGGTAGCCCACTACCTGCGCCACGACCCGGGCCAGTTCGGCGATCGACAGGTCCTCGCCGGCGCCGATGTTGTAGATGCCCTCGGCGGCGGGCGTTTCCATCAGCATCACGCAGGCCCGCGCCAGGTCGTCCACGTACAGGAACTCGCGCAGCGGCTTGCCGCTGCCCCACAGGGTGACGCTGTCCTGGCCGGCCTCGCGGCCTTCATGGAACTTGCGGATCAGGGCCGGCAGCACATGGCTGCTGTGCAGGTCGTAGTTGTCGTGCGGCCCGTACAGATTGGTCGGCATGGCGCAGATGAAGCGCGCGCCATATTGCCGTTGGTAGGCTTCGCACAGCTTCAATCCGGCGATCTTGGCGATGGCGTAGGGCTCGTTGGTGGCTTCCAGGGGCCCGGTCAGCAGCGCGTCCTCGCGGATCGGCTGCGGCGCCTCGCGCGGATAGATGCAGGACGAACCCAGGAACAGCAGCTTGCGCACGCCGGCCGCGTAGGCGGCGCGGATCACGTTGCACTGGATCATCAGGTTGCGGTACAGGAAATCCACCGGATGGTTCTGGTTGGCCAGGATGCCGCCGACCTTGGCGGCGGCCAGGTACACCACGTCGACCGGCGTGGTCGAGAAGAAGCGGTGCACCTGGTTCTGGTTTTCCAGGTCCAGTTCGCTATGGCTGCGCGTGATGATGTCGCGGTAGCCGCGCTCCTGCAGCTCGCGCACCAGGGCGGCGCCCACCATGCCGCGATGGCCCGCCACGAACACGCGTTGGTCCAGGTTGCTCATGGCGGACTACTCCTTGTAGGCGTAGATTTCGTAGCCGTTCTGTTCCACCAGCGCATCGCGCCGGGCGTCCTTCAGGTCGCTTTCCACCATTTCCTTGACCAGCTGGGCGAAACTGGTGCGCGGCGACCAGCCGAGCTTTTCGCGCGCCTTGGTCGGATCGCCCAGCAGGGTCTCGACCTCGGTGGGGCGGAAGTAGCGCGGGTCGACCCGCACGATGACCTGGCCCGGCTTGATGTCGTGCACCGGGCTGAACAGCACCGTGGCGGTTTCCTCCAGGCCTTCGCCCTCCCACGCCAGCAGGATGCCCAGCTCGCGCGCCGCCGTATTGATGAATTCACGCACGCTGTATTGCATGCCGGTGGCGATGACGTAGTCCTCCGGCGTGTCCTGCTGCAGCATCAGCCACTGCATTTCGACGTAGTCGCGCGCATGGCCCCAGTCGCGTAGCGCCGACAGGTTGCCCAGGTACAGGCATTCCTGCAGGCCGAGCACGATGCGCGCCAGGCCGCGGGTGATCTTGCGCGTCACGAAGGTTTCGCCGCGTTTGGGGGATTCGTGGTTGAACAGGATGCCGTTGCAGGCATACATGCCGTAGGCCTCGCGGTAGTTCACGCTGATCCAGTAGGCGTACAGCTTGGCGGCGGCGTAGGGGCTGCGCGGATAGAACGGCGTGGTTTCCTTCTGCGGGGTTTCCTGCACCAGGCCGTACAGCTCCGAGGTCGAGGCCTGGTAGAAGCGCGCCTTGTCCTCCAGCTTGAGGATGCGGATGGCTTCCAGCAGGCGCAGGGTGCCCAGGCCGTCGGCGTTGGCGGTGTACTCCGGCTCTTCGAACGACACCCCGACGTGGCTCTGCGCCGCCAGGTTGTAGATCTCGTCGGGCTGGACCGATTGCACGATGCGGATGAGGCTGCACGAGTCCGTCATGTCGCCGTGGTGCAGCACGAAGTTGCGCGGCTGGTCATGCGGATCCTGGTACAGGTGGTCGATGCGCGCGGTGTTGAACAGCGACGCGCGCCGCTTGATGCCGTGGACTTCATAGCCCTTGGCCAGCAGGAACTCGGCCAGGTAAGCGCCGTCCTGGCCGGTGACGCCGGTAATCAGTGCCCGTTTTGGCATGGTTTTATCCTTAAGACTTAGTCACTGCACGAAAGGAGCCGAAGGCTGCGGAACCGATGTTCAACGAGATTACTGTCGCACCCGCCGCAGAGATATCGGCCAAAAGGTCTAAGAGTTCGGCCTGTCGATAGGCAAAAAAGGATTGGATTCCTTCATCCAGCGCGCCCAGGGCGGATACGGCCAGCAGCGCCGTCAGGCCCGGCCGCCGCTGCACCGAGAGGTAGACCAGCACCGTCAGGAAGGCGTAGGCCGCCAGGTGCAGGCGCTTGTCGCCGAAGGCGTCGGACATCTCGGCGGCCAGGCCCGGCAGGTTGCCCACCGTCACCAGCGTGGCGAAGAACAGCGCCGCCAGCGGCAGGCAGATCCGCGCCAGGCCCGGCCGCCAGAAGGATGAGGCCGCGCGCCGGGGCTCAGACACGGCCGTACATGTCCTGGAAGCGGACGATGTCGTCCTCGCCCAGATAGGCGCCGGATTGCACCTCGATGATCTCCAGCGGGATCTTGCCGGGGTTCTCCAGGCTGTGGACCTCGCCCAGCGGGATGTAGGTCGACTGGTTTTCGGTCAGGAGGTACTGCTTGTCGCCGTTGTAGATGCGCGCCGTGCCCGACACCACCACCCAGTGCTCGGCGCGGTGGTGGTGCATCTGCGACGACAGGCGCGCGCCCGGCTTCACCGTGATGCGCTTGACCTGGTAGCGCGGGCCCTGGCCGACCGAGTCGTACGAGCCCCACGGGCGCTGCACCTCGCGGTGGTGGTTCAGTTCGCTGCGGTGCTGCACCTTGAAGGCCTCCACCAGCCGCTTGACGTCCTGCGAGCGCGTCTTGTGGGCGACCAGCACGGCGTCGGCCGTTTCGATCACCACGATGTCGTCCAGCCCCACCGAGGCCACCAGCCGGCTGGTCGAATGGATGAGGCAGTTGCGCGAGTCCTCGACCATCACGTCGCCGGTGGTGGAATTGCCCTCGGCGGTCTTGCGGGCGATGCCCCAGACCGCGTCCCAGGCGCCGACGTCGCTCCACGGCGCGGCCAGCGGAATCACCACCGCGCTGTCGGTGCGTTCCATGATGGCGTAGTCCATCGAGTCGCTCGGGCAGGCCTCGAAGGCCGGGCCGTCCAGTTGGAACAGCGCGTTTTCGCCATGGCCCGCGGCCACCGCCGCCCGGACCTGTTCGAGGATGCGCGGCGCCAGCCGTTCCAGTTCGGCCAGGAAGACCGAGGCCTGGAAGGCGAACATGCCGCTGTTCCAGTAGTAGCTGCCGTCCTCGATGAAGCGCTGCGCCACTTCGGGCGAAGGCTTTTCGACGAACCGGCGCACCTTGCGGGCGGGCGTCATGGCGCCGGGTTCGGCCGCCTGGATGTAGCCGTAGCCGCTCAGTGGCGCGGTCGGGGTGATGCCGAAGGTCACCAGCGCGCCCTGGCGGGCGGCCTGGTAGGCCTGGGCGAAGGCCGCCGCCAGCACCGGGCCATCCTCCAGCACATGGTCGGAAGGCATGATGAGCATGACCGGATCCTCGCCGTCGCGCATCGCCCGCAGCGTGGCCGCGGCGATGGCGGGCGCGGTATTGCGCGCATACGGCTCCAGCACGATTTCGGCGTCGTGGATGTCCAGTTCCAGGGCCTGCTCGGCGGCGATGTAGCGGTGGGCGTCGTTGCAGACCAGCATGGGGCGCGCCTGGGCGCCGGCGGACCCCAGCCGCAGCAGGGTGTTCTGCAGCAGGCTGCGGTCATCGGTCAAACGGATGAACTGCTTGGGCAGCAGCTCGCGCGACAGCGGCCACAGGCGCGAGCCGGACCCGCCGCAGAGAATGACGGCCCGATACGGAGGATGAGGATTGGTCATGGCGCTGACTCCTTGAAGTAGGCCTGGGTGTAGGGGTGCGCGCCCGGATCGGCGGCGATGGCCGCCGCGGGCTGCCAGCGGTAGCGGCGGTGCTGGCCCAGCGGCAGGCTGGCGGTGTCCAGCGTGAGTTCCGCCTCATAGGCGAGGACGATGTAATGGGTGGAGCGGCCGGCCTCGCCGGCAAAATTGGTGCCATAGAAGTGTTCGTACACGCCCCGGGGGCGCCAGGCCTGCGGCGGCAGCGTCAGGCCCAGTTCCTCGCGGACGATGCGTTGCAGCGCGCGCGGCAGCGTCTCGTTCTTGCGGATGCGGCCGCCCGGCACGAACCACGAACCCTGCGCCGGCGGATTGCTGCGCAAGCCGGTCAGGTAGCGGCCTTCGGCATCGCGCAGCAGCAGGTCGATGGACACCAGCGGCAGCATCTCCACCGCGCGGCGGAAATCGCTCTCGGCCAGCAGGCCGGGCGGCTGGGTCGCCGGCGCGGGCGCGCAGCGGGCGCGTGGCGGGGCGAAAGGGGGCCAGCCCAGCGGTTCAGTAGACATTTCGCCCCGTCCATCCGGATACCGCCGTGCGGGCGATGATCATCAGGTCCATCCGGAACGTCCAGTGCTGGATGTAGTAGATGTCATGCTCGATGCGGTCGCTCATCTTGCGCAGCGTATCGGTCTGGCCGCGCAGGCCATTGACCTGGGCCCAGCCGGTGATGCCGGGCTTGACCCGGTGGCGCATCATGTAGCGCTGCACCAGGTCCTTGTACAGTTCGTTGTGCTCCAGCGCGTGCGGGCGCGGCCCTACCACCGACATGTCGCCGCGCAGCACGTTCAGGAATTGCGGCAACTCGTCCAGGCTGGTGCGGCGCAGGAAGCCGCCGATGCGGGTGACGCGCGCATCGTCGCGGGTGGCCTGCGTGACCACGCCGTGCTCCTGGTGCACGGTCATGGTGCGGAACTTGTAGACATGGAAGACCTTGCCGTCCACGCCCAGGCGCGGCTGGGTGAACAGCACCGGGCCGCGCGAGGTCAGCTTGACCAGGCAGGCGATGGTCAGCATCAGCGGCGACAGGCCCACCAGCGCGCACAGCGCGAAGGCGCGGTCGAACGCTTCCTTGGCCAGGCCGCGCACGCCGGCGGCGGGCAGGCTGTTGAGCTGGATCGCGGGCAGGCCGAGGAATTCCCCGATGCGATGGCCCAGCAGCTGGATCGACATCACGTCGGGAATCCAGCGGATGTCCACCAGGTCGTTGCGCAGGTGATAGAGCACTTCGCGCAATTCCTGGCCGGCCTCCATCGGCAGCACGATCCAGACCTCGCGCACATTGTGTTCGCGCACGAAGCCGTGCAGGGCATCCAGCTCGTGCAGCCGGCGCACTTGCGGCGGCAGGTTTTCGTGGGGCTCGGCATAGATGCCGGCGACTTCGTAGCCGGCCTCGCGATAGCGTTCCACGCGGCGCCACAGATCGTGGCCGAGCGCGCCGAAGCCGACCAGCAGCACGCGCTTGCGGTCCAGGCCGCGGTCGCGCGCCGCGCCCAGCACCGCGTAGGCCGCCAGGCGCACGCCGGCCAGCGCCAGGGCGGCGCAGCCGAACCAGGTCGCGGCCCACAGGCGCGATACCGACGCGCTCTGGTGCATGAGGAAACTGACCAGGATGCCAAGCGCGAACACCAGCGCCCATGCCGCCAGGCTGCGCACGACCAGGTCCATCAGCCGGCGACCGCGCCATGACACGTACAGACTGAACGCCGGGAACAGGGCGATGACGCCCAGCCCGCAGAGATAGATCAGGAACAGGTGGATCTGCGGCGGATCGATCATCGCCTCGTCCGAGAACTTCAGCTCGGTCACGGCCAGGCCGCAGATGATGACGATCGCCGCATCCAGCAGGCGGTACAGATAGCTGGATCGGCTCGATCTCGCCGACGTGTCCGTAAGGGACGGGTCCATCGCGTACTCCTTTGTTCGGGGAGTCGCCCTGCGGCCGCGGGGAAAACAGCGGTGCACCGCCGCAAAGCATGTGGCTACCGTCGAAATCTTATTGAGTGCCCGGCGTACCCGAAACCTCCAAACGATGTAGGAGAAGGCTTAGGGCATCCGTCGAATGTGCGGGGGCGTGAAAAGAGAGTGGAATGTCGCAACCCGTTACGCATCGGGCTCCTTTCCAAGCAACGAAGTCATTCACTGTGGATCCGCCATGACGACATTTTTCGGAACGTTGAGCCGAGCCATCGCTGCCATCGCGCTCGTGTCCTCGCTGGGCGCTTGCGCCCTTTCTCCCGGCATGACCTTCAATTCCAAGCATCTCGTCGATCCGCTGGATCCGAATTCCGTGGCCGAGATCAAGGAAATCACGCCTTCGCTGGTGCTTGCCGATCACCGCGCCCGCCAGGCGCTGCTGGACAATGATGGCGTTTCGCGCCTGGTCGACAAGACCGAGCCCTATCGCATCGGCCCCGGGGACATCCTTTCGATCGTGGTCTGGGACCACCCCGAACTCGTACTTCCGACGCAAACCTACGCCATCGGCACCGGGGTGACCGAACTAGCCTTCGGGGATACCGCCTCGGGCATTCCGGGCTATACGGTCTCATCCTCTGGATACATCCAATTTCCCTATACGGGATTGCTGAAAGTGGCGGGGTTGACGGAACTGCAGGCGCGCAATCTCATAGTGAATAGTTCAGGCAAGTACATCCAGGATCCGCAGATCACGGTGCGGGTGCTGGGTTACCGCAGCAAGCGAGTCTACGTCGAGGGCGAGGTGAAAACGCCGGGCACCGTCGCGATCAACGACATCCCCATGACCCTGCTGGAAGCGATCAATCGCGCGGGCGGCATCCTGCCCACCGGCGATCGCAGCAGTGTCTATGTGATCCGCGACGGCAGGAAGACGCGCGTCAACCTGCCCGCCTTGATCGAGCGTGGCCAGGACCTGAACCAGGTGATGCTGAAGTCGGGCGACATCGTCCGGGTGACGCCGCGCGACGAAAGCAAGATTTTCGTGACGGGCGAAGTGACCACGCCCGCCGCGATAACGATGCGGGATGGAAGGCTGACGTTGAACGAAGCGCTGGGCGAGGCGGGAGGCCCCAACCAGTTGACCGCGGACTCGTCACAGGTGTTTGTGGTGCGCAGTACCGAGCAGGCGACGCCGCTGGTGTTCCATCTGAACGCGGCTTCGCCGCAGGCATACGCGGTGGCGGAGAAGTTCGAGTTGCAACCCAAGGACGTCGTCTTCGTGGACACGGCGGCGCTGGTGCGGTGGAACCGCTTCATCAGCAACCTGTTCCCGAGCGCGCAAACGGTGCAGACCGTGCATTCAATCAAGTAATCGACCCTCGGAACCCGCCTCGCGCCGCTGGACGCGCGCGGCGGGTCCCGGCCCACGCCTTTGGGGGCGTCGCGACCGCGGCGGCGCCTATTCTTGGAGAGCTGCATGTCGTTGCCTATCGAATCGTTCGAGCCCTCCGTCCCGGCTCGCCAGCAGGAAACCCCGCTGTCCTCGCATGTGGACGCCATTTTCTCCAATCGTTGGCTGATCATCGCCATCACGCTTATCGCGCTGCTGGGCGCGGTCACCTACGTCATGGTGACGCCTTCGGTCTATTCGGCCGACATCATCGTCCAGGTGGAGGAGGAGATGCCGCAAGGCCAGAGCCGCAGCCTGCTGGGCGACGTCTCGGCCATCTTCGACACCAAGGCCGAGACCTCGGGCGAAATGGAAGTGCTGCGTTCGCGCATGGTGGTGGGACCCGCCGTCGACAAGTTCATGCTGTACATCCACGCCAAGCCGCGCTATTTCCCGGTGGTCGGCGAGTGGCTGGCGCGGCGCTACGAAAGCCTGCCGTATCCATCGGGCCTGCCGCGCGGCGGCTATGCCTGGGGCGGCGAAACCATCCAGGTATCGCAGCTGGACGTGCCCAACGAATGGCTGGGCAAGCCCTTTCGCATCACCACCCTGGGTGAGGGCGCCTATACCCTGAGCGACAAGATCACCGGCGCCACGTTCAAGGGCACGGTTGGCAAGCCCGAACATTTCCTGCTGCCTGGCGGCGGCGCGCTGGACGTGCACATCGATGCGCTCAGCGGCCGGCCCGGCACCGAGTTCACCGTGTCGCGCACCTCGCGCCTGGCGGCGATCGAGGACGTGCAGTCGCGCCTGGGAATCTTCGAGCGTGGCCGCACCTCGGGCGTGATCGGCGTGACGCTGGAAGGCAACGATCCGGCGCTGACCACCGCGGTGCTGAACCAGATCGGCCAGGAATACGTGCAGCAGAACGTCAACCGCAAGTCGGCGCAGGCCGAGAAGTCGCTGGCGTTCCTGGACGAGCAGTTGCCGCAGCTCAAGCGCGAGCTGGACGCGGCCGAGACCAAGTACAACTCGCTGCGCAACAAGCGCGGCACCATCGACCTGAGCGAAGAGGCCAAGCTGATCCTGGCGCAGTCGGTCGACGCCCAGACCAAGGTGATGGAGCTGCGCGCGCGGCGCCAGGACATGATCACGCGGTTCGCGCCGACCCATCCCAGCATCATCGCGATCGATCGGCAGATCGCCTCGCTGACCGGCGACGTCAACCGCATCGGCAACAACATCAAGCAATTGCCCGATCTGGAGCAGGACGTGGTGCGGCTGGTGCGCGACGTGCGCGTCAACACCGAGCTGTACACCGGGCTGCTCAACAACGCGCAGCAGCTGCGCCTGATCCGCGCGGGCAAGGTCGGCAACGTGCGCATCCTCGATGCGGCGGTGCAGCCGGACAAGCCGGTGCGTCCCAAGGCCGCCATCATCATCGCCGTGGCCACGGCCATCGGCCTCATCTTCGGCCTGCTGTGCGCGTTCGTGCGCAATGCGCTGTTCGGCGGCCTGTCCGAGCCCGACGACGTCGAGCGCTACACCGGCCTGCCGGTGCTGGCCGCGATTCCGCATAGCGACCTGCAGGACAAGCTGTGGCGCCGCAGCCGGCGCAAGAACGCGACGGTGCCGGCGCTGCTGGCGCAGAGCCAGAGCACCGCGCCGCCGATCGAGAGCCTGCGGTCGTTCCGCAATGTGTTGCAGGCCTCGCTGCAGCAGTCCACCAACAACATGGTCATGTTCACCGGGCCGGTGGCCGGCGTGGGTAAATCGTTCCTGTCGGCCAACTTCGCCTTCATCCAGGGCGGGGTCGGCAAGCGGGTGCTGCTGATCGACGCCGATTTCCGCAAGGGCCAGTTGAACCGCTATTTCGGCGTGCCCAAGGAAGACGGCCTGTTCGAGGTGCTGTCCGGCACGCTGCCGCTGGAGCGGGTGCGCAAGCACAGCGTTTCCGAGGGCGTGGACTTCATCGCCACCGGCGCGGTCAGTTTCGATCCGTCGGAACTGCTGGCCTCGCCGATCTTCGGCCAGACCCTGCGTGAACTGGCCAGCCAGTACGACATGGTCATCCTGGACACCGCGCCGGTGCTGTCCTCGCCCGACGCGGCGGTGGTCGGCACCCACGCGGCCGCGGTCATGGTGGTGGTGCGCTCCGGCATGAACACCGTGGGCGAGATCCGCGAGACCGCCAAGCGCCTGATCCAGGCTGGCGCGCCGGTCGATGGGGTGCTGTTCAACGGCCTGAAGCTGATGCCCGAGCGTTTCGGCTTCCGCTCCAAATACGGCGGCTATCGCTACTCGCGGGCCGCCTACTACGGTGATTTCAAGCAGAACGGCCCCAAGTAACCTCCGCGGAGAACTGGCATGCATGGAACGTTTGGCTGGGAAACCCCGCAGATCCTGGATGCGGTCTTCAAGGCATACGACATACGCGGCACCGTGCCCGATGAAATCGACGCGCGCTTCGCCCACAGCCTGGGCATGGCGGCGGGCGCGCGGGCGCTGGAGCTGGGCGCGCGCGCCATGGTGGTCGGACGCGACGGTCGCCTGAGCAGCGTGGAGCTGGCGGCGGCGCTGCAGGCCGGGCTGCGCTCGGCCGGGCTGCACGTCATCGACATCGGCATGGCGACCACGCCCATGGTGTACTTCGCCACCCGCCTGATGGATACCGGCGCGGGCATCGCCGTCACCGGCAGCCACAACCCGCCGACCCACAACGGCTTCAAGATCGTGCTGGACGGCGCCTCGCTGTATGGCGAGGGCATCACCGCGCTGCGCGACGCGATGCGCCTGCCGATCGAATCGGCCAGCGTCGCCGGCGGCCGCACGCAGATGCAGATCCAACCATGCTACGCGGCGCGGCTGGTCGGCGACATCCGCATGGCGCGGCCGATGAAGATCGCCATCGATTGCGGCAGCGGCGTGGCCGGCGCGGTGGCGCCGGCGTTGTTCCGCGCGCTGGGCTGCGAGGTCACGGAATTGTTCTGCGAGGTGGATGGGTCCTTTCCCGGACATCATCCGGACCCGGCCGATCCGCAGAACCTGCAGGACCTGATCTATTGCCTGCGCTACTCGGATTGCGAAGTGGGGCTGGCGTTCGACGGCGACGGCGACCGGCTGGGCGTGGTCACCAAGTCGGGCCAGATCATCTGGCCCGACCGGCAACTGATCCTGTTCGCGCGCGACGTGCTGGCGCGCAATCCGGGTGCGGAGATCCTCTACGACGTCAAGTGCAGCCGCCATGTGGCGCGCGCCATCGTCGAGGCCGGCGGCAAGGCCACCATGTGGAAGACGGGACACTCGCTGATCAAGGCCAAGATGCGCGAGACCGGCGCGCTGCTGGCCGGCGAAATGAGCGGCCACGTGTTTTTCAAGGAACGCTGGTACGGCTTTGACGACGGCATCTACGCCGCCGCGCGGCTGCTGGAGATCCTGTCGGCCGCGCCCAATCCCTCGGCGCTGCTGGAGAGCCTGCCGCAATCCTGCGCCACCCCGGAAATCAAGCTGGAAACCACCGAAGGCGAACAGTTCGAACTGGTGACGGCCCTGCGCGAAGGCGGGACGTTTCCCGGCGCGCTGTCCATCAACGACCTGGACGGGGTGCGTGTCGACTACGCCGACGGCTTCGGCCTGGCGAGGCCGTCCAACACCACGCCGACGGTGGTGCTGCGTTTCGAAGGAGACTCCGTGGCCGCCCTGGCCCGTATCGAGGAGGACTTCCGCAATGCGTTCCGGCGCGTTGCGCCTCATATCCGTTTACCGTTCTAAGGAGCATCACGCGATGGGAAAGGCGAATTTTGCGAGAGAGGCCCGGGCCGGGACCGAGGTGGACAGCCTGGCCGCCAGCCCCGAATGGCAGGCGTTCGCGCAGGCGGCGCGCGGTGCCGCGCTCGACGCGGCGGCGCTGAAGGTGATCGAGGCGGCCGGCCTGTGCGTGGACCTGACCATGCAGCGGCAGTCCGCCGCGCTGGACACGGCCGCCGCGGCCCTGCTGCGCGCCCGCGGACTGGACGCGGCGCGGCAGGCATTGTTCGCCGGCGGGCCGGTCAACTGGACCGAAGGCAAGCCGGCCTGGCACACCGCGCTGCGGGCCGGCCGCACGCGCGAACAGCCGGACGGGCAGGACCAGGATTCGGTGTGCGAGTACTCGCGCATGGCGGATTTCGTGCGGCGCATCGACCAGACCGCCGATTTTTCCTCGGTATTGCACGTGGGCATCGGCGGCAGCGACTGGGGGCCGCGCCTGGCGATCCAGGCCTTCGGCGGCCCGGGGCAGCGGCGCCAGATCCGTTTCGTCTCCAACATCGACGGCCACGCCTTCCATGACGCGGTGGCCGGGCTGGACCCGCGCCGCTGCCTGGTGGTGGTGTCGTCCAAGTCCTTCACCACCGCCGAAACGCTGCACAACGCCCGCGCCGCCATTGCCTGGCTCAAGCAGGGCGGGGTGGCCGACCCGTCCACGCACCTGGCGGCGGTCACCGCCAACGTGCCGGCCGCGCGCGCCCTGGGCGTGCCGTCGAGCCAGGTGTTCCACATGTGCGATTGGGTCGGCGGGCGCTATTCCGTGTGGTCGGTGGCGGGCCTGTCGATCGCCCTGACCGTGGGGGTCGACGTGCTGATCGGCATGCGCGCCGGCGCCGAAGCCATGGACCAGCATTTCCAGCAGGCGCCCCTGGCGGCCAATGCGCCGGTGCAGCTGGCGCTGGCCGGACTGGTCAATTGCAGCGTGCTGGGCCACGGTTCGCTCAACATCGCCGCCTACAGCGCGCGCTTGCTGCACCTGGTGACCTATCTGCAGCAGCTGGAAATGGAATCGCTGGGCAAGCGCGTCGGCGGCGATGGCGCCGAGGTCGACGTGCCCACCGCGCCGATCATCTGGGGCATGCCAGGCACCGACGGCCAGCACACCTTCTTCCAGTGGCTGCACCAGAGCGCGCAGGGCGCGCCGGTCGATTTCATCGCCAGCCTGCAGGGCCATCCGGACAGTCCCGACGCCCATCGCATGCTGCTGGCCAACTGCCTGGCGCAGCGCCAGGCGCTGCTGCGCGGCAAGAGCCTGGAACAGGCGCTGCTGGACGTGGCCCAGGTCGATGATCCCGACAAGGCCTTGAGCCTGGCGCACCACATGGTGCATCCGGGCGGGCGGCCCTCGACCCTGATCGTGCTGCGCCAGCTCGATCCGCGCGGCTTGGGCGCGTTGTTGGCGCTGTATGAGCACAAAGTGTTCGTGCAGAGCGTGGTATGGGGCGTCAACCCCTTCGACCAGTGGGGCGTGGAACTGGGCAAGCGGCTGGCCACCGGCATCGAGCGCGAGCTGGCGGTGCCGGTGTCGGCCGGCGTGGTCGACTGGGGCCACGACGCGTCCACCTCGTACTGGATCGACCGCTACCGCGGCCACGCCCAGGCGCCGCGCCCGCGCCATGCCTGGGTGCCGGGCGTGGCGGCGCATCTTTGAACGGAGAGCGGCATGACGGACATGCGCGTGCTGGTCACCGGCGGCGCCGGCTACATCGGCGCCCACACCCTGGTGGCGATGCTGGCGGCGGGCCAGCGGCCGCTGGTGCTGGACAACTTCAGCAACGGCAGCCCGGAGGCGGTGCGGCGGGTCGAGCGCCTGTGCGGCGCGTCGATCCCGCTGGTCGAGGGCGATATCCGCCAGACCGGGCTGGTGCAGGCGCTGCTGGCGCGCGAGGCGCGGCGCGGTGATCCGGTGCGGGCGGTGCTGCACCTGGCCGGCTGCAAGGCGGTCGGCGAATCGGTGGCCGATCCGCTCAAGTACTACGACAACAACGTGTCCGGCTCGGTGGCGCTGTTGCGCGCCATGCGCGAGGAGGGCGTGACGCGGCTGGTGTTCAGCTCGTCGGCCACCGTCTATGGCGAGCCGCGCGCGCTGCCGTTCACCGAGGCGCATCCGCTGGCGCCGGCCAACCCCTACGGCCGCAGCAAGCTGATGGTCGAACAGATGCTGCGCGACCTGTGCGCCGCCGAGCCGGCGTTCGGCGCGGTGACGCTGCGCTACTTCAACCCGATCGGCGCCCATCCCAGCGGCCAGATCGGCGAAAGCCCGCGCGACGTGCCCAACAACCTGTTTCCCTACATCACCCAGGTGGCGGTGGGGCGCCAGCCGTTCCTGAACGTGTTCGGCGATGACTACGCCACCGAGGACGGCACCGGCGTGCGCGATTACCTGCACGTCATGGACCTGGCGCAGGGCCACGTGCAGGCGCTGGCCTATGCCGCCGATCACGCGGGCTTCGTGGCGGTGAACCTGGGCACGGGGCAGGGCACCAGCGTGCTGGAACTGGTGCGCGCCTTCGAGCGGGTCAGCCAGCGCCGCATCCCGTTGCGCAAGGCGCCGCGCCGGGCCGGCGACATCGAGCGGATGTGGGCGGATCCCGCGCTGGCGGCGTCGCTGCTGGGCTGGCGCAGCACCCGCGGGGTCGAGGCCATGTGCGCCGATGGCTGGCGCTGGCAGCAGGGCAATCCGCACGGCTACGAGGGCGAGCCGCCCGCGCCATAACCCCAACGGCGTGTCGGATGGGTTCCGCGAAGCGGGCCGAGCGGTTACAGTTGACGGAAATATTGCGAAGCAGCATCGCCGCGCGGCCCGGCCGTCACGGGCGATGCACCGTCACCGAGGCACTGTCATGCTCGATTCCCTTCCGTCCGCCGGCCCGGCCGGCATCCTGCCGGGGCTGTTCCAATGAGCGGCCCGGCCTACCTTCCCACCGCCCACTGGAACCTGGACAGCATCGTCTCGGGCCTGCGCCAGGCGCGGGTGGCCTGGCGCGGCCCGCGCGGCCGCCTGCGCGAAGACGCCGGCCTGCGCGAGTTCCCGTCGCAGGAAGCCCTGCGCCAGATCATCAAGGACCTCTGTGGCGCCTTGTTCCCCATGCGGCTGGGGCCCATCGACCTGCGCGAGGAGGTCGAGGACTTCTACGTCGGCCACACCATCGGCGCGGCGCTCGATGCGCTGCTGCACCAGGTCAACCTGGAACTGCAATACGTCGGCCGCGACGATCCGGCGCAGCAGGCCGTTTCGCAGCAGCGCGCCATCGACATCGTGCGCCAGTTCGGCGCCGAATTGCCGCGGGTGCGCGCCGCGCTCGACCTGGACGTGACCGCCGCCTACCAGGGCGACCCGGCCGCGCACAGCGTCGACGAGGTGCTGCTGTGCTATCCGGGCGTGGCGGCCATGATCCACCACCGCCTGGCCAACGTGTTGTACCGCCTGGGCGTGCCGATGCTGGCCCGCATCGTGGCCGAGATCGCCCACGCCGACACCGGGATCGACATCCACCCGGGCGCCACCATCGGCCGCAGCTTCTTCATCGACCACGGCACCGGCGTGGTGATCGGCGAAACCGCCATCATCGGCGACCGCGTGCGGCTCTACCAGATGGTCACGCTGGGCGCCAAGCGCTTCCCGCCGGGCGAGAACGGCGAACTCAAGAAAGGCCTGGCGCGCCACCCGCTGATCGAAGATGATGTCGTCATCTACGCGGGCGCCACCATCCTGGGGCGCGTCACCATCGGCAAGGGTTCGACCATCGGCGGCAACGTCTGGCTTACGCGCAGCGTGCCGCCGGGCAGCAACGTCACCCAGGCCAGCCTGGTCAGCGACATGCCGGACTGCGGCCTGGGCGGCTGAGACGGCGTCCGCGTTTCGGCTGGGCGGCCCTGGCGCCGCCCGCTTCTCGCCCGGGCGGCGCTGACGCCCGGGATTCGCTACGGGAGCCTGGATGGACACACGTGTTTCGGATCTGGCCGCGCTGCGCGGCTTCGTCGACCGCCACCCGCGGCTGTTCGTGCTGACCGGGGCGGGCGTCAGCACCGATTCCGGCATCCCCGACTACCGTGACACCGACGGCGAATGGAAGCGTTCGCCGCCGATGACGCTGCAGACCTTCATGGGCGGCGAATACGCGCGCGCCCGCTACTGGGCCCGCAGCATGGTCGGTTGGCGCCGCTTCGGCCAGGTGCAGCCCAACGCCTCGCACCGCGCGCTGGCGCAATTGCAGCAGCGCGGCCGGGTGTCGATCCTGGTGACGCAGAATGTCGACGGGCTGCATGAAGCCGCGGGCAGCCGCGACGTGGTCGACCTGCATGGCCGGCTCGATCAGGTGCGCTGCATGAACTGCGACTGGCGCGGCCATCGCGATGCCTGGCAGCAAACGCTGCACCAGCGCAACCCCGGCTGGATCGCCTTCGAGGCCGACGACGCGCCCGATGGCGATGCCGACCTGGATGGCGTGGATTTCGCTTCGTTCCAGGTGCCGCCCTGTCCGGTCTGCGGCGGCATCGTCAAGCCCGACGTGGTGTTCTTCGGCGAAACCGTGCCGCGCGAGCGGGTCGACCGCGCCAACGCCGGCCTGATGGCGGCCGACGCGGTGCTGGTGGTGGGCTCGTCGCTGATGGTCTATTCGGGCTACCGCTTCGTCACGGCGGCCTCGCGCAACGGCATGCCGATCGCCGCCATCAACCTGGGCCGCACGCGGGCCGACAACCTGCTGACGCTGAAGGTCGAGCTGCCCAGCGCCATGGCCCTGGAGGCGCTGACAGCCCCCTAGAAGGGGACGGGGCGGCGGCCGGTTTTTGACCGGTTTAACCAAGTACCCGCCCTGTAAGGATTTTTTTGCGCCGTTACAGACCTTTCCATAGGGTTGTCCACAGATACTGTGGATAATTCCTAGGGATTACCCCGATTTTGCAAGGATTTCCCGGTGTGTTGGCGGGGATTGTCAAGCCTCGGCGTCGGCAATCGCATCGCCCAGCAGCGCCTTGCGCGCGGCATGCCAGCTGCCCGCGTCGGGGGCGTACAGCAGCCCGCCGCTGCGGTGGGTGGGCTTGTAGGGCGAGCCGTCGAAGCGCGCCGCGTAGCCGCCGGCCTCGCGGTGCAGCAGCCAGCCGGCCGCGTGGTCCCAGGCAGTCAGCTGGTTGTACAGGGCGACGTGGCTGTGGCCGGCCGCCAGCATGCGGTATTCATGGGCGGCGCAGCGCAGGCTGGCGGTGCTGCCCAGGCGCGACAGGTTGCCGTTGACGGTGGTGCGCAGCGGCTCGGGCAGGGCGCCGGTCGAGATCAGGCCGTCCATGTCCTCGGGCGGCGCGGGGCTGGCCACGGCCAGCGGCGCCTGCTTGCCGCTCTCGTACTCCATCCAGGCGCCTTCGCCGCGCACCGCCAGCGCGCTGTCGCGGTTGACCGGGTCGTAGATCACGCCGGCGATCACGTCGCCGCGATGACAGGCGGCGATCATCATGCCGAACAGCGGCAGGCCGGCAACGTAGTTGCGGGTGCCGTCGATGGGATCGATCAGGAACGCCAGGTCGGCGTCGACCAGCATGTTCAGCAGGGCCGGATTGCGGGTCGAGGCTTCCTCGCCGATCAGCACCGCGCCCGGGTGCAGCCTGGCCAGGCGCGCGGCGATCAGGCGCTCGGCGGCCTCGTCGGCATCGGTGACCAGGTCGCGCGGCGAGCTCTTGTCGCGCACGCTGCCCTCGGGCAGGTTGCGAAAACGCGGCATGACCTCCGCCTGCGCGGCCTCGGCCAAAATGCCGGCCAGCTTGCGGGTGTCCTCACGGGTAAAAGTTCTGCTCATGGTCGCTCGTCCAGGGAACGCGCAAATCTATCACGCCTGGGCGGCATTTGATCGCGATTTATAACCGCATGAACTCAAAGGGGATTTTGTACCTGTGCAGGAGTTATCTGCCAGGTTGTCCACAATTCCTGGGGATAAACGGGACCGGAGCCCCGTTTATCTTCCCCCCGGGCGGGCGCCCGGGGGAGGCAGGACGCGCTCAGGCGCCCAGGTCAACGCAGAGGTACTTGATCTCGAGGTATTCCTCGATGCCGTACTTGGAGCCTTCGCGGCCCAGGCCGGACTGCTTGACGCCGCCGAAGGGGCCGACTTCGTTGGAGATCAGGCCGGTGTTGATGCCGACGATGCCGTATTCCAGCGCCTCGGACACGCGCCAGATGCGGGCGTAGTCGCGGGTGAAGAAGTAGGCGGCCAGGCCGAAGATGGTGTCGTTGGCCATGCCGATGACTTCTTCCTCGGACTCGAAGCGGAACAGCGGCGCCACCGGGCCGAAGGTTTCCTCGGTCGCGAAGCGCATCGACTGGGTCACGTCGCGCACCACGGTCGGCTCGAAGAACGTGCCGCCCAGCGCATGCGGCTTGCCGCCGGCGATGACCTTGGCGCCGTGCGCGGTGGCGTCGGCGATGTGTTCCTGCACCTTCTCGATGGCGTTGGCATCGATCAGCGGACCTTGCGTCACGCCGTCCTCGAAGCCGTCGCCGACCTTCATGGCGTTGACCTTGGCCACCAGGCGCTTGGCGATTTCCTCGTACACGCCGGCCTGCACGTAGATGCGGTTGGCGCAGACGCAGGTCTGGCCGGCGTTGCGATACTTGGAGGCCAGGATGCCGTCGACCGCGCGGTCCAGGTCGGCGTCGTCGAACACGATGAAGGGCGCGTTGCCCCCCAGTTCCAGCGACAGCTTCTTGATGGTGGGGGCGCATTGCTCCATCAGCGTGCGGCCGACTTCGGTCGAACCGGTGAAGCTCAGCTTGCGCACCACGTCGCTTTCGCACAGCGCCGCGCCGATCTCGCGCGAGCTGCCGGTGATGACGTGGAACACGCCGGCCGGCACGCCGGCCTCTTCGGCCAGCACCGCCAGCGCCAGCGCGGTCAGCGGCGTCTGCTGGGCGGGCTTGACCACCATGGTGCAGCCGGCGGCCAGGGCCGGGCCGACCTTGCGGGTGATCATGGCGGCGGGGAAGTTCCACGGCGTGATGGCGGCGGTGACGCCGATCGGCTGCTTCAGGGCCAGCAGGCGCTGGCCGGCCTTGGGGCTTTGCAGCACGTCGCCGTCGATGCGCTTGGCTTCCTCGGCGAACCATTCCAGGAACGAGGCGGCGTAGGCGATTTCGCCGGCGGCCTCGGTCACGGGCTTGCCCTGTTCCGAGGTCATGATGGCGGCCAGGTCCTGCTGGTTCTGCATCATCAGCTGGGCCCACTTCAGCAGGATCGCGGCGCGTTCCTTGCCGGTCTTGGCGCTCCAGGCGGGCAGGGCGGCCTCGGCGCTGGCGATGGCCTGCTCGGTCTCCTTGCGGCCCAGCTTGGGCACCGACACGATGGTCTTGCCGGTGGAAGGATTGTCCACGGGAATGGACGGGCCGTTGCCGGCGGATACCCACTTGCCGTCGATGTAGCAGGCGTCGCGCAGCAGTTCCGGGCGCGACAGGGGATGGGTCAATGACGTCATTGCAATAGTCTCCTCTATAGGAACGCGGCCGCCGGGGCGGAACTGACGCGGGCGCAGCGGAAATCCGCTACGCCCGCAATCGCCGTGCCCGACGGCCGCAAAACCGGATGATCGGATTGGCGCTTAGGCGGCCAGCGACTCGGCCAGGATGTCCAGCGCGCGGTCGAACTGGGCGTCGGGAATGGTCAAGGGGTACAGGAAGCGCAGGACGTTGCCGTACACGCCGCAGCTTAGCAAGATCAGGCCTTGCGCGATGGCGCGGGCCTGCACCTTCTTGACCGCCTCGGCATCGGGCTTGCCGTTGGCGTCGTTCAGTTCCAGCGCCACCATCGAACCCAGGCCGCGCACGTCGGCGATGCCCGGCACCTTGGCGCGCAGGCCCTCGAGGCGGGCGCGCAGCTTGTCGCCCAGTTGCACGGCGCGCTCGCACAGCTTTTCCTCGGCGATCACGTCCAGCACGGCGTGGGCCGCGGCCACCGCCAGCGGGTTGCCGGCGTAGGTGCCGCCCAGGCCGCCGGCGGCCGGGCCGTCCATGACGTCGGCGCGGCCGACCACGCCCGAGATCGGGAAGCCGCCGCCCAGGCTCTTGGCCATGGTGATCAGGTCGGCCTGCACCGAATGGTGCTCCATGGCGAACAGCTTGCCGGTGCGGCCGAAGCCGGTCTGCACTTCGTCGGCGATCAGCAGGATGCCGTGCTCGTCGCAGATCTTGCGCAGCGCCGTCATCAGTTCGGGCGGGGTGATGTTGAAGCCGCCTTCGCCCTGCACCGGTTCGATGATGATCGCGGCGACGCGCTTGGGATCGATGTCGACCTTGAACAGCAGGTCCAGCGCCTTGAGCGAGTCGGCCACGGTGATGGACTGGGTGCCGTTGGGGAACGGCACGTGGTAGATGTCGCCCGGCATCGGGCCGAACGACAGCTTGTAGGGGGCGACCTTGCCGGTCAGCGCCATGCCCAGCATGGTGCGGCCGTGGAACGAGCCCGAGAAGGCGATGACGCCCGAACGGCCGGTGGCCGAGCGCGCGATCTTGACGGCGTTTTCGACGGCTTCGACGCCGGTGGTGAAGAAGGCCGACTTCTTCAGGCCGTCGATCGGGGCCAGGCGGTTGATGCGCTCGGCCAGCGACACATAGCCTTCGTACGGCACGATCTGGTAGGCCGTGTGGGTGAAGTTGTCGAGCTGGGCGCTGACGGCGGCCTTGACCTTGGGGTGCAGGTGGCCGGTGTTCAGCACCGCGATGCCGCCCGCGAAATCGATGTATTCCTTGCCGTCGGCATCCCACAGCGTGGCGTTCTCGGCGCGCACGGCGTAGAAATCACACATGACGCCGACGCCGCGCGGCGTGGCCAGGGAACGGCGGGTATTCAGGTCCTGATTCTTCATCTCAGCCTCGGATGGCAAGTGGGCGGTAAAGCCTTACTTTAATGCTACTATGGCCCCATTGGTGGGAACCACTTTTATAAATCAGGTAGAACCAATTGCGGTCCATCGTTGGAGACTTGCTGCAACTGCGCCTGGCCGATGCCGCCGGCGGGCCGATGAACAAGCGCCTGTACCACGGCATCCGCGAAGCCATCCTGGATGGATCCATCGCCGCCGACTCGCGCCTGCCCGCCTCGCGCGACCTGGCCGCCGAACTCGGCATCGCCCGCAATACCGTGGTGCACGTCTATGGCCAGTTGCTGGCCGAAGGCTACACCCGCAGCCTGCAGGGCAACGGCACCTTCGTCAATGCCTCGCAGCCCGACTCCTATCTGGCCAGCGGCCGCCAGTCGCGCCGCGCGCCGGTGCCGCAACCGCGTCCGGCGCTGTCGGCGCGCGGCGCCGCCATCGTCGACGGCGTGTCGGCCTCGCCCTACCAGTGGGGCGCCTTCATGCCGGGCGTGCCCGACCTGACCGAATTTCCGCACAAGAAGTTCGGCCGCATCTTTTCCGCGCTGTGGCGCAACCCCACCCCCGACCTGCTCACCTACGCCTATGGCGGCGGCCTGCCGGCCCTGCGCGAGGCGCTGGCGCAGCACCTGGCGCTGACGCGCTCGATCGACTGCGATCCCGACCAGATCCTCATCACCGAAGGCTCGCACCAGGCCATCGACCTGGCCACCCGCATCCTGGGCGAGGCGGGCGAGACCGCCTGGGTCGAGGACCCGGGCTACTGGGGCGCGCGCACGGTGCTGCAGGCCAACGGCCTGCACACGGTGCACCTGCCGGTGGACGAGGAAGGCATGCGGCTGCCGGACGCCGACCTGGCGCCTGGCATGGCGCCGCCGCGCTTCATCTTCGTGACCCCGTCGCACCAGTATCCGCTGGGGCCGGTGATGTCGCTGGCGCGGCGCCGGCAGTTGCTGGCGGTGGCGCGGCGCCATGGCAGCTGGATCATCGAGGACGACTACGACAGCGAATTCCGCTTCTCGGGCCGGCCGATCGCCTCGCTGCTGGGGCTGGAGCCGGACGCGCCCGTGATCTACATGGGCACCTTCAGCAAGACGCTGTACCCGGGGCTGCGGGTCGGCTACCTGGTGCTGCCCAAGACCTTGACCGCGGCGTTCCAGGCGGCCCACGCCGAGCTCTACCGCGAAGGCCACCTGATGACGCACGCGGCGCTGGCCACCTTCATCGCCGAGGGCCACTACGCCGCCCACATCCGCCGCATGCGCATGTTGTACGGGCGGCGCCGCGCCATGCTGGTCAACCTGATCGAACGGCGCCTGGGGCCCGACTGGCTGCACCGCGACGCCAGCCTGGCCGGCCTGCACCTGGTGCTGACGCTGCCGCCGCACCTGGACGACCTGCGGGTGGTCGAGGTGGCGCGGCGCAAGGGCGTGCTGACGCGCGCGCTGTCGCGCTACTACGTCGGCGCCGAAGGCCGCCGGCCCGGCCTGCTGCTGGGCTATGCCTGCGTGCCGGAGCACGACATCGCGCGCAAGTTCGAGGTGCTGCTGGAAAGCCTGGCCGAAGTGGCGCGCATGACGCCCGCGGCGCCCGCGCTGGTGGCGCAGCCGGCCTGACTGCCGGCGTTGAAGGCCGGCGGCGCCGCACGGGCCTTGAAAGCCGGTGGCGGGCTGCCGGCGCTTGCAGCCTGCGCGCCGCGACCACACGGCGCGAGGGCCTCAGCCCAGGCGGTCCTGTCCGCCGCCCAGCGCCGCCGCGAAGGCCGCGGCGTTGCGCATGCCCTGGTCCTCGAAGTTGGTGTTGAACACCGCATGCGCCTGCGCGCTCCGTTGCGCCAGTTCCTGGAAGCGGCGCGCCAGTTCGGCCAGCTCGGCCTCCGAATACTCATATTGGAAGCGCCCTGACGAGGCGGCGCCGCCGGCGTTCCAGGTGGCGACGTTGCGGCCATGCAGCCGCAGCAGCGTCAGCTCGGGGTGGGTGCATTCCCAGACGGCCGGCACGCTGTTGTCGAAGCCCTGCGGCGCGTCCACCACGGTGTGCACCAGGCCCAGCTCGCGCTCTAGCGCCAGCGTTGCAGCCGTGGCCTCGGAGGAGTCGAACCAGCTGCGGTGGCGGAATTCGACCGACAGCAGGTGCTCCGGCAGGCGCCGCGCGCATTCGGCCACCAGCGCCTCGCCGCGCGCCCCGCGCCGCAGCCAGGGCGGGAACTGGAAGTGCACCGCGCCCAGCTTGCCGGCCATGCGCAAGGGTTCCAGCGCCAGCGTGTAGCGGCGCCAGAGTTCATCGCGCAGGTCGTCCGGCATGGCGTGGTGGTAGATGACCGGCTCGGGCCAGTCGGCCAGCTCGCGGCGGATGTCGGCGGGCAGGGCCGCCAGCGGCGTCTGGTGGCCGGTGAAAAGGCGGTAGGCCTTGATGTTGAAGACGAAATCGTCGGGCGTGCGCTGCGCCCACAGGTAGGCGTTCTCGGCGCTGGGCAGGGCGTAGTAGCTGGAATCGACCTCGGCCAGCCCGAAGCGGGTGGCGTAGAAGCGCAGCCGCGACTGGGCGTCGTGCGCCTCGCGCGGGTAGAAGCGGCCGCACGCCAGCAGCGTGGGGTCGGTCCAGGAAGCGGTGCCGGCAAGCAGGCGCATGGGGAAAACGGCGGTAGCGGGAGCGGGGGGCGATGCGGTTATGATACCTGGATATATCCCCAGGTATCGGGCCGCGCCGACCGCGCCCGCCGCCCACCATTCCACGCCCCATGTCCGACCAGAATTCCGCCCACCCGTCCAGCCGTCCCGATCCCCTGGCCGACCTCAACCCCGCCCAGCGCGAGGCCGCCGAATTCGGCGTCGGCGGCGCGGGCGACGACGGCCCGCTGCTGGTGATCGCCGGCGCCGGCTCGGGCAAGACCAACACCCTGGCGCACCGCGTCGCCCACCTGATCCTGAACGGCGCCGATCCGCAGCGCATGCTGCTGTTGACCTTCTCGCGCCGCGCCGCCCAGGAAATGGAGCGCCGCGTCGGCAGCGTGCTGCAGCGGGTCATGAACCTGCGCGGCACCCAGCAGGCGCCGTCGCTGCCGTGGGCCGGCACCTTCCACGCCATCGGCGCACGCCTGCTGCGCGACTGCGCCCAGCGCATCGGCCTGTCCGAGGCCTTCACCATCCACGACCGCGGCGACGCCGAGGACCTGATGGGCATGGTGCGGCACGAGCTCGGCCTGTCCGCCACCAAGTCGCGCTTTCCGCTCAAGGGCACCTGCCTGGCGATCTACTCGCGCGTGGTCAACAGCCAGACGCCGGTGGCCGACGTGCTGCACGGCACCTTCCCGTGGTGCGCGCAATGGGAGGACGAGCTCAAGAACCTGTTCCGCGCCTACGTCGCCGCCAAGCAGGACCAGCAGGTGCTCGACTACGACGACCTGCTGCTGTACTGGGCCGAGATGATGGGCGACGCGGCCATCGCCGCCGACGTCGGCGCCCGCTTCGACCACGTGCTGGTGGACGAATACCAGGACACCAACCGCCTGCAGGCCGCCATCCTGCTGGCCATGAAACCCGACGGCCGCGGCCTGACCGTGGTGGGCGACGACGCCCAGTCGATCTATTCGTTCCGCGCCGCCACGGTGCGCAACATCCTCGATTTCCCGGCCCAGTTCCCGCAGCCGGCCCGCGTCATCACGCTGGACCGCAACTACCGCTCGACCCAGCCCATCCTGAACGCCTCCAACGCCGTCATCGGCCTGGCCGCCGAACGCTACGCCAAGGATCTCTGGAGCGACCGGCAGTCGTCGCAGTTGCCCGAGCTGGTCACCGTCAGCGACGAGGCCGGCCAGGCCCGCTGGGTGGCCGACCAGGTGCTGGCGCAGCGCGAGGGCGGCGCCACGCTCAAGTCGCAGGCGGCGCTGTTCCGCACCTCCAGCCACAGCGCCGCGCTCGAACTGGAGCTGACCCGCCGCAACATCCCCTTCGTCAAGTTCGGCGGCCTGCGCTTTCTGGAAGCGGCGCACGTCAAGGACCTGCTGTCGCTGCTGCGCTGGGCCGAAAACCCGCGCGGGCGCATGGCGGGGTTCCGCGTGGCGCAACTGCTGCCCGGCATCGGTCCGGCCACCGCCGCCAAGCTGATGGACGCCATGACGCAATCGGCCGAACCGCTGCGCGCGCTGCGCGAATTCAAGCCGGGGGCGGCGGCGCAGGCCGAGTGGGGCGCGTTCGCCGACACCTACGCGGCGCTGGCCGACCCAAGCCTGCGCTGGCCGGCCGACGTCGACCTGGCGCTGCGCTGGTACGCCGGCCAGCTTGAACGGCTGTACGACGATGCGCGGGTGCGCAAGACCGACCTGGACCAGCTGGCGCGCATCGCCGCCGGCTACCCGTCGCGCGAGCGCTTCCTGACCGAGCTGACGCTGGACCCGCCCGACGCCACCAGCGACGAATCCGGCGCGCCATCGCGCGACGAGGACTACATGATCCTGTCCACCATCCACTCGGCCAAGGGCCAGGAATGGAAGGCGGTCTACGTGCTGAACGTGGTCGACGGCTGTATCCCGTCCGACATGAGCACCGGCAGCGCCGAAGAGATCGAGGAAGAAAGGCGTCTGCTGTACGTGGCCATGACGCGCGCCAAGGAACGCCTGCAGCTGATCGTGCCGCAGCGCTTCTACGTGCACCAGCAGACCGGCATGGGCGACCGCCACGTCTACGGCTCGCGCACCCGCTACATCACCAACGCCATGCTGCCGCTGTTCGACCACCTGCCCAAGCCGCCCGACCTGCCCGCGCGCGAGGCCAAGGCGCCGCAGGCGCCGAGCGTGGACGTGGCCAGGCGCGTGCGCAACCTGTTCGCGTAGGGCGCGTTCGCCGGGGCGCGGACCCGGACGCGGACGCCGCCGCGCGGCGGCGCCGGTGGGCTATCATCGGCCGATACGTTGGATACGCTGCACCCGCAGGGCTCGCATCGCCAAAGGATGTCTATGTCTACCGAAGCAACCGCCGCCGTCGCCGCGCCGCCCCAGGGCGAAGTCGTGGCCTCCATCGCCTATGTGAATGGCCGGCGCGACCACGAGGTGCCCATCGAGGAGGTGGGCAGGCACGTCGATCCCAAGCACGGCATGGTGTGGATCGGCCTGCGCAATCCCAGCCCCGAACGGCTTGCCGACGTCGTCAACCAACTGGGCGCCTGCGACAAGAACATGGAAGAAATGCTGGAGTCGCACCGCCGGCCCAAGATCATCGACTACGGCAACATGGTGCTGATCGTCGCCATCACCGTCGAGGTCGAGGCCGAGCGCCCCATCTTCGGTGAAACCCAGTTCCTGATCGGCGAAGGCTTCCTGGTCACCGTGCGGCGCGGCGCCACCGCCGGCCACAGCCCCTTGCGCGAACGGCTGGAGGCCTCGCCCGACCTGCTCAAGCGCGGCAGCGACTACGTCGCCTCCGAACTGCTGGACTGGCTGGTGGACCGCTACGTGGCGGCGGCCGGCAAGATCGAGTCGGTGGTCGAGGGCGCCGAGCAGAAGCTGCTGATCCGCGGCGCCAAGGACTCCGACATCCGCAGGCTGTACCGCCAGCGCCGCGACCTCCTGCGCATCCACACCGTGGTGTCGCCGCTGGCCGAGATCTGCCGCCGCCTGGCGCGGGTCGAGATGTCGGCGGTCGATGAACACGCGCGGCCGTATTTCGGCGAGGTGGCCGACCGCGTGCTGCGGGTCGATGAACTGTTCAATTCGCTGCGCGAGTCGCTGGCCTTCGCCTTCGAAGCCAGCCTGATGATCGGCCAGGCCGCGCAGAACGACACCACCCGCAAGCTGGCGTCATGGGCCGCCATCCTGGCCGTGCCCACCGCCATCGCCGGCATCTACGGCATGAACTTCAAGTTCATGCCCGAACTGGATTCGCCGTTCGGCTATCCGGTCACGCTGGGCGTGATCGTGTCGGTCTGTTCGCTGCTGTACTGGCGCTTTCGCAAGTCGGGCTGGCTGTAGCGCGGCGGACGGCGGCGCCGTGCCGGCGGCGACACACTGGCGCGCGCGGCGCCGGCCCGGCTGTGGCAAACTGCCTGCGTTTCTGATTCCGGAGCCCGGCTCGTGCGCGGCAAATCCCCCTTCGGCGGCAGCAAGCTGACCGCCCTCGTCGTCGCCCTGATCCTGGCCGCGGCCGGCGCCCTCGTCAACTGGCTGCAGCCTGCCCGGCAGGGGGGCGAGCGGCCGGCCGAACGACCCGCCGCCAGCGCGCCCGCGCCGCGCGGCAAGCCCGGCGCGGCCCTGGCCGGCGACGTTCCCGCCGGCAGCTATACCCTGACCGGCATGATCGTCAACGTCGCCGACGGCGACACCGTGACGCTGCGCGCGCCCGACGGCCAGCGCCGCATCCGCATGGACAGCATCGACGCGCCGGAAGAGGGCCATGGCAACGACCAGCCCGGCCAGCCCTACGCCGAGGCCGCGCGCCAGCACCTGGCCGGCCTGGTGGCCGGCAAGACCCTGACCGCCCAGTGCTACCAGAAGGACCAGTACGGCCGCGACGTCTGCGCGCTGATCCTGGACGACGGCCGCTCGGCCAACCGGCTGCAGGTCGAGGCCGGCTACGCCTGGGCCTACACCGCGCGTCAGGGCGACTACCTCAACGACAAGGCCATGCCCGAGTTGCAGCGCCAGGCCAAGGCGGCCGGCCGCGGCCTGTGGGCCGGCAAGGATCCGATGCAGCCCTGGAAGTGGCGCTACGACTGCTGGCGCCAGCGCCAGTGCGGCTGATTGGCGCTGGCCGGCGGGGGGTAATCCGTCCTGGTGTGTGTGGAGAGCCGCCTGCGCAAGTTCCCTAGGGGGATGCCAGGGTACTGGGGCGGATATACCTTTGCTATCCTCTGTCGCACTGAATAGAAGGAAAGGTTTCCATGCGTGCTTTGATGCGGCTCTGGGCGGCGGCCATGATGCTGTTGCTGGCGTTGGCGGGCTGCTCCCGGGACGGCAGTCCCATCAACAGCCCCTATCCGTCCGGCGCCGAAGGCCGGAACACCCTGTATTCCGCCTTCGTCAAGCGCTCGCCCAAGTACCTGGACCCGGCCAGCTCTTATTCCGGCGATGAAACCCCTTATACCTACAGCATCTATGAGACGCTGTACGGCTACCACTACCTCAAGCGGCCCTACGAACTGATCCCGCGCGCCGCGGCCTCGATCGACCCGCCGGTCTACCTGGACGCGCAGGGCAAGGTGCTGCCGGCCGATGCGCCGGGCGAGCAGATCGCCCAGAGCATCTACGACATCAGGATCAAGCCCGGCATGCGTTTCGCGCCGCACCCGGCCTTCGCCCGCAAGACCGACGGCAGCTACGACTACTTCCCGATCGCGCCCGAGGACCTGGCCGACAAGTTCGCCATTCCCGACTTTCCGCGCACCGGCACCCGCGAACTCACCGCCGACGACTACGTCTACGCCTTCCGCCGCCTGGCCAGCCCGCGCGTGGTGTCGCCGATCTATTCGCTGATGGCCGAATACGTGAGCGGCCTGAAGGAATATGGCGACCGCCTGCGCGAGCGTGACAAGGCGCTGCGCCGCGACCTTCCCGGCGGCGGTGGCGCGTCGTGGCTGGACCTGCGCGAGCCGGACGGCTTCACCGGCGTGCAGGCGCTCGACCCGCACACGCTGCGCATCCGCGTCAACGGCAAGTACCCGCAGTTCAAGTACTGGCTGGCCATGACCTTCACGGCGCCCGTGCCCTGGGAGGCCGACCGCTTCTACAACCAGCCCGGCATGGCCGAGCACGACCTGTCGCTCAACACCTGGCCGGTCGGCACCGGCCCCTACATGCTGGCCGAGTCGCTGCAGAACCGCCGCCACGTGCTGGCGCGCAACCCCAACTTCCACGGCGAACCCTATCCCTGCGAAGGCGAGCCGGGCGATCGCGCCGCCGGCCTGCTGGCCGATTGCGGCAAGCCCACGCCGTTCATCGACCGGGCGGTGTTCAGCGTCGAGAAGGAAGCCATTCCGCTGACCGGCAAGTTCATGCAGGGCTACTACGACGTGCCGCAGATCGAGCGCGGCGAGTACGGCGTGGCCATGCTGGTGGCCGCTGGCGACAGCCAGGACAAGGCGCGCAAGTACGCCGAGCACGGCATCCGCCTGCCCACCACGGTCGAGACCGCCAACTGGTACATGGGCTTCAACTGGCTCGACCCGGTGGTGGGCAAGGGCGACACGCCCGAGCAGGCCGAGAAGAACCGCAAGCTGCGCCAGGCCATCAGCATCGCCTTCGACTGGGAAGAATACGTGGCGGTGTTCGAGAACAGCCAGGCCTCGGTGGCCTACGGCCCGGTGCCGCCCGGTGTGCTGGGCTACCGCGAACCGCCCGAGGGCGTGAACCCGGTGGTCTACGACCTGGTCGACGGCAAGCCGGTGCGCAAATCCATCGAGACGGCGCGCAAGCTGCTGGCCGAGGCCGGCTACCCCGACGGCCGCAACGCCGTCACCGGCGCGCCGCTGGTGCTGTACTACGACTCCATGACGGGCGGCGGCTCCAACCCGCAGTTCGACTGGATGCGGCGGCAGATGGCCAAGATCGGCGTGCAGATGGACGTGCGCTCGACCGACTACAACCGCTTCCAGGACAAGATGCGGCGCGGGTCGGCGCAGATCTTCCTGTGGGGCTGGAACGCCGACTACCCCGACGCCGAGAACTTCCTGTTCCTGCTGTACGGCCCCAACGCCAAGGCCAAGGGCGGCGGCGAGAACGCCGCCAACTACGACAGCCCCGAATACGACAGGTTGTTCGAGCAGATGAAGTTCCTGGACGATGGCCCCGAAAAGGAAGCGCTGATCCAGCGCATGGTCGCCATCGTGCAGCGCGACGCGCCCTGGATGTTCGGCTACTTCCCGATGTCGGGCGGCGCCTACCAGCAATGGGTCGGCAACGCCAAGCCCACTCAGATGGTGCGCAACACGCTGCAGTACATGAAGATCGATCCCGCCCTGCGCGAGCGCAAGATCGATGAATGGAATTCCCCCATCTGGTGGCCGGTGGGCCTGTTCGTGCTGCTGATCGCGCTGGCGATCTGGCCGTCCTACGTGGCGCTCAAGCGGCGCGAACGGCAGACCGCCTTCGCCCAGGCTTCCCGCAAGGAGCATCAATCATGATCGGCTACGTCATCCGCCGGCTGCTGTACGGCGTGCTGATTCTGATCGGCGTGAACCTCTTCACCTTCATCCTGTTCTTCGCGGTCAACACGCCCGACGACATGGCGCGCCTGGCCATCGGCGGCCAGCGCGTCAGCCAGGACGCGGTCGAGAAATGGAAGGTCGAGCACGGCTACGACAAGCCGCTGTTCTACAACGCCCAGGCCAAGGGTTCGGCGCAACTGACCGACACCGTGTTCTACCAGCGCTCGGTGCCGCTGCTGGCGATGGACTTCGGCGCCTCCGACGGCGGCCGCGACATCGGCCGCGAGATCCAGACGCGCATGGGGCCGAGCCTGGCGCTGGCGGTGCCGACCTTCTTCCTGGGGCTGTTCGCCAGCATCGTGTTTTCACTGACGCTGGTGTACTTCCGCGCCACCCGGCTGGACTTCTGGGGCGTGGTGGTGTGCGTCATCCTGCTGTCGATCTCCAGCCTGTTCTACATCATCGCCGGGCAGTGGATGTTCGCCAAGCTGCTGCGGCTGGTGCCGTTCTCGGGCTTCGAGGGCGGCCTGGACATGATCAAGTTCCTGGCGCTGCCGGTGCTGGTGGCGATCGTCTCGCGCCTGGGCCCCGAGGCGCGCTTCTACCGCACCCTGTTCCTGGAGGAAATCGGCAAGGACTACGTGCGCACCGCCCGCGCCAAGGGGCTGGCCGAGCGCGTGGTGCTGTTTCGCCACGTGCTGCGCAACGCCATGCTGCCGATCCTGACCAGCACCGTGGCCGCCTTGCCGCTGCTGTTCATGGGCAGCCTGATCGCCGAGTCCTTCTTCGGCATCCCGGGCCTGGGCAGCTACACCATCGACGCCATCAACGCGCAGGACTTCTCCATCGTGCGCGCCATGGTGTTCCTGGGGGCGTCGCTGTACATCGTCGGGCTGATCCTGGCCGACATTTCCTACACGCTGGCTGACCCCCGCGTCCGATTCGAGTAGCCGCCATGCCCAAGTTCGTATTCCTCTGGACCGACATTGCGCTGTGGCTCATGGTGCTGGGCGCGCTGGCCTACGCCTGGCGGGTGCGGCGCAGCCCGAACCTGCGTTCGACCTGGGCGCGGGTAGCGCGCGACACGCCGGCCATGTGCTCGGCGGTGGTGCTGGCGGCGTTCGCGCTGGTCGGCCTGCTCGATTCCGTCCATTACCGGCCGCAGCTGCCGCCCGCGCCCGGCGCGGCCGCCGACGCCGCGCCGGTCTACGCACCGGCGGTCAAATCGGCGCTGGACGGCCTGTTGCGCGGCAGCGTGCTGACCCAGCCCGAGAAGACCTATTCCAGTCCGCTGGCGGTGCGCCAGTTCACCAAGGAAACCCTGCTGGTCGACGACAAGCCGGTGCGCGATTTTCCGCGCCTGCGGGCGGCCGGCACGCACCTGGCCGACCCCGACCGCGACCACCTGGGCGACGTCTACTACCGGCTGGGCCTGGGCCTGGCGGCGGGGCTGGCGGTGGCGCTGATCGGCGCCGGCCTGCTGTTCGCCTGCCTGGCGCGGCGCGGCGGCGCGTCGGCGGCGGCCGAGGCCCTATTGGGCGGGCGCGCCGAGGTGCCGTGGCGCGCCATGGCCATCACCTTCACCCTGCTGTGCCTGGTGGCGGGGGCGCTGGCCGGGCTGTCCAGCGGCTACCACGCCCTGGGCACCGACCGCATCGGCAACGACGTGCTTTGGCAGGCGCTCAAGAGCATCCGCACCGCGCTCGTCATCGGCAGCCTGACCACGCTCGCGATGCTGCCGCCGGCCATCGTCTTCGGCATCGCGGCGGGCTACTTCAAGGGCAGGATCGACGACGCCATCCAGTATCTCTACACCACCATCACCTCGATCCCGGGCGTGCTGCTGGTGGCGGCCTGTGCGCTGATGATGCAGGTGTACATCGACAACCACGCCGAGCTGTTCGACACCTCCGCGGCGCGCGCCGACCTGCGCCTGTTCCTGTTGTGCATGATCCTCGGCTTCACCGGCTGGGCCGGGCTGTGCCGCCTGCTGCGCGCCGAAACGCTCAAGCTGCGCGAGCTGGAATACGTGCAGGCCGCGCGCGCCTTCGGCGTATCGCACTGGCGCATCATGACGCGCCACCTGCTGCCCAATGTCGCGCACCTGGTGCTGATCACCGTGGTGCTGGAATTCTCCGGCCTGGTGCTGTACGAGGCGGTGCTGTCCTATCTGGGCATCGGCGTCGATCCCAGCATGAATTCGTTCGGCTCGATGATCGACGGCGCCCGCCTGGAAATGTCGCGCGACCCGATGATCTGGTGGAACCTGATGACCGCGTTTCTTTTCATGCTGGCCCTGGTGCTGGCCGCCAACCTGTTCGCCGACGCGGTGCGCGACGCCTTCGATCCGCGCACCCGCCGCTACAAGCCGGGCCGCCTGCCGGGCATGGGCTGGTTCGGCCGCCGTCCGGGCGCCGCGCTGGCGGCCGATGCCCGCGCCACCAAATCCGGAGACGCGCCATGAGCCAGCAGGATAACCGCCAGGACACGCCCCTGCTGGCCGTGCGCGGGCTGGACGTCGACATCGCCGGCGACAGCGGCATGACGCACGCGGTCAAGCGCCTGCAGCTGGCCATCTCGCAGCGCGAGACCTTCGCCCTGGTGGGCGAGTCCGGCTGCGGCAAGAGCATGACGGCGCTGGCGCTGTTGCGCCTGCTGCCGGACGCCGGGCGCATCGTCGGCGGCCAGATCGACCTGGATGGCGAAGACCTCAACCGCCTGCCCGAGAGCGCCATGCGCGGCGTGCGCGGCGGCCGCATCGGCATCATCTTCCAGGAACCGTCCACCAGCCTGAACCCCGTCATGCGGGTCGGCGACCAGATCATCGAGACGCTGGCGGCGCACACGCCGCTGCGCGGCGCCGCGGCGCGCGCCCGCGCCATCGACTGGCTGCGGCGGGTCGGCATCCCGGAGCCCGAGCGGCGCGTGGACGATTACCCATTCCAGTTCTCCGGCGGCCAGAAGCAGCGCGTCATGATCGCCATCGCGCTGGCGGCGGAACCCCTGCTGCTGATCGCCGACGAGCCCACCACCGCGCTGGACGTCACCGTGCAGGCGCAGGTGCTGGACCTGCTGGCGGGCATCCAGCGCGAGATCGGCATGGCGGTGCTGCTCATCACCCATGACCTGGCGGTGGTGCGTAACGTGGCTCATCACGTGGCCCTGATGCGCGGCGGCGAAATCGTCGAAAGCGCCAGCGCCGAGGAATTCTTCCGCGCGCCCAAGCATCCCTACGCGCGCCAGTTGTTCGACGCCATTCCCACCTTTGAAAAGCGCGGCGTGCCTCTCAGCCAGGCCGGCCGCGCGGCCCAGGCGCAGGACGCGGCCCGCAAGCGGCCGCGCGAGCCGGGCGTGGTTCTCGACGTGCAGGACCTGAAGGTCCATTACCCGGTGCGCAAGGGCCCGCTGCGGCGCGTGGCCTCGTGGGTCAAGGCGGTCGACGGCGTGACGTTCACGCTGCGTGCCGGCGAAACCCTGGCGTTGCTGGGCGAGTCCGGTTGCGGCAAGACCACCACCGGCAAGGCGCTGCTGCGCCTGATCGACGGCGCCCGTATCTCGGGCCGCGCCATGCTGCAGGGGCAGGACCTGCTGACCGCCGACCGCGCCCGCTTGCAGCGGCTGCGCCAGGACATCCAGATCGTGTTCCAGGACCCGTACGCATCGCTCGATCCGCGCATGCGGGTCGGCGACATCCTCGACGAAGGCCTGGAGTCGCTGCGCCGCGGCATGGGCGCGCGCGAGCGACGCGACCGCGCCGTCCGCCTGGTCGAGCGCGTCGGCCTGCCGGCCAACACGCTGTCGCGCTATCCGCACGAGTTCTCCGGCGGCCAGCGCCAGCGCATCGCCATCGCCCGGGCCCTGGCGGTCGAACCCAAGGTGCTGATCTGCGACGAGCCGACCTCGGCGCTGGACGTCTCGGTGCAGGCGCAGATCCTCGACCTGCTGCGCGAGCTGCAGGACGAGCTGGGCATCGCCTACCTGTTCATCACCCACAATTTCGGCGTGGTCGAGTACCTGGCCGACCGCATCGCGGTCATGGACGGCGGCCGCATTGTCGAACTGGGCGAGGCCGACGCGGTGCTGCACGCGCCGCGCCAGGACATGACGCGCCGGCTGCTCGACGCGGTGCCGCGGCTGCAATTCGGCGCGCCCGAATGAAAACCGCGCCCCGATCCTGGCGGATCGGGGCGCGGCATGCGCGCGCCTGGGCGGCTCAGTCGTGGGCGTTGCGGGTTTCGAGCCAGACCAGCGTGTCGTGCCGCAGGGCGCGGACACATTGCGCCAGGAAGGCATGCACCACTTCCAGCTCGCCGGCGTCGTAGCGCCGGGCCATCAACACCACCGCCTCGGCCACCCACTGGCGTTCCTGGGCCAGTTGCTGGCATTGCTCCTCGACCGGCCGGATCACGATCATGCGGCGATCCAGCGGATGGCGGCCGCGTTGCACATAGCCGGCCGCCTCCAGGCGGTTGATCAAGGCGGTGGCGCCGCCGGAGCTGATGCCCATCAGCTGGGCCAGTTGCCCGGTGGGCAGGGCATCGAACTCCATCACCAGTTCCAGCGCTTTCAGATCCGCCAGGGGGATACCCAGTTTCTCCGCCAGGGCCGACTGGCACGCCGCGTTGTACACGGCGAACTGCCGGCCCAGCATCAGGGCGATATCGTCAAGCATTCCGGGACGCAGGTCACTATTGCGGGATTCAGGCATCACGGTCACATGCTCGTGGTGGACGATGGTTTCTTGTTGCAGCATGGCGTCGCTCCCTCACGGATCCCGTCGATTACTTCTTGGCGGTCAGGCCGCCGAGCAGGCCGCCCAGCAAGCCGCCGTTGGTGGTGCCTCCGGTGCTGGCGCCGCCGCTGACGCCGGCCGTCACGCCGCCCAGCAGGCCGCCGAGCAGGCCGCCGTTGCTGGCCGTGCCCGTGGCGCCGCCACCGGCGCTGGCGCCCGCGCCCGCGCTGGCCGTCGCGCCGCCCGTCAGGCCGCCCAGCAAGCCGCCCAGCAGGCCGCCGTTGGCGCCCGCGGCGCCGCCGGCCGTGCCACCGGTGGCGCCGGTCACGCCGCCCAGCAGGCCCCCCAGCAAGCCGCCGTTGGCCGCGCCGCCCGTGGCCCCGCCCAGGTTGCCGGTCACGCCGCCGAGCAGGCCGGTCACCGGAGCCAGCAGGCCGCCGTTACCGCCCGCCGCGCCGCCGGTCACGCCACCCAGGATGCCGGTGATCGGGCTGAGCAGGCCGCCGTTGTTGCCGCCCACCGCGCCGCCCAGGCCCAGGCCACTGGTCAGGGAGGCGACCGCGCCGGTGGCATTGGCCAGCGTGTTGCCGAGCGGGTTGGTGTTGCCGGGCGTGGCATTCAACAGGCCGCCGGCACTGCTGACCGCGCCGCCCAGGCCTTGCAGCACGCCATTCAAACCGGCCACGTTGCCGCCGGGCAATTGCGTGCCCAGGTTGCTGACGGTGCCGCCCAGGGTGTTGAGCAGGCCGGCGACCGGCGCGCCCAGCTTGGTGGTGGCGCCCACTTGCTGGGTCAGGCCGACCACCGTGCCGGCCAGGGGGCTGGCCGTCGGGTCGAGCGCCGCGCCGATGCCCCCGAGGGTCGGTTGCAGGCCCAGCGGCAACACGTTGTCGACGGTCTTGCCGACGTTGCCGAGGGCCGGTTCGAGCAAAGGCTTGGACGGTCCCCCCAGCACGCCGCCGGTCACGCCGCCGACCAATTGGGTCACGGGGTTCAGCAGGCCGCCCTGGCCGGACAGGCCGGCGGTCAGGGCGCCCACCGCGTTGGTGGCATTGCCCAGCACCGTGGTCAGCGGTTGCGGATTCTTGGGATCGGCATTGAGCAGGCCGCCGGTGCTGGCGACCGTCTTGCCCAGGCCTTCGACCAGGCCGCCGACGCCGCTGCTCAGGCCGCCGGGCAGCCCGGTGCCTTTGACCGTGGTGCCCAGGTCCTGCACCAGTCCGCCGACCTGCTTGACGGTGCCGTCGACCGGTTGGCCCAGGCCGGTGGTGGCGCCGATCTCCTGCGTCAGGCCAACCACCGTATCGACCACCGGCTTGACGGTGGGATCCAGCGCCTTGCCGACGCCGCCCAGCGTGGTGCCCAGATTTAACGGCAGCGTATTGTCGACGGCGCCGCCGGTATTGCCGAGCGTGGTCTGCAGCAAGCCGGTCGTGACCGGATCGGTCGGGTTGTTCGGATTATTCGGGTTGTTCGGGTTATTCGGACCGCCGGGATTGGTGGGAATATTCGTGCCGGGCAGGGAAGCCGAACTCTTGTGGCCACCACCACCGCCGCCGCATGCGGCCAGCGCGCTCATCAGAGCGGCCGCCATGACGGTGGAGGTCAGAATACGTTGTACGCGCTGCGTTTCAATCTTGGCATTCATGGCGAGCTCCTGTGGGGGAAGTGTCAGGCGTCGAAACTGCCCGATACATCCCTACATGCATAAACCGTGCCAATATTTTCCGAATGCCGTCCGGCAACGTGGCGAGGTATTTTTCTTTCCTTAAAAAATCCTTTTAAATCAATGTGTTATTTGTATATTAGAGGGTTTGTACCAATGTTTTGAATCCCCCATTTTTACGATCACGCCTGACCTGCGAATGTTACGCCGAAGGGGGTAACAGCCGTTACGTTACGGGCCACGTTACGTAACGCGGTGTATGGAACAGGCCAAAAAAAACGCCTGTCGAAACAGGCGTGGTGGCGGGCGGGTATATGGACCCCCAGGTATGGATGCCCAATCAGAATGCGTCGTAATACAGCGAGTAATTGGCGTTGAAGCGCAGGTCGCGGTCGTTGTTCACCGTCGCCGAACCGATAGGCTTGGCCACATTGAAATCGAACAGGTAGTACTTGTCGTCGGTAAAGCGCAGTCCCAGCGCCACCGAGGAAAGGTGACGCTGATTCAATTGCTGCAAGCCTGAATTGTTGTACCAGGTGCGCGCATAGTCGATCAGCGCGTAAGGCTGCACATTCGTCAGATATTCCCAGCCGATGCCGAAGCGGCGATTGACTTCGGCGGAAACCCCCACGCCCTTGTCGCCACTTTGCTCGCCCTGCGGATAGCCCATCGCGTAGCGCCAGCTGCCGTACGACACTTGCTCCGACGACGGCAGGATGTTGCTGGAATACTGGGCCGCGCCAGACAGGGTCAGGCCGAACTGGGCCGGCAGGGCGAAGGTCTGCTTGGCGTTCAGGTTGTAGCGCGTGAAATCCAGGTCGAGGACGGGAACGGCGGAATAGCCATAGTTGGTGCTGATCTCCTTCTTCGCGCCGGCCGCATCGAAGCCCTTGGCCACGCCCAGTGTCACGTCGGTCGTCATGGATTCCGACACCTGGATATAGCGCATTTCGAGGTTGGCGGCGCGCACCTGCGAATCCTGCTGCAGCCAGCGATCGGAATTCTTGGCTTCGTAGCGATCCTTGGAGTTGGCGGCGTAGACGCCCAGCGTGCCGGTCAGCGAACGGGTGTTGTTCAACAGGAACGGATAGCTGACGCCGATGCCGATGCGGTCGTTCTTGACCCGGCGATTGAAGCCCAGGTACTCGATCGCCTCGTCCTCGGGCCGCGCGTCATAGTGATAGCCGTCCACCTTGACGGCCAGGCCGTCGTTGCCCAGCGGCACGCGGATCTCGCCGGACACGTATTTGACGTCGTCGGTATTGAACGGTATCGACGCCGTCAGCTTGACCTGCTCGCCCAGCGGCGTGAGGCTGTTGGTGGCGGCGTTCACCAGGGGTTGCATGCCGGTGCCCAGGTCGGCCACGCCGCCGGTCAGGCTGACCGGCTGACGCGAGGCGGCCAGCACCAGTTCGGTGGCGCCGTCGGCGCGCCGCGGCAGGTCCAGCGAAGGCGTGAACTTCACGCCCGGCACGGTCCGCATCAGGTTCAGCACGCGCTCCAGCGTGGCCTGCTTCAGCGGTTTCTCCTGCTTGAGCGGCTCGGCCAACGATTCCAGCCGGTCCTGGGCGTTGCCGATATCGCCTTCGATGCGCACCGTGCCGATATAGCCTTCGACCACGGTGACGACCACCAGCCCGTTGGCGAAGCTCTGGTTCTGGACCAGCGCGAACGACAGCGGATAGCCGCGGTCGCGGTACAACTGCGTGATCTTGTCGACCTGCTGCACCAGTTCGCCCAGGCTGATCTCCTTGCCCGAGAGCGGCGCGAGCAGGGCGGAAACCTCCTCGAACGGCATTTCGTGCACGCCCGTGACATCGAAATGCCGGGGCACGATGCGTTGCGCCAGCCGCGCCTGCAGCGCCAGTTGTTCCGGCGTGGCGGCCTGTACCACCGGGGGAGGCTGGGTGGCGCCGGGCGGCCGTTCGATCTGCGGCATGGCATCGACCGGATTGCCGCGCAAGGGGCCGTCGGCCCGCGCCGCGCCGACGGCGGCCAGCATGCAGAAAAGGGCAAGGGAAAGCGGACTTGCGGGAAGCGTACGTCTCATGCCTGGTGGTCTCTCGTTTGCCGCTGACGCCGTTTAAACAGGCCGAAGATAAATACCTGAATAAGGGCGTGACTGAATGGGGCCGCTTTATAAGGAGTTAAACCGTGCGCGTCGTTCAGGCGGTATGTTGCCAGCGCGGCAAGCCAATGACAAATTATTTCATTGTGACTGGCCGGAAACGTGGATATAACAACAGCGCGCAATGGAAGGCAATCCGGACGGCGCCTGATCGAGGGTTTTCCGGGGTATTTGAAAATGAAGCTGGCTAATTTCCGGGTATTCGTTACAAGTAAGCTGTCGCAGCATTGCGAATACTGGTATAAACCCTGATGTGTATTAATTGTTAATAGATAAGACTATATAAACGTTTCAAAACACATCGGGTTTACAGGCTTTCGGGAGTCCGCAAGATGGACCAGGATGACCGCCACAGAATCGTCGTATGCCGGCCCGCGAGATGCGTCTGCCGGCGGCCGGCTCACAGGGGCCGCGCATGAACCCGGGCGATATCGTTCCGCTGTCGTTCCATGCCGGGCTGGTGGCGCTGTCGTTCCTGATCGCGGTCCTCGGCTCCTACGTCGCCTTGCTGGCCGCGGTGGGCATCCGGGCGGAAACGCGGGACGGCGAGATCCGCATCGGTTACATCATCATCGGCGCGCTGGCGATGGGCGGGGTGGGTATCTGGAGCATGCATTTCATCGGCATGCAGGCGCAGCAGCTGCCGTTCGAGGTGGGTTACCAGACGGGATTGACGGCGCTCAGTTTCCTGGTGGCCGCCGGTTTTTCCGGCTGGGCCTTCTGGTATGTCGGCCGCGACCGTTTCACATTTACGCGCTGCCTGGTGGGCGGCCTGGCCGCCGGTCTCGGCGTGGCGGCCATGCATTATGTGGGCATCAGCGCCATGCGCATGCCGGCGGTATTCATGTGGAATCTGCCGATGGTGGTTTTATCGGTGCTCATAGCGGTTATTGCCGCGTCAGCCGCATTGTGGCTGGCCTTCAACACGCAGAATGAGTTTCAGCGCGCCGCCGCGGCCATTTTGATGGCGGTGGCGGTGTGCGGCATGCATTACACGGGCGTGGCGGCCGGCACGGTGGTCTGCACCACGCCGCGCGAATTCTCCAGCATGCAGATCGGCGGGGTGATGCTGCCGTATATCGCGTTCGCGCTGTCGGCGGTCATGCTGCTGGTGATGCGTTGGCATTTGCAGCGGGCCTCGCGCCGTTTCCGCGCGCGCCTTGCGCAACGTATCGATTCGATCATTGAATCGGCGCCGGCGGTGGAGGGGGGCAGGGCGCCCGGCTCCACGCTGGGGCCGGGTTGAGGGTGAGTCAAGGGCCTTTGCGGCCTGAGTACCCCGGAAGCGCGCGGGCGTGGAACATGCCAGCGCGCCGGTTGCACCGGGTTTAGGGGGCCAGCGCCGCCCCGCGGCATGGCTCGATTATCAAGCGAGACCTCAGGAGCTCGACATGAAAGCGAAACTTGCGCAGTTCTGGAACGAAGAAGAAGGCATCACCGCCCTGGAATACGGCCTGATCGCGGGCACCATCGCGGTGGCGCTGGTAGCGGCTTTGGCGACATTCACGGGCGCGCTCGGCGACCTGTTCACGTCGCTGCAAGCAAAGCTGGCCGCCGCGTCCACGTGAGGCCGAAGGCCCCGGCCGATCCGACGGGCCTGGTCCCAGCCAGGCATGCGCGGAAGGCCGGGTCCCCGCCCCGCCTGGCGCGGAGCTGATGTTGGCAACACTTCCCGCGCGGCGATTTCGGGCGGTTGTGGATTGACGGCGTTGCGCGCATCGGCTCCCGGGGGCCGCGCGACCATGTATTGCCGCATTGAAACCGAAACCGTCGGAAGGTCCTGCCTTGTATCCAGGGGAAGTGCTGTGGTGGCTGTTGTTCGCATGCTGGAATCTGGTGTTGATATACACCGATCTGCGCTATCGCCGCGTACCCAACACGCTTATCGTCGCGGGCTTCGCGGGACAGGCGCTGTGGCTGCTGGCGGCATGGCTGGCGCCGGCATGGGGGTATCCGCCGCGCTGGGCCGGCTGGCCCATGGCATTGGCCGGATTCGCGCTGGCCTTGCCGTTCTTTCCGCTCTGGAGCCGGCGCCTGATGGGCGCGGGCGACGTCAAGGCGATCGCCATCCTCGGATTGCTGGCGGGCTTCGCGCCGCTGGTGATGACGTTGGTGGCCGCCAGCCTGCTGGCCGGCCTGCATGCCTTGTCGTACCTGTTTCTTTCCCGAAGCCGGGCGCTGCCGCTTCGGGCCCGCCAGACGCCGTACGGCGCCTATCTGGGCGTTGCCGCGCTCAGCGTGGCGCTTATTCCCTTGAATTCGGCCTGGTATTCGTGGTGTTTTTCCTGGTGTTCTACGCGATCCTGACGTACGCACTGGTCTTCACCGCCCAGCATTCAGTCACCCTGGCGGCGCAGGACGGCGCCCGCAAGGTCCTGCAGTGGCAGCCGGGCGCCGCGTCCCTTACGGTGCGGGCCAATGCCGGCCGCGATACGGCGCTGGATCGCTCGGGCTGGATCACCGCCATGTCCTCGGCCGCGGTGGCGGTGGCGGTGTGCGGCCCCGGCGGCACGCTCAGCAGCACCGGCGGGGGCACCTGCAGCGGCTTGCCGTTGAGCGCCGACCAGATCGAAGTCACGGTCAGCTACCCCTATGGCGCCAACCCGCTGATCCCCAATCTGCCGTTGCTGGCCCAGGCCCTGATGCCGCCTTCGAGTGTGTTGACGGCCCGCGCCACGGTCCACCTGGGCAATGCGCTGGACGGGAGCAATTGACATGGACAGGCACCGCGATCCCGATGAGCCCCGCGGCCGCCGGCGTGTCCAACGCGGCATCGCCACGCTCGAGTTTTCGCTGACGGTGACCATGCTGCTGATGTTCGTCTGCGCCGTGGTCGGCTATGGCGTGCTGTTCTGGATGCAGCAGCAATTGGCATCGGCCGCGTCCGAAGGCGCGCGCGCGGCGGTCCATGCGCGCTTTGCCGGCCAGGCGGACGTGCCGACCGTGGCCTGTGCGGCGGCGATGAGCGTGTTCGGCGCCGGATCGGCGGTGGCATGCTCGACCACCAATGCGCAATGTTCCTGGGAGGGGGCGGAGGGCAAGACGGCGACGTGCGCCACGGTCACCATGGCTTTCAAGGTGGACGACTGGCCGGTGCTGTCGACCTTCCAGGCCCTGATTGCCATGTTGCCCGGGACGGACAAGAACTGGATTCCGACCCGCCTGTCATCGAAGGCCATCGTGCAAATTTCGCAAGGGACACCATGAGCAGTCTGAGCAAGATCATCGCGGGTGTATTGCTGGCGGCGGGCCTGGTGCTGGCGTTCGTGGCGTGGCGCCTGGCCTCGCAGCCTTCCCCCCCGCCACCGGCCCCGGCCAGCCCGGTCGCCACCCAGGCGAGCGCGCCGGCCGAGCCGCCGGCCAAGCGCTATCCGGTGGTGGTGGCTGCCGCCGCGATCCCGGCCGGCACCCGCATCGATGGCGCCAGGATGCTCAAGGTGGACCAATGGCAGGTGGCGCTGTCGGGCAGCTACAGCTCGCCCGCGCCGCTGCAGGGCGCCTATGCCCGCGTCGATATCGCCGCGGGCGATCCGCTGTTGCCCAGCATGCTGGCGCAGGGCCTGGGCCGCCAGCTCAAGCCGGGCGAACGCGCGGTGGCGATCGCGGTGGACGAAGTGGTGGGCGGCGGCAACCGCATCGCGCCGGGGGACCTGGTGGACGTGTTCTTCCTGCTGGAGAAGGGCGTCGAGATCCAGGCCGGACAGGCCCGGCTGCTGCAGTCGCGGGTGCGCGTGCTGGCCTATGGCACGGCGTCGGTGGACGGCCCCGAGGACAAAGGCACGCTGCCGGGCCCGCCGGGCCAGCCGGCCAGGACCGCGGTGCTGGCGGTGCCGGTCGAGCAGGTCAGCGAGTTGCTGTTGGCGGGCCGCTCCGGCCGCCTGCAACTGGCCTTGCGCCCGGTCGGCGATGACGGCGGGCCCGATACCCAGTTGTTCGCGCAGCGCGGCGCCGTGCTGCCGCCGCGGCCGGACCTGACGCCCGAGCAGCGCGCCTTGCTGCAGAGCGGCCCGAACCGCGCCTACGCCGGCGAAAGCCTGGCGCAGCTCGAGGGCACGACGCCGGCGGCCAGGCCCGCGGCGGTCCGCGCCACCGGCGGTGGCGGCGGGCGCAGCGTCGAAATATTGCGAGGAGACAAATCCGAGCGCGTGCGCTATTGAAACGTGGCTGCGCGTGGCCAGGTGCCGCCCGCGGCTGGACCTAACCTGTCAAACCAGATCCAGCACAATGATGAGATTTCAGCGCACCACCCTGATCTGCGTCCTGTCGGCCGCAGCGGCAATGACCTGCGGCGCGGCCAGCCTGGCGCAGACCGCCCCCGCGGCGGGCGCCAGCGCGCCGGCCCGCGACATCGCGGTTGCCGTCAAGGGCCAACAGGCGCTCATGCTGGACGGCGCGCCGGTCCGCATCGCCATCGGCGATCCGGACGTCGCCGACGTCAAGGTGCTGGCGGCCTCGGGCAAGCGGCAGGCGTCGGTGCTGCTGTATGGCAAGAAGGCCGGCACCACCCAATTGCAGATCTGGACCGGCGCCAACGCCGCGCCGCAGGTCTGGACCGTGCGGGTGGCGGGCAACGTGCAGCAGGTCATGGCCGGACGGGGTGTCGCCGGCGGCGCCAACGTCGACGTGGCGGGCGAGCGCGCGGTGGTGTCGGGCCAGGCCGAATCGCCGTTGACGCACCAGGCCTCGGTGGCGGCGGCCGGCGCGGCGGTGGGCGACAAGAACGTGGTCGACGTATCGACCGCCGGCACCGGCGGCGTGGTGCAGGTGGAAGTCAAGGTGGTCGAGGTGTCGCGTTCGGTGATGAAGCAGGCCGGCATCAGTTTCGCCGGCCGCAGCGGCCCGTGGGGCAGTACCAATTCGATCACCCCGGACGGCTTCCCGGCGCCGCTCGGATTCAACAAGGGAGCGGCCCTGGCCTCGGGCTTTTCGCTGTTCTACGACTCCAATGACTTCAGCGCCCGCCTGCGCCTGCTGCAGAACAATGGCATGGCGCGCGTGCTGGCCGAGCCGACGCTGGTCGCCTTGACGGGCCAGAGCGCCAGCTTCCTGGCGGGCGGCGAGCTGCCGATTCCAGAGGCCGGCGGCCTGGGCACCACCACGGTGACGTTCAAGCCGTTCGGCATCGGCCTGACGGTGACGCCCACGGTGCTGTCGCGCGAGCGGATCGCGTTGAAGGTGGCGCCGGAAGCCAGCGAGCTGGACTACAGCAACGCCATCGCGGTGTCCAACGGCACCAATTCGACCACGCTGATCCCGGCCCTGCGCACGCGTCGCGCCGACACCACGGTCGAGTTGGGCGATGGCGAAAGCTTCGTGGTCAGCGGCCTGGTGTCGCGCCAGACCAGGGCGCTGGTCAACAAAGTGCCGATGCTGGGCGACCTGCCCATCATCGGCTCGTTTTTCCGCAGCGTCGATTACACCCAGGAGGATACCGAGCTGGTCATCGTGGTGACGCCGCGCCTGGTGCGGCCCATTGCGCGCGGCGTGACGTTGCCGTTGCCGGGGGCCAAACAGGAAGCGGCCGATACCGCGTTCAACGCTTGGGGCTATTACCTGATGGGCCCTGTCGGCGGGCAGCAAATGCCGGGTTTCTCACGGTGAGCGATATGAAGACACATGCCAGGGAGTGGGTTGGCTTGCAGAACGGCAACCGGTTTCTATTTTGTTCCAAGGGCGACGGCGTCGCCGCGCAGCTCGGGCAGGCGCTGGGCGACATGGGCCTGCTGACCCAGGAAGTGCCCGGCGTCGAAGAACTGGGCAGGCGCCTGGCCGAGATCGAACCGCAGGTGGTGTTCCTGGATTTCACCTTGAGCGAGGACGAGCCGGGCAAGCTGTTCAAGTCGGCCGAACTGGCGCGCCTGCTGGCCCGCATCGCGCCGGCGATTCCGCGGGTCGCGGTCGGCCTGCTGAGCCAGCCGGAAGGCGCCATCGCAGCCCTGCGTGCCGGCGTCAGCGATTTCGTCGACCCGACCGTGGCGCCGCAGGAGGTCAAGGACGTGGTGCAGCGGCTGCTGGACGTGCCGGCCAGCGGCGGCCGCATGGATGGCTCGCGCCGCAGCGTGCTGCTGCTGGGCGCGCGCCCGGGCGTGGGCACCAGTACCCTGGCGGTGCACCTGGCCGGCATGGTGCAGGACCGGCTCAAGCAGCAGCACCTGGCGCGCGCCGCGGCGGCGGGCGCCAAGGCCGCCAAGCCCGCGGCCGACGCCGGCAGCCATCTGCCGCTGAGCAGCCGGGTGGCCCTGATGGACCTGGGCTGGCCGGTGGGCGACTGCCAGCTGTACCTGAACATCGGCGGCGACTTCGACTTCGCCGAGGCCGCGCGCAACCTGCGGCGGCTCGACTCGACCTTGCTGGGTTCGGCCATGTCGCATACCCCCAACGGCCTGAGCGTGCTGGCGCTGCCGCGCGACCTGGGCCAGATGCGCGACGTGTCGCAATCGGATTCGCTGCTGGTGTTCGAGCGCATGCGCCAGCATTTCGGCGTGGTGGTGGCCGATTCGGGCGGCTTCACCAATCCCGAATTCGTGGCCGGGCTGGCGCGCGCCTCGCAGCAGAACTGGATCGTCACCGACCAGAGCGTGGGCGCGCTGGTGTCGCTGGCCGGGCTGCTGCAAGAGCTGGAGCAACTGCACGTGGAGCGGCGCAGCCTGGGCCTGATCGTCAACCGCTACGACGAGCGCTACGGCATGACGGCGCAGCAGATCGCCGAGCGCTTCCAGCTGGAGCTGGTCGGCACGCTGCCGGATCGCACGCTGGCGCTGATGGTGTGTACCAACCAGGGGCACCTGCTGCACGAGGAGGCCGAGCGCGACATCTACGTGCGCGCGGTGCAGGCGCTGGCCGAGAAGCTGAGCGCGGAAGAAAACACCCCCGGCGGCCGCGCGAGCTGGCTGGCCACCTGGCTGCCCGGCGTGCATCGCCGCATGGTGGTCGAGTAACGGACGGCGGCGGAACCGACATGATCAGGACAGCGACCATAGAATTCGGCGGCGATGGCGACAAGGGCTTCACATCGTCCAACCGCTTCCAGGAAGTGAAGACGGCGGCCTACGAGCACCTGCTCTCGCGCATCGAGGAGCTGGGCGCGGAGTTCGGCCGCTGGGCGCGTTCGGCGATCCAGGAATTCGTCGACATCGAGGTGGCCAGCTTCGTGCGCCTGCGCCGCGTGCCGATCAACGAAGGCGAGATGCGGCAGATCGCCGAGGCCCTGACCAAGGAATTGGCCGGCCTGGGGCCGCTGGAGGACCTGCTGGCCGACCCCGCGGTCGAGGACATCCTGATCAACGGCTACGACAACGTGTTCGTGTCGCGCCGCGGCGTGCTGGCGCGCGAGACGCTGCGCTTCACCGACAACCAGCACGTGCTGCGCATCGTGCGCCGCATCCTGGCGCCGATCGGCCGCCGGCTGGACGAGTCCAGTCCCATGGTGGACGCGCGCCTGCCCGACGGCGGCCGCCTGAACGTGGTGATCGAACCGCTGGCCGTGGACGGCCCGATGGTGTCGATCCGGAAATTCCGCCAGGACCCGCTCAAGCCGGCCGACCTGCTGACGCTGGGCACCTTCGACGAGGAAATCTACCGCCTGCTGAACGAAGCGGTGAAGAACCGCTGCAACATCCTGGTGTCCGGCGGCACCAGCTCGGGCAAGACTTCGCTCTTGAACGCGCTGGCCTTCTTCATCCCCGAGACCGAGCGCGTGGTGACGGTGGAGGACACCGCCGAACTGTCGCTGAACCACCCGCATGTGGTGCGGCTGGAATCGCGCCAGGGCGGCTTCGACGGCAGCGGCGCGGTCAGCATCCGCGAGCTGATCCGCAACAGCCTGCGGATGCGTCCCGACCGCGTGGTGGTGGGCGAGGTGCGCGGCGCCGAGGTCATGGACATGCTGCAGGCCATGAACACCGGCCACGAAGGCTCCATGGCCACGATCCACGCCAACTCGCCGCGCGAATGCCTGTACCGGATCGAGATGCTGGCGGGCTTCGCCGGCTTCCAGGGCAGCGAGGACAGCCTGCGGCGCCAGATCGCCAGCGCGCTCGACTTCATCGTGCAGATCGGCCGCCTGTCCAACGGCAAGCGCCGGGTGCTGTCGGTGACCGAGGTAACCGGCATGGGCGACAACGTGATCTCGACCCAGGAACTGTACCGCCACGAAGCCTTCGCCACGCCCGAGGGCGAGGAGAAGGACCGCTGGAACTGGCTCGGCATCCATCCGCACACCCCCAAGCTGGCCAGGCTGCGCAATGAACAGCGGCCTGTCGACAACGCGCCGCCCGAACCCGACGGCGGCGGCTTCTGGAGCAGGAGACGCTGATGCTGCAAGCCGGGGTGGTCGCGGGTCTGGCGCTGGTGCTGGCCTTGGCGGCGGTGCTGCTGTGGCGCCACGCCAACAGCGGCCAGCGGCGGGCCGCCAGTTCCGCGTTCCTGGAAGACCAGTTGCGGCGCAGCCGCGGCGCGCCGGTGAGCGACAAGATGCCTTTCGCGCAGGGTTCGCGCGCCCTGCGCAGCGGCTTTTCGCGCTGGGACATGCTGCTGCTGCAGGGCGGCGTGCGCCAGAGCCCGGCCTTCTACGCCAGGCTGGCGCTGCCGATCCTGGCCGGCGCGCTGCTGGCCTGGACGTTGCTGGGCTGGCTGTCCGGGCTGGTGACGCTGGTGCTGCTGGCGGTGTTCGCCTATTTCCTGCTATGGCTGCGCGCCGACCGGCGCCAACGCCGGCGGGTGTCGCAACTGCCGGCTTTCCTGGACAACATCGTGCGCCTGGTCACCATCGGCAACAGCATGGCGGCGGCCTTCCAGACCGCGGCGGCCAGCACCGACGAGCCGCTGCGCGAAGTGGTCGAGACCGCCGCCGCGCTGAGCCGCTCGGCCAAGGAACTGGACGCCGCGCTGGTGCAGGTTTCGCGCCAGTACGACATGAAGGAGCTCTACATGGTGGCGGCGGTGGTCTCGGTGGCGCTGCGCTTTGGCGGCCGCAGCGACCAGGTGCTCGAACGCATGGCGGCGTTCATGCGCGATATCGGCCAGGCGCGCGCCGAACTGTCGGCCAGCTCGGCCGAGATCCGGCTGTCGGCCTGGATCCTGGCGCTGCTGCCGCTGGGCATCGCCGGCTTCATCATGGTGGCCAACAATGACCTCTTCATGGGCCTGTGGGTCGACCCGCTGGGCTTCAAGATGCTGCTGACGGCGGTCTGCCTGCAGGTGGCCGGCTCGTACATCCTGTATCGCATGGCCAAGGCCATCTGAGGGCGCTCCCATGCAAGCGATCCAATCCTGGAATGTCTCGACCGTGCTGGCGGTGGCGCTGATGCTGGTCGCCGCCGCCATGCTGATCCTGGGCCTGAGCCTGGCGCGGCGCCTGCGCGGACAGGACCGCAGCCGCCAGGTGGTGGACCAGGCCCTGGCCACGCGCGAGGGCCGCGTCCCGGCCTTGGCCGCCGCGCCGGCCGACGGCGCGCAGGGCGGGCGCCTGGCGGCGGCCACGCGCGCCGCCGACTCGTTCGGCAAGCGCCTGAGCGAAGGCCGTTTCGCCGAGGCCCTGCTGGCTGGCGAGGACCGCAAGCTGGTGGACCTGGCGGGCTACGAGAACCCGGGCACGGCGCGGCTGCGCTTCATCGTGGCGCGCTTCACGCTGGCGCTGCTGCTGCCGGCGGCGGCGGTGGCGCTGGACCTGGGGCGCGGCATCGGCGGCTCGTCGCTGGGCCTGTTCGTGGCGGCGTTCTTCGGTTTCGCCATCGGCTACATGCTGCCCAAGTGGTTCGTGCGCAGGCGCGTGTCGCGGCGCCGGCGGCAGGCGGCCAACGAACTGCCGCTGCTGATCGACCTGCTGCGGCTGCTGCAGGGGGTGGGCCTGTCGATCGACCAGAGCCTGCAGGTGTTGATCAAGGAATTCGCCCAGGTGCTGCCGGTGCTGGCCTACGAGCTGCGGCTGGCGTCCGAACTGTATGTGCGCGGCCGCACCCGCGAGCAGTCGCTGGCGCGGCTGGCGGCGGGGTTCGACAACGACGACCTGTCGGCCATCTGCCGCCTGATCGCCCAGGTCGACCAGCACGGCGGCGCGGTGCAGGAACCGTTGAACCGTTTCGGCGAACGGCTGCGCGAGAAGCGCCGCCTCGAATTGAAGGAAAAGGTGGGCAAGACCACCGTCAAGATGACGGCGGTGATGATCGTGACCCTGCTGCCGGCATTGTTGATCGTGACCGGCGGCGCGGGCTTCGTGGCGGTATTGCGCGGCTTGTCGCGCATGGGGGGCATGTGATGGCGGGCGGCATGGGAAGGGCGCGTGGCAGCGCGCGGCGCGCGGGGCGTTGGATGCTGGTGGCGGCGCTGGCCGCGGGAACGGGGACGTTGGCGGGTTGCCAGACCAACAACGCCGAGACCGCCTGGCAGCTGATCCAGCAACAGCAGCAGGAGCAGGCGCTGATGCGCCAGCGCGAGGACGAGGCGGAGAACCGGCGCAAGCCGGCCGAGCCGGAAATGATGCTGTCCATGATCGCCGAATCGCAGCGCCAGGAGCGTTATTTCGCTTCGCTGGCATACATCGACGCGTTCCAGCAGAAGTTCGGCAACGATCCGCGCATCGCGGTGCTGCGCGCCGAAGCGCTGCGCCAGACCGGGCAGCCCGCGTCGAGCGAACAGGCGTACCGCGCCTTGATCGGCACCGCGCAGGCGGCCGAGGGCTGGCACGGGCTTGGGCTGATCGCCGGTTCGCGCGGCCAGTTCGACCAGGCGGCCGATTATTTCGCGCGCGCCGCCAAGCTGTCGCCGATGGACCCGCGCATCCTGGGCGACCTGGGCTATGCGCGCCTGCGGGCCGGCGATCCGGCCGGCGCCCGCGTGCCGCTCGGCCAGGCCGCCGAACTGGCGCCGGACAGCGGCAAGGTGCTGGCCAACCTGGCCTTGCTGTTGCTGGTGGAAGGCGAACCGGCGCGGGCGCAGCAAGTCATGGACCGGGCCAAGCTCGGCGACGAGGCGCGCAGCCAGGTGCTGCGCCTGGCATCCGAGATCCGCAGCCAGGCGGCGGCGCCGGTGGCGGCCGCGCCGGCGGCCGATGCCGCGTCCACCCGCGTATCGCGCGGCGACAGTTTCGTGATGCCCGTCATGAGCCCCTTGATGGACAGGCTGGGCAACGGCCCGATCATGCGCTAGCGCGCTCTCAGGAACCACAACCATGCCCCGAACCCTTTTCCTCGCTCCGTTCTCCCTCGCGCTGGCCCTGGCGGCGGCCATGCCCGCGACCGGCCGCGCGCAATCGAACGCTCCCCTGACCGGCGCCATGAGCGGCGGCGGCGTGGCCCAGGCCACCCCGGTGCCCGCCACGGCGCCCACGGCCGCGCCGGCCGCGGCCGCGCAGATGCCGGCGCGGCCGGTGGTGCAGCAGGTGCAGACGCCGATGCCGCAGGCGGCTCCCCAGGCTGCCCCCGCCGAACCGGCGCCCGAGGCCTTTGGCGACATCACGCGCGGCCTGCTGGCCGCCCAGGCCGATGGCCGCCGCGCGGGCGCGGCGCTGCCGGTGCTGGGCGCGGTCTCCACCGCCGCCTGGAACCGCTACGTGAACAGCTTCACCCGGCCGATTCCCGAGTGGTTCACCAAGCGGGTGGAAACGGAAAACACCAACTGAGGCCGGTCCCACCGAATCCCGGAGCCGCGATCATGCCAGCCCATTCACGTCCTGCGTTTCCCGTGCGACAGCGTGGCAGCATGACCGTGGCCATCGTTTTCGCCGTCATCGTCGGCCTGGTGCTGCTGGGCGTGGCCCAGCTGGGCTATGCCTATTACATGAAGCGCGAGATACAAAAGGCCTCGGACCTGGCCGCGCTGTCGGCGGTGCAGGTGCTGGGCCTGGGCGCGCCGGCCGATTGCGCGCGGGCCCAGCAGGCCGGCAGGACGGCGGTGCTGGCCAACGTGCCCGCAATCCTAGACACGTTTTCCGCGGACGACGTCACCGTCGAATGCAAGGTGTGGGACAGCACGCGCGCCGACGCCAGCGGCATGTACGTGTTCGACCCGGCCGCCGGGCAGACGCCGAACGCGCTGCGCATCACGGTCAACAAGACTCTGAGCAGCCTGCTGCCGGACATCGTCGTCGACGGCGCGCCGGTCCGGGTGGTCTCGGTGGCGGTCAGCACGCGGCCGGTGGCCGTGTTCACGGTCGGCTCGCGCCTGGTGCGCCTGCAGAAGGGCGGCCTGCTGTCGCAGCTGCTGGCCACCGTCGGCGCCACGCCGGCGCAGCTGGACATTCTCGATGCCGCCGGCCTGGCGAGCGTCAACATCACGCCGTCCGGCCTGCTGGAAGCGCTGGGCCTGCCGGTGTCGGTGGCCACCGGCGTCGGCACGCCGGCGCAACTGGCCGCGCTCAACAACCTGACGCTGGGCCAGCTGCTGCAGGCCACGCTGACGGTCATGAACAAGGCCGGCGACACCGCCGGCGCCAGCCTCGGGCTGCTGACCAACGCCATCAACGTGGTGCTGAACGTGATGCCGGTGAACCTGCCGGTCAAGCTGTTCGGCGATGGCGGCGTGCTGGACCTGAATGTGGTCAGCGGCGACATCAACTCCGCGCTGCAGGCCAACATCAACGCGCTCAACGTGCTGGAGACGGCGCTGGTCATCGCCAATGGACAGAACCTGGTGAACCTCGGCCTGAACGTGCCGTTGCTGGGGGTGCAGTCGCAGGTGCGTATCGTCGAGCCGCCGTCCATCGGCGTGGGCGGCGTCGGCGCGCAGGCCACCAGCGCCGGCATCCGGGTCTATCTGCGCGCCAACACCAGCAACATTCCGCTGGTCGGCCCCTTGCTGGCCAACACGCTCGGCACCAAGATCGACCTGCCCATCATCATCGACGTGGCGCAGTCCACCGGCACCGTCTCCAAGCTGTGCCAGGCGCCGCTGACCGAGTCGCAGGCCACCATCGACGTAACGTCCTCGGTGGCCAATATCTGCCTGGGGCGCTTCCCGGGCATGGCCTCGGACACCGACGACCTGAAAAACAATTTCCTGTCTCTCACCAACAGTTGCCAGCCTAGCTCGTTCGCGGCGATCCAGCCCTACCGGGTGCTGAACGTGCTGAATCTGCTGCCGCTCACGAGCAAGGTCACGCTGCCGATCTTCAATTCGACCGCGCCGGTCTCGGTCACGCTGACGGAGCCTCCGTCGCCCAATTCCACGGCCACGGTCACGGCCACTTCAGTCAACCTGGGGGCGCTGGCCTCGAACCTGGCCGACGCCGTGGTCGGCGGCATCCTGGGCGACCTGATCGGTACTGGCACGCCGCTCACGCCGGCGCAGCGCACGGGGCTGGCCACCACTCTGGTGGGCGGCGGTGGCAACAATGCCGGCAAATCCATCTCGCAGGTGGTCAACGATATGCAGTGGTCCTCGACCGCGCTCAACCAGCTGGGCCAGCGCATGTCCACCGGCGGCCTGACCGGCTTGCTGGGCGGGACGTTGCAGGTGGTCGGCAACCTGCTCAATTCCTTGCTGTTCGCACCGCTGGGCGACCTGAGCTGCGCGCTGACCTTCACGCCGGACGCCCTGCGCCAATGCCGCATCAACGGCGTCTCCACGCTGGCGCTGAGCGGCGGCAACCAGGTGGGCGGCGTGCTGTCGATCGTGGTGACGTTGCTGCAGCCGCTGCTGGGCATGCTGTCGAGCCTGTTGCAGCAGCTGTTGGACCTGCTTGGCCTGAGCGTCGGCCAAACCGATGTATCGCTGCTGTCGGTGGACTGCGGCAAGCCCCGTCTGGTGTACTGATGATGAAGCCCATGATTTCCGCCCAACCCCGGCCGGCGCGAGGGTCGCCATGACCCAGAAATTCGCGCGCGAAGAGTTCGACGTCTACGTCTGGGAAGGCACCTCCGACATCGCCAGCCGCGCTGAACGTTGCCTGGCCGGCATGGATGTCTCGCTGGTGCGGGCCGACGCCGGCACCGCCTTCCCGCCGCCGCGCGATCCGTCGCGGCCGGCGGTGGCGCTGGTATCGGTCTCGGTCATGGGCGACAACCGCTTCAGCGGCTACGACTGGCTGTCGGGCCAGGCGATGCCGGTGATCTGGGTGGCGGCCGAGGCCCGCGGCCGCGATCCGCGTTATTACCCGCCCGAATACTCCTACACGCTGCCGCTGGCCTTCACCACCTCGGACCTGCGCAAGCTGCTGTTCGAGCTGCTGGGCACGCTGGACCAGTTCAGCCGCAGCGCGCCGCGCCGCGAGCAGCCGCTGATCGCGGTGTCCGAACCGATGCGGGCGCTGCTGGCCGAGGCCGACATGTTCGCCGACTGCCGCAGCAACGTGCTGATCCACGGCGAGACCGGCGTGGGCAAGGAACGCGTCGCGCGCCTGCTGCACGATCGCGCCGCCTGGTCGGACGGGCCGTTCGTGGCGGTCAATTGCGGCGCCATCCCCGAAGGCCTGTTCGAGGCGCATTTCTTCGGCCATGCCAAGGGCGCATTCACCGGCGCGGTGGGCGCGCACAAGGGCTACTTCGAGCAGGCCAACGGCGGCACCCTGTTCCTGGACGAAATCGGCGACCTGCCGCTGTACCAGCAGGTCAAGCTGCTGCGCGTGCTGGAGCAGAGCGCGGTGACGCGGCTGGGCTCGACGGTGGAAGTGCCGGTCGATTTCCGCCTGGTGGCGGCCACCAACAAGGACCTGCGCGTCCTGGTGGGGCAGGATGAGTTCCGCGCCGACCTCTATTACCGGCTGGCGGTGATCGAGCTGCGCATTCCCAACCTGGAGCAGCGCGGCCCCGAGGAGAAGGCGGCGATCTTCCGCGTCTTGCTGGAACGGCTGGGCGCCGAGGGCGAACCGCCGGACTGGCTGATCGAGCGCGTGGCGCGCACCCGCTACGCCGGCAACGTGCGCGAGCTGTCCAACGTGGCCGAGCGCGTGGCCATCGTGCGGCGCCAGTTCCAGGCCTGGGACCGGCCGCGCATCGAGCGCATCTTCGACCAGCTCGCCGAGCCGCTGCGCGGGCCGGGCGCGCTGGCCGCCGCCAGCGCCAGCACGCAGTGCGAACCGCCCGTCTTCACCGATGCCGAACGCGCCGAACGGGCCCGCATCCTGGCGGCGCTGGACGTCAACGGCTGGCGCCGCCAGGACACCGCCAATACCTTGGGCATCAGCCGCAAGGTGCTGTGGGAAAAGATGCGCAAACTGCATCTGGGCGGCGGCCAGGGCGAAACCGCGGACGGCATCGTGGAGGCCTCATGAGGCGCAATAGGGAATGGCCCTTAGGGCGCGACAGCGGGGGCGCGGCACATGTAAGCGCGTCAGCCGCGAACGAAATAAATTGCTATAGTTCCGCAACGATTTTTTTGGGGAAGGCATGAACGTCCACTTTATCCGTGCCGCTGCGCGCATGGCGCTGTTGGGTACGGCCCTGTCCGGCCTGGCGGCCTGCGCCAGCGCGCAATCCGAGCCCCCGCGTCCCACGGTGCAGCAGGTCGAGGACAAGCAGGCCGCGTCCACGCCGGTGACCCCGCCCGCGCCGGCGCCCGCCGCGCGCCCGGCCTCCACCGTGTCCGAGCTGCAGGGGCTGATCCAGAACCGCCAGGTCTCCGAGCTGCGCACCAGCTACAACGGCACGTACGGCGCCAGCCTGCTGTTCAAGCCGGACGACCTGACCTATTACGTGGCCCTGTTCCAGCAGAAGGATTTCTGGCGGGTGCTCAAGACCAAGTCGGACAAGCAGGCCGAAGCCACCTACCGCGCTTTCGCCGCCCAGTCGGCCGACCTGGCCGAGGTGGACATCAAGCGCATCAAGCTGCAGGCCGAGTACACCCATGCCGAGAAGCTGCTGGCCGCCCGCAGCGCCGAACTGAGCACGCTGCAGGCCGACCGCAGCCTGCGCATGCAGCAGGAAGAACAGGTCGCCGCGCGCCAGGAGCAGTCGCGCCAGGAAGCCACCGCGCTGGCCGACCAGCAGAAGGACGTGCGCCAGCAACTGCGCGACCTGCAACGCCAGATCGACGCCTTGCAGGCGCAACAGGCGCAGATCGGCCAGGCGCCGGCCACGCCCAAGCGCGGCAAGTAAGCGCCTCGCGCGCCAGGAAGCGGGCCCCAGGGCCCGCTTTTTCTTTGGCTTTCTTGTATTCTGGTCGCTAGCCCCCATATTTCCATCATGGCTCTCAAAGTTTTCGACCTCCAGTGCGACCACGGCCACATCTTCGAAGGCTGGTTCGGTTCGCACGAAGACTATGACGCGCAGCAGGCGCGTGGCCTGGTGTCGTGCCCGGTCTGCGGCTCGGCCAGCATCACCAAGCGCCTGTCCGCCCCGCGCCTGAACGTGGCGCACCTGCATGCGCCGGCCACGCAGCCGGCGCCGCCGGCCGGCGCCTCCGAGGCCGAGAAGATGGCCGCGCTGCAGGCGGTGGTCATGCGCCAGGTGCGGGCGCTGTTGCGCAATACCGAAAACGTCGGCGCGCGTTTCGCCGAGGAAGCGCGCCGTATCCATGACGGCGATGCCGACGACCGCCCCATCCGCGGCACCGCCACGCGCGAAGAGCGCGAGGCCCTGGCCGAGGATGGCATCGACGTGATGGCCGTGCCCGACTTCCTGGACGACGAGCGCCTGCAGTAAGCCAGCCGCCCCGGGCGCTCGCGCGCGACGGCCAAAAAAAAAGCGCCAGACCCCGAAGGGCTGGCGCTTTTTCGTGCCTGCTGCCGGATCAGTTGTTGACGCGGCTGCGGTATTCGTTGGTGCGCGTGTCGATTTCGATCTTGTCGCCGATGGCGCAGAACAGCGGCACGTTCAGTTCGTAGCCGGTGTTGATCTTGGCGGGCTTGGTCACCTTGCCCGACGTGTCGCCGCGGACGGCCGGTTCGGTGTAGGTGATTTCGCGCACGATGGTCGTGGGCAGTTCCACCGAGATGGCGCGGCCGTCGTAGAAGACCACTTCCACGGGCATCGCTTCTTCCAGGTAGTTCAGCGCGTCGCCCATGCTTTCGGCTTCGATTTCGTACTGGTTGTACTCTTCGTCCATGAAGACGTACATCGGGTCGCCGAAGTAGGAGTACGTGCACTCCTTGCGATCCAGCTGGACGACTTCGAACTTTTCGTCGGCCTTGTAGACCGATTCGCTGGCCGAGGCGGTCAAGAGGTTCTTGAACTTCAGCTTGACGACGGCGGCGTTACGGCCGGACTTGTTGTATTCGGCCTTCTGGACCACGAGGGGATCCTTGCCGACCATGACCACGTTGCCGACTCGCAATTCCTGAGCGGTTTTCATCGATAAAACTCCGGGGGAAAGGGTGCACTCGCCGTGCTTGCAGGAAGCCGCCGCAAATGAAGGCGCCAGGCGCCGGTGCCGCAAGGCCCGTCCGTCCTGAGCCCGAAGGCCCGCAAAGGGGCCCGCACACTCGGCTTCATGCACACCCCGGGAGGCGTCATAGTTGAGGCGCCGAAAATTCCAGGCGTCTCAGAAAACTCTCTATTCTAGCGTTTCTTGGCCAACTCTGCGCAAAAGCCGGCCAGATTTTCCGCCAGGTCGGGACGGGCGGCCTGTGCCGCGTCCCAGTCGCGCGCGGCGCGGGCCCAGGCCTGCCAGGCCGGCGGCGCCAGCGCGGCGGCCAGCGCCGCGGCGGTTGCCGCGCCCGCGCCGGGCTGGTTCCAGGCGCGCATGAGCGCGGTGGCGGTTTCAGGGGCCGGATAGCGAGCCAGCCAGGCGTCCAGCTTTTCCAGATGGATGTTCTCGTCCTGGGGGTAGATCTGCCAGACCAGCGGCCTGGCGGCCCAGGCGGCGCGCACGAAGGAATCCTCGCCGCGCACGAAGTTCAGGTCGGCGCACCACAGCACGCGGTCGAAATCCGGCTGGGCCACGAACGGCAGGCGCGCCACGGCCGGGCCGCCGGGCATGGCGCAGGCCGCTTCCAGGCCCGGGGCGACCCCTTCCGGCGCCAGCAGCAATGCCGGCCGCGGGTCCGCGGCCAGGGCTCGCGCCAGGCCGTCGACGGGGGCATCCGGATAACAAAACAGGGACATGGTACGGGCGCCGTTGTGCCGCAGCGACAGATGCGCCTCGGCCACGCCCAGGCCGCGCAGGAACGTGTCCTGGGCCGCCGTGTCGGCCTGGAATGCGTCGCGTTCGGCCGACAGGCCCGGTTCGCGCAGCAGGCCGCCGGTGGCCGGCGTGAAGCCCGGGAAGTAGAAGTGCTTGACCAGCCCGTCGGGCCGCTGCGACGGCAGGCCGTGGCAGCTTTCCACCCAGGCTTCGGCGCTCAGGTATTCCAGGTTGATCCAGGCCGGATGGCGCTGGCGCATGCTATCCAGGAAGGGTTCGGGCGGGTCGCAGGCGAAGGCTTCGATCACCACGTCGCGCGCGCCCAGCGCCGGGTCGGGCGCGTCCGACCAGCGCACGATATCCACGCCATTGAAGGCCTGGCGCGCCAGGCCGGCGTCGATGCCGGGCTGGATGCGCGCGAAGCTGGCCAGGTCGTCGACCCACAGGCGCACCTCCCAGCCATGGCCGTGCGCCAGCCGCCGCGCCAGGCGCCAGCAGACGCCGATGTCGCCGTAGTTGTCGACCACGCGGCAGAAGATGTCCGCTTGCATCGGCGCGGCTCAGTGGAACTTGGCGGGCGCGGCCTCGGCGTCCTCGGGCAGCTCGGCGTGCACCAGTTCGCCCAGCGGATTGGGGAAGTAGGGCGCGCCGCAATCCTCGCAGTATTCGGGCGGCAGCACGCCGGGAATGCGGCGCACGTCGCTCACGCCGTATTCCTTGAGCAGCGCGGCGATTTCATCGACCACGTCGGGCTGGCCCTCGTCGGCCGGCAGGTCTTCCTCGCGGCCGTACAACGGCCAGACGCAGCCGTAGTAGACGTCGTTGCTGTTGCGCGCGGTGAAGCTGACGCGGTATTCGTCGACGCGGCTTTCGCCACAGCCGGCGATCACGGCGCGCAGCTGCGAGGCATCGAGGCTGACCGCGCCTTCGAGCCAGCTGATGGCGGCGCGCAGCGACAGCGGCCGCACGCGGCGGTCGGCCTCGCGGTTGCTGACGTAGTAGGCGTCCGGCAGCAGGGCCTCGAAACCGCAGCCCGGCAGCAGGCCGGCCAGCGTCGGCTGGGCCTGCGCGGCCCATTGCGCCAGGCAGGCGTCGCGGCTGGCGTCGGCCTCGCCGATCTGTTCCTGCCAGCGGAACACGGGCGCGAACTCGGGCACCGCCACGGCCGCCACGATGTAGCGCGTGTCGGCCAGCATGTTGGCGGTTTCGACTTCGGTGTTCAGCGCCGGCTTGGTGGTCTCGGCGCCCAGCGCCTGCGAGCCCAGCCGTTGCAGCCATTGCCAGGTTTCGGAGAACGTGCGCGGCATCTGGTCGACGCTGACCAGGTGCGGCATCAGCGCGCTGCGCGCCTGGCTCGACAGCACATGGCCATGCAGCTGCGCCAGCAGCGCCTGCTGGGCGCTGGCCGGGACCGGGCCGGTGGGGATGGCGTAGCGCGTCCAGGCGACGACGGGCGCGACGATCAGGAGGATGTCGTAGCGCACGCCGTTCTTGTCTATCTTCATCGACTCGGACAGCGTCTCGGCCTGCTCGATCAGGACTTCATAGGCGCCCACGTCGCCCTGGGCCAGATGGTCCAGCGCGGCTTCCAGCGGGGCATCCTGGCCTGCCTTGAGCAGCTTCGGGATCGCTTCGCCAAGCTGATTCTCCCAGTACACGTCTTCGACGCGGCTGCCCGAGCGGTTCAGCGATTGGGCAAGCGTGATGAGGCGGGTGGCGTCGCGGGTCAAGCGGGGAGCGGATTGGCTGCGGGATCGGGCCATAACTTCGGAGGACGTCCAGTAAGTGTGCAACGACGTAGTTTAACGCCCGCCACGCTTGCGGTCGCCGTCGCCTGCCGGCGTGCGCGGGTCCGGCCGCTGGCGCGGTCCGTCGCCATCGGGCCGCTGTTGCGCGGCGTGCCTGCATTGGTGCTTATATGGCAACAGACCATCCCTTTTGAAAGGGTTTATTGCCGATTGGAATCGCCCGACAATCAAGGCATCGATATTTCCTGGAGGCGCCGCCATGCGCTGGCCCACGCTTTTCGTTTCCCACGGTTCTCCCATGCTGGCCGTCGAGCCCGGCGCGACGGGCCCGGCGCTGGCCGCCTGGAGTCGCTCCCTGGGCCGCAAGCCCGGCGCGATTCTGGTGGTGTCGCCGCACTGGATGGGCCACGGCCTGGCCCTGTCCACCCGAGACCGGCAGGTGGCCTGGCACGACTTCGGCGGCTTTCCGCCCGAGCTCTACACGCTGCAATACGCCGCGCCCGGCTCGCCCGAGCTGGCGGCGCGCGTCCAGGCCCTGCTGGCCGAGGGTGGCATCGCCGCCGACCGCGATCCGCGCCGGCCGCTGGACCATGGCGCCTGGGTGCCGCTGCGCTACCTGTATCCCGAAGTCGACGTGCCGGTGGTGCAACTGTCGCTGGACATGGGCCGCGATGCCGCCGGCCAGCTGGAACTGGGCCGCGCCCTGGCGCCGTTGCGCGACGAGGACGTCCTGATCATCGGCTCGGGCTCGCTGACGCACAACCTGCGCGACGTGCGCATGCCGCAGGATGCGCCGCCCGCGCCGTACGTGCCGGCCTTCCAGGCGTGGTATGCCGATCGCCTTGCGGCCCACGACGTGCCGGCGCTGCTCGACTGGCAGGCGCGGGCGCCGGGCGCGGCGCAGGCCCATCCGCACGACGACCACCTGATGCCGCTCTACGTGGCGCTGGGGGCCGGCGGAGCGCGGGCCACGCGGCTCACGGACGAGATTTCGTATGGCGCATTGGCCATGGACGCCTACGCCTTCGACTGAGCGGCTCTTCCCGGTCGTTGCGCGCCATCCCGACGCCGGCCTACGTCACCACCCGGGCCACGAGCAGGTCGATGAAGCCGCGGACCCGAGCCGGCAGCGCCCGCGATGCCGTCAGCGCCAGGATGGGCCGCGGCGGCAGTGTCCAGCCGGGCAGCACCGGCGCCAGGGCGCCCTCGCGCACCAGCGCGTCGGCGCGTCCCCGCGTCAGCGGCCCGATACCCAGGCCGTCGCGCAGCAGGTTTTCCACCGCCAGCTGATTGTTCAGCACCAGCAGCGGCGCCAGCGCCACTTGCGCGCTGGCGTTGCCGTCGGTCAACGCCAGGCCCGATTCGGAGTCGGGCATGACGACACAACGGTGCCGCGCCAGCTCCGCCGGATGCGCCGGCACACCGTAGGCGCGCAGATAGGCGGGCGCGGCATACAGCTGATACTCCGCCATGCCGATGCGCCGCCGCACCATGCGGCTGGCCTGCGGCGGTTCGGTGGTGGCGATGCAGATGTCATAAGGCTCGGTGGCCAGGTCCGGCAGCTGCGCTGAGCAATGCAGCTCGAAGCGCACGCCGGGATGGCTGGCGCAGTAGTCGGCCAGCGCGGCTTCCGGAAAATAGGCGTTGAAGTCGACCGGCGCGCAGACGCGCAGGTGGCCGGTGGGGCGGCCCATTTCTTCTTCGAGTTCGCCGCTGATGGCGCGGGCGCGGTCGACGACGTCGGTGATGCGTTCCAGATAGCGCTGGCCGATGTCGGTGAGCGCCAGGCGGCGGGTGCTGCGATGGAGCAGCTTGACGCCGATCTGGCTTTCGAATTCGGAGATCCGGCGCGACAGCGTCGAGGCCGGCACGCCGGTGCTTTCAGCGGCGCGCGTGAGCGAGCCCAGGGCCGCCACCTGGACGAACAACGCCATGTCCCGCATGCGATCCAGTTCCTTCTTCATGGTCGTTCCTCCTGTTCACAGGCCCAGGCCGGCGCCTATTCCTTGTAGTCCTGCTCGCCCGCCTTCCAGTAGCCCTTGGCCGAGAGCCGCGCCGGGTCGAAACGCAGGCGTTGCAGCCAGTGCGCGCGCCAGGCCTTGACCCAGGCGGCCTGGCCGGCCAGCCAGACCTGGCCGGGCCCGTCGGGGGCGGGGGCGGAAGGTTCATCGCCGCCGGGCGGCAGGCTGCGCGCCGCCCATTGCGGCGCGCGCGCGCTGGCGATGGCGGGCCAGTCGTCGTCGCCGGCCGGGTGGCGCACGCCCAGGACCTGGATGCCGCCGGGCAGCGATTCGATGATGCGCGAGGCCGCCGGCCAGGCCGAGGCGTCGGCGCCGAGCCAGACCCAGCGCGTGTCCGCCAGCAGCGAGAAGCCGCCGTCGCGCGGCCCGGCGATCGAGACGGCATCGCCGGGACGGGCGCGGCGCGCCCATTCGGAGACGGTGCCGGGGGCGTCGCCGTGGACCACGAAGTCGATCTCGACGCTGGACGCCTCGAAGTCGATGCCGCGCAGGGTATAGGCCCGGCCCGGCACGCCGGGCGGGAACACCTTGACCCAGGCGCCGGGCTGGTCGACGCCCGGGCGCGCCAGCCAGGCGCTCAGTTCGGGGCCGCCCAGCGTCAGCCGGCGCATGTCGCGCGCCACATCGCGCGCCCGCAGCACGATGCAGGGCACGTCACGGCGCGGCAGGGAAAAGGGTTGCATGTCGGATCTCCTTGGGGCGGTAAGCGCGGCGGCCGTCAGGCCTTGGCGGCGCGGGGGTGGCGGGCCAGCCAGACGAGCGCGATGGACAACGCGAACGCGAGGCTCGACCACAGGAAGAAGTCGTTCAGCGCCAGCATGTCGGCCTGGGTCTTCAGGCCGTTCCAGATCACGCCCCACGACTGCGGCTCGTCCAGGCCCGCGCCCGCCAGCGCGTTCAGGGTGTCCTGCACGGCGGGCCGGGCGGGCGTGGCGCTGTCGACCAGCACGTTCTGGTAGTAGCGCGAGCGCTCGTCCCAGTACGTCGACGCGAGCGAGGCGACCAGGCTGCCGGCCATCATGCGGATGGCGGTCTGCAGCCCGGACGCGGCGGCGATGCGCTCGGGCGGCAGGCCGGCCAGCGACAAGGACACCAGCGGCGTCAGGAACAGGCCGATGCCGATGCCCTGCAGCAGGCAGGCCAGCGAGATCAGGCCGACGCCGACGTCCGTGGTCATCGACGCGCGCCACCAGGCCACCAGCGACCACGCCACGAAGGCCAGGCTGGCGAACACGCGGGCGTCGCCGCGCTGCACCCAGCGGCCCAGCAGCGGCGCCAGCAGGATGCCGAACACGCCCATCGGCGCCGTGGCCAGGCCGGCCCACGTGGCCGTGTAGCGCATGTCGGTCTGCAGCCACAGCGGGATCAGCACCAGCGCCGCGAAGTACAGGCCGAAGCCCACCGCCACGGCCAGCGTGCCCATGGCGAAGTTGCGGTGGCGGAACAGGCTCAGGTCGACGATCGGATGCGCTTCGCCCAGTTCCCAGATGACCAGGAACACGAAGCCCAGCGCCGACAGCAGCGCGGTGGTGACGATGAACGGCGAGGCGAACCAGTCCAGCGTGCGGCCGCGGTCCAGCGTCAATTGCAGGCAGCCGATGGCAACGGCCAGCAGGATCAGGCCGCGCAGGTCCACCGGCAGGCGGGTGCTGGGCGTGTCGCGGCCGCGGAACATGGTGGCGGTCACGGCGACCACGGCGATGCCGACGGGCGCGTTGACCAGGAAGATCCAGGGCCAGCTGAAATCGTCGGTCAGCCAGCCGCCCAGCACCGGCCCGGCCACGGGGCCAGCCATGTTGGTCATGGCCCACATCGACAGCGCCAGCGTGCGCTTGTCGGGCGGGAAGATGGCGACCAGCAGCGCCTGGCTGAGCGGCACGATGGGGCCGGACACCATGCCTTGCAGCACGCGGAAGGCCAGCAGCGATTCGAAGTTCTGCGCCACGCCGCACAGCACCGAGGCCAGCGTGAAGGCCGCCACCGACAGCACGAACAGGCGCACCTGCCCGAGCCGGCGCGACAGCCAGCCGGTCAGGGGAATGCAGATGGAGTTGGCGATGGCGAAAAAGGTGATGGCCCATTCGCCGATTTCCGGGCTGACGCCCAGGTTGCCGGAGATGGTGGGCACCGAGACGTTGGCGATGGTGATGTCCACCACCGCCATGAAGGACGCCAGGCTGATGGCCACCGCCGCGACCACGCGCGGCAGCCCGGTCATCGGCTCGATGGGACGGGGCGCGGCGGACATCACTGCAATCCCTGGCCGGCCTGCGCCAGCGTGTCGGCGGCCTGGCGCTGCTGCCGGTAGATGTCGGTGGTCTCGCCCCGGGCCGCGCCGGCCTGCGCCGGATCGCAGCGCGCCGTGTCCACCGTCACCTCGGCCGACAGGCCGATGCGCAGCGGGTGGTCCGCCAGTTCCTTGGGATCGAGGTTGATGCGCACCGGCACCCGCTGCACCACCTTGATCCAGTTGCCGGTCGCGTTCTGCGACGGCAGCAGCGCGAAGGCCGAGCCGCTGCCCGCCATCACGTCGCCGACGCGGCCGCGATAGCGCACCTTGGCGCCGTGGGCATCGACGGTGACGACGGCCGGCTGGCCGGGGCAGATGCCGGCCAGCTGGATTTCCTTGAAGTTGGCGTCGATCCACATCTGGTCCAGCGGCACCACGGCCATCAGCTTGTCGCCGATCGCCACGTGCTTGCCCAGCTGCACGCTGCGCTGGGCAACCATGCCGCCGACCGGCGCGCGGATGGTGGTGCGCTGCGCGTCCAGCGCGGCGGCGCGCAGGCGCGCCTGGGCCAGCGTCACGTCGGGATGGGTATCCGGGGTCACGCCGTCCACCTGGGCCTGGGCGGCGCGCTCGGCGGCTTGCGCCACCGCCAGCGCGGCGCGGGCGGCGTTCAGCGCGTCGGCCGCATGGCGGGCTTCTTCGGACGTGATGGCGCCTTGCGCGGCGATGCCGCGCCGGGCCGAGACGTCGGCCTGGGCGCGGTCCAGTTCGGCCTGGCGGCGCGCGACTTCGGCGCCGGCCTGGTCGCGGCTGGCGAACAACGCCTGCACGCGGCGGCGGGCGCGGGCCAGGTCGGCGCGGGCGCCGGCCAGGGCGATCTGGGTGTCGGCGGGATCCACCTCCACCAGCGTCTGGCCGGCGCGGATGCGGTCGGCATTGTCCGCCCAGATGGCCGAGACGGCGCCGCCGACCTGCGGCGTGATGGCCACGACGTGGCCATTCACGTAGGCGTTGTCGGTGGTCTGGGTCGCGGCGCCCGCCAGGAAGGTCCAGGCGGCCCAGCCGGCGCCGGCCAGCAGGGTGGCGCCGCCGGCGAGCATCAGGCGGGATTTGCGGGTCGAGGTCCGCGAGTCGGGAGTTTGCGTGGCAGTCATTTCAGGGCTTCGTTGTCAGAGGATTGGGAGGGCGACCAGCGGCCGCCGAGCGCGCCGGCCAGCGCCGTCCGGGCCAGGCCCAGGTCCAGGTCGGCCGCGGCCAGCTCGCTGTCGGCGCGCAGGCGTGCCAGGTCGGTGTCGATTTCGTCCTGCCGGGCCGACAGGCCGCGGCTGGCGCGCACCGCTTGCAGCCTGGCCAGCGTGCCGGCCTCGCGCAGCGAGACGCGGGCGGCGTCGCGCCGGGCGCGCGCCTGGGCCATGCCGGCCAGGCCGTCGGCGACTTCCTGCAGGGCGCGCACGACGGTGGCGTCGTAGTCGGCCACCGCCAGGTCGTAGCCGGCGATGCGGTCGCGCAGTCCGGCGCGCAGGCGGCCGCCGTCGAAGATGGGCAGGGTCAGGGCGGGGCCGATGCCGGCCGCCAGGCTGTTGCCTTGCAGCAGGTGCGACAGCCCCAGGCTTTGCAGGCCGGCAAAGGCCTTCAGGTCGATATCCGGATAGAACTCGGCCTTGGCGGCCTCGATGCGCCGGTCCGCCGCGTCGAGGCGCTTGCGCTGCGCCAGCACGTCGGGCCGCAGGCCCAGCAGGCGGGCGGGCAGGGCCGCGGGCAGGGCGGGGTCGGCGCGCAGCGCCAGCCGGGGGCGGCGCAGCACATCGCCGTAGCCGGGGGCCTGGCCCGCCAGCGCGGCCAGCGCATGGCGCTGGCGCGCAATCTCGCGGTCCAGCCGTTCGACCTCGGCGTCCATCCGGGCCAGGCGGCCGCGGGCGTCGGCGACGGGGGCGTCGCTGCCCAGGCCGGCCTGGCGGCGCGTCTGGTGCAATTCCAGCGCTTGCCGCTGCCGCTCGCGCTGTTGCCGCGCCAGCTCGTGCAGCCGGAAGGCGGCGTCCAGGCGCAGGTAGGCGGCGGCGATGCCTTGTTGCAAGGCCAGTTGCGCATCCGCATGGGCCAGCGCCGCGCCTTCGGCATCGAGCCGCGCGGCATCGGCCAGCGCGCGCCATTTGCCCCAGATGTCCAGGCGCAGGCGCAGCGAAGCCAGCAGCGAGCCGCTGCCGCCGGTGTTGTCGGCGTAGGGGGCGCCGTAGGTGTAATGGCCGGGGTAGCGGTCGGCGGTGATGGTGGCGCTGCCGTCCAGTGTCGGCTGGCGGTTCGCGTCGACGCTGCCGAAGACGGCTTCGGCCTGGCCCAGGCGGGCCTGGGCGGCCCGCACGCCCGGCGCCTGCCGCAGCGCATCCGCCATCAGGCGGTCGAGTTGATCGTCGCCCCACGCGCGCCACCAGGGCGCGGCGTCGTCGGCCGTGTCGCGGACGGCGGCGGCGATATCCTGGCCGGCATCCAGCGCGGCCAGGTCCAGGGGCTTGCCGGCGGGGCGCAGGCCGTCGTGGCTTGCGCATCCCGCGACGGCGACAAGCGCCGCCAGCGCGGCGGCGAGCGGGGCATGCCGCAAACGCATGCGGCGCGCGGGCCGGGCGTCGGGGCGATACCGTGTTGAGTGAATCATGGCGTGCTTCCGTGTTGAACTGGCCGCCATGGTGCCGCTGCGCTACAGTTGCGTATATGGACAAGCTGATAACTAATACTTGCGTTTGGTGCAACTGATGGATCTGAACCTGTTGGTCGCGCTCGATGCGCTGCTGGCCGAGGGCAGCGTCACCGGCGCCGCCGAACGCCTGCAATTGAGCGTGCCCGCCATGAGCCGCACGCTGGAGCGCATCCGCCGCATGATGGGCGACCCGCTGTTCGTGCGGGCCGGGCGCGGCCTGGTGCCGACGCCGCGCGCCGAAGCCCTGCGCGAACCGGTGCGCACCCTGGTGGCGCAGGCCCGGGAACTGTTGGCGCAGGATGCCGCCTTCGATCTCAAGACCCTGCGGCGCGTGTTCACCATCCGCGCCGACGACGGCGCCGTCAGCACGCTCGGGCCGGCCTTGCTCGACACGCTGGCCAAAGAGGCGCCGCGGGTCACGGTGCGCTTCATCTCGCAGGGCAAGCAGGACGTGCTGTCGCTGCGCGAAGGCGCCATCGACCTGGACATCGGCGTGATCGAGGACATGGGGCCCGAGATCGTGCGGCAACGCCTGTTTCCCGATCGTTTCGTGGCGGTGTTCCGGCCGGCCAATCCCCTGGCGCGGCATCGCAAGCTCACCCCCGAACGCTTTGCCAGGGCGCGCCACGCCACGGTCTCGCGCCGCGGCGTGCTGAGCGGTCCGGTGGACATCGAACTGGGCAAGGTCGGCCTGGCGCGCCATATCAGCGCCGTCACGCATTCCTTTGCCGAGGCGCTGGCGATCACCCGCAAATCCGATCTGGTCGCCACCGTGCCGGACCTGCTCACGCTGCACCTGCGCGACGACCTGCAGATGCGCGCCTTGCCCTTCGACACCCCCGCCGTGACCATCTCGCAGGCCTGGCATCCGCGCTTCAACGAAGACCCGGCCCATCGCGCCATCCGGCAGATGGTGCACCGGATCAGCCTGGCGATCAGCGGCCGGTGACGCTGTCGGCGTTGGTCACCGCGACCAACGTTTGGTTACCCGATGCGGTTCCAAACGGTGGACCGTCTATGCATAATGGCTGCCGCCCGCATCGCGGGCGTTTCCTTGTTCTGGACGCATGCCGGCGCCTGCCGGCCGGGAGTGTAGAGATCGTGAAAGCGCATATCGTGAAAGTCGCGAGTCTGGCCATCGTCGCCGCCACGCTGACGGCATCGCCGGCCTGGGCCGAGGACGTCGAGGGCTCGCGCGACCATCCCGCCCTGACCCGCTTCGAGGGCGCCGAGATCCGCGCCTACGAACACAAGGACTACGACGAAGCCTTGATGCCCGACCGGCCCGTCGCGCGGGAATCCGAGGCCAAGGGCCTGACGCTGGAAGGCAAGCTGACGCGCATCGCCTATCGCATCGACGGCAAGAAGTCGGCGCTGGAGGTCTACCGCAACTACCAGGGCGCGCTGCAGGCCGGCGGCTTCAAGACCGTGTTCGAATGCAAGGGCGACGAGCAGTGCGGCGGCGACTTCCAGTCGTTCGTCCTGAACAGCGGCAAGGTCAGCCAGCCCGGGCAGGGCGACGCCGCGTTCGGCGGCAAGTACTACGTCGTGCTGGCAAAGAAAGAGGCGCCCACTGGCGACATCTACGTGTTCCTGGACGTGATGGAAGACAGCTCCAACAACATCACGCCGGTGTTCCAGCAGGTGATCGAGACCAAGCCCATGCAGACCGGGCAGGTCAAGGTGCTGGACATGGCCGCCATGCAGAAATCACTGGCCGAATCGGGCCGCGTCGCGGTCTACGGCGTGTACTTCGATACCGACAAGGCCGAGGTCAAGGCCGAATCGAAGGCGGCGCTGGACGAGATGGGCAAGCTGCTCAACGCCAACCCCAAGCTGAAGGTCTACGTGGTCGGCCACACCGACAACCAGGGCACGCTGGCCGGCAACCTGGAGCTGTCGCAAAAGCGCGCCGACGCCGTGGTCAAGGCGCTGGAAGCAGGCTACAAGATCCCGGCCGCGCGCCTGTCGGCGCGCGGCGTGGCCTCGCTGGCGCCGGTGGCGGCCAACGACGCCGAGGCGGGCCGCGCCAAGAACCGGCGGGTCGAACTGGTCGCCCAATGACGCGGTGAGCCTGCCTAATCTTGAGGCGGCTCTGCGATGAAAAGGGCCCCCACGCCGCGCCTTCGGCTTGCTGCCCCCCGAGGGGGCATTTTTCATCTTGAGGCGGCTCGGCGATGAAAAAGCCCCTGGAACCTCGCGGTTCCAGGGGCTTTGCCTTTGCGGCCCGGGCGTTACGCGGCCAGCAGCTGGCGCAGCACGAAGGGCAGGATGCCGCCGTGCTGGTAGTAGTCGACCTCGATCGGGGTGTCGATGCGCAGCAGCAGCGTCACGTCCTGCTTCGAACCATCCTTGCGGGTGATCGTCAGCGTCACGTCCTGCATCGGCTTGATGCCGTTCTCCAGGCCCGAGATGTCGTAGGTTTCCTCGCCGGTGATGCCCAGCGACTGCACGCTGTCGCTGCCCTTGAACTGCAGCGGCAGCACGCCCATGCCCACCAGGTTGCTGCGGTGGATGCGCTCGAAGCTGCGCGTGATGACGGCCTTGACGCCCAGCAGCTGGGTGCCCTTGGCGGCCCAGTCGCGCGACGAGCCGGTGCCGTATTCTTCGCCGCCGAACACCACGGTGGGGGTGCCCGCCGCCACGTACTTCATGGCCGCGTCGTAGATCGACATCTGTTCGCCGGTGGGCTGGAACAGGGTTTCGCCGCCCTCGAAGCGGCTGCCGTCGGGGCGCGCCGGGATCATCAGGTTCTTGATGCGCACGTTGGCGAAGGTGCCGCGCATCATGATTTCATGGTTGCCGCGGCGCGAGCCGTAGCTGTTGAAATCGGCCTTCATGACGCCGTTTTCCTTGAGCCACTTGCCCGCGGGCGAGGTCTCCTTGATGGAGCCCGCCGGCGAGATGTGGTCGGTGGTGACCGAGTCGCCGAACACGCCCAGCGCGCGGGCGTTCTTGACGGTCGGCATCGCGCCCGGGGTCATGCCGAAGCCCTCGAAGAACGGCGGCTCGGCGATGTAGGTGGAGTCGGGCCAGTTGTAGGTCTCGCCCGTGACGCCCTTGATGTTCTCCCACAGCTTGCCGGGGTTGCTCTTGACCTGGCCGTAGTTGGCCTCGAACGCCTTGGGGTCCAGCGCGTACTTGAGCAGCGCCTCGACTTCCTCGGTGGTCGGCCAGATGTCGCCCAGCCAGATGTCGCCGTTCTTGCCGCGGCCGACCGGTTCGGTCATCAGGTCGCGCGTCACGGTGCCGGCCAGGGCGTAGGCCACCACCAGCGGCGGCGAGGCCAGGAAGTTGGCCTTGATGTTCGGGTGGATGCGCGCCTCGAAGTTGCGGTTGCCGGACAGCACCGCCGAGCACACCAGGTCGTTGCTGGTGATGACCTCGTTCAGGTCGGGCGTCAGGTCGCCGGCGTTGCCGATGCAGGTGGTGCAGCCGTAGGCGGCCACGTCGAAGCCCAGCTTCTCCAGGTAGGGCAGCAGGCCGGTCTTGGTCAGGTATTCGGTGACCACGCGCGATCCGGGGGCCAGCGAGGTCTTGATGTGCTTGGGCACCTTCAGGCCGGCTTCGACGGCCTTCTTGGCCAGCAGGCCCGCCGCCAGCAGCACGCTGGGGTTGGACGTGTTGGTGCACGAGGTGATGGCGGCGATCAGGATGTCGCCGTTCTTGACCTTGGTGCCGGTGCTGGTGGTGAAGGTCTGCTGCAGCTTCTCGGCCGGCTGGTTGAAGCCGTTCTCGGCGACCGGCTTGGAGAACAGGTCGATGAAGGTGCTCTTGACGTTGCCGATCTCGATGCGGTCCTGCGGGCGCTTGGGGCCGGCCAGCGACGGCGCCACGGTGGACAGGTCCAGCGTCAGCAGCTTGGTGTAGTTGATGTCCTGGGCGGCGGGCACGCCGAACATGTCCTGGGCCTTGAAATAGGCCTCGAACGCGGCGATTTCGTCTTCGGTGCGGCCGGTGCCGCGGAAGTAGTCGATGGTGCGGCCGTCGACCGGGAAGAAGCCCATGGTGGCGCCGTACTCGGGCGCCATGTTGCCGATGGTGGCGCGTTCGGCCACCGACAGGCTGGCCGTGCCTTCGCCACAGAACTCGACGAATTTGCCGACCACTTTTTCACGGCGCAGCATTTCGGTGATGGTCAGCACCAGGTCGGTGGCGGTGACGCCGCCGCGCAGCTTGCCCTTGAGTTCCACGCCGACCACGTCAGGCGTCAGGAAGTACACCGGCTGGCCCAGCATGCCGGCCTCGGCCTCGATGCCGCCCACGCCCCAGCCGACCACGCCGATGCCGTTGATCATGGTGGTGTGGCTGTCGGTGCCCACCAGCGAATCCGGATAGTAGACGTTGTTCTTCTTGTCCTGGTGCACGCCGCGCGCCAGGTATTCCAGGTTGACCTGGTGGACGATGCCGAAGCCCGGGGGCACCACGCCGAAGGTGTCGAAGGCCTGCATGCCCCACTTCATGAACTGGTAGCGCTCCTGGTTGCGCTTGAATTCCAGCTTCATGTTCAGGTCCAGCGCATTCTTGGTGCCGAAGTAGTCGATCATGACCGAGTGGTCCACCACCAGGTCCACCGGCACCAGCGGCTCGATGCTCTTGGGGCTCTTGCCCATCTTGTCGGCTACCGAACGCATGGCGGCGATGTCGGCCAGCAGCGGCACGCCGGTGAAGTCCTGCAGCACCACGCGGGCCACCACGAACGGGATTTCATCCTCGCGCTTGGCGTTGGCCTGCCAGTTGGCGAGCTGGCGCACGTGTTCCTCGGTGACCTTCTTGCCGTCGCAGTTGCGCAGCACGGATTCCAGCACGATGCGGATGGAGACCGGCAGCCGCTGCACGTCGATGCCCAGGGCCTTGCCCAGCGCCGGCAGCGAATAGTACTGACAGGACTTGTTGCCGATCTTGAAATTCTTGAGTGTATCGAGGGTGTTGTGCGGCATGATGGACTCCGTGGTTTTGCCCGCGTAAAGCCGGCATTTTCAGGCGTTTCGGCGCGTTTGTCATTCCGGGCGACAGCGGCGCGGGTTCGGTCTATGTCTTATATCTTATATAAGACTTGAGGGGCGCGTCAAAGTTCCCGCCCGCGCCGGCCTGCGGGTTGCGCGGCGGCCGCGCAAACCCCTACTGTGCGGCAGCCGCGCCATCCCTGCAAGTCCCCCGTTTTTTAACAAAGAAGTCCTACAAGCGCATGGCGGGGGACGGAGGGCCGCCGCCGTGGCGCGCCACCGGGTGGCAGCCCCCCGCTCAGGCCAGGAAGGTGCGCAGCAGGGGTTCCAGTTCCCGTTTCAGGAAATCGACCAGGGCGCGTTGGGCGCTCGAGGGATAAGGGGTTGGCGAGGTCAGGATATAGAGCTTGTCGCCCGGGCCTTCGGCCTGGTAGGCGGGCAGCACCTGCAGCAGGCGCCCGGCCTCCAGGTCGGGACGCACGATGTAGGCCGGCAACAGCGCCACGCCCGCGCCTTCGCGGGCGGCTTGGGCCAGGAACGGGAAATACTCGGATTGCAGGCGAGTGGCCAGCTTGACTTCATGCGGTTGGCCCTTGCCGCGCAGGCGCAGCGTTGCCTGGGGGCGGGCGCCGGGCGGCCCCAGGAAATCGAAGCGCCCCAGGTCGCGGGGATGGGCCGGCATGCCCATGCGCGCCAGGTACTCGGGCGCGGCGCACAGGTGCCACTTGATGCGGCCGAGTTCGCGCGCCACATAGTCTTGCGGCGGCACCGAGATGGCCCGCAGCGCCACGTCGATCTCCGAAGAAATCAGGTCGCTGACGCGGTTCGAGAACAGCACCCGCAGGCTCAGGCTGGGGTGTTCCAGGGCGAAGCGCACCAGCAGGGGCCGCAGCATGTCCAGTTCGCCCAGGCCGGTGGGCAGGCTCAGCCGCACGTGGCCGGTGGGCTCGGCGCCCAGCTTCTGCAGGGCATGGCGCGCCGATTCCACTTCGCGCGCCATGCGGGCGCCATGGTCGTACAGGACGCTACCCTCGTGCGTCAGTTCCAGCCGCCGGGTGGTGCGGCGGATCAACTGCGCGCCGAAGGCCCGCTCCAGCTTTTGAAGGTTGCGGCTCACATGCGAGCGCGTCACACCCTGGCGCAGCGCCGCCTCGCTCAGCGTGCCGGCCTCGACGATCGTCACGAACAGCTGGATCAGGTTCAGGTCGAGCACGGGCGGGGTGGTCATGGGCAGTCTTCATTGTTGCCTGTGAGGAAACAGAGTTTACCCATCCTGAAGGATTGTCGCGGAAAGGGTTCGTGGATATTCTGAAAAAAAACCAAGGAGACACCCCATGCGGCAAACCATGTTCCGCGCCGACCTGTTCCAGGGCCAGCGCATCCTGATCACCGGCGGCGGCACCGGCCTGGGCTATGCCATGGCCCGCCAGCTGGCGGCGCTGGGCGCCACCGTGCACCTGTGCGGACGCCGCCTGGCGGTGCTGGAGCAGGCCGCCCAGGCGCTGCGGGGCGAGTCCGGCGGCCAGGTCCACGTCCATCCGGTCGACATTCGCGACGCCGGCGCGGTGGACGCGATGGTGGCGCGCATCTGGGACCAGCATGGCGGGCTGGATGCGCTGGTGAACAATGCCGCCGGCAATTTCATCAGCCCCACCGAAAAACTGTCCGAACGGGGCTTCAATGCCATCGCCGACACGGTCTTTCGTGGCACGTTCTACATGACCCAGGCCGTGGGCAAGCGCTGGATCGGCAGCGGCGCGTCCGGGGCGGTGGTGTCCATTGTCGTGACCTGGGTCTGGACCGGCTCGCCGTTCGTGGTGCCGTCCGCCATGTCCAAGGCCGGCATCGACGCCATGACCAAATCGCTGGCCGTCGAATGGGGCCGGCGCGGCATCCGCCTGAACGCCATTGCGCCGGGCGTCATCCCGACCGAGGGCGCATCGGCGCGGCTGCGGCCCAACGACAGCGGCACCGACGCGCTGGTGAAGCAGAATCCGATGCAGCGGCTGGGGCAGGGCCAGGATATCGGCGAACTGGCCGCGTTCCTGCTGGCGCCGGGCAACGATTGGATCAACGGCCAGACCATCGCCCTGGACGGTGGCGACTACCTGGCCAATGGCGCGTACTTCAAGCAGTATTTCGATTGGTCGGACGACGATTGGGCCGCCGCGCGCGCCGCCATCGAGGCGCGCACCGCCGCCGACAAGGCGCAACGCCCGGCGGGCCAGGCATGAGCGCATCCGTCACGCAAGGGGCCGGCCGCATCATCGCCGGCGACTGCCAGCTGGACCGCGCGGCCCTGATGCGCCGCGGCGAGCAGGTCGCGGCGGGCCTGGCGGCCATGGGGATCGGGCAGGGCGACGTGGTGGCGGTGCTGCTGCGCAACGGCATGCCCTACCTGGAGATCATCCAGGCCTGCAAGCGCCTGGGCTGCTATTACTGCCCGATCAACTGGCATTACACGCCCGACGAGGTTGCCTACCTGGTGCGCGACAGCGGCGCGCGCCTGCTGATCGCCGAGGAAGACTTGTGGCAGGCCGCCAGGGCGGCGCTGCCGGCGGACCTGCCGTCGCGTCGCGTGGGCGCGGCTGCCGTGTCCGAGGATTACGCCAGCTGGCGCGAGGCGCAGGCGCCCTACGACGGCCCGGTGGTCGCGCCGCGCGGCCACATGGCCTATACCTCCGGCACCACCGGCCGGCCAAAGGGCGTGGTGCGCGCGCCGTTTCCGCTGGACCAGTTGGCGCAGCGGCTGGCGGCGGTCGAGGCGGTGGTGGAGCAGGCGTACGGTTTGCGGCCCGGCTGCCGCGCATTGCTGCCCGCGCCGGTCTACCATAGCGCGCCCAGCGTGTTCGCCCAGGTGGCGCTGCGGGTCTGCGAGACCCTGGTGCTGGCGCCGCGGTTCGATCCGCTGGAGGTGTTGCGCCTGATCGAGCGCCATCGCATCGACACGGTCTACCTGGTGCCCATCATGTACGTGCGCCTGCTCAAGCTGGATCCGGCCCAGCGCGCCGCCTTCGACCTGTCTTCGCTGCGCTTCGTGGCCTCGACCGGGGCCCCCTGCGCGCCGGCGCTCAAGCGCGCCATGATCGATTGGCTGGGGCCGGTGATCCACGAGACCTATGCCTCCAGCGAGGCCGGCATGGTGACGGTCATCGATTCGCACGAAGCGCTGGCCCGGCCGGGCAGCGCCGGCCGGCCGATCGGCGGCGCGCAGATTCGGATCTACGGCGACGACGGCGCGCTCTGCGCGCCCGGCCAGATCGGCCGCATCCATGTGCGCCAGCCGGCCTACGCCGACTTCACCTACCGCAATAACCCGGAAGCGCGCAGCCGGATCGAACGCGATGGATTGATCGGCCTCGGCGACCTGGGCTACCTGGACGACGACGGCTACCTGTTCGTGTGCGACCGCGAATCGGACATGGTGATCTCCGGCGGCGTGAACATCTATCCCGCGGAAATCGAACACCACCTGACGCAGTACCCGGGCGTGGCCGATTGCGCGGTGTTCGGCGTGCCTGACGACGAGTTCGGCGAGCGCTTGCTGGCACTGGTTCAGCCGGCGGCGGACACCGCGCTGGCGCCCGAGGAAGTGCTGCGCTGGCTGTCCACGAGGGTGGCGCGCTACAAGGTGCCGCGCGAATTGCGGTTGCGGCAGAGCCTGCCGCGCGATGACAACGGCAAGATCGCCAAGCGCCGCCTGCGCGACGCGTTCTGGGCCGAGCGCGACAGGAAGGTCTAGGAATACCAAGGCGGCGCGCATCCCGGGCCGTACGCCATCACCACAGGGGAGACAAGCATGTTCATGAAGAATTCTGGGATAGGCCGCGCCGCGGCCGCGCTGCTGTTGTGCATGGCCGCCGTATCGCCCGCCCAGGCGGCGTTTCCGGAGCGGCCGGTCAAGCTGGTCGTGCCGTATACGCCGGGCGGCGCGGCCGACCTGTTGTCGCGAGTGCTGGCCGAAAGGCTGTCGCAGGAACTGGCGCAACCGGTGGTGGTGGAAAACAAGCCGGGCGCCAACACGATGATCGCGGCCACGCAAGTGGCGCGGGCCCAGCCCGATGGCTACACGCTGTTCCTGGCCAGCAATGCCAGCATGGTGCTCAACCCCATGCTCTATCGCAAGATCTCGTACGACGCGCAGCGGGACTTCCGGGTGCTGTCGGTGGTGGCGGAATTGCCGCTGGTGGTGGTCGCCAACAACAGCGTGCCGGCCTCGACGCTGGCGCAATTCGTCGACTACGCCCGCGCCCGCCCGGGCAAGTTGAACTATGCCTCCGTGGGTATCGGCAATCCGCTGCAACTGGCGACCGAACTGCTGAAGTCGCGCACCGGCATCGACGTGGCGCATGTTCCCTACAACGGCAGCGCGCCGGCATTGAGTTCGCTGATGGCCAACGACACCCAGCTGATGGTGGACGTCATCAGCACGTCATTGCCGCTGGTTCGCGAGAACAAGATCAAGGCCCTGGCCGTGACCGGCGCCCAGCGGCTGCCGGTGCTGCCTGACGTGCCCACCGTGGCCGAGAGCGGGTTCGCCGGCTTTCGCGCCGCGACCTGGTTCGGCGTGGCCGTGCCGCGCGGCACGCCGCCGGCCGAGGCGGACAGGCTGCGCGAGGCCGTGGCCGCGGTGATGCGCCAGGCGGATTTCCGCGACCGCTTCCAGGCGCAAGGCCTGGTGATCCAGGCGCCGCGCGGCCAGGCCGAGGTCGACGCCTATCTGGCCGAGGATCGCGAGCGCTGGAATGGGGTGATCCAGGCCAACCATATCCGCCTGGATTGAGAGGCGCGCGTCAGGCCAGCAACGCCGGCATTTCGGCGGCCGCGAAATCCAGGAAGCGCCGCAAGGCCAAGGGCGCGCCGCGGCGGGCGGGCATGACGGCGTAGATGCGTGCCGGCGCGGCGCGCCAGGCGGGCAGCAATTGCGCCAGGTCGCCTTTGGCCAGGGAGCCGGCGCACAGGTAGTGCGGCAGCAGCGCCACCCCCAGTCCGGCGCGCGCCATTTCGCGCAGCGCCGCCAGGTTGCTGCTGAGGCAGCGGGGGCGGAATTCGATCGATTCGGCCTCGCCCGCCGGGCCGACGAAGTGCCAGCTCTGCGGGCTGTCCTGGGTCGCATGGGCCAGCAGCGGCAGCGCGTTCAGGTCGCGCGGATGGCGCGGCGCGGCCCGGGCCATGGCGGGGGCTGCGACCAGGATCAGCGGCACCGGCGCCAGTTCGCGCGCCACCAGCCGCGAGTCGGTGAGCGAGGCGCCCTGGGCGCGGAAGGCCAGGTCGTAGCCTTCGCCCACCAGGTCGATGACCTGGTCGCGGGTGTCCAGCAGCACCCGCACGCCGGGATGCTGCAGGCAAAAGCGAGCCACCAGTTCGCCCAGCAGCGTCACCGCCAGCGCCGAGGGCGCCGTCATGCGCAGCAGGCCGCTGGGCGTGTCGCCCATGGCGGCCGCCAGGTCGAAGGCGCTGCGGGCCTCGCGCGCCATCGCCAGCGCATGCACGTAGATCTGTTCACCCATGGGCGTGAGCGAGACCCGCCGCGTGTTGCGCTGGAGCAGCCGCAGGCCCAGGCGCGCCTCCAGCTCGGCCACGCGCCGGCTGAGCTTGGAGCGCTGCATGTTGAGCACGCGGGCGGCGGCGGAAAAGCCGCCTTTTTCCACCACCTCGGTGAAAAGCAGCAGATCGTCGAGGTGATGGATATAGGAATGCATGGGGGCTGGGCGAGTGATTGTCCTGTAGCGCAGGACAATTATTCCTGAAATTTGGCTCTACTGTGCCGATGGCGGAACCCATAAGCTCTGCGCCAATTTGTCATCAGGCCATACATCCTTGACCATCCGCCTCAGCCCGCCCGTCGCCCGCCCGTTCGAACCCGAGGGCGACATCTGTTCGTACCGGCATTTTCGGCATTCCGATTTCCCCCAGGGCATGTCGCCGCTGGTGCTGGTGGACCACTTCATCATGACCGGGCCGGCGGTCGCGCCGCACCCTCACGCCGGCATATCGACGGTGACGCTGCTGCTGGAAGACACCCAAGGCGGCCTGCGCATCCGCGACAGCCTGGACAACGAACACGAAGCCCGGGCGGGCGACCTGCACTGGACAGTGGCAGGTCGCGGCATCGTGCACGGCCACGAATTGGTGGGCGCGGCGCGGCTCAATGGCCTGCGGTTGTACGTCAACCTGCCGGCGCGACTGAAATCGATGCCACCATCGGCAACGCTGGTGCGGGGCTGGGAAATGCCGGTGCTGCAAAGCGATGCGGGCCGGGTGCGGGTGGTGTCGGGCCGCTACGACGGCTGGGACGCGCCGCTGGCGACGCCCGAGCCGCTGCTCATCCTGGACGGCTGGCTGCGGCCGGGAGCGTCGCGCCTGGTGCCGCTGCCGGCGGGCTGGAACGCCTGGTTGTACGCGGCGCAGGGGGAAGTGGGCGTGCGGGCACGGCATGAGACCACGCCGCCGCCGCGACCGCCGGTAGAAGCGGCGCCGGTCATTCCGGCGGCACGGTTCCGCCCCGCCGGGCGCGCGGCGACGACCGGTCGGCGCGCGGCCGATCCCGATTTCGCCGTCCTGCCCCCGGGCGCGGCGCTGACCGCCACGGCGGACCGCGACGGCTTTCTTCAACTCCTGGCGGCGGGCGCGCCGGCGCACTTCATCCTGGTGGCCGGAGCGGCCATCGACGAGCCGGTGATCCAGCGCGGCCCCTTCGTCATGACGGACGCGCGCGCCCTGGCGCAGGCCGTCGCGGCCTACGAAGCGGGCGACTTCGGCCAGCTGCGCCAGGAGAGCGGCGTGCCGGGCTGAGCAAGGCGCCGCCCGGTGACAGCGGGCTGTCAGGATAGGGGACAGATCTGTTGTGTGATGGCAACAAAATGGCTTTCTATATAAGGGACGCAATGAGAATGATTTCTCTTTATATAGAATTCAAAACGCACGATCTCAATCCCTCCCATGGTGAACGGGCTCGACAAGGCCGGCACGACCGGCCCTGCCGCAGTTCGAGTGGCAAGCCGTTACCCGCGTGACCCCCCATCGGGATTTTTGCGATTCCCAGCTTCTCGCGAAGCGCCCGCCTACTGACTCCCGATATGAAAATACGAACTCTTGCGTGCGTGGTTGCGGCCCTGCCGTACACCGCCATCGTCCACGCCCAGTCCGCCGCGCCCGCCGCCGACGGTTCCGTCGTCTCGATGGAAGCGATCAAAGTCGAGGCCAGCGCCGACGCCTCGGCCGGCGGCCTGGCCCAGCCCTATGCCGGCGGCCAGGTGGCCCGCGGCGGCCGCGTCGGCGTGCTGGGCACGCAAGACATCATGAGCACGCCGTTCAGCGTCACCAGCTACACCAACGAGCTGATCCAGGACAAGCAGGCGCGCAGCGTCGGCGACGTGTTGCAGAACGATGCCGGCGTGCGCGTGGCGCGGGGCTTCGGCAACTTCCAGGAGTCGTACTTCATCCGCGGCTTCATCCTGAGCTCCGATGACGTGGCCTACAACGGCCTGTACAGCCTGCTGCCGCGCCAGTACATCGCCACCGAACTGTTCGAGCGCGTCGAAGTGCTGCGCGGGGCGTCGGCCTTCCTGACGGGGGCGGCGCCCAGTGGCGGCGGCATCGGCGGCGTCATCAACCTGGTGCCCAAGCGCGCGCCCAACGAGCCGCTCACCCGCTTCACCACCGGCGTGTCCAGCGGCGGCCAGTTCTCCGTGTCGACCGACATCGCGCGCCGTTTCGGGCCGGACGACAGCACCGGCATCCGCCTGAACGTGGCCAACCGCAGCGGCGACACTGGCATCGATGACGAACATTCCCGCACCAGCCTGGTGTCGCTGGGCCTGGACTGGCGCTCGGCCGACACGCGGTTGTCGGCGGATATCGGCTGGCAGGAGAACAAGCTCAAGCGCGCGCGGCCGAACGTCACGCTGCGCGGCGTGACCAGCGTGCCGGACGCTCCGGATGCCAGTTCCAACTACGCCCAACCCTGGTCGTACTCGAACGAACGCGATGTGTTCGGCACGGTGCGCGCCGAGCACGATTTCAGCGACAAGCTGACCGGCTGGGCCGCCTTCGGCATGCGCCGCAGCGACGAGGCCAATTCGCTCGGCAACGTCACCGTGACCAATGGCAGCACGGGCGACGGCAACTTCTACCGTTTCGACAATACCCGTGAAGACAGCGTGAACACGGGCGAACTGGGCCTGCGCGCCAAGGTGCGCACCGGCCCGGTCGGCCACGAATTCGTCGCGTCCGCGTCCTTCTTCGATCTCAAGAAGAAGAACGCGTACGTCATGGACTACCTGAACACCTTCCCGACCAACATCTACGACCCGGTCAGCTACGACCGTCCCGCCTACGGCTCCAAGGCGCTGTTCGGCAACGACCTGGACGATCCGGCGCTGCAGGGCCGCACCCGCCTGAGCAGCTATGCGTTCGGCGACACCATGTCGTTCCTGGACGACAAGGTGCTGCTGACGCTGGGCATCCGCCACCAGCGCCTGTCGCAGCGTGACTACGCCTACAACACCGGCAAGGAGCAAAGCGCCTACGACGCCAGCCGCAACTCGCCGGCCGCCGGCATCGTCTTCAAGGTGGCGCCGAGCGTGTCGCTGTACGCCAACTACATCGAAGCCCTGGTGGCCGGCGATACGGCGCCGCAGACGGCCAACGGCAAGCCCGTGCCCAACGCCGGCCAGAGCCTGCAGCCCTACGTGTCCAAGCAGAAGGAGATCGGCGTCAAGTACGACGGCGGCGGCCTGGGCGCCGGCCTGGCGCTGTTCTCCACCGACAAGCCGCGCGCGGCCTACGACGCGTCCAATCGGTTCACCGCCTCCGGCAAGGACCGCCACCAGGGCATCGAACTGACGGTGTTCGGCGAACCCGTCAACCGCGTGCGCGTGCTGGGCGGCATGACCTTCCTGGACGCCAAGCAGCGCTCCACTGGCAACAGCGCCATCGACGGCAACCGCGTCATCGGCGTGCCGCGCTTCCAGGCCAACCTGGGCGCCGAATGGGACATTCCCGGCGTGCAGGGCCTGACGGTGGATGGGCGCGTGGTCTACACCGGCGCCTCCTATGCGGACGACGCCAACACCCTCAAGGTGCCCGGCTGGACCCGCTTCGACGCCGGCCTGCGCTACATGATGGACGTCGACGGCCACGTGGTGACGCTGCGCGCCCGCGTCGAGAACATCGCCAACCGCAACTACTGGTCGTCGGTGGGCGGCTACCCGGGCAACGGCTACCTGGTGCTGGGCGGCCCGCGCACGTTCTCGCTGAGCGCCAGCATGGACTTCTGAGCGCGGATGCCCGCCGCCAGGCGGGCGCCGCGCAGGCCAGGAAAGGCAACGCCCCGGCGGTCTAGGTCATCAGCCAGCCGCCCGCCACGTCCAGCACCTGCCCGGTCACGAACCGCGCCTGGTCCGAGGCGAAGAACAGGCAGGCGTCGGCCACTTCCTCGGGCGTGCCGAGCCGGCGCAGCGCGGTGACCTCGGCCACGGCGTCGTTGATCTCCTTGGGCACGCTTTTCAGCAGCGGCGTGCTGATGCGCCCCGGCGCCAGGCCGTTGACGGTGACGTCGTGCTCGCCCAGTTCCGCGGCCCAGTGGCGCGTCAGGCCCAGCAGCGCCGCCTTGGTGGCGGCGTAGTGCGCGGCGACGATGTCGCAATAGGCCTTGCCCGCCACCGACGACATGTTGATCACGCGCCCCTGGCGCTGGCGCACCATGTGCGGCGTGGCCAGGTGGGTCATGTAGAACACGCTGTTCAGGTTGACCGCCACCACCTTGTCCCATTCGCCCGGCGTCATCTCCCACACCTTCAGCGCGCGGCCGTCGGTCTTGGGCGAGATACCGACGTTGTTGACCAGGATGGTGGCCGGCCCCAGGTCGCGCGTGATGCGCTCGTAGGCGGCCTGGCACTGGTCGAAATGCGAGACGTCGGCGTGCACGAAGCTCACGGCGTGGCCGCGCTTCTTCAGTTCCTTCTCGTAGGCCTGGCCGCCCTGCGAATTGAAGTCGATCAGCCCGACCTTGCCGCCTTCGGCCAGGAAGCCCTCGACGATGGCCGAACCGATGCCGCCGACGGCGCCGGTGACGATGATGACCTGATCCTGGAAGCGCGCGCTCATGCCCGCACCTTCAACATGATCTTGCCGATGTGCCGGCTGCTTTCCATCAGCGCGTGGGCCTGGGCCGCCTGTTCCAGCGGGAACACCTGGTGGATCAGCGGCAGGCAGCGCCCCTGTTCCATCAGCGGCAGCACCTTGTCGGCCAGCGCCTGGGCGATGGCGCCCTTGTCTTCGTCGGAACGCGGACGCAGGGTGGAACCGGTGAACGACAGCCGCTTTGTCATGATGGGCAGGGCGTCGATCTCGGCCTTGCTGCCTTCCAGGAAGGCGATCTGCACCAGCCGACCGTTCACCGCCAGCAGGCGGATGTTCTTGTTGATGTAGGCGCCGCCGACCATGTCCAGGATCACGTCCACGCCCTGGCCGCCGGTGGCCTGGCGGATGTCGGCCTCGAAGTCGGTGTCGCGGTAGATCAGCGCGTGCTGCGCGCCGGCCTTAAGGCAGGCCTCGGCCTTTTCCTGGTTGCCCACCGTGGTCCAGACCTCGGCGCCGAAGGCGCGCGCCAGCTGGATCGCGGTCAGGCCGATGCCGCTGGAGCCGCCGTGCACCAGGAACTTCTCGCCAGCCGCGAGGCGGGCGCGCTCGAACACGTTGGTCCAGACGGTGAAATAGTTTTCCGGGATGGCGGCGGCCGACAGCAGGTCCAGGCCGCGCGGCACCGGCAGGCAATGGCGCTCGTCGGCCAGGCAGTACTGGGCGTAGCCGCCGCCGGGCGTCAGCGCGCAGACCCGGTCGCCGACCTGCCAGCGCGTGGCGTCGGGACCGACGGCGATGACGGTGCCCGCGACCTCCAGCCCCAGGTAGGGCGAGGCGCCGGGCGGCGGCGGATACGAGCCGGAGCGTTGCAGCACGTCGGGGCGGTTGACGCCGGCGTAGGCGACCTCGATCAGCACCTGGCGGCCAGCGGGCGCGGCCATCTCGCGTTCGGCCAGGCGCAGGCAATCGGGCGCGCCGCCGGTGCCGTGGTCGATGAATGTGCAGCGTAGAGACATGAATGCGGTCCTTCGGATTTCAGTGGCCCAGATAGGCCTTCTTGACATGGGGATCGGCCAGCAGTTCGGCGCCGGTGCCCGTGCGCACGATGGCGCCGTTCTCCAGCACGTAGCCGCGGTCGGCCAGGCGCAGCGTGCGGAACACGTTCTGCTCCACCAGCAGCACCGTGACGCCGTGGGAGGTGACGTCGCGGATGATGTCGAACATCTGCTGCACCAGCAGCGGCGATAGCCCCAGCGAGGGCTCGTCGAACACCAGCAGCTTGGGGTCGGCCATCATGCCGCGCGCGATCGCCACCATCTGCTGCTCGCCGCCGGACAGCGAGCCGGCATACTGGCCCAGGCGCTCGCGCACCCGCGGGAAGATCTGAAGTACTTCCTCCAGCTTGCGCTGCACGATGGGGCGGGCGGCGCGCTTGTACGAGCCCATCAGCAGGTTGTCGCGCACCGTGAAGTGCGGGAACAGCTGGCGGCCCTCGGGAATCATGGTGATCCCGGCGTCGACGATGTCGTAGGGCGTGCGGTTGGTCAGGTCGCGGCCCTCGAACTCGACCCGGCCGGCGGTGGCGGGAACCACGCCGCACAGCGTCTTCAGGGTGGTGGTCTTGCCGGCGCCGTTGGCGCCGATCAGCGTCACGATCTCGCCGGCATTGACCTCGAAGTTCAGGCCGTTGAGCACCTGGCTCTTGCCGTAGCCCGACGACAGATCCGAAACCTTAAGCATCCTGGTACTCCTTGCCCAAATAGGCCTCGATGACGGCGGGGTTCTCGACCACGTCCTTCGGCGCGCCGCTCACCAGCACCGCGCCTTCGTTCAGCACGATGATGCGGTCCGACAGCGCCATGGTGGCCTGCATCATGTGCTCGATCAGCAGCACCGACACGCCCGAATCGCGGATGCGGCGGATCATCTTGATCGACTTCTCGATGTCGGTGGGGTTCAGCCCCGCCATGACCTCGTCCAGCAGCAGGATGCGCGGCCGGATCGCCAGGGCGCGGGCGATCTCCAGCCGCTTCATGCCGCCCACCGTCAGGCTGCGGGCCTCGGTGTTCAGGTACTTGAGCAGGTCGGTTTCCTCGGCCACCTTGAGCGCGATCTGCTCGGCCTCCTCGCGGTCGGACGTGCGGATGAAGGCGCCCAGCATGATGTTCTCCAGCACCGTCAGGCCGGTGAACGGCTTGGCGATCTGGAAGGTGCGGCCCAGGCCCTGGTGGGCGAACTGGTCCGGCGTGCTGCAAGAGACCCAGTTGCCCTTGGCGTCGACCATCGACACCGCGCCCTTGTCCGGCGACAGGAAGCCCGACAGCAGGTTGAACACCGTGGTCTTGCCGGCGCCGTTGGGGCCGATCATGCCCAGGATCTCGTACTGGTTCAGCGTCAGCGACACGTCGTTGGTGGCGCGCAGGCCGCCGAAGCTCTTGAACAGGTTCTCGGCCTTGAGCACCGGCTGCTCGCGCCGCGCCGCGTCGGTCGGGCGGGCCGCCTCGACCAGCTGGCGCCGGGCGCGCGGCGTGCCCAGGTAGGGCAGCCGCGCCAGGGCGCGCTCGATGGCCGGACCGAAAGCGCCGGCCAGGCCGCGCGGGATGGTCAGCACCACCGCCACCAGGATCAGGCCGTAGATCAGCCCGTGCATGCCGTTGCCCACGCTGGACAGCCAGCCGCGCGCCAGCTCGGCGATCGGCAGCACCAGGAAGGTGCCGGCGATGGGGCCGGCCACCGTGCCCAGGCCGCCGATCAGCGCGAACATCGCCACCTGGATCGACAGTTCCAGCGAGAACGCCGAGCTGGGATCGACGAAGGTCAGGTAGGTGATGTGGAAGGTGCCGATGATGCTGGTCAGCATGGCCGACACCACCGCGGCGATGATCTTGACGCGCACCGTGTGGATGCCCACCGCCAGCGCCGCGTCCTCGCGTTCGCGGATGGCGATCAGGTAATGGCCGATGCGCGACTTGCGGATGGTCCACGACACCCAGGTCACCAGCAGGAACAGGCCGAAGGCGATGATCACGTAGTTGATCTTCTCGCGGAACACGATCCAGGCCCAGCCGATGTTCAGCGGCAGGCTGATGCCGCTGGAGCCGCCGGTCCAGCTTTCCTCGTGGATCACCAGCAGCCGCACCACTTCCAGGATGGCGATGGTGGCCAGCGCGAAGAACGGCCCGCGCAGCCGCAGCGTGGGATAGCTGATGATGATGGCCACCACGGCCGAGATGGCCGCGCCCACCAGCATCCCGAACCACGGCGAGATGCCGAAGTTCTGCGTCAGCAGGGTGGCGGTGTAGCCGCCGATGCCGTAGAACACCGCGTGGCCCAGCGACAGCTGGCCGGCGTAGCCGCCGACGATGTTCCAGGCCACCGACAGCGCGGAAAAGACGAACAGCAGGACGAACAGGTTGGTCCAGAACGGCGTGCCCGTGGCGACGGGCACGATGAACATGACGATCAGCAGAATCAGGCTGACGTAGGCTTTGGGGCTTCGAAAGTCGGGAAACACGTCTCGCTCCTTGTGGCTCTGATCACTCTGTGCCGACGCCGAACAGGCCGGTCGGACGCAGGACAAGGATCAAGAGGAAGATCCCGAAATAGACGACCTCTTTGAGGTCGGGGGCGATGTAGTAACCGGCCAGCGTATCGACGATGCCGATGATCATCGACCCGGCCACCGCGCCGTACAGGCTGCCCAGGCCGCCCAGCACCACGATCACGAAGGCGGTCAGCACGAAGTACGTGCCCACCGTCGGGAACACCGGATACTGCGGCGCCAGGAGGCCCGCGGCGATGCCGACGAAGGCGGTGCCCAGGCCGAAGGCGATGGCGTAGACGTTGTTGACGTTCACCCCCATCAGCGTGGCGGCGTAGCGGTGCTGCGCCACCGCCCGCAGCGCGCGGCCCAGGTAGGTGCGGTGCATGAACAGGTGCAGCAGCGCGGCCAGGCTCAGGCCGACCACGAAGGTCACCAACTGGCCGGTGACCATGGAGTAGTTGCCGACGTCCAGGGTGCTGGTGCCCAGTTGCACCGGGGCGCGGAACACGTTGGCGCCGAAGATCACCAGCGCCAGGTTCAGCAGGATGGTGGACACGCCCACCGTGGCGAAGATCTGGATGTGCTGGTCGGCGTTGAGCAGCGGTTGGATGATGCCTTTCTGCGTCAGCGCGCCCAGTGCGAACAGGATGACCGCCACCGGCACCAGGCCGATGTACGGGTGCACGCCGAACTGCGCCGCGATCAGGTAGACCGCGTACATGCCGATCATCAGGAATTCGCCGTGCGCGAAATTGACGACGCGGACCACGCCGAAGATCAGCGTCAGCCCCAGGCTGATGATGGTGTAGGCGCCGCCCAGCAACAGGCCGTTGATGACCAGTTGAATGAAGATATCCATGGTGCAACCTCTTGGAACGGGGCGCGTCCCGGCCGCGCGCCGTCGCCGGCGGGGCCGGGGCCGCGGGCCCCAGTGAAACGCCGGACGCCCCCGAGCGTCCGGTTTGCTGGCTTGCCGTGCCGGGCCTGCCGGGTGGCGGCCCCGGCGTTCTATTTCTTGAAGACGGGCTTGCCCAGCGCGAGGTTGTCAGGCGCGATGGTGACCAGCTTGCCATCCTGCCACTGCATCACGTAGAAGGTCGAGGCGTTGTTCTGGCCGTCCTCGCCGAAGTCGAAGGCCCAGCCGTTGGCGGTCTGGCCGGCCGGCTTCTTGTACGCCAGCACGGCCGCGCGGATCTTGTCCTTGTCGGTCGACTTGGCGTTGGCGATGGCTTCGAAGAAGGCCTTGGCGCCGACATAGTTGGTCAGGCTGTGGCCGGACTGCGGGTCGCTCTTGTAGGTGGTCTTGTAGGCTTCCAGGAACTTGTCCAGGCCGGGCGCGCCGGCCGGATTGATGGACGCCTGCGGGAAGTCCAGGTCGAACACGCCGTTCATGTCGGCGCCCACGGCCTTGGCGGTGTCGGCCAGCGAATAGCCGCCACCGGCGCCGATCACCACCTTGGGCTTGAAGCCGGCGGCGCGCGCCTGGCTGAAGTACAGGATGGCGTCGTTCTGGTAGGCGGTCTGCAGCACCACGTCGACCTTGGCGCCCTTCAGGCGCAGGATCAGCGAGGACAGGTCGACCGTCTTGGCCGAATAGGGCAGCACCTCGGCCACGGTGTAGCCGAGTTCCTGGGCGCGCTTTTTCTCGGTGGCGGCCACGTCGGTGCCGTAGGGGCCGTCCTCGTGGATGATGCCGATGCGCACTTCCTTCGGGTTCAGGCCCATGCCCGGCCCGATGATGTCGTGCAGCGCGTTGACCACCGACACGCCGTACAGCGCGGTGTTGGGGTTGCTGCGGAACAGGTACTTGTAGCCGCGCGTGGTGATCTTGTGGGCGGTGGCGCCCAGCTCGAAGTAGGGCACGCCGGCCAGTTCGGTCACGGGCGAGGCCGCGTATGAGATGCCCGAGGCGTAGCTGCCGAACACGCCGACCACGTTCGATGAGATCAATCGCTTGGTCTCGGACACCGCCTGGGTCGGGTCGACCGCGTCGGCCTTGATGATCTGGATCTTCTCGCCGTTGATGCCGCCGGCGGCATTGATTTCGTTGACGGCCAGTTCCAGGCCGCGATAGCTCTCCTGTCCCAGCAACGCCAGCGCGCCGCTGAACGGGAAGAGCGCGCCCACTTTCATGTCGGCCGCCGCGGTGCCGCTGGCCATGGCGCCGCACAGGCCCAGCGCGATGGCGAATTGTTTGATCTTGAACACTGTCTACGCTCCTTTGTGGGTTTGGATGCGGACTGTTGTCTGAGTCGTCCGTCTGTTTTTGAATATATGATATATGCGCCGGCGGGGTGTGAGAACCTCGTCCTGGATTCTAGTGCCGGACTTGGCCGGCTGAATCGGGGATTTCCCTCAAGCCGCATGAATAAAGCGTTTGCGGGCAGTTTTCCGCTGCGCGGCAGGTCAAATTCCGCTGTCCGGACGCTGTTTCGCGGCCCTTTTCATGGCTGCTTTGATGGCAAGAAAACTCCCCTTTGAATCATATATCCTATATGATCAAAAGGCGTTTGAGCACAAGAATCCAGGAGACAAAGAGCATGTTCGAGGAAGTGGATTTCGCCGGAAAAAAGGTACTGATCACCGCCGGCGCCGATGGGCTGGGCCTGGAAATGGCGCAGGTGTTCCACCGGGCCGGGGCGTCGGTGCTGGTGTGCGATGTCAACCGCGAGCGGCTGGCCGCGCTGCCGGCCGAATTGCCCGGCGTGCGCGCGGTGCATGCCGACGTGTCGGATGAAGACAGCGTGGCCGCCCTGTTCGACGCCGTGCGCCAGCAGCTGGGCGGCCTGGACATCCTGGTCAACAACGCTGGCGTGGCCGGCCCCACCGGTTTCGTCGAGACCTTGTCCAAGGCCGACTGGGATCGCACCCTGGCGGTCAACATCACCGGCCAGTTCCTGTGCGGGCGCCAGGCCATCCCGCTGCTCAAGCAGTCGCGCGCCGGCGTCATGATCAACCTGTCGTCGGCCGCGGGCCACCTGGGCTTTGCCGGGCGCTCGGTCTATTCGGCGTCCAAGTGGGCGGTGATCGGCTTCACCAAGTCGCTGGCGATCGAGCTGGGCGGCCACGGCATCCGCGTCAACGCCATCCTGCCGGGCGCGGTCGAAGGGCCGCGCATCCGCGCCGTGATCGAGGCCAAGGCCAGGACGCTGGACAAGCCGGTCGAGGAAATTGCCGCGCTCTACGAAAACCAGGCGGCGCTGGGCCGCATGGTCACGGCGCGCGACATCGCCAACATGGTGCTGTTCAACGCCAGCGAGGCCGCCCGCAGCGTCACGGGGCAGGCCATCGTGGTGGACGGCTTCACGCAGAAGCTCTACTGATGGCGGCCGATCCGCGGCGGCGCCGCGCCGCCATCATCGGCACCGGACTGATCGGCCAGGCCTGGGCCATCGTGTTCGCGCGCCAGGGCTGGCAGGTGCGGCTGTACGACGTCAACGCCGCCATGCTGGCCGAGGCCGGCGCGCTGATCCGGCGCCAGCTGGATGCATTGCAGGCGCACGGCCTGCTGCGCGACGCGGCGGCGGCCGCCGCCCGCATCGAGGTGGCCGCCAGCCTGCCCGAGGCGCTGGCCGGCGCCCGCTACATCCAGGAGAACTCGCCCGAGCGGCTGGCTCTGAAGCGCGATCTGTTCGCGCAACTGGACGCGGCGGCCGATCCCGACGCCATCATCGGCAGTTCCACTTCCAGCATTCCTGCCAGCGAATTCACCGAAGGCCTGCCCGGCCGGGCGCGCTGCCTGGTGGCGCATCCGGTCAATCCGCCCTATCTGATCCCGGTGGTGGAGCTGTGCCCGGCGCCCTGGACCAGCGAGGCCGCCATGCAGGCGGCGCGCGACATCATGCTGGATATCGGCCAGAAGCCGGTGACGATGCGGCGCGAGATCGAGGGCTTCATCCTCAACCGCCTGCAGGGCGCGCTGCTGCACGAGGCCTTCCGCCTGGCCGCCGCCGGCATCGCCAGCGCCGAGGACATCGACACCACGGTCAAGGACGGCCTGGGCCTGCGCTGGTCGTTCATGGGGCCGTTCGAGACCATCGACCTGAACGCGCCCGGCGGCCTTGCCGACTACTGCGCGCGCTACGGCGGGCTGTACCAATCCATCGGCGCCAGCCAGCGCGAACCCGTGCCCTGGGACGGCGCGCTGGTCGAGGCCCTGGCGTCCGAGCGGCGCGGCCTGCTGCCGGACGATGACCTGACGGCGCGCCGCTACTGGCGCGACGAACAACTGATGCGCCTGATGCGCCACAAGCAACAGCAAGACAACGGAGACGAAAATGGCTAAAGCCAAGCAGAAAGTCGTGATCACCTGCGCCGTGACGGGCGCCATCCACACGCCCAGCATGTCGCCGCACCTGCCGGTGACGGCCGACGAGATCGCCGAGGCCGCCATCGGCGCGGCCCGCGCCGGCGCCGCCGTGCTGCACCTGCATGCGCGCGACCCGCAGACCGGCAAGCCGTCGCAGGACCCGGCGCTGTTCGAGCCGTTCCTCAAGCGCATCAAGGCCGAGACCGACGCCATCATCAACATCACCACCGGCGGCAGCCCGCACATGACGGTGCAGGAGCGCATGCGGCCGGCCACCACCTTCAAGCCGGAGCTGGCGTCGCTGAACATGGGCTCGATGAACTTCGGCCTGTTCCCGATGCTGGGCCGCTTCCAGGACTTCAAGCATGAGTGGGAGCGCGAGCACCTGGAGAACAGCCGCTCGCTGATCTTCCGCAACACCTACCAGGACATCGAATCGATCCTGGAGCTGGGCAACGCCAACGGCACCCGTTTCGAGTTCGAGTGCTACGACATCAGCCACCTGTACAACCTGGCGCATTTTGTGGACCGCGGCCTGGTGAAGTCGCCGCCGTTCATCCAGTCGGTGTTCGGCATCCTGGGCGGCATTGGCCCGCACCCCGAAGACCTGATGCACATGAAGCGCACCGCCGACCGCCTGTTCGGCAATGAATACGAATGGTCGATCCTGGGCGCCGGCCGCAACCAGATGCCGCTGGCCACCATCGGCGCGGCCATGGGCTCGAACGTGCGGGTGGGGCTGGAGGATTCGCTGTGGATCGGGCCGGGCCAGCTGGCCGAGTCGAACCGCTCGCAGGTCGAGCGCATCCGCACCATCCTGGAGGCGCTCAACCTGGAAGTGGCCACGCCCGCCGATACCCGCGCCAAGCTGGGCCTGAAGGGCGGCGACAACGTGGCGTTCTGACGCCAGGCCGGGCAAGGGCGTGCGCGCCGCCGCCGGATTGATGCCCCCGCCGATGGGGAGGCGCGCGGCCCGCCGGATGCGGGTCGCGGCGCTCGCGGGCGCCGCCCGCGGGACGCCGCCAGCGCGAGCGGCGGGGCGTCAGGCGTGGCGGCGCAGGGCGGCGACGAGGGTCTTGATGTCCAGGGGACGATCGAAATTGGCGGCATGGCGCGCGGCCAGCGTCAACTCGGCCGCCCGCGCCAGTTCGGCGTCGGACGGCGCGGCCGCGCCCAGCGCTTGCAGCGTGGTGGGCAACCCCACCTGTTCATACCACTGCGTCAGGGTGGCCAGCATGCCGTCCTGGCGCGCCTCCAGGTCCAGCTGCACCAGCAGGCCGACGGCCACCTGCAGGCCATGCGGCGCGCTGGCCAGCCCGGCGATCTTCGGCAGGCCGCGCGTCAGGGCGTGGGCGATCGACAGGCCGCCGCTCTCGAAGCCCAGGCCGCTCATCAGGATCATGGCTTCCACCACCCGTTCGAAGGCGGGCGTGGGCTGGCCGCTGCCGGCCACGGCCAGCGCGTCGGCGCCGTCGGCCAGCAGCGTGCGCAGGCAACCGTCGGCGATCAACTGGGCGGTCAGCGGCGGGACGCCGTCGTACATGTTGCGTCCGCCGTTGCGGGCGCATTGTTCGGCTTCGAATTTCTTGGAGATGGCGTCACCCAGGCCGGCGCGGAAGAACGCCGCCGGCGCGGTGGCGATGATGGCGGTGTCGACCAGCACGATGGTGGGGTTGAACAGCATGTGCTCGACCGCCAGGAGGTTGTGATGGGCGTCGTACAGCACGTAGTTCTTGCTGGTGGGGGCGTCGTTGGAGGCCACCGTCGGCACCGTGACCAGGTGGCAGTGCTCGGCCTTGGCCACCGCCTTGCCGGCGTCCAGCGCCTTGCCGCCGCCCACCGCGATCACCATGTCGATGCCGGCGGCCGCGGCCTGCGCGCGCAGCGCCGCGATCGATTCGGGCGTGATGTCGCCCTCGACCGGCAGGGCCGTCAGCGCCACGCCGTGGGCACCGCACAATGCCTCGATTCTCGGGCCCAGCACGCCCTGCACGTAGCGGTCGATGACCAGGGCGGCGCGGCGGCCGAACAGGGCGGCGTATCCGCCCAGCGCGTCGAGCGCGCCGGCTCCCTGGATGTAGCGGCCGGGAGCGCCGAAAATCTTCAGCATCGAGTCTTCCTATTTGCGAGGCCCGGGCGGGCGGTAGTCGAGTTCTTTTTCGCGTTCGACCAGCCAGTCGATCATGATCTTGCCGCCCCACACCAGGTCGGCCTGGATCGCCTTGGTGGCGGCTTCGGGGTCGCGCGCCTCCAGCGCGGCCAGCACGGCCTCGTGGCGGTGTTCATCCTGGGAGTAGTCCAGCCCGGCCGTCTTGATGTGGAACACCTTGAGGATCGGGCCGGTGATGACCCAGAACGATTCCACGGTATTGCGCAGGATGGGCTTGTTGCTGGCTTCCAGGATGCCGAAGTGGAACTTGCGGTTCAGGTAGCTGGCGCGCTTGGGATCGGTCGAGGTGCAGGAGATGAAGTCCTTCTGCAGCGCGATCAGGTTGTCCAGTTGCTTGCGCGTGATGTTCCTGGCGGCCTCGGCCGCGCCCATGCCTTCCAGGTGGAAGCGGATCTGCTGGATCTCGCGCAGCTTTTCCGAATTGACGTAGGGCACGTAGACCGCGGTGGCGGCCTGCATTTCCAGGCCCTGTTCGCTGATGAGGCGGAAGATGGCCTCGCGCACGGGCGTGATCGAGACGCCCATTTCCTGGGCCAGCTCGCCAATGATGAGGCGCTCTCCGGGTTCGTACTGCCCGTTGATCAGGGCGTTACGGATCTCGTTGTAGACCTTGACGGAGAGGTTCTCTTTTTTTACCGGTTTAAGGCTGGGCATGACGGTCGAGGCTTGGGTTCGATGGAATGGCGGAGGCCGTGAAACGGCGCCCGGCTGAATTCTATCCCGCCCTGGCCAATTCAAGCGCGATGGGTATATTATATATCATATATTCTGATAAGCGAAGGAGACGCCATGCGCCAGGACCGGGGAGACCCAAGCGAAGACGAGGTCCGGATGCTGCGGGAAAAGGCCCGCCACATCCGGTTGGAAACCATCCGGCTGATCGAGATCGCCAAGGTCGGGCACTACAGCTCGGTCTTTTCGTGCGCCGAGATCTTTGCCGCGCTGTACTACGACGTGATGCGGCTGCGCCCGGGCGAGCCGGCCTGGCCGGACCGCGACCGCTTCCTGATGGGCAAGGGCCACGCCGCGGTGGGACTGTTCCCGGTGCTGGCCGACCATGGCTTCATCCCGCATGAACTGCTGGACGGCTACACCCGCCTGGGCAGCCCCCTGGGCGACCACCCCGACATGACCAAGGTGCCGGGCGTCGATTTCAGCTCCGGCTCCATCGGCCATGCGCTCTCGAACGGCGCCGGCATGGCGCTGGGCGGCCGCATGAGCCAGCGCGATTTCAACGTGTTCGTGATGCTGGGCGATGGCGAGATGCAGGAAGGGCAGGTGTGGGAGGCGGCGTTGTTCGCCGCGCACCACAAGCTGTCGCGCCTGGTCGCCATCATCGACCGCAACGGCTACCAGCTCGACGGCAAGGTCGACGACGTGATCGGCGTGGAATCGCTGCGCGACAAGTGGCAGGCCTTCGGCTGGGAGGTGCACGAGGTCGACGGCCACGACCTGGTGGCGCTGACCGCGCTGCTGCGGCGGCTGCGCGCGGACGAGGCGCGCGAGCGGCCGGCCTGCGTCATCGCCAAAACCATCAAGGGCAAGGGCGTTTCCTATATGGAGACCGAACCCGGCTGGCATCTGGGCTACCTGGCGCCGCAGGACGCGCAGGCCGCCATCGACGAAATCATGACCCGCGAGATCTGAATGGCACAGGCACAGACGCTTTCCCCAGATTCCTGGCAGTACCGCGCGCTGAACGCGGTGAACCCCGGGCTGTCGTATCTTTCCGACGCGCTGATCGACCTGGCGCGGGCCGGGCATCCGGTGGTGGCCGGCTCGGCCGACCTGCAGTATTCCAACGGCCTGAACCGCTTCGCCTCGGCCTATCCCGAGCGCTACGTGCAGTTCGGCATTTCCGAGCAGAACATGGTGTCGGCCGCGGCCGGGCTGGCCACCACCGGCGCGATGCCGTTCGTGGCGACCTTCGCCTCGTTCCTGGGTCTGCTGTGTTGCGAGCAGATCCGCATGGACGTGGCCTACACCAAATTGCCGGTGCGGCTGATCGGCCATCACACCGGCATCAGCCTGGGCTTCTATGGCACCTCGCACCACGCCACCGAGGACATCTCCACCATGCGCGCCATCGCCGGCCTGACCGTGGTGTCGCCGGCCGACGGTCCGCAACTGGCCGCCGCCATCAAGGCCTCGGTGGACTGGCCCGAGCCAATCTACTTCCGCATCGGCCGTGGCCGCGATCCGCAGGTCTACGAGGACGGCGCGCCGTTCGCGTTCGGCCGCGCCATCGTCCACTCAACCGGCAGCGACCTGAACATCATCGCTTGCGGCATCACGCTGCACGCGGCGCTGGAAGCGGCCGCCCGCATGCGCGAGGACGGCCTGTCGGTGGGCGTGATCGACATGCCCACCCTCAAGCCGCTGGACCGCGAGGCGGTGCTGGCGGCGGCCGGGCAGGCGTCCGTCCTGCTGACGGTGGAAGAGCACAATGTGATGGGCGGCCTGGGCTCGGCGGTGGCCGAGGTGCTGGCCGATGCCGGCAGCGGCACGCGGCTGCGGCGCCATGGCATCTACGACGAATACAGCCTGATCGCCCCGCCCACCACGCTGTACGCCCACTACCGGCTGGACGGCGCCGGCATCGAGGCGGTGGCGCGGGAATTGGTGCGACGCTAGGACAGCATTGAAGGGCGCCCGGCGTGGCGCCACGACACGGAGACAGCAATGAAGGAAATCAGCGGCAACACCCGCCTGTTCGGCATCCTGGCCGACCCGATCTACCACGTCAAAACCCCGCAGCGCCTGAACGAGCATTTCGCCCGCATCGGCTTCGACGGCGTCTGCGTGCCGTTCCATGCGCGGCCCGACAACCTGGCCGAGGTGGTGGCCGGACTGCGGCGGCTGGAGAACCTGGGCGGCCTGATCGTCACCATGCCGCACAAGGCGGCGATCCTGGCCCTGGCCGACGAGGCCACGCCGGTGGCGCGCAAGATCGGCGCCGCCAACGTGGTGCGGCGCGAGGCCGACGGCCGCCTGGTGGCGCACATGCTGGACGGCGAGGGCTTCGTGCGCGGCCTGCGCACGCACGGCGTGGCGCCCGAAGGCAAGAGCGCCTACCTGGCCGGCGCCGGCGGCGCGGCCAATGCCATCGGCTTCGCGCTGGCGCAGGCGGGCGTGTCGCGGTTGACGATTGCCAACCGCACGCCGGCCAAGGCCGAGGACCTGAAGGCACGCATCCTGTCGCTGCACCCCGAGGCCCGCATCAGCGTCGGCACGGCCGATCCGTCGGGCCACGACCTGGTGGTCAATGGCACCTCGCTCGGCATGAAACCGGACGACGCGCTGCCGCTGGACGCGGCGCGGTTGACGCCGGACCAACTGGTGTGCGAGGTCATCATGCAGCCGGCCGACACGCCGCTGCTGGTGGCGGCGCGGGCGCGCGGCTGCAAGGTGCACTACGGCGCGCCGATGCTGGCCGGGCAGATCGAGCTGATGGCGGAAATGATGGGCGTGGCGCCGGCCGCGCAGGGCTGAGGCGGCGACGGACGAGACGATGGGCGACTACGACTTCATTATCGCGGGCGGCGGCACCGCCGGCTGCATCCTGGCCAACCGCCTGACGGCCGATGGCCGCCACCGGGTGCTGATGCTGGAAGCGGGGCACGAGGCTCGCAGCATGTGGATCTCGATCCCGGCGGGCTTTTCCAAGCTGTTGGTGAATCCGGACTACAACTGGCGCTTCGCCACCGAGCCGGAGGACAACGTCTACGGCCGCACCATCGCCGTGCCGCGCGGCAAGGGCCTGGGCGGCTCGACGCTGATCAATGGCATGATCTACGTGCGCGGCCGTCCGCAGGACTACGACGGCTGGGAGGCCGCCGGCGCCACCGGCTGGGGCGGCGGCACCGCCGAGCGGGTATTCCGCAAGATTGAACGCTATGAGCCCGGCGGCGAGACCCGCGGCAAGTCCGGGCCGATGCACCTGGAGGAAGTGGCCGAGCGCTTTGCGCTGTCCGACGCCTTCCTGCGCGCGGCGCAGGAGGATGGCCTGCCGCTCAACCCGGACTACAACGCCGGCCGCCAGGACGGGGTCGGCTATTACCAAGTGGCGCAGCACCATGGCCGCCGCTGGAGCGTGGTCGACGGTTACCTCAAGCCCGCCGCCGGCCGCAAGAACCTGACGGTGGAGTGCGGCGCGCACGTGACGCGGCTGCTGTTCGAGGGCAAGCGTTGCGTCGGCGTGGCCTACCGCAAGAACGGCCAGGAATTCACCGTGCGGGCGCGGCGCGAGACATTGCTGTGCCTGGGCGCGGTGCAGTCGCCGCAGTTGCTGGAGCTGTCGGGCGTGGGCAACCCCGCGCTGCTGCAATCCTTCGGCATTCCGCTGGTGCACGCGCAGCCGCAGGTGGGCGAGAACTACATCGACCACTTCGCCACGCGCATGAACTGGCGGGTCAGGAACACCGTGACGCTCAACGAGATGTCGCGCGGCTGGCGCCTGGCGCAACAGGTGGCGCGCTACTACACCCGCCGCAAGGGCATCCTGACGCTGGGCACGGGGCTGGTGCATGGCTTCGTCAAGAGCGCGCCGGACCTGCCGGCGGCCGACGTGCAGTATTTCTTCGTGCATGCCAGCTATGCCAACGCGGCCGAGCGCATCCTCGACCGCGAGCCGGGCATGACCATCGGCGTGGCGCAGCTGCGGCCGGAGTCGGTCGGGTCGATCCACCTGAAGTCGGCCGATCCGCTGGCCGCGCCGTCGATCCGGCCCAACTTCCTGTCGGCGCAGATCGACCGCGACAGCCTGGTGGGCGGCATGCGAGTGGCGCGCCGCATCGTGCAGCGGCCGGCCATGCAGCGCTATATCGAAAGCGAGTTGAGCCCGGGGGCGGATGTGGACAGCGACGAGCAATGGCTGGACTTCGCGCGCCGCAACGGCCAGACCATCTATCACCCGATCGGCACCTGCCGCATGGGCGCGGATGCCGGCGCGGTGACCGATCCGCGCCTGCGGGTCAACGGCATTGCCGGCCTGCGGGTGGTGGACGCCTCGGTGATGCCGAAGATGGTGTCGGGCAACACCCAGGCGGCGGTGATGATGGTGGCCGAGCGCGGCGCCGAGATGATCCTGGAGGATGTTGCCGCCGCGTGAGGGCGGGTCGGCCCGCATGGGCCGGCCGCCTCGCGCTTTCAACCGTGCCGGCTGCGGTGCAGGGTCAGCTTGCCGATGCGGTCCCAGTCCCAGGCGATGCCCAGGCCGGGCGCGTCCGACGCAATGGCGCGGCCGTTCTCGATGCGCATGCCGTGCTCGGTCACCATGTCCAGCTGCGGGATGTATTCCAGCCAGCGGCTGTTGGGCACCGCGCAGCACAGCGCCACGTGGATCTCCATCAGGAAGTGCGGGCACACCGGCACGTTGTAGGCTTCGGCCATGTGCGCCACCTTGAGCCACGGCGTGATGCCGCCGATGCGGCCCACGTCCACCTGCACGATGGAGCAGGCCTCGCCCTGAAGGTAGTCCTTGAATTGCGACAGGCTGTAGAGCGATTCACCCACGGCAATGGGCAGGGTGGTGGACTGGCTCAGGCGGCGATGGGCCTGCACGTCGTCGGCGTGGATGGGCTCCTCGAACCAGGCCAGGTCCAGCGGCTCGAAACAGCGCGCGCGGCGGATCGCCTCGGGTAGCGAGAAGCCCTGGTTGGCGTCGGTCATGATGTCCCAGTCCGCGCCGACGGCGGCGCGCACCGCGGACAGCCGCGCCACGTCCTCGGCCACGTGCGGCCGGCCGACCTTGATCTTGGCGCCGCCGAAGCCGGCCTCGCGGGCCTTGAGGGCCTCTTCCACCAGTTGCGACGGCGCCAGATGCAGCCAGCCGCCCTCGGTGGTGTAGAGCGGGATGTCCGCCTTGGCGCCGCCCGCCAGCCGGTGCAGCGGCAGCCCGGCGCGGCGCGCGCGCAGGTCCCACAGCGCGGTGTCGATGGCGGCCAGCGCGATCGAGGTCAGCGCGCCCACGGTGGTGGCGTGCACGCGGTACATCAGGTCGCGCCAGAGCTGTTCGATGTCGTCAGCCTCGCGGCCCAGGAGCAGCGGCGCCAGGTGGTCGTCCAGCAGCCGGATCACGGACGAACCGCCGGTGCCGATGGTGTAGCTGTAGCCGGTGCCGGTGACGCCATCGGCGTCGGTGATGCGCACGATCGGCGTTTCCTGGCGCTCGAAGCTTTGCACGGCGTCGGTGCGCCGGACCTTGGGCTGCAGGTCGACCTGCAGGATCTCGACGGAAGCGATGCGGGCCATGGAGCCTCCTGGGTCAGCCGCCGGCCTTGCCGACTTCCTGCGGCAGGTCGACGCCGTGGAATTGCTTGTAGATGGTGTTCAGTTCGCCGCTCTTGAGATTGGCGCGCACCCAGCCGTCCAGCTTGTCCTTGAGCGCGGGCTCGTTCTTGCGCAGGCCGATGGCCAGCATGTTCAGGCGCATCACGAATTTCGATTCCATCTGCTTGGCCGGCGCCTTTTCGTTGATGGTGCGCAGCAGGGCGGGCGCGGTGGCGAAGATGTCGGCCTGGCCGCTGACCACCGCGGTGATCGAGGTGGCGTCGTCGTCGAAGCGGATGATCTGCGCGTCCTTGGGGGCGATCCTGGTCAGCTCGGTGTCGTTGGTGGTGCCGCGGGTGGCGATGACCTTCTTGCTGGACAGGTCGGCCGCGCTGGTCAGCTTCATGTCCCTGGGCGCGCCGACCACCGCCAGGATGGCGGCGTAGGGCGTGGAAAAGTCGATGACCTTCTGGCGTTCGGGCGTGACCGACATGCTGGAGATGACGATGTCGGCCTTGCCGGTCTGCAGGAACGGCACGCGGTTGGCGCCGGTGGTGGGCACGATCTCCAGCGTCACGCCCAGGCCCTTGGCCAGCAGGCGCGCGGTCTCGACGTCGGAGCCGGTGGGGTTGAGCGCGGCGTCCTTCATGCCGTAGGGCGGCACGCCCAGGTCGATGGCCACGCGCAGCTTGCCGGCCTTCATGATGTCGTCGAGCTGGTCGGCGTGGGCGGCGCCGGACACGGCCAGGCCGCCGATCAGGGCCAGGCCGGCGAAAGCGGCGCGCAGCCGCGGCGGGAATACGGACTTGTTCATGCGGGTTGTCTCCATTGTCGTTGTCATCGGGGCAGGGGGCGGGGCCGGCGGCCCTACAGTCCGCTGCCCAGGAACTGCCGCAGTTCCGGCGTGGCGGGGGCCGACAGCATGCTGGCCGGCCCCTGCTCCCAGACCTGTCCCTGGTGCATGAAGATGACTTTGTCGGCCACTTCGCGCGCGAACGCCATCTCGTGCGTGACCAGGATCATGGTCATGCCGTCGGCGGCGAGGTTTTCCATCACCTTGAGCACTTCGCCGGTCAGTTCCGGGTCGAGCGCCGAGGTCACTTCGTCGAACAGCATCACCTTGGGCTGCATCGCCAGCGAGCGGGCGATGGCCACGCGCTGCTGCTGGCCGCCCGACAATTGCTCGGGATAGGCGTCGGCCTTGTCGGCCAGGCCGACGTGCGCCAGCGCCTGCATCGCCTGTTCGCGCGCCTGGGCCGGCTTGACGCCCTTGACCGAGCGCGGCGCCAGCGTGATGTTCTGCAGCGCCGTCATGTGCGGGAACAGGTTGTAGCTCTGGAACACGATGCCGACATCCTTGCGCAGCGCGCGCAGGTCCAGCCCGTCGCGGTCGTGCAGCGCGTGGCCGCAGACGCGGATGGTGCCGGCGTCGGTGGTCTCGAGCCGGTCCATGCAGCGCAGCGCGGTGCTCTTGCCCGAGCCGCTCTTGCCGATGATGGCCGCGACCTCGCCGCGGTTGACGGAAAACGACACGCCGCGCAGCACGTGGGTGCCGCCGAAGCGCTTGTGGACCTGGTCCAGTTCAACGACGGGATGCATTGAGTCTCCTTTCCAAGGAACGGCTCCAGCGCGACAGCGGGTAGCACATGAGGAAGTACAGGATGGCGGCGCAGCCGAAATAGACGAAGGGCTGGAAGGTCGAGTTGTTGAGGATCTTGGCGTTGTAAGCCAGTTCCGGATAGCCGATCACCAGCGAGGCGATCGAGGTGTTCTTGATGATCTGCACCAGGAAGCCGACCGTGGGCGGGGTGGCGATGCGCAGCGCCTGCGGCAGCACCACCTTGGCCATGCGCTGCAGCCGCGACAGGCCCAGGCATTCGGCCGCTTCCCACTGGTTCTTCGGCACCGCCTGGATGCAGCCGCGCCATATTTCGCCCAGGAAGGCGCTCGAATAGATGGTCATGGCCAGGCCGGCCGCGGCCAGCGCCGACAGCTCGCCCAGGCCGAACAGGCTGGGGCCGAAGAAGCACAGGCCCATCAGCACCAGCAGCGGCGTGCCCTGAATCACCTGGATGTAGCCGGCCGCGGCCGCGCGCAGGGCGCGGCGCGGCGAGACGCGGGCCAGCGCCAGCAGCAGGCCGGCCAGGCCGCCGCCGGCGAAGGTCCAGGCCGACAGTTTGACGGTGCCCCAGGCGCCTTCCACCAGATACCAGGCGTGTTGTTCGGGAATGAAGAAAGCCATGGCGCGTCCCCTACAGCGGCGTGCCGAGCTTGCGCCGGCGCGGGAACACGACCTGGGCCAGCAGCCAGAACCCCAGCCGCATCAGCCACGACAGCGCCAGGTACACGCCCCACAGCACGATGAAGACCTCGAAGTTGCGGTAGGTGTCCGACTGGATGCGGTTGGCCACGCCCAGCAGTTCCTCGGCGCCCACCGCCGACATGATGCTGGAGGCCAGCATCAGCAGCACGAACTGGCTGGTCAGCGACGGATAGACGCGTTCGACCGCCGGACGCAGCACCACGTGCCAGAACACCTGCAGCCGCGACAGCGCCAGGCATTCGCCGGCCTCGAGCTGGTCCTTGGGGATGGATTCGATGCCGGCGCGCACGATCTCGCAGGTGTAGGCGCCGATGTTGATCACCAGCGCCAGCACCGCGCCCGCCATGATCGGCATGGTGAGGCCGGCGCTGGACAGGCCGAAGATGAGGAAATAGGCCTGGATCAGCAGCGGCGTGTTGCGGATCAGTTCCACATAGCCGCCGGCCACGGCGCGCAGCCAGCCCAGGCGGCTGTTGCGCGCCAGCGCGCACAGCGTGCCGAGGATGAAGCCCAGCACGGTGGCGCAGAACGACAGCTTGACCGTGACCCACGCGCCCTGCGCGAGCAGGGGCCACTGTTCAAGCACCGAGGCGAAATCAAACGTGTAGTTCACCGTCTCGCTCCCTGGGGCCGCGTCAGGCCGCGCGGCTAAATGGCAGGCAGGACGGGCCGATCGGCTCGAACGCCTTGTAGGTGAGGATGAATTCGCGGTGGCCCAGGTCCTCGGATTTGCTGGGCGCGCCGTTGGCGACCGCGCGGACCTGGGCGTGGATTTCCTCGGCCACTTCCTGCAGCGAGCCGCGGCCCTCCAGGATGCGGCCGGCGTCCACGTCCATGTCCTCGCCCAGGGCGCGGTAGGTGTCGGGGTTGGCGCAGACCTTGATGACCGGGGAGACCGCCGAGCCCACCACCGAGCCGCGCCCGGTGGTGAACAGGATCACGTGCGAGCCGCAGGCGATCAGTTCGACGATCTCGGCGTTGTCGCTGATGTTGGGAAAGCCGAAGCGCGGTTCGCCGTCGGGCACCACGTCCAGCAGGTACAGGCCGCCGAAGGGCGGCACGTCGCCCGGCTTGATGATGCCGTCGATGGGCGAGGCGCCGCTCTTGGCGTAGGCGCCGAGCGATTTTTCCTCGATGGTCGAGAGGCCGCCGTCGGCGTTGCCCGGGGCGAAACTGCCGTGGCCCATGATGCTGTAGTAGCGCGCCGCCTTGTTGACGCAGGCCACGATCTCCTCGCCCAGCTCGGGCGTGGCGGCGCGGCGCCGCATGTGGAATTCGCAGCCGACCAGTTCGCCGGTCTCTTCGAAGATACAGGTGGCGTCCTGCGCGATCAGCATGTCGAAGGCGCGGCCGACCGCCGGGTTGGCGGTGATGCCGCTGGTGCCGTCCGAGCCGCCGCAGATGGTGCCGATCACGAGTTCGTCGATGCCCATCGGCACGCGCTGTTGCCGCGCCAGGTCCCGGGCGGTGGCGCGCACCCAGGCGCGGCCCTCGGCCACGGTGCTGCGGGTGCCGCCGCGCTGTTGGATGGTGAGGGTCTGGACCGGCCGGCCGGAGTCGGCGATGGCCGCTTCCAGCTTGCGCTTGTTCATGCTTTCACAGCCCAGCGACACCAGCAGCGCGGCGCCGACGTTGGGATGGGTGGCGATGGCCGTCATCATGCGTTCGGCATAGGCGTTGGGGTAGCAGCCGGGAAACCCCACCAGGTGCACCTGCACGTCGCCGGCCAGGTCGCGGAAATCCAGCGCGATCTCGCGCGCCACGTGATGGGCGCATTCGACCAGGTAGGCGACGACGACCACGTTGCGGATGCCTTTGCGGCCGTCGGCGCGCGGATAGCCCTGCAGGGGCTGGGACAGATCGGTCATGGCGGAAACCTCAGTGCCGGTCGGTGAAGGCGCGGCCTTCTTCCAACGTGTAGGTGGGGGTGTAGTCGCTGTCGAGGTTGTGGGTGTGGATGTGGTCCCCGGCCGCGACGGCGGTGGTCAGGCTGCCGATGATGGCGCCGTACTTCAGGATCTTTTCGCCGGCCGGCATGGCGTGGCGCGCCAGCTTGTGGCCCAGGCCCAGCGGCGCGGCGATGACGGCGCTGCCGTCTTCGAGCTGCACGCGGGCGCCGGCGGGCAGGGCGTGGCGCACGATCAGGCAGTTGTCTTCGGGGGAGATCAGCAGGAGCTGAGGGTCCAGGGTGGCTTGTCTCGTCATGATTTTTGTGTGTTGATGTTTTGCATATAAAAGCAAGTTTCATATTCGTGGTCAACACACGTTTGCCCTTGAGTGAGGGAAAAAGGGTTGAAATTCGGGTAATTACTGAGTTGTTCGGCATGTCGCCGGCTTGCGGTGCGCCATAAATCCCGTATATTTGTTTTTATGAATGAAATTTAGTTTTCATAAGGCAAATGAGGGCGGCCATCCGGCCGGCACTCCAGGCCTATCCACCCACGGGAAGAGACATGACCCTACGTTTGCAGGACAAGCGGGCGCTGGTCACGGCGGCCGGCAACGGCATCGGCCGCGCCAGCGCCCTGGCCATGGCGCGCGAGGGCGCCCAGGTCTGGGCCACCGACATCAACGAGGCCGCGCTGGCCGACCTGGCCAAGGAGGCCCGCGCGGCCGGCCTGGACGGATTGCGCACCCGCGTGCTGAACGTGCGCGACGGGGCGGCCGTGGCCGACTGCGCCCGCGAGACCGGTGCGGTGGACGTGCTGTTCAATTGCGCGGGTTTCGTCCACGCCGGCACCGTGCTGGACTGCGACGAGGCCGACTGGGACTTCAGCATGGACCTGAACGTCAAGACCATGTACCGCACCATCCGCGCCTACCTGCCGCTGATGCTCGAGCGCGGCGGCTCGATCATCAACATGGCCTCGGCCGCCTCCAGCGTGAAGGGCGTGCCCAACCGCTTCGTCTATGGCGCCTCCAAGGCCGCCGTGATCGGGCTGACCAAGGCGGTGGCGGCCGACTTCGTGGCGCGCGGCATCCGCTGCAACGCCATCTGCCCCGGCACGGTCGAATCGCCCTCGCTGCGCGAGCGCATCGCCGCGCAGGCGCGCCAGCAGGGCAGTGACGAGGCCGCGGTGCGCGCCGCCTTCGTGGCGCGCCAACCCATCGGCCGCGTCGGCCGGGTCGAGGAGGTCGCGGCGCTGGTGGTCTACCTGGCCAGCGACGAATCCGGCTTCACCACCGGTACCATCCAGGTTATCGACGGCGGCTGGTCCAACTGAGCCGCCGTCCCGCTTTGTTCCCTTTCAAGGATTCCGCATGAAACTCGTACGCTACGGCCAGCCCGGCCAGGAAAAACCCGGCCTGATCGACGCCCAGGGCGCGCTGCGCGACCTGTCGGGCGTGGTCGCCGACATCGACACCGCCGCCATCGCCCCGGCCGAGCTGGCCCGGCTGGCCAAGCTCGACCCCGCCAGCCTGCCGCGCGTGGACGGCGCGGTGCGCTACGGCTGCCCGGTCAACGGCGTCGGCAAGATCGTCTGCGTCGGCCTGAACTACGCCGACCACGCCGCCGAGTCCGGCCTGCCGGTGCCGGCCGAGCCGGTGCTGTTCCTCAAGCCCAGCTCGTCGCTGAGCGGCCCGAACGACCCGGTGATCATCCCGCGCGGCTCGGTCAAGACCGACTGGGAAGTGGAGCTGGGCGTGGTCATCGGCAAGAAGGCCTCGTACGTGGAAGAAAGCGAGGCCATGGACTACGTGGCCGGCTACACCGTGGTCAACGACGTGTCCGAGCGCGAATACCAGATCGAGCGCGGCGGCCAGTGGGACAAGGGCAAGGGCTGCGACACCTTCGCGCCGGTCGGCCCGTGGCTGGTGACGCGCGACGAGATCGCCGATCCGCAGAACCTGGACATGTGGCTGGAAGTGAACGGCCACCGCTTCCAGAACGGCAGCACCCGCACCATGGTGTTCGGCGTGAAGACGCTGGTCAGCTACATCAGCCGCTTCATGTCGCTGATGCCGGGCGATATCATCAGCACCGGCACGCCGCCGGGCGTGGGCCTGGGCCAGAAGCCGCCGGTGTACCTGAAGGCGGGCGACGAGATGCGCCTGGGCATCGCCGGACTGGGCGAGCAGCGCCAGGCCCTGCAGGCCTGGGTCCGCGCCGAATAAAATCGGGTTTCACTCCAACGCCGACGCCATGACCGCTTCCAAGATTTCCCCCGCTGATTCCACGCCGACCGAGGCAGACGCCGCCGACGCGCCGGGCGCGCAACGCTACGCCGCGCCCGCCCTGGAAAAGGGGCTGGACATCCTGGAGGCGCTGGCCGCCAGCCCGGCCGGCTACACGCTGGCCGAGCTGGCGCAGAAGATCGGCCGCAGCGTCAGCGAGATCTTCCGCATGGCGGTGACGCTGCAGCGGCGCGGCTTCGTGCAGGTCGACGACAACGACCGCTACACGCTGACGCTGAAGATGTTCGAGCTGGCGCACCGCCAGCAGCCGCTGAAATCGCTGGTTAGCGTGGCGCTGCCGCTGCTGCGCGAACTGGCCAACCGCGCGCGCCAGTCGTGCCACCTGGCGGTCTACCAGGCCGGCCGGGTGGTGGTGATCGCGCAGGTCGACAGTCCCGAGCGCTGGTCTTTCGGCCTGAAGGTGGGCGTGATGATGGGCCTGACCGACACGTCCTCGGGCCACGTGCTGCTGGCGTTCCGCGACGAGGTCGAGCGCACCCGCATGCTGGCCGCCCACATCAAGGTGGAAGGCGAGCTGGAGTCCGACCCGGGCGAACTGTTCCCGATCCTGGCGGACGTGCGCAAGAACGGCTGCGCCTGCATGCCCAGCCGCCAGATCCGCGGCATCACCAACGTCGCCTATCCGGTGATGGGCGTGGGCAACCAGGTCATCGCCGCGATCAACGTGCCGCACATCGAGCGCATCGACCGCAAGGAATCGCCCAGCATCGCCCAGGTGCAGGAGATCGTCGGCAACGTCGCCCAGCGGTTGTCGACGCTGATGGGGTATAGCGGTTATCTGCCGGAGCAGGCGTAGGCGAATGGGCCTTCGCGCTCCGCCGTCGCCCGCGTTGAGCGCTGTGGTGGCCTGGCCGCCTACACCGCGTACACCACCCGGTGCGCCTCCGTTGGCAGCGGCAGGTCCCAGCGGTGCAGCATGCCCAGCAAGGTCTTGTTCGGCAGCGACGTGTCGCGCCGGGCGTTGCGCCGCAGCAGTTCGGCGCGCGGCTGCTCCAGGTACACCAGCTCGACCTCGGCGTGGTAGGCGTACAGCAGGTCCAGCGTTTTCTTGCGCATCAACTGGCTGAGGTTGGTGGCGTTCCAGACGAACGGGCGGCGCGCGCGCAGCAAGGCCTTGGCCCGGTCGATCGCCAGGTGCGCCACCTTGCCTTCGTTCTTGCCGTGCGCCAGGCCGAGCGCTTCGCGCGCGTCGTCGAACGACACCACCGGCAGGTCGGGGTGATGCGCCGCCACCCAGCTGTTCTTGCCGCTGGCCGGCAGGCCCGCCATCACGATGACGCGCGAGCCGGGCTCCTGGAACAGGGGATAGTCCGGATGCACGTCGGCGCCGCGAAAGTGGCTGACGGCGGTGTGCGCGTCGGCGAAGCGCCGCGGCTGGCCGTAGCAGTCTTCCTCGCGCGCGGCCTCGCGGAACAGCGCGATGTTGTCCAGCACCTGCTGCTGGTCGCGGCAGATGCGGCCGCGCATGTCGGCCTCGGCCAGCATCGCCAGCAGCGGAATGCTCAGTTGCCACGACAGCTCGCGCACGATGAATTCCACCGATTTGCCGCGACGGGAACCGGACAGGGCGAAGAACGGCACCTGGTGCACGGCGATCAGGCGGCAGATGGCCTCGCGCACGGCGAAGGGCACGCCCGCGTCCCACAGCGCGATGCGCGCGTCGACCGCGCCCCGGGCGGAATGGCCGGGTTGCGAAATTGCGCCGCTGGCCGAGTCGATCACCGTGGTGGCGTGTTTGGCGACGTCGTGCAGCAGCGCCGCCAGGAACACGATCTCCTGGTCGGCGCGGCTGGCGGCCTGGTAATCGGGCAGCGCCAGCAGCGCTTCGACCACCATGCGCGTGTGGGTCCAGACGTCGCCTTCGCCGTGGTAGCGCGGGTCCTGCGGCGTGGCCTTGGCCAGCTCCAGCGCCGGAAAGGCCGCCAGACAGGCGGCGAAGTCCGGCGCCTGGCCGGCGGCGGGCGCCAGGGCCCGCAATTGTTCGTAGTTCATGATGCCTCCTTGTCGCCGCGCAGCGTGTCCCAATCCACCCGCGGACGCGGGGCGTACAGGTCGACGCCGGGCGCGAGCTGGTTGGGGACGTAGGGCTGCTCGGAATGGTGCTTGTCGGCGGCCAGGATGGCCTGGACGAAGTCGGCGCGCACCCATTTGTATCGGCCCAGCGTCCTGCCGTCGGCCTCCACCTTGATGTACAGGCCTTCCGACAGGTCCGACTTGTCGCATTGCCGCCAGGCCAGCGCCAGGTCCAGGCCCTCGCGCCGCACGGTGGCCTCGAACGCGTCGCGCCACCGCGCCGTCTTGGCCAGCGACGGCCGCAGCAGGGCCTTCAGGTCGGCCAGGCGCGCGGGCGCCAGGCCGTCGTACAGGACAGGCACCGACAGCACCGGGCCGCCGGCCAGCAGTTCGCGCCGCGCCTCGGTGGACAGGAAGGCGCCGGTGCGGCGGTCGAGCACGTCGAACTCGAAGAAGTGGTGCGGCAGCGCGTCGTAGAACACGGAGTGCTTTTTCGACAGCGTTTCGCCGTACATCACGTAGCGGTCTTCCAGCCGTTGCAGCAGCCAGCCGGCGTGGGCCTGGGCCCAGGCCTTGATGAAGTTGAATTGGCGTTCGCGTCCGCCGCCCACCAGGTAGTGGCCGCGCGATTGCAGCAGCAGGTCGCCCGCGGGGCTGAAACTGATGCCGGTGTTGGCGCCATCGAGTTTCTCCTCCACCACCAGGCGCAGGCCGCGCAGGTCGCGGTAAGGCACGTGGTCGTGGCCGTGGTCGCCTTCCTGCAGCCGCGAGCCTTCCAGGTGCGGGGTGCGGGGGTAGCGGAACAGTTCAAGGGATTGCGCACAGGCGCGGAAATCCGGCGTCATGGGTCTTCTCCAGGAAAAGTGGGGAAGCCGACGACACGGTCTTGCGGGGAAGGGAAGCGAGGGGGGGGATGTGTTGCGCGTTCCGGAACCGCGCCTGCCGCGGGTCGCGCTCAAGACCGGGAAGGTCGAGCCGCGTGAATGGACAGGCTGACCGCGATTACCGGAAGGTAGTCGTCGGCGTTTAGGCGAATTGACGAATGGCAGACACGTTGGCACCCGGGAAAAAAGGGGTTGTTGAAAGGCAAGGGCGCATCCTAAGGCAACGGGGATGACGCTGTCAACGCCGTGTCCGCCGGTTGTTGTCCGGCGGACACGCGGCGCTGCGGCCAGCTTCGCGCCGGCATGGCGTGGCGCCGGGCGCCATCGCCGTATCGCGGTGCTATCACTTTGCTATCACGTTTATATCACAATCGTGTTTTCCTGACGTCACAGCCGCGTCACCTGCAGCACCGCGTCGGCAAAGGCCCGTGGCGCTTCCTGCGGCAGGTTGTGGCCGATGCCGCCGGTCACGTCGACGTGACGGTACTTGCCGCTGAACTGGCCGGCGTAGGCGGCGGGCGCGGGGTGCGGCGCGCCGTTGGCGTCGCTTTCCAGCGTGATGGTGGGCACCGCGATCTTCGGCGCCACCGCCAGGCGCCGCTCCAGGTCGTCGTAGCGCGCTTCGCCATCAGCCAGCCCGAGGCGCCAGCGGTAGTTGTGGATGACGATGGCGACGTGGTCGGGGTTGGCGAAGGCGCGGGCGCTGCGCGCGTAGGTGGCGTCGTCGAAGCGCCATTGCGGCGAGGCCAGTTGCCAGATCAGCTTGTTGAAGGCGTCGACGTTGGCGGCGTAGCCGGCCGCGCCGCGCTCGGTGGCGAAGTAGAACTGGTACCACCACTGGAATTCGGCCTGCGGCGGCAGCGGCTTGCGGTTGCCTTCCTGGCTGCCGATCAGGTAGCCGCTGACCGACACCAGCGCCTGGCAGCGTTCGGGCCAGAGCGCGGCCATGATGTTGGCGGTGCGCGCGCCCCAGTCGAAGCCGGCGATGACGGCCTTGCCGATCTTCAGCGCGTCCATCAAGGCGATGATGTCGACCGCCACCACCGCCTGCTCGCCGTTGCGCGCGGTATCGGCCGACAGGAAGCGGGTCGAGCCGTAGCCGCGCAGGTACGGCACGACGACGCGGTAGCCGGCGGCGGTCAGGCGCGGCACGACGTCGATGAAGCTGTGGATGTCGTAGGGCCAGCCGTGCAGCAGGATGGCGACCGGGCCGTTGGCCGGGCCGGCGTCGACGTAGCCGATGTCCAGGTCGCCGGCGCGGATCTGGCGGATGCCGGCAAAGGGAGCGGCGCTGGGAGGGGGCGTGCTTGGGGCGGCGGGGGTGACCTGCGCCATGGCGCGGGCATTCAGGCCCAGGCTCAGCAGGCTGGCGCCGACCAGGGCCGAGGTGGTGCCGAGCAGGCGGCGGCGTTGGGTGTCGATGGGATCGGGCATGGCGGGGGACTCCGGTCAAGGTGAGTGAAAGGGCGTGGAGCCGTTGTAGCCAGGCGCGCGGGGTCTGAGGTGTCGCAATGTACGGAGCGGGCGGGTTGATACATTGGGACTTGAATCTCCCGGCCGTTGCGGCCGGCGCCATGCGCGGGCGGCGATTGCGCGGCGCCTGTTGTGCAATCGGCGCGGACTTGGCATGATCCGCGCCATGGCAACGGACCCGACCTCCCGCATGACGCCCGCGCGCGCCCGCCGCCCGGGCCGGACCGCTTGGCGGCTGGCCCTGGGGCTGGCCGCGATGACGGCCGCCGCCTATGCGGCGACCGCGGTAATGGAGATCCCGCCGCCGCACACGTTGTGGCGGCTGGAGGCGTCGGCGCCGTCGCGCCGCGGTGATCTGCTGCCGGTGCGGGTGGTGCCGGCCTCGGCCACGCCGTCCGCGCTGGCGGCCAGCGCCTGGCTGCCGCCCGCCACGGTGCCGTGGAAAGGCGCCGGGATGCCGTTCGACCAGTTCCTGCGCGGCACCGCCACCAATGCCCTGGTGGTGCTGCGCGACGGCCGGCTGGTGTACGAGTGGTACCGGCCCGGCGTGAGCGCGACGGACCCGCAGTCGTCATGGTCGATGGCCAAGTCGGTGGTGTCGCTGCTGGTGGGCCAGGCGATCGCGCGCGGCGAACTGTGCGAGGACGACCGCCTGGTCGCGCTGCTGCCCGAGCTGGCCGGCGCCGGCGACTACGACCGCATCACCGTGGGACAGCTGCTGGACATGGCCTCGGGCATCGACGTGTCGGAGAACTACCGCGCCTACTGGCCCTTCACCGGCACCGCGCGCATGTACCTGACGCTCGACCTGGCCGGCTTTGTGCGCGCGCATCGGCGCATGCATTTCACGCCGGGCAGCGCGGGCGACTACCGCAGCATCGACACCCAGCTGCTGGGCATGGCGCTGGCGCGGGTGACCGGCCGCCCGCTTGCCGACCTGCTCGCCGAGCGGCTGTGGCATCCGATGGGCGCTGAGTCCGCCGCCACCTGGAACCTGGACCGGCCCGGCGGCATCGAGAAGGCATTCTGCTGCCTGAACGCCACCGCGCGCGACTTCGCCCGCATCGGCCAGCAGGTGCTGCTGGCGGCGCAGGGGCAGGGCGTGGTGCCCGCCGCCTGGCTGGCGCGCATCGCGCGGCCGGCGCCGCATGCGGTGGATGGCTGGGGCTATGCCGCGCAATGGTGGCAGCGCGATCCGGCGGGCGGTCCCGACTTCGCGGCGGTCGGGATCCACGGCCAATACCTGTATGTCCATCCGGGCAGGCGGGTGGTGATCGTCAAGCTCAGCGATTACGGCGAGAACCAGGACGAGCGCGAAACCTACGACGCATTGCGCGCGCTGGCGCAGCGCTGAGCGCTGCCCGCGTCCGTCATCGCGGCGCCTGGCGGCGCCCTACAGCAGCCCCGAGGTCAGCGCCTTGAGCGTGGCCGCCGCGCGGGTGGAGCAGTCGAGTTTGCGGAACACGCTTTCGAGGTGGGTGCGCACGGTGCTGGGGCTGATGTCCAGGGCGCGCGCGGCCTCCTTGTTGCTGGCGCCCAGGCTGACCTGCCGCAACACTTCCAGTTCACGCTGCGACAGCGGCGAGGCCGCGCGGCGCGGGGCTGCCGGTTCGCCGCCGGCCGCGGCGATCGCGGCTTCGGCGACATCGGCGTCGTAGCGGCCGGCGGCGGCCTCGTCGCGCAGCGCGCGGGCCGCGTCCCGCAGGGAAAGGGCGCGGCGCCAGGGGCGGTCCTCGAGCAGCGCCTGCAGTGTCACGGCGGTGGCCAGCACGCGTTGCGGGCGGTCGAGCGCGGCGCCCGCCGCGCCCCGGAAATAGCCGCTGCCGTCGAGCCGCTCGTAGGCATACGAGGCCAGTTCGGCCGCCGCGCTCAAACCCTTGATCTGGCGAGCGGCGCGGGCGGTCCAGTAGGGCATCAGGCGCACCTGTTCCCATTGGTCTGGCGTCAGCTTGCCGGCGGTGTTCCACAAGCGGTTCGGCAGCGCCGCGCGGCCAATGCCGTGGACCAGCGCGGCCGCCTGCAGCCGCGCCTGCGTCGCGGCGTCCAGGTCGAGGCGCGCGGCGGTCGCCACGGCCAGCGCCGCGACCCGGCGTGAATAGCCCGCCAGCCACGGCAGCTTGAGTTCGGCCACGTCGGCCAGCAGGGTCAGCGCGGCGGGCGCGGCGGCCTGGCCGCCAGCGAGATTCCAGGCGGCGCCATCGGGCGGATCGGCGTCCATCCGGTCGAGCCAGGCCGGACCATGGCGAATGGCCAACGCCGCGAACTCGGCCGGATACTTGGCGCCGGCCTGCTGGCGCAGGAAGTCCAGCGCGCTGTCGCGGCCATGGGCACGGCTGAGGATTTCCAGGTCGCTGGCGGCGTTGACCACATAGGCCAGCGGCGAGACGGCCGCGCCGTCCAGCGCCAGCGGCATGCCCTTGCCGTCGTGGCGCTCGAAGGCGTGGCGCAGCCCGGTCACGACCGCCTGCGGCATGCCCAGGCTGACGGCCACGTCGCCGGAAATCTCGCAATGGATCAGCGCCAGTGGCACGATCAGCGACTGCGTGCGCGCGTCCAGCGGCGGCAGCGTCTGCGCCATCATGGCCTCGCGCGAGGCGACGTCGTCGCCCAGCAGTTCGGCGAAACCGCCGGCGTTGGCGGTGCAGCCGGACCAGCGCAGCAGCGCCACCGCGCGGGCGTGGTCCTGGCCGGCCGCATCCAGGCCGTGCGCCGCGGCCAGCAGGCCCGCCAGGCAGGCGGTGCGGCGCGAATGGTCGGTGGCGCGGCCCATGCTGAGGTCGCCGATGAAGGCCATGGCCAGCACGGCGTCGGTCAGTTCAATGGCGCTATCGGCGATCATGGGGACGGGCGGGGCGATGAAGGGGGCGGCGGGCAGGGCGGGGAGACGGCGCATCGGTCAATCATCCGATACCGCGCCATCGGCGGGAAAACGACACTGGCATCCAGCAAGCGCCACGTCGGCGTTTGATCCCGAAAAAAAGGAATCGTCATGAAGCGCCATATTATCGCAGCCTCCCTCCTGGCCGCCGGCCTGTTCGCCGCGCCCCTCTCGCAATCGTTCGCCGCCGAGCCGGCCGCCGGGCGGCCGTCCGTGGTGATCGTGCACGGCGCCTTCGCCGACGGCTCGGACTGGGCCAAGGTGGTCGCCCTGCTGCAGGCCAAGGGCGTGCAGGTGCAGGCGGTGCAGAACCCGCTGGAGTCGCTGGCCGGCGACGTGGCCGCCGCCAACCGCGCCATCGACAACCAGCCCGGCAAGGTGGTGCTGGTCGGCCACTCGTGGGGCGGCACGGTGATCACCGAGGCCGGCAATCATCCCAAGGTCGCCAGCCTGGTCTACGTGGCCGCCTTCGCGCCCGATGCCGGCCAGTCGGTGGCGACGCTGACCGAAGGCACGCCCAAGGCGCCGGGTTCGGACAGCATCGGCGCCGACAGCCATGGCTGGCTGAGCCTGTCGGCCGCCGGCCTGGCGCGCGATTTCGCCCAGGACGTGCCGGCCGCGCAGGCCCGGGTGATGGCCGCCACGCAGGGCCCGATCAAGGCCAGCGCCTTTGGCGAGGCGGTGTCGACCGCCGCGTGGAAGACCAGGCCGTCGTGGTTCGTCGTCAGCAACCACGACCGCATGATCCTGCCGGCGCTGCAGCGCCAGATGGCGCAGCGCATCGGCGCCAAGGTCACGGAACTGCAGGCCAGCCACGTGCCGCAGCAATCGCAGCCGGAAGCGGTGGCGCGGGTGATCCTGGATGCGGTGGCGAGTGTGAAGTGAGGGGGCCGTGACCGCCCGGTGACGTGACATCGGGCTGTCACGCATGAACGCCGCGCGTCCGTCGGGACGCGCGGCGTTTCAGCATCCGGAGGCCAGTTGTTCGAGCGGCGCGAGCCGCAGCACGTAGAGCGTGCCGCGGCGGCTGGCGATGATGCCTTCGCGGCGCCACTTGGAGAAGATGCGGCTGAGGGTCTCGGCCCGCATGCCGAGCTTGACGGCGATCTGCGAGTGGCTCAGGGGCAGGACCAGTGGCTGGCCGGCCTGCGGCCTGCCGGCGCGCAGCACGTATTCGGCCAGCCGTTCCTCGGCCGAGCTGGAGGTCAGCCAGTCGATCTGGTCGGTGTGGTGGCGCACCAGGTTGGCGGCGTGCGTCATGACGCGGCAGGCGAAGCGGGCGTCGTCCAGGCACAGCTGCCGGAAGGCGTCGGCCTGCAGCAAGCAGCCGTTGCCGTCGGTGCGGGCGCGCACGCTGTGCAGGTGGCGCGGCGAGGTCTCGAACAGCGTCAGCGCCGACAGCCAGCCGCCCGGCCCGACGTGGCCAAAGACCTTGTCGCCGCCGTCGGCGGTGTAGCGCAGGCCCTGTACCGACCCTTCGCAGACCAGCAGGCAGGAGGTCGCGGCCTGGCCTTCCGAGAACAACGTGTCGCCGGCCTCGAACCGCAGCCAGCGGCTGTGCGTTGCCAAGGCATCCAACGCGCTGTCCCCGACGCCGTCGAACCAGGGATGGCGGCGCAGGGCGGCCGTCAGGAGGGACTTTGACGAATTGACAATAGTCATTTGAGGGAGCGGCCCCGCCGCTTAGAATTAAATAAGATTGATTCTTATTTGTAATGGTACCACCGCGCCAGCCGGCGCCGTCCGTCCCCCTCATTTCCCATGGCTATCCGATTCCTGCGCAGTGCCGCGTTCGCGGCGCTGGTCCTGTTGCCGCCCGCCGTCCTGGCGGCCCCTACCGCCTTCACCGACATGCTGGGCAACCCGGTGCCGCTAGCGGCGCCCGCGCGCCGCGTGGTCACGCTGCCGATGCCCGCGGGTTCGCTGCTGATCTCGCTGGACGGCGGCGCGCAGCACCTGGCCGGCATGCATCCCAACGCCCATGAACTGATGAAGGACGGCCTGCTGGCGCGCATGTTCCCGGCCCTCGCCGCCATCCGGACGGACATCACGCGCTCGGGCTTCGCGCCCAACGTCGAGACGCTGCTGCAGATCCAGCCGGACCTGGTGTGGCAGTGGGGGCACATGGGCGACGACCTGATCGCGCCGCTGCGCAACGCCGGCCTGCCCGTGGCGGCGCTGCTGTATGGCGACGAGGCGCGCAGCCGCGAATGGATCCGGTTGATGGGCCGGTCGCTGGGGCAGGAGGCGCGCGCCGCCGCGCAACTGGCGTGGCGCGACCAGGTGCGGGCGGACATCGCCAGGGTGACCGACGGCCTGCGGCCCGACCAGCGTCCGGGCGTGCTGTACCTGGCGCGCTACGCGCCGCAGTTGCGCGCCTCGGGCGCGGGCACCAGCTTCGACGATGACATCCGCCTGGCCGGCGGCCGCAATGTGGCGGCGGCGATCGGCAGCGGGCAGACGATCAACATCGAACAGCTCATGGCGTGGGCGCCGGACGTGATCCTGCTGAACAACTTCGAGCCCGGGCTGACGCCGGCCATGCTGTATCAGGACCCGCTGTTCGCCGACATTCCGGCGGTGCGCAACCATCGCGTCTACAAGATCCCGGCCGGCGGCTACCTGTGGGATCCGCCCAGCCAGGAATCGCCGCTGTACTGGCAGTGGCTGAGCCAGCTGCTGCACCCGGACCGCTTCGACTGGCCGCTGCGCGAGCACATCGCGCAGGCGTACACGCAGCTGTATGGCCACACGCCCGATGCAGCGGATATCGACACCGTGCTGCACGCGCGGCAGAACCAGGGAGCCGCCGGCTATGACCGCCTGCGCTGAATCCGTGCCGCTCGAGGCGGGCGTGGCGCGTCGCCGCCTGGCCTGGCCGTGGCTGTTGATGGCGCTGGCGTTGCCGGCGTCGATGCTGGCGGCGCTGTGCGTGGGCCGCTACCCGCTGCCGCTGGCGCATGTGTCCAGCGTGCTGGCGGGGCTGGCGCTGCCCGACGGCCTGGCCGACTGGCTGCCGGCCGTCAGCGGCGCCGAACAGCGCGTGGTGTTGCAGGTGCGGCTGCCGCGGGTGCTGCTGTCGGTGCTGGCCGGTTCCAGCCTGGCGCTGTGCGGCGCGGCGCTGCAGGGCGCGTTCCGCAATCCGCTGGTGGGGCCGCAGATCCTCGGCATCTCGTCCGGCGCGGCGTTCGGCGGCTGCGCCGCGATCCTGCTGTTCTCGTCGCTGTGGGCGACGCTGGGACTGGCCTTCGCCGGCGGCCTGCTGGCGGTGGCCATCGTCTATCTGCTGGGACGCACGCAGGGCCGCGCCACCATCCTGATGCTGGTGCTGGCGGGTGTGGTCACCAGCGCCTTCTTTTCCGCGCTGATCTCGCTGGCCACGTACTTCGCGGACCCCAACGACAGCCTGCCGGCGATCGTGTTCTGGCTGATGGGCAGCTTCGCCACGGCCTCGTACGTCAAGCTGGCCGCGGCCGCGCTGCCGATCGCGGCGGGCATGGGCCTGCTGTATGCGCTGCGGTTCCGCATCAACGTGCTGTCGCTGGGCGATGAGCAGGCCAGCGCCATGGGCATCGCGGTCGAGCCGCTGCGCTGGCTGCTGCTGGGCTGCGCCACGCTGGTGGTGTCGGCCAGCGTGGCGGTGTCCGGCACCGTCGGCTGGGTCGGGCTGGTGGTGCCGCACATCGCGCGCATGCTGGTCGGCCCGGATCACCGCGCGCTGCTGCCGGCCAGCGCGCTGATCGGCGGCACCTACATGGTGTGGGTCGATACGGTGGCGCGCAGCGCCACCAGCGCCGAGATTCCGCTGGGCGTGATCACCGCGCTGATCGGCGCGCCGCTGTTCGCCTGGCTGCTGCGCCGCACGCAGGGCGGGGGAGCGCACCATGCTTGAACTCGATCGCCTGGCGGTGCAGGCGGGCGGCCGCCGCCTGCTGTCGGACCTGTCGCTGCGCGTGCGCGGCGGCGAGATCCTGGCGGTGCTGGGGCCCAACGGCCGCGGCAAGACCTCGCTGCTCAAGACCCTGCTGGGCCTGCGGGCGCCGGCCGCCGGCGCGGTGCGCCTGCAAGGCCACGCCGCCTACGTGCCGCAGCGCACCGACGCGCTGTTCGCCTACGACGCGCTGGCGATGGTGACGATGGGCCGCGCCCGCCATCTGCGCTGGTATGCGTCGCCCGGCCCGCGCGACCGCGAGATCGCCCGCGACTGCCTGCGGGCGGTGGGGCTGGAGTCGTTGGCCGGGCGGCCGTTCCAGGCCTTGAGCGGCGGCCAGCAGCAACTGGTGTGCATCGCGCGGGCCATGGCCAGCGCCAGTTCCATCATCGTGCTCGACGAACCGGGCGCGGCGCTGGACCTGCGCAACCAGGACATCATCTTGTCGCTCCTGCGCCGGCTGGCGCGCGAGCAAGGCCTGGCGGTGGTGTTCTCGACCCACCAGCCGCAGCACGCGCAGCACATCGCCGACCAGACCCTGCTGATGCACGACGACGCCTGCGAGGTCGGCCCGACTCCCTTGATGTGCACCGACGAGCGCCTGAGCCGCCTGTACCGCATGCCGGTGCGGGTGGCGTCGCTGGCGGGCGAGGCCGGCGAGGTGCGCGGCGTGATTCCTCTTTTCCGTTGATCCCTGATGACCTCCATCGTCTACCTGAACCACTGGAGCGGCAATGGCCCCGCCGCGCTCACCGGCGGCGAGCGGCCGCGCGCCGTGGCCGAACCGCTGTATGGCTTGGCGCGGCTCGACCTGGCGCGCGTGCGCGCCTTGCTGGTGCCCGCCAACGTCGACCAGCGCTATCTGCTCGGGCAGCGCGACCGGCTTGAAGCCTGGCTGCTGGCCGGCGGCGCCATGGTGTTCAACGGCCACGTCGCCTATCCGTTCCTGCGCTGGCTGCGGCCCTTCGCGCCGGGGGCGGCGCGCGGCCTGGACGGCCTGCGGGTGCATCGCGCCGCTGCGCATCCGGTGTTCGAGGGCGTCGATCCCGAACACCTGACCTTCCGGCGCGGCGTGGCCGGCTTCTACGCGCGAGGCGGCAACCCGCCGCCCGACGGCGCGCGGGTGCTGAACACCCTGGGCCCGGACGCCCTGCCGGTGGACTGGGTGCTGGCGCTGCCCGGCGGCGGCCGCCTGCTGACGCACAGCGGCAACGATCTGTGGATGTATGCGGGCAGCGTCGACAGCGCCGGGCGCATCGTGCCGCAGCTGTTCGACTGGCTGTGGGGAGACGCCGCATGACCGCCGCCATGACCTCGCGCACCCCCGTGATCGCGGCGCTGGACGCCGGCACGTATTACCACCACCGCACCTTCCACACGCCGGAACTGACGCCGTATCTCGACCGTTTCATTTACCTGCCCGAACTGGACGACGCCGCGCTGGCCGACTGCGACGCCCTGATCGTGTCGTGCCGGACCCACCCGGACCTGCTCGTGCCGCACCGCGCGCGCTTCGCCCGCTTCCTGGCCTCGGGCAGGACGCTGGTGGCGATGGGCGAGACCGGCTCGCACCGCTGGCTGGATGGCGTGCATTGGACCGATTGCGAAGTGAACTTCTGGTGGTGGAAGACCCCGGGCGCCGATTCGGGCCTGCGCCTGGCGCAACCCGCGCACCCGCTGTTCTCGCACCTGACGCTGGCCGACGCCACCTGGCACCAGCACGGCACCTTCACGCCGCCGCCGGGCGCGGTCTCGCTGATCGACAAGGCCGGCGCGGGCTCGGTGCTGTACGAGGACCGCCACAGCACGGCGGGGCGGCTGATCGTGACCTCGCTGGATCCGATGTACCACCACGGTAGCTATTTCATGCCCGCCGCGTCCCGTTTCCTGCGGGGCTTCCTGCCCTGGCTGAAAGCTTCCACTCCCGCCGCCTGAGGCGGCGCCGTCCGACCCCTTGGTCTTTTCTATCGCGTCCACGTATGTCACGTCCTTCCTCTCTCTCGCCCCTCGTCCGCGCCAGCCTGCTGACCGCCGCGGCCATTGGCGCGCCGGCGGCCGCCGCCGACGCGCCGCAACTTCCCGCCATCCAGGTCAGCGCCGAGCGTCCGGCCGATGACGGACGCCTGCGGCCCCTGGGCGCCACGCCCGCTCCCGCCACCATCGACCACGCGGTGACGCAGCCGGTCACGGTGGTCGAGCGCCAGGACATCGAGCGCCTCAACACCGACAGCACCCTCGACCTGCTGGGCCGCGTGCCCAACGCCACCGTCAGCCGCAGCGGCGGCATCGCCGGCACCATCTTCCTGCGCGGGCTGAACACCAACGACATGCGGGTGCCGATGTTCATCGACGGCGACCGCTTCCGCGGCCGCAACACGCTGCAGTTCATGCTGATCAGCCCGACCGAGATCGAACAGGTCGAGGTGGTGCGCGGCCCGGATTCGTCGCGCTTCGGCAGCGATGGCCTGGGCGGCCTGATCAACTTCGTCACCAAGCGCGGCCATGGCAACCTGGAGCAGCCGTTCAGCCTGAACGGCGGCGAAGCCTCGGTCACGTACCGCAGCAACGGCCACGGCGTGCAGAGCAACGTGGCGGTGGAAGGCGCGGGCGATGGCTTCGACCTGCGCGTCTACGCCACCGGCCGCCGCGCCAGCAACTACGACAGCGCCACGGGCGAGGTGCCCAACAGCGACTTTCGCGGCGCGGGCGGCGGCATCGTGCTGGGCTACATGCCCGACGCCCGCCAGCGCATCGAGGCCAGCGCGCGCGTGGCCTACGTCAAGGACGGCGCCGCCGGCACCGTGCCGCCGTATCCCGCCGCCAGCAGCCGGCGCGACCCCAACCGCGTCAAGCAGGCCCGGCTGGCCTATAGCGGCGAATTCGACGGCGCCATCAGCGCGCTCAAGGCCAGCGTCTACGTCAACGAGTTCGATACCTGGATGTCGGCGCGCAACCAGACCAACCCGGCGCGCCAGGTCGAGACCCGCAGCCATGTGATCGGCCCGGTGGTCTATGGCGGCAGCGTGGCCGCGACGGTGCCGTGGGCGCAGACCACCACCACCTTCGGCCTGGACTTCATGCACGAGCGCCGCCCCGGCTCGGAAAGCCGCAGCGACATCACCGTCTACCGGCCCAACGGCACCTCGACCACCACCAGCACGCCCTACGCCAAGACCGGCCCCAACCAGTACCAGACCAACGTCGGCGCCTTCCTGACGACGGAATGGAAGCCCGCGCCCAAGTGGACCGTGACCGCCGGCGGCCGCTTCGACTGGTTCCGTTCCGACGTGGGCCTGGATGCGCTGCCGTCGCCCAACCTGCTGCCGGCCTTCCGCGCCGCGCAGGACAGCAAGCAGACCGCCACCACTGGCAGCCTGGGCCTGTCGTATCGCGCCACCGACGTGGTCGAACTGCTGGGCAGCGTCGGCACCTCGTTCCGCATGCCGTGGACGTCCGAGATGTTCAGCGCCGGCTACACCGGCACCAGTTACACCATTCCCAATCCCGAGCTGAAGCCCGAGCGCGGCACCACCGTCGAGGGCGGCACGCGCCTGCACTTCGATAGCGCCACGGTCGGCCTGACCGCGTTCCGCAGCGACTACCGCGACTTCCTGGAGAACGCCACCACGACCTACCTGGGCCTGCCCGCGACCCAGCGCCGCAACGTCGGCAAGGTACGCATCCAGGGGGTGGAGACCGATTGGCGCTGGCAGCTGACGCGCACCGTCAACCTGTACGGCAACGCCAGCTACCTGCACGCCACCAATCGCAACACCGACCGGCCGCTGGCTTCCATCGCGCCGCTCAGCGGCATCGTGGGCCTGCAGTATGTGGGCGCCAACGAGGCCTACGCGCTGAGCGGCGAAGTGCAGTGGGCCAAGGGCCAGAGTCGCTATGACGCCCGCACCGAATATCCGGCGGCCGGCTACGGCGTGGTCAACCTGTACGCGCAATTGCAGCTGGACCGCCTGGGCCTGCCGCAACTGGGCAATACCCAGGTGGTGCTGGGCGTGAACAACCTGTTCGATCGCGCATATCGCACGGCCGCGACCTCGTCCAACGTGGCCTACGCCATGACCGACCTGAACCCGTTGCTGGAGCCGGGTCGCAGCTTCAGCCTGACGCTGCGCACGCGCTTCTGACAGCCATCGCGCCGGCCGGCCGCACGTCGTGGCCGGCCATCTTTTTGGAGACTTTCATGACGATCCCGACCATTCCCGCCGGCAGCGAACTGCGCGTGCAAGGCGAGCACGGCCCCATTCTGATTCCGTTCGAGGCCGTCATGGCCTACCACGGCCACGGTGCGCTCGCCATGCTGGCGCTGATCTTCCAGGGCCTGCGCGGCGCGCTGGCGCGGCTGGAGACCGATGGCGTGCCGGTGCCGCGCGGCGAACTGAGCGTGGTCAGCGGCCATCCCGGGCCGGGTGTGAGGGACGCCTTCGAGTTCGCCACGCGCGCCGTCACCCGCGGCTGTTACCGGATCGACCTGTCGCTGCCCGAGGCGCGCTATAGCCAGGCCGCGGACAAGTCGTACAGCTTCTGGCTGACGCGCGGCGAGCGGCGGGTGCAGGCGGTGCTGCGCGAGGGCGTGCTGCCGCCGGCGTTCTTCGCGCTGCTGGGCAACCCGGCGCCCGAGGCGCGGCGCGAACATGCGCGGCTGCGGGCGCGTATCGCGGAAACGGTGCTGGGGCAGGCGCCGGAGGCGTTGTTCGTGTTCCGCCAGCCCGACCAGGCCGTGGCGGCTCCTTGACGCGGATCCGGCCATTTATTTATTCAGGGAACTGAAAGGATTGGCTCCGGTCCATAGCCAACGGACCAGCCGCCGGCCGGTCCGCCTGATATATCAAGGAAGACCTCATGTTCGGGATCGGAATCGCCCTGGCCATTCTTGGCGCCGTGTGCCTGCACGCGGCGCACGGCACGTATCGCGCCGGTTGTGAGCGCCGCGACAGCTATGCCCTGGCGGGGCTGGGCATCGTCGCGGGAAGCGGCGGCGCGGTGTTGCTGATATAGCCGCGAGGGCGGCGTCCGCCCCGCAGGCCCGCGCCGCCGTTACAACGCCCGGCTGTGCTGTCCCGCGCCCACGGCGCCGCCGCGCTGGCGGGCCGCCTCCCGTTCCGGCGTCGGCAGGTAGATCGCGCACAGCAGGTTGGCGCCGGCGATGAGGGCGAACATCAGCGCCATCGGCTGCCAGGTCAGGCCGAAGGTGTGCGCCACCCACAGCCCCACCAGCGGCGTGGTGCCGCCGAAGATCGCGCCGCACAGCTGGAAGCTGAGCGAGATGCCGGTGTAGCGCATCTCCACGGGGAAGGCCAGCGGCAGGTAGGGCGCTAGCACCGCGTAGTAGGCGCCGATCAGGAAGATGGCGGTGAGGATGCCGATGGCGATGTTCTGGATGTCGCCGGTCAGGATCAGCATCATCATCGGCACCGCCCACAGCGTCGACAGCGCGGTGACCCAGATCAGGAAGCGGCGCTCGCCGACGCGGGTGGCGATGTAGGAGGCGATCGGGAAGCTGATCAGCTCGACCACGCCGGCCCAGGTCACCACGTCCAGGATCTGGCTGCGCGTGATCTTCAGGTAGGTGGTGGTGTAGGTGATCATCAGCGTGGTCACGAAGTAGAACCCCGAGATGCCCAGCAGGCACAGGCCGATGCCCAGCAGCAGCGCGCGCTTGCGTTCGCGCAGCACCATGCTGATGGGGGCGGTGCTTTCCCTTTTCTTTTCCTTCAGGCGCGCTTCCAGTTCGGGGCTTTCGTTGACGCCGCGGCGGATGACGAAGGCCACCAGCACCAGCACGCCGCTGATGATGAAGGGCAGGCGCCAGCCCCAGGCCAGGAAGTCTTCCTTCGGCAGGTCGGACACCAGGCGGAACACGCCGGTCGCCAGGATCAGGCCGATGGGGCTGCCGTACTGCGGCGCCGAGGCCAGGAAGGTGCGCCACTTGGGCGGCGCGTGTTCGGCCGCGATCAGCACCGCGCCGCCCCATTCGCCGCCCACCGCGATGCCCTGCACCAGCCGCAGCGCGACCAGCAGCACCACGGCGGTCAGGCCGATCGAATGGTATGACGGCAGCAGGCCGATCAGCGTGGTGGCCACGCCCATCAGCAGCAGCGTGATGACCAGGCTCTGCTTGCGGCCGACGCGGTCGCCCAGATGGCCGAACAGCACCGCGCCCACCGGCCGCGCGAAAAAGCCGATGGCGAAGGTGCCGAGCGAGGCCAGCGTGCCCATGAAGGGATCGTTGGTGGCGAAGAACACGTCGCCGAACACCAGGGCGGCGGCCGTGGCGTAGCAGTAGAAGTCGTACCACTCGATCATGGTGCCGAAGAAAGCGGCGGCCGCCGCCCTGACCGGCTGTCTGCGGCCATTCTGGTCTTGCATGGAATTCCCCTTGTTTGTCGCGGCTTTCCACGGTGGCGCCGCATTGGATACGGCGTTGACGATAGCAACTACTGGCTATATCTTGTATAGCCACAATCCAATCAGAGATAGGTCCACTTCATGAAGGAAGTCCTGCTCGCCGACCTGCTATCCGGCGCGCTCTCGCGCGAATCGCCCGACCCTTTGCAAAAGCAGATCTACGACATCGTGCGGCGCGGCGTGCTGGACCACACGCTGGTGGCGGGGCAGCGCCTGCCGTCCTCGCGCGTGCTGGCGCAGGAGTTGGGCATCTCGCGCATCACGGTCACGCTGGCGTACGAACGCCTGATCGCCGAGAACTACCTGAGCGCGCGCGGCGGCAGCGGCACCTTCGTCGAGAAGACCGTGGACCGGCCGCTGCTGCCGCCGGCCTCGCCCGAGCATGTGCAGCGCCACGTGCCGGGCCTGTCGACGCGCGGCGAGGGCATTGCCGGTGGCGCGGCGGGGCTGGGCCAGCACACCGGGGCATTCGTGCCGGGCGTGGCCGACGCCAGCCTGTTTCCGTTCCACCTGTGGCGCCGGCTGGTGTCGCGCCATCTGGGCAAGTCGAACCTGGCGCTGTCGGGCTATGCCAAGGACGGCGCGGGCTTTCTGCCGCTGCGCGAGGCCATCGCCAGCTATCTGCGGCTGGCGCGGGCCGTGGTGTGCGAGCCGGAGCAGGTCATCGTCACGGCGGGCACGCACCAGTCGGTGGACCTGTGCGCGCGCATGCTGGCGGGGGCGGGCGACGCCGCGCTGGTGGAAAGCCCGTGCCACTGGGCCTTTCCGCCGGTGCTGGGGGCGGCGGGCGTGCGCGCCCATGCCGCCGTGCTCGATGACCAGGGCCTGGACCTGGTGGCCAGCAAGCTGCCGCGCCGCGCGCGGCTGTTGATTACGAGTCCGTCGCATCAGTACCCCACCGGCGTGGTGATGCCGCTGGCGCGGCGCCTGGAACTGTTGCAGGCGGCGCGGGCGCGCGGGCTGTGGGTGCTGGAGGACGACTACGACAGCGAGTTCCGCTACGACGGCGCGCCGATTCCGTCGTTGCAGGGGCTGGATGCCGACGGCCGCGTGATCTACCTGGGCACCTTCAGCAAGACCATGTTCGCCGGCCTGCGCATGAGTTACATGGTGGTGCCGCCACAGGTGGCCGAGCCGTTCTCGCGCGCCTGCGCCAGCATCTACCGGCCGGGCCAGCTGCACTTGCAGGCGGCGCTGGCGGACTTCATGGCGGACGGCCATTTCTCGCACAACATCAAGCGCATGCGCACCGAGTATGCCGGCCGCCAGATCGTACTGCGGGAGGCGATGGCGGCTCGTGTCGGCGACCAGGTGCAATTGTCGCAAGCGCGGGCCGGGCTGCATGTCTATGCGCGGCTCGACCGCAAGGTGTCGGTGCCGCGTCTGGCCGAGGCGGCCCGCGACGAAGGCATCGTGCTGGGGCAGCCGCACTACCTGCCCGATGCCGCGCGCGCGGCGACGCCGGCGGTGGTGCTGGGGTATGGCGGCGTGCCGTGCGAGCGCATCGACGATGGCGTGGCCCGCTTTGCGCGGGCGCTGGGGCGGGCCGGCGAGAACCGGCCCGCGCGCCGGGCGCGGCGTTGAGCCTTGCCGTTGAATGACGGCGGCGGACCAAGGCGGCCAGGGACGGCGGCCGGCGCCCCGCATCGGCGGGACATCGCGGGGGCGGTCACGGGGCGCCGCGTCGTCCGCTACAGTTCCGCCAGCGTCTGGTCCGCCGCCGCCAGCAGCAGGTCGGCATGCTCGCGGGCGAACGGCAGCTGCGGCCGCAGCTTGAGCACGTTGCCGTGCAGGCCGGTGGCGCTGAGCAGCACGCGGCGCTGGCGCATCAGGTTGACGAAGCGGTGCGTTTCTTCCTTGGCCGGCGTCTTCGCGGCGCGGTCGCGCACCAGTTCGACGCCGATGAACAGGCCATCGCCGCGCACGTCGCCGATCAGCGCGTGGCGCTCGGCCAGCGCGCGGAAACCGTCGCGCAGGTACTGGCCGGTGCGCGCGGCGTTGGCCTGCAGGCCTTCTTCCTCGATGACCGAGAGCGTGGCCTGGGCCGCGGCGCAGGCCACCGGATTGCCGCCGAAGGTATTGAAGTAGCGCGCCTCGCGGCCGAAGCGTTCCAGGATGTCGGGGCGCGAGACCATGGCGGCGATGGGGTGGCCGTTGCCCATCGGCTTGCCCATGGTGACGATGTCGGGCACCAGGCCGTGGCGCTGGAAGCCCCACATGCACGAGCCGGTGCGGGCGAAGCCGGCCTGCACTTCGTCGGCGATGAACAGGCCGCCGGCGTCGCGGATGGCCTGCGCCGCCGGCGCCAGGAAGCCGGCCGGATCGCTGTAGACGCCGTCGCTGGACAGGATCGTGTCCACCAGCAGCGCGGCCGGCTTGATGCCGTGGCGCCGCATGTCGTCGATGGCGGCCCGCACCTGCTGGCCGAACCATTGCCCGAGGGTGGCCGGATCGTGGCGGTAGCTGTCGGGCGCGGCCACGGCGCGGGTGTCCACGCCCAGCGGCACGGCCTGGCCGAGCGACGGCGACACAGCGGCCACCGCGGCGGTGACGCCGTGGTACGCCAGTTGCGTGACGATGACGCCGGTGCCGCCGGTATGGCTGCGCGCCACGCGCAGCGCCAGGTCGTTGGCCTCGCTGCCGGTGCAGGTGAAGATGACCTGCGACAGCGGCTGCGGGAACGTCGCCAGCAGGCGCTCGGCGTAGTCCAGCACGCCGTCGTGCAGATAGCGGGTGTGGGTGTTCAGCACCGCCGCCTGTTCGGCGATGGCGCGCACCACGCGCGGATGGCTGTGGCCCACCGAGGCTACGTTGTTGTAGGCGTCCAGGTAGCGATCGCCGTCGGCGCCGTAGAGCCACACGCCTTCGCCGCGCACGATGTGCAGCGGCTGGTCGTAGAACAGGCGGTAGGCCGGCCCCAGCACGCGCTGGCGGCGGGCGATCAGCTCGCGCTCGGCCGGCGGCAGCGCGTCGGCCGCGGCGGGGTCGAAGGCGTTGAGCATGGCTTGGTCTCGGCTCATACAAGAGTCTCCATCGGGGTCTGGCTGGCGGCCAGCAGGATGTCGCTGGCCTGCTGCCGGGGCAGGGCGTCCAGGCGCGCCAGGCCGGTCCAGGCCAGGCCGTTGTTGCGCAGGATGTACTGGCGGTTCTCGGGGTGCTGCTGCGCGCGCCAGCCGGTGATGGCCACCGTGATCAACAGGCGCGTGGCGATCAGGTCGGGCAGCAGCGCGATCTCGGTTTCGGTCAGCGGCAATGTCTGGTGATAGCTGGCCAGGCATTGGCGCAGCGCCAGCGACAGGGGGTTGGGGGCGTCGTCCAGCAGGTAGGCGCCGGCCACGGCCAGGTCCTGCGCCAGCGGCGCGCGCACCATGTCGCCAAAGTCCAGCAGCGCGGCGACCTGGTCGGGCCGATCGCGCGCCACCATGACGTTGTAGGGGTTGAGGTCGTTGTGGATGACCTGGCGCCGCAGCGCGCCCAGGCGGGGCCGCAGGTCGGTGACGAAGCGCTCGAGCTGGCGTTCGGCCAGCCGGCGGCGGTCCGCCTGCGGGATCTTGGGCAGCAGGTCGGCCAGTTGATCGGCCCGTTGCAGGTCCCACATCAGTTCGTGGCCGGCCATGGCATGGTCGAAGTCCGCCAGCGCCAGGTCAAACTGGGCCAGCGCGCGGCCCAGCGCCCGGTGCTGCGCCGGCGTGCGCGCCACCTGGTGCAGCGGCACGCCATCGACGAAGGTCATCAGGCGGATGGCGCGGCGGGCGCCGCTGGCGTCGTCGTGCCAATGCACGTAGTCGCCCGCCAGGCGGGGCAGCAGGTGCGGCACCGGCGGCTGGCCGCCGGCGCGCATCAGCCGCAATTGCGCCTGGGTGTGGAAGTCGGTGACCGCGGGGTCTTCGGCCGGATGCGTGGCCTTGAGCACGTAGGCGCGGCCGTCGGCGCCGCGCAGCAGGAAATTCTGGTCGCGCTCGCTGGACAGGATGCTGGCGCGGACCGCCAGGCCGTAGTGGTCGCGCGCCAGATCCTCGGCCTGCGACAGGGACAACTTGGGCGGCTCGGCCGCGAACAGCGCCTGGTCGGCGCTGGAGAGGTTGCTGCGGTTCATGCGTGGCGCTCTTCCAGTCCGCACCATTGGGCGATGAATAGCGCAATGGTCTGGGTGACCTTGCGTACCGATTCCAGGTTGACCGCTTCGTCGTAGCCGTGCGGCATGCGGCATTCCGGGCCGTAGACGATGGCCGGGGTGTCGGCGTACAGGCCGTAGAAGCGGGCGTCGGTGGCGGCCGACGTGGCGTATTCGCGCAGCGGTTCGCCGAACACCTGTTCGTGCGCGGCGCGCAGCGCGGCCTCGGCCTCGTCGGCGTTCCGCAGTTCGTAGCCCTCGGCCATGAAGCCGTGGTAGACCACCTTGGGCGGATGCGTGGCCAGGAACGGATCGCGCGCCGCGGCCTGGGCCACGAAGTCCTCGATCTCGGCGCGCGCGGCCTCCAGGCTCTGGCCCGGATAGACCGCCACGCGCATGTCGAAGGTGCACCAGGCCGGCACGCTGGACGGCCAGTCGCCGCCGGCGATCTTGCCGAGGTTGAAGCGGATGGGATGGGGATGTTCGCAGAAGTGGCGGTGGTCGCGCTTGTTGGCGTTCCAGCGCGTTTCCAGTTCGTCCAGCGCCTGGATCAGGAAGATCGCCTTCTGGATGGCGTTGGCGCCGGCGCCGGTGAAGGCGGCCGAGGCGTGCTGGGGGTCGCCTTCGACCTGCACCTGGAACCACATCGGCCCGACCTGGGCGCGCATCAGCATGGGCAGCAGCGGTTCCGGGATGAAGGCGGCGTCGGCGCGGTAGCCGCGCGCCAGGCAGGCCAGGGCGCCGTTGCCGGTGCATTCTTCTTCCACCACCGACTGCAGGAACACGTCGCCGGCCGGCGCCAGGCCGATCGCGGCGAGCGCGTCCATGGCCGACAGGCAGGCGACCAGGCCGGACTTCATGTCGCCCGCGCCGCGGCCGTGCATCCAGCCGTCGACGATGGCGGGGTCGTACGGGTCGCGGCTCCATTGCGCCAGCGGGCCGACCGGCACCACGTCGATGTGGCCATTGAGGATCAGCGAGCGGCCTTTCAGGCTGCGGGCGCGGTGCGCGCCGACCACGTTGTAGGCGTTGTCATAGGAAACCGCCACCGGCGAAAAGCCGGGCAGGTGGCGGATGGCGTCGACGTCGATGCGCCAGCGGTCCACCGCGTAGCCGCGTTCGGCGTAGCGCGCCGCCATGAAGTCCTGCGCGGTGGCTTCCTCGCCGCGCTGCGAGGGCAGGCGCACCAGTTGCGCCGTCAGTTCGGTCTGGGCCGCGAAGCCCGCGTCCACGGCTTGGAGGATGCGCTGGCGCAGCGCCGGGGTCAGTTCTGGCATGGATGTGCTCGGGGTTGACTGTGTACCCGGCCATCCTAGGCAAAATTGGATCGGTGAAAAATAGCCAATCCGGGTTATTTGATATGGCCACTTTCAGGCGCGGGCGACTTCCACCCACAGGCGCGCCATGACGACGTGGCGCACCAGCTCATACAGGTGCGCCGGCGCCGTGGCGGGCACGATGACGCGGCGGATCAGCGCCTGCAGGTCGACGCGCAGGCAGCGCCGGGGCGGCGCGGGCGGGCGCTGGCGCAGCGTCGCCACCAGCCGCACCAGTCCGGTCGAAGGCATGTCGATGCAGAGGTCGGCGTCGGCCGGCGGCAGCACGGCGTCCTGGAGCGCCGCCAGGGTCGAGCAGATGTAGACGGCGGACGGATCGAGCCCGGGACCGGCGGCGCGGCGCCATTCCTGGGTGCCGATCAGCGCCGCGTTGGCGCCGGGCGCGGGCGCTTCGAATCGCAGGCAGCTGAATTCCAGCAACTCCATGAGTTCGACGAACGACAGCGCGCGCGCAACGGCCAGCGCGTCGTCGCCGGGCGTGCACGCCCCGTGTTCCTGTTGCAATGCGCTCATGGCGTCCCTCCGGTATTGCGGCGGGGCCGCCGCCGGCGGCCCCGGTTCGGTTGGGGCCGTCAGGCCCGGGCCTGCGCGATCGCCTGCACCTTGCGGCGATTGCGCACGGTCGAGTAGACCAGCCACAGCGCCAGCGCGAAGATCGCGTAGATGAAACCCGCGCTGATCGGGCGGTCGATGAAGATGCCCATCTGCCCGCGCGACAGTAGCAGGGCGCGGCGGAAGTTCTCCTCGACCATCGGCCCCAGCACGAAGCCGAGCAGCAGCGGCGCGGGCGAGAAGCGCAGCTTCAGGAACAGGTAGCCGACCATGCCCAGCACCAGCACCATGCCGACGTCGAACAGGCTGTTCTGGGTGCTGTACACGCCCACGCAGACGAAGAACAGCGCCGACGGGAACAGGTACTTGTAGGGCACCTTGAGCAGCTTGGCCCACATGCCGATCAGCGGCAGGTTCATGATCACCAGCATCACGTTGCCGATCCAGAAGCTGGCGATCAGGCCCCAGAACAGGTCGGCGTGCTCGGTCACCATCTGCGGTCCCGGCTGGATGCCGTGGATGATCAGGGCGCCCAGCATCAGCGCCATGACGGAGTCGCCCGGGATGCCCAGGCTCATGGTCGGGATGAAGCTGGTCTGCGCCGCCGAGTTGTTGGCCGCCTCGGGGCCGGCGATGCCCTCGATCGCGCCGTTGCCGAAGCGCGCGGGCGTCTTGGAGACGCGTTTTTCCACGGCGTAGGACATGAACGACGCGATGGTCGCGCCGGTGCCGGGCAGGATGCCCAGGACCGCGCCGATGGCGCTGCCGCGCGCGATCGGCATGGCCGACTGGCGGATGTCGCCGGGCTCGGGCCGCACCGACATGCGGGCCGCGCTGCCGACCGTGCTGGCCTTGCCGATGCGGTTGACGTTGGCGAAGAAGTCCGCCAGCCCGAACAGGCCCATCGCCAGCGCCACCAACTGCACGCCATCGCTCAGTTCGAGGATACCGAAGGCATAGCGGATGGTGCCGGTGTTGACGTCGGTGCCGATCACGCCGATCAGCAGGCCCAGGAACACCATGGCCACGCCCTTGATGGCCGAGCCCTTGGCCAGCGTGGCGCCGGCGAACAGGCCCAGCATCATCATCGAGAAGTACTCGGCCGGCCCGAACTGGAAGGCCACTTCCACCAGGATGGGCGAGAACAGGATCATGACGATGATGCCGACGCTGGCGCCGACAAAGGACGCCAGCACCAGCATGAACAGCGCCGAGCCGGACTTGCCGCGGCGCGCCAGCGGGTTGCCGTCCAGGCAGGTGACGGCATGGGACGGCGTGCCGGGCAGGTTCAGCAGGATGCAGGTGATGCCGCCGCCATACTGGGCGCCGTAGTAGATGCCCGCCAGCATCATCAGCGCCGCCACCGGCGTCATGGCGTAGGTCAGCGGCAGCAGGATGGAGATCGCGGCCAGCACGCCCATGCCGGGCAGCACGCCGATCATGTTGCCCATGAAGACGCCGAACAGCGACCACAGCAGGTTGTCCCACTGGAAGGCGACGCTGAAGCCGTGCAGAACGTTGTCGAGGATATCCATGGTTCAACCCCAGCGCAGCATCGGGAACTGCAATTGCAGCGCCCAGGAAAAGACAATGGCGCCGAACAGCGTCATCGCGGCGGCCAGGATGGCAGCGCTTTTGTATGTGTTGGAGGTGTCCCCCAGGGCCGACACGAACACCAGCGCGAAGGTGGCTGGCAGGAAGCCCAGGTACTGGCCGATCACGATGAACAGCGCGATGCCGGCCGCGATGCAGGCCATGCCGCGCAGGCGCTCGCGCCGGGTGGGCTGCGGCAGCTGTTCTTCGAGCTGTTCTTCCTGGATTTCGTCGGGGTCGGGGCTGAGCGGGATGAGGATGCCCAGCGCCACGAGGAAGGCGCCCACCAGCATCGGGAAGTAGCCCGGCCCCATGCGGGCCAGTTCGCCGATGTTGTAGGAGGTGGCCTGGAAGATCGTCAGCGCGCCGCAGAGGGCGATGAAGGCGCCTCCCCACAGATCGCGTTTTCTAGAGAATATGGTGCTGCCCATGGCGTGCTCCCCGTTATTGTTGATGACAGCCTGCCGGCCTTGCCTGTTGCGGCCGGAAGGAGCGGGGGACTTTAAGGAGGACGGCTTGCATTCTGCTTTCGTCCGGCAGCCGCTGTATTGCGGGATAACCATGAGTCCGGCGCGCGCGGCGCGGCGGGTGTCTGGAAAGGTGAACGATCGCAGACGCCGATGTTCACAAAGCTGAACATCTGGTCGCGGAATCCGGCGAAATAACCAGGGCGGCACGCTTTTTGCCGCGCATCGGCGCGCTTGCGAAATCTTGCACATTGGTGGGCCCTTGTGGCCACGGCATAATCTCGTTTTGCCGTCCGACGCCGTCGATCATGTTTCGCTTGCCGCTCACCGCGCGTATCCCGCTGGCGGTTTCCCTGTTGTTCCTGGCCATCTCCGCCACGTTGATATCGCTGGCGCTGCATGGTCTGTCGCGTCAGTTCGACACGCAGATTTCCAACCTGGGACAGGTCTACCTGGATGGCCTGTCCGCCGCCATCCTGCCGGCCGTGCGTGCCGGCGATGGCGAGCAGATGACGGAGGTGTTGAACCGCGCGCTGGATACGCACCTGGGCGTGGTCGACCGGACGCTTGCGGTGGTGGCCGCCGATGGCCGCATGCTGGCGCACGTGGCGCGCTATCCCGAAGTCGAACCGGTGCCGCTGGCCCTGCTGCGCGAGACCCCTGGCAGCCGGGTCAGCCTGCGCTCGGAAGGCGTCTGGACCTGGCGGCTGCTGGACAGCGCGCGCCCCGAACTGGGGACCGTGGTCGCCAACCTGGACGTGAGCGATTTCCTGTCGCAGCGGCGCGGACTCGCGCTCGAGCTGGGGCTGGTCGGGTTGGCCATCGGCGTGCTGGGGGCGGCGCTGTGCTACGGCATGGCGCGGCGCCTGCAGCGCCCCATCATCTCGTTGACCCAGGCTTTGCGGGCGGCGCGCGCGGACCGGCCCCGCACGATGGACGTGCGCACCCGCGACCCGGAGTTGCGCGAACTGCTGGCGGCCTACAACTGGATGGCCGAGAGCGTGCGCGAGCGCGAGGCCCTGGCGCGGCGGCACGCCCACATCGAGCGCGAAGCGGTGCTGGGCCGCATGTCGGCAGCGCTGGCGCACGAAGTGCGCAACCCGCTGGGCGGATTGCGCACCGCCGTGCAGACCCTGCGGCAGTTCGGCGAGCGCGCCGAGGTGCGGCAGGAATCGCTGGGATTCATCGATCGCGGCGTGGAAGCGCTGCAGGCGGTGGTGGACGCCAGCCTGCGCACCTTCCGGCCGGGCGACGCGCGCTTGCGGCAGGCCGATGTGGAAGACGTGCGCCTGCTGGTGGCGGCACAGGCCGGCCGGGCCGGCGTCGAGGTGTCGCTGGCCTGCGCCGGGATGGGGCCGGACACGCTGCCCTTGCCGGCGGGGCCGGTGCGGCAGGTGTTGCTGAACCTGGTGCTCAACGCCGTGCAGGCCGCGCCACCCGGGAGTCCGGTGCGGATCGTGGCGCGCGCGCATGCGGGCGCCCTGGCCTTGCACGTGGCCGACCGCGGCGCGGGCCTGCCGCCGCAGGCGCGCGCCGCGTTGGCCGGCGAGCCCTCGGGCGGCGACGGCATGGGGCTGGGCATCGTCGCCGGCCTGGTGGCGGGCCTGGGCGGGCGGGCGCGGGTGTGCAGCCGCGGCCAGGACACGCGCATTTCCGTGCGCATTCCTTTACCACGCGAAGGGCAAACGCTGTGAACGATACGCAGGTGTTGTTGATCGAGGATGACCCGGTGCTGGGCGGCGCGCTGCTGCAGCGCTTGCGGTTGGAGGGCATGCGGGCGCAATGGGTGCAGAGCTGCGCGCAGGCGGTGGAATGGTTCCGCCGCTCGCGCCAGCGGCCGGCTTTCGTGCTGGCCGACATCCGCCTGCCGGACGGCTCGGGCGAGGATCTCTACCGGCGCCTGATCCCGTACCTGGCGCATGCCACCGTGGTGTTCGCCACGGCCTATGGCGACATCGCCCAGGCGGTGCGGCTGGTGGCGGCGGGCGCCAACGACTACCTGACCAAGCCCTACGATACCGATGCGCTGGTGGCGCGCATGCGTGCCGTCATCGCGGCGCACCCCGATGGCGCGGCGGTGGACGTGCGCGATAATCCCTTCCTGCCCGACGACCCCGAAAGCCCGCTGGCCCACGCGCTCGAGCGCCTGGCGGCCAGCGCCCTGCCGTTGTTGCTGGAAGGCGAGACCGGCGCGGGCAAGGACCGCGCCGCGCGCTATGCGCATGCGCGCTCGGCGTTCGCGGCGGGGCCGTTCGTGGCCGTCAATTGCGCCTCGGTGCCCGAGGAACTGGCCGAAAGCCTGCTGTTCGGCCACGCCAAGGGCGCCTTCAGCGGCGCGGGCGCGGCCCGCGACGGCTTTTTCCAGCAGGCCGCCGAGGGCACCCTGTATCTGGATGAAGTGGCCGAGCTTGCCCCCAGGGCCCAGTCCGCGTTGCTGCGCGTGCTGGAAAACGGCGAATACCGGCCGCTGGGCGACGCGGCCAGCCGGCGGATGGGTTGCCGCATCATGGCCAGCGCCAGCATCGACCTGGAACAGGCGGTGGCCGGGCGCGGCTTTCGCGCCGACCTCTATTACCGGTTGGCGGTGGCGCGGCTGGCGCTGCCGCCGCTGCGGGCCCGGCCAGGGGCGATCGCGCCGCTGGCGCGCGCCTTGCTCGATGAACAGGCGCAAGCGGGCGCCATGACGCTGTCGGCCGACGCGCTGCATGCGCTGGACACGCACGATTGGCCCGGCAACGTCCGGGAATTGCGCAACCGCATCGCCCGCGCGGTGGTCATGGCGGACGGCGCCATGCTGTCGGCCAGCGACCTGTTCCCCGAGCGTCGCCTGGCGCCGGCGGCGGACCTGGCGGCGTTGCGGGGCGACGCCGAGCTGCGCGCGATCCAGCGGACCATCGCCGAAACCGGCGGGCACCTGGGCGAGGCGGCGAAAAAGCTGGGCATTTCGCGCACGACCCTGTGGAAGAAACTGCGCGCGGCGCGTTGACCGCCGGCCGTGGCGCCGGGCCAGCCGTCATGCGCCGCGGCCTTTCGGCCGGGCCGCATGATGCCGCAGGAAGTGCTCGACGATGCCTTGCAGCGCGAATTCGGCGCTGGCCTGGCGGATCTGGTTGCGGCTGCCGCTGAACTGGCGTGTCGCGGTGTAGACGATGGGGCTGGCGTCGGCCGGCCCCGTCTTGAAGACCCAGGCGTAGCACTGCGTGCCGGCGGGAATGCGGTCGTCGGTGGCATCGGTGACGCCGGTGTTGGCCACCGCGACGTTGGCGGGGCTCTTGCGGGCCGCGCCCAGCGCCATGTCGCGCGCCACGGCTTCGCTGGTGAGGTTGTGGCGCGCCAGCGTCGATTGCGGCACGCCCAGGCAGCGCCGCTTGGCCGCCACCGAGTACACCACGAAGGCGCAGTCGAGCAGGCCGCCCGCGCCGGGAATGTCGGCCAGGGTGGCCGCGATCAGCCCGGCGGTGCAGGACTCGGCCGTGACCAGGGTCAATTGGTGTTCGTGCATGAACAGGGCGACGCGCTCGATGGTGTTCATCCGCAGGCTTCCACAGGGGATGCCGGCGGGCGCAGCAATTGGCGTGCCGGCGAGGCCGGCCGGGCCAATGCCGCGCGGGCACGCCAATTGCTGCGAAGCTGGCTTATGCTGGTGCCTGGGGCGTGCGCGGCAGCCACGATCCCTGGCATGCAGGCGGTCAACCGATACAGTGGACGGGGCGGCAATGACGCCCCGCGGGAGAGCGGCATCATGGCGACGCGAACCATCTGGAAAGGGGCGATTTCATTCGGGCTGGTGCATATCCCGGTGGGGCTGCACACGGCGACGACTGAATCGGGCGTGGATTTCGACTGGCTCGACAAGCGTTCGATGGACCCGGTCGGCTACAAGCGCATCAACAAGCGCACCGGCAAGGAAATCGACAAGGACAATATCGTCAAGGGCGTGGAGTACGAGGACGGCCAGTACGTCATCATTTCCCCGGACGAGATCGCCGAGGCCTACCCGCGCACCACGCAGACCATCGAGATCCAGCAGTTCGTGGATGCCGGCGAGGTGTCGTTCGTGTACCTGGAGCGGCCCTATTACGTGGCGCCGATCAACAAGGGCCAGAAGGTGTATGCCTTGCTGCGCGACACGCTGGCCAAGGCCGGCAAGATCGGCATCGCCAAGGTGGTGATCCAGACCAAGCAGCACCTGGCCGCGCTCATTCCGTCGGGCGATGCGCTGGTGCTGAACCTGATGCGCTGGGGCGACGAGGTCAAGTCCACCGAGGACCTGGACCTGCCCAAGGCGGGCGCCAAGGCCTCAGCGCCCAGCGCCAGCGAGCTGAAGATGGCGCGCATGCTGGTGGACGACATGTCGGGCCAGTGGGATCCGGAACAGTACAAGGACGAATTCAAGGCCGCGGTCATGGACCTGGTGGCCCGCAAGGTCAAGGCCGGCAAGACCGAGACGGTGATCGAGCCGCAGGAGGAAACGCCCGCCTATGCCGATAATGTCATCGACCTGACCGAACTGCTGCAACGCAGCCTGAAGGGACGCTCGTCCGGGAAGGCCGCGAACGGGGCGGGGAATGGAACGGGCAATGCGACGGCCAAGGGCAAGGCCGCGGCGAAGAAGACCGCGAAGAAGGCAGCCGCCCGGCCGGCGAAGAAGAAAGCGGCCGGCGCCAAGGCGGCCAAGACCCGCAAGGCGGCGTGACCATGGCCGATACCCTGGCGAAATACCGCGCCAAGCGCAATTTCAATGTGACGTCGGAGCCGGCCGAAGGCGGCCAGGCCAACGAGGCGGCGCGCGCCTTCGTGATCCAGAAGCACTGGGCCAGCCGCCTGCACTACGACTTCCGGCTGGAACTGGATGGCGCCATGAAGAGCTGGGCCGTGCCCAAGGGGCCCAGCTACGACCCGTCGGTCAAGCGCATGGCCGTGCAGGTGGAGGACCACCCGATCGCCTACAACCGTTTCGAGGGCGAGATCCCCAAGGGCCAGTACGGCGCCGGCAAGGTGATCATCTGGGACCGGGGCACCTGGGCGCCGGTGGGCGATCCGGCCGACGGCTACCGGCGCGGCCATCTCAAGTTCGACCTGCATGGCGTCAAGATGCGCGGACGCTGGGCGCTGATCCGCATGAAGGGCCGCGAGTCGGAAAAGCAGCCGCCCTGGCTGCTGGTCAAGGACCGCGACGAACACGCCCGCGCCGAAAGCGAATTCAGCGTGGTGGACGAGCAGCCCGACAGCGTGGCCACGCCGCCGCGGACGGGCGCGCGGGCCGTGCCCGCCGCGGCGCCCGGGGCGCGGCCGGATGCGGCCGCATCGCCGTCAGCATCGCCGTCATCGTCCGCGCCGCCGTCGTCGGACGCCGGGGCAGCGGGCCTGCCGGGCGAGGCGGCGCCCTTGCCGGAGCTGCTCAAGCCGCAATTGGCCACGCTGGTGGAAGGCGTGCCGCGCCAGGCCGGCGATGACTGGATCTACGAGATGAAGTTCGACGGCTACCGTCTGCTGGCGCGGCTGCGGGACGGCCAGGTGCGCCTGTACACGCGCAACGGCCACGACTGGGGGCCGAAGCTGCCGCACCTGGCGCGGGCGCTGCAGCGCCTGCCGCTGCCCGACGCCTGGATCGACGGCGAGATCGTGATGCTGGCCGACAACGGCGCGCCCAGCTTCCAGGCGCTGCAGAATGCCTTCGACGGCGAACGCACCGACGGCATCCTGTTCTACGCGTTCGACCTGCCCTACGTCACCGGCCGCGACCTGCGCCAGGAGCCGCTGCGCGTGCGCCGCGCGGTGCTGGCGCGGGTGATGGAGGCCGCCGGCGGCGATCCGCTGCGCTTTAGCGAAGCCTTCGACGCGGCGCCGGCGGACCTGGTGGCCTCGGCCTGCAAGATGGGGCTGGAGGGCATCATCGCCAAGCGCCTGTCCGCGCCCTACGTATCGCGCCGCAGCGACAGCTGGGTCAAGCTCAAGTGCGCCCGCCGGCAGGAATTCGTCATTGCCGGCTATACCGATCCCAAGGGCGCGCGGGTGGGGCTGGGCGCGCTGCTGCTGGCGTACCACGACGAGGACGGCGGGCTGGTCTACGCCGGCAAGGTCGGCACCGGCTTTGACGACATGGGCCTGGCGGCGCTGCAACGCCGCCTGAGCGCCCTGGAAACGGAGCGGCCCGCCGTCAAGGCGGCCGGCATTGGCCGCGGCGTCCATTGGGTGCGTCCCGAGCTGGTGGCGGAAGTGTCGTTCGGCGAATGGACCGCTTCGGGGCATGTGCGCCACCCCGTGTTCCGCGGCTTGCGCACCGACAAACCGGCGCGCGCGATCACCAGGGAGGCGGCGATGGGGGCCGATACGATGCAGTCCGACAATGCGGCCGGCAAGACCGGCAACGCCAAGACAGGCAAAGCCAAGCCCGGCAACGCCAGGACTGGCAAAGCCAAGGCGGGCAAGGCCAAGCCAGGCGCCGGCAAGCTGACCCACCCGGAACGCATCATCGATCCGTCCACGGGGCTGACCAAGCTGGACCTGGCGCGTTACGACGGGCTGGTGGCGCCGCTGCTGCTGCGGCACCTGAAGGACCGGCCCGTTTCCTTTCTGCGCGCCCCGTCCGGCCTGAAGGGCGAGTTCTTTTTCCAGAAGCACCTGGAGGCGCCGATGCCGGGCGTGCGGCCGCTGCCGCAGGAACTGGACCCGGATCATCCGCCCTTGATGGAGGTCCCGACGCCGCAGGCGATCATGTCGGCGGCGCAGATGAACGTGGTCGAGTTCCACACCTGGAACGCGGTGAAAAGCGCGATCGACAAGCCCGACCGCATGCTGTTCGACCTGGACCCGGGCGAGGGCGTGGCCTGGCCGTCGATGCAGCAGGCGGCGCGGCTGGTCCACGTGATGCTGCGCGAAATCGGTTTGCGCAGCTGGCTCAAGACCAGCGGCGGCAAGGGCCTGCACGTGGTGGTGCCGCTGCGTCGGCAATACGACTGGGACACCGTCAAGGCGTTCTCGCAGGCCATCGTGCAACACCTGGCGCGCACGCTGCCGCAGGTGTTCGTGGCCAAGAGCGGGCCGAAGAACCGCGTCGGCAGGATCTTCGCCGACTACCTGCGCAACGGCTTCGGCGCCACGACGGTGGCAGCCTGGTCGGCGCGCGCGCGGCCGGGCATGGGCGTGTCGGTGCCGCTGGCCTGGGACGAGCTGGACGAGGTCCGGGCCAGCGACCAGTGGACCATCGCCAACATCCACACGCGCCTGGATGTCGGCGACGCGCCCTGGGACGACTACACGCCGCAGGCGCTGGGCGCAGCCATGAAGGCGATGGACTTCAAGCCGGATTCGGGCGGGTAGGGCGCCTCGGCGCCCCGATCCAGCCATTGACCGACGCCGGGGCCGGTCAATGGGCCGGGGCTTGGGGCTGGCGGCCTACTCGGCTCCCGCCGGCGCCAGTTCCGCTTCGGCCCGGGCGCGCGTACCGATGCCGAACACCTGCGCGACGATGCCCATGGCGACGATGACGCCGGCCAGGATCGAGGTGTAGACCACTTCGTTGCGGTAGGTGCCTTCGATCACCATGGTGACGAGCGCTGCGACAATGCAGACGATCACCGCGTACGTCAGCCACGGAAACAGCCACATCCTGAATTCCAGCCGCACGCCGCGCGCCTGCAGGCGCTGGCGCATGCGCAGCTGCGAGAAGGCGATGGCCAGGTAGACGAACAGCGCGATGGTGCCCGTGGCCTGCATCAGGACGTCATAGACGTCCATCTTCGAGGTGGCCATCATCCAGACCGCGGCGAAGGCGAACAGGCTGGAGATGAGCACGCCCACATACGGCGTGCCGGTCTTGCGCCCGGTGATCTGCATGACGCGATGGGCGTCGCCGCGCCGGGCGAGCGAATAGAGCATGCGCGAGGCGGTGTACAGCGCCGAATTGAAGCAGCTGCATACCGAGGTCAGCACGATGAAGTTGACGATAAGTTGCGCGTGCGGGATGCCCAGCGCGTCGAGCGCGACGTTGTAGGTGCCCTGGGTCGGCTCCGTGAGGCCCGGCGCGTTGTACGGCACCAGGCAGACCACGATGAAGATCGACCCCACGTAGAACAGGCAGATGCGCCACACCACCGAGCGCGTGGTCTTGATGATCTCGCGGCCCGGGTCGGCCGATTCGGCGGCGGCCACGGTGACGATCTCGGCGCCGATGAAGGCGAACATCACGCCCAGCAGGGCCACCACCACGGACTTCGGGCCGTTGGGCATGAAGCCCTGGCTGGTCAGGTGGCTCCATCCCTTGGCGTCGCCCCACGGCCACAGGTGCGCCAGCGCCAGGCTGCCCATGACCAGGAACAGCACGATGGCCACCACCTTGACGAGCGCGAACCAGAATTCGAATTCGCCGTAGTTGCGCACGTTCAGGAAGTTGACGACCAGCAGCGACACGGTCACCAGGAGCGCATAGCCCCAGGCCGGCACCAGCGGGAACCAGCCGTGCAGGATCTGCCCGGCGACGTAGGCCTCCCAGCCCATCAGCAGGGCCCAGAAGTACCAGTAGAGCCAGCCGATGGTGAAGCCCGCCCAGCGCCCGATGGCGCGATCGGCGTAGGTCGAGAACGAGCCGGTGTCCGGCTGCGCCACCGCCATCTCGCCCAGCATGCGCATGGCCAGGATGACCAGTATGCCGCCGCCGACATAGGCCAGGATGACGGCGGGGCCGGCCAGGGCGATCTGCTTGCCGGAGCCGACGAACAGCGCCGCGCCGATCACGCCGGCGATGGACATCATTGTGAGGTGGCGGGATTTCAGGCCGCCCTTGAGTTCGGTATTTGGGGTGTTTGCCAACTGTCTTCTCCTCTCCGGATGCGCGGGGGCCATGGCGCGTCCGCCATCGGAATGGAAAAGAGGCATGTCCCCTGCCGGTTTATCGCTTTTGGGCGCACTGCTTCGGGCGTATCGCGCCAGGCACTGCGCCTACGAGCATACGCCCGGCGGGGCCGTCGTTGCCATTCATGCCATGTCCTGTTGCAAGTGCGAGCATCTGTTGCTTGGATAGGGGTTACTTTGCAATCACGCATAACGCGACGGGGCTATCGCGCAGCAGGTCGGCCAGGTCCCAGGCCGTATCGGCATGCCGCGACGACAGCAGCTCCAGCAGCGGGCGCGGCATATCGTCCGGCGGCAGCAGGCGGGTGCCGGACCAATGGGCGCTGGCCGTCGCGGCGTCGGCCCGCGCATAGCCGGCGATCGCCGTGGCGCACAGGCGCGGCACGACGACCAGCATGGCCTGATCCTCATGGCGCCGCAGGAAGGCCAGCACATGTTGCGCGCGCGGTCCCTGCGCGGCAACGGCTTGCAGCGTGCCGTCGCGCAATAGCGCGGGATGGCGCGCGCGCAGGGCCAGCGCGCGCTGGATCAGCGCCTGCTTGACCGCGCCGCTGCGCCATGCGGCGGCGCCGGTGTCGATGGCGGCGTCGCCGCGTGGCGCGGCGGCCAGCAGGGCCGCGCGCCCGGCGTAGTCGACCGGCCGGCGATTGTCGGGATCGACCAGGCTGAAATCCCACAGGTCGGCGCCCTGGTACAGGTCGGGCACGCCGGGCAGGGTATTGCGCAGCAGGGTCTGGGCCAGGCTGTTGATCAGCCCGGCGGGCGCCAGCCGCAGCGCATAGGCGGCGATCTCGCGCAACAGCGCCTGGCCGTCGGTGGTCGTCGACAGGGCGTCGAGCGCTTGCGCGGCGGCGTCTTCATAGGGGGCGTCGGGCGCGGTCCAGCGCGTGTGCAACTTGGCCTCGCGCAGGGCCTTCACCTGCCACTGCGCCACGCGCGCCAGGTAGGCGCCGACCGCGTCGGGACGGGCGGCGATATCATCGGGCGCAAGGTCGAGCGGCCAGGCGCCGACCAGCGTCTGCAGCAACAGATAGCGGTCGGCGCGCGTGGGCATGCCGTCGCGGGCGGGCAGGCGTTCGATCCAGTCGCGGGCGGTGGCGATCCAGTCCTGCGGGATTTCGCTCAGCGCCGCCAGGCGGCAGCGGCTGTCTTCGCCGCGTTTGTGGTCGTGGGTGGCGGTGGCCAGCATGGCGTCGGGATGGCGGGCGGCCCGGGCGGCGCCGGCGTCGAGAAAGGCTTCGGGTTGCAGCGCGAAGCGCGCGGGACTGGCGCCAACCTCGTTGCGCGAGAGCAGCGGACCGTAGCGATAGAACAGCGTGTCTTCCAGCGCCTTGGCGGCCAGCGGCGGTGTCAGCTGCTGGAAGTGGCGCAGGGCGCGGGCGCGCGCGTTGCGCACGGCGTTGGCCGCGTTCTCGTCCTGGGGCTGGCCGGGCGCGCCGTCCAGCCATTGGTCCAGCAGGCGCAGCAGGCGGTCGTCGGGGTTGCCGGGGGCGGCCCCCAGCGCGCTGCCGGCGGCGGCCAGCGCCGCGCGCCAATGGCTCGCGTCGGCGCCGCCGCGCCCGCCGTCCTCCGCGTAGCTGCGGTACGCGGGAAACGCCGCCAGCAAGGCCGTCACGGCGCGATCGATCGCCGGCGCGGCCCAGTCGCGGGTGCGCAGGTCCAGGCGCGCCACGCGCGTCAGCGCGCGTACCAGCACCAGCCGTTCGGCGGCGAAGTGGCGCGCCAGCATGAGTTCGCGGGCGCCGCGCAGCTGCGCCGACGGCGTCCGGGTGTCGCCGCTCAGGGCCTGCCAGAATTGCGCCAGCGGTTCACGCGCGGCGGGCGCGTGCAGCAGCGCGCCGACCTGGTCCATGAAGTCATAGCCGGTGGTGCCGTCGGCGGCCCAGCGCGGGTCGATGCGCTCGTCATCGGCCAGGATCTTTTCCACGACCAGATAGGGTTCGGTGGCCAGGCCAGCCCGCGCGCGCGCCGGCGCCGCCTGGGCCAGCGCCGCGCGCAACCGGCGCAGGTAGGCGCCCGGCGCGGCCAGGCCGTCGATGTGGTCGATACGCAGCCCGTCGAGCAGGCCTTCGCGGTACAGGCGCAGGGGCAGGGCGTGCACGGCGTCGAATACGACGTCGTCCTCGACCCGCACGCCAACCAGCTCGTGGATTTCGAAGAAGCGCCGCCAGTTGATCTGGTCGGGCGCGGTGCGCCACCAGGCCAGGCGGTAATGCTGGCGTTCCAGCAACTGGTGCAGGCGGCGCCGGCCGGGCATCGTGTCCGGCGCATGCGCGGCGCACGTGCGCGCGGGGCTTTGCACCGGCAAGGGCGCTTCGGCCAGGGGATAGCGCTGGCCGCCCACCACGATGGTGTAACCCTGGGCGCGGTCGTGCGCCAGGACGATGGCGCCGGCATCCAGGCATTCGCCGTACGGATCGGGCAGCACCGGCAGCAATACCTTGCCGCGCAGGGCGGGGTCGGGGGCGCGCCAGTCGATGTCGAAGCAGCGCGAATGCGGGCTGCGTTCGCCGTAGCGCAGCACGTCGGCCCACCAGGGGTTGGAGACGTCGGCGGCCATGTGGTTGGGCACGATGTCGGCGATCAATCCCATGCCGTGGGCGCGGGCCTCGTCCGCCAGGCGCCGAAGGGCGGCCTCGCCGCCCAGTTCCGGGCTGACCTGGCCATGGTCGATGACATCGTAGCCGTGGGTGGAGCCGGCGCGCGCGCGCGTGATGGGCGACAGGTACAGGTGGCTGATGCCCAGGTCGGCCAGGTAGGCGACCTGGGCGCGCGCGTCGTCCAGGGTGTAGCCGGCATGCAGCTGCAGGCGGGCGGTGGCGCGCGGGCGCAATGGCGCGCGCGTGGCGGACGGGTTGGCGCCGTTCATGGCTTGCGCCCTCGCAGGGACCGTAGCGGCGCCAGCCGTTCGCGCGCGGCGGGCGCGTCCAGGCAATCGGCGGCGGCCAGCGGCTGGCGCTGGCGCCAGTTGGGATGGCGGCTGTCGGCGCCCGGCAGATTGGGCTGGTCGACCATGCCGGTGGCGTCTTCCAGCGGCACCAGGGCCAAGGGACACGGCGCCGCCGCCACATAGGCCAGCAGCGTAGCCGCGGGAACCTGGTCCGGCGCGGGTTCGGGCGGCTGGTGGGCATGCGCGCGCACGGCCTGCCACAAGCTTTCGCGATCGGCGGCGCGCGCGGCGCGCAGGTCGGCCGCGCTTTCCTGCGGGCCCAGAAGATCCAGGCTGGCGCGCCAGTCGATGTCGCGGCCGCGCCACCAGCCTGCCAGCGTGGGCAGGTCATGGGTCGTGGTCATGGCCGCGGCCTGCGCGGGCCAGGCGCCCGGCGCCGTGAACGCGGCGGGCGAGGGCGCGGCGGACGCTTCGCGCATGAACCACAGCACGTCCATGCCCAGCAGGCCGTGTTCGCGCAGCGCGTCGTCGAAGCCCTCGGGCACGGTGCCCAGGTTCTCGCCGATCATCAGCGCCCGGTGGCGCCAGGCCTCCAGCGCCGTCAGGCGCAGCAGCGTGCGCAGCGGATAGCGCAGATAGGCGCCGTCGGCCGCCGCCGCCCCGTCCGGAATCAGCCACAGGCGCGCCATGCCCAGGATATGGTCGATGCGCAGCCCGCCCGCCTGCGCCAGGCCGGCGCGCAGCAGGGCAATGAAGGCGGCGTAGCCCGATTCGCGCAGCGCCTGGGGCGACAGGGCGGTCAGGCCCCAGGCCTGGCCCAAGGGGTTGTGAATATCGGGCGGGGCGCCCACGCCGGCGCGCCGCATCAGGTCGGCCTGGTGGCTCCAGGCGTGGCTGCCGGCGGGGCTGGCGCCGATCGCCAGGTCCGCGATCAAGCCGATGCGCATGCCGGCGCCACGGGCTGCCTGCTGCGTCTGCGACAGGCTGACGGCGGCCAGCCATTGCGTGAATTGATGAAAGTCCAGTTCACCCGCCTGCGCCTGGGCGAAGCCGCGGGTCTCGTTCGAGCGCGGGTCGCGCAGCCCGTCGGGCCAGGCGGTCCAGTTGCGCGGCGCGCCGGGCAGTTGCGCAAGGTTCTCGTGCAGCGCCTCGAACAGCGCGTGGTCGCGCAGGTCCTGGCCGCCGGCGCGGCAGAATGCCTGCAGCGCCTGGCGCTGGTCCGCGGTGGCCGTCTGCTGGAAACCGCGGTGCAACTCGCGCAATAGCCGCTGGCGCGCCCGCGCGGCCTGGGGCCAATCGATCAGGTCGCGTTGTTCCAGCGCGTGCAGCGCCTGTTGCGCCGCCGGCCCCATGCGCGCAAGCGCCGCGCGCACGGCCTCGGCGCCGAGCACGGCGGCGGGATCGGCGTACAGCGTATTCAGGAACAGCCGGCTGGAGGGCGAGTAGGGGCTGTATTGGCCGGGGTCGGCGGCAAACATGGCGTGCACCGGACTCATGGCCAGCGCGTCGGCGCCTGCCGCGCCGGCGCTGATGGCCAGGTCGCGCAGGGCGCCGAAGTCGCCGAAGCCATGGGTCGCCTGGACGGGATCGGCGGCCTGCCGCCGCAGGCTGTAGACCTGCGCGGCCAGGCCCCATGCGCGCGGCTCGGGTTCGTCCAGCAACAGGGAGGGCGGCGGCGCGCTGGCCGGCGCCACCGCCAGGGTGGTGACGCCGCCCGGCAGCGCCAGCGTGTAGTAGCCGGGCACCGTGGGCAGGATGAGTTCTGGCATGCCGGCCGCGTCCGTGGTGGTGTGGCCGGCCAGGGCGCGGGCATGCGCGGCGCTGATTTCGTAGGCGCCGGCGCAGGCGGGCGGCAGCCGCAGCCTGCCCCCGGCTACCGCGACCATCATCGCGGGCAGCCGGGCCTGGCTGCGGGCCGCGGCCAGCCGCGCGTGGCTGTCGCGGATATCGGCCTCGCTGTCGGCGGGCAGGTCCATCGCGCGCAGCAGGGCGCGCAAGGTGTCAGGCGCGACCGCGCGCGGCTGCTGGCGCGCGTCGGTCCAATGCTCGGCCAGGCCGGCGGCCATGGCCAGCGCCGAGAGCGCGACGCTCATGCGGCGTCCTCCAGCAGGTACACCGCGCTGTCGCCGCACACGCTGCCCGTGGCCAGCGCGGCACAGGCGCCGGGCAATGATTCGAACAGCAGGTCGGCAAACCCCCCGCTGGGCGCCAACGATTGCGGCAGGGGTTCGGGCGCTGCGCCCAGGTTGGCGTACAGCGTCAGCACCGCGCCATCGCCCAGGCGCCAGCGCGCGTGCACGCCGCGTTCGCCCAGCGCCAGCGCGCCCAGGCTGGCGGCGCCGCGCAGGCGCGGCGCCAGCGCGCGCTGGCGCAAATGCAGCAGCGCGCGATAGTAGGTGAGCCAGGTCTTGGCGTCATCGTTCTGTTCCGCCGTCCAGGGCTGGCTGCGCGCGTAGGTGGCGGGATCATCGGGATCGGGCAGCGTGGCGGCGTCGGTGCCGCTGAATTCGGCGAAGGACGAGAACTCGCGCCGCCGGCCCTCGCGCACCGCTTGCGCCAGGGCCGGATCCGTGTGGCTGGTGAAATACAGGAACGGCGATTCGCTGCCGATTTCCTCGCCCATGAAGATCAGCGGGATCTGGGGCGACAGCAATTGCAGCGCCACCGCCGCGCGCAGCCGGTCGGCCGACGGCACCAGCCGGGTCAGGCGGTCGCCGTGGGCGCGGTTGCCGGTCTGGTCGTGGTTCTGCAGGAACAGGACGAAGGCCGTGGGCGGCAGATGGGCGCTGGGTTCGCCGCGCGGCCGGCCGCCGCGGTGGGCGCTGGGCTGGCCTTGATAGAGCCAGCCCTGTTCCAGGCAGCGCGCCAGCGCCTCGGATGGCTGCGCCGCATAGTCGGCGTAGTAGCCTTGGGACTCGCCGGTCAGCAGGTGATGCAGGACATGGTGCGCGTCGTCGTTCCATTGCGCGTCGTAGCCCGCCTGCAGCAGCGACGCGCGATTATCGTCGTTCTCCAGCACCAGGTGGACGTGGCGTCCGGGCAACTGGCCGCGCACGTGCTGCGCCAGTTCCTCCAGCCAGCCATGGCCGGCGATGGCGTGCACCGCGTCCAGCCGCAGGCCGTCGAAACGGTACTCGCCGAGCCAGTGCAGGGCATTCTCGGCGAAATAGCGGCGCACCGCCGCCTGGCGAAAATCGATGGCCGCGCCCCAGGGGGTTTGGATATCGTCGCGAAAGAATGGCGCGGCGTAGCTGGCCAGGAAATTGCCATCCGGGCCGAAGTGGTTGTAGACCACGTCCAGCATGACGCCCATGCCCAGGCCATGGGCGCTGTCGATCAGCGCCTTCAGGTCGTCGGGAGAGCCGTAGGCGGTGTCGGGCGCATAGGGCAGGACGCCGTCGTAGCCCCAGTTGCGGGGTCCGGGGAAGTCCGCCAGCGGCATCAGTTCGAGCAGGGTGACGCCCAGTTCGGCCAGCGCCGGCAGGCGCTGGCGCAGGCCGGCGTAGCCGCCCGCCAGCCCGGCGTGGACTTCGTACAGCACGGTCTCTTCCCATGGCCGCCCGCGCCAGCCCGGATGCCGCCAGGGGTAGGCGTCGGCGCCGGTGACGATGCTGGCGCCGTGCACGTCGTCCTGCTGCAGGCGCGAGGCGGGATCCGGCACCAGGGTGCCGTCGCCGAGGCGATAGCGGTAGCGCGTGCCGGCGCCGCAATCGACGTCCACCTGGGCGTAGCCTTGCGCGTCGGGGTGCAGCGCGATGGGCGCGCGTCCCTCGATCACCAGCGCCAGCCCGGGCGCGGCCGTCGGCGCCCACAGGCGAAAGCGGGTGCGGCCGTCGGGCAAGGGCAGGGCGCCGAAGGAGAAAGGTTCGGGCCAGGCGCTCATGATGCTTGTCCGGGGACGGGCGCGGCGGCCAGCAGCAGCAGGCTTTGGGCCTGCACCGTGACTTCGGCGCCATGGACCGGCGCGGCCGCGGCCGGCGCGGACGAGTCCAGTTCGCGTATCCAGGCCAGCGTCGGCGACGGCAGGGTGAACGGCTGCGCTTCGCTGCCCGGATTGAGCAGCAGCAGCGTGACGTCGGCGCTGCCGTCCTCGCGCAGGGCGGCGCGCCGCAGGGCCATGGCCTTGGCGCCGGCGTCCTCCCAGGATGCCGGTTCGATGGGGTGGCCGTCGGGGTTGAACCAGTCGATGGCGGCCACGCCCGGACATATCTCGCGCGCGGCATCGCCGTAGCGGGCCGCGCGCAGCGCCGGGTGGCCGCGCCGCAGCGCCAGCGCGCGCGCCACCATCTGGCTCAAGGCGCGGCCTTCATCGCTTTGCGCCTGCGTCCAGTCCAGCCAGGACAGCGGGTTGTCCTGGCAGTAGGCGTTGTTGTTGCCCTCCTGGCTGTTGCCGAATTCGTCGCCGGCCAGCAGCATCGGGGTGCCATCGGACAGGCACAGCGTCGCCAGCAGCGCGCGCTGCACGCGGGCGCGGCGCTCCAGCACCGCTTCATCGGTGCTCGGGCCTTCCTCGCCCCAGTTGCTGCTGTAGTTCTCGGGATGGCCGTCGTCGCCGTTTTCGCCGTTGGCCTCGTTGTGCCGGCCGTCGTAGCTGACCACGTCGCGCACGGTGAAGCCGTCGTGCGAGGCCACGAAATTGACGCTGGCCCAGGGGCGACGGTGGCGGCGGTCGAATACGTCGCGCGAACCGGTCAGCCGGGCCGCCATGTCGCCGCGCTGGCCGTCGTCCCCGCGCCAGTAGCGCCGCACCGTATCGCGGTAGCGATCGTTCCATTCGGCGAAGCCGGGCGGATGGTTGCCCAGCTGATAGCCGTCCGGGCCGATGTCCCACGGCTCGGAAATGAGCTTGGCATGCGCCAGCTCCGGGTCCTGCAGCAGGGCGTCGAAGAAGCCCGAGCCGGGATCGAAGCCGGTGCCTTCCCGCCCCAGGGTGACGCCCAGGTCGAAGCGAAAGCCGTCCACGCCGTAGGAACGCACCCAGTAGCGCAGCGAGTCGGTCACCATCTGCAGCACCCGGGGGTGCGACAGGTTGACCGTATTGCCGCAGCCGGTGTCGTTGATGTAGTGGCGTTCCTCGCCCGGAACCAGGCGGTAGTAGCTGGCATTGTCCAGGCCGCGCCAGGACAGCGTGGGGCCCAGCTCGTTGCCTTCGCAGGTATGGTTGTAGACCACGTCCAGGATGACCTCCAGGCCGGCCGCGTGCAGCCGCCGGATGGCCTGGCGCAGGTCGTTGGGCCCGTGCTGCAGATAGGAGGGTTCGGGCGCGAAGAACGACAGCGTGTTGTAGCCCCAATAGTTGCGCAGTCCGCGTTCGAGCAGGAAGCGGTCCTGCAGGAACGCGTGCACCGGCAGCAGTTCGACGGCGGTGACGCCCAGGCGTTGCAGGTGTTCGATGAAGCGCGGGTCGGCCAGCGCGGCGCTGGTGCCGCGCAGCGGCTGGCGCAGGTCCTCGCGCTGCATCGAGGCGCCGCGCAGGTGGACTTCGTAGATGACGCTGTCGCTCCAGCCGGTGCGCGGGGGCTTGCTGTTGCCCCAGTTGAAGGGCAGGTCCTCGGCGACCACCGCCTTGGGCATGGCGGGCGCGCTGTCGCGGCGGTCCATCGTCAGGTCGGCGCGGGCGTGGTTCAGGCGGTAGCCGAACAGCGCGTCGCTCCAGTTCACGGGGCCGGTCAGCTGGCGCGCGTACGGGTCCAGCAGCAGCTTGTGCGGATTGAAGCGATGGCCGTTGCGCGGGTCGTACGGGCCGTGGGCCCGCAAACCGTAGACCAGCCCGGGCTGGGCGTCGGGCAGGTAGCCGTGCCAGATCTCGTCGGTGCACTCCGGCAGGTCGAAGCGGCGCAGTTCCTTGCGGCCGCGGCTGTCGAACACGCACACTTCGATGCGCGTGGCGTTGGCCGAGAAAACGGCGAAGTTCACGCCCAGGCCATCGCTGACGGCGCCGAGCGGATAGGGCTGGCCGGCGGTCATGCGGGTCAACAGAGAGGGATCCATGGTCATTCGTCTCGATGCAGGAAGTAAAGGGTGGATAGCGGCGGCAGCGTCAGCAGCAGCGACTGGGCATGGCCATGCGCCGGTTCGGCGCGCGCCTGCGCCCGGCCAAGATTGCCGGCGCCGGTGCCGCCGTAGCTGCCGGCGTCGGTGTTCAGGATCTCGTCCCAGCGCCCGCCCAGCGGCACGCCGACGCGGTAGGCGGCGCGCGCCACCGGCGTGAAGTTGCTGACCGCCAGCACCTGCGCGGCGCCGTCCGTGCGCAGAAAGGCGACCACGCTGTTATCGGCGTCATCCAGCACGACCCAGGCAAAGCCGGCGGGATCGGCGTCACGGGCATGCAGCGCGGGCTGGGAGCGGTACAGGCGATTGAGGTCGCCGACCAGTCGTTGCATGCCCTTGCGGGCCGGATCGTCCAGCAGGTTCCAGTCGAGCGGAGCGTCATGGTTCCATTCGGCGGCCTGCGCGATCTCGCCGCCCATGAACAGCAGTTTCTTGCCGGGGTGGGCCCACATGTAGCCCAGGTAGGCGCGCAAATTGGCGAAGCGGGCGGTGACGTCGCCCGGCATCTTGTTCAGCAGCGATCCCTTGCCGTGCACCACTTCATCGTGCGAGAGCGGCAGGACGTAGCGCTCGGCATAGGCATAGACCATGCTGAAGGTCAGCTCGCCGTGGTGGTACTTGCGGTGCACCGGGTCTTCGGCGAGGTAGCGCAGCGTGTCGTGCATCCAGCCCATGTTCCACTTGTAATGGAAGCCCAGGCCGCCGTCCGCCACCGGCGCGGTGACCCCGGGCCAGGCGGTGGATTCCTCGGCGATCATCATGGCGTCGGGCACCTCGTCGCGCACGGCCTGGTTGAGGCCGCGCAGAAAGTCGACGGCCTCCAGGTTCTCGCGGCCGCCGTGGCGGTTCGGAATCCATTCGCCGGGACGGCGGCTGTAGTCGCGGTACAGCATCGACGCCACCGCGTCCACCCGCAGGCCGTCGACGTGGAAACGCCGCAGCCAGTGCAGCGCGCTGGCGATCATGAAGCCACGGACCTCGGTCCGGCCCAGGTTGTAGACCAATGTGTGCCAGTCAGGGTGGTAGCCTTCGCGCGGGTCGTCGTACTCGTAGAGCGCGGTGCCGTCAAAGCGGGCCAATCCATGCGCGTCATCGGGGAAGTGGGCCGGCACCCAGTCCAGGATCACGCCGATGCCGGCCGCGTGGCAGCGGTCGACGAAGTGCGCGAATGCCGCCGGCGGGCCGAAGCGCGCGCTGGGCGCGAACAACCCCAGCGGCTGATAGCCCCAGGATCCGCCGAACGGGTGTTCCATGATGGGCATCAGCTCAATGTGCGAAAAACCCATCGAGGCGGCATAGGCGGGCAGCTTGTCGGCCAGTTGCCGCCACGGGCAGCCGCCGTCCGGTGCCAGCCAGGAGCCCGCGTGGACTTCATAGATGGCGATGGGAGCGCCGGGCGCATGGCGTTCGCCGCGCGCCCGCATCCAGTCGTCGTCGGTCCAGGGATAGGGGGCGGCCGCATCCACGATCGAGGCGGTGGCCGGCGGCGGTTCGGCGCGGCGGGCGTGCGGGTCGGCCTTGAAGCGGACCGCGCCGGTGGCGTCGGTGATTGCGAATTTGTAGCGCGCGCCGGCCGCGACGCCCGGCACGAACAGTTCCCAGACGCCGGCCTCGTGGCGCAGGCGCATGCCGTGGCGCCGCGGATCCCAGCTGTTGAAGTCGCCCACCAGCGCCACGCGCCGCGCGTTCGGCGCCCAGACCGCGCAGCGCACCCCGTCCACGCCGTCAACGCTGGCGGGCCGCACGCCGAGCCACGCCAGCGCGGCCCGCCAGTCGCCGTCGCGCAGGCCCTGCAGCGCCTCGGCAGGCAGCAGAGGCCCGAACGCGTACGCGTCGGCGACGCGCTGGCGCGCGTCCGGCCATTCGATGTCCAGTTGGTAGGAATGCCCGGCGCCGGCCCGGGCCAGCCCGGCCGGACCGCTGAACAGGCCATCGCCCTCGTCCGCCAGCAGGAAGCGGGCGCCATCGGGGGCGACCACGGTCACCGAGCGCGCGCCGGGCAGCAGCGCGCGCACACCGCCGCCATGCGGCCCGAGCACGGCGAACGGGTCGTCATGGGCGCCGGCCAGCAGCGCGGCGCGCTGCGCCGCGTCCAGGGCGGCCGGCGCGGGATGCGGGGAGGCGGCGCTGGCGCGCGGGTCGTGGTTGCGGCGGCTCATGGCGTCGGGTCCTCGGCGTCGATCGCCGCGTTCTGCACCAGCGCATGCGCCAGGCCGGACAGCGCGCACAGCGGAATGGAGATCCAGTCGGGGCGGTGGCCGGCCTCGTAGCCGATCTCGTAGGCGGCCTTTTCCAGTTGGGCCAGTTGCAGCAGGGTGCGCCAGGCCGGCGACGGCGCGGTTCCGGCTTCCTCGTAGCCCTGCAGGAAGGCCTCGGTGGCGCGGGCGCGAAAGCGCGCCAGCAACGCATCGCGCAACTGCGCCGGCGAATTCGCGGTGGCGGCGTTTTCCATCGGCGCCGCGTTGGCGTCGGTGGGGGCGCCGCCCAGCGGATCGTGGCGCGCCACGGCGGCGGCCGCGTAGTCGAACGACCGCAGCATGCCGGCCACGTCCTTGGCGGGCGAGGCCAGTTGCCGGCGCAGGGACAGCGGCTGGTCGGGTTCGCCCTCGAAGTCGATCAGGTAGGCATCGGTCTGCGCCACCAGCACCTGGCCCAGATGCAGATCGCCATGGACGCGGATCAGCGGGCTGCCGGCGAGGGCTTGCGCCATGCGCTCGATCCGCGCCACCAGGCGGCCGTGGTGGTCGAACAGCCATTGGGCGCAGGCCCGCGAAGGTTCCTCCAGGCTGTCGACACAGGCGCGCAGCGCCTGGGCGGCCTGATCGAGCTGGCCCACGACGCGCGCGGCGAGGGCATCGGCCTCTTCCTGCGACGCGATGGCCGGGGCGAACGCCGGATCGTCGCTGGGCCGCGCCAGCACCTGGTGCAATTGCGCCAGGCGCCGGCCGATGGTGGCGGCCTGGGTGGCATAGCCTTCCAGGCTGGCTTCGAATTCCTCGGGGCTGTCGCCGCCCAGCAGCGCGGTGGCGAGCGTGCGCTTCAGGTAGTCCAGCGTCCAGTTCCAGGCGTCGCCTTCGTTGGCGATGTAGGCGTACAGCACCGCCAGCGTGCAGGGCACGCCATCGCCGTCCACGCGTTGTATTTCGCCCAGCAGCGCGGGGATGTTGGCATAGCCCGCGCGGGTCAGGTGACGGCTCATCTCGACTTCCGCCGACAGCCCCGGCGGGGCATTGCGCAGCAGTTTCAGGATGGCCTTGCCGCCGATCACCACCGAACTGTTGGACTGCTCGCCGCTGATCCATTGCAGCGCCGGTTCGGCGTCCAGCGCCAGTCCCGTCATGCCGGGTTCGGGCAGGCTGCGGATCACGCCGGGCCGCTCGCCCGGCTTGCCGCCTTGCCGGCCATCCCATTCGCGGCCGTGGCGCAGGGCGTCGACCACCCCCAGCACGAAGCCGGGCTGCAGGAAGGCATCGGCCAGGATGCCGACTTCAGGGCCGCGCCGCACGCGCGCGATCGGGTACTGCACTTGCGCGGCCTCGTCCCAGACCAGCGCGAACGGGATCTGCACCCGCCGCGCGACCGCGGCGTCGGCGGGCTCGGCTTCGGCCCAGTAGTATTCGGTAGTGCCGGCGCCGAAGGATTCGGCCCGGCCGGCGCCGAAGGGCGTGGCGTAGGCCAGCGACGCCCGGGCGGGCGGCGTGGCGCCGGGGAACCAGCGCTGGCGCGCCAGGTATTCCGGCAGCACTTCGGTTTCCAGGGTCTGGCGCGAGCCATCCGTGAGGACGGCGTTGGCATGGCCGCGCAACACCAGCGTGACCAGCTCCGGCATGCGTTCCGGCGCGCTCGCGTGCCAGCCGGGCGGCGCCGCCTCGGCGCTCAGGTCCATCCAGTAAAAGCCGTAGGGCGGCAGCGTCAGCAGGTAGGGCAGCTCGCCGATCGCGGGAAACGGCGTGCCGCCCAGCATCTCCACCGGCACGCGGCCGTTGAAGGCCTGCAGCGGCAGTTCGACCGGCTGGGCGGCGTTGGACAGGTTGGCCACGCACAGGATGGTGGTGTCGCGCCATTGCCGCAGGTAGGCCAGGATCTTGCGGTTGCCGGCCTGGATGAAGCGCAGCGTGCCGCGGCCGAAGGCGTGGGTCTGGCGGCGCTGCGCCAGCATGCGGCGCGTCCAGTTCAGCAGCGAGTGCGGGTCGCGCTGCTGGGCCTCGACGTTGACGGCCTCATAGCCATACAGCGGCCCCATCAGCACCGGCAGCGGCAGCCGTTCGGGGTCGGCGCGCGAGAAGCCGCCGTTGCGGTCGGGCGACCATTGCATCGGCGTGCGCACGCCGTCGCGGTCGCCCAGGTGCACGTTGTCGCCCATGCCCAGTTCGTCGCCGTAGTACAGCACCGGCGTGCCGGGCATCGACAAGAGCAGGCTGTTCATCAGTTCGACCCGGCGCCGGTCGCGTTCCAGCAGCGGCGCCAGGCGGCGGCGGATGCCCAGGTTGATGCGGGCGCGCGGATCGGCCGCGTAGACGCTCCAGAGGTAGTCGCGTTCGCGGCTGGTGACCATCTCCAGTGTCAGTTCGTCGTGGTTGCGCAGGAAGATGGCCCACTGGCAGGTGGCGGGGATGTCGGGCGTCTGGCGGATGATGTCGGTGATCGGAAAGCGATCTTCCTGCGCGATCGCCATGTACATGCGCGGCATCAGCGGGAAGTGGAACGACATGTGGCATTCGTCGCCATTGCCGAAATACTCCTGCGCGTCCTCGGGCCACTGGTTGGCCTCGGCCAGCAGCAGGCGGCCCGGATACTCGCTATCGATCACGGCGCGGATGCGCTTGAGCACCTGGTGGGTTTCGGGCAGGTTCTCGTTGTTGGTGCCCTCGCGTTCGACCAGGTAGGGCACGGCGTCCAGCCGCAGGCCGTCCACGCCCATGTCCAGCCAGTGGCGCATCACCGCCAGCACTTCCTTGAGCACCTGCGGATTGTCGTAGTTCAGGTCGGGCTGGTGCGAGTAGAAGCGGTGCCAGAAGTAGGCGTTGGCCACCGGGTCCCAGGTCCAGTTGGACTTCTCGGTGTCGCAGAAGATCACGCGGGTGCCGGCATAGGCCTTGTCGTTGTCCGACCACACGTAGAAATTGCGCGCCGCCGAGCCGGGCCGCGAGGTGCGCGCCCGCTGGAACCACGGATGCTGGTCGGAGGTATGGTTGACCACCAGCTCGGTGATGACGCGCAGGCCGCGCGCGTGGGCCGCGCGGATGAGCTTGCGCACGTCGGCGACGGTGCCGTAGTCCGGGTGCACGCCGCGGTAGTCGGCGATGTCGTAGCCGTCGTCGCGTCGCGGCGAGGGGTAGAAGGGCAGCAGCCAGATCGTATCGACGCCCAGGTTGGCGATGTAGTCGAGCTTGGAAATCAGCCCGGGCAGATCGCCCACGCCGTCGTCGTTGGAATCGAAGAACGACTTCACGTGCAGTTGGTAGACCACCGCGTCCTTGTACCAAAGGCCGTCGTCCTGGGGGTGGGGTTGGCTGATCATGGGCATGGGCTCCCTGGCGGCGTCAGCCATGACGCGACAGCCGCCAGATGCGATAGGGTTGGTCGGGGGACAACGCCACCTCGTGCTCGCCGCGCCAGGTTTCGCGCTGGCCGGCCAGCAGGTCCTCGGCCACCAGGCCGTCCGGCCAGGGCGGCGCGAACAGCGCGTAGGGCGGCTCGACCCGGGCCGTCTGGGGATGGAACGGATCCAGGCTGATGGCCGCCAGCACCACGTTGCCGTTGCCCGGCGTGGCCTTGGCGAAGGCGATGACGCGGTCGTTGCCGCTTGCCGCCAGCGTCAGGCCGCGGTGGCTCTGCAGGGCGGGGTTGGCCTGGCGCAATTGGTTCAGGCGGGCGATGTCGGCGCGGATGTTGCCGGGCTGGCGCCAGTCGCGCTGGCGCAGCTCGTATTTTTCCGAATCCAGGTATTCCTCCTTGCCCGGCACCGGCGCGGCCTCGCACAGTTCGAAGCCGCTGTAGACGCCCCACAGGCCCGAGCCCAGCGCCGCCAAGGCCGCGCGGATCAGGAAGCCGGGACGGCCGCTGGTCTGCAGGAAGACCGGATTGATGTCCGGCGTGTTGACGAAGAAGTGCGGGCGGAAGAAATCCGCGGCTGGCGCATGCGAGATCTCTTGCAGGTAGGCTTCGAGCTCGGCCTTGTCGTTGCGCCAGGTGAAGTAGGTGTACGACTGCGTGAATCCCACCTTGGCCAGCCGGTACATCATCTTGGGCCGGGTGAAGGCTTCGGACAGGAACAGCACGTCCGGATGGCGCGCATGGACTTCGGCGATCAGCCACTGCCAGAAGGGCAAGGGCTTGGTATGCGGGTTGTCGACGCGGAAGATGCGCACGCCGTGTCCCACCCAGAACAGCACGATGTCGCGCAGCGCGCGCCACAGGCCGAGCTTGCGGGCGCGCTTGGGCGCGGGGCCGTAGAACGCCACGTTGACGATGTCCTGGTACTTCTTCGGCGGATTCTCGGCATAGCGCAGCGATCCGTCGGGCCGCCACGAGAACCAGTCGGGATGCTGGCTCAGCCAGGGATGGTCGGGCGAGCACTGGATGGCGAAGTCCAGGGCCATTTCAAGGCCATGCCGCTCGGCCGCCCTGACCAGCCGCAGGAAGTCCGCCAGGGTGCCCAGGCGCGGTTCGATGGCGTCGTGGCCGCCGGCCGGCGAGCCGATGGCGTAAGGGCTGCCGACATCGTCCGGTCTGGCGCTCAGGCTGTTGTTGCGCCCTTTGCGGTTGGCCTGGCCGATGGGATGGATCGGCGGCAGGTAGAGCACGTCGAAGCCCATTTCGCGGATGTCGGGCAGGCGCGCGATGACGTCATCGAACGTGCCATGCCGGCCGGGCTCGGCCGCCTGCGAACGGGGAAACAGCTCATACCAGGCGGCGTGCACGGCCTGCGGCCGGTCGACCCAGACCGGGTAGATGGCGGACAGCGACTCGAACGGGCGGCTGTCCAGCGTCCGCATGGCCTGGGCCAGGGCGGGGCTGAGCAGCATCTCGATCTGGTCCGCATCGGGTTCGGCCTGGGCATCGCGCGCCGCGCAAAGCTTGAGCGCGCGCTTGATGAGGCCGGCGCCGGCGCCGGGCGGGGCGTCCTGCCCGCCGCGCTGGTCGGCCTCGCGCAGCAGTTGCAGGCCTTCCTCGCGCTCCAGCCGCAGGCTGGCGCCGGCGGCATGCTTGACCTCCAGCTCGTGCCGGTAGCTTTCCCAGGCGTCGTACCAGGCCGCGACCTGGAAGGCGTGGGGCCCGATCCGCCCTGGCCGGAAGGCGGCGTCCCAGCGGTCGTTGGTGGCCAGGGACATCGGCACGCTGTGCCAGGCGGGTTCGTCGTCGGCGCGCCAGCGCAGCTCGGCCGCCAGCCGGTCATGCCCGTCCATGAAGATGTCGGCCTGCACCCGGACCAGTTCGTGCACGCGACATTTGACGGCATGCGCGCCGGCGTCCACCGAGGGCGCGACCTGTTCGATGGCCACGCGCGCTTGCGCGCCGGCGTCATTGCGCAGCATGGCCGCGTTGCGCGGCGCGGCGCATACGGGCAGCGCCGCCGACACGTCGTAGCGGGCGCAGGCCGCGGGCGCCAGCGTGTCATCGGCCGGGGCGTCGTCGCGGGGCTTGATCGCGCCCGCGGGCAGCAGGCCGGCGGCCAGGTCCCAGTCGACGCGCGCGGCGCCCGTGTCGTCGGGATTGAGCGCCAGCAGCACGGCGCCCTGGTCGCCGGTCGCGCGCAGCAGCAAGGTGGCGCCGCCGTCGCGGCCGACGACGATGCGCGGCGGGCCGGCGACATGCGCCTCGCGCAGCCAGGAGTTGACGCGGGCGGCGCCGGCCGCGCGGTCGAGGTCTCCGGCGAGCCAGCCGGCGGCGCAGAACGCCGCCGCCCAGCCCCGGCGGGTGTCGACGGCGGGGCGCTCGGACGTGTCCTCGTCCGGCTCCGGTTCGTCTCCCTCCAGGGCACAGGTGGGGGCGATCACGGGCGCCACCGCATGCAGGCGCTCCAGTTCCTCGGCCAGCCACGGCGCGCGGTAGTCCCACCACGGCAGCGAGCAGAAGACCGCGTCGAAACCCGCGCCGCGCAGGCGTTCCAGCGCCGCGGGCGGCAGGCCCGGGGTCCATGCCAGGCAGCGCAGGTCGCCATTGAGCTGGCGCGACGGTTCGAACAATGCCCGCCAGGCGGGCGCATCGAGCATGGGCGGCGGCTGTACCACGTAGCCGGCCACGCCGCTGCGCGTCCAGCGCAGCAGCCGCGCCGCCCAGGCCTCGATGAAACCCGCGGGCGGGCCGTCGCGCAGCTGCCGCACGTCGTGCTCGCGCCAGGGCAGGCGCGGATCGCGCGCCGGGTCATCGACCGGGTCCTGGTACCAGGCGGCGGGGGCGGTGGCGCCATGGGCCTGGCGGGCCACCCGTTGCAACTCGAGCCGCAGCAGCAGCGCCAAGCCATGGTCCGCGGCGCTGCGGGCATCGCGCGCCAGCCTCGCCGGCAGCGGTTCGGTGCGCCCGTCCGGCGCCGCCGCCAGGTCGGCATCGACCGGGGCCAGCGAGCGCGCGCCGGGCGGGCAGAGCCAGGGAACCGGCACCAGCACCGCCGTGAAACCCTCGTGGCGCAAGCCGGCCAGCAGCGGCTCACGCGCCGCGGCCTCGGCCGGCAGGCCGGCGCGCGCGTAGTAGATGCGCGGCATGTGCGGGTTGCCGGACGAGGAGGAGGGGGCTGCCATGCGCGGCTCCTACAGCGGCGCGGGGGCGCCGAGCGTCGACGCCTGGCGCACGCGCCGCAGTCGCGGCGTGGCGATCTCCGGCAGCGGTTGCGCGCCGCCGGCCAGCGGGGCGGGCGCGTCGCCCGTGAGCGAGCGAAACAGCGCCAGGTACTCCGCCACGGCGGGGCGCCAGCTGAAATCCGCGGTCATGGCGTTGCGCTGCATGGCGCGCCACAAGGTGGCGTGTTGATGCAGATGGAGCGCGCGCGAAATCGCCGCCGCCATGTCCTCGGGCGCGCTGCCGTCGAACAGCACGCCGGTGGCGCCGGCCATGGCGGTCAGCGGTTGCTGCGGTCCCGGGTCCTTGATCGTGTCGGCCATGCCGCCGACCCGCGAGCCGATCGGCAAGGTGCCATACCGCATGGCGTAAAGGGGGGTCAGGCCGAAGGGTTCGAAGCGGCTGCCGTGCAGCAGGATGTCGCCGGCCGCCTGCAGCCGGTGGGCGCCGGCTTCCTCGTAACCAATGCGCACCGCGCAGCGCCCGGGATAGCGCTGGCTCAGGTCCCGCAGCGCGGCTTCGAGGTGGCGTTCCCCCTGGCCCAGCACCGCGACCTGCAGCGCCGGATGGGCTTCCAGCGCCCGCGGCAGCGCCAGCGCCGCCACGTCGGCCATTTTCTGTCCCGTCAACCGGCTGCACATGATCAGCAGCGTGGCCTGCGGGTCTTCGCGCAGGCCGTATTCGCGCTGGGCGGCGGCCTTGCACAGGCGCTTGTTGGCCAGGTCGTCGGGGTGGTAGCGCAGCGGTCCCAGGTGCGGATCGCGCGCCGGGTTCCACAGCTGCGTGTCGATGCCGTTGGCGATCGCGCACAGGTCGGCCGCGCGCTCGCGCAGCACGCCGTCCAGTCCGCAGCCGAATTCGGGGGTCAGGATCTCGCGGGCGTAGCGATGGCTGACGGTGGTGACGCGGTCGGCATAGCGGATTCCCGCCTTCATGAAATTCAGGCGGCCCCAGGCCTGCGCGCCGTCTTCGCCCAGGAATGGCGCGGGAACTCCCAGCAGGGGCGCATCCTCGAGCGCCGCCGGCCCCTGGAAGGCGAGGTTGTGGATCGTCAGGACGCTTTTCACGTCCGTGACGCCCGTGGCGCGCAGCAATAGCGGCGTCAACGCCGCATGCCAGTCATGCGCGTGCACCAGTTCGGGGCGCGGCAGGCCGGGCAGGCCCTGGGCGATGCGCACCGCGGCATGGGCCAGGGCCGCGTAGCGCAGCGCGTTGTCGGCATATTCCTGGCCGTTGTCGTCAAGGTACAGGCCGGCGCGGTCGTACAGCGCGTCGTTTTCCAGCAGCAGGAACGACAGGCCCGACTGCGGGCAGACCCCCGCCAGCAGGCGCGCGTCGCCGCCGGGCAGGCCCGCCAGGTCGGCCACCGGGCGCGCCGGCCGCAGGCGTTGCGCAACGCCGCGATAGGCGGGCAGCAATAGTGTCGGTTGCATGTGCGCCTGGGCCAGCGCGCGCGCCATGCCGGTGATGGCGTCGCCCAGGCCCCCGGTCTTTGCCAGGGGGAACGCTTCTGCCGCCACGATGAGAATTCTTGTTGTCGCCATGCTTGCTCCGGAGTCGGCGGAGGGCCTCGGGAACCGGGGCCATGTCCGCAAGACTCGTCCCTACGCAAGTGGCATGCCCGGCGCCGCGCCGGCGAGAGCGCGCCATGGCCGTGGCCCCTGGCGCCGCCTCCGGTCGTTGCCGGTTGGCGCCAACCCCTTGCGTTACGCCTTTTGTGCCCCTTTTTGTAATCATTGGCCCGACACCGGCTGGGGGTGGCGCCTGCGCCAGCCCAGGCGGATCTCGACCGCGGCAAAGGCCAGCAGGGCCAGGCACAGGGGCGCCAGCGCGTACAGCGCGCGATAGCCGAGCGCCGCGCCCAGCACCTCGGCCGCCGGCAGCCGCGGGGACAGGGCCGCCACGAAGATCGCTTCGGTGGTGCCCAGGCCGCCCGGCACCCGGGTCACCACCGCCGCGAAGCTGGTGCACAGCAGGATGCCCAGCACCATCGGATAGGCGACTTTGCCCTGCAGCAGCACATACATGATGGCGCCCATCAGCATCCACGACAGCCCCGCCGTCACGCTTTGCAGGGCAGCCATGCGTCCCCGCGGCAGCGTCACCCGCATTCCCATCCACGTGGCCGCGCGCCGCGTGGCGCGCGCGCAGACCCACGCATAGGCAATGGCCATCGCCAGCAGCCCCACCCCCAGCAGCCGCAGCATGCCGCCGCCGATTTCCCAGCCCGCCGGCACCACGATCGCGCCGCTGGCGAACAACACGCCGGCCACCCATCCATAGCCGACCCAGTTCGACACCGCCGAGAACAACGCCACCCGCGTGGCGACGGACTTGCGGCAGCCGAGCCGGGCATACAGGCGCAGCCGCGCGCCCAGGCCGCCTACCAGCACGCCCAGGTTCAGGTTCAGCGCATAGCTCAGCATCGCCACGCCCAGCACTTTGGGCCAGGCCAGGGAATGGCCGGTGTAGCGCCGGCCCAGCAGGTCCATGGCCGCGTACGCCAGGTAGGCCGGCGCCACCAGGGCGGCGGCCAGCAGGACCGTATCGCGCGGGATCCGCCGCACGGCCTGCCAGACCTGCGGCCAGTCGACCGAGCTGCCGAAATACACCAGCAGGGCCGCCGCCACTGCCAGCACCACCCAGGGCAGCACCTTCTTGATGCGCGGCCAACGATGCCGGGCCGCGCGCATCAGGCGGGAACGGTACAGGCTCATAACGCCTCGCCTTCGCGCTGGCCGGACTCGTCGAGCGTGCGCAAGCGCGGTTTGTGCGCCGGCAGCGCGCCGGCCCAGGCGGGAAAGCGGCGCAGGAAATGGAACACCACCACGCCCACCCAGAAGCGGCGCAGGCGCCGGCGCGAGCCCGGCCGCATCCGCACCGGCCGGCAGTCCTCGGCGATGAGCCGTTCCAGGCTGGCGCGCAGGCTGGCATTGAGCGCGGCGTCGCGGGCCACCACGTTGGCCTCCAGGTTCAACGCCAGGCTGAGCGGGTCCAGGTTGCTGGATCCCACGGTGGACCAGTCCTCGTCGACGCAGGCGACCTTGGCGTGCAGGGGCCGCTTGCAGTATTCGAAGATCTCGACGCCGGCATCGATCAGATAGTCGTACAGCATGCTGGCCGCCAGCTGCGCCACCAGCATGTCGGGTTCGCCTTGCAGCAGCAGGCGCACCCGCACGCCGCGGCGGGCGGTGCTGGCCAGATCGTGCAGCAGGCGGTAGCCGGGGAAGAAATAGGCGTTGGCGATCAGCACGTCCTGGCGCGCCGCGCGCAGGCCGGCGCGGTAGTAGCGTTCGATATCGGTGGGGTGGCCCTGGTTGTCGCGCACCACCAGGCGGCCGCCGCCATCGCCCGCCGGCATGGGCTCGAGCGGGCCGCGACGCCGGCGACGCGGTCGATTGGCGCCCAGCGCGGCGCGCGCATAGTCCGCGATGTCGGCGGCCAGCGGGCCTTCCACCCGCACCGCGTAATCCTGTTTGGCTTCGGGACCGTAGTCCGGCAGGTGGTCGGCCGAAAAATTGATGCCGCCGACGAATGCGCAGGTTCCGTCCACCGCCACGATCTTGCGATGCATGCGCCGGAACAGGTTGGTCCGCACCCCCAATAGCCGCGGGCGCGGGTCGAACAGATGCACGCGGACGCCCGCGCCGGTCAGAGCCGCCAGGAATTCCTCGGACAATTCATCCGAGCCGTAGCCGTCGGCCAGGATGTCGACGCTGACCCCGCGTCCGGCGGCGGCGATCAGGGTGCGCTGCAGGTCGCGGCCGACCGCGTCGTCGAACAGGATGAAGGTTTCGATCAGCACTTCGCGGGCAGCCGCGTCGACCGCGGCGCGCACCGCGGGAAAATAGGCTTCGCCGTTCTCCAGCAGCGTGTAGCGGTTGCCGCTGCGCCAGCCCAGGGGCGGGGGCGTCATAGCGAGATCTCCGCCGCGATCGGCACATGGTCGGACAGGCGCGACCAGACGCGCGAGGCCAGCGGCACGGGGCGCCAGCCGCGCACGTTGCGCACGTAGATGCGGTCCAGGCGCAGCAGCGGCCAGCGGGCCGGAAAGGTGCGGGCCGGCCGTCCCAGGCGCGACGTGAACACCTCCTGCACCCGGCAGTCGCGCAGCAGGTGGTCCGCCTTCAGGCGCCAGTCGTTGAAATCGCCCGCGATCAGCAAGGATGCGCCGGCCGGCACGTCGCGCGCCACCAGGCGGCACAGGCTGGCGATCTGCTGTTCGCGATGGCGCGCCAGCAGCCCCAGGTGCACGCAGATCGCATGGACGGCGCCGGCCTGCCCGGGGACCTCGAGTTCGCAATGCAGCAGGCCGCGGCTCTCGTGGCCGCCGACACTGACGTCGTGGTTCTCGAAGCGCGCGATCGGATAGCGCGACAGTACGGCATTGCCATGGTGGCCCGCGGGATACACGGCGTTGCGGCCGTAGGCGAAGTCGCGCCACAGCGTGTCGGCCAGGAATTCGTACTGCGATGCCGCCGCTCCGTGGTCGCCTGGATGGCGCGCGGCCATATCCTGGTGTTCGCCCACCACCTCCTGCAGGAAGACCAGGTCGGGCGCCGCCGAGCGCAGCGCTTCGCGCAGGTCGTACAGCATGTAGCGGCGGTTGAAGCTGGTGTAGCCCTTGTGGGTGTTGACGGTCAGCACCGTCAAGGTCATGGCGGACATGGCGTCTCCAGGCGCGGGAATCTTTGCGCCGGAGCAATTCCCGTGCCTGGCGCGGCGGTTCCTACAGTCCCAGGCCCAGCAGCATCAGGAAAGTGCCAAAAAGGACGAAGTGCGTCATACCTTCGATCGCATTGGTCTGGCCGTCGTTCAGATTGATGGCGGCCACCAGCAGGGTCGCCAGCATCATCACGGTCTGCAGCGGCGTCATGGCCATATCGATGCGCTGGCCGGAGAGCAGCGCCATGGCTTCCATGGCCGGCACGGTCAGGATCACGGTGGACAGCGAGGCGCCCAGCGCGATGTTGACCACCGATTGCATGCGGTTGGCCAGCGCCGCGCGCAGGGCGGTCAGCATTTCCGGCGCGGCCGAGATGCCGGCCACGATCAGCGCCACCAGCCCGACCGGCACGTCGATGCCCGCCAGGCTGCGGTTCAGGGAGTGCGACATCAGCTCGGCCAGCGCGCCCACCGCGATGATGCCGGCGGCCATCACGGCAACCGACTGGCGCCGGCTCGGATAGCCGGACGCCGGCAGCGGGCGGCGGGTTTTCTTGTCGGGATAGCTGTAGCTGAAGAAATAACTGTGCGGGCCGGTCTGCATGCGCAGGAATACGCCGTAGAGCAACAGCATCGCCACGATGGTGAAGCCGCTGTAGGCGCGCCAGCCGGCTTGCGGGACGAACTCGGGGATGACCATCGATACCGTCACCGCGGTCAGGATCATCACGCTGTAGGTGCGGGCGGAATCGTCGTTGTAGGCCTGCTCGCCATGCTTGAAGCCGCCGAGCAGCGCGGCCACGCCCAGGATGCCGTTGATATCCAGCATCACGGCCGAATAGATGCTGTCGCGCACCAGCGTCGGCGACGCGGCCCGGGACGAGACGATGGCCAGCACGATCACTTCCACCAGCACCGCCGACAACGTCAGGATCATGCTGCCGTAGGGGTCGCCCAGCTTTTGGGCGATGCGTTCGGCGTGGCGCGCCACGCTCAGCGAAGCCGCCAGGATGGCCGTGACCAGCACGGCCGTCTCGAGCGCGCTGGCGAGCCGGCCGTGATCGCCCAGGCGGGGATCGACCGCGTATCCCGCCACGGCCACCAGGCAGGCCAGCAGCAGGTATTTCTCGGACTGCAGAATGGATTTCATCGGAATCCGGCGGACCGCAATAGCGCCAGCCTAGCATGCCCGCGTCCCTGGCGGCGGGCACGCAATTTGCTGAACACGGTTTCCGTCCCGACCGAAAGGAGCACCATGGCAGCCACCCGCGTACCGAGGCGGCGGACCCCGCCGCCCCGACCCGCCGCGGCCCGCAACGCGGCCAAGGGCAATCCGGTGTCGCGCTTCTTCGACCATTTTGCCGCCCATGTGACCCGCTGGGCGGGATCGCCGGTGGCATTCGGGCTGGCGTTGATCGCGGTGATCCTGTGGGGAATCTCGGGCCCCGCGTTCGGTTATTCCGAGACCTGGCAGCTGGTGATCAACACGGGCACGACCATCGTGACCTTCCTGATGGTGTTCCTGATCCAGCAGAGCCAGAACAAGGACAGCGAGGCGCTGCACCTGAAGCTGGACGAACTGCTGATCGCGCTCGAAGGGGCCGACGAAAGGCTGGTGGATGCCGAACGCCTGGACGAGGACAAACTGCTGGCGTTGGCGGCTGCCTGCACCGCGCGCGCCAGGACCCAGCGGCGCAAGCGCGCCCGCAGCCGGAGGCAGAGATGACAGACGACAAACCGACGGTCCGCAAGGGGCAGTACACCGGGCAGCTCGAGCGTGAAACGTTCCGCGCCCGTTTCATGCGCCGCTTCTACGATCCGGCGTTCCAGGCCGAGCAGGTGGCGCTGGCGCGGCTCGAGGCGATCGCCTGGGACGCCTACGCGCAGGGCCGCAAGGCCCCGATCACCGTCAAGGCCGGCCCCGGCCACGCCGATCCCGACTATGACCTGTCGGTGGAGTGGAAGGAAACGCGAGACCGGCTGGCGCTCGCCGAGCGCGCGCAACAGGATCCGGCCACGCCTTCCCGCGTGCTGGTGATCATCGGCGCGTCCCGCAACGACGGCACCTGTCCTGGCGAGGTGTCCAAGAGCTGGCGGCTGGCCCGCATCCTGCTCGAGGAACTGCAGGCCGCCGGCATGCGGACAGACACCCTGGACCTCAGCCGCCTGGTCTCGGAATACGAATACCGGATCCATCCCTGCAAGGGCTGCGTGTCGACGGCGATGCCGCTGTGCCACTGGCCCTGCAGCTGCTACCCCAATCATTCACTGGGGCAGGACAACGACGCCATGGGCGCGATCTACGAACAATGGGTGGCGGCCCATGGGGTGATCCTGGTGGCGCCATCCTATTGGTATCAATCGCCCAGTCCCCTGAAGCTGATGATCGACCGGCTGGTGTGCGCCGATGGCGGCAACCCCGACCCCACTCTCACGGGCGGCAAGGATCCGCTCAAGGCCAAGCAGGTCGAACTGGATGGCTGGCCCTACCCCAAGCACCTGGCCGGACGCGCCTATGGCCTGGTGGTGCACGGCGACGTGGCCGGCATCGAGGCGCAGCGGCGCGCGCTCAGCGACTGGCTGGACTGGATGGGGCTGGTCGACGCCGGCGCGTCGTCGCGGCTGGACCGCTATATCGGCTACTACCGGCCCTATGCCACCAGCCACGAGGAACTGGATCGCGACCGCGCGGTGCAGCAGGAAGTGCGCAACGTGGCGCGGGCCGTGGCGAATTTCATACCGCGGCTGCGGCGCGGCGCGATGGCGGGGCTGGAACGGGGCATCCGCGATCCGCGCCCGAAATGAATGGACTGCGGCGGCCCGCCGAGGAGGCGTCGCGGTTTCACGCGTGGGAGAAAGATCATGAGTCCTGACTGGTCGGAGATGTTCACCTTCTCGATATCGCCGCTCGAAATCATCATCCGCGGCTCCATCGTCTACTGGTTCATCTTCGTGCTGTTGCGCGTGGCCGGCCGCCGCGATATCGGCTCGTTCGGCGTGGCCGACATGCTGGTGCTGGTGCTGATCGCCGACGCCGCGCAGAACGCGATGGCCGGGGAATACAAGTCCATCGTCGACGGCCTGGTGCTGGTGTCGACGATCGTCGGTTGGACCGTCATCGTCGACAGGGCGGGCTATTTCTTCAAGCCGGTCGGCCGGCTGCTGGCGGCCGACAAGGTCTGCCTGATCCATGACGGCGTCATTGCGCGCCGCAACCTGCGGCGCGAGTACATCACCGAAGATGAGCTGCTGAGCGAACTGCGCCTGAAAGGCGTGACGGATGTCAGCGAAGTGCGGCGCGCCTACATGGAGGCCGACGGCAACATCAGCGTGCTCAAGAAGAAAGCGGATTGAAGCCGCCGCAACCGCGGGCCGGCTGTCGGCGCCGGACCGCGCCAGGCGGAATGCGCGGGGGGGCGGCACGGCGGTTGCTGAGTAGCGCGCGGCGGGCGCCACCTGGCCCGCGCATCCACCGCACGCACTTCAACCTCACGCACTTCACCCCCCACAGGAGTCAGCAATGACGCAGAAGACCTTGCAGGATCTGTTCATCCACGAATTGTCCGATATCTACAGCGCCGAGAAGCAACTGACCCGCGCCCTGCCGAAGATGGCCCGCGCCGCCAGCGCCGCCAAGCCCTGACGCATACCGGGAGACTGTCATGGCCACCACACCCGATCCCCGAGACGCCAATATGCCCGGCCGCAACCGGCCGGGGCCGCCGGACCAGTCGCCGGCGGAGCTGCCCGATCCGCCGGCGCGCAAGCGCGAACCGGATCGGCACGAGCGCTGGCCGCCGGACGGCCTTCCCAATCCCATGCCGGGCGTCGACCCGCAGCAGACCCCGGGCATCGACCGCCTTGGCGATACGGGTCCCGAACAACAGATATGGGTGCGCAGCTGGCGCTCGCTCTAGGAACCCCCATGGACATGTATGTGCCATCCTCTTTTTCCCCGGCGATCCGCGGACGCCGCTTGCGCCTGCCCGCGGACGCCGCCCATCCGCCCGCCGCTGGCCGACGGCCGCGCACCGCCCTGAATGGTTTTGCCTCGGCGCTGCCGCCGGCCCTGGCCGAGCGCCTGGACCAGCGCCTGGCGCTGGCGCACCGCGAAGCCTGGGTGCAGCGGCTGTGGGCCCGCGATGCGACGCTGTGGACCGGCGCCGATGAAGACCGGTGGCTGGGCTGGCTGCGGCCGGGCGCGGGTCCGGCCCGGCCGGCGCGCCTGGCCGCCATCTGCCGCCGGCTGTGCGTGGCGGGCCACGCCGACGCGGTGTTGCTGGGCATGGGGGGCGCAACCCTCGGGGCCGAAGCGCTGGCCCACATCCTGGGCGTGGCCGCGGGCGGCTTGCGCCTGCACGTTCTGGATTCGACCGACGTGGCGCAGATCCTGGCCCTCGAAGCCCGCCTGGACCTGACCCGCACGCTCTTCGTCGTGGCCAGCAAGTCGGGCGCCACGCTGGAATCCGGCATGCTGGCCGCGTATTTCCAGCAGCGCGTGGCCGCGCTGCTGGGACGGCGCGAGGCCGGCCGCCGCTTCGTCGCCATCACCGACCCCGGCACGCCGCTGCAGGCGCGCGCGCTGCGCGACGGCTACGCCGCCGTGTTCGAGGGCGAGCCGACGGTGGGCGGCCGCTATTCGGTGCTGTCGCCGTTCGGGCTGGTGGCCGCGGCATTGCTCGGCCACGATCCCGCCGCGCTGCTGCGGGCCATGCAGCCCATGCTGCGGGCCTGCTCGGCGCAGGTGGCGCTGCATCGCAATCCGGGGCTGGTGCTGGGCGCGCTGCTGGGCGAGGCCGCGCTGGCCGGCCATGACAAGGTCACGTTGCTGGCGGCCCCGGGGCTGCGGCCGCTGGGATGCTGGCTCGAACAGTTGCTGGCCGAGTCCACCGGCAAGGATGGCAAGGGCCTGATCCCGGTCGCGGACGAGCCCCGTTGCCAGCCCGCGGCATACCGCCGCGACCGCCTTTTCGTGCATCTGGCCAGCGCGCAGGCGCCGGACGCCGAGCTGGCGGCGCACGCGAGTGAACTTGCGGCCGCCGGCCACCCGGTGCTGACCTGCACCAGCGGCGCGGGGTTGGCGATCGGACAGGAGTTTTTCCGCTGGCAGGTGGCCACCGCCGTCGCCGCGGCGGTCCTCGGGGTCAACCCTTTCGACCAGCCCGACGTCGAGGCGAGCAAGGCGCGCACCCGGGCGCTGGCAGGCGGCGGGGCCGTCGCCGCGCAGGCGGATGAACCGTTGCTCGTGGAGGGCGCGCTGGCCTTCCATGGCAAGACCGCCACCGCCACCGCCGCATCCGCGGCGGCATTGCTGGCGGCGCACGCCGCGCCGGCCCGGGCGGGCGGGTACATGGCGCTGCTGGCCTATCTGCCGCGCGGACCGGCCTGCGAAAGGTGGCTGGCGTCCGCGCGCGACTGCATCGGACGCGGGACCGGCGTCGCCACGCTGGGTGGCTTCGGCCCCCGCTATCTGCATTCCTGCGGCCAGTTGCACAAGGGCGGCACGGCCTGCGGACGATTCCTGTTCATCACCGCGGACGCGCCGCGCGAACTGGCCGCGCCCGGCTATCCGGCCGGCTTCGGCGCAACCCAGGCCGCGCAGGCGCTGGGGGACATGGAGGAGCTGATGGCGCGCGGCCGCCCGTGCCTGCGCGTGCATATCCAGGGCGACCTCGACGCCGGGCTGGCGCAGCTGGACACGCTGTTGCGCAGGGCATTGGCGCCCGCCACGCTGCCGCCGCCGCTTGCGCCCGGCGCCGTCCAGGCAGAAGCGCGCGCCCGCCACGCGCAATCCCACACCGCGCCCATGCCGGGCGCGGCGACCGCTATCGGAGAGATTCCATGAAGACCACACTGATCATCGCTGCCGCGATTGCCCTCAACACGCTGGCTGTCGGCCCGGCCCTGGCGCAGGCCGGGCAATCCAACGGCGGCGCTGCGCCGCCCGCCGCCACGCCCGACGCCAGCAAGCATAAGGGCGAACCACGGCCGCCGGCGCAAGCGCCATCGCGGCAAACCCAGCCCGGGGCCGGCGCCCGGCACGAGCCGCCGCAGGGCGAGCCCCGGCCGGCCAAGGAAGACCGGCCGGCCGAGCGGCTCGGCGGCGAAGGCGGTTCGGACAGCCGCGGCGCGCCGCGCAGCCAGGGCGGCACCGGGTCGACCGGCCAGGGCGGCATGCCCGGCTCGGGCGCGTCGGCCGGCTCGGGCGGCACGACCGATACCCGTTGAACGACCGATACCCGTTGATCAAGCCGGCCCCGCGTCGGCGCGACGCTCGTCGCCGCCGGGCGGGGGGCGACGCGCCAGGTGCAGGATGCTCTCCGGCAGCGCCAGCGCGATGCCGGCGGCCTGCAGGTCGCGCATGACGCCCAGGTAGATGGCCTGTTGCAGGTCCATGTAGCGGTTGTAGTCGGCGCTCATCACGTAGTAGACCGCCTCGAATTCCAGCGCGCTCTCGGCCATCCGCGCCAGGTGCGCGCGATCGAAGCGGGTGTCGGGCTGCCGTTCGATCTGGGCGCGGATGATGCCGGGCACGGCCGCCACCTGGTCGACCGGGGTGCGATACGTCACCCGGATCGAAAAGACGATGCGCCGCTGCTGCATGCGTTTGTAGTTCTGGATCGTCTGCTTGAGCAGTTCGGTGTTCGAGCAGACGATCTGTTCGCCGCCCAGGCTGCGGATCCGCGTGGTCTTCAGGCCGACGTGTTCGATGCTGCCGGCCACCGTGCCGAAGACGATGAAGTCGCCCGCCTCGAAGGGCTTGTCCAGGCCGATGGAAATCGATGCGAACAGATCGCTGAGGATGGTCTGGACCGCGAGGGCCACCGCCACGCCGCCGATGCCCAGGCTGGCGACCAGCGCGGTGATGTTGACGCCGACATTGTCGAGCATGGCCAGCAGCACGATCACCCAGACCAGCGCCCGCAACAGGAACGAGAGCAGCGTGGCGGTGATCGACCCGGCCCGTCCGCGCGCGGCCACCGCATGGGTCAGGCCGACCTCGATGCCGCGGTCGAGCCACAGCGCCAGTTGCAGCGCCACCAGGACGAACCACAGGTGGCCCGCGCCCGAGCGCCCGGGAAAGGGCGCGCCGGTCAGGTCGGCGGCGACCAGCAGCGAGGCCAGCGCCAGGATCAGCCAGCTGGTCCGCCGCAGCACGCGCGCCGCCGCGCCGGCGGCGCCATGGCCGGCCGGCTGGGCCAGCCGCTCCAGGCGCGACCGTGCCAGCCGCAACACCAGCGTCAGCGCCAGGAACAGCGCGACTCCCAGCGCCACGGCGGCGAGCCACAGGGCAATGGGATGGTCGGCGGGCGCGCCGGAAAACCAGGACGTCAGCATATCGTCTCCTTCATGCGTGAATGCCGGCGGGCAGCAAATGCCGTGCCGCCGCTGGCGCCGGGCGAGGCACGGGAGTTGCTGTGGCGCTCAGTCAGATCGACAGGAATGGCTTGAACATGCCGGCTTCATATTCCCCCGCCGCCGCCGCGCGCGAAATCCTGCCATCGATGCCCCGCATCGTGGTCGTGTCGCCCCACCTGGACGACGCCGTGCTGAGCTGCGGCGCGCTGTTGGGCGCGCGGCCGGGCAGCACGGTGGTGACCGTCTACACCGGCATGCCGGACGCCGCGCATGTGCTGACGGATTGGGACCGCCGTTGCGGCTTCGGCAGCGCGGCCGAGGCGATGCGGGAACGGCGGCGGGAAGATGCCAGGGCCATGGCCCTGGTGCGCGGCCGCGGCCGGGCCCTGGGATTTCTCGACAGCCAGTACGCCGCGTGCGCCGACGCCTGCCTGCCGGCGCTGACCGAGGCGTTGATGCGCACGTTGGCCGAGCTGCGGCCGGACGCGGTGGCGATTCCGCTTGGCCTGCTGCATGCCGACCACGTCCGCGTCAGCGATGCGGGGTTGATGGTGCGCGATGCCTGGCGCGGGCCGGCCTGGCTGGCCTACGAGGACGTGCCGTACCGTTGCCTGCCGGGCATCGTCCAGGCGCGTTTCGCGCGGCTGCATGGCCGGGGCGTGATCGCCGCGCCGGCCGACTTCGCGCTGGATACGCGCGCCAAGCCCCGGGCGGTGGCGGCGTACGCCTCACAGCTCAAGGGTCTGCAACGCGCGCCGGCCGACCTGGGCCGCGAGGAACGCTACTGGCACCTGGTGGACGGATGACCGCCGTGGCGCTCCCGGACCCGCGCATCGCCATCGTGGTGCTGACCCGCAACCGGCGCGAGGAGCTTCGCCGCACGCTGGAGCGGCTGGTCTCGTTGCCACGCCGTTACGCCATCATCGTGGTGGACAACGGCAGCGAGGATGGCAGCGCCGATGCCATCGAGCGCGAGTTTCCCCAGGCGCAGGTGCTGCGGGCCGGCGCCAACCTGGGGGCGGCCGGCCGCAACCTGGGCGTGGCGCGCGTGACCACGCCCTATGTCGCGTTCTGCGACGACGACACCTGGTGGGCGCCGGAGGCGCTGGCGCGCGCGGCCGATATCCTCGACCGGCATGAATCGCTCGCGGTGCTCAATGCGCAGGTGCGGGTTGGTCCCGAGGCGCGGCTGGATCCGGCCTGCGCGGCAATGGCGCGCAGTCCCTTGCCGCCGCTGGCCGGCGTCGGGCCGGAGCTGGTCGGCTTCATGGCTGGCGCCTGCGTCATGCGGGTCGACGCCTTCCGGCGCGCGGGCGGCTACTGGCCGCGTTTCTTCATCGGCGGCGAGGAAGCGCTGCTGGCGCTGGACATCCGTGCCGAGGGTGGGCGCATTGCCTACGCGCCGGCCGTGCAGACCCACCATTGGCCGTCCGCGCAGCGCGATGCGCCGCAACGGCGCCGCCTGCTGGCGCGCAATGCCCTGTGGACGGCATGGCTGCGCCTGCCCATCGGTCTGGCGCTGGCCCGCAGCTGGGCGGTGCTGCGCGCCTTGCCCGGCTGGCGGCCCCGTACCCGCGCCTGCGCCGACGCGCTGGCGCAATGGCGCTGGGTCCGGCGTCATCGCCGCCCGGTGCCGCCCGAGCTGTGCCACGCGTTGCGGCGCGTCTGGCGCGACGACGTCCGTCATTGAAGGTCCTTTCATCGACAAGGAGAACACCATGAAATCCCTGCCCCTGGCCGCTTATTGGGAACGCGATGCGGCCGCCCAGGCCGTGCGGCTGGCCCTGCCCATGCTGGAGGCCGCGCGCGCCGACACCCGCGTCGGCGAAAGCGGCTTTCTGCACGTGGTCGTCATGAATCCGCTGGCCAGGCCGGGCGAATGCGATTTTCCCAGCGCCATCCTGTACGAGGAAAGCGTGGGCGATCCACAGCGCTGGGATGCCGACTATGGCGCGTTCGCCCGCGGCAAGGCCCGCCTGAGCTGGCGCACCGGCCTGTCCAGCCACGAGGTCATCGTGGCGCGCCCGCACTTGCTGCAGGCCAAGGATTCCACGGTATGGGGCAGCGTCTGCATCGACGGCATCGTGGTGGCGGTGAGCGGCGCCAATCCCTGGTTCGACGAGGCCTTCGCGGCCGCGGTGGCGCATCTGTTCAAGGCCGTCGTGCGCGGACGGCGGGAAGCCGCCCTGCGCGGCTGACATCCAGGCCCGCGTGCCGCCCGTCCTGGGCGGCACGCGGGCGGGCAAGGTCGGCGCGCGCAGGCCGGGCGCCGCCGGCGCGGAACGCGGGTTGCTGGCCACGCCCGCTCACCGGCGAGGAGGCCTGGCCATGAACGGATCCGACACGAAAAACGCCCGCGAAGCGCGCAACGCGGTGACGCGCACGATTCTGCAAGCCCTGTGGAAGTACCGGGGACGCACGGCCGCCGCGCTGGCGCTGCTGGTCGCCGCCAAGCTGCTGATGGTGCTGGTGCCCGTGCTGCTCAAGCACATCGTCGACACCTTGAGCGCGCCCGGCCTGCTGACGCTGCCGGTATTCCTGCTGCTGGGGTATGCCCTGGTGCGCTTTGGCGGCAGCGTATTCACGGAACTGCGCGACGTGGTGTTCTCCCAGGTCGTGCAGCGGACGGTCGCCGATTTCACCGTGTCGGTCTTTTCCCGGCTGCAAAGGCTGGGATCGCGCTTTCATGGCGCGCGCCAGACCGGCGCGCTGGCGCGGGACGTCGAGCGCGGCACCACCGGTGTCGGTTTCCTGCTGGGAACCGGCCTGTTCACGCTGTTGCCGACCTTGGTGGAGATCGTGTCGGTGGTGCTGATCCTGGTGATGGGCTACAGCGCCTGGTTCGCGCTCATCGTGCTGGTCACCTTCACGGCCTATTCCGCCTACACCCGCGTGCTGGTGCGCAAGCGCATGGCCTATCAGCGGCGTCTGAACGAACTGGACTCCAGGGCCAGCGGCCGCATGGTCGACAGCCTGCTGAATTACGAGGCGGTCAAGCTCAATGCCAATGAAGGGCTGGAGGCCGAGCGCTTGGGCGGCGTGCTGGGCGACTGGGCCCAGGTGGGCGTGCGCAACCAGCGCTCGCTGTCGCGGCTGCACGTAGGGCAGAGTGGCATCATCGCCTGCGGCGTGGCGGCGGTGATGGTGCTGGCCGGCCAACAGGTGGTGGGCGGCCAGATGACGGTCGGCGACCTGGTGCTGGTCAATGCCTACATTATCCAGATCTGCCTGCCCTTGAACACGCTGGGCCTGGTCTTTCGCCAGGCCAAGGAGGCGTTCGTCAATGCGGAGCGCGTCTGCGACCTGCTGCGCCAGCCGGTCGAGACCGGCGATGATCCGGCCTTGCCGTCCCTGGAACCCGGGGGCGGGGACATTCGTTTCGAAAACGTCGGCTTCGGCTACGAGCCGGGCCGGCAGATCCTGTGGAACATCGATTTCTCGGTGCCCGCTGGCACCACGCTGGCGGTGGTGGGGGGCAGCGGCTCGGGCAAGTCGACCCTGGCGCGCCTGTTGTTCCGCTTCTATGACGTGGACAGCGGCCGCGTGTCGATCAACGGCCAAGACCTGCGCGCGGTCAATGTGCGCAGCATCCGCCGCGCATTGGGAATCGTGCCGCAGGATACGTTGTTGTTCAACGAAACGATCGCCTACAACATCGCCTACAGCAAGCCCGGCGCCACGTCCGACCAGGTGGTCCAGGCGGCGCGGGGCGCGCGCGTGCACGAATTCATCGAAAGCCTGCCGGCCGGCTACGACACGCCGGTGGGCGAACGCGGCGTCAAGCTGTCGGGCGGCGAACGCCAGCGCATCGCGATCGCGCGGGCCATCCTGAAGAATCCCGCGATCATGGTATTCGACGAAGCCACCTCGGCGTTGGATACGCGCACCGAGCGCGCGATCCAGGCGGAACTGCAGCGCATCTCCACGGGCCGCACCACGCTGATCATCGCGCACCGCCTGTCGACCATCGTGCACGCGCACAACATCCTGGTGCTGGACCACGGCCGCATCGTCGAGCAGGGCAGGCACGAGGAGCTGTTGGCCAGGCAGGGCATGTACGCGCAGATGTGGGCCTTGCAGCGCCAGCAATCGGCCCTGGAAGAAGCGCAGGGGCGTTCGACGCGGCAGCCGGTCAATCTGGTCGCCGTGGTCGCCGGCGTGTTGGACGCCTCGCGCGAGGCCGCGCAGGAAAAAGGCGTCAACCTGTACACGCAGATCGGCGGCGAGGCCGCGCGCATCACCGGCGACCCCAGCGAGCTGCAGCAACTGGTGTGGAGCCTGTGCCTGCACGCCATCGCGGTCACGCCGCCGGGCGGGCGCGTGGGCATCCGCCTGCACCGCGAAGGGCCGCTGACCCGCTTGACGGTGACGGACGGGCGCGGCGAACCGGACCGCGACCCGGCGCTGTCCGATGCTGACTTTCACCTGAATCCAACCGACGCGCTGCGGGCGGCGGTGGCGATCGATCCGGCGCAGTTGGCGGCGCAGGCGCAACGCCAGGGCGGCGCGTTCCACGGCGCGCCCGCGAACGACGGCGGCCAGGCGTATTCGGTGGATTTCCCGGTGCGCGCGGTGGAGCCGGCCGCGTTGCGCACCGACATGAACCTGCCCGATCTGCACGGCGTGGCGGTGGTGCTTGTCGACGACCAGCCCGAAGCGCGCGAGATGGTCGCCGAGATCCTGCGCGAGCAGGGCGCGCGCGTCGCGCAGTACGCCGACGGCCAGCAGGTGCTGGCCGCGCTCGAAGCCCTGCCGGCGGCGCGCTGGCCGCAGGTGCTGATCTGCGACCTGTCGCTCGGCGATATCGATGGCTATGAAGTGATCGACCGCATCCGCGCGCTCGAAGCCGAGCGCGGCGCGGCGCTGGCGCATCGCCTGCCCGCCATCGCGCTGTCCGGCCACGCCAGTCCCGATTACCGGTTGCGCAGCCTGCTGGCGGGATTCCAGGTCCACCTGGCCAAGCCGGTCGATCCCAACGAGTTGCTGGCCACCGTCGGGACCTTGTTGCCGCCGTCGCCCGCCCGCGGCGCTTCCGCCGCCTGAGCGGCCCGGCACTTCTTACACGGCATAGTAAGAAGTACCGGATCGCGTCCGCCCGGCGCCACGGACGCCGCGCCGGCATGGCGTTCGCCGCAGCCTCATCATGTCCTCCCCACCCGCCGCGCCCGGCATCGCGGTTCGGCACAGCACTTGCGATATCGATGCATCCACGCGGGGCCCATACCCGCAGTTTTTCTTGAATCGCAACAGGAGAGCCGACATGAATCATCGACCCGGACAGGCGCCCCGCCAATACCAGGACGATCCCGACCGCGAGCCATGGCAGGACCCGGCCCCGTCCTATGGCTACCAGGGCCAGGGCACCCGCGCCGCGCCCGGCGCCCGCGGCACGCATGCCGGCGCGCGCAGCCGCAGCGCGGATCCGGGCCAGAGCAGCTACGGCGGCTTCAGCAATGAGGATCCTTCCTATCAGCGCCAGCAGGTGTACGGCCGCGAGCCGTCTCGCCGCGCCGCGCCGTCAGGTCCCGACTCGTACGGCAGCGAGGACGGCGGCTTCTACGGCAACCGGCCGCCGTGGCGCGACGATGCCGAGATGATGTCGTTCGCCACCGCCGAGCGCGGCGAACCGCTGGGCGGCATGACCTCATGGCGCGAGCGCCAGGCCGGACGCACCGACCCCAAGGGCTATGTGCGGTCGGACGAGCGCGTGCGCGAGATTGTGTGCGAATACCTGGCGCACAGCGGCCTGGACGTGAGCGACGTGTCGGTGGACGTGGCCGATGGCTGCGTCACCCTGACCGGCACCGTGCCGGACCGCCGCACCAAGCATCGCATCGAGGACTGCACCGACAGCTGCGCTGGCGTGCAGGACGTGGACAACCGCATCCGCATCGCCGGGGCGCCCGTCCGAACCGGAGCGGAACAATGAAAAAGATCGCCATCATCAGTGAACACGCTTCGCCGCTGGCGGTTGCCGGCGGCGTCGACAGTGGCGGACAGAACGTCTACGTCGCGCACGTGGCGCGCGAACTGGCGCGCGCCGGCCTGCAGGTCGACGTCTTCACCCGCAAGGACAATCGGGAACTGGAACCGGAACACGCCTGGATGCCCGGGGTCAAGGTGGTGCACGTGCCGGCCGGGCCGGAAGTCTATCTGCCCAAGGAGCAGATGCTGCCCTACATGGATGATTTCTCGCGCTATCTGCTGCGCCATGCCGGCAGGCAGGACAAGGCCTATGACATCATTCATGCCAATTTCTTCATGTCGGCCTGGGCCGCGCTGCCGCTCGCGCAGCGCTACGGCATCCCGCTGGCCGTGACGTTCCACGCGCTCGGCAAGGTGCGTCGCCAGCACCAGCAGGAGGCCGACCTGTTCCCGGACAGCCGCTTCGATATCGAAACCGAGATCGTGCGCCGCGCCGACCGCATCATCGCCGAGTGCCCGCAGGACCGGCGCGACCTGATGGCGTTGTACGACGCCGACCCGCGCCGGATCGACATCGTGCCCTGCGGCTACGACGCCGCCGAGATGGCGCCCCGGCCCATGACGCGGGCGCGGCAGGCGCTGGGGTGGGAGCATCAGGACTTCACCCTGCTGCAGCTGGGCCGCATGGTGCCGCGCAAGGGCGTGGACAACGTGATCCGCGCGCTCGGGCGCCTGCGCCATCGCCATGGCATCAACGCCAGGCTGTGCGTGGTGGGGGGCAATTCGGACGACGCCGATGCCACCGCCACGCCCGAGATCGCGCGGCTGCGCCAGATCGCGCAGGACGAGGGCGTGGCGCCGTGGGTGGAGTTCACCGGCCGCCGTCATCGGGATGACCTGGCGACCTACTACGGCGCCTGCGATGTGTTCGTGACCACGCCGTGGTACGAGCCCTTCGGCATCACGCCGGTCGAGGCCATGGCCTGCGGCCGGCCGGTGGTGGGTTCGGATACCGGCGGCATCCGCAGCACGGTGGTGCATGGCAAGACCGGCTTCCTGGTGCCGCCGCGCGACCCGGACAGCCTGGCCGAGCGGCTGGCCCAACTGGCCGCCGATCCCGCCCTGCGCGCCCGCATGGGCGAGGCCGGACGCCTGCGGGCGCGCCGACTCTACACCTGGAAGCGCGTCGGGCTGGACTTGCTGGCGGTGTATCGGCAGATGGCGGCGCAGGCGGCCCGGCCGGATCGGCATGCGCCGCGCATGGCGGCTTGAGATCAGGAGCGAAAGATGCAGGAATCCGATAGTTTGAAAGGGCGGGTGGTGCTGGTGACCGGCGGCGGCAGCGGCCTGGGACAGGCGCTTTGCAGCATGCTGGCGGGCGAGGGCGCGCGCGTGGCGGTGGCCGATATCGACGAGCGCCGCGCGCAGCAGCTGGCCGAGCGGCTCCAGGCAGAAGGCGGGGACGTCATGGGCTGCGTCATGGATGTGGGCGTGGCGCGTGATGTGCAGGACGGGCTGGATGCCGTGGTGCGCCGCTTTGGCCGGCTCGATGCCGTCGTCAACAGTGCCGGCATCGACGTCACCGCGCCCATCGGCAAGCTCGACGCCGATGTCTGGGAGCGCGTGCTGCGCACCAATCTGACCGGCCCCTTCCTTATGGCCAAGCTGGCCAAGGACCTTCTCAGTCCGGGCGGCCACATCGTCAATGTGGCCTCGACGGCGGCGCGGCGCGCCTGGCCCAATGCCAGCGCCTACCATGCCAGCAAGTGGGGCCTGATGGGGCTGTCGCATGCCCTGCATGCCGAACTGCGGGCTGAAGGCCTGAAAGTGAGCGCGGTGATCGCCGGCGGCATGCGCACCCCGTTCCTGCTGGACCGCTTTCCCGACATCGACGTGGATACGCTGCAGGACCCGGCCAATGTCGCCCGCGCCGTGCGCTTCGTGCTGACGCAACCGGCCGAGACGGTGGTGCCCGAGATCATGGTGCTGCCCATGCGGGAAACGTCATGGCCTTGAGGCCGGCGGTGTTCCTCGACAAGGACGGCACCGTGCTGGTCGACGTCCCGTTCAATGTCGACCCGGGGCGGATGGCGTATGCGCCCATGGCCCATGCCGGCCTGAACCGCCTGGGCGCCGCCGGCGTGGCGCTGGTGGTCATCAGCAATCAATCCGGCGTGGCGCGGGGCCTGTTCCCGCTGGCGGCACTGGAGGCGGTGCGGACTCGGCTGGCGGCGATGTTCCGCGCCGCCGGGGCGCGCCTGGATGGTTTCTACTGTTGCCCGCACCATCCGCAGGGCCGCGTCGCCGGCTACGCCGTCGAGTGCGCTTGCCGCAAGCCCAGGCCGGGCCTGTTGTTGCAGGCCGCCGCGGAGCTGGGCCTGGACCTGTCCGCGTCCTGGTTCATCGGCGACATCCTCGACGACGTCGAGGCCGGCCACCGCGCCGGCTGCCGTAGCCTGTTGCTGGACGTGGGCAACGAGACCGAATGGCGCGAGGGGCCGCTGCGGGTTCCGGATGCGCGCGCGCCCGACCTGGATGCCGCGGCGCGCCGGGTGCTGGCGGAGCGCGGGCGCGCAGACAGGGCGCGGGCGCAAGCGTTGGCGCCGTCCGGGCAGGCGGGAGGCGGATGATGGCGCCGCGGTGGCAGGACTGCGCCCACGTGCTCGGCGTGCGGCTGGACAACATGGGCGACGTGCTGATGTGCACGCCCGCGTTGCGGGCGTTGCGCCAGTCCGGCGCCACCCGCCTGTCCTTGCTGACTTCGACCTCCGGGGCGCGGCTGGCGCCGTTCGTGCCGGAGCTGGATACCGTCCTGGCCTACGACGCCGCGTGGATCAAGAATGAGTCGCGGGGAAATGCCGATGACGCGGACGCCATCGGGCGGCTGCGCGCCTTGCGGCCGGACGCGGCGGTGGTGTTCACCGCCTACAGCCAGAGCGCGCTGCCCGCGGCACTGCTGTGCCACCTGGCCGGCATCCCGCGCGTGTTGGCTTACTGCCGGGAGAATCCCTACCGCCTCATCACCGACTGGGTGCGCGAGACGGAGCCCGCCGACGGCATCCGCCACGAGGTGCAACGGCAATTGGACCTGGTGGCCGAAGTGGGGGCGCGCGCCGACCATGCCGGCCTGTCGTTCCAGGTGCGGCAGCAGGACCGGGTGTCGCTGGCCTGGAAGCTGCACCGCCAGGGCGTGACCGAGACGGGTGGCTGGATTTGCGCGCATGCCGGCGCCACCGCCCCTTCGCGGCGCTATCCGGCGGAACTGATGGTGCGGGCGCTGACCGCGCTGCGCGGCGACGGTCGCCGCATCCTGCTGCTGGGCGGCCATGAGGACCCGGCGCTGGCGCCGGCCCTGGCCGCCGCGCGGCCGCTGCTGCCGGGCCTGATCGACCTGTCGGGCGAACTCAGCCTGGGCGAGCTGGGCGCGGTGCTGGAGGCGGCCGACGTTCTCATCTGCAACAACAGCGGGCCGGCGCACATCGCCGCCGCGCTCGGGCGGCCGGTGGTGGATCTGTACGCACTGACCAATCCCCAGCACACCCCCTGGATGACCGCCGCGCGCGTGCTGAACCAGGACGTTCCCTGCCGATACTGCTATCGCAGCGTGTGCCCGCAGGGCCACCATGCCTGCCTGGCTGGTGTCGATCCCGAGCGCGTCGCGGCCGCGGCGCGGGAATTGCTTGGCGGCGGGCGGGCCGATGCCCCCGCCGCCAGGAAGGAGATGCCATGTTTACCCTAGGAATCAACGCAGCCTATCACGATTGTTCGGCCACCCTGGTGCGCGACGGCGCCGTGGTCGCGGCGGCCGAGGAGGAGCGCTTCACGCGCGTCAAGCATGGCAAGCGGCCGGTGCCGTTCACCACCTGGCAGCTGCCCTACCATGCGATCGATTACTGCCTGTCGGCGGGCGACATCCGCCTGCGCGATGTCGACCACATCGTCTACTCGTATGACCCGGCGCTGCTGGCAGGCAGCCGGCCGCTGGCCGGCGACATCACGCTGCCGCTGGAGCCTTCGCGCGCCGCCCTGGGCGCGGCGGGCGAATCGCCCTGGGACCCGCTGTTCCTTTCGTACCTGGTGAACGCGCCGCGCCAGCTGCTGGACGGCGTGCCGCACCACCTCAAGTCGCCGCGTTTCGACGCCCTGACGCTGGATCACATCATGGAGCGCTGGGTGTTCCTGGATCACCACCTGTGCCACGAGGCCAGCGCGTTCCTGGCGGCGCCCTGCGCGGATTCGGCCGTGCTCACCATGGACGGGCGCGGTGAACGCACCACCACCAGCTATGGCCATTTCTCCGATGGCGAGTACGCCCGGCTCAAGCAGATCGACCTGCCGCATTCCCTGGGGCTGCTGTACGAGGAAGTCACCCGCTACCTGGGATTCCTGCATTCTTCCGACGAGTACAAGGTGATGGCGCTGGCCTCGTTCGGCAAGCCCGAATTCCGCAAGGAGTTCCGCGATATCCTGCGGCTGGAGGAAGAGGGCGGCTATTCGGTGCAGCCGGCGCGGCTGGCCGAACGCTTCGGTCCGCCGCGCCATCGCGGCGCGCCGTTCGAGGACAGGCACAAGCATATCGCCAGTTCGCTGCAGTACGTGCTGGAGGAAACGGCGCTGCACATGGCGCAGTGGCTGCACGAGAAAACCGGCGCGCGCAATCTCAGCATGGCGGGCGGCGTGGCGCTGAACTGCGTGATGAACGCCCGCATCGCGCGCGATGGCCCGTTCGATAGCGTCTGGGTGCAGCCGGCCGCGGGCGATGCCGGCACCTCGCTGGGCGCGGCGCTGTACGTGGACTATCACCGGCGCGGCGGCAAGCGCGCATGGGCCATGGAGCACGCGTATCTGGGGCCTTCGTATGGCGACGAGGAGATCGAGCGCTTCCTGTACGGCGCCAAGCTGGATTTCCGGCGGCTCGACGACGTGGCCGGCGAGACCGCCGCGCTGCTGGCGCAGGAAAAGATCATCGGCTGGTTCCAGGGGCGCATGGAGTTCGGGCCGCGCGCGCTGGGGGCCCGTTCCATCCTGGCCTCGCCGCTGGACAGCGCCATGCAGGCGCGCCTGAACGGGCTGAAGGACCGCGAGGACTTCCGGCCGGTGGCGCCGGTCGTCATGGAAGAGCGCGCCACGCAATGGTTCGACGGCCGCGGCGCGGACGCCATCTGCGCGCCCTTCATGCTGTTCGTCTACGACGTGCTGCCGCACCGGGCCAGCCGCATTCCCGCGGTGCGCCATATCGACGGCACCGCGCGCGTGCAGACCGTGCGGCGCGACCAGAACTCGCGCTACTACGACCTGCTGGCCGCCTTCGAGCGCCTGACCGGCGTGCCGGTGCTGGTCAATACCTCGTTCAACACCCGCGGCGAGCCGGTGGTATGCACGCCGCGCGATGCGGTGGAGTGCTTCTGGACGTCGCCGCTGGACGCGCTGGTCATCGGTTCCTATCTGGTGGAGAAGCCGCGATGAACGCGCCCGCGACGCCTTCCGTTTCGGTGGTGGTGCCGACCTACAAGCGGCCGGCGCTGCTGGCGCGCTGCCTGGCCGCCTTGTCCCGCCAGGATTTTCCGCGCGACGCCTACGAGGTGCTGGTGTGCGACGACGCCGCCAGCGCCGCCACCCGGCGCCAGGTGGAAGGGCTGCGGCGCGCATGGGGCGGCATGCCGGCCTTGCGGTACCTGCCGGTGTCCGGCACCCGGGGGCCGGCCGGCGCCCGCAATCTCGGCTGGCGCGGCGCCAAGGCCGAAATCATCGCGTTCACGGATGACGACACCATCGCCCACCCGGATTGGCTGCGCCACGGCGTGCGCGCGCTGGACGCGGATGTCGCCGCGGTGACCGGGGAGACCGACATGCCGCTGCCGGATCCGCCCAACGATTATGAGCGGGACGCGGCCGGCCTGACCCGGGCCGAGTTCATCACGGCCAACTGCTTCGTGAAACGTTCGGCGCTGGTGGCGGTGGGCGGCTTCGACCCGCGCTACACCATGGCGTGGCGCGAGGATTCCGACCTGCATTTTGCCCTGCTCGACCATGGCATGGCGGTGCGGCGCGCGCGCCACGCGCGGGTGACGCACCCGCTGCGGCCGGCAGGTTTCGCGGCCGGGCTGGGCATGCAGAAAAAGGTAATGTTCGACATGCTGCTGCGCAGGAAGTATCCGCTGCTGTATCGCAGCCGCATCCGCGCGCGGCCGCCGCGCTTCTATCTGGCGGTCACCGCGTCCCTGGTGTGCGCGCTCGCGCTGGCGGCGCTGGGATGGCGCGCCGGCGCCATGGCCGCGCTGGCGGTGTGGCTGGGGCTCACTGCCCTTTTTTTCAGGCGGCGCCTGCGCGGCACCCGTCAGACCGTGCGCGACGTCGCCGACCTGGCGATCACGTCCGCCTGCATTCCGCTGCTGTCGATCGGCTGGCGCGCCATCGGCCTGTTGCGATTCGCCAGGGCCAGGCCATGACGGCCGCGCTGCTCACGCCTCCCGCGAACCGGATCGCCGTATTCCGGGCGCTGCAGCTGGGCGACATGTTGTGCGCCGTGCCGGCGCTGCGCGCCCTGCGCCAGGCCTTTCCGCAGGCCAGGATTTCGTTGATAGGGCTGGCCGGCGCGCGCGAATTCGTGGCCCGCTTCCACGCCTACGTCGACGAGTTGATCGAATTCCCTGGCATTGCGGAGTTCCCCGAGCAGGCCTGCCGGCCGGATGAATTGCCGGCCTTCTTTCGCCGGGTGCGGGCGGCCCGGGCCGACGTGGCTTTGCAGATGCACGGCAGCGGCGTCCATTCGAACCGGATCGTGAGCCGGCTGGGCGCGGCCCGCTGGGGCGGATTCGTGGCCGACGCCGGCGCGCAGATCGAGGGGCGGCGCCTGTGCTGGCCCGACGACCTGCCCGAGCCGCAGCGCTATCTGGCGCTGCTGCGCTTTCTGGGCCTGCCCGCCACCGACGACCGCCTGGAATTCCCGTGCAGCGACGAAGATGCCGCCGCCGCGCAGGCCCTTTTGCGCCGCCACGGGCTCGATCCGGCGCGCCTGGTGCTGATGCACCCGGGCGCGCGGCTGCGTTCGCGGCGCTGGCCGCTGGCGCGCTACGCCGAGGTGGCGCGCGCCTTGCGCGGCGCGGGTTGGCAGGTCGCCTTGACCGGCTCGGACGCCGAGCGGGCATTGACGCGCGAGTTGCGCCAGCGCGCGGGCCTGGCGCTGCCCGACCTGTGCGGCGCCACCACGCTGGGCAGCCTGGCGGCGCTGTTGCGCGCCAGCCGCCTGCTGGTATGCAATGACACCGGCGTCTCGCACCTGGCCGCGGCCATGGGCGCGCGCAGCGTGGTCGTCGCCTGCGGCAGCGATGCGCGCCGCTGGGCGCCGCGCGACAGCCGGCGCCACGTGGTGCTGGCCGCGCCCGTGCCGTGCCGGCCGTGCGCGTACGAAAGCTGCCCGATCGGCCACCCCTGCGCGCTGCGGGTCACGGTGGCCGACGTGCTGGCGCGGGCGCAGGAGCAATTGGCGCGGGGGCTGCCATGACCCAGTCCCGCATGCCGCGCGGCCGACGCCTGCGCATCCTGACCTGGCACGTCCACGGCAACTATCTCTATGCCCTGGGACAGGTGCCGCACGACTTCGTGATACCGGTACTGCCGGGCAATCCGGCCGGGTACGGCGCGCTGGGCAGCCGCATCCCCTGGGGGGACAACCTCGTCCAGGTGCCGGCGGCCGCGCTGCGCGACCAGCGCCTGGACTGCGTCCTGTACCAGTCGCGCCAGAACCTGGAGGATGCCCGCTTGCTGCTGGACGACGCGCAGCGCGCGCTGCCCAGCGCCTACCTGGAGCACAATCCGCCGGAACCGCATCCCACCGACACCCGCCATCCGTTTCACCACCCGCGCGGCCTGCTGGTCCACGTGACGCCGTTCAACGCGCACATGTGGGACAACGGCGATATGCCGGTGCGGGTCATCGAACATGGCGTGCCGCCGCCCCGAGTGACCTATGACGGCAGCGTGGCGCGGGGCATCGTGGTGGTCAACCACCTGGCGCGCCGCGGCCGTCGCATCGGCCTGGACCTGTTCGAGCGCATGCGCGCCCAGACCCCGCTGGACCTGATCGGCATGGACTCGCAGGCCCTCGGCGGGTTGGGAGAAGTGCCCAATATGGAAGTGGCGGCCTGCCTGGCGCGCTACCGCTATTTCTTCAGCCCGATCCGCTACGCCAGCCTCGGGCTGTCGCTGGTGGAGGCCATGCTCTGCGGCGTGCCGGTGGTGGGCTTCGGCGCCACCGAACTGCCCACCGTCATCAGCAACGGGGTGAACGGCTACGTGGACACGCGCATCGAACGCCTGGCGCAGGTGGCGCGGCAACTGCTGGCCGAACCCGAACTGGCCCGGGCGTGGGGGGCGGCGGGGCGTGAAACCGCCCTGCGCCGCTTCGGCATGGAACGCTTCGTGGCCGACTGGCTGAACGCATTCGACTCGCTTATGGAGGCGGCATGAACATGATGAATTTGCCAAAGGGGCGCGCCCTGGTGGCGGGCGGCGCGGGATTCCTCGGCTCCAACCTGTGCGCGCGCCTGCTTGCCGACGGCTGGGAGGTGATGTGCGTCGACAACTTCCAGACCGGGCGGTCGCGCAATGTGGCGATGCTGGCGGCCCATCCGCGCTTTGCCGTGGTGCGCCACGACATCGTCGAGCCGCTCGCCGATGTGCAGGTCGACCGCATCTACAACCTGGCATGCCCCGCTTCGCCGGTGCACTATCAGGCCGATCCCTTGAAGACGTTGCGCACCTGCGTGCTGGGCGCCATGCAATTGCTGGAGCTGGCGCGGCGCTGCGGCGCGCGCGTGCTGCAGGCGTCCACCAGCGAAGTCTATGGCGATCCGCTGGAGCATCCGCAGCGCGAAGGTTATTGGGGCCACGTGAACCCGGTGGGGCCGCGCTCCTGCTACGACGAAGGCAAGCGTTGCGCCGAGACCATCTTCATGGAGTACGCCGCGCATGAAGGCGTGGACGTGCGCATCGCGCGCATCTTCAATACCTATGGACCGCACATGTCGCCCGATGACGGCCGCGTCGTGTCGAACTTCATCGTCCAGGCGCTGGCCGGCAAGCCACTGACCATCTATGGCGATGGCACGCAGACCCGTTCGTTCTGCTACGTGGACGACTTGATCGACGGCCTGGTGCGCCTGATGGAAAGCGTGCCGCCGGACGTGCGGCCGGTGAACCTGGGCAATCCCGCGGAACTGACGATGCTGGAAATGGCGGACATGGTCCGCACCCTGACGGGCGCCAACGTGCCGCTGGTGCATCGCGACCTGCCGGTCGACGACCCGACGCACCGCTGCCCGGATATCTCGCTGGCGCGGGAGCGGCTCGGGTGGACGCCGCGCATCGCGCCGGTCGAAGGCATGGCGCGCACGGTGGCGTATTTTTCCAGCGAGGCCGGCGCCGTCCGGGGTGCCGCGGGGCCGTTGCGAACAGCCGCGGACGCGGCGGCGGGCGTGGCCTGAGGCTGGCGCCGGCCAGCCGCGCCATGACGCCCGCCGGGCATGGCGTTTGCTGCCGATGGGAACCCCCCGGATGGATTCCTCCCCCGGGGCGGACACACTCCGCAAAGACGAGGCACACCATGAAAGCCAAAGACAGCCACACCCATTCTTCCCTGGACGATACCCCGCGCGAGAGCCAGGCCAGCCACAGGGATACCCAGAACCGTTCGAAGAAGGCGGGCCATACCTCGCAGATCGGCACCGGCCAGGACCAGCAAAGCCAGCGCAATCGCGGCGCCGGCGCGCGCAGCAAGCCCTGAATCGCGGCGGAATCGGCGCGCGGCATCGCCTTGCGTGCTGCCTTCGCGCCCGCCTGCCTCGCGCACGGCCAGGAGAAAATCATGAGACATCATTCGTATCGCGGCCAGCGCCTGCAGGCGCTGGCGCTGGCCCTGGGCATGGCGGTCGGCCTGCCGGTCGCGACCCGCGTCGCCGCCGAGCCGGCCACCGGCGGCGCGGGACAGGGGGCGCAGGAATCCGGCAAACCCGCCCCGGCGCCCGCGCCCATGCCGCCCAACGCCGCGCCCGGGCCGTCCAAGGGCGACCCGTCCGCGCCGCCGCCCACCATACCGAAGGGCGCGCCGGCCGATGGCGCCACCCAACCCACGCCGGGGCAGGGCACGGTCCAGGGGTCCACGGCCAACCCGACGCCTGACGGCCGGTTGCCCGGCGGCAGGGCGGGCTCGGGAGGCAGCAAGAGCAACGAATTCGGGCGGTAGGCGGCGGCCGGGGGCGGGCGAATGCCGGCCCTGGCGCGCATGCCGCGAGGCTGGCCGCGCCAGGTCGCGGCGCCGCCAGCACGGTTCAGGCCGGCAGGCGCGACAGCAGGGTCAGCGTGGCCAGCAGGGCCGCGCCCAGCGCCCACAGCATCAGCGCCAGCCGCAGGCTCAAGGACAGTCGGGCGCGGCGCCGGGGCGGGTCGACGGCAAGGGGCAGTGGTGCGGCGGCGGGCGCCTGGTCGGCATTGGCCGCGGCAACCCGGGCGGCGCCTGAACTCGCCCGCGGCGGCGTCAGCGACACCACCGCGTTGCCGATCAGCACCGAAGACGAAGCCGTCTTGGGGTGGCTCATGGCGGGCTGCTCCATACCGACGCCTGCCGGTACTGCTCGGCCCGCGCCAGCGTTCTGTAGAAGTCGGCGCCGGCGCGGACCAGGGCCTCGATTTCCCGTGGCGACAGCTTTTCCTTCAGTGCCGCCAGGCTTTGCGCGTAGTCGGACAGGACCTCCGGCCAATCGGCCAGGGGCCGGTCGGAAACGGAGGTCGCCAACATGCGCGCCAGCAACTCATCACGGTCCATGGCACGATCCCCCGGGCAGCCATACCCGTCGCGGTCATTACTTGTCGGTGGCCTGTTTCAAGGTCTTGGCCATCTGCAAGTGCTGTTGCAGGGTGGGCAGCGTCTGGATGGCGAACTGCTTGACGTCGGGGTCCTTGACGTCGTTCGACGCCTTTTCGAACAGCTTGACGGCATCTTCATGCGCGCCCACGCCGATTTCGTCGGCGTAGGCCTTGTCGAAGCCCTCGTCGCGCAGGCCCAGCGCCTGCAGGCGCGCCTTCTGCACCAGCGAAGGCTCGGTGGGCACTTCGTACCCCTTGCTCTTGGCCAGCGCGGCCAGTTGCTGCCCGGCCTTGCCATGGTCATCGATCATCTTCTGCGCGAAGGTCTTCACCTCGCCGCTGCGCGCCTTTTCCAGGGCCAGCTTGCTGCCCTCGACTTCCAGGTGGCCGGCCTGGGCGGCGTTTTCCATAAAGTCGCGATCGCCGCTGTCCAGCTTGGTCGGGGCCGGCGCGGATGGGACGGCCTGCTGCGCCATGCCGGCTTGCGGGCCGCCGAGAGCGAACAGCGCGAACAGCGAAACCGTGGTCAGGGTGCGGAGGGTCATGGAATTCTCCTGGAGTTGGATAGGGCATCGTGAAAGGGGTGGCGAGCATCGATGACGGCCAGCCCATCAGGCCGCCTTGGGCAGCAGCAAGCCGCGTTCCCGGCGGCGGGGGGCGGACCACAACGCGGACCACAACGGGGCAGCGGTATTTTTTACCGCCGCGGCGCAATGCCCCGGTATCGCTTGACGGCGCATGGTTCAAGGGCGCGCCTCAGGCCGCGTCGTCGTCGGGCGCCGGGCCGGGACGCCCCCCGTTGCGCGCCGCGTCCGGCGGCGCATGCGACACGCCGGCGCCGGTTTCGTCGACCACGCCGTCGGGGGCGATATCGCTGCCGGCATCCTCCGGCGTCAAGGGGTCGGCGGCAGGCCGGTCGCCGGTGCCTTGGGCGTCGCTGTCGCTGTCGCTTTGAGGCGATGACGCCGGCAGATCGCTGGGAGAATCCGACGAGTCGCTGGGGCCGGCGGGGGGCGAGCCAATGGGGTCGGGAATACGGGAGGGGACGGACATGACGGACTCCTTGCGGGATAGCCTCGGGCTTGCCGGCACAGCATCCGGCGTTCCCGGGAGCGGCGTGGCCTATGCCCGCTTCACCCGCCAGGCGCGCCACCATTCCTGCGCGTACGGCGCCAGCGCCAGGCAGACAGAGGCAAGCAGCAACGCCGCCACGTGTCCGGCGGGAGCCGTGGGCAGGCTGGGGCGCAAGCGCCAGTCGGCGGCGACCGTTCCCAGTCCGAACACCGACAGGAACGCGTCCCAGTGGCGCGCGGCCACGATCAGGCCCGCCGCCAGGGGCAGGATCTCCAGGAAACTGTGCACGTGCTGCTCCAGCGGCGATACGCGTCGATGCCGTACGGCGTAGGAAACGTCCCACAACGCGGTGGCCTCGTGCAGGAAAAAGATCACGATCAGCAACACGAACACCAGCGCGTTGATTTCCAGGAACAGGCAGGCCAGCAAGCCAACCCCGATCTCGCCGAACATGAGCAGGTGCAGCGTCGATTCCTTCGGCCCGGCGGTTTGCGCGATGTGGCTGGCGCGATGGCACAGCCAGTCCGCGAACCCCGCCAGCAGCCACAGCGGCAGGATGAGATACCAGAGGATCGCGAACAGGGGATCATGCACGGACGCTTCTCCCGCCGGGCGCCTGCCGGATGAAGGGCCGCCTCACTGCGGCTTGCGGACCTGGATGTTGTTGCGCACTTCGTTCACGCCGGGCACCTGGCGCGCGGCCGCGATGGCGTTCGCGGCGCTGTCTTCGTCGTCGGCGAAGCCGCTCAGCTGCACCGTGCCGCGGTAGGTTTCGACCTGGATGGTGTTGGATCGCAGGCCGGGTGCGCGGATCAAGGCTTCGCGGACCCGCGCCGTCACCGCCACGTCGTCGGTGTATTGGCCGGTGCTGCGGCGGCCGCCTTCCGCGGCGCAGCCGGGCAGCACGATCACGCAGGCGATGCCGAGCAGGGCTGCGCGCAAGATCTGGATGGGAACCATGTGAATCTCCTGTTTGCGGAACGCGGCAGTGCGCTCCGCAAAGCGGCGCAGCAATCGCTATGCCCGTGGCGGCAGCGGGCCGTGGTTCAGCCCAGCCGCCGCAGCACGCGCGCCACCCGCGCGATGCCGCCCGTGCCGCTGGCGGCGCGGCCGACCAGCGTGGTGCCGGCCAGGGTCAGCAGCATGCGGCGCAGCGGCGTGCCGCCGCGCATGCCGCGCCGCATGAGCCATACGCCCAGGCCCAGCACCGCCAGGTGCTCGCCGGGAAAGCCGGGGCGGGCGGCGTCGATCTCGCGCATCCGGCGCAGCCAGGGAGCGTTGGCGGCGCGCCCGGCCTGCGCGGGATGCGGATCGTCGGCGGTGGCATCGGCCGGTTCGATGTCCTCTTCCGGCACGGCGTTGCCCGGCGCCTGGCCGCGGGCGTCCTCCGAATCGGCGGGAGCGCGCGGCGCGGGCGCGGCGGGGGAAGGGGGCGCCGCGCGTGGCAGGCGCGGCGTCGAGTCGGGATGGGGCATGGCGGGCTCCTGGTAACGGGAAGGCGCGGATGGCCAGGCCCCGTTGCCAGCAAGCGCCGCTCCCGCGTCCGGCGGGGCGCCGGCTCAGAAGCGCGTATGCCTGCCGAACGGCTGCTCGGCGGCGGTCGGCTTGTCGAAGGTCGCGGTGTCGCCGTTCAGGTCCGCCACGTGGATCTGCGCCAGGCGGGTCGCTTCGTCGATGGCGGATTGGGCGGACGCAAAGCGTTCATCGATGGCGATGCGTTCCCTGCCCGGACCGGCGGCGGGGGAGATCAAGGTGTACCCGATGCGCCAGGCGCCGTCGTCGTGGACCGGGCGTTCGATCTGGAAATCCCATTTGGTGTTTTCCATGGTGCCTCCTGTGGTGCTTGCTGTCAGGTGCTTCCATGCTAACGCGATCGATCCGGCCCTCCCAACCGCTCAAACGGCCTGCAGCGTGCCGCTCACATGGATGCGGGTGTCGCCGCCGACCCAGACCTGGCCGCTGTCGTCACGCGATAGATGGACGCGGCCGCGCCGGCCCAGGCGCGTGCCCTGGGCGGCGACATAGTCGTGGTCGATCCATCCCTGCGCGAAGAACCACTGCGCCAGCGCGGCGTTCAGGCTGCCGGTGACCGGGTCCTCGACGATGGCGCCGGCCGGGTCGGAAAAGAACGCGCGCACTTCGAATGCGGCCTCGCCGCCCGGCGCGTGAGGGCCGATCACGCCGATGTCGACCGGCGTCGGCCAGCGTCCGGCCGGTTCGAGCGAGAGCACCTTCTCCGCCGACGCCAGCCGGATTCCCAGCCATCCCGGGCCGTTGTCGACCCAGGCCGCGGCCAGGATGTCGCGGGCCTCGATGCCCAGCAGCCGCCGCGCCTGCTCCAGTTCGTCCGCGTCCGGCGCGCCCGCGCGGATCAGCGGCGGGGCGGCGAAGGCCAGCCGCCGCGGGTCGCGCCGGATGCGCACCAGTCCGGCGCCGCACTCCTGCATGACGTGGATATCGTGGCGCGGCGCATGTGCCGCCAGCCACGCGTGGCAGGTGCCCAGCGTGGGGTGGCCGGCAAAGGGCATTTCGCGGTCCAGCGTGAAGATCCTGACGCGGTAGTCGGCCTGCGGATGGGTCGGCGCGACCAGGAACGTGGTCTCCGACAGGTTGAACCAGCGCGTCAGGCGTTGCATGTCGGACGTCGACAGCGCGTCGGCGCCGCTGACGACCGCGACCGGATTGCCGGCAAGCGGGCCGGCGCCGAAGACGTCGACCATATGGACGGTGAGAGGCATCATGTCAGTGCGCAGTTCGATGAAAGGGAAGCCGCGCCGCGCGGCGCGGGCAGGGGAGGGCGATCCATGCGGGCTCAGCCGCGCCAGAACAGCAGCTTCAGCCCCGCGGCGGCGAACACCGCGGCGAGCGCGCCTTCGATGGCGCGCCGCGCTCGCGCGTACAGGGCCGCCATCGACGCGGTCGAGAACAGCAGCGCGTAGCCGCCGAACACGCCCACGCCCAGGGCCACGCAGCCGCCCACGATGGCCGGCAGTTCGTGGGCGGCGCCGTCCGGACCCATCCCGAGCGAGATGATGGCGGTCCAGGCCATGATGGCCTTGGGATTGCCGACGTGCATGAACACGCCCTGGCGGTAACGGGCGCCGAGTCGCCCAGTGCTGCCCGCCGCGCGCGGCGCCGCGCAGGCCGCGGCCGGCCGCAAGGCGGATCGGCCCGTGCGCGCGGCCAGGTACAACAGGTAAAGGCCGCCCGCGATCTTGAGAAGCGCCAGGGCCTGCGCATAGGCGTTGAGCACGGCGGCGATGCCGGTGGCGGCCAGCAGCGCCCAGAACAGCGAACCCGTGACGACGCCGGCCGCCAGCGCCAGGGCCGGACCGCGGCCGTCGCGCATTGCCGTGGCCATGATGGCCATGGTGCTGGGCCCCGGGCTGGCGGTGGCGATCAGATAGGTGCCATAGACCATGGCGAGGTGGCTGGCATTCATGCCGGCTTGCTCCGGGTGAGACACCGCCTTGCGCCCTCAGGGCAGCAGGTCGGCGCGGTGGACGATGTGGATCTTGTTGCCGTCGGGATCGCGCAGGTAGGCGCCGTAATAGCCGTTGCCGTAGCGCGGGCGGGGCCCGGGGGCGCCTGCGTCGGCGCCGCCGTGCGCCAGGCCGGCGGCGTGCGCCGCGTCGACCGCGCCCGTCGAAGGCGCCAGAAAGGCCGTCATGGCGCCGTTGCCCGCGCTCGTGGGTTCGCCGTCATAAGGGGTGTAGACGTAAAAGCGCGGCAGCGCGGCGTGCGCCGCGACCCAGCACAGCGCCGCCGGGCCGCCATCGGGCGAGACGGGGCGGCGGCGCAGTCCGAGCGGGGACAGCACTGCATCATAGAAGCGGCCTGCGCGTTCGAGATCGCGCGTGCCGACGGTAACGTGGCTGAACATGGGTTCCTCCAGGCCGGCCGACATCGCGGCCGGAGCATCCGGCAGCGAACGGGCGGGAGACTGCGGGATCAACGTTACACTATTGAAGACAGCAAAAAGTGTCATGTGACGCTTATTTTTGGAGGCCGCCCGGATGCTGCTGCAATCGCCCTGGATTCCCCGCCTGGCGAACATCGAGGCCAGCCCGGCCGAGCGCCTGGCGCTGGCGCTGGCCGACGATATCGTCGAAGGGCGGCTGGCCGGCGGCGACCGCCTGCCGGCGCACCGCGACCTGGCCAAGCGGCTGCGCATCGGCCTGGGTTCGGTGACCCAGGCCTATGTGTCGCTGGAGCGGCGCGGCCTGACGCGCAGCGTGCAGGGGCGCGGCACGTTCGTCGCAAGCCGGCAGGCGCCGGGCGACGCGGTAATCGACCTGTCTTCCAACGCCCCGCCGGCCGCCCTCGATGCGCGCGTGCTGGCGCGCACCCTGGCCGGCATCGCGCGCAGCATCGACGCCGACCATTTCAATCTCTACGCGCCGCCGGGCGGCCACCTGGAACACCGCCGCGCGCTGGCGCGTTGGCTCGAAACCGTCGGCCTGCCCGTGGAGGCCTCGCACCTGGTGTTGACCAGCGGCGCGCGCCAGGCGCTGTCATTGGCCATCGAACTGGCCTGCGGCCCGCGGGGGGTGCTGCTGACCGAGAGGCTCACGTATCCCGGCGCCCTGGCCCTGGCGCGGAGGCAGGGCTGCCGTGTGCGGGGCGTCGAGATCGATGGCGAGGGCATGGTGCCGCAATCGCTCGCCGCCGCGCTCGAGGCGACCCCGGCAACGGCGGGCCGGGCGGTCTACCTGACCCCGACCCTGCACAATCCGACGACCGCGACGATGGGCGCGGCGCGGCGGCGGGCCATCGTCGACCTTTGCCGCCGCGCGGGCGCATGGATCATCGAAGACGGCGTCTATTCGGTGGCGGCGCCCCATCTGCCGCCGTTGGCGGCCCTGGCGCCGGACCTCTGCCTGCACGTCAATGGCATGTCCAAGGCGCTCGGCCCGGGTTTGCAGATCGGCGCGCTGGCGCTGCCCGCCGCCTTGCGCGACGCGGCGCGGGAACGGTTGCGCGACCTGCCAGCGGGGCCGTCCGCGCTTGCCTGTGCCGTGGTGCAGGAATGGCAGGCCAGTGGCATGATCGCCGCATTGCAGCGCGACTTGCTGCATGAGGCGCGGCGGCGCGCCGGCCTGGCCGCGTCGATCCTCGGGACGCATGCCCTGGCGTTGTCTGCCGACGCCTATCATGCCTGGCTGCCGATGGCGAGCGCGGCGGCCCGGCGCTTCGTGGCCGCCGCCGCCGACAGGGGCGTGCGCCTGACGCCGCCGGAAAGCATGATGGTCGATGCCGCGGACCGCCGGGCGGGCGTGCGGCTCTGCCTGGGCGGCCCCGCTTTCGCGGACCTGGAGATGGCCCTGACGCGGCTGGCGGGCCTGCCAGGCCGGGCGGGATGAGCGGGGGGCGTGCCCGGACCCGGCGCGGCCGGCGCCTGCCCGCTCAGGCTCCCACGACGTCCGCGGGCGCGGGCCCGGCCGGCCCCGGGCTGGCGCCGGGCTGTCCGCGCAGGGCCGCGATGTCGCGCTTGGGCGGCACGCCATACAGGCGGCTGTACTCGCGGCTGAATTGCGAGGGGCTTTCGTACCCCACCTTGAACGCGGCGCTGGCCACGTCCAGGTATTCGTTCAGCATCAGCCGCCGCGCCTCGTTCAGCCGCAGCCACTTCTGGTACTGCAGCGGGCTCATGGCGGTCAGCTGGCGGAAATGGTGGTGGAACGTCGGCGGGCTCATCTGCACGCGCGCGGCCAGGTCCTCCACCCGCAACGGCAGCGCGTAGTGCCGCTTCAGCCATGAGATCGCCCGCGCGATGCGCTGGCCCTGGCCATCCACGGCGGTGATCTGCCGCAGCCTGGCGGCCTGGTCGCTCATCAACAGGCGGTAGTGGATTTCACGCAGCACCAGCGGCGCCAGCACGGGGATGGCGTCGGGTTCGTCGAGCAGGGCCAGCAGGCGCGTGAACGGCGCCAGGATGGTCGGGGTTGCCGTGCCGATGCCGACACCGATTCCCTGGGCGCGTTCGCGCGGCGCCAGCGTGTCGCCCTGGGCGATGAGCTCGGCCAGGATGCGCAGGTCCAGCTTCAGCGCCAGCCCCAGGCAGGGGCGCTCGGGCGTCGCCGCGGTGACTTCCGAATCGCCGGGCAGGTCCAGTGACGTGATCAGGAAGCGTGAGGTATCGTAGGGAAATGCCTGCCCGCCGATCCACATCTGCTTGGCGCCCTGCACGACCAGGACGATGCTGGGTTCGACCAGGCAGGCGCAGGCCGGCGCCACCGCGTCGCGTCGGAACAGGCCCAGCCCCGCAATGGCGGTGTCGAAGTCGCCCGGCCCCGGGGTCCGTCCGCCGATGACGCGCGCCAGCGCCTGGCAGGAAATGTCATGATGCGCCGCCGCATCGGGTGTCAGTGTCATGGTTGGCCGCAACCTCCTGGGCGCACTGTACTCGCCCGGGAACGGCTTGCACACAAAGTCATCAATCCCTCATAGGATCAGGCAAGAAATTCAGCGAAATGCGCTACCAGCGATGGGCGCGATTGCGGAAAATGCTTGTGGGCAGGCACGCTGGACCGTCCTTGCCCGCTCCCCCACCCGCCACGCCCCATGAGGATCCCGCCATGACACGATTGCAAGTCAACGGTCAGCCCAAGGAAGTCTCCGTTCCCGACGATATGCCCCTCTTGTGGGTGCTGCGCGACGAGCTCGGCATGACCGGCACCAAGTTCGGCTGCGGCATGGCGCTGTGCGGCGCCTGTACCACGCACCTGGACGGGCAGCCGACCCGCGCCTGTGTGACGCCCGTGTCCGCCGCGGCGGGCCGGGCCATCAGCACCATCGAAGGCATGGCGGCCGACCCGGTCGGGCGCACCGTGCAGCGCGCCTGGGTGGAAAACAACGTGGCGCAGTGCGGCTACTGCCAGGCCGGCCAGATCATGACGGCGGTGGGGCTGCTCAAGACCACGCCGGCGCCGACCGAACAGCAGATCGACGAGGCCATGAGCGGCAACATCTGCCGCTGCGGCACCTATCCGCGCATCCGCGCCGCCATCCAGCAGGCGGCCGCGCAACTGGCCCAGGGAGGCAAATGATGACGACCACGATGCAGGTTTCGCGGCGCGGTTTCCTCAAGGGCGGCCTGGGCGCGTTGACCCTGGCGGTGACCGGCAATGGCCTGGTGAGCGCGGTGTGGGCGGCCGACGAGCCCAAAAAGTATGGCGCCGATTCCATGCCGGGCGGCACGGTGGACGACCCGCTGGCGTTTGTCTCGATCGCGGCAGACGGCACCGTGACCATCGTGGCGCATCGCGCCGAGATGGGCACCGGGGTGCGCACCAGCCTGCCGATGGTGGTGGCCGACGAGATGGAAGCGGCCTGGGACCGGGTGCGGGTGGTGCAGGCCGATGCCGACGAAGCGCGCTATGGCAACCAGAACGTGGACGGCTCGCGCAGCGTGCGCCACTTCCTGATGCCGATGCGGCGCGTGGGCGCCGCGGCCCGCCAGATGCTGGAAGCGGCGGCCGCCGCGCGCTGGTCGGTGCCCTTGGCCGAGGTGCGCGCCACGCAGCACGAGGTCGTCCATGCGCCCAGCGGCCGGCGGCTGGGCTATGGCGAGCTGGCGGCCGACGCCGCCAAGCTGCCGGTGCCGGCGGGCGATGCGGTCAAGCTCAAGACCCGCGCCGAATTCCGCTATATCGGCAAGGACGAGGTGCGCCTGGTCGACCTGGAGGCCATCGGCAAGGGCGAGGCCATGTACGGCATGGACATGCGCCTGCCCGGCATGGTCTATGCCGTGGTGGCGCGCCCGCCGGTGGTGGGCGGCAAGCTGCGCCGCGTGGACAGCGCCAAGGCGCTGGCGGTGCCTGGCGTGCTGAAGGTGGTGGAGATTCCCGCCATGGCCGGCGCGCCCGCCTTCCAGCCGCTGGGAGGCGTGGCGGTGGTGGCCAGCAATACCTGGGCCGCGATGCAGGGCCGCGCCGCGCTCGCCATCGAATGGGACGATGGCCCCAACGCGGCCTACGACTCGGTCGCCTACCGCGAGACGCTGACCGAGGCCAGCCGCAAGCCGGGCAAGGTGGTGCGCGACCAGGGCGACGCGCCGCAGGCCTGGGCCAAGGCCGGCGAGACCGAGCGCTTCATGGCGGAATACCACGTGCCGCACCTGGCGCATGCGTCGATGGAGACGCCGGTGGCGACGGTGCGGATCCAGGACGGCGCGGCCGAGGTCTGGACCTCGGTGCAGAATCCGGCGGCCGCGCAGGAGGCGGTGGCCAAGCGCCTCAAGCTCAAGCCCGAAAACGTCAAGGTCCACGTGCTGCTGCTGGGTGGCGGCTTTGGCCGCAAGTCCAAGCCGGACTATGTCGACGAGGCGGCCATCGTGGCCCAGGCCATGCCCGCCGGCACGCCGGTCAAGCTGGTGTGGACGCGCGAAGACGACATCCACCACGACTACCTGCATACCGTGTCGGCCGAGCACCTGGAGGCCGTGGTCGGCAAGGACGGCAAGGTGCAGTCCTGGCTGCACCGCAGCGCCGCGCCGACCATCGCGTCGCTGTTCACCGAGGGGGCCAAGGGCGAGCAGTTGTTCGAGTCGGCCATGTCGGCCATCAACATGCCCTACGTGATTCCGAACGTGCGGGTCGAAACGGCCGAGGTCGCCGCCCACGCCCGCATCGGCTGGTTCCGTTCGGTGGCCAACATTCCGCATGCGTTCGCGGCGCAATGCTTCATCGCCGAGCTGGCGCACCGCGCCGGCCGGGACCACAAGCAGTATGCGCTGGACCTGATCGGCCCGGCCCGCCGCATCGATCCGGGCACGCTGGCGGACACCTGGAACTACAGCGAATCGCCCGAACGCTATCCCTACGACACCGGCCGCCTGCGCGGGGTGATCGAGGCGGCGGCCAGCGGCGCCAAGTGGGGGCGCGAGCTGCCGAAGGGGCATGGCCTGGGCCTGGCGTTCTGCTACAGCTTCATGAGCTACACGGCCACGGTGGTCGAGGTGGCGGTGGACGAGAAGGGCGAAGTGCGGGTGGTGGCCGTGGACATGGCGCTGGACTGCGGCCCGCAGATCAAGCCCGAACGCATCCGCGCGCAGATGGAAGGCGGCGCCATCATGGGCCTGAGCCTGGCGCTGCTGGGCGAGATCACCTTCGAGAAGGGGCGCGTCAAGCAGAACAACTTCTACGACTATGAAGTCCTGCGCCATAATGCATCGCCGCGCGTGATCCGCACGCACCTGGTCAACGACGACCATGCCCTGCCGCCAGGCGGCGTGGGCGAGCCGCCGGTGCCGCCGGTGGCGCCGGCGCTGTGCAACGCCATCTTCGCCGCCACCGGCAAGCGGGTGCGCAGCCTGCCGGTGCGCAGCGTCGCTTAGGACCACCGGGGCAGACCGCACCGCGAAAAGAGCCGATTCCGCCATGCCGCCAATGGATACACCTGTCGTCATCGTGCTGGCCGCCGGCCGGGGCGAGCGCTTTGCGCGCTCCGGCGGCGCCCGGCACAAGCTCGATACGCCCCTGGCCGGCATCGCGGTGTTGCAGCGGGTGCGGGATACGGTGGCGCGGTCGGGCCTGCCCTGCCATGTGGTGCTGCCCGGCGACGATCCGGCGGCCGGCATGGGCGATTCCATCGCCCGCGGCGTGCGCGCCACGCCGCGGGCGGCGGGCTGGCTGATCCTGCCGGGCGACCTGCCGCTGGTCGGCGCCGACAGCCTGCGCCGGGTGGCGCGGGCCCTGGCGGCCGCCACGGTGGTGCAGCCGTTCTGGAATGGCCGGCAGGGCCACCCGGTCGGCTTTGGCCGGCCCTGCTACGAGGCCCTGGCGCGGCTCTCCGGAGACAAGGGCGCCGCCGCGGTGGTGGCGGCGCGCCGGCAGGCCGGCGAGGTGTTGGCGCTGGCCCTGGACGATCCGGGCATCGTGGCCGATATCGATACATTGGAAGACCTGGCGCGGGCCGAGTCGCTGCTTGCCGCCCGCCAGTCCCTGCAAGGAGCGGACTGAATGGAAAGTGTGGATGTACGCGTGTTGCGCGCCGCGCGCGACTGGGCCATGGCGGGAGAGCGGGTGTTGCTGGCCACGGTGGCGCGCACCTGGGGATCGTCGCCGCGCCCGACGGGTTCGATGATGGCGCTGCGCGAGGACGGCCGCTGCGTCGGCTCGGTTTCGGGCGGCTGCATCGAGGACGATCTGGTGCTGCGCTATACCCGCGCCCACGGCGGCGCGGGCATGCCGCATGCGACGCCGGAACTGGTGCGCTATGGCGTCCACGCCGACGATGCGCACCGCTTCGGCCTGCCTTGCGGCGGCACCCTGGAACTGCTGCTGGAGTTCGATCCCGACGTCGCCGCGCTGGACACGCTGGTGCGGCAGCTGGAATCCGGGCAGCTGGTCCGGCGCAGCGTCGACTGCGCGACGGGCGCGGTGACGCAGGCGCCGGCTTCGGCGCCGCAGGCCCTGCATTTCGATGGCGCCACCCTGTCCAGCACGCTGGGGCCGCAGTACCGCATGCTGCTCATCGGCGCCGGCGCGCTGGCCGAGTACGTCGCGACCATGGCGCTGTTCAACGATTTCGCGGTCACGCTTTGCGATCCGCGCGTCGAGCACCTGGGCGCCTGGTCGGTGCAGGGCGTGCGCCTGACCACCGAGATGCCCGATGATGCCGTGCGCGCCATGCGTCCGGACACGCGCACCTGCATCGTGGCGCTGAGCCACGATCCCAAGCTGGACGACCTGGCGTTGCTGGAGGCGCTGCACAGCCCGGCCTTCTATGTCGGCGCGATCGGCTCGCGGCGCAACACCGACCTGCGCCGCCAGCGGCTGATCGAGCATTTCGACGAGACCGAGGAATCGCTCAAGCGCCTGCGGGCGCCGGTGGGCCTTTACATCGGCAGCCGCACGCCGGCGGAGATCGCCGTCAGCGTCATGGCCGAGATCCTGGCCGTCAAGAATGGCGTGGCCTTGCCCGCCACGCTCTCGGTGGCCGTCGCCAAGACGCGCGAACCGCGCGCCGCCTAGCGGCCCCGCCGCTGCCGCGCGCGGCCCCCAATGGCCTGGAGGCGCGGGCTGGAATCGAACCAACCTGGACGGATTTGCAATCCATCGCATGACCACTCTGCCACCGCGCCGTTACGTCCTGGTTTGTCCTGACGTGGATATAATTATGTCATAGGACAAAACAAAGGCAAGCGGAAAACCTGCATCGCATCGCGCCGTGAGGATTGCCGTGGCGCTGCGCCGTTGTCCTTGAAGCCGGGCTGCCCCGCGGGCGGCCATCCATCGATCGAGGACAACGATGCTGTTTCAATTTCCTATCGTCATCATTGACGAAGACTTCCGTTCCGAGAACACCTCCGGCCTGAGCATCCGGGTGCTGGCCGAAGCAATCAAGGCGCAGGGTTTCGAGGTGCTCGGCACCACCAGCTATGGCGATCTCAGCCAGTTCGCGCAGCAGCAGAGCCGGGCCAGCGCCTTCATCCTGTCGATCGACGACGAGGAACTGACGCATGGCGAAGGCCTGGCGCCGGCCTTGCTGGCGCTGCGGGAATTCATCGGCGAGGTGCGACGCCGCAATGCCGACGTGCCGATCTACGTCTACGGGGAGACCCAGACGGCGCGCCATCTCCCGAACGACATCCTGCGCCAGCTCCAGGGCGTCATCCATATGTTCGAGGACACGCCGGAGTTCGTTGCCCGCCACCTGGTGCGCGAGGCCCGCGCCTACCTGGAAGGCGTCAAGCCGCCGTTCCTGAAGGCGTTGCTGGACTATGCCGAGGATGGCTCGTATTCCTGGCACTGCCCCGGGCATTCCGGCGGCGTGGCCTTCCTGAAAAGCCCGGTCGGGCAGATGTTCCACCAGTTCTTCGGCGAGAACATGCTGCGCGCGGACGTGTGCAACGCGGTCGAGGAACTGGGGCAATTGCTGGACCACAACGGCGCCATCGGCGCGAGCGAGCGCAACGCGGCCCGCATCTTCAACGCCGACCATTGCTTTTTCGTGACCAATGGCACCAGCACCAGCAACAAGATCGTGTGGCATCACACGGTGGCTCCGGGCGATGTGGTCGTCGTCGACCGCAACTGCCACAAGTCCATCCTGCACAGCATCATCATGACGGGCGCCATTCCCGTGTTCCTGCGTCCGACGCGCAATCACTTCGGCATCATTGGGCCGATCCCGCGCGGCGAATTCGACGTCCAGGCCATCAAGGACAGGATCCGAGCCCACCCATTGCTGCGCCACGTCGACCCGGAGCAGGCGCGTCCGCGCATCCTGGCGCTGACCCAGTCCACCTATGATGGCATCATCTACCATACTGAGACGATCAAGGCCGCGCTCGACGGCTATGTGGATGTGCTGCATTTCGACGAGGCCTGGATGCCGCACGCGGTGTTCCACCCGTTCTATGGCGCCTACCACTGCATGGGCCGGCGGCGGCCGCGGCCGAGCCGCTCGATGGTGTATTCGACCCAGTCCACGCACAAACTCCTGGCGGGGATCAGCCAGGCCAGCCATGTCCTGGTGCAGGATTCGATGACACGCAAGCTGGACCGCCACCTTTTCAACGAGGCCTACCTGATGCACACCAGCACCAGTCCGCAGTACGCCATCATCGCCAGCTGCGACGTGGCGGCCTCGATGATGGAGCCGCCGGGCGGCACGGTGCTGGTGGAGGAAAGCATCGCCGAGGCCATGGATTTCCGGCGCGCGATGCGCGAGGTCGGTTCGCATCTGGCCGCGCACGATTGGTGGTTCAAGGTGTGGGGACCCGACGCCCTGGCGCCGGAAGGCATCGGCCCGGCCGAGGATTGGATCATCCGCGACGAGGGCGACGGACAGGACTGGCATGGGTTCGGGCCCCTGGCCGACGGCTTCAACATGCTGGATCCGATCAAGTCCACCATCGTGACGCCGGGCCTGGACCTGGCCGGCAATTTCGCCGCCGAGGGCATTCCGGCGGCGATCGTCAGCAAGTTCCTGGCCGAGCACGGCGTCATTGTCGAGAAGACCGGCCTGTACAGCTTCTTCATCATGTTCACCATCGGCATCACCAAGGGCCGCTGGATCTCGCTGGTGACGGCGTTGCAGCAGTTCAAGGAGGATTACGAGCGCAACCAGCCGATGTGGCGGGTGCTGCCGGATTTCTGCGCGAAACACCCGCGCTATGAAAACCGGGGATTGCGCGACGTATGCCAGTCCGTGCACGAGACCTATGCCGCCCACGATATCGCCCGCCTGACCACGCGCATGTACCTGGCCGACGTGACGCCCGCGATGAAACCCAGCGACGCCTACGCCTGCATCGCCCAGGGGCGCACCGAGCGGGTGGAGGTCGACCATCTCGAAGGCCGGATCACCACCAACCTGATCACGCCGTATCCGCCCGGCATTCCCCTGCTGATCCCCGGCGAGGTCTTCAACCGCACGATTGTCGAGTACCTGAAATTCTCGCGCGAGCTGAACCGCGAATGCCCGGGGTTCGGCACCGATATCCACGGTTTCGTGGAACTGCCCGACGAGGGCGGCAAGCCGCGCTACTACGTGGACTGCGTCGCGTAGCCGGCCGGGGGGCGCGCTTTCGCCGGCAAGGCAATCATGTCAAACTGGCGCATTGACTTCATGGCGCCATCGTTATGTCAGCGCCCTTGCCGGTATTGACCCAGGCCCATATGAAAATACAAGGAAAGACCGCCGCGGAGATCTTCGAGAGCGTGCGCGGCCTGCTGCAATCCGGATCGTTGCGGGCGGGGCAGGCGCTGCCGCCAGTGCGCGACCTGGCGATCGAGCTGGACGTCAACCGCAACACGGTCGCCGCCGCCTATAAGCGGCTGGCGACGGCGGGGATCGCCTTGACCCAGGGGCGCCTGGGGACGATCATCCGCGACCCGTCCGGTCCCCGGGAACAGGAGGGCGCGCAGGCGGATACGCCGCTGGCGGACCTGGCCAGCGGCAATCCGGATCCGGCCTGGCTGCCCGACCTGACCGCGGCATTCGCCGCGCGTCCGTACGTGCCCCGGCTGTACGGCGAAGCCACCGTCAACCCGGGCCTGGAAGACTACGCCCGGGGCTGGTTCACGCCGGACTGCCCGGCCGCGTTCGAGATCAACCTGACGCATGGCGCGGTCGACGCCATCGAGCGCCTGCTGGGTTCCTACCTGGTGTCCGGCGACCGGGTGGCGGTCGAGGACCCGTGTTTCCTCAGCAGCATCAACATGTTGCGGGTTGCGGGCCTGCAGCCGGTCGGGGTGCCGGTCGACGCGGAAGGCATGCAGGCGCAGGCGCTGGAAGCGGCGCTGGAAAAGGGCGCACGGGCCGTCATCCTGACGCCGCGGGCGCACAATCCGACCGGGTGCGGGCTGAGCGCGAAGCGCGCGCGCGCCCTGGCGCGCGTGCTGGCCCGGCACCCGCAAGTGATGGTCATCCTGGATGACCATTTCGCCTTGCTGTCCGAGGCCGCTTACCACAGCGCGCTGGCGCCGCAGACGCAGCGCTGGGCACTGATCCGGTCCTTCTCGAAGGCGCTGGGCCCGGACGTGCGGGTGGCGCTGGTCGCCAGCGATGCCGCCACCTCGCGCCAATTGCGCACGCGGCTGGCCTCGGGCACCGGCTGGGTCAGCCATCTGCTGCAGGACATGGTGGAAGTGACCCTGGGCCAGCCCCAGGTGGCCAGCCAGATGGCGCGGGCGCGCCAGGACTATGCCGCGCGCAGGCGGCAGCTGGAAGATGCATTGCGCGAGCAGGGGCTGCCCTGCCTGGAGAACGGCGACGGCCTCAATCTCTGGGTGCCGCTGGATACCGACGACCAGGCGGTCGCCCTGGCGCTGGCGCGCAAGGGCTGGCTGGTGCGGCATGGCGGCGCCTTCGGGGTCCAGGGCGGCATCAATGGACTGCGGATCACGCTTTCCGGCATGACGCCCGCCCAGTGCCGCAAGTTGGCGCAGGATATCGGGCACAGCCTGCGCTGAGCCACGGCGCGGCGCGCCATATCGGGTTGTCATTCAATGCTCGCGCGTCCGTGGCGGCCGCGCGTCGCTTGGTCGCGTCACGCTTTCTTATTTGTCCTGGATCTTGATAATATTTTGGCATAGGACAATAATAGCGAGCAACGCCACAGGCGCGTTGCCGCTACTGCCCATCCTGGAAGCCGACCCTCATGACCCTGAACGCCATTGCCTTGCGCCACGTCCACTTCGAAGACCTTGGCGTGCTGGAGCCGCTGTTGCAGGCGCGCGGCTACACCGTGCGCTATGTCGACACGCCGGTGGAGGACCTGCCGGTGGCGGACGCGCTGGCGACGGATCTGCTGGTGGTGCTGGGCGGGCCGATCGGAGCCTTCGATGAACCGCGCTATCCGTTCCTGGCGCGGGAGCTGGAACTGGTGCGCGCGCGCCTGGCGAATCGGGCGCCGACGCTGGGGATCTGCCTGGGCGCGCAGCTCATCGCGCGGGCCCTGGACGCCAACGTCTACCCGATGGCGGCCGGGCCGGAGATCGGCTTCGGCGCCCTGACGCTGACCGACCAGGGCCAACGCTCGGCGCTGGCCGGCCTGCGCGATACGCCGGTGCTGCATTGGCACGGGGACCAGTTCGACATTCCGGCAGGCGCCATCCGGCTGGCGGGCACGGCGGCGGGACCGAACCAGGCGTTCGAGTATGGCGACAGCGTGCTCGGGCTGCAATTCCACCTTGAGGCCGATTTGGGCAACTTCGAGCACTGGCTGGTCGGGCATGCCTGCGAACTGGCCCGCGCCGGCATCGACCCGGCGACGCTGCGGGCCCAGGCGCCGGCAGTGCAGGCCGACCTGCGCGGCGCCGCCCGCGCCGTCTTCAACGACTGGCTGGACCGCATCGTATGCTCAAACACCGAATCGTGATTCACCGCCACGGCCAACTGCTGGGTCATTTCGACGCCAACGCGCGCATGACGCGCCAGGCCGTGACGGAAATTCAAGGCCTGTTCAAGGCGGTCGACGGGTTCCGCTGCGAACTCTGGGTCGAGGCTGGCGAACGGCGCATCCTGGAAAGCGGGCCCGACGGGATCCGCGTGCTGGGCAGCGATACGTTGTTCATCCCCGTCGCGACAGGCTGATTGCCGCTCGGGCGCCGCCGTGCCGCGCCAGTCGCCGCGCTGGCTCAGCGGCCCGTCACCAGATCGTCGAACAACGTATCGCCGCCCATCTGCCCGCCTTTGAGCATCAGCTGCAAGCCGTTGGTGAGCGGATCGTCGCTGTGCGCGACGCTGACGGTGACGCCGGGCGCGAGCGTGCTGTGAAAGCCCAGGCCCCATAGCCCCAGCGCCAGCGTGGCGTGGCTGGAGGTGTCGCCACCGGCGATCCCCAGGCGCGTGAGCTTGCGCCCCGCGGCCGCGCTGGCGCGTACGATGCCCGCCACCAGCCGGCCGGTGGCGCGGGCGGTGGCGGCGGTGCGCTGCGGCGACAGGGCCTGGCCCGGTTCATCGGTGTGCACCAGCACATTGCGGCCCTGGGCCAGGGCGCCGGCCGCCTCCTGGATGCTGGCGCTGGCGTAGGCGGCCTCTCCCAGCAGGCGCTCTACATCCAGCGGCTGCCGCGCATAGCGCCGACTGGCGCCGATCTGGCGCGCCGTGACTGGCGACAGGCTGCCGGCCACCACCAGCACAGGGCCTTGGGCGGGCGGCAGCGCGGGCGCCGAGGACGCCGGGCCGGGGCCGGCGGCGCGCGCCAGCGCCTGCTGCACGCTGCTGGGGCCGACCACCAGCAGCGGCAGCGCCGAGGCGGCGCGCCACAGCAGCCGGCCGATCAGCGGCAGTTGCTCGTCGTCGACCAGGTCCAGCAGCAAGGGGCCGTCGGTCGTGTTCACGATGGCGTCGATCCATGGGTCCACGGCGCGCAGGTCGGCGGCGGCGCGCAGCGGCGGATAGGCGGTGTGCGGCAGCGAGGCGATGCCGGCCAGCCCCTGCGCCGCCAGGTGGCGGCGCAGGTCGGCCTCGTGCATGGGGGTGACGGGATGCGCGCGCATCACCGGGTGCCGGTCGATCCGGTGGACCTCGGCGGCGGCGCCGGCGCGCGCGAACAGGTTGGCGAAGCTGCAATAGCGCCCGATGCCGGGTTGGCCGCCGACGATGGGCACCAGCGGATTGAGCATGTGGCGCCGCAGCTCGGCCACGGCCGCGCCGATGCTGCCCACGTGCGGCGCGCTGTCGAAGGTGGAGCAGCACTTGTAGTGCAGGATGCGGGTGCCGGTGGCGGCCAGGAAGCGGCCGGCGGCGCGCAGCTCGGCCGTCATTTCGTCGGGCGCCATGCCGCGCGCCGCGCCGGCGATGCCGATGGCGTCCAGCGGGCCGGCGCGTTCAAGCTGTTGCGGCGTCGGCACGCCCAGGAACAGCAGGCTGCGCCAGCCGGCCAGCGCCACGTGCGCCAGGGTGTCGGTGGCGCCGGTGAAGTCGTCGCCATACCAGGTGACGCGCGGCGCGGCGGCGCGGGCGAGGCCGTCCGTCATGCGCGCGATCCGAAGTGCGCCAGCGCGCGCCGCAGCTCCGGGGCCTGGGCGGCGAAGGCAGCCAGGTCCTGGCCGGCGCGCACCGCCTGCCAGGCCTGGCGGATGCTTTGCACGCCGGCCGCCGGGCCGTCCGGATGCGCCAGGATGCCGCCGCCGGACATGAACAGCAGGTCGTCGGTGCGCACCGCGGCCCAGGTGGCGGGCACCGTGCCGGCCCACTGGCCGGACGAGAACGCCGGCATCACCGCGTCGTCGATGCCGGGCGTGAGCGGGGCCAGGCAATCGCGCGCGCTCTCGACCACTTCCGCGTCCGGCTGCGAGAACTTGCCTTGCAGGCCGTGCACGTGCATGTGGTCCACGCCGGCCAGCCGCCACAGCGTCTGGTAGGCCTGGAAACCGATGCCCAGCAGGGGGTGGCGCGACAGCGCGCCGTAACCGTTGCGATGGCCGTGCAGCGCCAGCGGCGTGTGGCGCCGCAGGGTCTGGATGGCGGAATGGCCGCACCAGTTCAGGCTGGCCATCACGCAGCTGCCTTGCTCGCGTTCGATCAGGTCGGCGTGGCGCCGCATGGCGTCGGTTTCGTCGGTGATGTTGAAGGCCACCATCACCTGTCGGCCGGTGCGTTCGCGGTGCGCCCGCACCACCGCCATCACGGCGGCCACGCGCTGCGCCAGCGGCGCATGGGCGGGGTTGGCGCAGACCTCGTCGTCCTTGATGAAATCCACGCCGGCCGCGCACAGCCGCGCCACCAGGTGCGCGGTCTGCTCGGGCGACAGGCCGACATTGGGCTTGATGATGGTGCCCACCAGCGCGCCACTGGCCACGCCGGTCAGCTGGCGCGTGCCGGCCACGCCGACCCGCGGCATCTCGAATTGCGCGCGGTAGTCGGACGGCAGTTCCAGCTGCTCCAGCCGCAGGCCGGTCACTTCGCCCAGGTCGTACAGGTTGCCGCCGACCGTGGCGGCCAGGGTCGGCAGGTTGGGGCCGATGTTGGCCACCGGAAAGGCGATGCGCACGCGGGCGCGGCGCAGCACGGCCGGCATGCCGCCCGGCTGGCGCGCCAGCCAGGCGTTGGGCAGGCTGGCCTGGCGGGCGGATTCGAGTTCCTGCACCGATTCGACCTGGGCGCGGGCGCGTGCCCGCAGCTCGTCTGTCTCGCCCTCGACGCGGGTGAAGGTGCCGCAGGACTGCTCGCCCGCCATCACCTCGGCGACGCGCGCCGGGTCCAGCGGGGTTTCGATCAGGTAGGTGGCGCGGATGACTTGGGTGTTCATGGATGGTTTCCGGCCGGCCTCAAAGCTGCTTCAGGTCGGGGAAGGGGCGCACCGGATCGCGGCCGTCCCAGTCGCGAGCGCTGTCGCGGATCAGGTCGAACAGGCGGCCCTTGGGGCCGGCCACCTCGGACAGCTCGATCACCGTGCCCGGGTGGTATTCGGTGTCGAAGTAGATGAAGCGGCCTTTCTCGCCGACCTCGCCCTGCATCTTCGGCACGAATCCCTGCGCCAGCAGGCGCGCCAGGTCGGCGTCATAGTCCTGGGTCCAGTAGGCCACGTGCTGCAGCCCGCTGCGGCCGGCCTGCTGGAAGTCGCGGTACATCGACGGCACGTCGTTGCGGGTCTGGATCAGCTCAACCTGCACGAAGCCCGAATTGGCCAGCGCCACCGAGTTGTGCGGCTCGTACGGCGCGCCGTCGTAGCGGTAGTTCACGATGGGCACCTTGGGGTTGTAGAACCAGGGGCCCACGCCCAGCGTGCGGCTCCAGTAGTCCATGGCGGCCTCGATGTCGGGCACCACATAACCGAGTTGGCGGATCTCGCCCAGGAAACGACTCATGTTGGATTCTTGTGTAGGAAGTGGCGGGAGGGCGCGGCCCGCGATGGGCCGCGCGGCTTTCAGGACGCGGATTTGAGAAACCCGATGGAAATCCAGGGAAAGGCGGCGACAATGACCAGCCCGACCAGCAGCGCCGCGATGTAGCCCCAGATCGGGCGGATGCCCTCGTCGGGATCGACACGGCTGATGGCGCAGGCGCCGTAGTAGCCGACGCCGAAGGGCGGCGCGAACAGGCCGATGCCCATGGCGAAGATGACCACCATGGCGTAATGGACCTCATGCACGCCGGCCTGCGCCGCCACCGGGAACAGCAGCGGCCCGAACAGCACGATGGCGGGAATGCCTTCCAGCACGCTGCCCAGGATGATGAAGGCCACGATCGACACGGCCAGGAAGCCGTAACTGCCGCCGGGCATGCCGGCCATCAGCCGCGCCAGGTCGCCCGAGAAGCCCGATTGCGTCAGGGCCCAGGCCATGGCGGTGGCGCAGCCGACGATCAGCATGATGGCGCCGGACAGCGAGGCGGTCTCGATCAGCATGGGCTTGAGCCGCGCCAGGTCGAAGCGCCGGTAGACCAGCGCGCCCACCACCGCCGAATAGACGATGCCGATGGTCGAGACCTCGGTGGCGGTGGCCACGCCTTCGACCACCGCGGCGCGGATCACGAAGGGCAGCGCCACGGCCGGCAGGGCGATGACGAAGAAGCGGCCGATCTCGCGCGGCGCGAAGCGCTGCGCCAGGCTCAGGTCTTCCTTGCGGTAGCGCCACCACACCACCGAGCACAGCGCCAGCCCCAGCACCACGGCCGGCAGCAGGCCGCCGGTGAAGAGGGCGGCGATGGACACGCCGGTGACCGAGCCGATGGTGATCAGCACGATCGACGGCGGAATGGTCTCGGTCTGCGCGCCGGTGGCCGACAGCAGCGCCACCAGGTCGCCCGGCTTGGCGCCGCGCTTGCGCATCTCGGGAAACAGCACCGGCGCGATCGCGGCCATGTCGGCGATCTTCGAGCCGGAGATGCCCGACACCAGGTACATCGCCCCGATCAGCACGTACGACAGGCCGCCGCGCACGTGGCCCAGCAGGCTGGCCAGGAACTGGATCATGGCGCGCGCCATGCCGGTCATCTCGATCAGCGAACCCAGGAAGATGAACAGCGGCACCGCCAGCAGCATCAGGTGCGACATGCCCTCGTCCAGGCGGCCCACCATCACCAGCATCGGCGTGTTGGTGGTCAGCGCCAGGTAGGAGAACGTCGCCAGCGCGAACGAGAACGCGATCGGCACGCCCGCGAACACGGTGGCGGCGACGATGCCGACGAAGAAGATCACCAGGTTGAGCTTGCCCAGCCCCGTGAACAGCGGCTGCGCCAGCCAGAACGCCGCGACCATCGCCGCCGCGCCGGCCAGCGCCAGCAGCAGGTGCGGCACGGTCTGCGTGCGTAGCAGCCGCAGCAGCGCCACCACCGCCATCAGGCCCATGCCGACCGGAATGGCGGCGGCGCGCCAGGCGTTGCTTAGTTCCAGCGCGGGCGTGATGATGAAGTGTTCTTCGTGTGCGTATTCGATGGCGGGCGCCAGGATCAGGAACAGGAAGGCGAGCGAGGCGGCCAGCGCGCCGGCCTCCAGCTGCGCGCGGCGCGCCGGGCCGATGTGGTTGACCAGCGCCGTCATGCGCATGTGCTCGCCGCGGCGCAACGCCACCACGGCGCCCAGCATAGACAGCCACAGGAACAGGATGGACGCCAGCTCATCGGACCACACCAGCGGGCTGTGGAACACGTAGCGCGCCACCACGCCGGCGAACAGCACCAGGATCTCGATCAGCACGATGGCGGCGGCCGCCAGTTCGATCAGGCCGCCCAGCGCCGCGTCCAGCGCCTCGCCGGCGCGCCGCAGCGGATGGGCCGGCAGCGCGGGCGCGGCGGCGTGGGAAGAAGAGAGCGAGGTCATGGACGCGGCCTCAGGCGAGCTTGCCGACGGCCTGCTCCAGCAGTGCCCAGGCTTCCTGGCCGAAGCGCTGCTGCCATTCGCCGTAGAAGCCTGCCTTGCGCAACTGGTCGCGGAAGCTGTCGGCGGCGGGCTGGTTGAACACCAGTCCCTTGCTTTCCAGGTCGGCCTGCACCGAGGCGTTGAGCTTCTTGATGTCTTCTCGCTGCGCCAGGCCGGCCTCGTTGATGCCGCGCGCCACCACCGCCTTCAGGTCCTGCGGCAGGCCCTCCCACATGCGGCCGTTGGCGATGAACCAGTAGCCGTCCCAGATGTGGTTGGTCAGCGAGCAGTACTTCTGCACCTCGTACAGCTTGGCCACCTGGATGATGGGCAGCGGGTTTTCCTGCGCGTCCACCACCTTGGTCTGCAGCGAGGAATAGACCTCGCTGAACTGCAGGCTGGCCGGCGCCGCGCCCAGGCCCTTGAACATCGAGATCGGCAGCGGGCTGACCGGCACGCGGATCTTCAGGCCATCCATGTCGGCGGCGCGGGCCACCGGCGCCTTGCTGCTGGTGGTCTGGCGGAAACCGTTGTCCCACATCTTCTCGAAGGCGTACAGGCGGCGCTGGGCGATGGCGGCGCGCACGTGGGCGCCGAGCGCGCCATCCATGGCGCCCCAGACCTGGCCGTAGTCCTTGAAGGCAAAGCCCACGGCGTTGATGGCGGCCACCGGCACCAGCGTGGCGATCACCAGCGCCGACGGCGTGAAGAAGTCGATGCCGCCCGAACGCACCTGGGCCAGCATGTCGGTGTCGCCGCCGAGCTGGTTGTTGGGGAAGATCTTGATGTCGACGCGGCCATTGCTTTCCTTGAAGATGCGGTCGGCGGCTTCCTGGGCGCGGATGTTCAGCGGGTGCGAGACGGGCAGGTTGTTGCCGTACTTGAGGGAATAGTCGGCGGCGCGGGCGATCAACGGAAAACCGCCGCCCAGGGCGGCCGCGGCGGGAAGGGCGCACAGGCGGCGCAAGGCACTGCGGCGGGTGAGCAGCTTCATGGTTGTCTCCAGAATCTTGGTTATGATGTTTTTTGAGGTGCCGCAGAAGTCCATCGCGCTGAGGCATGACGGACAATAGTGAACCGGCGCCCGCATCGTCAAACCCGAACAATGATGGTTTTTGATGTGAAAAAGTCCACTCGCGAACGCAAGCTGGCGACCCTGGCCGAGGTCGCGGCGCTGGCCGGCGTGTCCACCGCCACGGCCGACCGCGTGCTGAACCGGCGTCCGGGCGTGCGCGGCAGCACCGCGCAGCGCGTGCTCAAGGCCGCCGCCGAACTGGACTACCTGCCCGAGGCCGACCTGTACGCGGCCATGGCGCCCGAGCCCATGCGGCTGGTGATCCTGCTGCCGCGCGGCAGCAACCGCTTCCTGCGCATGCTGGGCGACAGCGTGAGCTACGCGCACGAGCATTTCGCGCCGCTCAACGCGCGCTGCCAGGTGGATTACGTCGAGAGCTTCAACCCCGAGGCCCTGGCGCAGACGCTGCTGCATCACGGCAAGCGCGCCGACGGCATCGCCTTCATGGCGCTGGAGCATCCGGTGGTGCGCGAGGCCGTCAACGCGTTGGCGCAGCAGGGCGTGCCGACCGTGACGCTGATCTCCGACCTGGCCAACAGCGCCCGCGTGGCCTACGTGGGCCTGGACAACCGCGCCGCCGGCCGCACCGCCGGCTACCTGCTCGCGCGCTTCATCGGCCCGCGCGCCGCGCACGTGGCGCTGATCGCCGGTTCGCGCCACTACCGCGCCCACGAGGAGCGCGAGGGCGGCTTCCTGCAGCTGTACGCCGAGCAGTTCCAGGCCATGCAGGTGGTGGACCTGCGCGAAGGCTACGACGACGCGCAGCGCAACTACGAGCAGACGCGCCAGTTGCTGGAGCAATATCCGCAACTGGCCGGCATCTACAACATCGGCGGCGCCTCCGACGGCGTGGCGCGCGCGCTCAAGGAGGCCGGCCTGCAGCATCGCGTGGTGTTCATCGGCCACGGCCTGACGCCGGACACGCGCGCGCTGCTGATCGACGGCACCATGGACGCCGTCATCACGCAGAGCCCGGTCGAGGCGCTGATGAGCTGCGTGCGCATCTTCTGCAACGTGCGCGACAAGCGCAGCCCCATGAGCGGGGTGGAGATGAACCGCAGCCAGGTGATCCTGCGCGAGAACCTGCCATAGCGCGGCACATCACTTGCTGCACAGGCTTGCCCGTCACGGCGTCCCGCCGTGGCGGCGAGCCCACGCCTGCGAGGACGCCGACATGAGAACCAAACCCCATTCCCACCAGGACTCCCCGGCCGACGCGCCGCACAAGCCCGTGCCTGAAAACGAACGAACCCTGTCGGACCGTCCGGCGGACCCGAACCGCAGTGGCGCCGGCCGCCAGATACCTCCGGGCATGGCCCCCGAGGACGTATGGGACCCGGGCCGGGCCACGCCCGGCGCGCCGCCGGTGGACAACCGTTCCTGACCTTCGGCCTCGCCTTGAAGGCGCCATTGCGTGCAAGCCCGATCGAGGAGACGGCATGAATGCCCACCCGCGGTCCGCCGATGACGCGGACGACGAGATCGACCCCGACCAGCACCCTCGCAAGCTTGCCGATTGCCGCCGCTGCGGCTTGTGGCGCAACGCCACGCAAGCTGTCGGCGGCGAGGGCAAGCGCCGCGCCACCATCATGCTGGTTGGCGAACAACCCGGCGACAAGGAGGACCTGGCTGGCCATCCCTTCGTGGGGCCGGCCGGCGCGCTGCTGGACAGGGCGCTGGAGCAGGCCGGCGTGAGCCGCGACGCGGTCTACATCACCAACGCCGTCAAGCACTTCAAGTGGCAACTGCGCGGCAAGCGCCGCATGCACAAATCGCCGGCGCAAGCCGAGATCGCCGCTTGCGGCTATTGGCTGGAACAGGAGCTCGACGACATCCGGCCGCGGGTCATCATCGCGTTGGGCGCCACCGCGCTCGGCGCGCTGGTGCCCGATCGCAAGCTGACCCTGAAGGCCGCGCTGGGCCAGTCGCTGCTGTGCGGCAAGACGCCGGTGCTGGTCGCATACCATCCGTCATTCGCGTTGCGCAGCCCGGACCCTGAAGGCCGGCAGGCGGCGTTCCAGACCATTGTCGAGGCGTTGCGGCGGGCGGGACGCCTGGCCGACAAAGCGTGAGGGCGCGGCGTCCACATGCCATAGGGTAAATCCCAGCAAACAGCTGATTGTCAGCTTACGTTCAGGAAGGTTTAATCATCGGACGACGCGGCGGCCGCCCCAGGCCTCGGTCCGACGTCGTATCGGCGCCGCGCCTCATGACGCCGCGAGCAGTAACTACAAGCTGGTCATGCATGCCCTTACAGGAGACAGCACACCATGCAACACGTTACGAAACCCCGCCGCAAGTTCATCTCGGGCGCGGCGGCCGCCGGCGCGGCCGCCCTGGCTTTTCCCGCCGTCACCCGCGCGCAGAACGCGCCGATTTCCCTGCGCTTCCAGAGCACCTGGCCCGCCAACGACATCTTCCACGAGTTCGCGCGCGACTACGCCCAGAAGGTCAATGACATGGCCGGCGGCCAGTTGAAGATCGAGGTGCTGCCGGCCGGCGCCGTGGTCAAGGCCTTCGACCTGCTGGACGCGGTGTCCGCCGGCACGCTGGACGGCGGCCATGGCGTGGTGGCCTACTGGTACGGCAAGAACACCGCCGTGGCGCTGTGGGGTTCCGGACCGTCGTTCGGGATGGATGCCAATATGCTGCTGGCCTGGCACGAATATGGCGGCGGCAAGGAGCTGCTGGTCGAGATCCAGAAGGCCATGGGCGTGAACGTGGTGTCGCTGATGTACGGGCCCATGCCGACGCAGCCCTTCGGCTGGTTCAAGCGCCCGATCTCCAAGATCGAGGACGTCAAGGGCGTGAAGTTCCGCACCGTCGGCCTGGCCATCGACATGTACACCGCGATGGGCGCGGCCGTGAACGCGCTGCCGGGCGGCGAGATCGTGCCGGCGCTGGACCGCGGCCTGCTCGACGGCGCCGAATTCAACAACGCTTCTTCCGACCTGGCGCTGGGCTTTCAGGACGTGTCCAAGATCTGCATGCTGCAGAGCTTTCACCAGAGCGCCGAGCAATTCGAGGTGCTGTTCAACAAGGCCAAGTACGACGCGCTGCCTGAACACCTCAAGCACATCCTCAGCTACGCCGCGCAGGCCTCCAGCGCCGACATGTCGTGGAAGGCGTCCAACCGCTATTCCCAGGACTACGTCAAGCTGCAGAAGGACCACAACGTCAAGTTCTACAAGACGCCTGACGCCATCCTGCAGCAGCAGCTCAAGATCTGGGACGAGATGATCGCCAAGCGTTCGGCCGAGAATCCGCTGTTCAAGAAGGTGCTCGACTCCCAGCGCGCCTTCGCCGAACGGGTCGGCCGCTGGCATGGCGACACCACGGTCAATTACCGGATGGCCTTCAACCACTACTTCTCGCGCGGCGGCAAGACCGGCTGACGCCTTTGCCGCCGCCCGTCCCCGTCGGGGCGGGGCGGCGGCGTCCGCGTCGCCATGGCGGGCGCGCGCTCACGCCGCCTGCGCCATGCCCGCCCACGGCGCCGCGCCGCGCGTGCGACGGGGCGGCGCACGTCTTCACCAGGACGTCCGATGATCCGATTCATCCGTTTCATAGACCGCATCTCCACCTTCGTCGGCAAGACCTTCGCCTGGCTCATCGTCATCCTGACCCTGCACGTATGCTGGGAGGTCGGCGCGCGCTACCTGCTGAACCAGCCGAGCGCCTGGGCCTTCGACCTGCAGATGATGTACTACGGCATCCTGTTCATGATGGCGGGCGCCTACACCCTGGCCAAGAACGGCCACGTGCGCGGCGACATCCTCTACGGATTCCTGCCGCCGCGGGTGCAGGCCGGGCTCGACCTGATCCTGTTCATCGTCTTTTTCATCCCGGGCGTCATCGCGCTGGTGTGGGCCGGCTGGCACTACGCCGGCTATTCCATCGCCATCCGCGAGCATTCCTCGCTGATGGCCAACGGGCCGCCCATTTACCCGTTCAAGGCCTTCATCCCGGTGGCCGGGGCGTTCCTGCTGCTGCAGGGCGTGGCCGAGATCCTGCGCTGCGTGCTGTGCCTGCGGCGCGGGGCGTGGCCCTCGCGCGAAGAGGACGTCGAGGAGGTCGACGTCGACAAGCTCAAGGAAATGGTGCACGTCAAGGACGAGGACATCGCCAGGCTCGACCGCTACGTCAAATCCGGAGGGCCGGCGCAATGAAGATCAACAAGGCTCTGTGGTTCGGCCTGTCGTGCATCGGCCTGGTGCTGCTGATGATCGCCTTCCTCACGCCATGGGACAACCTGGGCACCGGACACATCGGCCTGCTGATGCTGGCGCTGATCGTGGTGGCGATCATGCTGGGGTTTCCCACCGCGTTCACGCTGATGGGCATGGGCGTGCTGTTCACCTTCCTGGCCTACTACATGCAGAGCCATGACCCGGCGCGCTCGATGGGGCAGACGCTGGACCTGATGGTGCAGCGCACCTACGCCACCATGACCAACGACTCGCTGATCTCGATTCCGCTGTTCGTGTTCATGGGCTATCTGGTCGAACGCGCCAACCTGATCGAAAAGCTGTTCCGCAGCATGCACCTGGCGCTGGCGCGGGTGCCGGGCGCGCTGGCGGTGGCCACGCTGGCCACCTGCGCCATCTTCGCCACCGCCACCGGCATCGTCGGCGCGGTGGTGACGCTGATGGGCCTGCTGGCCATGCCGGCCATGCTCAAGGCCGGCTACAGCGTGCGCCTGACGGCCGGCGCCATCACGGCCGGCGGCTGCCTGGGCATCCTGCTGCCGCCTTCCGTGATGCTGATCGTGTACGGCGCCACCACCGGCGTTTCCGTGGTGCAGCTCTACGCCGGCGCGCTGTTTCCCGGCATCATGCTGGCGGCGCTCTACATGGTCTACGTCATCATCGTCGCCAAACTGCGGCCCGACATGGCGCCGCCGCTGGCCGAGGCCGAACGCGGCGTGGCGCTGCCGGCGGCCTCGGCGACCCTGGCCAGGCAGGGGTATACGCGCGCGCTGTCGGGCATGCTGGCCGCCTTGTTCAAGGGCCGGCGCAATCGCGACGTGCCGCTCTCCTACCTGGCGCGCAACATGACACTGGCGCTGGCGCCGCTGGCCGCCGCCGGATTGCTGGTGGGCGCGGTCCACTACGCGGTGACGCAGCCCGAGGTCGTGTACGACATACCCGCCGAGCTGCGGCTGGGCTCGGATGAATTCCAGTCGGGGTTGAGCGAGCCGCCGCTTGGCGGGCTGGCGGAGCCGCCCACCGATGGGCTGGCCGAGCCGCCGGCAGGCGGATTGGCGGAGCCTCCCGCCAGCGGCGTGACAGAGCCTGCCGCCAGCGGGTTGGCCGAACCGCCCGGAACGGATGGCGGCGGCCAGGCCGCCACGGCGCCGGGCGCGCCGCAGCGGGCGGGGGCGGGCGCCGCGAGTGGGAACGGCGCGCCCGCCGATACCGCGTCGACGTCCCCGACGGGCGGCGAGAAGCCCGCCCCGCGCGGCTTCTGGATCTTCCTTGGCGTCTGCGTGGCCGCGCTGGCCCTGTTCTACGGGCTGCTGACCTGGGCGCGGCTGGAGATCTTCAAGATGCTGCTGGGATCGTTCTTTCCGCTGGCGGTGATGATCGCCGCGGTGCTCGGTTCGATCGCCTTCGGCCTGGCCACGCCCAGCGAGGCCGCGGCCATGGGCGCGATGGGCGGCGCGCTGCTGGCCCTGGCCTATCGGCGCCTGAACCTGCCGGTGCTGAAGGAGTCGGTGTTCCTGACCGCCAAGACCAGCGCGATGGTGTGCTGGCTGTTCGTCGGCTCGTCGATCTTTTCGGCCGCGTTCGCGCTGCTGGGCGGTCAACGCATCATCGAGGAATGGGTGCTGTCGCTGGGGCTGACGCCGATCCAGTTCCTGCTGCTGGCCCAGGTCATCATCTTCCTGCTGGGCTGGCCGCTGGAGTGGACCGAGATCATCGTCATCTTCATGCCGATCTTCGTGCCGCTGCTCAACGCCTTCGGCATCGATCCGCTGTTCTTCGGCCTGCTGGTGGCGCTGAACCTGCAGACGGCCTTCCTGTCGCCGCCGGTGGCCATGTCCGCCTTCTACCTGAAGGGCGTGTCGCCGCCGCACGTGACGCTGAACCAGATATTCCTGGGCATGATGCCGTTCATGGGCATCCAGGTGGTCGCGATCTTCCTGCTGTACATGTTTCCGGGCATCGGCATGTGGCTACCGACGGTGCTGTATCGGTGATGGGGCGGAGCTATTTCCAGGAGAAATAATAAGCGTCTTCCGGCAAGGAGCGTCGGCAGAAAAATTTGGTGAGGCGAGTGAAGCCATGCTTTCCTTTCCCAAGGAAGTGGCATGGCAAATACCATGGGATTGTTCGCTGGCGAGACCCTGCCGCAGGAAGATGTCCGGTAGGAGGGTCGACGTGGATTTTGGGACCAAGTGGATGGATCGGGCTACGCTGATTCGCTTAGAATCCATGACTATTTCGTGCGAGCATCTGAAAGCAGCTCATCCGTGGGCGCAAGAAGGACGCCGAGTCTTGATCGTCAATTTCACCGGGGCGCTCACGTTTAATGGCATTGTTGCGCAATCCAATCCGCGCGCTCGTGGGCAAGTCGGCGGGCGCCATGGGGCAGTCTATCCATTCAGTTAGCATTGTCGAAATGCGGCCAGCCGAGGCGCGGCGTTGGCACGGGCTTGTTCAGCCGGTCATACAGAATAACTATGTATCGAGCACGTCTACGGCCAGCGGCAGAGTTCGAGCGGACTGGGCATGGAACTGGCCGCGCCTGAGAGCACGGGCAGGCCTGTATAACTTGCTTGGTTCCGTTGCGCGCTGGGGTTATGTCCGTTCGCTTTGCGTGGTCGTGGATGGTCCTATGCACAAGGCCGTTCCCATCGGGATGCTGGCGGCCGTCCCCAACCTTGAAACGACGGCGTTTGGCGTTACGGAAGGACGCGCGTTCACGTGGTATTTGGCGGATGCGCCCAAAGAGTTATATACAGGGGTACTGGGCATGCCCGTGCTTCAGGATGTTGCCCGGGTTTTGATAGACTGTTCCATTCAGCTGGCGTTGGACGGGGGGTACAAAGGTTCTCTCATTTTGCATGCCTCACCAGCTGGCGGCACCCGGCTTCAGCAGTTCTACCGCAGCCTTGGTATGCAACAACTCCCTAGTGGGGCGGGTGCGGTTACTCCGTTACGGTTTTTGCATAGCACCGATGAGTACTTCCTTTTTGACGATGTCCAGGCTGCGGCGTTCTGCGGTACATTCGGAGGACAACGGTAGTTCAGCCGCCGTCCATGGTGTTCTCGTTCCACATGACCAATTTTGTCGCCCGTGTCGACCCACATGTTCTGGCTTCCGCCCTCCAAGAAATTGAGGGACGGAGCTTCGATTTGACCTCGGAAAGCGGCCGGATGGATGCGGAGGCCGTGGTGGAACGTTTGCTGGGACGCTCCGAGTCTGAAGAGCAATTGATTGATGCGGTTGTCCGTATTGAAACCGCTCTTGGATCGCACCAGGAGCACGAGAATGTGCGAGGAGGCATCCGAACGCCTGCCTCAGCCACGTCGGCCGCTGGCTCCGAGATCATGAATCTGGAAGCGATGTCGCAGCAGACCGTGCCGCCGATAGGGTCGCTAGAGTTCGACCAATATATGGATGAAGTAGAGTCCCGGGCTTCCTCGAAGACATCGGGAGGCGAGGCAGTGGCTGCCCGCGAACCAGGTCCGTTTGTGGCTCACTATGACGATTTCGATCGGATCCTGCGTAATACTGAGCATCATCTACAAGCTTATCTGGTCCAGAGCAAGCGCCCCTTTCGCGATCGGTTCATTGCAGCGATCGAGGGCTTCGTTAACGCTTCGAAGCGGGAAGAAAGAACGACCGTGACGCACTATTCCGATCGGTTCGTCGTGTTAGTCCAATTTCACAGCGAGGCGTCGGAGTGGGTGTCTTTCGTATCGGAGGACGGTCTCTTTGTGCGTTTGCAGAATAGCGGCGATCGGCCTGTCGAGTTCGTGCTCAGGAGCGGGCATGATCAGGCGCCCGATAATGAACTGCTCCGGGCTTTTGAGAATAAGCCGGAGCTCGGTGTCAAGGTGATCCATGCGGCTCGGCGAGCCCTCTTTCACGAGACCCGAGACTCCGGTTCAACGGGCATGTCGTCGCTGACAAAATAGCTCGGCTTCCGGCCTTCCCTACGGCCTGGCCACTGAAATGGACCAGGATCGTCGTCATCTTCATGCCGACCTTCGTGCCGCTGCGCGATGCCTTCGGCATCGATCCTGTACTGACCCTTGACCTTCCAACGCTGGCATCGTCCACTCTGCCCGTTCCGTGCGCGAGCGCAGTTCCACCGTCCTGCGCGAGGCCAGGCCCGCTGCCATTGCGATGGCGCCCGCCACCACGGAAATTCTGGATATTCGACGCATGCGCGCGCAAAAAACACCCTGTGGCCGCCGCGGGTACGGCGCTTGCTGGTCCAGGCCGATTGCCCTCGGGCTGGCGTCGGCCAGCCGATACACCCAAGGAGATTGCCATGCCAGGCAGGAAATCCAGCAAGGCCCGGACGCAGGGCGCCGTCGACACCGCGTTCAACAATACGGACAGCGGACCCGCCGCGCCGCCCGCCCCGGATACCGGCTCTCCCGCCATGAAACGCGCGGCCGCCGTCGCGGCGACGGCGCAGGCGCAGCCGCAGCATGCCAACAAGGCGGACGAGTACGGCGAGGCGGGCGCGCGCTGTCCTTACCGGGGCGCCCAGGTTGCGCCGCCGGATGACTCGGTGGGGGCCAGTTCCCTGTCCGAACGCGAACGCAACGCCAAGACCGGCGAGCCGGCCGAGGCGGGCGTGAATGCGGTCGATGGGCAGCTTGGCCGGGTGCGGGCCGATGGGCAGGGCCAGGCGCTGACGACGAACCAGGGCGTGGCCGTGAGCGACAACCAGCATTCGCTCAAGGCCGGGTTGCGCGGCCCGGCGCTGCTCAAGGATTTCATCCTGCGTGAAAAGATTACGCACTTCGACCACGAGCGCATTCCGGAACGCATCGTCCACGCGCGCGGCTCGGCGGCCCACGGCTACTTCGAATGCTATGAGCCGCTGACGGACCTGACGCGGGCCTCGCTGTTCGCCGAGCAGGGCAAGCGCACGCCGGTCTTCGTGCGCTTTTCCACCGTCGCCGGCGAACGCGGGTCGAAGGACACCGCGCGCGACGTGCGCGGTTTCGCGGTCAAGTTCTATACGGACGAGGGCAACTGGGACCTGGTGGGCAACAATATGCCGGTTTTCTTCATCCAGGACGCGATGAAGTTCCCCGATCTGGTGCATGCCGTCAAGCCGGAGCCGCATCATGGCATGCCGCAGGCCGCCTCCGCGCACGATACCTTCTGGGATTTCGTGTCGCTGATGCCCGAATCGACCCACATGCTGATGTGGCTGATGTCCGATCGCGCCATCCCGCGCAGCTATCGCATGATGCAGGGCTTTGGCGTGCATACCTTTCGCTTCGTCAATGCCCGGGGCGAGGCGCGGTTGGTGAAATTCCATTGGAATCCGCTGCAGGGAACGCATTCCCAGGTCTGGGACGAGGCCGTGAAAGTGTCCGGCGCCGATCCGGACTTCCATCGGCGCGATCTGTGGGAAGCGATCGACGCGGGCCACGGGCCGCAATGGGAATTGGGCGTGCAGGTATTCACGGAAGAAGAGGCCGAGCGCTTCAGCTTCGATGTGCTCGACGCGACCAAGATCGTGCCCGAGGAACTGGTGCCGGTGCGGCCCATCGGCCGCATGGTGCTGGACCGCAATCCCGACAATTTCTTCGCGGAGACCGAGCAGGTGGCATTCTGCGCCGCGCACGTGGTGCCGGGCGTCGACTTCACCAACGATCCCCTGCTGGCCGGGCGCATCCATTCCTACGTCGATACGCAGATCTCGCGGCTGGGCGGACCCAACTTCCACGAGATCCCGATCAACGCGCCGCTGGCGCCGGTGCACAACAATCAACGCGACGGCATGCACCGGCAGGCGGTCCACCGCGGCCGGGTGGCCTATGAACCCAATTCCCTGGCCGGCGGCTGTCCGTTCCAGGCCGGGATGGAAGGGTATGTGTCGTTTCCCGAGCCGGTTGGCGGAGACGAACTGCGCGGCCATCCCGAAAAGTTCGCCGAACACTACAACCAGGCCAGCCTGTTCTACCACAGCCAGGTGGATTGGGAGCGCCGGCACCTGGCCAGCGCCTTTGCCTTCGAACTGAGCAAGGTGACCGTGGCCGCGGTGCGGCAACGCATGGTGGCCTCGCTGCGCAACGTGTCCGATGAGCTGGCGCAGTCGGTCGCGGACAGGCTGGGCATGGCGCTGCCCGAGCCGATGCCCCGGGCAGTGCGGCAGGTGCCGCGCCCGGAAGTGGAGCAGTCGCCGTCATTGTCGCTGACGGCCCGCCCGGGCCAGGCAGGCGTGGCGACGCGCAAGATCGCCATCCTGGTCGCCGAGGGCGTGGACGGCGCCGCGGTCTCGGCGGTGGCGCAAGCCTTGATCCAGGCCGGCGCGGTGGTGCGCCTGGTGGGGCAGCGCATCGGCCCCGTGGCCACGGCCGAAGGCGATGCGCTCGACGCGGATGCCTCGCTGGACAACCAGCCCTCCGCCGTGTTCGATGGGGCCGTGGTGCCGGGCGGCGGCATGGCCGTCGACCGTTGGCGGCAGGATGGACGCGCATTGGAATTCGTCCGCGACACCTATCGCCATGGCAAGACGTTGCTGGCGATGGGCGAGGGCGCCGACTTGCTGGAGGCTGCCGGCATCGATCCGGCCTGGCGGGACGACGGGCTGGTCGTGGACCCGGCGCCGGCCCAGGCCGCGACGCTGTTCATCGATTCGCTGGCGCGGCACCGGCATCCGGAGCGCGAGACTTCTCCTCCGCGGGTGTGACGGCAGGCATGGCGGCACGGCGCCCCCGCCGTGCGCCGTTTCAGAAGCTGGCGGCCAGGCGCAGCGCCGCCGTGTAGCCCTCGGCCCGGTTGCGCGCGCCGAATTCCTTGTAGATATGGAACCACACGGGCGGCAGGCCCGGCTGGTAGAAGCTCACCGCGGGGCCGAGCGCCATCACCCGCGAGCGATTGCCGCCTTGCAGGCCCGGCGCGTCGTCATCGCTGAATTGTCGGCTGTAGTAACCGCCGACGCCGAGAGTCCAGGGGCCGGCGTGCTGGCCCAGCGCGAACTCATGCCGGTATTCGATGCCGTTGCGGTAGCGGGTCGCGCGGTTGCGGGTGCTGATGTCGACCTCGAAGCTGGACGACACCTCGAATCCGCCTTCCGTGAGATAAGTGAAGTTGAATATGGGGGAAAAGGCCCAGTGGTTCAGGCCGGGGTTCACCAGCCGCTTGCGGTCGTAGTCGCCGGTGGGGGCGAGCACCTGGAACTGCGCATTGAAATGCAGCCGGGGCGAGGCGTCCCATTGCAGGATCAGGGGCAGCAGCAGCGTGTCGGCGATGCGGAACGTTTCGCCCTTGAGCCGCAGCGGGCCGCCCGGCGTGGGCACGTCGAAGGCCGCGCTCATGTGGAAGAAGGGCTGCACCACGCCGAAACCGTAGCTGGCGCCGAACAGCCTGGTCTGCGTCATGCGCAGGTAGGCGGCGCTGACGGTATGCACGCGCAGCGAGAAATCGTTGTCCAGCTTCGTGCCGTATTGGTCCTTCTGCACCGACGCCGTGTTGTACGAAGTGCGGAACGACAGTGTGCCGAACGGTGTGGCGGGCGGTGACATGCCGGCGCCGAAATCATAGAAGCCGTTGACGGTGGTGGGTATGCCGTTTTCGGTGGCGCTGGCGACGCCGGGCACCGTCATGCAAAGCAGCGCGCAGGCGGCCGCCCGCCAGGCATGGCGATGTCTCATGTTCTTCCCCTTGGATATTGGCATCGTCCGACACGCGTGGCGCCGGCGTTTTGTGTTGTCGGCCGGCCTGCGTGGCCGCGCGTCTAGCGCGCGCTGGCCGGGCGCCAGTCGGTGGCGGCGATCGGCGACGAACCGGATGCCGCCGTGATCCTGGACAGCACCCAGGGTTCGCTGAACGCGCCCCGGACGATGCGCGCGCGCCTCGTTCGGGATGTTCGCCAGCTCGCCCCACAGACAGGCCCAGCGCTGGCATTCGTCCGTCAGCGGCCGGGTCGCGGCTTCCCAGGCGCCGAGCGCTTCGGGAACGTCGCGCGGATCGCGCACATTGGCCATGTGGGCCGCCAACGCGAGACCGTTCTGCATGGCCATGCCGCCGCCCTGGCCCAGGTTGGGTGGTTGCGCATGGGCGGCATCGCCGAGGATGCAGGCGCGGCCGGCGGACCAGCGCTTGCTGTGCACGATCGTGTAGACGTTCCACAGCACTTGGGAGCGGTCGATGCGGTCCAGCAGGAACGACCATTCCGGGAAGCTCTCGCTCCAGCACGGCTGCACGCGGGTGTCGCGCGCCTGGTCGTCGTCCTCCCGGCAGGTCAGCGCCAGGTAGATTTCCTCCGTGTTGATCGGCGTGATGAGCAGTCGGCGCGTGCCGTTCCAGATCTCGATACAGCGTCCGCGCGCCGATGGCGGCAGCTCCTGCTGGGTGGCGCCGACGATGCTGCGCAAGGCGCCTTCCTGCGCGCGCTGACGGTGCAGTTCGAGTCCCAGCGCGCGCCGCACTGGCGAGGCGATGCCGTCGCAACCGATGACCAGGTCGGCGTGGGCGCGGTCGCCGTTGGCGAACACCAACGTGCCGTCGGCCTCGGCCGCCACCACTTCCGCGCCGGTGACGATGCGCGCGCCGGCGTCGCGCGCGGCGGCCTCCAGGCCCGCGAGCAGGTCGCTGCGCGCCACCGCCAGCACGCGCAGGCCCGGCGGCAACAGCGCGGGGACCAGCACCTGGCCCGTATGGTCGCGTTGTTCGACGCCTTCGGCCAGGAAGGCGTTGCGCATGGCGCGCTCATAAGCGCCGATCTCGGACAGCACGGCCAGGCCGTTGGACCACAGGTATATGCCCGAGCCCGCGACGCGCAGTCCGGGCCGGCTTTCGTACACGGTGACGCGCCAGCCGCGCCGGCCCAGCGCCGCCGCGGTGGCCAGGCCGCCGATACCGCCGCCGCTGATAATGGCTTCCAGTGTCATGTCGAATTCCTTTTGCGCCGGCCGTCTCGCCGGCGGCATGTTGAGAGATTGCCGAGGGGGGCGGGCGCGGCGGTTCAGGGCCGGGCCAGGCTCCTGGCGTAGCTGAGCAGCCCCACGCCGCCCATCCATTCCTGGACCGCCTCGTACATGACGATGTCTGCCGGCGCGTCGCGCATCGCGCCCATCAGCGCCGCCCACATGAGCATTTCGGCGCCCCCGGGTCCGGCGTCCTCGCGCACTTGCGCGTGGCGCAGCGCCAGCAGCGCCGCGCTGTCGCCGTCGGCCAGCCAGCGCAGCACCTGCCGGTCCCAGCCGACGTTGACCAGGTTCCGGCCGGAAGCGGCCATTTCGGCTTCACGCTGCAGGATCGCCAACGGCAGGTCCGGGTCTTGCGCGAACGCCGCCATGCCCTGGATCTGCCAGCGCAGCACGCGTTCCATGAGCGGATCGCCGGGGTGTTCCTCGTCCACCGTGATGGGCGGCCAATGGGACAGCCCGCCGCTGGCCATCAGTGCGATGCGCTCGCCGCGGCCCGCCAGCGCCTTGCGCACGGCCGCGCCCAGCGCGTGCGCCCGCCGCCAGGTGGGCAGCGGCGGCGCGAAACAGTTGATGAAGATCGGCACCACGGGAATGTCCGCGTCCGGCCACAGGTACTTGCGCGGCATGAGCACGTTGTGGACAAGTTCGGCCGATTCGCTACGGAACAGTTCGAACCCGTCATCCACCACGGACTGGTATATGGCTCGCGCCACGGCGGGGTGGCCTGGAATGGGCGCGCGCGGCATGCCCAGCCATGCCTCGGTGGCCAGCGTCGGGCCCCAGTGCGTGTCGCCCAGCGCGATGGCCATGCCCGGCATCGCGTGCAGCGTGTACATGTCGAAGTGATCGTTGACGAACGCCACGATCACGTTGGGGCGCGCCGCCGAGATCTGGCGCCTCACGGTCGCGAAGCCGTCCATCATGCGTTGCATCTGGTCGGCAGGCGGCTTGTCGGTCTGGCCGCCCAGTCCCGGCGTGTGGGTCATCGCGAACGCGGCCACGATCGGCGTATTCTGTTCTGGTGACATCGGTGGTCCTTGCTGTGCGTTGCCGCCGCGTCCCGCGGCGGGTAAGAGACGTGTCCGCCGCGCCGTCTGCTCCTCCTCAGGCGGCGCGGCTGGATGGACACGGTTCGGAGTATGGGCAGCGCGCCGGGGCTGGTCATCTCTCAAATTGCAGATGGCCGGGCCCGCCCGCGTTGCTGGCAAACCCCAGTTGCGCGGGGCCTGGAGTTGGCGGACGATTGGCGGCTTTCGGGTCGTTCGGTGCTCCGTCCATGGCCGTCAACGCGGTGTCTGATGCCTTTCTTCTCGATCTCTACGCGTGTTGCGCGGACGCGGGCCGGTGGACGCCGGTGCTGGACCGGCTATGCGGTGAAGTCGGCACCCTGTCCGCCGTGGTGCAGTGCATCGAACTCGATGGCGCGCGGGCGGTTCCCTATTGGGCCGCCTACGATTCGCGCATCGACATGGCCGCGTACCGCAGCGAGGTGTCGGACGCCAGCAACCCGCGGTTCGATTCCTGGCGCTTGCGCCGCGTGGCCTCGCGGCCCGGCCGCATCGCCACCGACCACGAATTGTTCCTGCCCGGGGAGACGGCCATCCGCGATCGGTTGCACGCGCAACTGCGCCGTGCCGGACTGGGGCGATTCATGGGAGCTATGGCGCCGCTGGGGGGCAACCGCTATGCTGCCCTGGTGCTGCATCGCGACCCGCGCGATGACCTGGATTTTTCGCCGCGCCACAAGGAGCGCCTGCGCAGGCTGATGCCGCATCTGCTGCAAGCGGCGGGACTGGCCCAGGCGGCGGCCGCCAGCCGCTGCGCGTCGACGCTGGTCGAGCACTATCTCGGCGCCTGGCCCCGCGCCCTGGCGCTGAGCGACGGGCGCGGCCGCGTATGGTGGGCCAATCGGCAGGCCCGGGCGCTGGACCATAGGTCGGTCGTCAGTCTGCGCGGCCAGCAGTTCAGTGCGCCGCCGTCGGCGCAGACGGCGCTGGTGGACGCCTTGTCCCACGCGTCGCAGACCAGCGAACCCGTTTTCCTGAAACTGACCGGCATACACGGAGCAATGCAGCTGGCGCTGCAGAGGCTGGATGGGCGCGGCGCGTCCGGGGAAGGGCTGGTGCTGGTTTCGTTCGTGGACGCGACGCAGCAGCACGGCCATTTTCCGATCGCCGCGCTGCGCGCGCTGTTCGGCCTGACGGAAGCGGAAGCGCGGCTGGCGAGCGCGCTGGTCGCGGGCAAGACGGTCGAGGCCTATGCGCGCGATCGCGGCGTGACGGTGGGAACGGCGCGTTATCAGTTGAACCAGGTGCTGGGCAAGGTCGGCGCGCGGCGCCAGGCGGATCTGGTCCGCCAGGTATTGTGCTCGGCCGCCGCGCTGGTGGTGCCAGGGCCCGACTGAATTCCGCCCGCCCGCGGACCACGGGATGCGGTCGGCGGGCGGGCCGCCATCACCCGGGGCGGCCGCTCAGCAGGAAGGCGCGCGCCCGCGCGATCCAGGGATGGCCGTCGTCCACGCAGCGGCTGCTGGCGGTGAAATGATCGTGGCCGGCCAGCAGGTCGAGGGCAACGGGCACCCCCGCCGCCTGCAACCGCTGCCGCATGTCGACCGCTTCGGCCGCGAGATTGCCCAGATCGTGCTCGCCGGCGGCGATATAGAAGGGCGGCGCTTGCGGATGCGCGTGCGACACGGGACTGGCCGCCTCCACGTCGGCGTCATTGGGGATGAAGCGGCGGCGTATCGCCAGCGCCGCCGCGCCGAAAGGCTGGTCCGGGTCGCAGGTCAGGTCGTACAGGCCGCTGATTGGCAGCACGCCCTTCACGACGTCGCCGGGCAGGCCCCATTCGCCCAGCCAGCGGCGGTCCAGGGCGGCCAGGCTGGCCAGATGTGCGCCGGCCGAATGGCCTCCCAGGAACAAGCGGTCCGGATCGCCGCCGTAGCGGGCGACATTGCGCCAGGCCCAATGCACCGCCGCGGCCACATCGCGCACGGCGGCGGGGTAGGCGTGGCCCGGGGCCACCCGGTACTCGACCGAAATGAACAAGGCCGGCGTGGCGCATATTGCCGGCGCCATGAAGCCCATCCATTCCTTGTAGCCGGTGGCGAAGGCGCCACCGTGCACGAACAGCAGGCTGGGCAGCGCGGCCGGGCATGCATGGGCGGGGGCATACAGGTCCAGGCGTTGGGCGGGATCCGAACCATGGGCGAGGTCGGGATGAAAGCGCAGATCCGGGCTGGCCGCGGCGCGGCGCGAGCGTTCCAGCACTGATTCGGCATAGGCCTGGCCGCCCGGCAGTCCGGCGGCGGGGCGAGGGGGCAGGGAATCGAAAGCCATGGTAGTCCTCCTGGTCAAGCATCCATGGCCCCACGGACGCGGCGGTGCTGCGCGTCATGGCGGGGCGGGTTAGCAGGGATTCTTGCGGCAGGAGGAGGCCGGCCACCGGCCAGCCTTGCGCTGGATGGTGGCCGTGCCGCGGGGCAAAGCGCGCAAATGATAGGCCGACAAGCGGGCCAGGGCAAGGTCCAGGAAGAAATGCCCGGCGTGGCGTCATCAGCGACGAGTGCGGTTGCCCCAAGTCCGCAGCCAGCGATTCAAGGGCGTGGAATAGACGCGCGCGACCCATATGCCCAGAAGGCACGAACCGATGAAGTAGCCCGGCAGCAGGGCGAGCCTGGCGTCGCCCGCCAGTTGCGCGGGCGGCAGCGCCGTGCGCAGCAGCCCCAGCACCAGCAGGTGCAGCAGGTAGATCTCGTAGCAGTCGCGGCCGCAGCGCATCAGCAGGCGCCGCGCCGGGCCGGGCGCCGAGGGGCTGGCCGCCGGCCCGCCGAGCAGCAGCAGGGCCGTTCCCACGGCGATGGCGCTGGCGCCAAGGATATTGCTCTGGCTGATCGGCCATGCCAGGTAGAGCGCGGCCATGGCGATCCCCACGAGCGCGCGGACCAGGGGGCGCCGCAGCGCCGGCCATGCGCGCCGCCGCGCCAGCGCCGCGGCGCAGCAGCCGATGGCGATCGCGTCGAAGCAGGCGGCATAGCCATACAGCCAGGCTTCGCCGGCGCCCTGATTGGCAAGACGGTAGAGCGGGCCGGCCGCGATCAGCAGCATGGCCAGCGCCAGCAGCAGCCAGGCGCGCCGCAACAGCACGTAGGCCAGCGGAAACAGCAGGTAGAAGGCCATTTCGACCGACAGCGACCACATCACGCCCAGGGGATAGTTGATCCATCCTTCCCGGATGACCAGCGCGTTCATCCAGGCCCCGAGCGCGGCGGCGTTGACGGTCCAGAGCGATACCGCGCTGTCGGCGCGGTTGCCGAACAGCGGCAGGCCGGCCAGCGCCAGCGCGTCGACCAGCAGCAGCGTCAGCACCAGCGTGGGCACGATCCGCGCCAGGCGCAGCAGCCAGAACGACGCCGGCCGGATGGCGTCCAGCCCGCCCCAGCGTTCGAGCGCGTTGCGGGTGATGAGAAATCCCGAGATGACGAAGAAGATCGTCACCGCGTAATTGCCGTTGCGCGCGACGGCGTGCAGCAGCGGCCAGCCCGGCGGGCCGCCCAGCGCCGTATCGCGCAGCGGATAGGCGATGTTGAAATGATGCAGCAGCACCAGCAGGATCGACAGGCCGCGCAGCGCGTCGATGCCGTCATCGCGCGTCGCGCCGTTCATGGCGGGGGCCGGCCGGATCACGGGCGCCACGCGCCGGCCATGGCCGGCCAGTCGCGCACCAGCTCGTCGCGGGCGCGCAGGCCGGCGTTGGGCCGGGTGGCGCGCTCATCCTGCAGCAGGCGGGCGTACACCAGCTGGCGGCCATCCTTGCGCGCCCAGCCGACGAACCAGCCGTAGGCATTGGCCGCCGTGTAGACGCCGTTGCTGCCGGGCGACCCGGTGCCGGTCTTGCCATACAGGCGCCAGCCATCGGCCTGGCCCACCTCGAAGAGGTTTTCGGCAAGCTCATAGGCGGCGGCCTTGACCGGCAATTGCCGATTCACCAGCTTGCGCAGGAAAGCCAGTTGTTCCAGCGGCGAAATGCGCAGCGACGAGATGATCCACGCGCCGTCGGTGCCGTTATGCTTGCCGGGCTCGCCCGAGACGTCCGCATTGCCGTAGCCGAACGCGCTGGTGTAGCGCTGGAAGCGGTCCTGTCCCAGCGCCTTGGCCGTCAGCTGTGAATACCAGACCACCGAATACTTGATCCAGCGCGCCGGATCGGTGGGCTGGCGCCAGGCGTCGCCGCCCCAGTCGGGATAGGCGGGCTGGTAGTTCCAGACCGGCTCGTGCGGGCCTTGCAGGATGCCGGCGTCGGCGCCCATCAGGGCGATGGCCAGCTTGAAGGTCGAGGCCGGCGTGTAGCGCTCGGCGCAGGCCTGCTGCGTGCCTTGCTGGAACAGGATGCGGCCGTCGGCGGCGTCGGCCACCACGGTGCACAGGACGGCGGCCTGGACGGGGCCGCCGCCCAGCGCGGACAGGGAAAGGGCTGCGCCAAGGGCGCACGAAAGGCGTCGAACGGTCATGGTCGATGAAGCGAAATGGGCAGGACGGATAAAAGGGTTCAGGCGTGGCCGGCGCGGCCGTTGAGCAGGACCAGCGTCAGGTCGCGGTCGTCGATATGCAGGCGCATCGCCAGGCAGCGTCCCGCTTCGGTTGAGTTGCCGGTCTTGGACAGGCGCACGTCCCAGTCCCGGGCGCCGACCAGCGGATTGGTGTTGTGATAGCTGAGCCGGCTGCCGGCCGCCTCGACCGTATCGGCAAGCGTGGTCGTGTCGCGCGCGATCTGCGGATAGGCGGCCGCCGCATCGATGATCCGGCCGATGTCGGCGGCGCTGGCGCGATTGGCGTTCGACAGGCCGGTCGCGTCCTGCAGCGTGGTGTGTTCCAGGCGCAGCGCGGCGGCCTTGCGTTGCAATGCCTCGGCGAACGCCGTTTCGCCGCCCGGATAGGCGCGGGCCAGGGCATGGGCGGCGCGGTTGTCCGATGCCATCAGCGCCAGCTTGAGCAGGGTGTCCAGCGTCACGCTGGCGCCGACCGGCAGCGGCGACGCGGCGCCCGAGGCGGTGGCCAAGGCATCGCGCTCGTCGATCCGGATGCGCCGCGACAGGTCTGGCGAAGTGTCCAGCACCACCATCGCGGTCACCAGCTTGGTGAGCGAGGCGATCGGCACGGCGTCGTTCTCGGCGCGGCCGAACAGCGTCGCGCCCGAGCGGCTGTCCAGCACCAGCACATGGGAGGCGCCACTGGCCTCGATCAGTGCCTGGACCCCCGGCATGCGTGCCATCAGTCGTTGCGCCTCTTGCGCCGACAGCGGCTGCGCCGGCCCGGCCGCCAGCGCCGACCAGGCGCCGAATCCGGCCAAGGCGCACGACATCGCCAGCGCCGGCAAGGCCACGGCGCGCCGGGCCGCGAGCGTGTCGGGACGCGCCAGGCGGCGGATGCGGTCGAGCAGGTCGCCGTCGCGCGCGGCGGGCGCCACCGGCGCCGGTGACTCGGTGGCGGCGCGCGCCAGGGCGTGCAGGGCCCGCGCCAGCGGCATGGGGCTGCCGATCAGGGTGGCCGCCATCTGGTCGGCGATGCGCTCGCGCTCGATCCGCAGGCGCCGCGACAGCCACCAGATCGACGGGTGAAAGAACAACAGCACCTCGGCCGCATGCTGCAGCAGGTTGACCAGGTAATCATGGCGGCGCACGTGGGCCAGTTCATGCGCCAGCAACGCGGCCAGCAGGTCCGCCGGCATGCCGGTGACGAGCGAGGCCGGCACCAGGATCACAGGCTTGAGCCAACCAGCCGTTACCGGCGTGGACAGGTTGCGCACCACGCGCAGGCCGACCGCGCGCGACAGCCGCAGGCGGCCGGCCATCCCGGCCACGCGCGCCTGCCAGGCGGGATCGGCCCAGGGCTGGCTGGCGCGCAGCACGCCACGCAGCCAACCCAGCCCCAACAGCACCCGCAGGGCCGCGAGCGCGCTGCCTGCCAGCCAGGCCGCCGCCAGCCACAACGGCCAGAGCGTGGCGGCCGCGCTCGATGCCGGCGCGGCCATGGGGGCGGGCAGGGCGCGCCAGGCGAGCGCCACGTCGGTTGCGCCGATGCCCACGCCGGCCAGCAGCGCCGCGCCCAGCAGCGCGTAGCGCAGCCGTGCATCGTCGCGACGGGTCAGGCACAGCAGCGCCAGCGTCGCCGCGTGCAGGCACAGGATCTTCCAGGCCAGCGCGGGCAGGCTGGCGCCGAGCGTCCAGGCCATGGCGAAGGCGGCGTCGCTCACAGCTTGTCGTCGCGCAGCAGGGCCTCGATCTCGGCCCGGTCTTTCCTGCTGACGTGGCCTTCGCGCAGGGCGGCCAGCACCAGGGCCTTGCCGGAGCCTGCGAAGGCCTTGCTGATCAGGTCCTTGACCAGGCCGCCCTGGGTCGCCTTCTGGCTCTGGGCGGCGGCATACACGTGCGAGCGCTCGGTTTCGTCGCGCGTCAGCAGGCCCTTGCCGTGCATGATCTGCATCAGCCGCAGCACGTTGGCGTAGGTGAGGCTGTCGCGCCCGGCCGCCATGGCCGCGTGGACCTGCTTGACGGTGGCCGGGCCGGTGCGCCACAAGGTTTGCAGGATATCGAGCTCGGCGTTGGTGGGCTTGCCGCCCGCCAGGGATTTCGCGGTCATGAAGGGATGGGTCCTGCGCAGATATAGAAAAAATGTTCTATATCCGGCAGGATAGGCGCTCTAGAAAATTCTGTCTAGATCCTAGAACATCATCCGGAAACCCACGGTGCCGGTGACGACGTAGCTGCCGGAGAAGTCCGCATCCGCGTCGACCTGGCCATAGACGGCATACCGCTTGCCCCAGGCGTAGTCGGCGCCCACGCCGAGATTGCCCCAGGTGCGCGACATGCGGCTTACCACCGGCACGTCCGCGACCTGGATCCGCGTGCCGTCCAGGAACTCGTGTTTCAGGTTGATCACGCCATAGACGTTGGACCGGCGGTCGCTCCCCGTCCCCTGGCCGTTGCTCCTGTAGTCCAGCGCGACGCCCAGGCGGCCTTGCAGGCTGTCGCCCTTGTCGCTTTCGACCCGCGCGCCGAACCTGTCGCTGAAGCGGTCAAAGCGCGTGGAGACATACGTCAGCTGCGCCTGCGGGACCAGGGCCAGGCCTTCGCGCAACCCGAACGCCTTGCCGGCTTCCAGGCCGAGTCCATAGCTTTGCGCCTTGCGGCCGTCCTTCAGCTTGCCCGCCAGGCGGGATTTCAGGTCGCTATCGAACCAGGTCGCCTGCGCCTGGGCGTCGACATAGACGCCGTCGCTGCCATACCAGGTCAGCGTGGGCGTCAGGCCGTAGCGGGTGGTGTCGATGGAGCCGTTGCCGTACACCGACGACACCCGGGTGTCGGAGGTGCCGTAGTGCAGGGCCAGCCCGCCCACCAGGCGCGAACCGTCCTCTTGGCCGGCCAGCACGCGGTCGACCCCGATCTGCATCTTCCAGTCGTCGATGTCCTGGCGCTGGCCGGTGGTGGACACGGCGGGTTCGAGGCGGCTGGTCGAGCCTTCCATGCGAGCCCACACCCCGTTGCGCCCGGCGCCCTGCGGATCGTAGAGACGATCGCCGACCCGCTGGCGCAGCGTGGGCAGCTTGCTCAGTTGCATCAGGGTGTTGGCGTAGGCTTCATACACCGGCACGCCGGGCTGGTACAACGGGCGTTGTCCGGCGGCCGGCGAACCGCCGGCTTGCGGCGCGCCAGGGTCGGCCAGGGACGACCGCAGATACCAACTGCCGTCGCCCGAGTCCTGTTGCAGCGTGTAGCCATAGGCGCCGGCCACCAGCGCCGGGCGTCCGCCGATCACGTAGTCACCGTTGGCAAGGTTGAATTGCCCTGCGGAAAGGCCGTTGACCTGCACGATCTGGATGCCGCGCTGGGTCTGCGCGCCGGCGCCGCCGATGTTCGTCACGGTGACCGGCGTGGTGCCCGCGGTGGCGCCGGTGATCACCAGCTTGTCGGTCGGCGAGTCATCGCCGCCCAGCCGGGTGCGGACTTCCAGGTTGCCGCCCTGCGCGGCGTAGTCGCCGGCAATCGTCAGCGTGCCGAAGCCGCTGCGCGGGCCCGGCGCGATGGTGCCTTTGTTGGTCGTCGCGCCGACGCGCCCGATCCCGGCCAGCCGCGCGCCGGCGAGCACGTCCACCGGTCCGCCGAGGACGCCATCGACCTGCAGCGTGCCGGCCTGCACCTGGGTGTTGCCGGTGAAGGCCGCGCTGTTGCCCGACAAGGTCAGCCTGCCGGCTCCCAGCTTGTTGAAGACGGACGTGCCCGAGAACGCGGTGCCCACGCCGACCTCGCGGCCGTTCGTGTCGAACCAGGCGCCGCCCGCCGCCACCGCCTGCGTGGCAAAGCCCTTCAGGAAATCGCCTTCGTCGCGGTTGGCGCGCAGGATGCCGCCGTCCAGATTGACGGTGACGTTGCCCGCGCCCTTGATGACCGAACCGGTCTCCAGCACGCCACGGCCGCTGGCGTCGCCTGTCAGGTTCAGCGTGCCGGTGGACGTGCCGTCAATGGCAACCCAGGTATCGCGGGCCGCGATGGCCAGCCCGCCTTTCGCCACGGTGAGCGATCCCGTGCCAGCCCAGCCGACATTGATGCGGTCGGTGGCCGAGAGGGTCGAGATGTCGCCTGTCGTGCTCGATACGGTGACCGTGCCGATGCCCCCTGCGTTCTGGCCGATGTAGATCGATGCCGGGGCGCCGGGCGAGGTCGAGGCCTCGGTATGCACCGTGGCGCCATCCTGGACAAGCAGTTCCCCGGTGCCGTCGAAACCAACGTAGATGTTGTTGAACGGGTTCCAGGCCGATGCGCGGCCCGATACCGTGACGTGTCCTTCGCTGCCGGTGTTCCAGCCGATCATCCCCTGGCCGCTGTGCACGGCGCCGCCATTGTCGATCTGCAGCGTGCCCTTGCCGCTGTCGCCAATCAAGAAGGCGTAGGTCGTGTCGAGATTCCAGGTCGATTTCGGCCCGGATACGATAGCCGTGCCGACACTGCCGGCACTGCTGCCAAGGGTGCCCGAGTAGCTTTGCGCCACGCCGCCGTCCAGAATCCGCAGTGTGCCGGTACTGCCCGGATCGGCGCCGATATACACGGGGCTGAGGCTGGTCCAGCTGGACGCCTTGCCGCTGCCGTCAACGCCCGTCACGGTCAGGGTGCCATCGCCGCCGTTGACATAGCCGATGAAGGCCCAATCGTTCCGCACAGACCCGCCATTGCTGATGGTCAGCGTGCCGGCGGCGGATTCTCCGACGGTCAGGTCTCCCCCTACCGTCCAGTCCGGCGAAACCAGTCCGGGCGTTACATCGCCGGTACCGGAGACGGACTGCGCGTTCGCGGGCTGCGCGAAGTTGGCCGCGGATGCGAGCAGGATTACCCACGTTGACAACACCGTACGATTGAAATTCTCTTCGACCACGACACATCCTCCCAGGTAGATTGCGCGCCGCACGCGAGCAGTACGGCATCCGACACGGTTTTTTTATAGGTGTTTACCCACGCTGGACGGCGGCGCGGGCTTCAAAGTCATGCGTGCTGCTTTCTCCACTCGCCGCGTCCCGGAACGCGGCCAGGCCCGGCCCGGCGTCCGCCTGCGCGTGACCCGCAACCGTGCAATTGCGTCCGCGTCGCTTCGCCGCGTAGAGCAGGTCGTCCGCGCGCTGGAGCGCGCTGGTGAAAGACTCGCCGGCCTGCGCCAGCGTCACCCCCATGCTGGCCGTGAAACGCGAATCGGGAGCCTGCGGCGCCCAGCGCTGCGCGACGAAATCCGCGCGGATCTCCTCGGCGATCGCGGCGGCGCTTGCCAGATCGGCCACGGGCAGCAGCAGCAGGAATTCTTCTCCGCCCAGGCGGGCGGCATGAGCCTGGGCGTGCGCCCGCGGCCGCAGCAGGGCGCCGAATCGCGCCAGCACCATGTCGCCAAACGGGTGGCCGAACCTATCGTTGATGCGCTTGAAGTTGTCGATGTCGGCCATGATCAGCGCGGTCGGCGTCGGGCCATCCGATAGCGGGCGCGCGGAACTGGAAGCGAGCAGGTTGTCCAGGCCCTGCCGGTTCAGCAGGCCCGTCAGCGCGTCGGTATGGGCGTGGCGGCGGTATTTCTCTATGGCGTCGTAGCTCGTCGCGATGAACACCGCGAAGGTCAGCACGATGCTCCCGAGCAGCCCGGTGTACTGGATCAGGATGCCCCACACGGACGTGCGCCATTCTCCCGCCGCGAGCGCGGGCGTCGGCGCGGCGAGGTACAGGATGCACTGGCCCGTCAGCACCAGCGCGATGAAGAGGAAAGCGGCGGTGAGCACCCTGTCCGAGGTGGTCGCGGCGTGCCTGGCGAAGGACAGCGTGGCGCGCCAGGTCACCAGCGCGCAACAGGCCTGGACGAAGAACGTTTCCAGCTTCGCGCTGGCGAACAGCACCACCGAGACCACCACCATCGCCGTCGAGGCTAGCAGGATCGCAACGTCAAAGCAGGGCGGCGCGTGGCGGCCGCGGCGGCCCTGCAGCGCGCGACAGGCCAGGATGACACCGCCCAGGATGAAGGCATCCTCGACCACCTGCTTGTACGGCGCCAGCCCGCCGGCCTGCACCAGCATGATGGCGTAGCCCGCGCCCAGGCAAGCCAGGGCGCCGCCCCAGCGCAGCGTGTTGAAGCCGATGAAGTGCGCGGCGCAGAGGCCGGCTGCGCACATCAGGATCGCCGCGGGCACGGACCACTCGAGAAGGGTTGCGGGCATGGCAGGGATAGGTGAAACGAACCAGTCCGGCACATGCCCGACCGACACAATCTGTGTCGAAAAAGATTACAGTGTGTCGCAATGTATCGCCAGCATGCAACAGTCAAGGATTGTCAAGCGTGATGGCACACCGCTTCGACGTTGTAGCCGTCGGGATCCAGGATGAAGGCGCCGTAATAGTGCGGGTGGTATTGCGGACGCAGCCCGGGGCCGCCGTTGTCGCGCCCGCCGGCCGCCAGCGCCGCGCGATGGAACGCATCCACCTCGGCCCGGTTGCGGGCGCGAAACGCTACATGCACGCGCGGCGTGCTGGGCGTGCCCTGGTGGATCCAGAATTCGCCGCCCGGGTCGCCGGCGTCGTCCGCCTGACCCACGCCGAAGCCCATGCCGGTGGACAGCTGCTTGCGCGGCACGTGGCCCAAGGCCGCCAGCGCTTGCAGGTAGAAGGCGCGGCTGCGTTCGAAGTCGCTCACGTGCAATTCGACATGATCCAACATATCGCTTTCTCCGGAGGTTGGCCGCCAGGGGCCGGACCTGCCAGCATAGGCCCGGCGACAGGGCAGGGGCGCTTCGATTTGCAACCTGGGCGCCGCGCCCCGCGCGCTGACACGCTTCGGCGCGGATAACGCCGCGTCCGCGTCACGCCGCGGCGCCGCCCGTATCGCGCAGTACCTGTTCGAGCGGGACCAGGCCCGTCATGGCGCCGCTGCCGATCGCCGGCTTGCCGTCTTCGATCGCCAAGGCGAAGCGAAACGCGGGATCGGCCTCGATGCGCCGGCGCAGTTCCAGGATGCGCGGATAGTCCCGCGGCTCGATCGCCTGATGGAAGTCGGCCCAGCGCGCCACGGCCGCGAACACCGCGTCCGCCAGCGTCGGCCGGCCGCCCAGCAGATAGTCGCTGTCGCCCATCATCGCTTCGAATTGCGCATGCCGCAGGGCGACGAATTGGCGGCCGAACTTGCGCAGGGTTTCCTTCTCGCCTTCGGTGGCTTCCTGCGCTTCCAGCGCGACCCACATGGGATAGAAGGCGCCGGTGAAGCCGGTGTTGAGAAAGGCCAGGTACTGGTGCAGCCGGTCGGCCTGCCGCGTGCCGGGCTCGAAGCTGATGCGTCTTTCGGTGTCGCGCGCCTCCAGCCACAGGGCGATCGCCATCGTTTCGGTGATGACCTGGCCTGCTTCGGTGATCAGCACCGGCGTTTCCACCCGGCCATTCAAGCGCTTGTAGGCGTCGGAGCGCATCTCGCCCAGCATGTCCACCCGGGTGATGCGATAAGGCTGGCCCAGCCATTCAAAGGCGGTCACGAGCCCGGCCGAGCTGCCCAGGGGAAAGCCGGCCGCGAGGATCGGTCCAGATGTGGGATTCATTTTCATTGCTCCGTTGGTTGACGCCTGGAAATATACGTTCGTGGACATTGATTGAATATATGGATAAATTGCGACTCAAAGTCCACAAATAGAGACCATGATGTTGAACCTGAACGATCTGCATTTTTTCGCCCAGGCGGTCGACAGCGGCGGTTTCGCCGCGGCCGCCCGGCGGCTCGGCTGTCCAAAGTCCACGGTCAGCAAACGGGTTGCGACGCTGGAAACAGCGCTTGGCGTGCAGCTGCTGCACCGCACGTCGCGCAGCTTCACGCTGACCGACGTCGGGCGCGACGTGTACGACCACGCCCGCGCGGTGATGATCGAGGCGCAGGCCGCCGAAACGGTGGTGCATCGGCGGCTGGCGGAGCCAAGCGGCACCGTGCGGATCACGGCATCGGTTCCCGTTGCGCAGTTTCAGCTCGCGGATCGCCTGCCCGTGCTGGCGCGGCGGTATCCGAAGCTGCGCATCCAGTTGCACGTCACCGACCGCTTCGTCGATCTGGTGCAAGAGGGCTTCGACATCGCCATCCGCAGCCATTTCGCGGCGCTGCCGGACTCGGACCTGGTGCAGCGGCGCATGGCCGAGGAGCCGATCACGCTGGTGGCCGCGCCGTCCTACGTCGCCGAGCGCGGCGCGCCGCAAGCGCCGCAGGCCTTGGGCGATCACGACGGACTGATGGCCGGCATGGCGACGAAGTCCTGGCGATTGGGCGACGCGAGCGGCCACATCGTGGAGGTCGCGCCGCGCCCGCGCTTGCATGCCGACGAATCCACGGCATTGATGCAGGCCGCGCAGGCGGGACTCGGCATCGTCTGCCTGCCGCGGACGATCTCGGCGCAGGCCGTGAGCGAGGGAACATTAATGCGGGTCTTGCCGGCCTGGACCGCCGGCCGCGTGACGACAACGATCTTGACGCCGCACAAACGTGGCCAGCTACCCGCCGTGCGCGCGGTGATCGATTTCCTGACGCAGGCAGAGGGTGCCGGCGATGGCGCGGTGGCCTGATCCTGACGGCTAAATACGCGCGAGGCAGGCCCTCGCCCCCCGGCATGGCGTTTGCTGGACAGGTTCGTCCCGATCAAACACAAGGAGGACACCATGCCTGGACATGACAAGGATATCGAGGCGTGTACGCGCCTTTGCCTCGACTGCTATCGGACCTGCCTGCAGACCGCGTCGCAGCATTGCCTGGAGGCCGGCGGCGAGCACGTCGAGCCAGGGCATTTTCGCCTGATGCTCGCATGCGCCGAGATCTGCCGGACGGCCGCCCACACGATGCTCATCGGCATCGAGCAGCATGGCAGAGTCTGCGCCGCATGCGCCGAAATCTGCCGCGCCTGCGCGCAAAGCTGCGCCGGCGTGAGTGACATGGCGGAGTGTGAGCAAGCCTGCAAGCGCTGCGCGCAGGCGTGCGAAAAAATGGGGTAGCGGCCGGCGCCAAAGTCGCCATGCGGGCGCGGCGGGAGCCTCTTACCGGATGAGGCCGCGTCAATCTTCGATCCCGACCGCCAGTTCATGCAGGATGCGCGCCTTCAAGGCCAGCAAGGCCGGTGCATGGCGTTGTTCCACGGCGGCAAGCGGCTCGTCGGTGGCCAGGCTCAGGTTCAATGCCAGGGCCGGGCCGCCGATACCTTCCAACGGCGTCGCGAGCGCGATGACGCCCGGTTGCCACGAGGCCGCGCAATAGCCCCGGGTCGACACCTTGGCGATCGCGCGCTCGATGTCCAGGCGGATCGGCTTCCAGGAGGCGCTGCGGTAGCCGTGCATGATCCGCGCCAGCAGTTCGCCGCGCGCCGCGCCGTCCAGCGTGGCGAGGTAGGCGCGTCCCAGCGAGGTCAGTTCGATCGGCACGCGCTGGCCGGCGACGACGGTGCGCAGCGAGGCCTTGCGGTTGTAGCGGATCGATTCCAGGTAGACCATTTCGGCGCGGTCGGCGCTGGCCAGGCCCACGTTGACGTGGCGCTTGAGCGACAGCTCGCGCATCAGCGGTGTCGCGGTCCGTAAAACCGGCGAGGCCGCGCGCATCGCGTGCCCCAGGCTGAGTACCGGCGCGGCCAGGCGGTAGGCGCGCGCGCGCCGATCGTGTTCCAGGAAGCCGCTGGTCACCAGGGTCTGGGTCAGGCGGCTGACCGTTGCCGCGGACAGGCCGGTGCGTTCGGCCAGTTCGCCGTTGCCGAGCAGGTCGGTGCCGGGCCTGAACGCGCGCAGGATTTCCAGCCCGCGCTCGAGCGACCGGTTCTGGCTGACGCCATCAAAGCGCGGGCGCCTGTCGGTGGGCGGTCGGGCGGGCTGTCTTGCGGTCATTCAATTCCACTCTATGGAAATAGGGGCGTGCCAGCCCCCCAATGTAGCGCCTACCGTGTCGTCATGCCAGAAGAAAGCTGCCCCGCCGGGCAGGACCGATCGAACAGCAACGGAGCGAGACGATGGCGGACTACGAATTCATCACACTGCAACGACATGAAGGGGTGGCGACGCTGACGCTGAACCGGCCCGAAAAACGCAATGCGATCAGCGATGCCATGCGCACCGAACTGATCCACGCGCTGGAGGCGGTGGCGCAGGACCGCGCCGTCCGGGCATTGGTGCTGACGGGGGCGGGAAAGGGGTTCTGCGCCGGCGGTGACATCGCCGGCATGCAGCGTCGCATCGAGGCGCCTGCCGGCGAGGTGGCGTTCAACGGGTGGTCGCGGCAGCAGCGGGTCCATCACGCCGTCAGCCTGCTGTACCACATGCCCAAGCCCACCATCGCCGCCGTGAACGGCGCGGCGGCCGGCCTGGGCGCGGACACGGCGTTGAGCTGTGATTTCATCGTGGCGTCCGAGCAGGCCTCCTTTGCCTGGAGCTACATCGCGCGAGGCCTGATCCCCGACGGCGGCGGCATGTATTTCCTGCCGCGCCGCGTCGGCCTGGCGCGCGCCAAGGAGTTGATCTACTCGGGCCGCAGGGTGTCGGCGGACGAAGCGCTGAAGCTGGGCATTGCCGACCGGCTGGCGCGGCCAGGAGACGAACTGGCCATGGCCCAGGGCTGGGCCGCCGAACTGTCCCGGGGCTCGGCCACGGCGCTCGCGCTTGGCAAGTCCATCCTGGATCAGAGTTCCGAACTGTCGGCCGACCAGGTGTTCGCCATGGGCAGCCAGGCGCAGGGTATCTGCTATACCAGCACCGAACACCGTGAGTCGGTGGCGGCGTTCCTGGCCGGCATGGCGCAGGCCAGGGAGCAGGCCCGATGAACCGCGTATGGCAATTGCTGCGGCCCCGCAGCGTGGCGGTGGTGGGCGCGTCGGCCGATCCGGCCAAGACGGCGGGCAGGCCGATCGCCTATCTGCGCAAGCATGGCTTTGACGGGCGCATCTATCCCGTCAACCCGAAGGCGGCCGAGATCGAGGGCCTGCGCTGCTACCCCGATGTACGGTCGTTGCCGGAAGCGCCCGACGTGGCCATCGTGCTGCTCGGCGCGCAACGCACCCAGCAGGCCATCCGTGAACTGGCCGGGATCGGCGCGGGCGCCGCCATCGTCCTGGCCAGCGGCTATTCGGAGACCGGCGAGGAGGGCGCGCGGCGGCAACGCGAACTGCGCGACGCCGCCGGCGCGATGCGGATCCTGGGGCCGAACACGATCGGGCTGGTCAACCTGACCGACCGCATCACGTTGTCGGCCAGCGGCGCCCTGGCGGCGGATCAGCTGGTCGGCGGCGGGATCGGGCTGGTATCGCAGAGCGGGGGGATTCTGGGCGCGCTGCTGTCGCGCGCCACCGCCCGCGGCATCGGATTTTCCAAGCTGATCTCCACCAGCAACGAAGTCGACCTGGACCTGGCGGATTTCATCGGCGCGCTGGCCGATGATCCGGCGACCCGGGTGATTGCGCTCTATGTCGAGACCATCCGCCACCCCGCCGCGTTTCGCGCCGCGGCGCGCAAGGCGATCCGGGCCGGCAAGCCGATCGTGGCCTTCAAGATAGGCCGTTCCGACTCGGGCGCGCAGGCCGCGGCGTCGCACACCGGCGCGCTGGCGGGGGCCGACGCCATGTATGACGCGCTGTTCGAGGAAGCCGGCATCATCCGCGCGCAGGCGTTTTCCGATCTGCTCGATATTCCGGCGGCGCTGGCGAGCGGGAGCCGGCTGGCGGGGCGCCGTATCGCCGTCCTGACGTCGACGGGCGGGGCCGGCACGCTGGTGGCCGACTGCCTTGGGTTGGCGGGCTTCGAACTGCCCGCGCCCGACGCGCCCACCGGCGCGGCCCTGCGGGCGCTGCAGACGGGCGAGCACGCGGCGCTGGACCGCAATCCCATCGACGTGACGCTGGCCGGCCTGCAGCCCGATGTGCTGCGCGGCGCCGTGCGCGCCGTCCTCGAGAGCGACGGGTATGACGCGCTCGTCGCCATCGCGGGATCCTCCGCTGTCGCCCAGCCGGAGTTGCTGGCCAATGCGTTGAGGGATGCGCTTGTTCCCGGCGCCAAACCCGTGGTGGCCTATATCAGTCCGCATGCGCCGCGGGCGGCCGAGTTGCTCAGTCGCCAGGGGATTGCCGCGTTCCAGTCCCCGGAAAGCGTCAGTGCGGCACTGGCGGCGATGTGGCGGGTCCACGCGCCGGCGCGGCCGCCCGCGGCCGACTCCACGGCGCCGTCGCCGGCGCCGGTGTCGTGCCCCGAGCACGGCTCCCTGGACGAAGCCCAGGCCAAAGCCCTGTTCGCGCGGTTTGGCGTGCCCGGCGTGCGCGAGATCGCGGTGCGTTCACCGGCCGAGGCGGTCGAGGCCGCCAGGCAATTGGGACCGCGCGTGGTTCTGAAGTTGCTGTCCGGCGACATTCTGCACAAGAGCGAGGTCGGCGGGGTGGCGGTCAATCTGACGCCCGACGAGATCGGGCCGCGCCTGCGGCGGATGGCCGCGGACGTGCAGCGCCACACGGGGCGGGTGGCCGAGGCGTTCCTGGTGCAGGAGATGGTGGCGGGAGCGGCCGAAGTCATCCTGGGCGTTCATCGCGATCCGCTTGGCACGGCGATTCTGCTGGGAATGGGCGGCGTGGTGGCCGAGCTGATCCGTGACACCACGCTGTTGCTGCTGCCCGAGGATGGCGCGGCCCTGACGGCATGGCAGGTCGAGGCCGCCCTGCGGCGGCTGAAGACCTGGCCGTTGCTCGATGGCTACCGGGGGCGTGACCGCGCCGATGTGCCCGCCCTGGTCGACGCCGTGCTCGCGTTTGCGCGGATGGCGCAAGCCCTGGGCGACCGGCTGGTCGAGGCCGAGATCAACCCGCTGTTCGTCAGGCCGCTCGGTCAGGGCGTCCGCGCGGCCGACGCCATTGCGATCATCGGCGCGGGCGCGGCCTGATTTCGATGGATGGAATTGGCGGGATGGCAGGCGGCCCTGGCATCCCTACACTTTTTCAAGGCGCCGCGAGCAGATCGGCGCTGGACAATACCAGGAGACAAATCATGAAGAACCAATGGATCCGGGCGCGCGGCGCCAAGGGGCTTGCCGCCGCGTTGGCGGCGCTGACTGCGATGGCGATGCCCTTGCTGGCGCGGGCCGCCTTTCCGGAGCGGCCGCTGCGCATCGTCGTGCCGTTCACGCCGGGCGGCGGCACCGATATCATCGCGCGCCAGTTGGCCAAGGGCCTGACCGATGCGCTGGGCCAATCCGTCATTGTCGAGAACCGGCCGGGCGGCAGCACGATCATAGGCACCGAGAACGTGGCCAAAAGCCCGGCGGACGGCTATAGCCTGTTGATGGCGACCTTCGCGCATGCCGTGAATCCCGCCATCCACAAGAAGCTGCCCTATGACACCGACAAGGCGTTCGCGCCGGTCGCGCTGATCGGCAAGTCGCCCAACGTGCTGGTGGTGTCGCCGAAGTCCAGGTTCAAGAGCGTGCAGGACATCCTGGCGTATGCCCGCGCCCATCCCGGCAAGCTGACCTTCGGGTCCTATGGCAACGGCACGTCCGCGCACCTGGCCGGGGAAATGTTCAAGAGCCTGGGCAAGGTGGATATCCTGCATGTGCCCTACAAGGGCGCGGGACCGGGCATCAACGACTTGATGGGCGGGCAGATCGATATGATCTTCTCGACCTCGGCCAGTGTCAGCGGCCAGATCAAGAACGGCCAGTTGCGCGCGCTGGCGGTGACGACCAAGGATCGCTCGCCATCCTATCCGGGCGTGCCGACGGTGGCGGAGTCGGGGGTGCCGGGGTATTTCGTCGACAGCTGGTATGGCGTGTTCGTGCCCGAGGGGACGCCCAAGGACGTCATCGATCGCTTGAATGGCGCCATCAAGACGGTGTCGGCAAATGCGGATTTCCAGGCGGCGCTGCAATTGGAGGGGCTGGTTGCCGAGGTGGGGACGCCGCAGGCGCTGGGCAGTTATGTCAAGGACGAAGAGGAGCGCTGGACCACGATCGTTCAGCAGGCGGGGATCCGCGACATGCCTTAGCGGCATGGCGATTGCGCGCCCGGGCGGGACGCGCATTCCCTTTCAACCCGGCGGGAGATGGTCAAACGGCTTCCAGGTTGTGGCCGTCAGGCCCGATGACAAAGGCGGCGTAGTAGTGGGGATGATAGTGCGGGCGCAGCCCCGGGGGGACCGTCAATCACAGCCATTGCAATGTGGCGCCATGCGGATCGGTCCAGGCGAGGGGGGTTCCGGCAACGCATAGCAAGAACATGCCCGGGGGCTGTTGCGCCGTGTCGGGCAGGAATTGAGGGAAGACCAGCGGGCTTTCGTTGCTGATCCAAATGCAGCGTGACGCCAGCATTGCCCGCGCGAATTCATTGCGCTGCGCCTGATCGGTCACATAGTTGAGGACGGCTGAGTGATACACCACGACGGTGGCATCTGCTGGCGCTTGCGCGACCACAGAGGCAAGGTCGCGCAGCAGATCGCCTCTGATGATCCGGGGCGGTTCGCGCCGACAGATGCGCAGCGCTGACCGAAGCCGTGCGAGCCGATGCTCGTCCTCGGGCCAGACAAGGGTTTCGAGCCATTTCAAATCTGCGTCGAGGCGGACATCGATCGGGCTTAAGTCCAGCCCCGCCCGCCACACAATGTCTGGATACCTGCGGGGCAGCGGTGGCGTGCCGGTGACCGCGCAGGACAGGACGGGGTAGTCCGAAACGCCCACGTCCGGTGTCAGGCGCTGCACGCCCCAGTCGTAGCCATACTTTTCCATCAGCAGGCATAGTCCCGCCGAGGCGCCCACCTCGATCAACGCAATCTTGCCCGGGATCGTGGCGATGGCGGGCATCAGTACCGCGCAGCGCCCGGGTTCGTTGGTCTGGGTGGAGCGGGCCAGCATGAGCGCGCGAATTTCAGCGCCATGGCGCGCCAGCGCCGCATCGAATTCCGCAGGTGATCGAGGCAAGCCCGCCGTATGCCGCAGCGCCGCGAACAGCAGGTTGGGCTGCTGCTTATCGGAAGGCAATCCGCGGAGAAATGTCAATGCGGAAAACGACTTCGCCACATGGAATGCCCATTGTTCGTACAACGGCGATCGCCCAGCAGCTTCGATTTTGGCAAACCTCAGATAGCGGTCGGCTATTCGATCCATGCCATGTCCTCTCCGGATGAATCAGGGCAGATTAGCATCGTCCCGCAACATCGACTCAGGGGGAGAATTCGCCGATATCGCTCCCCGGCGTCCCCGGCAGGACATCACGATGCCGCGCGACGAAACAGGCGAACATCACGGTGAACCGACCGGCGGCCGGGTTGCGATCCGCGACGGTCGCGACCCGGATGTCAGGTATCAGGATTCGCATGGCCAGGCGTATGAGGCGGGTTGGCCAGCGCCTGCGCGCGTAGCAATTCCCGCGTCCTCTGCGCGGTCCTCGGATGATCGGTACTGAGGCTTGCCCGGACTTGGAGCTTCAAGGACTTCTTGTGCAATCGTGCCGTCCGCAGGCGCGGCATGCACTCGCCGCGCTATGTCCGGGAGGCTGGTATCGCGGAATGCGGCGTCCGTGAGGAGCGTGTGCAATGGAGACGATGCCGAGGCGGCGCATTCCGCAATGAGTCTCCCAGATATTGATCGCCGCGGGCAGCCGGCTATCGGAGAGATGCCACTGCCCGCCGATGTCGCGCCAAACCGGGGGCCACGCGGCCACCTTCGCGGCTATAGTGTTGTGCCGTTCCGACCTCCCGTCCTGGCGGCGGGCCGGGACTTGTCTTTTGATTCAGGAAACTTGCATGACCATGACCGCCGAACAGTTCCACAAACGCATATGGGAGATCCTGGACCCCGTGGACGCCGCGTATTTCGAGGTGGTGGCCGCGCCCGCGCCCGATGCGGCCGCGATCGCGAGCCTGGAGGCCGCTGTCGGGTTCGCGCTGCCGGCGGCGTTCGCGGCCTTTTGCCAGCGCACCAACGGCCTGTGCGTGATGGCGCGCGAGGAAGTCTGGCCGCGCGCCAAGGAGTTCGAAGTCGGCCCGGCCTGGACCTTCTGGCGCGGCGTGGTGCTGTTGGGCATCGATGCGCCGGAGTTGCCTGAATGGGCCAGCATTTCGGCGCAACAGCGTCAGCTTGCCGAGGCCGGTCTGCCCGGCATCCTGCCGGTGCTGAAGATCGTGGGCGACGGCAGCCGGATCTGGGGCGTGGACCAGGCGGGGGCCGTCGTGGCGATCGACGACGGGGCTGATCCGGAGCCGGTGGGCGGCGATCTCATCGATCTTTATGCCGAGCAGATCGCCGACCTGATGCAGCGCCAGCAGGACATGGCGCTGCGACTGGCCGAACGCGCCAAGCACAAGCACGGCAAGCTGCCGGGATAGCGGGGCAGCGGAGCGCGGGGTCAGCGCGTGGACGCTGCCGTTTGGGGCGGATCGAAGGCCCGGACCGGCGGCAATGGTCCGTCATGGCGCTCAACCTGCACCGCCGTCAACTGGCCGCCGCAACCCTGCGCCAGCGACGCTGCCCACCGGCGCCTGGTGGCAAGTGGCGCGGGTGATCCCTCGCCGCGGGTCCAGCGTCCGCGCCTACCAGGTCCGAGGTGCCGCCCCGGCGCAGCCCTTTTTATACCGAGCGCAGGCTGCACTGCTCGCTGGCCGACAACGAGGCCTCAACGAGCGGCTTCGCCCAATCAGGCGTGTCCCGCATCTGCGCAAGCGAAGTGGGATAGTGCACCTGGCCCTCGTCCACGTAGAGGACCAGAGCCGGCTCAGGCACGGCCTCGCCAGGCTCTACGTCCACGCTGTTGTCGTAGATCCGCAAGCTGACCAGGTGCGGCATCAATTTCAGCAGATTGCGGCAGGACGTCTTGCAGCGTTCGCGGATGCGTTCTTCGGGGATGTCGTGGCCGCCGCGCGCCACCCGGGCCTGCACTCGCGCGATATGGTGCTCGGCGTCGCGCAGGCCGCAGTACCAGACCAGCACATCGTGTGTCGACGCCGCGGCGATGAGCTTTTCCACGATGGTCTGGCCGCCCAGGGTGGTTTCGAAGGCGAACGACCCGCCCGCCGCCACTGCCGCGTCCAGCCGCCGCACCCCTTCCGCCCAGGCCTCGGCATTGGCCTGTTCCTGGGATCGGCCCAAGCGCTGTACAAGCTCACGAGCGAAAGTGTCAGGGTTGAACCAGGCCATGCCGGCCTGAGTCAGGATATGGCCGCCCACTGAGCTTTTGCCGGCGCCATTCACTCCCGCCAGCACGTACAGAATCGGGCGTTCCATCAAAATGTGGATCCGGCCTTAACTCGGCCAGCCAACGGCCCGGGGTTGCGCATAACGCTTCGCAGGCGCTCGGCCGCGTCGGGGGCGGACAGCGCGGCAAGTCGTTGATCAAAGCTGCGGCGCAGGTCTTCGACCGGGTCTGGCACGGCGGCCTGGGCAGCGCTCAGCGCGTCCATGATCCGTGTGTACTCGGCCACCGTCATGATCACGGCCTCCGGCTCATCGTGGTTCGTGACGACGAGCCTTCCTTCGGCGGCGGCAAGACTGCGCACGACACCCCGCCAGCCGTCCTTCTTGACTGCCGAGGCGGGCTTCGTCGGCAGGCGGGTGATAGGTTCAGCGAGCAATGCGGAAGCAGCCATGATCGTTCTCCCTACAGCGGGTTTGATTGAGCCTTAATAGGTCTTTTGCCCATTTTACCCTTTTTCCCTTAATTGGCCTTATGGAACTGCACGGGGAGACTGTCCGCTTGAATCCACAGCCGAAAGCCGCCACTGGCAACAAGCGCCCCCCGCTCAGGGATTCCCCCAATCACATTTCCCTTGCGGAAAATCAATGCTCTATAGGACACTTTGTGTCATAGCCGCGATCCAGCGGCGGACACAAGGGGAATCCTATGAAGCGCATGATCATGGCCGCCGCGCTGGCGGTGGCCGCAGGGGCGGGTAGCGGCGCGCAGGCCGCGTTTCCGGATCATCCGATCCGGCTGGTGGTGCCGTTCGGCGCCGGCGGCATCACCGATATCGTGGCGCGCCAGGTGGGCAAGGGCATGGGCGATGCGCTCGGCCAGAGCGTGGTGGTGGAGAACCGGCCCGGCGCGGGCGGCGTGATCGCGGCGCAGGTGGCGGCGACGGCGCCGGCCGACGGGTATACGATCTTCATGGGCACGGTGGGCACGCAGGTGGTGAATCCGCTGATCTACGCCAAGCTCAGCTACGACGCCGACAAGTTCGCGCCGGTCGGACTGGTGTCCGGCTCGCCCTATCTGCTGGCGGTGCGCGGCGACCTGCCGGCGGCGAACTTCGCCGACTTCGTGACGTACGCCAAGGCGCACCCGGCCAAGCTGAATTTCGGTTCGGCGGGCACGGCCAGTTCGCCGCATCTGGGGCTGGAACTGCTGAAGCTGACGGCGGGCGTGGATATCGTGCACGTGCCGTTCAAGAGCGGCAGCGAAGCGGTCAACGCGGCCATCGGCGGGCAGGTGGACGTGGTGATGGATGCCAGTCCGGTGATCATGCCGCACGTGGCGTCGGGCAAGCTGCGCGCGCTGGCGGTGGCGGCGGACCAGCGCCTGCCGTCGGCGCCGCAGGTGCCGGCCGCGGGCGAGGCTGGCGACGCGGGGCTGCAGATCAGCTCGTGGAATGCGTTCTTCGCGCCGGCCGGCACGCCGCCGGCGGTGCTGGAGAAACTCAACGCGGCGCTGCGCCAGACGCTGGCCTCGCCTGAATTGAAGACGCGGCTGGCGGCGCAGGGCACGCAGCTGTACACCGGCGCGCCGGACGAATACCAGCGTTTCATCGCGGCCGAAAAGAAGAAATGGGCCGAGATCGTCAAGCGCGCCGATATCAGGATGGATTGACGATGACCACGCATCCCTTGGCGGGACAGCCGCTGGAACTGGCCGATACGCTGCGTTCGGGCAATGCCTGGAAGATCCGGCTGGCCTGCGGTTACATGGGGTTGGCGCTGACGCGCCGCACCTTCGATATCGTGCAGGGCGACCTGGAGACCGAGGCCTTCGGCCGCATCAATCCGTGGCGCCAGGTGCCCGCGCTGCGCACGCCCGAAGGCGTGTGGCTGGCGGAGTCGCAGGCGATCCTGTGGTATCTGGGCCGGGGCACGCCGTGGCTGCCCGAGGGGCGGCTGGCGCAGGCGCAGGTGGCCAGCTGGCTGAGCTTCGAGCAGACCCAGCACATGCACGCCTTCGCGCAGCCGCGGCTGTTGATCCACCTGCGCGGCACGGCGCGGGTGGATGACCCGGCGATGGTCGAGTGGCGCCGCGCCGGCATGCGCGCGGCGGCGTGGATGGAGGACCATCTGGCGGGCCGCGCCTTCCTGGTAGGCGAGGCGCCGACCATTGCCGACATCGCGCTGTATCCCTACACCAGCATGGCGGAGCAGGGCGGCTACGACCTGTCCGCCTTTCCCCACATCAACGCCTGGCTGGCGCGCATGCGCGCGCTGCCGGGTTTTACGCCGTTGTTGGAAACGGCATAGCAAGGAGTCAAAGATGGCCGATACGATGCATTTGGGCAAGGAAGAACTGATCGCGCGGGCCAAGGCCGAGATGCAGCGCCAGTTCGACACGCCCGACTGGACGCTGCGCGAGCGCCTGGCGCTGACCTGCCGCATCCTGTTCGACGGCGGGCACGATTCGGGCCTGGCCGGCCAGATCACGGCGCGCGCGCCGGAACCGAACCGCTACTACACCCAGCGGCTGGGCCTGGGCTTCGACGAAATCACAGCCGGCAACCTGCTGCTGGTGGACGAGGACCTGCGGGTGCAGGAAGGCGGCGGCATGCCCAACCCGGCCAACCGTTTTCATTCCTGGATCTACCGGGCGCGGCCGGACGTCAACTGCATCATCCACACGCACCCGCTGCACGCGGCCTCGCTGTCGATGCTGGAGGTGCCGCTGGAGGTCTCGCACATGGACAACTGCCCGCTGTATGGCGACGTGGCGTTCCTGAAGGACTGGCCGGGCGTGCCGGTGGGCAACGAGGAAGGCGAGATCATCTCGGCGGCGCTGGGCGACAAGCGCGCCATCCTGCTGTCGCACCACGGCATGCTGGTGGCCGCGGGCTCGGTGGAAGAGGCCTGCGTGCTGGCGCTGCAGTTCGAGCGCGCCGCGCGCATGCAGCTGCTGGCGATGGCGGCCGGCACGATCCAGCCGATTCCGCCGGCGCTGGGGCGCGAGGCGCACGACTGGATCCTGACGCCCAAGCGCTCGCAGGTGGGTTTTTCGTACTACGCGCGGCGGGCGTTGCGCCAGCACCCGGACGTGCTGGGCGCGTAGCGCGGTCCGCCCCGGGGCGCGGGCCGGTCATGGCGCCCCGGATGGGCAGGGGAGGCCGACTCGACGGCCGGACGGGTTTCGGGCATGCTTACCGGTCGTTTCCGCCATTTTCCCGCCCATGATCGACTTGCCTCACCGCCTGCGCGCGCTGCGCCGCCAACAATCCCTGTCCCTGGAACAGCTGGGCGAGCGCACGGGCCTGACCAAGAGCTATCTGTCCAAGCTGGAGCGGGGCCTGAGCGAGCCCTCGATCTCCACCGTGCTGCGGTTGGCCGAAGCCTATGGCGTGGGCGTGTCGCAATTGGTGGGTGGCGATGGCGCGGCGCAAGACGAGGTCGTCAGCCTGGTGCGGGTGGCCGATCGCGAAGCGCTGCAGCGGCGCGACCTGGGCACTGAATACCATTACGAATCGCTCGCCGGGCGCCGCAAGGTCAAGGCCATGGAACCCTTCATCGTGCACCCGCCGCGCGAGTTTCCCGACGCGGCCGCGGTGTTTCCGCACCCCGGCGAGGAATTCCTGCTGGTGCTCAAGGGCGCCATCGAGGTCCAGGTCGGCGAACGCGCGTTCCGGCTGGATGCCGGCGATTCGCTCTATTTCGATTCCGAACTGCCGCATCGCATGCGCACGGTCAGCCGCGGCGCGGCCGAGGTGCTGGTGGTGGCGGCGCATTGAACCCCAAGGAAAGCGCAGTGAAGCATGATCAATCGCGGCTGGTCCGCATCGACGCCGGCCCCATGAAGAATCCGGTGCCCGGCAAGCCCAAGCGTCCCCTCTCGGGCGACGCGGCGTTCCGCACCGTGACCGCGTTCGAAGGCAACGGCGGCCGCGCCGAGGCCGGCGTGTGGGAGAGCACGGCCGGCAGTTTCCAGTCCAACACCACCGGCTATATCGAATTCGGCTACATCGTCGAAGGCGCGGCGCGCCTGGTCGAACCGGATGGCACCGTGCACGAACTGACCGTGGGCGAGGCCTTCGTGATGCCGGAGGGCTATACCGGCCGCTGGGAAGTCGATACCTTCGTCAAGAAAATCTATTTCATCAGCCGCACGGCCTGAACGCGCGGCGCTGCAGACGCCCTACGGCGTCGGCCGCTGCGGATAGGCCGAGGTGCCGAAGGTGTTGCCCATGCGGTTGCCGATGGTGGCGGGCGTGGGAAGGCCCATCTGGTTGGGCGGCCGTTGCGTGATGGCTTCGGAGCCCAGCGTGGGCGGCGGCCTGGGCGCCGCGTCGGGCGCCATCTTCTGGTTCAGGCAACCATACGACAGGGCGCGGTAGCCGTTGACCTCGGTTTCGATGCAGGCGCCGCCGGGCGCGGGCCCGGCCGTCGACGCGGGCGGCGGCACCGGCGTGGCCTGCGCGGCGGGCGCGGTCTGGGCGCCCGCCGTCAGGGGCGCGAGCGCCAGCGCGGCCAGCAACAGCAGACCGGCGCGGTGCGGAAAGGGGCAAGGGATGCGCATGCGGGCTCCTTGGAAAAGGCCCGGCGGCCAGTGGCCACCGTGCCATCAGTATAGGGACAGATGATCGCGCGCAGGTGACGATTGCGTGGCGGGCCGGCGCCGCGTGCATGTGGCGTGTCACGATTGCGTCATTCACGCGTCCTAGCATGGCGCCTTTCCTTCGAGGCGGGTGCGCCGGCACTCGCGACAACGGCAATGCCTGGCATTTTTCCTCCATGTTGGCGTCCATGACCTTTGCCTGTCCGCCGGGCGGGGGCTGGATGGGACGCGCCTGCCTGGCGTTGGGGATGTGGGCGCTGGCCGGCGCGGGCAGCGCCGGGGCGCCGCCGCGCGAGATGGCATTCGCCATTGCCGCGCAGCCGCTGGACCAGGCGCTGGCGGAGTACAGCCTGGCCAGCGGCCGCACGGTGCTGGTCGACACCGCCTTGACCGCCGGCCGACACGCGCCCGCGGTGATAGGCACCTATACCCCCGGGGATGCCCTGCGCAGGCTGCTGGCGGGGGCGCCGTTGGCGATCCGCTATGCCAGCACGCATTCGTTCACGCTGGTGGCCGCGCCGCACACGGCGCCGGCGGTGCGCGCGGCCAGCGCGGCGCGGTTGCGAGACACGCCCTACGCGGCTGCGCTGCAAGGCGCGCTCAAACAGGCGCTGTGCAGGGGCTCGGGGGCCGAGCCGGGCCGCTATCGCGCCCTCGTCAAGCTCTGGTTCGACAAGGCCTGGCGCGTTGACAGGGTGGATTGGGTATCGGACACGGGATCGGCGCCATTGAATCGCCGGCTGGAGACCGCGCTGCGCGGGGTGACGGCCGGGCCATTGCCCGCCGGCATGCGGCAGCCGGTGACGATATTGCTGCGGGCCGGTGGCGCTGACGACTGCGCCGCGCCGCGAGGGGCGGGCCATGCGGGATGACAGGTCGCCGGGCTCGCTGCGCGCGCTGTTCCTGGAGCGCTACAACGATTTCCGCAGCCAGCTCAGGCGCCGACTGGGGTCCGATGACCTGGCCCATGACGCGATGCAGGAAGCCTTCCTGAAAGTGAACGACCTGCCGGCGAGTTCGTCGATCCAGCAGCCGGCGGCCTATCTGTTCCGGGTGGCGCTGAACATCGCCGAGGACCAGCGCCGCCGTGATTCACGTCTATTGACGGGGGTGGAGATCAGCGAGCTGATCGGCGGCACGGACGAAGCCGCCGATCCGGCACGCATCGCGCAAGGCCGCAGCCAGATCGACGCGTTCCGTCGCGCCTTGCGCCAGTTGCCCGAGCGCACCCAGCAGATGCTGTTGGCTGCCCGGGTGCACGACGTGCCGCATGCGGAGATCGCCAGGCGCTATGGCGTGTCGGAACGCATCGTATCCAAGGAGCTCAAGCGCGCATTGGTCCATTGCGGCAAGGTGCTGCAAGCGCAGGAGGAGCCAGCGCGACGCGCCGGCGAGGAAGACGAAACATGACGCTGACGGGGCTGCCAGGAAGGCGCAGGGGCGAGGCGTCGGCGCATGACCGCGATGCGCGCGAATGGTTGTTGATGCTGACTTCGGGCGCCGCAACCGAGGCCGATGCGCAGGCATTCCGCGCCTGGCTGCGCCAGGACGCGCGCCACGAGGCCGCGTTCGCCGAACAGAAGCGCCTGTGGCAGGCGCTGGGACCGGCGGTGCGCGAAGAGGCGAAGGCATGGGCCGCGCCGCGTCGTCCGTCGCCGTCGGGCCGGCGCGCCTTCCTGGGGGGCGCGGTGGCGGCGTCGGTCGCGTATCTGGCCTGGCGTCCTCCGCTGGGACTGTGGCCCGGCCTGGGAGAATTCGGCGCCGATTACCGCACCGCCACCGGCGAGCAGCGGCGGGTGGCGCTGGGCGAGGCGCTGGAACTGGAGCTCAATACTCAGACGCGCATCAACGTGCGCTCGGCGCCCGACGCCGGCGCGGTGATCGAACTGGAGGCGGGCGAGGCCGAAGTCCGCGTTGGCCGGCCGCTGAATGCGCGTGGCGAAGCGGCGGCGCCGGCGACACAGGTGGTGGCCGGCGCCGGCCGCATCACCGCGCGCGAGGCGCGGTTCAACCTGCGCTATCTCGACGGCGAAGCCAGCTTGTGCTGCCTGTCCGGCAGTTTGCGGCTGGCGCACGCGCGGGGGGCGTATGACGTGGCCGCCGGGCAGGAGCTGCGCTACGACGGCCAGCGGGTGATGCCGCCGGTGGCGGCGGATACCGAGGCCGTAACGGCCTGGCGCCGCGGCTGGCTGGTGTTCGATCGGGTGCCGCTGGCGGACGTGGTGGAGGAACTGAACCGCTATCGTCGCGGCCGCCTGGTGCTGCTCAACAGCCGGCTGGGCCGGCGCCGGGTGCAGGCGCGCTTCGCGCTGGCGCAGGTGGCGGACGCCGAGCAGTTGATTCGTGACGCCTACGGCGCCGAGGTGACTCGATTGCCCGGAGGCGTGGTGTTGCTGTCCTGAGCTGCCACCAATGTCGGGCCGGGAAGCTGCATGAATTATTTATGACAGGGTTCCGGTCGGCATTTTTCCATCCGTCTGTCTTGTTCCAGGTGGCGACACCCCGATAGGAATGAGGAAGGACGATCATGCAGACACGGTTGGCGCAACGCGGCGGTAGGGCATTGAGGGCGCGTAAGGCGGGGCGCGGGCGTCCGCGCTGGCGTCCGACACAGGTGTCGCAGGCGTTGGCGGTGCTGCTGGTGGCGGGCGGCTGGAGCGGCGCGGCGCAGGCGCAGGCGCGCGCCTTCAGCCCGGCCTGGTTCGCGGACAAGGGCGCGGTGCAGTCGACCGCGCAGCGCACCGGCCGCATGCCCGACGGCAGCCTGGCCGGCATCGGCAACAGCGCCCGCCAGCAGGCGCAGTCGCGCCAGCAGTTGCAGCGCTCGCTGGACAATCTGAATCGCACCGCCGCGGCGGTGGCCGCGCAGCAGGCGGCGCAGGCGGCGGCGCGCGCGGCCGCGGCGGCAAACGGCACCGCCGTGCCGGACGGACTGGCGCCGGGCGGGCTGTGGATCGCCGAGGGCGCGCAGGCCAAATGGGAGGGCGCCAACAAGCCGCGCACCGGCACCGAGGGCGGGCGCCAGCTGGTGACCATCGAGCAAACGCAGTCGCGCGCCATCCTGAATTGGGACACGTTCAACGTGGGCCGCAACACCACGCTGCGGTTCCAACAAAAGGCCGACGACGCGGTACTGAACCGGGTGGTGGGCGCGTCAGCGCGGCCCAGCCAGATCCAGGGCGCGATCCAGGCCGACGGCACGGTGCTGGTGGTGAACCAGAACGGCGTGATCTTCAGCGGCACCAGCCAGGTCAACGCGCGCAACCTGGTGGTGGCCGCCGCCACCATGAGCGACGCGCAGTTCCGCGGCAATGGCCTGTATGGCGACAATGGCCAGCCGACTTTCCGCGACGCCGCCGGCCGCATCGAGGTGCAGGCGGGCGCGCGCCTCCAGACCTCGACGCCGGCCTCCTCGACCACGGGCGGCGGTTATGTGCTGCTGCTGGGCAAGGAGGCCGTCAACGCCGGCACGATCGATACCCCGGGGGGCCAGGCACAACTGGCGGCCGGCGACAGCTTCGTCATCAAGCGCGGGCAGGGGACGGCGGGCAATCAGTTGTCCACCACCCGGGGCAACGAGGTGACGCCCGCGGGCGCGACGGGCCGTGTCGAAAACACCGGCCTGATCCAGGCCGCCCTGGGCGACGTGACATTGACCAGCGCCGAGGTGGCGCAACGCGGTGTGCTGTTGTCGAGCACTTCGGTGAACGCCCGCGGCACCCTGCACTTGGCCGCGGCGGGCGCGGATGGCCGGATCACGCTGGCCGCAGGCAGCGCCACGGCGATCCTGCTGGATCGGGGCGGCGACCTGGCGCTGGACAGCCAGCGCGATGGCCTGCGCGTGCCCCTGGGCGCGCAGACCGATGCGCCCATGGCCGCGGCAGGCAGCGACCGGCGCGACCTGTCCCGCGTGGAAATCCGCAGCGGCGGCACGGTCGATTTCGCGGCGGATTCCATGACGCTGGCCACGGGCGGGCAGATCGTGGTCCACGCCGCCCGGCGCAGCCTGCTGCGCGACGGCGCGGTGCTGGACGTGGCCGGCGCGGTGGGCGTGCCCGTCGCCATGGAAAACAACAACATCAAAATCAACGTGCAGGGCAACGAGCAGCGCGACGCCCCGCTCAATCGCGACAGCGGCAAGCTCAACAGCAGCGATGTGTGGGTGGATCTGCGCGAGCTGGTGTGGGTGCCGGCGGGAACCAACGGCTATGCCACCGATCGCTGGTACACGGCGGGGGGGCTACTGGAAGTGAGCGGCTATCTCGGCACGCGGCCGCACGCGGTCGGCGAATGGATGGCGCAAGGCGGCAATGTCGAGTTCAGTGGCGGCGACGTGGTGACGCGCGCCGGTTCGTCCATCAATCTGTCCGGCGGCACCCTGGACGTGCAGGACGGCATGATCCGCCAGAGCTGGTTGCGAGGCGCGGACGGCCGCTTGTATGAGGTGTCGCGCGCGCCGGTCGACCTGGCCTATGCCGGCCTGTACCTGGGGTACGAGGCGCGCAGCGCGCGCTGGGGCCAGACGAGGTATTTCTACAACCCGCTGCTCGCGCCGCGCGAGCGATTCGAGACCGGCTATACCGTGGGCCGCGATGCGGGCAGGCTGCTGGTGGGCACCAGCGGCGCGGTGCTGGAGGGCGAACTGCTCGGCGCCACCTTCCTGGGCGAGCGCCAGAGCGTCGCCGCGCGCTCTGACCTGGATGGCTACCAGCAATCGCAACGCGCCGCGGCGCGCGGCGCGCAATTGGTGGTGGGCGCCTACACGCCCTATTACGACAAGCGCACCGGGGCGTTGCGGTACACATTGGAACGCAATCAGAACACCGCCGCGCGCGTCGTGCTGGACGGGTGGGTGGCAGCCATCGCCGGCGGCCTGGAACTGGACACCGCCCTGCCCGCGGACCGCGGCGCCAACCTCTTGCTCGACAGCGCACGGTTGAGCGCGTCGGGCCTGGGCGCCGTCAGGATCGCCGCCGCCGACATTGACGCGCGCGCCGACCTGACGGTGGCGCCCGGCGGCGAGATCACGCTGTTTGCCGAGCGGGTGTCGGTGGACGCCACGTTGAGCGCGCGCGGGGGCGCGCTGCGCCTGGGCAGCGTCATGACGCAGGCCACGCCGACCGGCATGCTCGACACCCTGGCGGGCGGCAACGGCGCGGACGAGCGCGTGGCGCTGGGCGCGAACGCCCGCCTGGACGCGTCGGGGCTGTGGCGCAATCTGGCGCCGGCGCAGGCCGGCGCCCTGGCTTATCTGGATGGCGGCAGCGTGTCGGTGCGAGGACGCGGCGATCTGCTGCTGGATGCGGGCAGCACGATCGACGTGGGCTCGGGCGCCGCATTGCGCGCGCCGGGCAAGCTGACCGGCGGCAGGGGCGGCGACATCACGCTGGAGACGCTGGCGGCCGACGGTTCGGCAGGCGGCCGCTTGCGCCTGGCGGCCGACTTGCGCGGCTATGGGGTGGAGGGCGGCGGCACCTTGGCGGTAACGGCGCCAAAGGTGGTGCTCGGCGATGCCGGCGCGGCGGGCGACGGCGCGCTGGTGCTGGAGGCGGCGCTGTTCCAGCGCGGCTTTTCGCGCTACCAGATCGCGGGCAGCGAAGGCCTGGCCGTGGCCGACGACGCGCGCATCGACGTCGCGATGCCGGTCTACCGGCCCGGCGCCGATGCGGCCGAAGTGCCGACCGGCTCGCGGCCGGCCGTGGCGCTGCAAGCCTGGCTGCCGCCGGTCTATCAGCATGATCCGGTGGCGGCAACGATCACGCGCCGGCGCGGCGCCAGCCTGTCACTGCAGAGCGGCCGCAACCTGGCGACGGCCGGCGCCGACGTCGATGCGGCGCTGACGATCGGCCGCGGCGCGCGCGTCACCGTCGACCCCGGCCAGACCCTGCGGCTGCGGGGCGCGGGCCAGATCACGGTGCTGGGCGCATTGAGCGCCGCCGGCGGCAGGATCGACATCCGGCAATTGCGGCTGGGCGATATCGACGTGGCCGAGTCGGTGGAAACCGCCAGCGGACGGGTCCACGACCGGTCCATTCTGGTGGGAGAGCAGGCGCTGCTGGATGTCGCCGGCCGCGCCGAGGCTGGCGTGGACGCGCGCGGGCGCAGGTACGGCGTGGCGGATCAGGGCGGCGCCATCGTCATCGGCGGGGAAATCGACCACGAGCGCGCCACCGCGACCTCCTCCGATGCCTATGTGATCGTGCGGCCCGGGGCGCGGCTGGAGGCCTCGGGCGCCAGCGTGGATCTGGACGTGCAGGGCGTCGGGCCGCTGCGGCTGGACCGCGATGGCGGCCGGATTTCGCTCAGTTCGTACCTGGGCCTGCAGCTGGACGGCCAGTTGGCGGCGCGCGCGGGAGGCCCCGGGGCCGCTGGCGGCACGCTCGATATCGCGCTGGAAACGCCGTTGTACCGCCTATGGGGCGGTGATACGGCCACGGCCGCGGTGCAAGTGCCGCGCGAATTAGTGCTGACGAGCGGCGCCGCCGCGCGCGAGCCGCGTTATGGCCAGGCGCGGCTGGACCTGGCGCGCGTGTTGGCCGGCGCGGGCTTCGATCACATCGGCCTGTTGTCCAACGGCCTGATGTCCTTTGACGGCGCGGTCGACCTGGCGGCCGCGGGCAGTCTGCGGCTTTATGCCGGCGCGTTTTCCCTGGCGACGGGGGCCGACGCGGCGGACAGCCGGGTGATGCTGTCGGCCCCGTATGTGCGCCTGTCGGGCCCGGGCAGATACTTCGCCACCAATGGCCTGACGCGGCCCCGGGTGCTGTTCGGCGATGCGGCCACGGTGGGGGCGGGCAACTTCACCGTGCGTGCCGGCGGCTTGCTGGAGGTCGGCAACAGCCTGTCCTTTGGCACCCAGGGCCAGATCCAAGTCGCCGGCGCCACGCCGCTCGTGGTGACGCGACCAGGCTTTGACCGTGTCGAGCTGCGCAGCGGCGGCGACATGCGCTTCCTGGCCCCCAACGATGATCAGCCGCGCACGCGCCTGTGGACGCGCGGCGACCTGGATCTGGTCGCCGCGCAACTCTATCCGGCCACGGGAGCTGATGCGGAGGTGCTGGCCGGCCACACCCGCGACCTCGCATCCGGCGCACTGGTGTTCGATCCGGCGCGGACCTTGCGCGTCGGCCGTGTGGACGCGGCCGCGGCATTGCCGCCCGTGCCGTATTCCGCGTTCGGCACGCTGCGCCTGGCCGCCGCCAGCGTCGAGCAGGGTGGCGTGCTGCGGGCCCCGCTGGGCGCGATCGTCCTGGGCGACCTGAGCGAACGGTTGGGGACACGGCGCCTGACCCTGCTGCCGGGCAGCGTCACGTCCGTCAGCGGCGCCGGCCTGGTGATGCCTTACGGCGGCACCTCGGATGGGGTGTCATACCGGTTCCAGGGCGAGGAGGTGGCGCTGGTCGGCGTGGGCGGGGCGACGGGCTTCGAGCAGGGCGCCTATCTGCGCACCGGCATCACGCTGGCGTTTCGCGACGTGGATGCGGCGCCGGGCGCGTTGCTGGATCTGTCGGGCGGCGGCGAACTGGCCGGCGCTGGCTTCGTGTCGGGCCGCGGCGGTTCGACCGATGCGCGCTACTTTCCGCTGGTGCGCAACACGCCCGACGGCGGTTTTTTCCTGCCGGCCCTGGCGGACCATCCGGTCTATGCCATCGTGCCGGGCGCGCAACCCGGCTATGCGCCCGCGGGCGGCGAGGCAGGCGCGTCGAGGCCGGGCGTGGGGCGCCAGATCACGGTGGGCGCGGGCGTGCCCGGCTTGCCGGCCGGCACCTATACCTTGATGCCTTCCACCTTCGCGCTGTTGCCGGGCGCCTTCCGCGTCGAGATCAACGGCGCCGCGGCCGCGGGGCCGGCCATCGCGCCGATGCGGCTGCGCAACCTGTCATGGGCGGCCAGCGGCACGTTGTCCACTGCCGGCACGGCCTTGGCCGACAGTTTGCCGAGCCAGGTGATCCTGACGCCGGCCGCCGTGCTGCGAACCTATTCGCAATACAACGAGACCAGCTACGCCAGCTTCGTGCGTGCCGACGCGGTCAGGCGGGGCGTGCCGCGCGCGATGTTGCCGGCCGACGCGCGCACGCTGCGGCTGACGATATTCCCGGGGACGTCCGACGGCCAGGCGCTGCGCTTTGACGGCGTTGCCGATTTCCGGGCGGCGGCGGGCGGTTTCGCCGGCACCGCGGCGCTCAACGGCGGCAGCAGCCAGGTGGAAATCCTGCCGGCCGGCCAGGCGCCGAGCGCCGGCTTTGGCGGCGCATCGGTGCAGGCGGATGCGCTGGCGGCCCTGGGTGCCAACCGGTTGGTGATCGGCACCCTGCCGGTGGTCGAGTATGGACAGGGCGGCCGCTTCTACACCTTCCAGGGCGGCGCGCAGCGGGTGATCCTGCGGTCCGGCGCACAGCTGGCCACGCCCGAGATCCTGGTCTCGTCGCGCGAGATCGAAGTCGAGGCCGGCGCGGGGCTGTCGACGCTGGGACGCGGCGCGCCGTCGGTGGATTCGACGCAGGGCTATGCCTTCCAGCCTGGCGCGGTGGCGCTGTTGGCGCTGTCCAATGGGCGCCTGGATGTGCTGGCGCCCGACGCGCAGGCCGCCGGGTCGATCCGCATCGGCACCTGCGCGGCGGCGCCGTGTCCCTCGGCAACGGGGCTGTACTCCGAAGGCACCATCGCCGCGGCGGTCAACGGCGTGTTCGACCTGGGCGAGGCGGTGCGCTACGGAACCCGCAACCTGACGCTGGCGGTCGGCGCGGTCAATGTCGGCACGGCCACCGCGCTGGAGCAGGCGGCGGCGCGTGGCGTGCTGCCGAGCGGCCTGACCTTGAACCAGGAAATTCTCGCCCGGCTCCTGCGTGGCGATGTCAGTAGCGGCGCGCCGGGGCTCGAAGTGCTGACGCTGACCGCGCGCGACGCCATCAATTTCTATGGCTCCGTGGCGCTCGATACGCGCGACCCGGCCAGCGGCCGCTACAGCCTGGCCACACTGGCGCTGGGCACGCCGGCCCTGTACGGCTACGGTGAAAGCGGCGACGAGGCCGCCATCCGCACCGGGCATCTGGTCTGGAACGGGGCCACGCAGGCGCCCGGCGCGGTGGCGGCGGGCGGCGCCGGCACCGGCCGGGGCACCCTGCGCATTGACGCCGAGCGCATCGAGTTCGGCTACGGCCAGGGGGCGCAGCCCAACGGCGTGGACGACAACGCCCGCCTGGCACTGGGCTTCGGCGCTGTCGTGCTCAATGCCAGCGAACGCGTCACCGCGAACCATCGTGGCAGCCTGGCGGTGTACCAGTCGCAAGGCGCCTATGGCAGCGGTGGCTACGCGTACAGCGGTGGCGACCTGACGGTGAACACGCCGCTGCTGACCGGTGTCGCCGGCTCCGTCAACCGTTTCATCGCGGGTGGCGACGTGCGGGTCGTGGCGCCGGCGGGCGCGCCGGTCGCGCCGGTTCAGGCGCTGGGCGCGGAGCTGAGCCTGACGGGGGCGAACGTGCGGATCGGCGGGGCCATTGTGCTGCCCAGCGGCAAGCTGACGCTGACGGGGCGCGACAGTGTGTTGTTGGGGGCGGGCTCCACGCTGGACCTGGCGGGCCGCGCCATCGCCTTCAACGACGTATGGCGCTACAGCTGGGGCGGCGAACTGATCCTGGAAAGCGGCCTGGGCGCCATCCGCCAGGAAAGCGGAGCGTTGATCGACCTGTCGGCGCGCGAGAACGACGCCGGCGCCCTGCGCGCGGTGGCGCTGTCCCCGACCGGCGGCGAGGTGGCCTTGCTCGGCCGCATACTGGGCGGCGCGTCGGGGCGCTACGACGCGGCAGGCACGCTGGTGCCGTATCGGGCCGGCAGCATCGACATTCGCGCGCAGCGCCTGGGCGCGGCGGGCTCGCTGGATGCCGATTTCGACGCCCTGAATCAACGCCTGAACGAGGGCGGCGTGAGCGGCGCGCGCAGTTTCCAGATCAAGCAGGGCAACCTGACGGTGGGCGACGCCTTGCGCGCCAACGATATCAATCTGTCGCTGGACGGCGGCCACCTGACCGTGGCGGGCCGTGTCGACGCCAGCGGCGAACGGGTCGGCCGCATCCGGCTGGCGGCGCGCGAAGGGCTGACGCTGGCGTCCGGCGCCGTGCTCGATGCGCACGGCACGCTGCTGCGCGTGGACAGCTACGGCAAGATCATCGACGCGCCCAACCGCGCCGTCGTCGAACTCAATGCCGGCCAGGGCGTGCTGACCCTGGCCGGGGGCGCGCGCATCGACTTGCGCCATGGCACGGCGGCCACCCAAGGCACGGCGGCGGGGCAGCACGATGGCGCCGCGCGCGGCACGCTGGAATTGCTGGCGCCGCGCGTCGATGCGGCCGGCAACGCCGGCATCAACGGGGGCGGCGCGCCGGATGCCGCCGCCACATATGGCGACATTGCCATCGAGGCGCGCGGACCTCTGGCCATCGAGGGCGCCAAGGCAATCACGCTGATCGCCACGCAGCGCTACGACGATGCCCGTCCCGGTGATCCCGCCGAGCGCAGCGGCGGGCGCGAATACCAGATCATCGACCAGGATTACCTGAACGAAAAGCATGCCGACAGTGCGGCTTTCATGGGCCGCGCGCTGGCCAACGGCAACCTGCTCGGCGGCAAGCTCGCCGGCCTGAACAATGCCGTCTATCGCGACGTGTTCCATCTGCGGCCCGGCGTCGAGATCGTCAGCCGCAGTGCGGACGGCGACCTGGTCGTGCAAGGCGACCTGGACCTGTCGGGCTATCGCTATGCCAGCCTGAATCCGCGCACGCCGCTGGGCGCCGCGTATGGCTCCGGCGAGGCGGGCGCGCTGGTGCTGCGGGCCAAGGGCAACCTGGATGTATATGGCAGCATCAACGACGGTTTCGCCCCGCCGCCGGCGTCGCCGGACGACGAGAACGGCTGGATCCTGACACCGGGGACGCAGCCCTTCGGCGGTGACGTGGTCCTGCCGCGCGGGGGAGTGGAGCTGGCCGAAGGCACCGAGTTCCCGGGCGGGCGCACCCTGAATTACCCCTTGCCCTTGCAGGCGACCACGCTGGCGGCGGGGACGCGCCTGCCGGTGGAGGCGGTGCTGGACCAGAGCCTGTCGCTGGCCCCGGGCACGGTGGTGTCCGGGGACGTGCGCGATGCGGCCGGACAGTTGCTGTACGGGGCCGGCACCGTGCTGGCGCAGGCCGTGGAACTGCCTGCGGGGACGCGCTTGGGCGCGGGCACGCTGCTGGCGCAGGGCACGGCCTTGCAGGCGTTCACCTGGCCGGCGGACGTGGCCCTGCCGAACCTGCACACCACCCAGGGCAATGAGGCCAACGTGCTGCGTCTGGCGGGCACGATCACGCTCAAGCTGGGCGCGCTGATCCCGTCGCAGGCCAAGCTGATGCTTCCGGCCGGCACCGAATACGTGCCATTGCGGCCGGACGCCACGGCGGCGCAGCGGCGCAATTGGGCGTTGGCGCCGATGCTGCCCGCCGGCAGCCAGTCGTGGTCGGTCCAGCTGGTGGCGGGCGCCGACCTGGAGGCGGCCGATCCGCGCCGCGTCCTGCCGGGCGCAGGCCACCTGACGCTGGCCGACAGCCATTACAACGTCAGTCTGGAGCAGGGCAACGCCCGGCTGGTGTGGGGGCCTGACGCGCCGGATTACGGCGCCGAACCGGGCAAACCGGTGCCGGACGAAATGCAGTGGCTGTGCGATGTCACGCCCGGCCTGTGCGTGCCGCCGCCGCCCTGGGTGTGGGCCGAGGACAACTGGCTGGGGTTCCCCGGAGGCGAGCCGGTGGCCGATGGCGACCTGGCGCTGTGCAAGACATTTCCCGATCAATGCGTCGCGAACAAGACCACCCTGACGATCGTTAACCATACGCAGAACTTCAGCGTGCTGCGCACGGGCACGGGCGATCTGGCGCTGGCGGCGGGGGGAGACATCAGCCTGCGGTCGGCCTATGGCGTCTACACGGCGGGCACGCAAGCGGCCGACGTGGCGCCGGCCTACCTGCTGTCGCGCGGCCGTTATGGCGGCACGGTGCTGGGGGATGCCTACGCCTCGACCTATGAGCCGTTCGTGGCGGACGGGGCCTACCAGGCCTGGTATCCCGAGGCGGGCGGCAATCTCGACCTGTATGCCGGCGGCGCGCTGCGCGGCGACGTATGGGGCAGGACCGTGCCCGCGTCCCTCGAGGGACGCGTGATCGATCCCAGCGTCGGCGTCGGCAACTGGCTGTGGCGCCAGGGCACGGGCAGCGCCAACGGCGGTGACACACCCACGGCATGGTGGATCAACTTCGGCAGCTATACGCAGGCCCCTGCCTCGTTCAAGGATGGCACGCCTTTGCTGGCCGGTTTCACCGGATTCGGCGCGCTGGGCGGCGGCAACGTCAGCGTGCGCGCCGACGGCGACGCCGGCAATATCGACGCGCGCGGCACCGCTTCGGACCCGCGCAGCCAGGGCCTGGTCGTTGCGGTGGGCAGCACCGGCCGCGTCGCTGCCGACGGCGCCCTCGCATTGACCGGCGGCGGGGATATCGACGTGCGCATCGGCGGCCGGCTGAATCCGACCCAGAACGCGCGCGGACTGGTGTCGACGACGACGGGCGCCAAGCCCTTCTATGGCGACCCGGCCCTGGACCTGCAGGGCGCCCTGATCAACCTGCGGGGCAGCGTGCGCCTCTCGGCGGGCGCGGTGGGCGGCCTGGCGCTGCAATATGGCAACAACGCGACCCTGCAGGACGCCAAGGAAAGCCGCGGCTACGATCCCTACACGTCCACCCTGGCCAGCGCCACGGGGGGGCTGGTGCTGATGCCTGGCGACGCGGTCATGCGCGTTGATACGCGCGGCGACCTGGTGCTGGGCGGGGCTGGCGACCCTGGCCGTGTCGCAGTGCCCAACAGCACGCCGTTCCGGCTGCCCGACGGCACCGCGCTGGCGGGCGGCGGCTACAGCTGGTTTTCGATGTGGACCGACAGCACCGCCATTGAACTGGCCAGCGCTGGCGGCAACCTCGCGCCCAGCCGCCAGACCGCGCACAGCGCCCGCAATTCACCGCTGCAGACGGGGCGCAACACGTCGGCCTCGGACGCGCGCTATCTGTATCCGTCGATACTGCGCGCCACCGCCTACGACGGCAGCGTCTACGCCGGCGCGTCCGCGGGCTACCTGAACAGCGAAATCGATGGCGTGCCGTATTCGCTTACCCTGGCGCCGGGCGCTCGCGGCCAACTGGAACTGCTGGCCGGCGACTCGATCTACGCTGGCGGCTACGCCATCAATCGATCCGGCGCCGATCCGACCGTGATGGCGAGCGTGCGCAACCCCGCCTTCGCCGGTTATGACTCCCTGGCCAGCGATGCGGTATTGCTGGGCAACCAGGGGGCCGGCGGTGGCGCCGCGACGCGCGGTATCCATTACCCACTGTTCCATTTCGGCGCACCGACCGCGGGCGCCGCCGGCTCCAACGCCGTGACGCGGCTATATGCGCGCGACGGCGACATCGTCGGGTTGCGCAGCGGCGAGCTGATCAGCGTGGCGCAGGGGCCGCAGGCCGGCCTGAACTGGTTCGAGGCCGCCGGCCCGGTCTGGATGATGGCGGGACGGGACATCGTGGCCTCGGGCACCGACATCGGCAAGCCCACCGCGGTGCCCACCAGCAACGGCTATACCTTCGGGATCGGCGACGGTGTGTCCAGCGGCAATCTGTTCCTGCATCGGGACGGGCTCGATGTTTCGCGGGTCGCGGCGGGCCGCGACATCCTGTACAGCACGTTCCAGGTGGCGGGGCCGGGCGTGCTGGAGGTCACGGCGGGCCGCCACGTGCTGATGGCCGACCGGGCCGCCATCGGCAGCCTCGGCCCGGTGCTGCCGGGCGATCCGCGGCCGGGAGCGTCGATCGCCGTGCAGGCGGGGGTGGGCGCGGCCGGGCCGGACTACGCCGGGTTCCTGGCGCGCTACCTGGATCCGGCGCGGCTGGCCGATGCCGGCCGGCCGCGTGAAGACCAGGGCCTGCCCTTCAAGACCTATGAGGCGGAACTGCTGCTGTGGTTGACGCAGCGCTACGGTTTCGCGGGCAGCGGCGAGCAGGCGCGCGCCTACTTCGACGCCTTGCCCGCCGAGCAGCAGCGGATCTTTGCGCGCCAGGTGTATTTTGCCGAACTGCGCGCAGGCGGCCGCGAATACAACGACAAGTCAGGTCCGCGCAGCGCCAGTTACCTGCGCGGCCGCCAGGCCATCGCGGCGCTGTTCCCGGATACCGCGCCCGGTGCCTACCAGGGCGATCTCACGCTGTATGGCGCGGCCGGTATCCGCACCGCTTTCGGCGGCGACATCCAGCTGCTGACGCCGGGCGGACAGCAGGTGTTCGGCGTGGAAGGCGCGGCGCCGCCCGCCACGGCCGGCATCATTACACAGGGCGAAGGCGATATCCAGCTGTATGCGCTGGGCAGCATCCTGTTGGGCCAGAGCCGCGTCATGACCACGTTCGGCGGCGGCATCACCGCCTGGTCCGCGCAGGGGGACATCAACGCGGGCCGTGGTTCTAAGACCAGTGTGCTGTACACACCTCCCAAACGTGTCTACGACAGCGTCGGCAATGTGACGCTGTCGCCCGCCGCGCCCAGCACGGGCGCGGGCATCGCGACGCTGGCGCCGCTGCCCGAGGTGCCAGCAGGCGATGTGGACCTGTACGCCCCGCTTGGCACCATTGACGCGGGGGAGGCTGGCATCCGGGTCTCGGGCAACGTCAACATCGCCGCCTTGCAGGTGGTCAACGCGGCCAACATCCAGGCCCAGGGCGACAGCCAGGGCGTCCCGGTGGCGGCTGCGGCCAACACAGGCGCGCTGGCGTCGGCCAGCGCCGCCGCCAGTTCCGCGGTCAACGCCGCGCAGGATTCCGTCCAGCGCGCCCAAAGCCAGGCACGCCGGAACCTGCCATCGGTGATCACCGTGCAGATCCTGGGACACGGCGATGAGCCGCTGGCGGGCGCGTCCCGGCCGGCGGCGCCGGGGCCGGCCACCGGCTACGACGCCGCCAGCGCGGTGCAGGTCCTGGGGGCCGGGACGCTGGACGACAGCGAGATGCGCGCGCTCAGCCCGCTCGAGAGAAGTCGGCTGGCGATGTAAGGGCGGACGGCACGCGGGTGACGCGCACATGACGATTGCCGGGCGATGCGGCCTCGATCGTCACGCGGGCGTCACCCGACCGTCACATGCGGCCGCTACCATGCCGCTTCCGCCCTGCGTCCGGCCGTCGCCGGCACGCAGTCGCCACGCCATCTTAGAGACATCGGGGTGTTATGACAGTCACGCAGGCGCCTGGGGCCGCTTGGGCGTTCGCATGGTGGTTCGCGCTCGGCCTGTCGATGCTGCCGCCGGCCGCGCTGGCCCAGCAACGGGCCGCCGAAACCGCGTTGATCCCGTTCGACATCGCCGCGCAGCCGCTGGATGCGGCGCTGGCCGCGTATACCCAGGCCACCGGCATGGCGGTGCTGGTCACCAGCCGCGTGACGGCGGGCCGACAAGGCGCCGCGGTGCGCGGCCGCCTGGCGCCGCGCGAAGCGCTGCGCCAGTTGCTGGCCGGTACCGGCCTGCAGGCGCGCTACACCAGCGCGTCGGCGTTCACGCTGGTGGAGGCGGCGGCTCCCGCGGCGGCGGCGCGCCCGCCGGCCGCCGGCGCGCCGGCGGGCGCCGTGACGCGCTACGCCGGCGTGCTGCAGAACACCGTGACGCGCGCGCTGTGCCAATGGACCGGCGCGCAGTTCGGCCGCTACCGCGCCTCGCTGCAATTGTGGATCGGGCGCAATGGCGTGGTGCGCCAGGCCCGCGTGCTGGCGGGCACCGGCGACGCGCGCCGCGACGAGGCGCTGGCCGGGGTGCTGGCGGGATTGATCATGGACACGCCGCCGCCGGCCGACCTGCCGCAGCCGGTGACCATCGTGCTGGCGCCGCGCCCGGATCCGCGGGCCGATTGCCGCCTGGCCGGCGCGGCGGGTTGACGCGCATGGCCATGACCGGCGACGCCCTGCGCAACCTGTTCCTGTCCAAGTACCAGGAATTCCGCAAGCGCCTGCGCATCCGGCTGGGGTCGGAAGACCTGGCCAACGACGCCATGCAGGAAGCGTGGCTGCGGGTCGACAGCCTGGCCGAGACCGCGCCGGTGGAGTATCCGGCCGCCTATCTCTTCAAGATCGCCTCGAACATCGCCGAGGACCAGCGCCGCGCCAATGCGCGCATCCTGTCGATGGCCGAGATCGAGGAGCTGTACGACATGGCCGACGAGGCGGCCGGCCCGGCACAGGTGGCGGAGGGCCGCCAGCAGGTCGAGGCGCTGGAAGCGGCGCTGGCCGAACTGCCGCGCCGGCGCCAGGCGATCGTGATCGCGGCGCGGGTGGACGACGTGCCGCACCGCGAGATCGCCGAACGTTTCGGCATCTCGGTGCGGACCGTGGAAAAGGAATTGCGCGCGGGGCTGGAGCACTGTTGCGAGAAATTGGAAAAAAAGTATGTCCAGCGCTACGGTCCCCAGGCTCGGGAAACGTCTTAGCTATATGACACCCCTGTTCAGACGCTCCCGCCCCGGTGGCGACCCCGCGGCCGCGCTCAAGCGCGAGGCCCAGGCCTGGGTCGTGCGCCTGGCTTCGGGCCGGGCCAGCGTGGCCGATGGCGAGGCCTTTCGCCGCTGGTGCGGACAGAGCGCCGAGCACGCCCGCATCTTCAAGGAAACGCGCAGCGCCTGGCAGCAGTTGGCGCCGGCCGCGCGCCAGGTCCAGGCGGCGCAGGCGCGCCGTGGCCGCAGCGCGCGGCCGGCGCGGCGCGCCTTCCTGGGCGGCGCGGTGGCGGCCTGCGGCGCGTGGCTGGCGTTCAAGCCGCCGCTGGGCCTGTGGCCAGCCGTCGACGAACTGACCGCCGACGTGCGCAGCGGCACCGGCGAGCAGCGCCGGGTGGCGCTGGCGGGCGATGCCAGCGTGCAGTTGAACACGCAGACCCGCATCAACCTGTCGCGTAGCGGCCAGGCGCAGCAGATCGACCTGCTGGCCGGCGAGGTCGAGCTGGCGACGGCCGGCCAACCCGTCAGCCTGACGGCGGGCGCCGGCCGGATCAACGCCACGTCGGGCTGCGTCAACGTGCGCTACACCGACGGCCAGGTCCGCGTGACCTGCCTGGAGGGCAGCGCCCGCGTCACATCGCGGCAGGACTCGCTGGAACTGACCGCCGCGCAGCAGGTGGTGCTGGGCGCGGCCGGCGCCAGCGGACCGCGGCGGGTGGACCTGGACGCGGTCACCGCCTGGCGCCGCGGGGTGCTGGAGTTCAACGGTGTGCCGCTGGCGCAGGTGGTCGACGAGATCAACCGCTATCGCCCCGGCCGCATCGTGCTGGTGGGCGACCGCCTGGCGGGCAGCCTGGTGCAGGCGCGCTTTTCGCTGGACCAGCTGGCCGATGCCGCGCTGCTGATCCGCGACGTGTACGGCGCCCAGGTCACGTCGCTGCCCGGCGGCATCGTGCTGCTGAGCTGAGCCGGCCGCAGGCGGCCGCCGCCGCGTCCAAAACCTGAAATATGAATTTTTTGTGAAAAAGCGCAGTCGATGACGCTTCAGACGGTCTAGGCACCCATGCGCAGAATCGCCCGGTCCGCGCCGCCGTTTTTTCCCGGCGAACCGGCCCCGGCGCTGCAGATGCCAGATCCGATTCCAGGAAGGAAAAGCCGTCATGCCCAGCCGTAATCACGCTCTTGTTTCCCGCAGTTCCCCGCGGCGTTCGCGCCGTCCCGCCTGGCGCCTGAGGCCGGTGACGCAGGCGTTGGCGGTGCTGCTGGTGGCGGGCGGCTGGAGCGGCGCGGCGCAGGCGCAGGCGCGCGCCTTCAGCCCGGCCTGGTTCGCGGACAAGGGCGCGGTGCAGTCGACCGCGCAGCGCACCGGCCGCATGCCCGACGGCAGCCTGGCCGGCATCGGCAACAGCGCCCGCCAGCAGGCGCAGTCGCGCCAGCAGTTGCAGCGCTCGCTGGACAACCTGAATCGCACCGCCGCGGCGGTGGCCGCGCAGCAGGCGGCGCAGGCGGCGGCGCGCGCGGCCGCGGCGGCCAACGGCGCCGCCGTGCCGGACGGACTGACGCAGGGCGGGCTGTGGATCGCCGAGGGCGCGCAGGCCAAATGGGAGGGCGCCAACAAGCCGCGCACCGGCACCGAGGGCGGGCGCCAACTGGTGACCATCGAGCAAACGCAGTCGCGGGCGATTCTGAACTGGGACACGTTCAACGTGGGCCGCAACACCACGCTGCGGTTCCAGCAGAAGGCCGACGACGCGGTGCTGAACCGGGTGGTGGGCGCGTCGGCCCGGCCCAGCCAGATCCAGGGCGCGATCCAGGCCGACGGCACGGTGCTGGTGGTGAACCAGAACGGCGTGATCTTCAGCGGCACCAGCCAGGTCAATGCGCGCAACCTGGTGGTGGCCGCCGCCACCATGAGCGACGCGCAGTTCCGCGAGCGCGGCATCTACGCCGACGCCGACGGGAAGATCGCCACTTTCCAGGACGCGCTCGGCAAGATCGAGGTGCAGCCCGGCGCGCGCCTGGCCACCGCCGCGCCCGGCAGCGCCACGCGCGGCGGCGGCTACGTGCTGCTGGCGGGCAAGGAAGTGCTCAATGCCGGCGAGATCAGCACGCCGCAGGGCCAGGCGCTCCTGGCTGCCGGCGACAATTTCATCATCCGCCGCGGCCAGGGATCGGACAGCAACATCGCGTCCACCACCCGCGGCAACGAGGTGCAGGTGGCCGGCGCCGGGCTGGCGCGCAACACCGGCCTGATCCAGGCGCCGCAAGGCGACGTCACCCTTACCGCCCAGCGCGTTGAGCAGGCCGGCGTGGTGGTGTCGACCACCTCGGTCGACGCGCGCGGCACCATCCATCTGGACGCGCGCGGCAATGGCGCCGCCGTGACGCTGACCGAGAGCGCCGTCAGCGCCATCCTGGTGGACGCCGGCCTGGCGACGGCGCTGGACGGCCAGCGCGGCAGCCTGCTGCAACCGGCCGTGAGCGGCAATACCGCGCTGGTTCCCGGCGATGAATTCCGCCGCGACCTGTCGCTGCTGCGCATCAGCAGCCAGGGCACGGTGGATTTCCAGGGCGGCTCGCTGTCGCTGGCCACCGGCGGCCAGGTGGCGGTCAAGGCCGATGGCCGCGCGCTGGTGCGCGACGGCGCCCGCATCGACGTGAGCGGCGCGGTCGGCGTGAGCGTGTCGATGGAGTCCAACAACCTCAAGATCAACCTGCAGGGCAACGAACAGCGCGACGCGCCGGTCAACCGCGACAGCAAGCTGCTGAACAACAGCGAGGTGTGGCTCGACCGGCGCGACCTGGTGCGCCTGGCGGCGGGCAGCGGCGGCAACGACACCGACCGCTGGTACACGGCCGGCGGGCTGCTGGAAGTGGGCGGCTACCTGGGCACGCTGGGCGTGCCGGTGAGCCACTGGCTGGCGCAGGGCGGGGTGGTGCGCTTCGATGGCGCGGAGGTGGTCACGCAGGCCGGCTCGGCCATCAACCTGTCGGGCGGCACGCTCGACGTGCAGAGCGGCGAGATCCGCCAGAGCTGGCTGCGCGGCGAGGACGGCCGCCTGTACCTGGCCGACCGCGCGCCGGGCGACCTGCTCTACAGCGGCCTGTACCGGGGCTACGAGGCCGTGTCGCGACGCTGGGGCGAGAACGCCACGCGGCGCTTCTACAACCCGCTGATCGCGCCGCCGACGCGCTACGAGTCGGGCTACACCGTGGGCCGCGACGCCGGCACGCTGGTGGTCTCGACCCGCAACGCGGTGCTGGACGGCGATCTGATCAGCGACACCTACCAGGGCGACCGCCAGACGCGCGCGCCGGTGGCCGGCCAGGACGGCTACAGCCAGTCGCACCGCAACGCGGCGCGTGCGGCGCAGTTCGTGGTGGGCAGCTACAAGCCGTACTACGACACCGCCGGCAATTTCCTGCGCTACCAGCTGGGCGCCACCGGCACGGCCGCCGAGGTGGCGGTGGGCAAGGACCTGGCGGGCCGTTCCGCCGGCCTGGACCTGGCCGATGCGCTGCCCGCCGACCTGACGGGCAAGCTGTTCCTGGACGCCGACCGCCTGAACGGCTTCGGCCTGGGCGCCATCCACATCGCCGCCAGCCGCGGCATCAGCGTCGACGCCGCCTTGCGCAGCGCCGATGGCGGCGAGATCACTCTGTACGCGCCCACCGTCGACATCAACGCCGACCTGGTCAGCCGCGGCGGCCTGATCCAGGCCGGCAACCTGCTGCGCCAGCCTGGCCAGACCGGTCGCGTCGAGGACGTCGCGCTGGCGCCGGCGGCCGGCGCCAAGGCCGCGCTGCGCGTGGCGGGCGGGGTCGTGCTCGATACGCGCGGCGTGTGGAGCAACCTCAAGCAGGACCCGGCCGCGCAACGCGGCCTGGCCGTCATCGATGGCGGCGGCGTGTCGCTGCGCGGCACCGGCGACATGGCGCTGGCGGCGGGCAGCCTCATCGATGTGTCGTCGGGCGCGGCGCTGCTGACCAGCGGCGCGGTGCAGGGCGGACGCGGCGGCAGTGTGACGCTGGAAGCCAACGCCGTCAGCACGCAGGCCGAGTCGGGCGGCAAGGTGTCGCTGGCCGGCGCGGTGCGCGGCTACGGCGTGAGCGGCGGCGGGGCCTTCAGCCTCGCCAGCGGCGGCACCGTCGTGCTGGGCGGCCCGGCCGACGGCCTGGCGGCCGATGCCGTGCGGCTGGATCCGTCCTTGTTCCAGGCCGGCTTCGCCAGCTATGACATCAACGGCCATGGCGGCCTGCGGGTCGCCGAGGGCGCCGACATCGCCGTCGCCATGCCGGCATGGCGCATGCGGCGCGAAGCCGGCGCGCTGCCGGTATCGGGCGCCGACCCGGCCCAGGCCCTGGCGCTGTGGACGCCGCCGCTCTACACGGAAGATCCCAAGCGCGCCAGGCTGAGCCAGCGTGGCGGCGCCAGCCTGACGCTGCGCTCGGATCGCGCCGCCCTGGGCGGCGTGCTCGAGGTGGGCGAGGGCGCGCGGGTCGCGGTGGATCCGGGCCAGTCGATCCGCCTGGTCGGGGGCGACCAGATCACGGTGCTGGGCCGGCTGGTGGCGCCCGGGGGCCTGATCTCGATCCTGGACACGCGCGTGAATTCGCAGCAGAACTACACCCCCAAGGCCAACGGCCGCTCGGTGTGGATCGGCGGGCGCGCGGTGCTGGACGTGGCCGGCGACAGCCACGTCGCGCTGGCCACCGACGGCCGCCGCTATGGCGTGGCGCGCGCCGGCGGCAAGATCGAGATCGGCGGCATGCTGGACTGGGAAGCCGATGCCTACGCTCCGCGCCGGCCGATGGATCGGCACCTGATCCTGCGTCCCGGCTCGCTGCTGGACGCATCCGGATCACAGGCGCTGGTGGACCTGCCCGGCCGCGGCGCCACGCTGCTGGCCTACAACGGCGGCAGCATCGTGCTGGCGTCGGCCAACAGCCTGTACCTGGACGGCGACCTGCGCGCCGCCGCGGGGGGAGCGGGCGCGGTGGGTGGCACCCTGGGCGTGGCGCTGGCGCCCGCCTTCTACCTGAGAAGCCTGGCCGAGGCCGCGGTGCTGACGCCGCGCGTGCTGACGCTGTCGCAGCAGCGGGGCGCCCCGCTGCTGCCCGCCGACCTGCGTCCGGGCGAGCTTGCCGCGGACCTGCGCTATGGCGCCGGCGGCCTGGGCGTGGATCAGGTCCAGGCCGGCGGTTTCGGCAACCTGGCGTTGTTCGCGTCGGTAAGGGCCGAGAAGGGCCTGTCGCTGGCCATGCCCCAGAGCCTGCGCCTGTCGGGCCCGTTGATGCTGAGCGAGAACGCGCCCGCGGACAGCCTGGTGCACCTGGCGGCGCCCTATGTGTTCCTGAATCACGCGGCCTATGAGCCGCCGTTGGGGTCCGACAGCGTGGTGCAGGTCGGCATAGTGGCGCCGGATTGGCTCAAGCGCGGGCATCGCCTGGTGCTGGACGCCGGCATGATGGATCTGCGCGGCATGCGCGACTTGCGCAGCTTCGATGATGTCCAGATCAACCTGACCGGCGACCTGCGCCTGGCGAGGGTGTCGGTGGGCCAGGACTTCAATGGCAATACGCTGCTTGGCGCGCCGAACCGCCTGACCATCACCGCGGCCCAGATCTATCCCACCACCGGCGGCGGCGGCGGGATCGCCGCGGGCGAATACTACGGGCAGGGGGGCGGCAATGTACTGAGAAATCCGAATGCGGTGCTGACGATCCGGCGCGCCACGGATGAATTGCCCGATATGCCGTATTCCGCCTTCGGTTCGGTGACGCTGTCGGGGCCCAATATCGTCCAGGGCGGCGTGGTGCGCGCGCCGCTTGGCTCGATTTTCTTCATGGGGCCTGAAGACGCGCCGTCCAGCGTGCGTTTCCTGGCCGGCAGCGTAACGTCGATCAGCGGCCAGGGGCTGGTAATGCCCTATGGAGGGACAACCGACGGCATCAAGTACCTGTACGGCGGGCAGGAGATCCGCACCACGGGCGTGGGGGGCAATGATCTGAACGGCGCGCCGCCCCGCATGATCCAGATCAACATGAAATCCATCGTGGCCGACGCCGGCTCGCTGCTGGACCTGTCAGGCGGCGGCGAACTGACCGGCGCCGCGTTCGTGCGCGGACGCGGCGGTTCCGTGGACGTGCTCAAGTACGCCATGGCCGACGCCAATCCCGGCTTCGGTTTCAGCAAGTCCGGCAATGCCGTCTATGCCATCGTGCCCGGCTTCGGCGGCGACTATGCGCCGGCCACGAAAGACGCCGCCATGCCTGCGTACGGCCAGCGCGTCACCATCGGCGCCGGCGTGCCGGGCTTGCCGCCCGGCACCTACACGCTGTTGCCCGCCAATTTCGCCATGCTGCCGGGCGCGTTCCGCGTCGAGGCTGGCGCGCCGGGCGTGTTCGACGCCGCGCAGGCCGCGCCGACCCGCGGCGGCTCCTGGGTGACCACGGGCCGGATGACGGCGCCGGGCGTCAACCCGGGCGCGGTGGCCGCCAGTCAGCTGCTGGTGACGCCGGGCGACGTGGTGCGTCGCCATGCGCAATACAACGAAACCTCGTACAGCGCCTTTCTGGTGGCGAACGCGGCGCGCACCGGCACGCCGTTGCCGATGCAGCTGGCCGACGCGGGCATGCTGCGCCTGAAACTGACGCCGGGCGCGGGCCGCGAAGGCACGCCGGCCCTGTCGTTCGGCGGCGTGGCGCGCTTCTCCGCGGCGCCGGGCAGCACCGGCGCGGGCGGCACCCTGGCCGTGGACGTGCGCGGCGGCGGCCTGGAAATCCTGAGTCCGGGGCAGGCGCCGGCCCTGGCCGGCCCTGGCGTGGCCGTTTCCGCGGACGCGCTCAACGCCCTGCGTCCGGCGCGCATGGTGCTGGGTGGCGTGATAGGCGCCTCCACCCAGGCCGATGCGCTCGGTGCGATCAGCCTGGGCGGCGACGCCCAGCGCGTGCTGGTGCGCGGCGGCGCCAGCCTGTACGCGCCGGAGATCGTGCTGTTCTCACCCCACAACGGCAATATCACCATCGAGCAGGGGGCCGTCCTGTCCACCGTCGGGCTGGGGCCGGCGCCGCAGGACGCGCGTGGCGGCTATTACTATTCGGTCCAGTCCAACGGCGCGCTGGTCCTGTCCAATGGGCTGGTCAACCTGCGACCGCCGACGCAGGACGGCCGTGTGGCCATCGACATCGGCGCCTGCGCGGGTGTCTGCTCGGGAACCACGCGCCTGGTGTCCGAAGGCACCATCGGCGCCGCCACCAACGGCGCCTTCACGCTGCGCGACAACGTCGAGTACGGCACGCGCAACCTGATGCTGAGCGTGTCCGGCCTGAATCTGGGCTCGCCGCAGGCGCTGGCCCAGGCCGCGGCGGCAGGACAATTGCCGCCCGGACTGGCGCTGGACCAGGATGCCCTGGCGCGGCTGCTGCGCGGCAATACGGCGTTGGGCGCGCCCGCGCTGGAAAGCCTGATCTTCAATGCCGCCGAATCCATCAACGTGTATGGCGCGGTGACGCTGGACACCCGCGCCGCGGCCGGCCCCTCGGCCTTGCGGCGGCTGGTGCTGGGCGCGCCGGCGGTGTATGGCTATGGCGCGGCGGGCGACACGGCGCGCATCAGTGCGTCGGAATTCGTCTGGGCCGGCTCGGTCAGGGCCGCGGTGGCCGGCAACGTGCCGTTGGGCTACGACCAGCCCGCGGCGCCGGGCGGCGCGGTGCTCGATCGCCTGGGCGACGGCAGCCTGACCATCGCGGCCGATGTCATCCGCTTCGACTACTCGCCCTACACGGTGCCGGCCTCGCTGGTGCCGGCCAACCGGCTGGCGCTGGGCTTTGCCGCGGTCAACCTGGAGGCGGCCCAGATGATCACGGGCGTGTCGACCGGCAGCCTGCACGTCTATCACAAGCAGAACGGCTATGTGGCGGAAGAAGGCTGGCGCTACCAGGGCGGCGATCTGACGCTGCGCACGCCGCTGTTGACGGGTGAGGCGGGCGCGACGCTGGCGTTGCGCGCCGGCGGCGCGCTGGCGCTGACGGGCACCGGCGCCGTGGCGCCCGCCCGCGACGTGCTGGGCGCCACGCTCGATCTGAAGGCGCAGCGCGTCACGCTGGATTCGACCGTGGCGCTGCCGTCGGGCAAGCTGGCCGTCAAGGCCGATGGCGACATCACGTTGGGCGCGGGGGCGCGCATCGACCTGGCGGGACGCGCCTTCACGGCGTTCGATGCCACCCGCTACAGCTGGGGCGGCGACCTCGAACTGAACAGCGTGGCCGGCAACATCGTCCAGGCCGCCGGGTCGGTCATCGACCTGTCGGCGCGCAACCAGCGCGGCGGCCGCATGCAGGCCTTGGCGCGGGGCGCGGCCGGCGGCCGCGTGGCGCTGGACGGCGTCATTCTGGGCGGGGCCAGCGGCGAGCACGATGCCGGCGGCACGCGCGTGCCCTATGACGGCGCCGAGATCACCCTGCGCGCGCAGACGCTGGCGGATTTCGCCGGCCTGAATCAACGCCTGAACCAGGGCGGCGTCACCGGCGCCCGCCGCTTCCAGCTCAAGCAGGGCGATCTGGTGGTGGGCGACGAGGTGCGCGCGCGCGTGGTCGAGATCAGCGTCGACGGCGGCAGCCTGACGGTCAATGGCCGCATCGACGCCAGCGGCCGCCAGGTCGGCAGCATCCGCCTGGCGGCACGCGACGACCTGCGCATCAACGGCCTGCTGGACACGCATGGCACGCGCCTGCGTCTGGACAGCTATGGCAAGGTCATCGACGCCGCCAACCGCGCCATCATCGAACTGACCTCGCGCGACGGCACGCTGGCGCTGGACGCCGGCGCGCGCTTCGATCTGCGCGCCGGCACCGACGACGCCAGCCGCCTGGGCGGCCGCCAACTCGGCACGCTCGACCTGAACGCCCGCCGCCTGGGCGGCGGCGGCGAGCGCGGCGCCATTGCCGGTTCCGGCGACGGCGCCAATGACGTGGCCATCCGCATCACGGGAACGCCGCAGATCCTGGGCGCCAAGACCGTGGCCGTGAATGCCTTCCGCCGCTACGACGACGCGCCGCTGGCGCCCAAGCCGGACGTCAGCGGCAAGACGCCGCAGCTGATCACGCAGGCCTACCTGGACGGCATCGACGGCGAAAGCGTGGCCTACATGAACGCCGCGCTCGGCAATGGCGCGCTGGCCGCCCGCCTGGCGGCCCTGGGGCCGTACCACCTGCGTCCCGGCGTCGAGATCGTCAGCGCCACGCCCGATGGCAACCTGACGGTGTCGGGCGACATCGACCTGTCGAACTACCGCTACGGCCCCAACGCCAACCGCGCGGTGGCCGCGCTGCGCGGCTACGGCGAGCCCGGCAAGCTGGTGCTGCGCGCCGGCGGCGACCTGGCCATCCACGGCAGCATCAACGACGGCTTCGCGCCGCCGCCCGAGACCCTCGACGACAGTGGCTGGAAGCTGGTCGAAGGGCGGTTCCTGGACAATGGCCAGACGCCGTTCGGGGAAGACCTGGTGGTGCCCATCGATGGCGTCCAGCTGGAAACGGGCACCATCTTCCCGGCCGGCCGCGCGCTGAACTACGACCTGCCGGCGCAGGCCGCCACGCTGCCGGCCGGCACCGTGCTGCCGATGGCGGCGACGCTGAACGGCCCGCTGGCGCTACCCGCCGGCCTGGTGCTGACCGGCGACCTGACGCTGGCCGACGGCCGCGTGCTGCGCGCCGGCTCGGTGCTGCAGGAGGCGCTGACGCTGGGCGCGGGCGCCCGTCTGGGCGTGGGCTTTACGCTGCGCAACGAGGCGGCGCTGCAGGCCTTCACCTGGCCCAAGGGCGTGCCGCTGCCGGCCGCGCTCAAGGCCAGCGCGCGCCTGGACCTGGCGCGCGGCTCGCTGATCCCGTCACAGACCTTCATCGAACTGCCCGGCGACCAGCCCATCAACCTGCGTCCGGTCGGCCCGGACGGCCGGCAGGGCCGCAACTGGGCCCTGGCGCCGATGCTGGGCGAAGGCGCCAGCGCCTGGAGCCTGATGGCGGTGGCGGGCGCGGACCTGACCGCGGCCGACATGGCGGCGCGGCGCGCCGACGGGCAGGGCGACATCATCCTGGCCGACACGCACTACGGCCGGCTGGGCTTTGGCACCAAGACCATCACCAGCGTCTTCATCGGCGACCGTGTGCTGACGCAGCTCGCCATCACGGACCTTGGCTTGGACCCGTCGTTGCTCGGGACCTCGCCAAAGGCCATCGCCGAAAGCTTCTTCATGACCGAGGATGAGTTCTGCGCTGGCACGGGCTACTGCGAAACGGCCTCGCGCACGCTGACGCTGGCCGGGGCGATCATGTATTTCGGCGACCCTGCCTACGTCGGCTACTCCGTCAGGAAACTGGCGGAAGAGTGGTTCATCGATGAGAACGAGGTGTGCTTCGACGCCAGTTATTGCGAAGGCGGCGGCCGCATGGAGACCACCGTGAAGCGCGACTACCGCTACGCGGACCGCGCGCCGCTGTTCAGCGTGCTGCGCACCGGCACCGGCGACCTGTCGCTGCTGGCCGGGCGCGACGTTGGCATGGCCTCGGTCTACGGCGTGTACACGGCCGGCGCGCCCTCGTCGCTGGGGGCGCCGCTGGACGCGCGCTTCAACCTGCCGCGCGGCACCACCGACGATGACGCCGTGCTGGGCACCATCCAGCACGACGGCAAGTACGACGCGGCGCTGGCCGCCTATCGCGCCTGGTACCCGGACCAGGGCGGCAACCTGACCGTGGCGGCGGGCCGCGACATCTACGGCGATGCATGGAGCGCGAATTCCATGAACGCCCAGCGCTATGGCACCCAGGATGTCGAATACACCAAATACCCCAGCGCCGCGCTCAGCAACTGGCTGTGGCGCCAGGGCAGCGTGGGCATGCCGGGCGTGAACGACATCGCGTCGAGCTGGTGGATCAACTTCGGCACGTACGCGGCCAATGCCTCGACCAACAGCCAGCAGCCGCGGGTCGTGGGTTTCACCGGCTTCGGCACCCTGGGTGGCGGCAATCTCAGCCTCAGCGCCGGACGCGATGCCGGCGTGCGCGATGCGCGCGGCGACGCGCTGCTCAACAACAATCTGGCATCCGGCCGTTCGCAGGCCCTGGTGGCCGTGGTGGCCGGCACCGGCCGGGTGGTCGACGGCGACCTGGTGTTGACGGGCGGCGGCGACATGGATCTGCGCATCGGTGGCGCGTACAACCCCAATCTGCGCGCGATGCAGCAGACCGACGGCAGCGCTGGCACCGGCACCGGCTATGCCGGCAACTTCGAGGATGTCGATCTGAACGGGCTGCTGGTCAATCTGCGCGGGCAACTGGCGTTGACGGCGGGCCGCGTCGGCGGCATCTCGCTGTTCTATGGCGACGGCGCCCAGCTACGCGCGCCCGATATGTCCGCGGTGGGCGGAGGCAAGCCCATGGGCGGGCCGCGCCTGCTGCTGGGCGATGCGGTGGCCTCGCTGGATACGCGCGGCGACCTGGTGCTGGCCGATGCGCCGGACCCCGGCCGCGTGCGCCAGATCAACACCAGCCCCTACACCCAGGGCAGCCTGTCCAAGGGCGGCGGCGCCGAAAGCTGGTTCACGTTGTGGACGCCGGCCACGGCCATCGACCTGTTCTCGGCGGGCGGCAACCTGACGCCGCTGACCACCAACAATACCTTCAAGCCGGGCACCGACCTGCAGATCGATGAAACGACCCGCTTCGGCGCGCAGCGGCAGGTGAGCTACCTCTACCCGTCCAAGCTTGGCGTGACGGCGGCCGGCGGCAATATCATCCTGGCCGCCACCACGCGCGAGGCGGAAAGCGTCAACCACGTGCTGTTGCTGGCGCCGTCGTCCAGCGGTGAATTGTCGATGCTGGCCGGCGGCTCGATCTTCGCCGCGGGCGCTCACGCGGTGTCGATCTCCGGCGCGGACACGCCGCTGCCGACGCCGTGGCGCCCCGGCTTCATGGCCATCAATGCGGGCGAGAACAACGACCAGACCATCTTCAATGTCTCGGTCGAGGGCAACAAGGTCTGGCAGAACTCGCCCAAGCCGTTGTTCACGTTCGGTCCCAATACGCCATTGGATGCGTCGCCGCGCCAAGGCGGAACGGCAGTGGCGCGTTTCCATGCCGTGGATGGCGATATCGTCGGCCTGCGCGCCGGCGCCGAGACGCGGATCATGACGGATGCCTTGCAGGGGCGGCCGCGCACCGTGCTGACCTGGTACGAGGCCGCATTGCCGGTCTCGGTGCGGGCGGGGCGCGACATCCTCGGGATGAGCGCGCTGGGCCTGCACAGCAACGCCAACGACCTGTCGCAGGTGAGCGCCGGGCGCGACATCGTGCGGGCCGACCTGACGGTGGCCGGCCCCGGCACGCTGCTGGTGCAGGCGGGCCGCAACATTCGCCAGGACGACGTGGCCAGCATCGTCAGCGCCGGCGCCATCGTGCGCGGCGACGCGCGCCCCGGCGCCAGCGTTGCCGTGCTGGCGGGCGTCGGCCCGCAGGGGCCGGACTACGCCGGCCTGCTGGCGCGCTACCTGGATCCGGCGCGGGCGCTGGCCGCCGGCCAGACGCTGGGAGCCAATCCGGACCGCGTGGTGCAATCCTACGCCGGTGAACTGTCGCTGGCCGGCTGGCTGCGGCAGGTGTATGGCTACCAGGGCGACGAGGCCGGCGCGCCGGCGGAACTGTCGCAGCGCCAGGCGCAGCTGGATGCCGAGGTGGCGGCCGATCCGTCGCGCAAGCGCCGCGACCTGATGCAGGACTATCGCCAGGAAAGCGAGCTGCACCTGGTCAACTGGCTGCGCGCGCACCATGGCTACGACGGCGGCGAAGACGGCGCGCGCGCGGCGCTGGATGCCCTGGCGTCCGAGCAGCAGGGCATCTACGCGCGCCAGCTGTACTTCGCCGAACTGCGCAAGGGCGGCCGCGAGTACAACGAGCAGGGCGGCCCGCGCAGCGGCAGCTACCTGCGCGGCCGCCGCGTCATCGCGGCGCTGTTCCCGCAGACCGACGCCGAAGGCGCGCAGCGCTTGTACCAGGGCGACTTCACCATGTATGGCGGCGCCGGCCTGCGCACGCAGTTCGGCGGCAACATCCAGGTGCTGACCCCGGGCGGACAGCAGGTGCTGGGCATCGAAGGCGCGGCGCCGCCGGCGACGGCGGGCGTGGTGACGCAGGGGCAGGGCGACATCCAGCTGTACGCGCTGGGCAGCGTGCTGCTGGGACAGAGCCGCATCATGACCACCTTCGGCGGCCACATCCAGGCCTGGTCGGCCGAGGGTGACATCAACGCCGGCCGCGGCGCCAAGACCACCGTGCTGTATACGCCGCCCAAGCGCGTCTATGACGCCCTGGGCAACGTCACCCTGGCGCCGACGGCGCCGTCCACGGGCGCCGGCATCGCCACGCTGGCGCCGATCGCCGAGGTGCCGGCGGGCGACGTCGACCTGATCGCGCCGCTGGGCACCATCGACGCGGGCGAGGCCGGCATCCGCGTGTCGGGCAACGTCAACGTGGCGGCGCTGCATGTGGTCAATGCCGCCAACATCCAGGTGCAGGGCGACAGCAAGGGCATCCCGGTGACGGCGGTGGTCAACACCGGCGCGCTGTCGTCGGCCAGCGCGGCGTCCTCGGCCGCGTCCGGCGCGGCGCAGGAATCGGTGCAGCGCGCCCGCCAGCAGGCGCGCCAGAACCAGCCGTCCATCATCAGCGTGCAGGTTCTGGGCAACGGCAACGAACCGCTGACCGGCGCCGGCGCGACGCCGCAACCGCGCGCGGCCGCGCCGTCCTATCGTCCCGACGGCGTGGTGCAGGTGCAGGGCGTGGACAACGGCGGTTGATGCCGGGGTTGCAACCGGTCGGAAAAAATCCGGCCGGTTGTCATGCCCGCGTCATGAAAGCACGGCGCAAAACGCGTGGCAGGGCCCGGTGAAAACCGGGCCCTGATTCTTTTCTGCGCACCTTTTCCGCGGGCCGGCGCTGTTTCATGAAATTTTTCTTACAACGCGCAGTCCGCGCCGTCCGGGAACGTCTAGTAACAAGCAGAAGCTGTAGACGCGGGTATGCGGGCAGAAAGCCGTAACAGGATTGTCGCAAGCGCGCTGCACGGTAGCGGCCGGTGCCAGACCGGCTATCACACAAGGAACTGAGTGCATCGCTATGCATGATTTCGAGAGCAGGGGCGGCGCGCTGCGCGCCATGATGCGCGGCGCGCCGGGAGCGGTGGCGTTGGCGTTGGCCGTGAACGTGGCCTGGGCGCAGCCGGCGCCGGCCGCGCAGGAGGCGCGCCGCGTCAACATCAACGAGTACATCGTGCGCGGCAATACCGTGCTGGAAGCCCGCGACATCGAGAAGGCCGTTTATCCCTACCTGGGGCCCGACCGCACGCTGGCCGACATCGAGGCCGCGCGCGAAGCCTTGCAGGCCATCTACCAGGAACGGGGCTACCAATCCGTGTACGTCGATCTGCCCGAGCAGCAGGTGGCCGACGGCATCGTGTTCCTGCAGGTGGCCGAAACCAAGGTCGGCCGCGTGCGCGTGGTGGGGGCCAAGCACTATTCGCCGCTGGCCATCCGCGACGAGGTGCCGGCACTGCGGGAAGGCGAGGTGCCCAACTTCAACCAGGCGCAGGCCGAGCTGACAGACCTGAACAAGGGCGCCAGTCGCCAGGTGGTGCCGCTGGTCAAGGAAGGCCGCATCCCCGGCACCATGGATGTGGACCTCAAGGTCGAGGACAAGAATCCGTGGCACGCCAGCCTGGGCCTGAACAATGACTACAGCGCCGACACCTCGCGCCTGCGCAGCACCGCGTCGCTGGGCTATGACAACCTGTGGCAGCTGGGCCATTCGGTCAGCCTGACCTTCTTCACGGCGCCGCAGGAAACCGACAACGCCAAGGTCTGGTCCGGCTCGTACTCGATGCCGCTGGACAAGCAATGGAGCCTGCAGTTCACCGGCTACAAGAGCGACAGCAACGTTGCCACCATCGGCGGCACCAACGTGCTGGGCAAGGGCTATTCGTTCGGCATGAGCGCCATCTACACCCTGGCGCCGCAGGGCGATTGGTACAACTCGCTGTCGGTCGGCCTGGACTACAAGAAGTTCGACGAGACCACGCGCTTCGGCGGCAACGAAGACCTGATCCCGCTGAAGTACGTGCCGTTCACCTTCTCGTACAACGGCTACCGCTATTCCGAAGCGTCGCAGAGCAGCATCGGCCTGTCGCTCGTGGGCGCCAGCCGCTCGTTCTTCGGCCTGGGCAGCGACTGGAAGGAATTCGACGACAAGCGCTACCGCGCCAGCCCCAGCTTCGCGCTGCTGCGCGGCGACGGCACCCATACCCAGAACCTGTTCGGCGACTGGCAGCTGGGCCTGCGCGCCGGCTTCCAGCTGGCTTCGGGCGCGCTGGTGTCGAACGAGCAGTTCTCCGCCGGCGGCAGCACCAGCGTGCGCGGCTACCTGGCGGCCGAGCGCACCGGCGACGACGGCTTCCTGGGTTCGGTCGAGTGGCGCACGCCGTCGCTGGCGCGCTGGCTCGGCAGCAATGTCAACGAATGGCGCTTCTACGCCTTTGCCGATGCCGCCACGCTGCGCCTGCGCGATCCGCTGCCCGAGCAGGATTCGAGCTACTCGCTGGCCAGCGTCGGCCTGGGCACGCGCCTGCAGGTGCTGGACTGGCTGTCCGGCTCGCTGGACTGGGGTTATCCGCTCAAGGACGGCCCCAACACCAAGAAACACGATCCCCGATTGAACTTCAGCGTCCGCGCCAGCTTCTGAGCGCGCGCGAAACCGTATTTATCCCGGAGTCCTGACCATGCAACGCTTATTGATGCTCCTACTGACCGTGCTGGCCGGCGTGCTGCCGTCCGCCGCCAACGCCTGGTGGCAACCCGACTGGCAGTACCGCAAGCAGATCACCGTCGACAGCACGCCGCAGGGCGCGCCCTTGGGCGGGCCCGCTGGCCGCACGCCGCTGCTGGTGCGCCTGCACACCGGCAATTTCACCTTCGACGGCATCAACGAGAAGGGCGCCGACATCCGTTTCGTGGCCGGCGACGACCAGACCGTGCTGAACCACCAGCTGGAAGCCTTCGATCCGCTGCTGGGCATGGCGCTGGTGTGGGTCGACCTGCCGGACCTGGCCGATGGCCAGCGCCAGGACATCTGGATGTACTACGGCAACCAGAAGGCGCCGGCATCGGCCAACGGCCAGCTGACGTTCGATCCGAACTACACGCTGGTCTACCACTTCGACAATGCCGCCGGCGCCCCGCCGCGCGACACCACCGGCAACAGCAACAATGCCCAGACGCCCATGGCCGCCGCGGTCGACGGCGTGATCGGCCGCGCCGCGCAATTCGCCGGCGGCGCGCCGCTGATGCTGCCCGCCAGCCCCTCGCTGGCCGTGCCCGCCGCGGGCGCCTTCAGCTTCAGCGCCTGGGTGCGCGCCGACCAGCCGGCCGGTGAGCAGCTGGTGTATGCGCGCCGCGATGCCGGCAACGCGCTGCTGATCGGCATCAACCAGGGCGTGCCCTTCGTCGAAGTGAACGGCCAGCGCAGCCAGCCCGGCCAGTCGCTCACGCCGGCCGCCTGGCAGCACCTGGCCGTGACGGCCGACGGCAGCCGCGTCACGCTGTACGTGAACGGCCGCGCCACGTCCTCGCTGGCCGCCAGCCTGCCGCCGCTGAACACGCCCGCCGCCCTGGGCGGCGACGTGCCGGCCCCGGCCGTGGCCGCCGCGCCGGCCGCGCCCGCCAATGGCGAAGCCGGCGCCGCGCCGGCCGAAGCGGCCGCCGCCCCGGCGCCGCATGTGTACGCGCCGTTCGTCGGCGCCATCGACGAAGTGCGCCTGTCGCGCGTCGCCCGTCCGGCCGCGCTGCTGCTGGCCGACGCGACCTCGCAGGGCGCCGAGTCGCGCCTGGTGGCCTACGGCAACGACGAAGAACAGTCGGGCTTCGGTTTCGGCGGCCTGGGCTTCCTGCTCAAGGCCGTGCCGGTCGACGCCTGGGTCATCATCGCCATCCTGGTGCTGATGATGGTGCAGTCGTGGGTCATCATGATCAAGAAGAGCCGCAACGTGGCGCGCGTGGCCAGCGCCAACGAGACCTTCCGCGAGTCCTTCGCCAAGGTCGGCCAGCGCCTGGAGCTGCTGGCCGACGACGCCGCCCTGGCCAAGCGCCTGGAGCACGCCTCGCTGTGGCGCCTGTACCGCGTGGCGGTCAATGAAATCCGCACCCGCCGCGAACAGGGCGCCGACACCAGTTCGATCTCGGCCGCCACCATCGAAGCGATCCGCGCCTCGATGGACGCCGTGCGCACCAAGGAAAACCAGGTGCTGGGCGCCAAGCTCGGCTCGCTCTCGAACGCCATTGCCGGCGGCCCGTACATCGGCCTGCTGGGCACGGTGCTGGGGATCATGGTGGTGTTCCTGGGCACCGCCATGGCCGGCGACGTCAACATCAACGCCATCGCCCCGGGCATGGCCGCCGCGCTGCTGGCCACCGCCATGGGCCTGTTCGTCGCCATCCCGGCGCTGTTTGGCTACAACCGCCTGGTCTCGCGCAACAAGGAAGTCAGCGCCGACATGCGCGTGTTCGTTGACGAGTTCGTGACGCGACTGGCCGAAGTGCATGGCGAAAGCCAGGCCCAGGAAGCCGCCCACCAAGGCGGCGCGCGCGCCGCGGCCGCCGCCCGCCCGGCCGCGCGCGAGCCGCAGCCGGCCGCCGCCGAAGCATAAGGAGACGACCCCCATGGCTTCCGTATCCGCATCCCAGGACGACGATGACGACGCGCCCGTCGACGGCATCAACATCACGCCGCTGGTCGACGTGCTCATGGTCGTGCTGGTCATGTTCATCCTGACCGCCACGGCGCAGATCGCCGGCATCAAGGTCAACCTGCCCAAGGCCAGTTCGTCCATCGCCCTGTCGCAGCCCAAGACGAAGGCGATTTCCGTCAACGACGCGGGCCAGGTGTTCCTGGACGCCTATCCGGTGACCCTGCCCGAGCTGGAAGACCGGCTGCGCACGGAAAAAGCGTTGAACCCGGACTTTCCGGTGATCGTGCGCGGCGACTCCGCCGTGCAGTACCAGAAAGTGGTGGAAGTGCTGGACCTGCTGCGCCGGCTGGAACTGGCCCAGGTCGGGCTGGTCACCGGCAAGCCGCGATAGGAGCCGAGGCGACCGTCATGCCGCAACACGCATCCGATTCCCCGCGCACGCCGCACCCCGCGCGCCGCTGGCTCAAGCTGGCCGCGGTCGCGGTGGCGCTGATCGCGGCGGCCTACGCGCTATGGCGCTGGGCCAACGACATGGCCGGGGTGCGCCGCGAGGCGCCCAAGGCCACCGCGATCATCCCGCTGCCGCCGCCGCCTCCGCCGCCGCCCGAGCCGGAAAAGCCGCCCGAGCCCGAGCCGCCCAAGGAAGAGCCGGTGGCGCCGCCCGAGCCCGAGCCGCAGCCCACGCCCGAACCGCCCAAGCCGCAGGACGAGGCGCCGCCGCGCCCGGCTGACGACCTGGCCAACCCGATGCAGATCGATGGCGATGCCCAGGCCGGCACCGACGCGTTCAACATCGGCGCCGGCCAGGGCAAGGGCATGGCCGGCGGCGGAGGAGGGCGCGGTGGCAACGGCACCTACAACCAGTACGTCGCCTACGCGCTGCAGAAGATCCTGAGCCAGGACGATCGCACCCGCAATCTGAGTTTCCGCACGTACGTGGACATCTGGTTCGACGCCGACGGAAAGATCACGCGCGTGGCGCTGGGTCGCGCCGGCGCCGACGCCGAGATCGATGCCCGCGTGGTGGAGACGTTGCGCGCCGTGCCCCGTATCGACGAACGGCCGCCCGCCTCCATGGGCATGCCGATGCGAATCCTGGTGACGGGTCGCCGTCCCTCTCCCTGAAGTGCTGAATTGAACCGATCCTGGAGTGCCAAGAGAATGAAGTTCCAATTGAACCGGTTGGCGGCATCGCTGGCCCTGGCCGCGGCGGGCGCCGCCGCCGCGTTGCCGGTCACGGCCAACGCCGCGCCCGCCCCGTCCGAAAACGCCACCATCAACCTGATCCGCCTGCTGGTGCAGCAGGGCGTGCTCAAGCCGGAGCAGGCCGACGCCCTGGTGGCCCAGGCCGAAGCCGAAGCCAAGGCCGCCCGCGCCGCGCCGCAGGATCGCGGCGCCGCCGTGGCCCAGGCGGGCGACGTGCGCGTGCCGTACATCCCGCAGACCGTGCGCGACCAGATCCGCGACGAGGTCAAGGCCGAAGTGATGGTGCAGGCCAAGGAAGAGAACTGGGCCCAGCCCAACACGTTCCCCGACTGGGTTTCGCGCATCACCATCGATGGCGACGTGCGCGTGCGCGACGAGTCGCGCCTGTACTCGGGCGGCAACAGCAACGAAATCGTCGATTTCGCCAAGCTCAACGCCAAGGGGCCGTACGACCTGAACCGCAACACCAACGGCAACTATCCGCCGATGCTGAACACGCGCGAGGACCGCCGCAACCAGCTGCGCGTGCGCGCCCGCCTGGGCGTGCGCGCCGACATCTCGGAAGCCTGGACGGCCGGCATCCGCCTGGCCACCGGCAGCGACGACAGCCCGGTCTCGACCACCCAGACGCTGGGCGGCGGCATGGGCAAGAAGGACATCTGGCTGGACCAGGCCTACCTGACCTACCGTCCCGCCAAGTGGGCCACGGTGACGGGCGGCCGCATCGCCAATCCGTTCGAGTCCACCGACATGCTGTTCTCGAACGACCTGAACTTCGACGGCGTCGCCGCGATCTTCAAGCACCCGCTGGAAGGCCGCGACGTGACCCTGTTCGGCACCCTGGGCGCGTTTTCGACCGAGTACGGCTCGAACGGCTGGAACTCGTCGTCGTTCTCGGAAGGCAAAAGCGAAGACAAGTGGCTGCTGGCCGCCCAGGCCGGCGCCGACTGGAAGATCGACAGCCGCAACAGCCTGCGCGGCGCGCTGGCCTACTACCACTTCGACAACATCGCCGGCAAGCGCTCCAGCCCCTGCTCGCCGTGGGCCGGCCAGGAAAACTGCGACACCGACTGGTCGCGCCCGGCCTTCATGCAGAAGGGCAACACCCTGTTCCTGCTGCGCGACATCACCTCCAACCCGCAGGATCCGGCCAACACGCCGCAGCCGCAGTACGTCGGCCTGGCGTCCAAGTTCGACCTGCTCGACGTGAACCTGCGCTGGGACACGCGCGTGTTCAACGGCCTGGGCCTGCGCGTGAACGCCAACTACATCCGCAACCTGGCCTACAGCAAGAACAAGATGATGAACCGCTCGCAAGGCAACATCGTCAACAACTTCGGCGAGAACGGCGATGTCGAGAGCGGTCCCAACGCCTGGATGCTGCAGGCCACGCTGGGCCGGTCGTACGACCTGAAGGAGAAGGGCGACTGGCTGGCCTTCGTCGGCTACAAGTACATCCAGCCGGATGCGCTGCCCGACGCCTTCAACGATTCGTCGTTCCACCAGGGCGGCACCAACGCCCGCGGCTACTACATCGGCGGCGGCTACGCCTTCGACAAGAACGTGTACGGCGTCCTGCGCTGGATGAGCACGCGCGAGATCTACGGCGCGCCGCTGTCCATCGACACCATGCAGTTCGAGATCAACGCCAGGTTCTGAGGCCATGGACATGCATACCTTGTGGGATGAATCGCGCCAGCCGCGGGCGCGGGAACGCGGTCGGCGGCTGGCCGCCGCCGCGGCCCTGTGCGCCGCGGGCCTGAGCGTGGCGCTGCCGGCGCAGGCCGAGAGCATGGAAGAGCGCCTGCGCGCCCAGTTGCGCAGCACCACCCAGCAACTGCAGCAGCTGCAAAGCGAGCAGGCCCAGGTCAACGCCGCCAAGGCCGCGGCCGAAGCGCAGCGCGACGCCGCCCAGAAAGAACTGGCCGCCTTGCGCAGCCAGCTGGCGAGCGCCAAGGGCCAGGCCGAGAAGCTGGCCGGGCAGCAGGAGGCCGTGATGGAAAGCGCCCAGGCGCAGGTGGCCGCCAGCCACGCCCAGCTGGGCAAGTTCAAGGGCGCCTACGACGAGCTGTTGACGCTGTCGCGCGCCAAGGAGGCGGAACGGCAGACGCTGGCCCGCACCCTGGCGCAGCGCGACACCGAGGCCAAGGCCTGCATCGCCAAGAACCGCGAGATGTACGAGGCCGGCAAGGAAATCCTGAACGCCTACGAACGCATTGGCACCGGCGGCATCCTGGCCATGAAACAGCCGTTCGCCGGCAGCGCGCGCGTCAAGTTCGAGGAGCAGGCGCAGGCGTATGGCGACAAGCTGTACGACGCGCAGGTCGGCGCGACCGCGCCGGCGGCGCCGGCGGCCCAACCCTGAGCATCCAGTCGCTGTCTTATCTCTTTCATGCAGGGAGACTGTAATGAACGGCTTTGCCTGCGAACCGATCTCTCTGAATTGATCTCTTTTACCTAGGAATGACTGTAATGACCGACTCCAGCCTGATTCTCGACGTGAACGCCGAACGCCTGCAGGAACTGCTGCAATCCGCGGGCTATCGCGTCACCGTGTCCGAGCAGAACGGCATGGTGCAACTGCTGAGCGCCAGCCAGGGCGTGGGCTTTGCCGCGCGCATGGGCAACCCCGCCGTCGAACCCGGCAGCTACCTGGACTACACGCTGAGCTGCGCGCTGCGCGTGCAGGGCGAACTGCCGCCCGGACTGGCCGAGCGCTGGAATGTCGAAAAGCGCTTCGCCCGCCTGACGGTGCAGGGCGTGTTCCTGGTGCTGGAACTGGACGTGATCCTGGCCGGCGGCGTGTCCGAGAACTACCTGCGCGCCACCGCCGAACTGTGGGATCGCCTGCTGCAGGAATTCCTGTTGTTCCTGCGCGCCGAAGCCGGCGCCGATACCGACGCCGTTGAACCGCGGCAGGACGCCGCCACCGAGGCGCTGAACTGATCCATCCGCCAGGCCCGGCGCCTGGCGTTCGGGACGGCAACGTCCCCAACCCCCCAGGCCGCCGTGGCGGCGAATGGCGCATCCAAGCAAGCGAGGTTCCGACCATGAACATTCTTTCCAATCAGCCCGCGCGGCTGCGCGTGACCGCCGCGGTGCTGCTGATCGCGGTGCTGGCCGGCGCGGTGGCGCTGATGCGCGGCAGCCCGGCGCAGAGCAGCGAATCCAGTCCGGTGCCCGCCAAGGCGGCGGCCGCGCCGGAAAAGGGCGCGGCTCCGGCCGCCGCCGCCGCCCAGCCGGCCCCGGCCAAGGCGCCGGCCGTGGCCACCCTGGGCGCGGTGCAGGTGGACCGCGACGAACTGGTGCGCCAGCTGGAGGCGCTGCCGCCCGAGGCCCGCGCCCAGCTCAAGGGCAACCGCGCCGGGCTGGACCAGTGGCTGCGCGCCCGCCTGGCCGAGAAGGCGCTGGTCGAGCAGGCCCGCGCCCAGGGCTGGCAGGAGCGCCCCGAGCTCAAGCGCGCCTTCCAGGCGGCGCAGGAGCGCATCGTGCTGCAGACCTACCTGGATTCGGTCAGCCGCGCGCCCGACGACTACCCGGCCGAAGCCGACCTGCGGGCCGCCTACGAGCGCGCCAAGCCGCAGCTGGCGCAGCCGGCGTTGTACCGCGTCAGCCAGATCTTCCTGCCGGCGGCGCCGGGCGACGGCGACGCGGTGGCGGCCGCGCGCAAGCAGGCGCTGGACCTGGTCAAGCGCGCCCAGGCGCCCAAGGCCGATTTCGCCGCGCTGGCCAGGAGCCATTCGCAGGACGCCTCGACCCGCGCGCAGGGCGGCGACATCGGCTACGTGCCGCTGGCGCAGCTGACGCCGGAAATGCGGCCCGTGATCGAACAGCTCAAGGCGGGCGAGGTCGCGGCGCCGGTGCAGTCGGCGGCGGGCTTCCATATTCTGAAACTGGTGGATCTGCGCGCGGCCAGTGTGGCGCCGTACGAGCAGGTCAAGGATGAGTTGCGTGCCGCGTTGCGGACCCAACGCCAGGAACTGGCGGCGAGGGCTTACCTGGAGGGGTTGCTGAATGCAGGAACCGTCAGCATTGATGGCGCGGCCCTCAATGCCGCCTTCGACCAAACCGCGGCTGCCACGACGGCCCAGCCCGCCGTCGCCGCCCGCGCTCCCTGAGCCGGGCGGCATCGCGGCGGCGCTGGAGGCGCGGCTCAGCCAGGCCCTGGGCCAGTCCGGGCCGCCCGCCAGCCTGCAGTGCGCGGCCGCGCTGTTGCAGTCGTTGCGCGTTGCGTTCGCCGGCGAGCTGCTGCACTGGCTGGCGCTGGTGCCGCGGGTCGAACCCGGCCGGCCGCGCGATCCGCTGCGCGACCACAGCCTGGACCTGGCCGACCTGCGCGTGCTGTACCGGGCGTTGCGGGTGGCGTGGCTGGCCGAGCTGGTGTTCGGCGGCGTGGAAGATGCGCGGCGCTGGCTCTGCAGCCCCAAGCGCCGGCTGCATGGCCGGGTGCCATTGCTGCTGTGCCAGCACGGCCGCTACGCCGTGCTGATCGAACAGTGGCTGATCAACATCGATGAAGGAAACGGCCCATGACCGCGCTCTGGCGCTTGAGCAACAGCCAGGACCTGATGCCGCGCGCCCGCCCCGCGGGCCGCTGGCATGCCGCCGGCGCGGCGGTGGTGGTGCTGGACGCCACCCCCGCCGCCGCCGTGTTCGCGCGCCTGGCGCAGGCCGAGGTGGCGCATCCACGCGCCCTGCCGCGCAACTACTTCCTGCTGGAAGTGCGGGTGCCGGCGGCCGCCGTGGCCGAGCCGCGCCCGCCGGCCGGCTGGCAGACCGACCTGCAGGCCTCGCGCGCCTTCGGCAACGCCTGGCTGGCGCGCGGCGATACCTTGCTGCTGAAGGTGCCGTCGGCGGCCGGCAGCTGCCAGTACCTGCTGAACGCCGATCATCCACAGCTGGCGCAGTGCCAGATCGTCTCGTCGCTGGGCTACCCGTTCGCGCCGCACCTGGCCGGCATCGACGGCGCGGTGCTGGACGGGGCCGGCTGGCTGGCCGCCGCGCCGGACTGACGGGAAGGGCGGCGGCCCCGGCGGCGGCGGGGCCTGCCGCCGGCAAGAGGGGGGCGGCTGGGCATAGAATAGGGCGCATCCCGTCTCTGTCCGCAGGAGCCTTCCGTATGACCGCCATTCCCGCTGCCCCGACGCCCGGCGCAGCGCTGCCCGCCGTGACCGCGCGGGTCGACGTCGTTTCCATCCAATCCCAGGTCGTCTATGGCTGCGTCGGCAACAACGCCGCCATGCCGATATTCCGCCAGGCCGGGCTGCGGGCCGTCGCGCTGCCCACGGTCATCCTGAGCAATACCCCGCACTACCCCACGCTGCACGGCGGCGCGGTGCCGCTGGACTGGTTCCAGGGCCTGCTGCGCGGGCTGGACGAGCGCGGCGTGACCGCGGTGGCGCGCGTCGTGGTCTGCGGCTACCTGGGCCAGCCCGGCCAGGCCGACCTGCTGGCGGACTGGCTGCGCGGGCTGCGGGCCACGCGGCCCGAGCTGCGGGTGCATATCGATCCGGTCATGGGCGACCGCAACGATGGCCTGTACGTGGACGCCGGGCTGGTGGCGCAGTATCGCCGCAAGCTGGTGCCGCACGCCCATGGCATGACCCCCAACCATTTCGAGCTGGAGCAGATGGTGGGCCGGCCGCTGGCCTCGATCGACGAGGTGGCGGCGGCCGCGCGCGAACTGATCGCCGAAGGGCCGGAGTGGATCGTGGTGACCAGCGCCGCGCCGCAGACGGCCGCGCCCGGCACGCTGCGGCTGGCGGTGGTCACGCGCGACGACTGCGTGGTGCTGAGCCATCCCGAGATCGCCATCCCGCCGTCGGTGCACGGCACCGGCGACGTGTTCATGGCGGCCATCACCACCCGGCTGCTGGCCGGCGATGCGCTGGAAGACGCGGCGCGGGACGCGGCGGCGGCGGTGACCGGCGCCCTGGCCCGTACCCGCGACCTGGGCTGGGAAGAACTGGCGGTGGAAGGCTGACGCGGGCGGGCCGTTGTGCCCGCCCGGCCGCTTCAATACGTCTTGTAAGGCAGGAACTTGCCGCTCATCACGATCTGCACGCGGTCGCCCTTGGGGTCGGCCTCGCGCGTCAGGTCCATCTTGAAGTCGATGGCGCTCATGATGCCGTCGCCGAACTCCTCGTTGATGAGCGCCTTGAACGTGGTGCCGTAGACGTTGATCAGCTCATAGAAGCGGTAGATCAGCGGGTCGGTGGGCACCGTGGTGGGCAGCGAGCCCTTGTAGGGCACCACCTGCAGTTGCACCACCGCGTCGGCGGGCAGGTCCAGCAGGCGGGCGGCGGCCAGGGCCTGTTGCTCGGTCAGGGTCATCTGGCCCAGAAGCGCGGCGGTGGTCCATTCCTTGCTCTGGCCGACGGCCTCGGCGATGGCGGCCCAGGACAGCTTCTTTTCGAGGCGGCGGGTGACGATCAGTTCGGTGACTTCGGCGCGGGACATCATGGGGGTTCACTCCTTGTGGGAAGCCTTGTCGACCAGGAAGTCGACGAGATGGTTGCGGATTTCGTAGTAGCGCGGCTCGTGGTGCAGGCTGGCGCGGGTGCGGCCCCGTGGCAGGTCCACCTCGACCGACTCGGCGATGCGGGCATGGGGGCCCGCGCTCATCAGCAGGATGCGGTCCGACAGCAGGATGGCCTCGTCCACGTCGTGCGTGATCATGAAGACGGTCTGGCGGGTTTCCTGCACGATGGCGCGCAGTTCGTCCTGGATGGTGCCGCGCGTCAGCGCGTCGAGTGCGCCGAAGGGCTCGTCCAGCAGCAGCATGCGCGGCTGGATGGCGAAGGCGCGGGCGATGCCCACGCGCTGCTTCATGCCGCCCGACAGCTCGCACGGCTTCTTGTCGGCGGCGCGGGCCAGGCCGACCATGTCCAGGTAGCGCAGACTGTGCTCGCGCACCTGGGCGCGGGAATAGGCCGGCCAGCGCGAACGCACGCCGAATTCGACGTTCTGCAGCGCGCTCAGCCAGGGCAGCAGGGCGTGCGCCTGGAACACCACGCCGCGCGCCAGCGACGGGCCGGCGATCTCGCGGCCGTCCATGATGACGACGCCTTCGCTGGCCTCGTCGATGCCGGCCAGGATGTTCAGGATGGTGGTCTTGCCGCAGCCCGAATGGCCGATCACGCAGACGAACTGGCCCTGTTCGATGCCGAAGTCGATGTTCTCGAACACCGGCGCCGCCGGCCGGCCGTCGCGGCCTGGGTAGCGCTTGGCCAGCGCCTGCACTTGCAGAAAGGGTTGGTTCATGGCGTTCACTCCCGGTAGCTGACCAGCCGCGCGGCGCGCGCCAGCACGGTGTCCAGCAGCATGCCGATCAACCCGATGAAGAGGATGGCGCAGATGATGTTGGCGATGGACAGGTTGTTCCATTCGTTCCAGACGAAGTAGCCGATGCCGGTGCCGCCGATCAGCATTTCGGCCGCCACGATCACCAGCCAGGCGATGCCGACCGAGATGCGCATGCCGGTCATGATGGTGGGCGCGGCCGCCGGCAGGATCACCAGCAGGGCGGTGCGCAGCCGCGACACTTCCAGCGTGCGCGCCACGTTCAGCCAGTCTTGCCGCACGGCGCCCACGCCGAATGCCGTGTTCACCAGCATCGGCCACAGCGAGCAGATGAAGATCACGAAGATGGCGGAGGTGTCGGCGTCCTTGATGGTGTACAGCGCCAACGGCATCCAGGCCAGCGGCGAGATCGGCTTGAGCACCTGGATGAATGGGTCGAAGGCGCGGTAGACGGTCCTGGACATGCCGATCAGGAATCCCAGCGGAATCGCCACCAGCGCCGCCAGCAGGAAGCCGGTCAGCACCCGCGCCACCGAATACGCCAGCTGGATGCCGATGCCCTTGTCGTTGGGGCCGCGGTCGTAGAACGGATCGCGCAGGTGCTGCCACAATCGGACGCCGACCTCGGCCGGGCCGGGGAAGGGCGTCTGCGAACCGCTGGCGGCGGCGTTGCCAACCAGCGCCGCATAGGCCGGATCGACGGTCGCCGCGCCGGCGGCGGGGCGGGTGGCGACGTGCCACAACAGCAGGAACAGCAGAAACAGGATGACGGACAGGAAGGTCGCCCGCCAGGGTTGCACGGCCCGCATCAGCTCCTCCGGATCTTGAAGCCGGCCAGGTAGGCCTCGGGCTGGGCCGGATCGAAGGGCTTGCCCATCACGCTGAAGGTCTTAGCGGCGTCGGCGGGCGGGGTCAGGCCGGCCTCGCGCATCAGGCGCAGCGCGTCGGTCGCCAGGAACACCTCGTTGGCGACTTTCTGATAGTCGACATCGCCTTTTATCTGGCCCCAACGCTTCATCTGCGTCAGGATCCACACCGCGAACGAGCCCCACGGCATGGGATCGAAGTCGATGCGCTGCGGGTCCTTGAGCACGTTGCCCAGGCCGTCGGCGTAGGTGCCGGTCAGCACCTGTTCCACCACCGTGACCGGCTGGTTCAGGTAGTTGGGCGCGGCGATGGCTGCGGCAATCTCCTTGCGGTGGGCCGGGTCGCGGGCGTAGGCGGTGGCCTCGATGATGGCCTTGAGCAGGGCCTGGTAGGTATTGGGCTGGGCGGTCACGAATTCGCGGCTGGCCGAGAACGCGCAGCACGGATGGCCGTCCCAGATGGCCTTGGACAGGGTGTGGATGAAGCCCACGCCGTCATAGACCGCGCGCTGATTGACCGGGTCCGGCGCCAGGAAGCCGTCGATGTTGTCGGCGCGCAGGTTGGCCACCATTTCGGGCGGCGGCACGGAACGGATCTGCACGTCGGTGTCCGGATCCAGGCCATGTTCGGCCAGGTAGTAGCGCAACAGGTAGTTGTGCATGGAATAGTCGAACGGCACCGCGAACTTGAAGCCCTTCCAGTCCTTCGGATCGCGCCGGTCCTTGTGCTTCATGGACAGGGTGATGGCCTGGCCGTTGATGTTCTCCACGGCGGGCATGGTCCATGGCACGGCGCGGCTGGCGCCCACGCCCAGCGAGATGGCCAGCGGCATGGGCGACAGCATGTGCGCGGCGTCGTACTCGCCGGACATGGCCTTGTCGCGGATCAGCGCCCAGCCGGCGGTCTTGACCACTTCCACGTCCAGCCCCTGCTTGCCATAGAACCCCATCGGGTGCGCCATGATGATGGGCGTGGCGCAGGTGATGGGGATGAAGCCCACCTTCAGCTTCTGCTTCTCCAGCGGGCCGGCGGATTGGGCAAAGGCCTCCTTGGCGGCCGCCAGCGGGAACAGCGCGGCGACGGCGGCCATGGCCGTGCCCCCGCCGACCGCGCGCAGGAAGCGGCGGCGCAGCGCGTCCTGCGGGAACAGGGCGCGCATGACGGCGCCTTCAACGGCGCGGTCAAAGGCGGCGTCGCCGGACGCCGCGCCTGCGCGGGCCTCCTGGCCGCCCGCCGCCGCGCGCGCGTGCTCGGCCTGAGAGGCATGGCGGCCGCAGGCGCAGGCCAGGCGGCTGGCGGGATCGAACGGATTGCTGAACAGGGACATGGAGGCCTCCAGGGTTCGGAATGCCTCCATCTTGGGGCGCGCCGCCGGCGCCCGGTATCGCCGGTTCGACGATATCCGTGTAGGGGGCGCACTACACGGTGCGCGGCCGCGCCGGGCCGGTGCGCGTGGCGCTCAGCGCGCACCCAGGTGGTGCGCGCGGGCATAGTCCACCAGCTCGACCAGCGTGCGCACGCCCAGCTTCTCGAAGATGCGGGCGCGGTAGGTGGAAATGGTGTTCACCGACAGCGCCAGTTGCTCGCCGATGGCCGACACCGATTTGCCGGCCGCCAGCAGTTGCAGCACCTGGAATTCGCGGTTGGACAGCAGCTCGTGCGGCGGCCGGGTGCTGTCCTGGCGCACGGTGTGCGCCAGCAGTTCGGCAACGGTCGGCGTCACGTACATCCGGCCGGCGGCGGCATTGACCAGCGCCGCCAGCAGCTCGTCCGGGTCGCAGCCCTTGTTCAGATAGGCATGGGCGCCCGCGCGCAGGGCCCGCACCGCGAACTGCGATTCCGGATAGACCGACAGCATCACCACGCCCAGCGCCGGATGGTCGGCGCGCACCGTCTTGAGCACGTCCAGGCCGTCGCGCTCGCCCAGCGCCACGTCCAGCACCATCGCGTCGAAGGGCTCCTGGCGCAGCGCGCGCAGGGCGGCGGGGGCATCGGCGGCCTCCCGCACCAGGGCCACGCGCGGGTCTTCCTGCAGGATGCGGGCCAGGCCGCGGCGGATGATGAGGTGGTCGTCGACGATCAGCAGGTTCAGAGGCATGGCGTCGTCTCCTCAGGCCGCTTGCGGGTTCAGGCGCAGGCGGGCGCACAGGCCGGCGCCGGGCGCGCTGTCCAGCTCCAGGTCGCCGCCGATGGCGCGGGCCCGTTCGCGCATGCCCAGGATGCCGAAGGTCTGGCGCGTCTCGGGCAACCGCATGCCCACGCCGTCGTCTTCCACTTCCAGCAGCAGGCCATCCTCGCCCCAGACCGCGCTGACGCTGACGCTGCGGGCCCGCGCGTGGCGCTGCACATTGGTCAGCAGTTCCTGCACGATGCGGTAGACGGCGATTTCCGCCGCCGGCTCCAGGCGGCGGCTTTCGGTGTCGGGCGGGCACAGGTAGCGGCAGCGCAGCCCGCTGCGCGCCTGCAGGTCCTGAAGCAGCGTTTCCAGCGCCGCCCACAGGCCCAGGTGGTCCAGCACCACCGGCCGCAGGTCGTTGAGGATGCGGCGGGTGGCGTCCATGGCCGTCTGGGTCACCTCCAGCATGCGGTCCAGGTGGGCCTGCAAGGGCGGCTCGCCCGCCAGTTGCCGGCGCAGCCAGTTCAGGTCCAGTTGCAGCGCGGTGAACGAGGCGCCCAGGTCGTCGTGGATATTGCGGGCGATGTGGGCGCGTTCCTGTTCGCGCAGCGTGCTCAGGTGCGAGGCCAGCCGCCGCAGCGACTCATGGGCGGCGCTGAGTTCGGCGGTGCGCACCTGCACCCGCGCTTCCAGTTGCGCCCGGGTGCCTTGCAGCTCGCGCTCGATGCGCTTGCGCGCGCTGATGTCCGAAAACGTCACCACCGCGCCCACGACTTCCTGGTCGTTGCGGATCGGGTACGAGGCATACTGCGCGTCGAAGCAGGAGCCGTCGCGGCGCCACAGCACCTCGTCGTCGACCCGTTCGCCGCGGCCGTCGCGAAAGGCCTTGAAGATGCGGCAGTCGTGCACCGGCATCAGGCTGCGGTCGGCGTGGGAATGATGGATCAGGTAATGCATGTTGCGGCCCACCACCTCGTCGGGGGTGTAGCCCAGCATGGCGGCGCCGGCGCCGTTGATGAAGATGCAGCGGCCGCGCAGGTCGATGCCGTAGATGCCCTCGCCGGCCGATTCCAGCAACATTTCCAACTGACGGCGCCAGGCCGCGTGGTGCGACAGATGTTTCAGATCCGCGAACATAGCCTTTCGACGGGCCTGGCCGGCCCGATTCCCCTGGTTCGGGCGATTTCCGCCCTGTTTTTCCTTTCCGGGCAGTGTACGGCAGGCCGGCGCGGTTATCGCATTTATCAAACACACCGTTCCACCAGGCCGAACAAGCCGCCCGCGGCAGGCGGGTAAAATCAGCGGTTGTCCACCACGCTGGGAGCCAGAGTGCAGCCGGTCATTTCAGTTCAAGGCCTATCCAAGCGATACGCCTCGGGATTCCAGGCGCTCAAGAGCGTCGACCTGGAAATCCAACGCGGCGAGATCTTCGCCTTGCTCGGCCCCAACGGCGCCGGCAAGACCACGCTCATCAGCATCATCTGCGGCATCGTCAACCCGACCGAGGGCCGGGTGCTGGCCGACGGCCACGACATCCTCACCGACTACCGCGCCGCCCGCAGCGCCATCGGCCTGGTGCCGCAGGAAATCTCCACCGATGCCTTCGAAAGCGTGTGGAACACCGTCACCTTCAGCCGCGGCCTGTTCGGCAAGCCGGCCAACCCCGAGTACATCGAGAAGGTGCTGCGCGACCTATCGCTGTGGGACAAGAAAGACAGCCGCATCATGGCCCTGTCCGGCGGCATGAAGCGGCGCGTGATGATCGCCAAGGCGCTGTCGCACGAACCCAAGATCCTGTTCCTGGACGAGCCCACCGCCGGCGTCGACGTCGAATTGCGGCGCGGCATGTGGGACATGGTGCGGCGCCTGCGCGAAAACGGCGTCACCATCATCCTCACCACCCATTACATCGAGGAAGCCCAGGAAATGGCCGACCGCGTGGGCGTGATCCGCAAGGGCGAGATCATCCTGGTCGAGGAAAAGAACGCGCTCATGACCAAGCTGGGCAAGCGCCGCCTGACGCTGACGCTGAAGGCGCCGCTGCCGGGCATCCCCACCGCGCTGGAGCCGTTCCACCTGGAAATGTCGGCCGACGGCCGCCAGCTGGTCTACACCTACGACAACCAGGGCGGCGGCGAGATCTCCGGCCTGCTGCGGCGCCTGACCGAGCTGGACATCGAATTCACCGACCTCAACTCCTCGGAAAGCTCGCTCGAAGAGATTTTCGTCAGCCTGGTGCACGGACAATCATGAATTTCTACGCAATCCGCGCCATCTACCGCTTCGAAATGGCCCGCGCCTGGCGCACGCTGATGCAGAGCGTGCTGTCGCCGGTGATCTCCACCTCGCTGTACTTCGTGGTGTTCGGCTCGGCCATCGGTTCGCACATGGTGCAGATCGACGGCGTCAGCTACGGCGCCTTCATCGTGCCGGGCCTGATCATGCTGTCGCTGCTGACGCAGAGCGTGGCCAACGCTTCGTTCGGCATCTACATGCCGCGCTTCTCGGGCACCATCTACGAAATCCATTCGGCGCCCATCTCGTACCTGGAGATCGTCGCCGGCTACGTCGGGGCGGCCGCCAGCAAGTCCATCATCCTGGGGCTGATCATGCTGGCCACGGCGCGCCTGTTCGTGCCGTTCGAGATCGCGCATCCGTTCTGGATGCTGGGGTTCCTGCTGCTCACCGCCGTCACCTTCAGCCTGTTCGGCTTCATCATCGGCGTGTGGGCCGACGGCTTCGAGAAACTGCAGATCATTCCGCTGATGATCATCACGCCGCTGACCTTCCTGGGCGGCACCTTCTATTCCATCAAGATGCTGCCGCCGTTCTGGCAGGGCGTGACGCTGTTCAACCCGGTGGTGTACCTGGTCAGCGGCTTTCGCTGGGCCTTCTATGGCGTGGCCGACGTCAACGTCACGGTCAGCGTCGCCATGACGCTGGTGTTCCTGGCGGTCTGCCTGGTGGTGGTGCGCTGGATCTTCAAGACCGGCTATCGCCTGAAGACCTGAGCGCGGCGGCGCCACGGCTGCGTGGCTCCGCCCGCTTGCCGCTCAGGCGGCCGCGACCGGCGCCTGGCGCGCCAGGCCGCCATGCGCATCGAGCAGCCGCTCGCGCCATGCCGCCACGGGGTCGTCGGCCGCCAGCAGTTCCAGCGCGCTGGTGCAGCGCGCCCACATGAAGAACCCGAACACCGCGTAATCCGCATAGGCCGGCTGCTGGCCGGCCAGGTACGGCTGGCGCGCCAGCATCTGGCGCAGCGGCAGCAGCGAGGCGCGCAGCGCCGCCAGTTGTTCCTCGCGCAGGGCGGGCAGGTCTTCCAGGGGGCCGAAGCGCTTTTCGCGCGTGTGGCGGAAATAATCCTGGTCCTTGGCGTCGATCAGGGCGTGGATTTCCGGCAGCAGCAGGCGCGCCAGCGTCGGCACCAGGGTGGTGTCGGCCCAGGTGTTGGCGAACAGGCTCAGTGCGCGGCCGGTGTCGCCGCCGAACAGCGACGGGCGGTCGGGAAAGGTGTCTTCCAGGTAGCAGGCGATCTGCCACGAATCGCTGATCACGTGGTCGCCGTGCACCAGCACCGGCACCAGCTTCTGGCCCGAGAACTCGATCACATCCTTGTCGGTGAAGCGCCACGGCACGGTGTTGGCGGACAGGCCCTTGTGGGCCAGCGCCATGTGCGTTTTCCAGCAATGGGGGCTGAAGCGCAACGTCGGATCGGCGCCGGCCAGGTCATACAGGGTGAGATCGATGGTCAAGATGCCGCACTCCTTGGAAGTATCCCGGTAGGATACCGCCAAGGCGCGGCCAGCAGGGCAGGCGGGGAAAGACGGACGGACCTACTGCACCGTCGCGCCAGCCTTGCCCATCTTCATCAGGCGCTCCTTGAGCTGGGGATTTTGCTGCACGGCCTGGCCGATGCCATTGAATTCCTCCACGGACAGGCCATCGGCCTGCACCAGCTTGACCATCTTGGCGTCGGCTTCCTGGATCACTTTCTGTTTGTCCGCGTCGGTCTTGGCGGCGTCGACCTTGGGACGGTATTCGTCCACCACGCCCGACACCTTCTGCGACGCCGAGGCGAAGCGCTGCAGTTGCTGGTCGGTGGGCTGCACCGCTGCCGGCGCCATGGGCGTCTGGCTGGCGGGGGCGTTCTGCGCCAGGACGGGGGCACCGGACAGCGCGGCCGTCAACATGATGGCCGACAGGATTGCGGTTTTGGAATACGGCATGAAACCTCCTTGTTCCGGATGAATGTCCGACCATGATGGCAAGGCACCCCGGGAGGCTTCAAGTTTCGCAATGTGTTTTCCTGTGTCGGCAGGCCACGAGGGGCCGGCCGCGCACAGCAGGGCGGCGCCCGGAGGCGCCGCGGAAACGTTTACGCGCAGTTCTGTGACGTCTTAAAACGAGGGCGTGACCCTTTTTTAGACCATTTCCAGCGCGATCGCGGTGGCCTCGCCGCCGCCGATGCACAACGTGGCGACGCCGCGCTTGCCCTGCGTGGCCTTCAATGCGCCCAGCAGCGACACCATGATGCGCGCGCCCGACGCGCCGATGGGATGGCCGACCGCGCAGGCGCCGCCGTGGATGTTGACCTTGTCGCGCGGGATGTCGTGTTCCTTCATGGCCGCCATGGTCACCGCGGCGAAGGCCTCGTTGATCTCGAAAAGGTCCACGTCGGCGGTCTTCCAGCCGGTCTTGTCGTAGAGCTTCTTGATCGCGCCCACGGGCGCGGTGGTGAACCATTCGGGTTCCTGCGCGAAGCTGGCGTGGCCGACGATGCGGGCGATCGGCTTGCAGCCGAGCTTGCTGGCGGTGGATTCGCGCATCAGCACCAGCGCGGCGGCGCCGTCGGCGTTGCCCGACGAGGACGCGGCGGTGATGGTGCCGTTGGCGGCGAAGGCGGGCTTGAGGGTCGGGATTTTCTCGACGTTGAGCTTCTGCGGACGCTCGTCCAGCTCGATCACCGTGTCGCCCTTCTTGGACTTGATGGTGACGGGCACGGTTTCCCATTTCAGCACGCCGTCGCGCGCGGCCTTCTGCGCCCGCGAGACCGATTCCACCGCGAAGGTGTCCTGTTCTTCGCGGGTGAAGCCGTATTTGGCGGCGCAGTCCTCGCCGAACGTGCCCATGGCGCGGCCCACCTGGTAGGCGTCTTCCAGGCCGTCGAGCATCATGTGGTCGTACATGGTGGCGTGGCCGGCGCGATAGCCGCCGCGCGCCTTGGTCAGCAGGTAGGGCGCGTTGGTCATGGATTCCATGCCGCCGGCCACCACCACGCCATAGGTGTCGGCGATGATGCCGTCGTGCGCCAGCATCGCGGCCTGCATGCCCGAACCGCACACCTTGGACACCGTGATGGCGCCCACCGACGACGGGATGCCCGCCTTGATCGAGGCCTGCCGCGCCGGCGCCTGGCCCTGGCCGGCCTGCAGCACATTGCCCATCAGCACCGCGTCGACCTGGTCGGGCTTGAGTCCGGCGCGCTCGAGCGCGGCGCCGATGGCGACGGCGCCCAGCTCGTTGGCGGAGAGGGTGGAAAATTCGCCCTGGAAGGCGGCCAGCGGGGTGCGCGCGGCACTCACGATAACGATGGGATCAGACATTTGAACGCTCCTTGTCGATGGGAACAACGTAAGGGGGGAGATGCTTCAATGGCCAATTTCCAAGGCAGTATAGACGTGGCCTTGTGCACTGCGATAGCCGCATTCAAACAGGCGACCCGGCCCGAATTCCGGCGTCGCGGCGCGCAGCAGGCGCAGTTCCAGGCACTGCCGCGCCGGATCGATCCGGGTGACGGAAACGTCGGCGAAATCGAACGCCACCTGGGTGAGCGGCTGCATGCATTTGTAGAACGCCTCCTTGGCCGAGAACAGCAGCGTGGCGAACTCGGCGCGGGTCAGCGCGCCGGCATCGAACGCGCGTTCCTCGGGCCGCATGCAGAGCGATTCGATCGCCTCCACGGCGGAGGGGTCGGCAATCGCTTCGATGTCGATGCCGACCGCGCGCACGTCGCTGTGACGCGCCACCGCCACGCCTACCAGCCGCCGGCTGTGGCTGATGGAGCCGACGTAGCCCGCGGGCCAGATGGGTGAGCGGTCCGCGGCCACGCCGACATCGGTGGCGGGCGCGCGCAGCGCCGCCAGCAGCGCCGCCGCCAGCCGCCGGCCGGCCTGGAACTCCGCCTGGCGGCGCTGTGTCGGCGGCAGGCCGCCGGCAGCGCTGGCGCCGGGCGTGATCCATTCCAGCCGCTGCGCCAGGCGGGCGCTCAGCGGCAGCGAGGGCAGGGCCTCGGTCGAGTCGCCGGTCATGGCCGGTCGCCGCGGACAAGCGGCGCGAAAAAAGAGGTGGCGCGCAGGTGCATGAAAAGGAATGAAACGGGGTGGAAAAAACCGCCTGAAACCGCTGGAAAAAGCCCATTCCAGGTGCCGGAAGCTTCTTATACACTGGCGCCTCGAAGCCCGCACGGACAAGATGCGGGCCGCCAGAAAAGCGCCGCGGATTCCGCTGCGCAACGGCAAGACCGGCACGCTATCCGGGGAGACAATATGAGTGACTTTCACCTGACATTGCTCGCCTTCAAGGAATCTCCCGCGCCGCAGGTCATCTGCAGCGCGCGCAAGATCTCGGAATGCAATCACTCCTTCGCAAATCTGTTCGGCTACACGCGCAGGGAACTGGTGGGCAAATCGATACTCCAGCTTTACCCCTCGCTTTCCGATTTTCACCAGATCGGCCAGCGCTGCCTCAAACACCTGGAAAGCAATTGCTACTACGAAGACGAGCGCTTCATGCAGCACCGCAGCCGCGAGGTGTTCTGGGCGCGCGCGCGCGGCATCACCCTGACCCCGGAAGACCCTTTCGACCTGATGATCTGGAGCTTCGAGCGCATCGCCGAAAACTGCCTGCGCACGGCCAACCTGACGCGGCGCGAACGCGAAATATCCGCTTACGTCGCCAACGGCCTGAGCTGTAAGGAGATCGCCATGCGGCTGGACATCTCCTATCGCACGGTGGAGGTGCATCGCGCCCGCATCATGCGCAAGCTGGACGCGAAGAACACCGCCGAACTGGTGTCCAAGATCATCCTGGTCGACAACATGGCCTGAGCGGGGCCGCGCGTCCCGCTTCATTTTCCGAGCATCATCTCAGGCAGGATCGTGACGATGACCGGGAAGAAGAACAGGATCAGCGTGGTCACCACCTCCATGATGACGAACCACCAGGCGCCGTGGAAGATCCGCGTCAACGGCGTCTGGCGGTCTATGCCCGCGATGACGAACACATTCAGCCCGACCGGCGGCGTGATCAGGCCGATCTCGCACATCTTCACGGCCAGGATGCCGAACCAGATCGGGTCAAAGCCCAGCGACACCACCGTGGGGAACATGATCGGCAGCGTGATCACCAGCATCGAGAAGGCATCCAGGAACATGCCCAGCGGGAAGTAGGCCAGCAGCATCAGCCCCACCACCAGCAGTGGCGGGATGTCCGAGGACACGATCACCTCGGCGATCTGCTGCGGGATCTGCACCAGGCTCAGGAACAGGCTGAACAGGCCCGCGCCCAGCATGGTGAACAGGATCATCACGGTGGTGGTGACGGCGTTGCGCAGGCTTTCGACCAGCTTGCCGCCCAGCTCGCCGCGCGCCTGCCGGGCGCACAGCAGCATCACGAACGCGGCGAACGCGCCGACCGCGGCGGCCTCGGTCGCCGTGACGAAACCCAGGTAGATGCCGCCCAGCACGATCAGGAACAGCACCAGCACCTGCCAGCCGTTGCGGATCGACAGCACGCGTTCGCGCCACGGGCTCTTGGGCAGCACCGTCGCGGCCATCTGCGGCGAAGCGCTGATGACGCGGATGCCCAGGATGAACACCAGCGTCGACAGCAGTCCGGGCAGCACCCCGGCCACCAGCATCTTGCCGGCCGAGACCTCGGTCAGGGCGGCATAGAAGATCAGCAGCACGCTGGGCGGGATCAGCACGCCCAGCACGCCGCCGGCCGCCACCGCGCCCGCCGACAGGCGCGCGTCGTAGCCGGCGCGCTTCATCTCGGGGATGGCGACCGCGCCCACGGTGGCCGCCGTGGCCACGCTGGAGCCCGACGTGGCGGCGAAGCCGGCGCAGGTCAGCACGCTGGCGATGGCCAGCCCGCCGGGCATGTGGCCGACCCACTTGCGCGCCATGTCGAATAGCCTGCGGCCCACGCCCGCGTGATGGGCGAAGGCGCCCATCAGGATGAAGAGCGGGATCACGGTCAGCAGGTACGAGGCCGACTGCGCATACGAATACGACTTGAGCCGGTTCAGCACGAAAGCGCTGTCCTCGACCAGGACCAGGCCGGTGATGCCGGCCAGCGCCAGCGCGGCGAAGACCGGCGCGCCCAGCAGCAGGAATACGAAGATCAGGCCGGTGGCGACCAGGGTGATGGTGACGTCATCCATGGAGGGAATTCCCGCGAGAGGGTCAATGCGAGGCCAGCGCCGGGGTGGCGCGGGCGGCGGGTTCGGCGCGGCACAGGCTGCAGCCGGCCTGGGCCAGCATCTGCAGCGCGCCGAACCACAGGCCGAGGGCGACGATGGCCTTGGTCCACCAGATCGGCACCTCCACGTAGCCCCAGCGGAACTCGCGGATCTCGATCGATTCCAGCGCCTCGCCGGTGGCGGGATAGGCCAGCATCGCCAGCACCGCGGCGGCGGCCAGCCACGCCAGCGCGTCCATCCATTGCGCCACGCGCGGCGGCACCTTCTTGTGCAGCAGCGTGACGCGGATATGGGCGTCGTCCATCTGGGTCCAGCCCAGGCCGAAGAAGACGATCACGACCAGGCTCAGTTCGGACATCTCGAACAGGCCGGGAATGGAATGGCCGTAGATGGCCCGCACGATGGCGTCGAGCGTGATGCCGAACATCAGGAACAGCAGGAACAGCGTGGCGATGGCGCCGAACACGTTGGAGACGGCGCGCAGCGCCACGCCCAGTCGGGAGGAATAGTCCATGGGTCTCTGCCTGTGGCGGCCCGGCGCGCGCCGGGCCGCGGGGAAGGAAACGGCGTCAGGCTTCGGCGGCCAGTTCGTCGAAGCGTTTCAAGCTGCCCTGCGCGTCGTACTTGGCGATGGCCTGGTTGACCAGGGCCTGCATCGCCAGGCCGTCCAGGCCGGCGGGCTTGGCCACCCGCTCGACCCAGCCCTCGGTCTGCGCCGGCTGCACCAGGGTGCGCGCCCGGTCCTTCTCGGCCTGCGACAGCGACGAGAACTTGGCGCCCTCGGCCTTGGCGGTCTTGACGTACTGGCGCGCGGCCGCCTCGTAGATGCGCGCGTATTCGCCGCCGTAGATTTCGCTGACGATCTGGTCGCTGACCTGCTTGACCGGATCGGGGAAGTTGTTCCACACGCGGGCGTTGATGATGGTCGCGGCCGGGCCGTGCGGGCCGTCGCCGATATCGGTGAAGTAGGGCGCGATCTCGTGCAGCTTGTAGGCCACGGCGGTGATGAAGTCAAAGCCGTAGACGCCGTCCAGCACGCCGCGCTCCAGCGCGGTGTAGACCTCGGGCGCGGCCATCGGCACGGCGGTGCCGCCCAGGCGCTCGATGACCTCGTTGGCGGCGCCGTAGCCGCGGATGCGCTTGCCGCGGATGTCCTCGATCGAGTTGATCGGCTGGCGCGTCACCAGCGGCGCGTAGTACCAGTTGGTCCAGTACAGCACCTTGCTGTTGTAGCGCCGCTCCCATTCGTCGCGTAGCGGCTGGTACTCGGCGTAGACGTCGCGGCACAGCCATTGCAGCGCGTCCGAGCGGTGCATGCGGTAGTACCAGTCCAGCCCGCGCGTGACCGGCAGCTGGGCCTGGTAGTAGCCCGGCGAGATAAGCGACATTTCCGAGGTGCCGTCACGCACGGCGGACAGGTGCTCGCCGACCTTGTTGAGCGACTGCGCCCAGTAGCGTCGCACCTTGACCGCGCCGTTGCTGCGGGTCTCCAGCTGCTTCAGGTACCACTCGTCCAGCCGCGAGGGGCCCGACGTCTCGCTGATGTAGCTGTCGAACTTCAGGGTGACCGGCTTGGCCGCGGCGGCCGCGCGGCCGGTCCAGATGGCCGGGGCCGATGCGCCGGCCAGCAGGCTGGCGGCCTTGATGAAATCGCGTCTTCTCATGCTCTCCTCCTTGGGGGATTCCGGCTTCTGATACGCCGGTTCATCGGCCTGGGCTGGCATCTCCCTGACCGCCTGGTTCCGCGCTGCGCAAGGCTTCGCGCAATGCGGTCTTGAGAATCTTGCCGTAGCTGTTCTTGGGCAGCTCTTCATGGAATACGTAGCGCTTGGGCTTCTTGAACGAGGCGATTTCGCCGCGGCACCAGGCGTCCAGTTCCTCGGGCGCCAGGGTCGCGCCGGGGCGCGACACCACGAAGGCCACCACCTCTTCGCCCCATTGCGCGCTGGGCGCGCCGACCACCGCCACCTCGCGCACGCCGGGATGCCGCGCCAGCGTTTCCTCGACTTCGCGCGGGTAGATGTTGGAGCCGCCGGAGATGATCACGTCCTTGCTGCGGTCGGTCAGCGTCAGGAAACCCGAATGGTCGAGCCGGCCGATGTCGCCCGTGCGCAGCCAGCCGTCCACCAGCGTTTCGGCGGTGGCGGGATCGTTGCGCCAGTAGCCCTGCATCACGGCGTTGCCGCGCACCAGCACCTCGCCCTCGGTGCAGGACGGCACGGCCCGCAGCGCGGCGTCGACCACGCGCAGCTCCATGCAGCTCTGCGCGGTGCCGACCGAAGCCAGCCGCGCGGCGCGCTCGGGGTGGGCGGCATCGGCGATCACCTCGCGCGACAGCGCGGTGATGGTCATCGGGCTTTCGCCCTGGCCGTAGATCTGCACGAAGCGCTGGCCCAGCACCGCCAGGGCTTCTTCCAGGTCGGCCAGATACATCGGCGCGCCGCCGTAGATGATGGTCTTGATGCCGCGGCCGTCGCGGCCGCCGGCGCGCGCCTGCTCGACCAGGCGCTTGATCATGGTGGGCGCGGCGAAGAACGACAGCGGGCCGGTCTGTTCGGCCAGCGCCAGGATCTCGGCCGGCTCGAAGCCGCGCGATTCGGGCACGACGTGGCGCGCGGCCTTGCGCACGTACAGCACGTGGTACAGCCCGGCGCCGTGCGACATGGGCGCGGCGTACAGCATGCCGTCGCCGGGCTCCACGGTTTCCACGTCCACCGCATAGCACAGGCCCATAGCCACCAGATTGCGGTGGCTCAGCATCACGCCCTTGGGCCGGCCGGTGGTGCCGGAGGTATAGAACAGCCAGGCCAGCGCATCCGCGGCCAGCGGCGCCGGCGGCGCCCAGGGGCCGGTCCCGGCACAGGCCCGGGCGTAGTCGGCGCCGTCGATCTCCAGGTGGCGGCAGCCATCCGGCAGGCAGCCCGCCGGCAGATCGTCGAGCCGGTCGGTGAAGATCACGCTGGCGTCGGCGTTGGCGGCGATCCAGCCGACCTCCTTGGGATGCAGCTTGGGGTTGATCGGCACCGCCACCGCGCCCAGCCACCAGGCCGCATACAGCAGCTCCAGGTATTCGACGCGGTTGCGCGCGAATAGCGCGACGCGATCGCCCGGGGCCAGGCCATGGTCGCGTTGCAGCCAATCGGCCAACGCCGCGGCGCGGCGGGCGAAGTCACGGTAGTTCGCATGCAGGCGCAGGCCCGTATGCAGGGCCGGCCGGCCTCCGTGCTCCAGCGCGGCCGCCTGCAACCAGTTCGCGATATTCATGCCATTACGCCCGCACTGCCTCGAGCACCGACGCGTAGTTCGCCACGGCCATGCCGCCCATGTTGAAAACCAGCCCGAGCTCGGCGCCGGGGCGCTGCATGTCGCCGGCGCGGCCGGTCAGCTGGCGGTAGGCCAGCGCGTGCATCGACACGCCGGTGGCGCCGACCGGGTGGCCCTTGGCCTTGAGTCCGCCCGACAGGTTGACCGGCAGGTCGCCGTCGCGGCGCACCGTGCCCTCGGTGAGCACGCGATGCCCTTCGCCGGGCGCGGCCAGGCCCATGGCCTCGTAGATCAGCAGTTCGGCGATGGTGAAGCAGTCGTGCACCTCGGCGAAGTCCAGGTCCTGCAGCTGGATGCCGGCGTCCGAGTAGGCGCGCTGCATGGCGCGGTGCGGACCCTCGAACGCCAGCAGGTCGCGGCCCTCCAGCGGCAGCATGTCGTTGACCTGGGTGGCGGCGCGAAAGCGCACCTGGCGCGCATAGCGCGGCGCGCGCCGCTCGCAGGTCAGGATGACGGCGGCGGCGCCGTCGCTGATGGGCGAACAGTCGGTCATGCGCAGCGGCGCCGCGATCATGGGATTGCGTTCCGAGATCGTGTTGCAGAAGTCGGCGTCCAGCTCGCGCCGCAGCTGCGCCAGCGGATTGCGCAGCGCATTGGCGTGGTTCTTGGCGGCGATGGCGGCCATGACCGGCAGCGGGTCCTCGTAGCGCTCGGCGTATTTCTCGGCCAGGCGCGCGAACTGCTGCGGAAAGCTCATGGCGCTTTCGCGCGGATCGTTCTTGTAGCCGGCGCAGGCCAGCGCCTCGGTCACCTCGGGCGTGCTGCGCGAGGTCATCTTCTCGACGCCGATCACCAGCACGGTGCCGGCCGCGCCCGACTGGATCGCGCGCAGGCCGGCGTGGATCGCGGCCGAGCCCGAGGCACAGGCGTTCTCGCAGCGCGTGGCGGGCTTGAAGCGCAAGGCCGGATGCGCCTGGTGCACCAGCGAGGCGGGGAAGGCATCGGGCACCAGCCCCGCGTTGAAATGCCCCAGGTAGATCGCGTCGATCTCGGCGGGATCGACGCCGGCGTCCTCGATCGCCTCGTTGGCCGCCATCACGATGAGTTGCTCAAGATTCAGAGCGTCCAATTTGCCGAACGGCGTATGGCCGCTGCCCACGATCGAAACGCCCGAATGATCGAACATGTCCCTCTCCCCATGCACGGTGATGTGCGGCGGTGGTGTGCTTGTGCGATCAAGTGTAGGACTGCGCCAATACGTATCTCTATACGTGCATCCACGTACGCGAATACGTAGTGGGGGGATGCGTATGTCGGCCCGTACGTACCGGACGGGCCGCGCATCGATGCGCGAAATCGCGCCGTCGTGCAGCGGCGATATGACGCTCGAAATACGACATAGAGGCGCGGATTCAGGCGCTTTCGAGCATGTTCACATGTGTTCCAAATGGCGTTTGACCGCGCCAGGCGCGAACGGCCGGGACATGTTTTTTTGCTCGAAGAAATGGGGGTGTACGTACGTGTTTGGAGGCAGTGACGCGTCTGGAATTTTCAAATCATCTGTATAAGAATTCGTCGACGCGAGCATGCGGGCGGCAGGCAACGCATTAGAAAAAAACGTGCTGCCGCCAGGGTCAGAATGTCTTTCATAGGAAGAACAGATCATGACGAGTTTCGTATCGCTTTTGGTTGGAGACGGCAGTGTCCTGGTTCGTTGCGGCGAACTGCTGATGGCAAAGGGACACCGCGTACAGGCAGTGATTTCCACCGATTTGACCGTGCGCGCGTGGGCCGCCAAGGCCGGCATCCCGCAGTACGCGCTGGACGACGCGGTCAAGCCGGAATCCCGGCTGTCGGCCGACATCCTCTTCAGTATCGGCAACTACTCGGTGATCCCCGATGCGCTGCTCGAGCGCGTGCGGCGCATGAGCATCAACTACCACTATGGCCCGTTGCCGGAATACTCGGGCCTGCACGTGCCGGCCTGGGCGGTGTACGACCGCGCCACCGACTACGCCATCACCTGGCACCGCATCGGCGAGATCATCGACGGCGGCGGCATTCTCAAGCGCGTCGCGGTGCCGATCGAATCGACCGACACGGCCCTGTCGCTGGGCCTGAAGTGCGACGAGACCGCCATCCAGAGCTTCGGCGCGCTGGTCGACGACCTGGCCGCCGGCCGCGAGCGCGAGACGCCGCAGGACCTGTCGCGGCGCCGCTATTTCTCGCGCCATTCGCAATTCTCGGCCGAAGGCCTGATCGACTGGCACCAGGACGCCGAGCAGATCGCCGCCATGGTGCGCGCCACCGACCACGGCCCCTTCAGCAGCCCGCTGGTGTGGCCCAAGGCCTTGATCGATGGCCGTGTGCTGGCCGTGCGCAAGGTCAGCGTCGAGGCGCGCGCCGCGGGCGCGGCGCCGGGCGATGTGGTGGCGGTGGATGCCTTCGGCGCCAGCATCGCCACCGGCAATCGCGCGCTGCGCCTGGAAGCGCTGTGCACGCTCGAGGGCGAGGACGTCGCCATCGCCGACCTGGCCAGCGCCGGCAGCCTGCGGGCGGGCGCGCGCCTGGCCTCGGCCAGCGAGCAGGTCCGCGCCCAGGTCACGGCCGCCGGCACCGCCGCGTCGGGTTCCGCCGCCTTCTGGCGCGGCCAGTGGGCCGCCTGGCAACCGTACCGCCTGCCGTATGCGCGGCCGACCGCCCCCGAGACCAACACGGCGCCTATCGTGGGCAAGCTGCCCGCCGCGCCGCAGGGCGCCGGGCGCGAGCAGGCCTTCATCGAGCAGGCCGCGGGCGGCCTGTGCACCTTCCTGGCGCGCGCCTCGGGCGCGGCCGACGTCCACCTGGCGGTGGCGCTGCCGCGCACCGACGTGGACCCGGAGTGCCGCGATGTGTTCTGCGCCTGGGCGCCGGTGCTGGCGCACATGGACCCGGCGGCGCCGGTGTCGCGCAACCTGGACGCCGTGGCCGGGGCCTTGGGCCAGGCGCGCGAGCATGGCCTGATCCGGCGCGACCTGATCGGCCGCGACGCGGCGCTGGCCGCCCGCCATGCGCGCGGTGAACTGACGCCGGACGTGCTCGTGTCCAGCCAGGTGCCCGCGGCCTACGCGGTGGACGAGGACCGTCCGGCGCTGGAGTTCGTGCTGCTGGCCGGCAGTGAAGCCTTCGAACTGCATTTCAATCCGCGCAAGATTACGCGCCGCGCCGCGGCGCAGTTGGCCGCGCAGGTGGCGGACTGGTGCCGCCGCCTGCCGGCGTCGACCGACCGCAAGCTGGGCGAGGTCGAGGCCCTGTCGGCCAGCGAACGGCAATCGCTGGTGGAGCAGTTCAACGCCACCGGCGATGCCGCCACGCTCGGCGCGGTGGTGCACGAACTGTTCGAGCACGCCGCCGCCCAGCACGAGGGCAGGGTGGCGTTGCGCTGCGCCGACCAGTCCATGTCGTATGGCGAACTGAACGCCGCCGCCAACCGCGTGGCCGGCGTGCTGCGCGGCAAGGGCATTGGCCGCGGCCAGCTGGTGGGCGTATGCCTGGACCGTTCCATCGACATGGTCGTGGCGCTGCTGGCCGTGCTCAAGACCGGCGCCGCCTACGTGCCGGTCGACATGGCGTTCCCGGCCGAGCGCATTCGCCAGATGCTGGAGGCCGCCCAGCCGGCGCTGCTGATCGCGCCGCCGGCGGCGCGCGACGCCAGCCTGAGCGCCTGGGCCGAGCGCTGCCTGGATCTGGGCGCGGCCCTGGCCCAGGCCGGCGACGACAGCGCCAATGCGCCGTCCTCGGCGCAGGCCGACGACCTGGCCTACGTCATCTTCACCTCGGGGTCCACCGGCAAGCCCAAGGGCGTGGAAGTCACCCACGGCGCGCTGGGCAACTTCCTGCTGTCGATGCGCGCCGCGCCCGGCTGCGACGCCGGCGACAGCCTGCTCGCGGTGACCACGATTTCCTTCGACATCGCGGCGCTGGAGCTGTTCCTGCCGCTGATCAGCGGCGCCAGCGTGGTGATCGCGCGCCAGCAGGAAAGCCTGGACGGCCAGACGCTGCTGGACCTGATGCGCCGCCACGCCGTCACCATGATGCAGGCCACGCCCACCACCTGGCAGCTGTTGCTGCAATCGGGCTGGCCGCGCGCCGTGGCGCTCAAGCGCCTGCTGTGCGGCGGCGAAGCGCTGCCACGCGCGCTGGCCGACGAGCTGCTGGCGCGCGCCGAGTCGGTGTGGAACATGTATGGCCCGACCGAGACCACCGTGTGGTCCAGCGTCTGGCAGGTGCGCCCGGGCGAGGACATCGTCATCGGCCAGCCCATCGCCAACACCCAGCTGTACGTGCTGGACGCCAACCTGGCGCCGGTGCCGGCCGGCTTTGCCGGCGAGCTGTGCATCGGCGGCGCCGGCGTGGCGCGCGGCTATCACAAGGACCCGGCGCAGACGGCGGCGCAGTTCGGCGCCAACCCGTTCGCGCCCGGCGCCCTGTACCGCACCGGCGACCTGGCCTGCTTCAAGGAGCCGGGCAAGCTGGTGGTGCTGGGCCGCAACGACGGCCAGATCAAGCTGCGGGGCTTCCGCATCGAACTGGGCGAGGTCGAGGCCGCCGTGGCCAGCCACGAAGACATCGGCCGCGCCGTGGTGGTGGGCCGCAACGACCAGCTGGTCGCCTACTGCCTGCGCAACAGCGCGCCGGCCAGCGCGGCGCAGGACCGCCGCGCCGAGACCACCGCCGTGACCGAATGGCGCGATGTCTGGGACCGGGCCTACGAGCCCGGCGCGGCCGATCCCACCTTCAACACCGCCGGCTGGCACAACAGCTACGACGGCCTGCCGTTCGCCGCCGACGAAATGCGCGACTGGCAGCAACGCACCGTCGACCGCATCCTGGCCACCGGCCCCGAACGCGTCTTCGAGATCGGTTCGGGCACCGGCCTGGTGCTGTTCGGCGTCGCGCCCAAGGTCGCCCAGTACCGCGCCATCGACGCCTCCAGCCAGGCGGTCGAACAGATCAACCGCCACCTGGGCGGCCTGCCGCAGGCCTCGTGCGAACACCGCCTGGCCAACGATTTGCCGGAGGTGGAGCCGGGCAGCTTCGACACCGTGGTCATCAACTCGGTGGCGCAGTACTTCCCCAGCGCCGGCTATCTGCTGTCGGTGCTGGACTGGGCCACCGAGGCCGTGACCGAGGGCCGCATCTTCGTCGGCGACGTGCGCGACCTGGCGCTGCTCGAGGCATTCCATGCCGACGTGGCCAACTTCCAGGGCCTGTGCAGCCTGTCTCCCGACGAGCTGCGCCGGCGCGCGCAGCGCGGCCTGCGCTCGGAACGCGAGCTGGTGCTGGCGCCCGAGTTCTTCGCCAACCTGCCGGCGCTGTACCCGCAGATCTCGCGCGTTGAAATCCTGCTGCGCGACGGCGCCTACGTCAACGAGATGTCGCGCTTTCGCTTCGACGTGATCCTGCACGTCGGCGCGCCGGCTTCCGGCCGCGCCAGGCCGCGGGCCACGACGGCGCTCGATTGGGGCCGCGACGGACTCGATCTGCAGGATCTGGCACGGCGCCTGGGCAAGGGCGGCAAGCCGCTGGCCATCGCCAATATTCCCAACGGCCGCCTGGCCGACGTGCACCAACGCGTGGGCCACGTGCTAGAGGCGCAGGCCACTACCGGCCCGGGCCAGTGGGTCGACCCGCGCGACCTGGCGCAGGCGGCCGAGGCGGCCGGCTATCGCATGGCCATGCTGCCGAGCCGCGCGCGCGACATCTGGGCGTTCGACGCGGTGTTCTGGCAGGCCGGCGAACAGCCCGACCTGGGCTGGCAGGCGCCCCAGGCGCTCGACCGCGATGCGCTGGCGCAATGGGCCAACCAGCCCGCGGCCGGCGCGCCGCCGCGCCCCGCGCTGCAACGCGTGCTGCGGCCCTGGCTGGAAGCGCGCCTGCCGGGCTACATGATTCCGGACTTCTTCGTCGAACTGGACGAGTTCCCGCTGACGCCGAACGGCAAGATCGACCGCAAGGCGCTGCCCGAACCCACCGAGGTGATGCTGGAGCCGGCGGTGCAGCCCACCAATGAGCTGGAACAGCAGTTGCAGGCGGTCTGGGCCGAAGTGCTGGGCCATGACCGCATCGGCATCCACGACAGCTTCTTCAAGATCGGCGGCAATTCGCTGCGGGTGGTGCGGGTGCAGGCCGAGCTGCAGAAGCTGCTGGGCCGCAACGTGTCGACCTCGACGCTGTACGAGCATTTCACCATCAAGGACCTGGCCGCGCATCTGGCCGGCAACAAGAAGGCCGCGCTCAACACGCCCAAGCGCCGCAATGCCCTGGCCGACGAACCCATCGCCATCGTCTCGATGGCCTGCCGCCTGCCGGGCAACGTCAACAGCCCCGAAGACCTGTGGAACCTGCTGGAGCGCGGCGGCGACGGCATCGTCGAAGTGCCCAGGGAACGCTGGGACGCGGCCGCCATCTACGACGCCGACCCGGACGCGCGCGGCAAGTCGTACTGCATGCGCGGCGGCTTCGTGACGCCGATCGACCTGTTCGACGCGCCGTTCTTCGGCATCTCGCCGCGCGAGGCGCGGGCGCTCGACCCCGCCCAACGCATGATGCTCGAAGTCACCTCCGAGGCGATCGAGCTGGCCGGCTATTCGATGGACCAGTTGCGCGGCAGCCAGACCGGCGTGTTCGTCGGCATCGGCAAGGGCTACCACGAGTACGGCCTGGCGCTGGCCGGCGGCCTGGCCGACCTGGACGGCTACGTCGGCACCGGCTCGGCCGGCAGCACCATGTCCGGCCGCGTCTCTTACGTGCTGGGCCTGGAAGGGCCGAGCATGACGGTGGACACCGCCTGCTCGTCGTCGCTGGTCACCACCCACCTGGCCTGCAATGCCTTGCGCCAGGGCGAATGCGACCTGGCGGTGGCGGCCGGCGTGACGCTGATGCTGTCGCCCGACCTGCACGTGGAATTCAGCCGCCTGCGCGGCATGTCGCCGGACGGCCGCTGCAAGTCGTTCTCGTCCAGCACCGACGGCACCGGCTGGAGCGAAGGCGCCGCCGTGGTGGTGCTCAAGCGCCTGTCGGACGCCCAGCGCGACGGCGATCCGATCCTGGCCGTCCTGCGCGGCACCGCGGTCAACCACGCCGGCCACAGCGCCAGCCTGACCACGCCCAGCGGCCCGGCGCAGCAGCGCGTGATCCGCCAGGCGCTGGCCATGTCCGGATTGCAGCCTTCCGACATCGATTACCTGGAAGCGCATGGCACCGGCACCAAGCTCGGCGACCCGATCGAGGGCAATGGCCTGGCGGCGGTGTTCGGCGGCAGCCATACGCCCGAGCGGCCGTTGTGGGTCGGTTCGGTCAAGTCCAACCTGGGTCACACGCAGGCGGCGGCCGGCCTGGCGGGCGTCATGAAGGCGGTGCTGGCCATGCATCATGACAAGCTGCCCATCACGCTGCACGTGGTCGAGCCGACCCCGGCGGTGGACTGGGCCGCGGCGCAGATGGCGCTGGTGCAGCAGGAGCAGCCGTGGCCGGCGGGCGAACGGCCGCGCCGCGCCGGCGTCAGCTCGTTCGGCATCGGCGGCACCAATGCCCATGTCATCGTGGAAGAGCCGCCCAAGGCCGCCGCGCCGGCCCGCGCCGCCAAGCCGGCGGCCACGCCCGAGTCGCTGCCGTTCGTGCTGTCGGCCTTCACCGTGCCCGCGCTGCGGGCGCAGGCCGACAAGCTGCACCTGCACATGGGCATGAACATCCAGGACCGCTTCCTGGACGTGGCCTATTCGCTGGCCACCACCCGCACGCACTTCCGCAAGCGCCTGGTGGTGTTCGCCAAGGGCAAGTCCGACCTGCTGGACGCGCTGGCCTCGTACGGCCGCACCGGCGAGGTGCCGGCGGGCGCGGTCAGCATGGTCGATGACCGCGACCGCGAATGCCGCCTGGCCCTGCTGTTCACCGGCCAGGGCAGCCAGCTGCCGCGCATGGGCCACGGCCTGTACCAGTCCAACCCGGTCTTTCGCCAGGCGCTGGACGAGATCGCGCAGCGTTTCACCACGCTGGAAAAGCCGCTGCTGGAGGTGATGTTCGCCGAGGCCGGCAGCGACGAGGCCGCCTTGCTCAACCGCACCGACTTCACCCAGCCGGCCCTGTTCGCGCTGGAAGTGGCGTTGTGGCGGGTCTGGCAAAGCTGGGGCGTGCAGCCCGAATTGCTGCTGGGCCACAGCATCGGCGAGATCGCCGCGGCCCATGCGGCCGGGGTGTTCGACCTGGACGACGCCTGCCGCCTGGTGGCCGCGCGCGGCCGCCTGATGCAGGCGCTGCCCGCCGGTGGCGGCATGGCCTCGCTGGAGGCCAGCGCCGACGAGGTCGAGACGGCGCTGGCCGCGCTCGGCCTGGCCGCCCGTGTCTCGCTGGCCGGCCTGAACGCGCCGCAGCAGACGGTGGTGTCCGGCGACATCGACAGCATCGAAAAGGTGGTGGCGCACTTCAAGCAGCAACAGCGCAAGGCCAAGCGGCTGGAGGTCTCGCACGCGTTCCACTCGCATCTGCTGGAGCCGATGCTGGGCGCCTTCCGCCAGGTGGCGCAGTCGCTCGACTACGCCACGCCGAAGCTGGCCCTGGTCAGCAGCCTGACCGGCGAGCTGGCCAGGCGCGGCGAGATGACCCAGCCTGAATACTGGGTGCAGCAGGCGCGCCAGGCGGTGCGCTTCAACGCCGGCATGCGCACGCTCTACCAGCAGGGCATCAACGCCTTCCTGGAAATGGGTCCGCAGCCGGTGCTGTCCGGCATGGGCGCGGCCTGCCTGGCCGATGACGGCCCGGTGACCTGGGTGGCCTCGCTCAACCCGGCCAAGGACGAGACCCAGACCATGCAGAAAGGCCTGGCCGAGCTGCACGTGCTGGGCGCGCCGGTGGACTGGCGCGGCTTCTTCGCCCCGTATGGCGGCGAACGGGTCAAGCTGCCCACCTACGCCTTCCAGCGCGAGCGCTACTGGCTCGAACCCATGCCCACGCGCACGGTCGGCGCCGGCCTGAACGACGCCAATCACCAGTTGCTGGGCGGCGGCGTGCAGATCGCCGGCACCGACATGACGATGTTCACGACCGTGGTGGCGGCCGACGAGCCGGCCTGGGTGCAGGAGCACCAGGTGATGGACGCGGTGCTGATGCCGGGCACGGCGTTCTTCGAGGCCATGCGCGCCGCGGGCCGGCAGGTCAAGGGCCAGTGGGACCTGGCCGACGTGATCATCCTGGCGCCGATGGTGCTGGCGCCCGGCGTATCGCTGCGCATGCAGATCACCGTGGGCGCGGAATCGGGCGGCGCCCGCACCGTGCACGTCTACAGCGCGCCGGAGTCGGACGAGGACGGCGAATGGCAGCTGCATGCCGAAGGCAAGCTGGTGCCGGCCCAGGCCGCGCGCCAGGATTCGGTCGAGCTGCCGCCACCGGATGGCGATCCGATCGACGTGACCGCGCTCTACCAGGACCTGCATGAACTGGGCTACGGCTACGGCCCGACGTTCCAGGGCATCAATGCCGCCTGGCACGTCGACGGCGACGTCTGGGCGCGGGTGGCGCTGCCGGAAGCGGCCGCGTCGTCGGCCATCCGCTACGGGCTGCATCCCGCGCTGCTGGACTCGTCGATGCATTCGCTGCTGCTGACCCAGCGCCTGAAAGCGCAGGTGGGCGATGACGTGTTCGTGCCGTTCGAGGCCGAGCGCCTGTCGGTCTGGAAAGACGGCCTGGCCGAAGTGTGGGTCAAGGTGGCGGAGTTCGAGCTGGGCGAGGGCGAGTTCTGGGCCTCGCTGGACCTGTACGACACCAGTGGCGAGCACGTGGGCCGGCTGCAGCGCCTGCATGCGCGCCGCATCGACCGCGCGGCGCTGCGGCGCCTGGCGGCGGCCGGGGTCGACCGCTTCCTGTTCCGCACCGAATGGCAGCCGGTCGAGGCGCCCGAGGCCGTGTTCGGCGGCACCTGGGGCCTGCTGGGCGGCGCCGACGCGCCCTGGGCCGATGAGGTCCGTTCGCGCCTCATGCAGGCCGGCGCGCAGGTCGTCGATATCGCCCGATTGAGCGAGGCCGAGGCCTGCGATGGCGTGATCCAGCTGTGGGGCGGCGATGGCCAGGTGGCCGAGTCGTCGCGCCGCCAGGCCGCCAGCGCGCTGGTGCAGGTGCAGGAACTGGCGCTGGCCGGCTTCGCCAAGCCCGTCATCTGGCTGACGCGCGGCGCCGTCGGCACCAGCAGCGACGATCCGGTGTCCGACCTGGGCGCCAGCCCGTTGTGGGGCCTGCTGCGCACCGCGCGCAACGAGCATCCGGAACTGGCCCTGCGCATCGTCGACCTGGGCGAGACCGCGGCCGACCTGGACACGCTGGCGTCCGCGCTGGCGCTGGCGGACGAGCCCGAGTGCGCGCTGCGCGGCGCCAAGGTGCTGGCGCCGCGCCTGAAGAAGGCGCCGGCCAACGCCGGCCTGGTGTTGCCGGCCGAGGGCAACTGGCGCCTGGAGATCGCCACCAAGGGCCGCCTGGATCAGCCGCTGTCGGTCAAGACGCTGGTGGACGAGCCGCTCGCGGCGGGCGAGATCCGCGCCGCGGTCAAGGCCACTGGCGTGAACTTCCTGGACGTGCTGAACGCCCTGGGCATGGTCGAGATTCCGGCGCTGGGCCTGGAGTTCGCCGGCGTGGTCACGGAAGTCGGCAGCGCCGTCAAGCACCTCAAGCCGGGCGACCCGGTGCTGGGGCTGGCGCGCGGCGCCTTCGGTTCCTCCATCGTGGTGGACGCGCGCCAGGTCGTGGCCAAGCCCGACAATCTCAGCTTCGAGGAAGCGGCCACCATCCCCATGACCTTCCTGACGGCATGGTACGGCCTGCACGTGCTGGGCAACATGCAGGCGGGCGAGCGCGTGCTGGTGCATGCCGCGGCCGGCGGCGTCGGCATGGCGGCGGTGCAACTGGCGCTGTTGCATGGCGCCGAGGTCTACGGCACCGCCAGCGAACCGAAGTGGCCTGCGCTGCGCAAGCTGGGGCTGGCCGATGACCACATCGGCACCTCGCGCAGCCTGGACTTCGCGCAGACCTTCGCCGAAACGGCGTCGGGCCGCAGCTTCGACATCGTGCTCAACTCGCTGGCGCGCGAGTTCATCGATGCCAGCTTCGCCATGCTCAAGCCGGGCGGCCGCTTCCTGGAGATGGGCAAGATCGACCTGCGCGACCAGGCCTGGGTCGAGGCCAATCATCCGGGCGTGACCTACCGCGTCTACAACCTGCCCGAGGCCGGCGTCGAGCGCATCCAGGAAATGCTGGGCGCGATCGCCGCGCTGTTCGCCGAAGGCAAGCTCAAGCCGCTGCCGCTGCGCACCTTCCCGCTGGACAGCGCGTCCGACGCGCTGCGCTTCATCGCGCAGGCCCGCCACGTGGGCAAGGTGGTGCTGGTGCCGACGCAGCGCCGCGGCATGGTCGATCCGGACGGCGCGGTGCTGGTCACCGGCGGCCTGGGCGGGCTGGGCCGCTACGTCTCCAAGTGGCTGGTGCAGAACCACCAGGTGCGTGAGCTGGTGCTGACCTCGCGCAGCGGCATGCGTTCGCCGGATGCCGAGGCTTTCGTCGCCGAATTGGCCGAACTGGGCGCCCGCGCCACCGTGGTGGCGTGCGACGCGGCCGACGCCGACGGCCTGCAACGGGTCATGGGCGAGTTTGGCGAAGACCGGCCGCTGCGCGGCGTGGTGCACGCGGCCGGGGTGCTGGACGACGGCATGCTCGCCGGCCAGACGCCGGAACGCTTCGACACCGTGTTCGCGCCCAAGGTCGACGGCGCCTGGCACCTGCATCGCCTGACGCAGGACCTGCCGCTGGACTTCTTCGTGCTGTTCTCGTCGATCTCCGGCGTGACCGGCGCGCCAGGCCAGGGCAACTACGCCGCCGCCAATACCTTCCTGGACGCGCTGGCGCACCATCGCCGCGCCAAGGGCCTGGCGGCGACTTCGGTGGCCTGGGGCGCCTGGGACGGGCAGGGCATGGCCGCGCGCCTGAGCGACGCCGACAAGACGCGCTTCAGCCGCCAGGGCATGGAGGCGCTGGGCCCAACCGAGGCGCTGGACCTGTTCGAGGCCGCCGTGATGAGCGACGCGCCGATGGCCGTGGCCGCCGCGCTCGACCTGGGCCGCCTGCAGCGCACGCTGGAGGACAACAACGGCGGCAGCGCGCCGGCCCTGTACCGCGAGCTGTTCAGCCGCGCGGCGGGCGGGCGCGGCGCGGGCGGTGGCGCGGGCGGCGGCGCCGGCCTGCGCAAGCTGCTGGTGGAGACCGCGGTCGAACAGCGCGAGGCCGCGGTGCTGGAGGCGGTGCGCGCCGAGGTGGCCAAGGCGCTGGAGTTCGCCTCGCCGGAGGACGTGGACGTCAGCCTGCCGCTGCAGGATATCGGCATCGACTCGCTCACCGCCGTGCTGCTGCGCAATCAGCTCTCGGACATGACCGGCCTGGCGCTGCCCGCCAAGATCGCCTTCGACCATCCCAACCTGCGGGCGCTGAGCCAGTTCCTGCTGGAGAAGCTGACCGAGGCGGGGCTGGACAGCCAGGAGGCCCCGGCCGAGGCTGGCGCGGCGGCGAAGGAGGCGGCCGGCGGCCGTCGCCTGGACGACCGCGTGGCGCGTCGCGGCTACCTGGAGCCGGAACTGCAGTTCGACAACGTGCTGGCGATGGAGGCCGAGCCCGAAGCGGTGTTCGTCACCGGCTCCACCGGCTTTGTCGGCGCCTTCCTGTTGCACGAGCTGCTGCGCGCCAACATCATCGCCTACTGCCTGGTGCGGGCCGACGACGCCGAGAAGGCCATGGCGCGGCAGGTGGAGATCCTGCAGAAATACGATCTCTGGAAGCCGGAGTACGCGGCGCTGCTGAACCCGGTGGTCGGCGACCTGACCCAGCCGCTGTTCGGCCTGTCCGAGCACGAGTTCGACCAGTTGGCGAACCAGGTGGATGCCATCTGCCATTCGGGCGCGCTGGTCGACTGGATGCTGCCGCTGGACAACTACCTGGCGCCCAACGTGGTGGGCACGCACGAGGTGCTGCGGCTGGCCTCGCGCGGCCGCGGCAAGGCGGTGCACTTCGTCTCGACCGCCGCCACGCTGCCGCGCTACCTGGGCTACGAGGTGTCCAAGGACGAACGCGAGTACGGCTACCTCAGTTCCAAGTACATGGCCGAGCAGATGGTGGCGGCGGCGCGCTGGCGCGGGGCCAAGGCCTCGATCTACCGCCTGCCGTTCGTCGGCGCCAGCGCCAGCAGCGGCCATTTCCGGCTCGATCGCGGCGATTTCCTGCACAACCTGATCTCGGGCTGCATCGCCATGGGCAGTTTCCCGCTGCTGGGTTCGGACATCGGCGGCGTGCTGCCGGTGGACTACCTGGCGGGGGTCATCGCCCAGGTCATGATCCGCGACCAGGACCGCATCGGCCAGGACTACGACTTCGCCAACCCGCAGGCGCCTGGCTTCAACAGCCTGGTGCAGCACATCCGAGGCGCCGGCGCGCAGGTCGGCAGCCTGCCGTTCGAGCAGTGGCGGGAGGAAGCCCTGGCGTATGCGCAGGCCAACCCCAGGAGCGCCATCGCGCGCATCGCGGCGGTGCTGGACGGCCTGGGCGTGCAGAGCGACCTGGAGCAGATGTTCGACTGCTTCCCGGTGGGCCGGCAGGTGTTCGGCGGCGAGGTCTATCCCTGCCCGCCGGTCGATGCCCGGCACGTCCGGCCGTATGTGGAACGCATCCTGGCCGCCGCGCCGGCCGCCGCGCAAGCGCAGGAGTTGTCGCCGGTATCCCAGCCGGCTTGAGCAAGTTCGACCCGCCGCCGGGGCAGCGCCATGCAGGCGCTGCCCGCCGGGCGGCATCCTCAGACCGATTTCCACGACCCGTGGAGGATTTGAATGACTACCCTCGAATTGCAAGAGCAACCACAAGCCGCCGCCCCCGAAGCCCAGGGCACCGGCATCTGGCAGAAGACCGGCACGTTCCTGAACGAGGCGGCCGGCGTGCACGCCCGCCACCTGGTGCGCGTGCTGGACCGCTACAGCGCCGACCCGGCCGCCGTGGCCTCGCGCCTGCCGCCGAACCGCGCGCTCAACACCTGCTGCTTCTATCCCGAGCACCAGCCCACCCAGGTCATCCAGATGAACGTGGACGCCGACCTGGCCGGCAAGCTGCGCCGCGAACTGCGCCTGCAGGCCAAGGTGGCGGGCAGTTTCTCGGACACTTCGGTGGGCACCTATTTCCCGCTGTCCACCATGTTCGAGAACAGCGCGCTCTTCATCCCCTCGGCCAAGCGTTTCTACGACGACAACCAGGACAAGGTGATGGAGCACTTCCCGCAGGCGGCCACCACCGTGGTCAATGCCTTCGTGGTGCCCGCCGGCAAGAAACCCTACGGCACCCATTCGGCCAGCGGCATCGCGCTGCAGATCCCGTCGCTGGTCAAGAAGGGCCTGGGCTTTCCCAAGCACTACAAGAGCTTTCACACCGCCCTGACGCCGACGCCGATCACGCGCCAGCCCTTCGTCATCTTCGAGGACGCCGAGGTCGAGGCCCCGAACCTGAACTTCGTCTACATGAAGATGCTGGAGATGGACCTGGACGCCGAGGAGCGCGCCGCCGTCGACAAGGCGCTGTACCTGTACACCGAAGGGCTGCTGTCGGAAATCGACCTGCCTACGGTACGCGACTTCCTGATGGCCAAGTACTGGGAAAAGAAATACGCCGACAAGCCCTCGTCCGGCTGGTTCTGCGACTCCAAGGTGGGCCAGGCGCTGTTCTTCGACAACTACCGCGCCCACGCCGACAGCACCTTGCCGCAGGCCACCGAGGACCGCGTCACCATCGACTTCCGCTGCTTCTCCAAGGTGGAGTATCCGGCGGGCATGACCAGCGGCCTGGACTTCATCGTCGACCCCAAGGAGCGCGCCTACCAGACCAAGCGCAAGCGCGCCGGCATCGAGTTCCTGCTGACCGCGCTGGGCTACCACGACATCGACGAATTCCTGAAGATGATCTTCGGCACGCCCTACGGCCACATCAACCCGTTCGAGCTGCTGACCGACCTGCAGTTCGGCGTCTACAACAAGACCCGCCATCATCTGCTCGACCAGAACCTGGACGCGCACTACGAGCGGGTCGAGCGCCTGTACGAGCGGATCGAGCGCGACGGCGAATACGTGTTGCCGGAGCGCGCGCGCCAGTGCCTGGCGGCGATGGCGGGGAGTTGATGATGGCGGAAACCTCGCAAGATCCGGCCTTCGCCGCCATCCTCGACAAGTACTTCGCCATCACGCGGGTGCCGTATGACGCCTTCACCCGCGCGTTCCTGGGGCGCTGCCAGTCGTTCTCGGTGAAGGCCGACGGCGGCGTCTACAAGTACTACCGGCGCGGCGCCGGCCCCACCGTGGTGCTGGCGCACGGCATCCACAGCCACCTGGGCAGCATGGTGCCGATCGCCGAGCAGTTGCTGGACCTGGGCTACGAGGTGGTGCTGTTCGACATGCCGGCGCATGGCGAGGCCGCGGGCAGCGGCACCGACCCGGTGCAGGTGCGCGACTTCATCCGCAAGGTCTGCGCCCGGGTGGGCGACATCCACGCGGTGGTGAGCCATTCGCTGGGCGGGCTGTGGGCGCTGTCGGCCATGCACCAGGGGTTCCGCGCCGATGCCTTCGTCTCGATCTCGACGCCGTCCACCACGCGCTTCCTGGTCGAGAAGTTCGTCCAGCTCAACCAGCTCGACGCCGCGGTCGAGACCCGGCTCTGCGCCGAGCTGGAGCGGCGCTACGGCGCCTCGCTGTGGACCGACTATGCGCCCCGGCACATCGCCGGCGCGCTCGACGTGCCCGGCCTGGTCATCCACGGCGCCAAGGACGACTTCGTGCCGCCGGCGCATGCGCAGGAACTGTATGACGCGTGGCCCGGCGCCACGCTGGAGATCGTCGATGGCGCGGGCCACTTCGAGATCCTGGGCCTGGCCGCCGTGGGCAAGCGGGTCGGCGCCTATCTGCGGGAGGTGCCGGTGGCCGCCGCGGCATGAGCGGCCCGCCCCGGCGCCGGCGGGGCCGGGGCGTCTTTTTCCATAAAACGCTTTTGACAGGACTTGGGATCTCAGATGAAACACGCGACGCAAGTAGAAACCCTGCGCAAGATGTTCAAGCTGCGCGAAGTGGACCGCGACGAGGACATGCTGGGCCGGGTGGTGCAAGTGCCGGCCAGCGTCTATATGGACAACGCCGTGCTGGAGCGCGAACTGGAAACGGCCTTCCGCGACTATCCCCTGGTGGTGGGCGCCTCGACCCAGGTGCGCGAGCCGGGCTCCTACCTGCTCAGCCCGTGGGACCGACTGCCGTTCGTGGTGGTGCGCGACAAGGGCGGCGCGCTGCGCGCCTTCCTCAACGTCTGCCGCCATCGCGGCGCGCGCCTGGTGTCGGGCAATGAGAAGGAACTGAAGTTCTTCACCTGTCCCTTCCATGGCTGGGTCTACGGCCTGGACGGCGAACTGAAGGGCGTGACCAAGCCCTATAACTTCCCCGACCTGGACTGCGGCAAGCACAAACTGGTGGAGCTGGCGGTGACCGAGCGCTCGGGGCTGGTCTGGCTGCATCCGACGCCGGGCGCGACCATCGACCTGGACGCCAGCCTGGGCGCCGACATGAGCGAGGAGATCGCCGGCTTCAAGCTCGACGAACTTTCCCTGCACAGCCGCAAGGTCAGCACCCTGAACGCCAACTGGAAGCTGCTGCTCAAGACTTACCTGGAGCGCTACCACGTGCCCATCCTGCACAAGAACACCATCGGCCCGGTGTTCGAGAAAGGGGTGATCGCGCACTTCGAACACGGCCTGCACATCCGCATCGCCGCGGCCAAGACCAACCTGATGGACGCGGCCGCCGCCGACCCGCAGTCGTGGCGCATCCTGGACTACGCATCGGTGTTCTACACGCTGTTCCCCAATACCTTCCTGATCAACCACGCCAACATCGTCTCGCTCAATTCCTTCTATCCGATCGCGCCCGACAAGACCATCTGGACCCACGACATGCTGTACCGCGAGGCCGATTACGCCGGCGAGGAAGGGCAGGCGACGCTGGCGCAGCGCTTCGGCAACATCGACGCGGTGTTCCATCGCGAGGACTTCGGCATCGTCGAGGGCGTGCAGGCCGGCCTGCACTGCGGCGCCAACCCGCAGCACACGCTGGGGCTCGAAGAGGGGCTGCTGGGCATGTTCCAGCACAACATCGACCGCGTGACCGCCTGACGGAGCCGCGCCATGACCGGCATCGATTGGGTCTTCGTTTTGGGCACGGCCGCCATCCTGCTCACGCCCGGTCCGACCAACACCCTGCTGGCGGCCGCGGGGCTGGCGCAGGGGTTTCGCCGCGCCGCGCCGCTGGTGGGTTTCGAACTGGCCGGCTACCTGGTCGGCATCACGGCGTGGGGCCTGTTCCTGGCGTCGGCGCAGGCCGTTTATCCCTGGATAGGCATCGTGGTGCGCGTGGCCAGCAGCCTCTACCTGGCCCACGTCGCGGTCAGGATCTGGTGCGCGGCGGGCGAGGATGTGACGACGCGCAAAGAGCCCATCGGGCCCTACGCGCTGTTCATCGCCACGCTGCTCAACCCCAAGGGCCTGGTGTTCGCGTCGACCCTGTTCCCGCCGCATGCGTTCGAGCACATGCCGGGCTACCTGGCCGCGATGGCGCAGTTCATCTGCCTGCTGGCGCCGATCGCGTTCCTGTGGATCAAGTTCGGCGCCGTGCTCGCCGGGCAGCGCATCGGCTTCATCAACCCGGAACGATTGCAGCGTACCGCCGCGCTGGTAATCGGGGTATTCTCTGTATCGATTGTTGGGTCCGCCGTTCGCTTGTCTCTGCTACCAGGATGAAACGACGTATGACGACTGAAAACAAGCTCTCCGCCGTTGCCGCCGCCGACACGGGCGCCGCGCGCAAGCCTCGCAAGAAACCCTTCCTGGCCAGCGCCATCGGCGCCGTGTTCGGCTTTGCCGGCACCGTGGCGCCGGGCGCTACCGCCAAGGTGGTGCAGAAGCTGCTGTTCACGCCCACACGGCTCAAGCCCTCCGAGCCCGGACGCAGCGTGCTGGCGCAGGCGCGCGCCGAACCGCATGAGATCGACGGCCAGACCGTCTACTACTACGTCTGGGGCGACAGCGGCCCGCGCGTGCTGCTGGTGCATGGCTGGGGAGGCGACGCCGCGCAGATGACGGCCTACGTCGAACCCCTGCGCCAGCGCGGCTGCCAGGTCGTGGCCATCGACATGCCGGCCCATGGCCGCTCCACCGGCAAGCAGGCCTCGGTGCGCCACTTCGAACCCTGCGTGGCCCACGCCGCCCAGGCCTACGGACCGTTCCATGGCGTGATCGCGCATTCGCTGGGCGCGGCCGCCGTCACCTTTGCGCTGTCGCGTGGCTTTACCGTCGAGCGCGCGGTGTTCCTGGGGCCGGTCAGCCGCTACGACAGCGTCTGGGAATATTCGCGGCGCATGATGAACCTGCCGCCCAAGGTCATGCCGCTGGTGCTCAAGCGCGCCCAGGACTGGCTCGGCATCACCTTTCCCGAGATGGAGCCGGCGCGGCTGGCGCCGTCCATGACGACGCCGCTGCTGATCGTCCACGACCGTGCGGACCGCGAGAGCCCCTACGAGGATGCCGCCGTGCTGGCGCAGGCCTGGCCGGGCGCCGAACTGGTGGCCACCGAGAAGATGGGACACACCCGCGCGTTGCGCGATCCCGCGCTGGTGGCGCAGGTGGCGGCTTTCGCCGCGCAATAGCGTCGCCCTGGCGCGCTTGGAGCGCGGGGCGCGCCGGCCCGCGGCACGGCGCGTCGGACGGGCCGCGCGGCCGTTCAGGCCAGCGCCATGCTCAGCAGCACCAGCGCCAGCAGCGCCACGTACACCCGCGCATGCAGCCGGTCCGGGATGCGCGGGATCAGCGGCGCCGCCAGGCGGATTCCCGCCAGCGACCCCAGCGCCAATGCCGCGAAGGCCAGCAGGTCCACGTAGCCGATGATCCACGGCGCCAGCGGCGCGGGCAGCGCGCGCGCCGCCGCCATGTAGGCCAGCGTGCCGACAATGGCCACCGGCAGCGTCAGCGGATTGGCCATGGCCGCGGCCTTGGCCATGGCCAGGCCGCGCCGCCGCAGCAGCGGCACCGTCATCACGCTGCCGCCCACGCCCAGGAAGGTGGCGATCACGCCGATCACCACGCCGCCGCCCACGGTTACGCCCTGGCCCAGCGGCCGAGCCGCCTGCGCCTCGTGGCGCGCCATGAAGCCCTGGCGCAGCAGGCAGTCGAGGATGGTCACGGCCAGGTAGGCGATGAAGGCATAGCGCACCACGTCGCCGCTGGCGCGGGTGGCGGCCCAGGCGCCCAGCAAGGCGCCCACGCCGATGAAGCCGGCCAGCGGCCAGACATAGGCGCGCACGATGTTGCCGGCGCGCTGGTGCTTGCGGGTGGCGGCCACCGAGTTGACGATCATCACGCAGGTCGAGGTCGCCACCGCGATGTGCATCGCGGCCTGGCCGATGGCGTCCTGCGCGCCGTGGGTGGCGGTCAGCACGCCATACAGCACCGGCACCACCACGAAGCCGCCGCCGAAGCCGAACAGCACCGTGGTCACGCCGCTCAGGGCGCCAAACAGCGCCAGGGTCACATACAACATCGCAAACGTCCTTTCCGAGCAAAACGCCACGATAGGGCGGGGCGCGGTGGCTCGCTTTCGGGGATTGGACAATAATGTTCGCATTCCGGCCAATCCCGCCATGCGCAACACTCACATCGACCTGCACGACCGCCTGGACCGCGAGGTGGTCGCCATCGGCAACGACTATCCGCCCGGCCATCTGCTGCCGGCGCACACGCATCGCCGCGCCCAGCTGCTGTACGGCGCCACCGGCGTCATGCACGTGGCCACGCGCGACGGCAACTGGGTGGTGCCGCCGCAGCGCGCCGTCTGGATTCCCGCCGGGCTGACGCACCAGGTGCGGATGCAGGACGTCAGCACCCGCAGCGCCTACATCGAGCCGGGCGCGGCGCGTGCCGCCAGCACGGCCTGCGAAGTGGTGGAAGTGTCGCCGCTGCTGCGCCAGCTGCTGCTGGCCGCGGTGGACATGCCGGCGCGCTACGACGTGGCCGGCCGCGACGGCGCGCTGGCGGCGCTGCTGCTGCACGAAGTGGCGCGCGCGCCGGTGCTGCCGCTGCACATCCCGCTGCCGCGCGACAAGCGCCTGGCGCCGCTGTGCCGCGCCTTCATCGCCGCGCCCGACGTGCGCCAGTCGCCCGAGGCCTGGGCCGAGCGCCTGCACATGAGCCCGCGCACCTTCAGCCGCCACTTCCGCCAGCAGACCGGCATGGCGTTCTCGGCCTGGCGCCAGCGCGCCTGCGTGGTGCTGGCGCTGGCGCGGCTGGCGGCGGGCACGCCGGTGACGGCCATCGCGCTGGATTTCGGCTACCAGAGCCCGGCGGCATTCTCGACCATGTTCCGGCGCGTGCTGGGCCGTCCGCCCACCGGCTACCTGCAACAGCCCGAGTGAATGACGCGGACGCTAGCGCCGCAGCTTCATCGACACGTCGGTGTGCGTGCCACGGTCCAGGTCCGCGCCCAGGGATTGGCTCCAGTCTGGTAGCTTGAGCAATTCGTTGCCGGTTTCGCCCGCTTCGATGCGCCGCGCGATGTCATCGAGCAACTGCGTGCGGTTGGCAAATCCGCGTCCCTGCAGGCCGCGCGCGAACAACCGGTAGGTCAGGTTGGGTTCGACCCCCTTCATCACCCCGAGATTGAGGATGCGGCCATGTTCGTCGCGCAGCAGCAAGTGGCCTGGGCGGGCGTAGATGCGGTAGATGCGCCAAGGCGAGGCCACTGCGGCATGGTCGCGCGGCGCGGCCGGCCGCGTGGCGGGGGCCGGCGGCGTCGCGGGCGGGAGCAGTTTCACGCAGGCGTTGGCGAATCTGGCGATGGACCTTCTGATGACGCTCACGTGCGCTCCGCGACAGGCGCGCGCGGCGGTTGGGACGATTGCGCCGGGGAGCGCGGGGGGGTGCGATGCGCGGCGGGCGCCGCGTGTTTGCTGTGGTCATGGCGCATGGGCGTCGTCCTCCTGTATGGCGATACGGCGAGGTGACGCGCGTTCAAGCACCATGTCCGCAGGATACGCGCTTTCTCGCGCGCTGACGGCGTCTCCCGCCACGAAAGTGATTCAGGACATCACGGCCGCCCTAATTGGAAACACCCGTTGACTTTCCGGGGCTGGGCACCCATAGTCGATTGAAGCTGTTCGAGCATCGTGATTTTCGTCCGGTATCGCACCCTCCCAGGGGCGCCTCATTGTTCGCTATCCTTTCCTTGACTGGCTCTTTCTCGGGCAGCGCCCGTCATGCAAGGAGTGGAAATATGGAAACCGGAATCGTGAAGTGGTTCAACGACGCCAAGGGCTTTGGCTTCATCATGCCCGAAAATGGCGGCAAGGATCTGTTCGCGCATTTTTCTGAAATCGTCGGCGACGGCCATAAGGCTCTGGTCGAGAATCAGCGCGTCAGCTACGTCACCGCGCAAGGCGCGAAAGGCCCTCACGCAACGCAGATTCGCGCAATGTGAGCGCAGGCCCCCACGGCCCGTATCTCGGATGGGAGCGAACATGTTTCATAACAACATGGTCTACAAGGGTTACCGGCTGACCGCCAATGTTTCCCGCATTTCCGTGGATGGCAGCGGCAGGCCCGCTTTCACCGCGACCGTGGCGGTGGAGCTGGCCGCCGAACAGGATCGCCGCAACGACCACCACGTCGTGGTGCCCTTGTTCGCATCAGGCGGCTCTGTCTCCAGCCCCGTCATGGCGGTGGATGCGGCCATCCACCATGGCCGCTTGCTGGTGGACAGCCACGCGCGCTCCGCCAGCGCGGCGCTGCAACGGTAGGCCCGCCTTCGTAACCAGCCGCGATCGCGCCGACCGGCGCGGCGGGGCCGCGCTGCCTACGCCGCGTACCACAGCACCGCGAAGAAATGGCACACCGTGCCCGTCAGCACGAACAAGTGCCAGACGAAATGCGCATAGCGCCAGCGGTTGTCGAACACGAAGAACACCACGCCGCCGGTGTAGGCCAGTCCGCCCGCCACCAGCCACCACAGGCCGCCCTCGGGCACCCGTTCCAGCAGCGGCTTGACGGCGATGATGACCAGCCAGCCCATGGCCAGGTACAGTCCGGTGGAGATCGCCGGCCGGTTGAGCCGCTTGCTGGCTTTCAGGCCCACGCCCAGCAGGGCCAGCCCCCACACCAGCCCGAACAGCGTCCAGCCCCACGGCCCGCGCAGCGCGCCCAGCGCGAACGGCGTATAGGTGCCGGCGATCAACAGGTAGATGGCCGAGTGGTCGAGCACGTTGAAGAGGCGCTTGGCGCGGTTTTCGGGCAGCGCGTGGTAGATGGTGGAGGCCAGGTACAGCAGGCACATGCTGGCGGCGAACACCGCCGCGCCGGCGATGAAGGCGGCGTCGCCCTGGCGCGCGGCGGCGACGATCAGGATGGGGGCGGCGGCCAGCGCGCCGGCCGCGCCCAGGCCGTGGCTGATGGTGTTGGCGATTTCTTCGCCCAGGGTCTGGCGGCGGTCGTTCGGGAACATGGTTTGCTGGCGGCGCGTGGCTTGGATTCTCAGGGTTTCCACCATAAGGGTTTTGGGCCGCCACCTCAAGCCGGACCGCCGCGCGCGGGGGGATGGCTTGATTTTCTGCAAACCGCATCGCCGCCGGCATGCCTCAGGAGCATCGATGGAAAGTTACTGTGTGATACATTTCACACGCTCGATCAGCCGCCCGCAGAGGCGGCGCTTTTGCTGCATGGCGTTATCGAGGGCAGCGCATCCGGCGGGCCCGCAAGACTCTTCAAGGGGAGGCTCTTCTATGATTCCGGCAATCGGCCTGATGGTTGGGGCGTATATCATCACGCGCATGACCGCGATGTTGACCCAGCCTGGCACCAGCAAAGTCCTCAAGGTACTTTCCCTCATCACGATCGCGGTGGCGCTGGTGTCCTGTCTGGACCTGTTGACCGGCAGCGCGGCGATCCCGCCGGGCCGGTTCTGACGGGATTTCCAGCCCGAACCATGGCGCGCAGTCTGACCCATCTCTTTTTCAATGCCGCAAAGAAGCTGAGCAAGATCCAGCGCGCGGCCTTGCGCATTGCCGCGCCCCGGCGCGCCCGCAAGCGGTCCGCCCCGGCGCGCCAGGCCGTGGTCCGTTCCGGCGCGGCCAGCCCCGCGGCAGCCAATCTGGGCGGTGGCCGCTGGGAGGCCTCGCGGCAGTTTTCCGACGCCCATGGGCGGCGCCTCACGTTCGCCCGCTATACCCCGCCGGCCGCGCCGCGCCAGGGCATGCCGCTGGTGGTGATGCTGCATGGTTGCCGCCAGACCGCGCTGGCGTTCGCGCGCGGCTCGCGCATGAATCAATGGGCCGACGCGGGCGGCTTCATGGTGCTGTATCCGCAGCAGTCGATGACGCGGCAGGTGCAGCGCTGCTGGCGCTGGTTCCAGCCCGATTCCCTGCATGGCGGCGCCGAGGCCGACCTGATCGCCGCCTTGATCCGGGCCGAGGTGGCGCGCCATGGCCTGGATCCGCAACGTGTCTACATCGCCGGCCTGTCGGCGGGCGCCGGCATGGCGGCGCTGGTGGCGCTGCGCCACCCCGCGCTGATCGCCGCGCTGGCCATGCATTCCGGGCCGGTGGTGGGAGACGCGCACAGCGCCACGGCCGGGCTGCACACGATGCGCCGCGGCACGCTCAGGCCGCTGCTGCCGCTGGTGCAGGCCGTGGCCGACCCGGCGCTGTTCCAGCTGGGCATGCCGACCATGATCCTGCACGGGCAGATGGATCCGGCGGTGGCGCCGCGCAACGCCCGGCAGTTGTTCGAGCAGTTCCGCGCGGTCAATGGCCTGGCGCCGGACGAGCCCACCGTCGAGCGCGTGCTCGGCCTGGGGACCGAAAAGGCCTACCGCCGCGTCGACCTGCTGCGCGACCGCAAGGTGGTGCTGCGGTTGTGCGAGATCACGCGGGTCGAGCATGGATGGAGCGGTGGCGATGCCTCGGTGCGCTATCACGCGCGCAGCGGGCCGGATGCCTCGGCGCTGGCCTGGCGTTTCTTCCAGGGCCAGCGGCGCGTGCTCGTGTCTTCCTAGGACCTGTTGGCGCCATTGTTCAGGAAGCGGAAACAGACATGTCGCCTCGCCCGTCGCGCGCGTGCCATGGCGCGGCGGTAACATCGCGGCACGCCCGCGATCCCCGGCGCCGTTCCGGTCGCCGGCCAGGCAAGCCTATTCGGAACTTCCCATCATGTCCCTGTCCATTTACCAGGCCTCGGTGCCTGTCTTCATTCGCGGCCTGAGCGTCCTGGCCACATTGCTGGAAAAAGGCGCGGCGCACGCGGCCGCCAATGGCATCGATCCCGCCGAGCTGGTCAATGCCCGGTTGGCGCCGGACATGTATCCCTTGTCCGGCCAGGTGCAACGCGCCAGCGACGCGTCCAAGTTCGCCGTGCAGCGCCTGTCGCAGGTCGAGTCGCCGCGCTTTCCGGACGAGGAAACCACCTTCGAGCAGCTGCGGCAGCGCGTCGCCGACACGATTGCCTACCTGCGTTCGGTGCCGGCCGACAAGCTCGACGGCGCCGAAGACCGCAGGATCACGCTCAGCTTCGGCGAGTTCAAGCCCGAATTCCAGGGCGACGCCTACTTGCTGACGTTCGCGCTGCCGAATTTCTACTTTCACATCACCACCGCCTACGACATTCTGCGCCACGCCGGCGTGCCGATCGGCAAGCTGGACTACCTGGGCCCATACCCGGCCTGACGCCGGGCGCGCGCGCCGGCGGCGCGCCGCCGACCGCGCATTGCCATTCAACCCGGCTTGCGGGCCGGATCGCCGCAGCCTTCCATCGGGCCCATCTTGGCCATGTTCGCCTGGATCTCCTCGGGCGTCAGGTCTTCCTTGTGGGTGGCGATGGACCAGCGGTGGCCGAACGGGTCCACCACCTGGCCATAGCGGTCGCCCCAGAACATGTCGGCCGCCGGCATGGTGACCTGCGCGCCCGCCGCCACCGCCTGCTTGATTGCCGCGTCGACGTCTTCCACGTACAGGTGCAGGGTCACCGGCGTGCCCTTGAGCGCCTTGGGTCCCAGGCTGCCCCACTCGGGAAAATCGTCCATCAGCATCACCACCGAATCGCCGATGCGGATGGCCGCGTGCATCACCTTGCCGCCTGGACCGGGCAGGCGCGCCAGTTCCTGCGCGTCGAAGGCCTTGCGATAGAACGCGATCGCGTCCGAGGCGCCTTCGCACACGATGTGCGGGGTCAGAGTGTGCATGCCGTCGGGAATCGCCTGCTTTGCGGGGGTCGCCATGATGTGTCTCCGAAATTCCTGGATGAAAGTTGCTCGTGGAAGGGGCGGCGCGCCTGCGCGAACCTGCCCGTCCTTGTCCTACGACGAACGGAGGCCGCCGGGATCGACACGCCGTCCGGTTTTTTTACTGGGCGCGGGCCGATTTGCCGACCAGCGTGGTGAATCCGCCCCAGCACATGCGTTTGAAGTCGAACACGCCTTCGCACGACACGCTGTTCAGGCGCGGGTCGGCCATGACCTTGGCGTTGATGCGGTCGCGCTCGGCCTTGCTGGTGAACACGATCCACGAGAACACCACCGTCTCGCCTTCGCGCGCGCTGGCCGCGGCGCTGAACGAGCCGAAGCCTTCGCCGTCGATGTCGTCCGCCACGCATTCGCGATATTCCAGCGCGCCGTTCTCCAGCCAGATCGAGCCGGCCAGATCGGCCATCTTGCGGTAGGCCTCGAGGTTGGCCTTGGGGACGCTCAACAGGTAACCGTCTATGTACTGTTCCATCTGATGCTCCTTGATTTGGTGTTGTTGTGGGCCCCGGCGCGGAACCCGCCAGTCCGCGCGGGCCATGTCGGCAGCGATGCCGGCAGATGTCACTGTATCGGGATCGGCGGCGCTTTCAGATAGGCGTTTGCGACATTCTTGAGGGTGGATTGCGACAGGCCGCAGGCGTATGCTTGGCGGCATGAAAAACATCGCGTTCCTGCTGCCCAGCGGCGCCAATATCGCTTCGCTGGAAACCGCCCGGCACGGCTTTCTGGTGGCCAACGAATACCTGGCCGCGCAGGGGCGGCCGGCACGCTTCACGGTGCGCACGCTGGCCGCCACGCGCCAGGTCAGCCTGGACGACGGCCGCATCACCGTGCAGGCCGACCTGGTGCTGGACGAGGCCCGCGATATCGACATCTGCATCGCGCCGCCATTGCTGGGCGCGGTGTCCGACGCGGTGCTGTCGAACCGCGATCTCATCGAGTGGCTGTCCCGCCACTACCGCGGCGGCGGCGAAGTGGCCAGCCTGTGCCTGGGCGCGGCCTTGCTGGCCGCCGGGGGCCTGCTGGACGGCCAGCAGGCGGTGGTGCATTGGGCCGCGCGCAATCTGTACGCCAACCTGTTTCCGTCGGTCGACTGGAGCTGCGACCGCGTGGTCCAGTCCGGCAACGGCATCTACACCAGCGGCGGCGCCTTCTCGGCGGCGCACCTGGTGCTGCACCTGATCGAGAAATACACCGACCGCGACACCGCCATCTGGTGCGCCAAGTACTTCCAGCTGGACTGGAGCCGCCAGAGCCAGCTGCCGTTCTCGGTGTTCATGGGCCAGAAGTCGCACGCCGACCAGGTGGTGCGGGCGGTGCAGGATTTCATCGAAAGCCGCTACACCGAGAAGATCACCGTCGAGGACCTGGCCGACCGCCACGCCATGGGCCGCCGCACGCTGGAGCGGCGCTTTCGCCAGGCCACCGGCAACAGCATCGTCGAATACGTGCAGCGGGTGCGGGTCGAGGCCGCCAAGAAACGCCTGGAAAGCTCGCGCAAAAGCGTGGCCGAAGTGATGTACGAGGTCGGCTACAACGACACCAAGGCCTTTCGCGACATCTTCAACAAGTACTGCGGCATGTCGCCGGTGGGCTACCGCGAACGCTATCAATGACGGCGGGCGGCGTTGCCGCAAGCCGGAGGCCGCGCGGTTCGCCGGAACGCGCGGCGCCCGGCCTGGGCCTGGCCGCTACGAGGCCGCCAGGGCCTGGCGGGTCCGCCGCGCCAGGCGTTCGAGCAGGGCGCTGCTCAGGCAACCGGCCAGCGCGAACGCCACCGCCACCCACAAGGCCCAGGTGGCGCCGCCGCGGGCATTGAAGGCAAAGCATGCCGCCACGAACGCCGCGCCCATGGTCTGGCCCAGCAGCCGCGCCAGGCCGGACAGGCCGCTGGCCACGCTGGCGCGGTGCGCCGGCACGCTGAACATGATGAAGCGCTGGTTGGGCGACAGGAACAGCCCGAACCCCGTGCCGCACAACGCCATGGGCAGCATCACCGCCCACATCGGCGCGCCGGCCGGCAGCCCGCTCACGGTCAGCAGGCCGGCGGCCAGCAGCGCCAGGCCGACCGCGCCCAGCAGGCTGGCGGACATGCGGTCCGACCACCTGCCCGAGAACGGCGCCAGGCAGGCCCCCATCACCGGCCAGGGCGCGATCAGCATCCCGACTTCGGCGATGCCGCGGCCGAGCGTCTGGTTCAGCAGGAACGGCAGCGCCACCATGGCGGCGCCCTGCGCCGCGAAGGCCAGCACGCACACCAGCACGGCCATCGAGAAGGGCGCCAGGCGCAGCAGGTCCAGCGGCACGATCGCGTGCGCGCTCAGGCGTTCGCGGCGCAGCAGCAGCGCCCAGCTCAGCGCGCAACATGCCCAGATCAGGGCCGTGCCCCAGTCCGGTTGCGCCGCGCGTTCCAGGCCCTGCACGGCCAGCCCGAACGCCAGCGCGCACAGCACGGCCGCGCCGGCGTCGAGCGCCTTGCCATCGCCGGGCAAGCGTGGCAGGTGCCGGCCGGCCAGCATCAACGCCACCAGGCAGAAGGGCACGTTCACATAGAACAGCCAGTGCCAGCTCAGCACCGTCAGCATCGCCGACGCCAGCACCGGCCCGCCGGCCAGCGACGCCGCCGCGATCATCGCGTTCAGGCCCATGCCGCGGCCCAGTTCCTCCTTGCGATAGATGGCGCTCACCAGCGCCATGTTGCAGCCCATCAGCGCCGCGGCAGCCAGGCCCTGCGCCGCCCGCGCCGCTTCCAGCGACCACAGCGACTGCGCCGCGCCGCACCAGACCGAGGCGGCCAGGAACAGCCACAGCGCCGGCAGGAACACCCGCCGGTGCCCGATCTTGCCCGCCAGCGCGGCAAGCGGCAGCATCGTCGCCACCATGACCAGCTGATAGACGGTGACCACGCCGATCACGTCGGCCGCGCCGACGCCCAACTGCGACGCCATCGACGGCAACGCCGTGTTGGTCATGGAGGTATCGAGCGTCGCCATCGAGATCGACAGGGACACGGCCAGCATCGCGTAGCGGCGCGCGGCGGGAGTCAGGGGGGCGGGGGAGGAAGCGGGGGAAGCTGGCATCGCGGACTGAAGGGGGAGACAGAAAACGGGAGGCGGAAAAGACGGTGGCAGGTGGAACAGACGGTCCCAGTATGAAAGCCGCGCTTCTTGCGGTGAATAGCAAAATCCGGAAAGCAGCCTTGCAGATATGAAATACTGGAATCGTTTAGGATCGCCGCGGAGCGCGTCGAAAGCGAGGGCAGAGTGAACCGATCGGAAGGCATGGCGCTGCTGGTGGCGGCCGTGGACCAGGGCAGTCTCAGCGGCGCTTCGCGCGTCAGCGGGATTTCATTGGCGTCCGTCAGCCGGCGCATCAGCGCGCTGGAGGAGCGCGTGGGCACCCGCTTGCTGGTGCGCTCGACCCGCGCCCTGCGCCTGACCGAGGCGGGGCAGCGCTATTACGCCGAGGCCAAGCGCCTGCTGGCCGAGATGGACGAACTGGAAAGCAGCATGCGGATCGACGCCACCGAGCCCTCGGGCCGGCTGCGCGTGACGGCGCCGACGCTGTATGGGCGGGTGCACCTGCAGCCCTTGCTGGCGAAGTTCCTGATGCAGCACCCCAAGGTCGCGCTCGACCTGCATTTGCTGGACCGCCCCGTCAACCTGCTGGAAGAGGGCATCGACCTGGCCGTGCTGGTCGGCGAACAGCCCAGCTCCAGTCTCGTCGCCCGGCGCCTGGGGTCCATCCGCTGGGTGCTGAGCGCCTCGCCCGATTACCTGGCGCGGCGCGGCATCCCTCACAGCCTGCAGGACCTGGCGCAACACGATGGCCTGGTGTACAGCCACCTGGCGACGGAGGATGCGTGGACGCTGATGGACAAGGGCAAGCCCACCATCGTGCGGGTGGCGACCCGCATGCGCTCGAACACGGTAGATGGCGTCGTCACGGCCGCCGCCGCAGGCGCCGGCATCGTCTATGCGCCCGCCTGGGCCATCGCCGACCACGTTGCGGCGGGCCGCCTGCGACCCTTGATGGTGGCTTCGGAAACCCCGCCCCGTCCGGTGTTCGCCTTGATGACGCACCAGCGGCTGATGGCCGGCAAGGTACGGTCGCTGGTGGAGTTCCTGGTGGAAAAACTGCGGGAAAAGTCCCTCAACGAGCTGTGACCTGGCACCCGCGAGTGGCGTTTTCCCCCGCAGGCCGGCGTTCAGAGGCCGTCCAGCAGCGCCTCGCCGGTCTCGCTCGCCGACTTGCCCTGGTTGACGGCATCGGTCAGCGTCGTCACGAACCCCGTCAGCACCAGCTTGGTGTCGGGATCGGACAGGCGGATTGAGCCATGTTTTGTCCGAATGACGTCACAGAATGCGCTCCTGTTGAAATCCTCGGAGCAATTTGTGAACTCGCCAGAATTCTTGCCGCCGGAAGCGGTATGCCAGGACGCGGTGCTGGAACCGCATCAGATCGACCAGCTCAATACCAGTATTCCTTCTTCGGAAATCAGTCATGCCCTGGTCCGGTTGAACTGCAAGCGGATCGCCTTGCATGGCCCATCGGGTACGGGAAAGACAACGTTGGCGCGCTGGTTGGCGGCTCAGCTCGGACGGCCTTTGTTGATCGTGCGCACAGCGGATCTCCTGCCGACCGCTGGCGCCCAACGGATCGCTGCCATGACGTCCCAAGCGTGCCATCAAGGCGCCGTCCTGCTATTGGAGGACGCGGATTTTCTGCTGCACCGGGGGCGTCCTGGCAGAGAGATATGGGAAGTGGCGCTTGCGCACGAGGTCGAGTCCGCGCTGGGCAAATATCAAGGTGTCGCCATTGCATCGAGCAGCCTTTGCGAAGTGCCGGATCCGGGCTCGTTGCGGCAGTTCGAGATGAATATCCGCGTCGATTATCTGAGGGAGGAGGATGCCTGGACGCTGTTCATGGAAGCCGCCGCCAGCTTGAACATTGAAGATCTGCTGACGGTGGCGCCGCGCGAGCTTGCCCGGCTTTATCTGCTTGCACCCGCGGATTTCGCTAGCGTTGTGCGGCAGGCGAGGTTTCGACCTGTGAAAGACCTGCGCGAACTTTACGTCCGCTTGTATGCGGAGTTCAGCCTGAAACTGCGGCCTTGGGAGCGACTTGGGGCTTTGCGCTCGCAGGCGCGGGGCATGGCATGAAACATCGCAAGCTTCGTCTGTCGTGTGAATTGCTGAATATGCTGCGTGCACCCCGAGAGGTCGTTGTCATCACGGGTTCGGGATTGGGGGTCGCCAGCGGCCTGCCTGCCAGCCGCGACGGCCTTGCTGGCCTTTGGAGCCGGCATGACCCGCAAGATCTGGCCACGGCCGAAGGATTCAGGCGTGATCCCGCATCGGTATGGGCGTGGAATTCGGACCGTCGGGTGCGTGCCAGTAGGGCGATGCCAAATGCGGCGCATCGGGCGATAGCGGAATTGGCGAAAGTCGTCCCGTTGATGACGGTCATTACCCAGAACGGCGACAATTTGCACGAGCGCGCGGGAACACGGCGTACGATCTATCTACATGGCCGATTGGATGATGCCTGGTGTCCTGCCTGTGGGGTTCCTCACGTTTCTCAACCCTACGGCAACAACTCTGCCAATCGATCGCCCAGACCCGCCCATTCGGCGCCTCCTGCATGCCGGCTCTGCGGGGCATTTGTGCGTCCCGGCCGTCTCTGGCATGGAGAAAGGCCGCAGGCAGCATTGTGGAGGACTTGCTACATCGTGGCCACGTCCGCGCATCTTGTGCTGACCGTCGGTACGTCCTGCCAATCCCCAGCCGCGGCCGAGCTCTGTTATGCGGCGCTGGCGGCGGGTGCGAAACTGGTGCAGATCAATCCAAATCCGACCCCAATGGATCGATTGGCCTCGCATAATTTGCGCGGCAAGGCCGAAATTCTCCTGCCCTTGCTTCTTACATACGGGTGGCCCGGCACCTGACTGTGTTTCCGCGGGTCAGGTATAGCGTTCGACCAGTCGTCGGGCGTTGTCGGCAAAGCTGGTCCGGACCGACTCGGGTTGCAGGACCTCGATGGAGCAGCCGTAACCATGCAGCAGTTGCCATAACATGGTCGAAGGCTTCACTGTCGCCCGCAATACAAATCCGCCGTCGCATTCCTGCATGCGCTGATCCTGCGCCAGCCAGAATTCGCGCAGCGGATGACGGCGGGGGCGGCCATCCTCCATCAGGGGCTCATCAACCTTGAGTACGATTTCAATGTTCTCACTGCTGTGAAAATTGAGGGCGTCCTCCCGCCGTACGTAGTCCTCCAGGTCGAAAGAAGGATCCTCATCAGCGGCCTCGTCAAGTACTTGTACGTGGGATAAGCGGTCCATCCGGAAGAGAAATCGCCGCCCGGGACGTTGCGTTCCCCAGGCCACCATATACAAGACGCCGGCCCGGTCGACCATGGCCAGCGGCGTCATGACGTAGATCCGTTCGGCGGGCGCTTTCTCGCCGAATTGGGTGTTGCGAAACGACAGCTTTCGTCCGTAATACAGGGCTTCCGTGACGGGGCGGTACACGTCCGCGCTGAAACGGGGGAGCACGACCGGATGTGTGCCGTCGATGCGCAAGGTCTTGCGCGCCCAGCTGTGCGCACGGCCAGCGCCCGGATGTCCTTGGTGGGCGGCAAGAAAGCGCGTGGCATCCGCGAAGGTGTCGGCCAGATCCTCCAGTACGACCGTTGGCAGATGGCGGTCTGCCACTTGCTTTAGCGCACACATGGCCATCGCCATGTTGACATTCATGTTCTGGATATTGAATTCGCTGCGTCGAATCGTGCGATACCAACGGGTTGCCCGGGTTGCGCCGCGGAAACCCACGCTGTCGAGCTTGAGCAAGGTCCGGCGGATCTGGCGTGAATCCGGGACCGGCTGATGCATGCTGGCAAGTCGTTCGCGAATTTCCGACATCGATATGCCACCGTCTTCGGATTCTTCGTCTTCGATATAAGGAAGAATTCTCAACAGGCTGGCCAGCAGAAGTTGTTGTCTATCCATTTAAACCAATCACAAATCGGCATGCTGCGCGATTCTATCCCCGGTGCGGCCGAAATATGCGTGGGTCGCGCGTTCTAACGAACCCTCAGGGCGGCGAATTACTTTCGCTGCGACACGATATGTCGCAGCGGTTTTCCTTGAGGAAGGGTGGGTTGCCACGGTTGATCACGCTTTCTCTTGATTTGAAGTCAAGGGCATGGCCCAGGATGAGCGCAGGAGTGTTTTTCGTGGGGGGCGTCATTAATAATGCGGGTATTATTATCTGACGCATTCAGTTACTACCAGAAAACGCTATGCCTGAGTTACAGATTGGCTTCGTGGCACAACTTCCCTGTTCTGTCGGACTTGCGGCGCCCCCGTATTCCGTCCGATGACCACGCGCCCCAAAAATCTGGCCACGTTGCGCATGGCCCTGGATTTGATTCAGCGCATCCCCCATCACCGAAAAATTACCGCGGTCGAGTTGCATCGGCAATTGCTGGCCGCGGGCCATATTCGTGATCTGCGCACGGTTCAACGGCAGCTGGAAATGTTGAGCGTGCATTTCGATGTCGAACGGGACGATCGAAACAAGCCGTTTGGATATCGCCGCAGATCCCGATATTCGAATGCCGTGGAGGCGGACAGCGAGTCGACGCCGCCATTGGCGTACACGGCGACAAACCCTCGCAGAAAAAACGTGTTGCATGCGGTCAGCGACGCCCTTGGTGCCGGGCGCTGGCTGGAATTGAGCTACGGCAAGGACGGCGCGCCCTCTTTGCCTGACAAGGTGGGGCCATTGGGGCTGACGCAGCACGGCGATGACGTTTTGCTGGTGTACAGCGTGCTGGCTCCAGTGCGCGTGGGCTGTCTGGCGCTGGACCGCATTGTCGCGGCACGCGTCACGAACATTCCCTTTGAACGCCCGGAGGGATTCCGGCTGCAACGCTTGGATGCAGAGGCGGTTGCGGACGTGGACGGTATGGAAACGATTGACGAGTGGGCTCAACCGGGTGTCTGTCATCAATGCTGAGTCGCAGGGGAGTACGAAGCGGTGCCCGCGCCGCGACGAGAGCAACAAAGGCGGCCGGCGGTCCGGGAACAAGAGAAAAAAAGACGGCGCTTCAAGTCGCTCCGTCGACGGCGAAGAAAGCGGCGCCGCGTTTTAATGTGCTGGTGATGGCGACGGTCAGCGCTGGCAAGAGCTCGCTGATCAATGCCCTGATCGGCCGCGAATTACTGCATTCGGCGAATGAGGCGACCACGGCGTGCGTGGCTTCCATTGAGCATCGCCCTGGCCAAAGCGGGTTTCATGGACGCTGCCTGTCGAGTACGGGGCGCGAACTGGTTCGTCACGACGACGTTTCCGCTGATCAGATTCGGAGCTGGAATGGCGACGCTCACGTACGCCGGATAGATCTGAGCGGCCCTTTTCGCAGTTCCAGGGGCCTGGCCAACCGGTTGGTATTGCTCGATACGCCGGGCCCAAACAACAGTATGGACGCCGACCACGAAAAACGCGTGTTCGACGCCTGGCGCAAGATCCCGGTCCAGTTCGTGCTCTACGTGTTGGATATCGGCCAGCTCACGACTGCGGACAACAAGGCGTTGTTGCTCAAGCTGCGTCGGCGGATCAAGGCCCGGCCCGGCCTGCGCATCGCGTTCGTTCTCAACAAGGTTGACTTGCTTGACCGAGAGCGTGGCGAAGACCTGCAAGCCTATGTGGCGCAGGCTCGCGCTTTTCTGGAAGAGGCCGGCTTTGCTGAGCCGATGGTCATTCCCACCATGGCGGCCGCTGCCCTCTACGCCACCATGGCCCGGCATGACGAGCCGCTGACCCGGGGGCAGCGCGCCAGGCTGCGGCAGGCCTTGCAGGCTATGGAAGACCACGAACAAGGACTGGTGTCAGCCGCGATCGTCCCGGCAGCGGTGCGGCGGCGCGTGCTCAAGGATCTGTCCGAACTCGAGCCGATCCGCCCGGCCCTGTCTGGCGGCGACCAGGCGCTTGCCACCGAAAACTGGCAGCGCTTGGTTTGCATGAGCGGCATCAGAACCATCGAACACCTGATCAAACATCAACGCAATGCCTACGAAAAATCATGAACTGCATCGATATCACCCATAATCCATTTATCGTTGAGACGACCTTCCTGATCAACGGCGAAGTGCCGGCCGAAGGCTGCAAATTATCGAGTTATCGCGAAAGCCGCCTTCAGACCTGGATAGAGCGGCTGTTTGACGAGTTGAGCCAACTCTTCAATGGCGATGACCGGTTCAAGGTCAGCTTCAAGGGCGTGGAATCGGATTATCTGGATGTCGCGGAGGCCGCGCAGGCAGCCAGGAACCGGGGCATGCAGGTGGAGCTTGATTGGGTTCGCACCGAGCATACTGAAGTACGGTTGGAAAAGATCCGCGAACTCGTGGACGAAGCGCTATCGCACCCGAAGCTGCAGTCCTACTTCAACGACAACGCCGATGCGAAAGCCGCATTGGACGAGGCGCTCGGCAACGACTTCGATGTCTGTGTCGTCGCCACCATGTCTGCGGGCAAATCGACGTTGATCAACGCGATGCTGGGCCGCGATTTGCTGCCCGCCGCGAACGAGGCGACGACGGCCACGATCGCCCGGATCGTTCATAACGGCGACCTCGGGGAACGCTTCAGCGCCGCCCGCATTACCCGTGATGGAGAGCGGGCGGAAGCTTCCGAGCAGGCCGGGCTTGAGTTGATTCAGCGGTGGAACCGGATGGAGGATACGGCCACGATCGAGCTCGAGGGGGCGATTCCGGCCGTCCGGGACCGCGACAATGTACGTCTGGTGCTGACCGATACCCCCGGGCCGAACAACAGCCAGGATGAGAATCACGAGCGAGTCACCATGGGTTTCATCCAGGATTCGCGGCGCAATCCGCTGATCCTGTATGTCCTGAACGCCAGCCAGCTGAGCATTGACGATGACCGCAATCTGCTCGAATTGGTCGGCCAGGCAATGCGCAAGGGCGGTAAACAAAGCAAGGATCGTTTCATCTTCGTGGTCAACAAGATGGACGTGTTTGATCCCGAAAAGGGCGAGGATCCGAAAGAAATTCTGGAACGGGTGAAACAGTACCTGGTGAGCAACGGCATCCAGAATCCCTTGGTCTATCCGGTATCCGCGAATCTGACGCGCCTGATTCGCAAGCCTGGCGATCTGCATTCACGCAAGGAACGAGGCGATTACAGCGCCATGGCGGAGCTGTTTGACCTGGAGCCTTGCATGAATATGCTCCAGTACATGCCATTGACGTCCCGGGTCAGCATGGCGTTGGCCGACAAGCAGTATTCGCGTCTGTTGCTCAGCAGCGGCCTGCCGGCAGTGGAGACAATGATCGACGAATACATCGACAAATACAGCTTGCCCCATCGAGCCAAACGCGCCAGCGAGGCGCTGAGCCGGATCATTGAAATGGGCCTGAACGAGGCGGACCTGGCCGACCAGCTGAATACGGACGAGCGCGCGCTGAAAAAGCTCAATGATGAGCTGGAAGGCTTGCAGCAGCGGCGCGCGCGGGGATCCGATGTGGACGCATATGTCGAGGAATTGCGCTCGAGCGAGAAGAGCCTGCCGTCACGCGCGATCGAAACCATTGTCGAACTGGAAACCGAGATGAATGCGTCGATTCGCAAGGTGTCGGATGGCTTCTCCGGAAAGAGCGAATTGTCCAAGGCGAAAGCCAGGGTGGAGCAAGCGGCTTCCCAGCTTCGTTTCGAGTACAACAGGCTCACCAATATGTATCAGAGCGCATTCGAGGCCAGCCAGAAATACGTGGCCGAAGAATTGCAGAAGGCGTACCAGGAATACGTTCTCGAGATCTTCCAAGACTATGAGGAGCTTGAGTTTCCGGCCATGGAGAACCTTCGGAGAAGCGTTGCCGATATCTCCTTGAATCTGGACATACGCAAGGCCGAGGTCGAGCGGGAGCAAGTGGTGGTCGGGTACCGGAAAGTCAGCACGAGCCGGTGGTACAACCCGTTTTCATGGGGCGACGAGAAGTCCGTGCCTGTCTTCGGTGACGAAGAATTCGTCGATCTCGCGAAGGTGTGGAAGAGCAGGCAAACCCAGGTGCAAGCGGAGTTCACCAACCTGAGCCTGGCCGAGGTCGCGCGGATTAACGCGGGCAGGGATCAGTTGGTCGACCAGTTCCTGGCATTCATGGCCGACGAGTTCGACCAAAGGTTCAACGAATTGGTGGAATCCGTGAGGGACAAGGCGCGTGACCGCGATGCCCGCGAGCGGGCCGTGGAAGAAGGCAGGGCGTTGCGCGCATGGATTGCCACATTCAAAAACAGGCTCGAAGCCACGCTGGCGGTCTGAAACGGAGCATATGAGCATGACGACGAATTTCATTCCATCCGACAATCTCAAGAACTACGTCGAAGCGGGCGACTTGAATTCGGCGCGTTCGGCGCTGGTCATGGAGCTCGATGACGCCGAGCTTGAGGCAGCCGACCTGCGCGCCGCGCAAGCCTGGGCGGCCAGCCGCGTGGCCGGCCTGTACGAGGCATACGCCGAATCCGCCTTCGCACGCGCAATTGACCGTGAAGAAGACCATTGGAAGGTCGAATATTTCGATACGCAGATGGTGTATTTGAAGATGAACTTCTGCGAGGCGCGTTTTTTGCATCTGATTGCCGTTCGCCAGAAGTTACGGGATGCCAGCGTGGGAGGGTTTCAGGCCAAGGCCGCGCCCGAGGATGTTTCGCGCGGCAACCATCACCCTGCGGCGTCGCCTTCGAAATCGGCACTGCCTCCGGCGGTGCGCGCGCTCTTGATCGTCGGCGGCGCTGCCGCTGCGCTGGCGTTGTTTCTGACCATGTGGGGGAAATAGGCCGTGAACGCAGTCATTCCAAACGCCGTCGCATTGCAACACGTCCGTGAGAACGCGGCCCAGACGCTGGATGCCGCGCGCGTGCTGATCAACCGCAGCTATTTGTCCGAGCTGCAGCATTACGCCGTTCGGCCGTATTCGAGCGCGACGCCTGCGTTCAAGTCCGCCGCCGATCTGCGGATATTCCGCATTGATCGCATCGTACAGAATAACAAGCAGTCCGTCCTGGAAAGCACCACCGCTGCCTATACCGCGTTGGGCGCGGCGGGCCATGCCGTGTTCCTGCTGCTGCGGTCGGACGGTGTCGAGACGGAGGTCTATATCGGTAGCCGGGGTAAATCCGGCAAGATGCTGGGGCACAACGCCGGCGAGCTGCTGCGCGAAACGTTCCGGGGGCATTTCAGCGGCAGTGCGCTGCAGGCGCTGAACCAGCAGGCGGTGGACAGTCTGCTCGACGGGGTTGCGTCGAGCAAGGACGACCCTTCTTCCAGCGTTACCGCGGTCACCGGGGTTCCCGCCTTGTCCAGCGTGGATCGGGAGCAGTTTGCGCAAGGGTTGGAGCGGTTTATCGACGCCGCCGAGCAACGGGTGTATCAAGCGATCATTCTGGCCGAACCCATTGCCTTGCAGGATCTGGACCTGATCCGGACCGGCTATGAGCAGGTTGCCACGCAGCTGTCGCCATTGCTTACGCAACAACTCGCCTTTGGTGTCCAGGAAAGCGACAGTATCGGCTTCAGCATCAGCCAGGGGTTGAGCGAATCGCTCGGTCATAGTCTTGGCTTGACCTGCACGACAGGTCAATCGCAGACGCGCGGTACGTCGACCACGGAGACCACGGGCAGTTCCAGGACTTCCAGTTCACAAACCGCAGCCTCGAAGACCGGCAGCATCATTGGTGCCTCGGCAGGCGTGCTGGCCGGTTCATTCTTCGGTCCCTTGGGGGTGGTGATTGGCAGTCAGGTGGGAGCGGCGATCGGTACTGTCCTCAGTGAGCAGGAGTCGACAGGTACGAGTCGCTCCCAGGCGGAAGGCCGCAGCGAGAGTCACACTGATTCCTGGGGGGAGTCGAGGGCGAAGACGGAATCCGTCACCCACTCGACCAGCCGTACGGACTCGCGTTCGGCGAACCGCACGACCGGCGCCAATCGTCAGGTTTCGATCGACTTGACCGACAAGAGCATCGAGCAGTTGCTCGGGCGGATAGACCATCATTTGATGCGTATCGACGAGGCCAAGACGTACGGCGGTTGGAACTCGGCCGCCTATTTCATCGGCGATAGCACCGCCTCTTCCGAGGCCTTGGCCAGCCTGTTCCTGGGGCTGATCCGCGGCAGTAAATCCAGCCACGAGGACTTTGCCCTGACCACCTGGAACTCGGCGCGAAAGTCGGCGGCACTGGATTGGTTGGCCGCGGTCAGCCATCCGCAGCTCGATCATCATTTCTCGAAGCGTATTCCGATCCCGTACGTTACTCCGGCGACCCTGGTGTCGGGACGGGAATTGGCGATTCAGCTGAGCCTGCCACGCCGATCCACGTCTACCGTGGCGGTAGTGGAAACACAGGCTTTCGGCCGCAAGGTCCAGTATGTGGATGGCCGGCGAGCCGTTCCTGCCGGCAAGGGCACGCGTACGTTGAAGCTGGGACAGATGCGCCACCTCTGGGAGAATCTTCCGCAAAGCATCACTCTTGCGTTGGACCAGTTGACGAGCCACGTCTTTGTCAGCGGATCGACGGGCGCAGGCAAGAGCAACACGATGTATCAGATTCTCAGCCAGATCGAGGCCAATGAAATCCCGTTCCTGGTCATCGAACCGGCCAAGGGCGAGTACAAGCACGTATTCGGCCACAATTCCCGCGTCAGGGTGTATGGCACGAATCCCGCGCACTCCGAACTGTTGCGCATCAATCCATTCCGCTTTCCTGAGGCCATTCATGTGCTCGAGCACGTGGATCGCCTGATCGAGATTTTCAGTGTCTGCTGGCCCATGTACGCGGCAATGCCGGCGGTATTGAAAGAGGCTCTGCTGCTTGCCTACGAGCAGTGTGGCTGGGATCTGGAACTGTCCGTCAATCCTGGCTACGCGGATCTATATCCGAGTTTCGGTGATCTGCTTGCCACGCTGCACAGCGTGATCGATGCGTCGGTCTATTCACAGGAAGTGAAAGGCAACTATATCGGCTCGTTGACGACCCGGGTCCAATCCCTGACCAATGGCCTGAATGGCCGGATCTTCGCCGCCGACGAGATTGATGCCGACGATCTGTTCGAACGTTCCGCCATTGTCGATCTGAGCCGTGTCGGTTCCGCGGAGACCAAGGCTTTGATCATGGGCGTCCTGGTCATGCGCTTGAATGAACACCGGATGGCGAAAGGAGGCATGAACCAACCCCTGCGCCACGTTACGGTGCTTGAGGAGGCGCATCATCTTCTGAAGCGCGACCCCGTCGGCACGGGCGCCGAAGGCGCGGGCGTGGCAGGGAAATCGGTCGAAATGCTGACCAACGCCATCGCCGAAATGCGCACCTATGGGGAAGGATTCATCATTGTCGATCAGTCTCCCAACGCGGTCGATGTCGCGGCGATCCGTAATACGAACACCAAGATCATCATGCGCTTGCCCGACGAGGCGGACCGGCGTCTGATCGGCAAATCGGCCGGGCTGCGTGATGATCAACTGGAAGAGATTGCGCGCTTGCCCAAGGGCGTGGCCGTCGTGCACCAGAACGACTGGCTGGAGCCCGTGCTTTGCCAGGTGACGAAGTTCGAGGGCGAGACACGTCCCTATGCCTATGAGGTGCCGCGGCAAGCGGCTAGTTTCGCGCGCGAGATGTTCAATCACCAGGCGCTGCGCTTGTTATTGGCAAAACGGGTTCATGCGCCCTATCCGGTGGATCTGGGTGTTGTGGAGCGCGGCTTGCGTGGGCTGCCCCTGCGGGCGCCGGACAAGATTGCGGTGCATGACGTACTACGCATGTTTCGTCAGGGGGAAGCCATTGCCCTATGGCAGCCGCAAGCATTTGAAAGCCTGGCCCGCCTGGTCGTCAATGTGCTTGGATGCCGACCCGAGATACGCAAACTGATCGAAACAGCAGCGGATTATGAACAGCTGCAGGCGGGCTTGGACGCCATCGTCAGGGCGCTGGTCCGGCATGTGGAGGATGACCTTTGCTTGGCGATACAGCAGTGCGTGATGAAAGACTATAGCCTGCAACGCGACAGCCACCTGGAAATCTACGCCGCTTGGCGCACCAACATCGAAAACAGGAAATCAGCATGAATTTCGAACACCTGCGGGCCGTTGGAGGCGATGCCCCGTGCCGTCTGGCGCAGTTGGCCTGGGATATGCCAGGAAAATGCGTACTGATCGCGGAACTGGACCGGCCGATGGTGGTGACGCAAGACATGCGCCAGGATCTACCGCCGCTGAGCGATGAGCGACGGGACCGGCTTGAGAGCCTCGGCTACCCGGACACGATTCTGGACGCCATCGGTAGCGACGCCGAAGCCAATATTTATGAAAATGCGGATTTGAAACCAGAGACGGTCAATGGAAAGGACGTGTTGATCCGCGGTGATATCGATTATGACCGGGAGGATGCGTTCGGCAAGACCAATCTGGAAAGAATGCGGGATGGCCGTGCGCCGCTCGACGACGGCGGGAAACCCATAGAGCTTCACCATATAGGCCAGTCGCAGGATTCTCCCCTTGCCGAACTGACGGGTTCGGAGCATCGGGGCAACGGCAATGACAATATCCTGCACAATAAATTGAAGGAATCGGAGATCGATCGGGGAAATTTTGGCGACGAGCGTGGCGACCATTGGAAGGCGCGTGCCACGCAGATTGATAATCAACGTGATCGGGAAACGTCATGAACGAACTTACCGCGCTGGTCGAGCGCAACCATGCCACCATTCGTCCCGCCCGGGGCGAGGATATTCAGCAGCTGGGAGAGAGCCTGGGCTTCGCTCTGGCCGATGAATACGTCGATTATCTGTCCACGTTCGGCGTCATTGTGTTTGGCGCCACTGAAACCTACGGGTTGGGAGTTCCGCCGGACTATTACTTGAATGTGCGGAACATGTACGCCGATCTGAGCCGCGACGCGACTTATCCCAGGCTCGCGGTGCCGCTGGTCGATGCGGGTGACGGGCGCTACTACCTGTATGACAATGGCAGTCGACGAATCCTGTTGTGGGCGACACCCAATGGGGGCATCGTCCAGACCCTGAATGAAGGACTTGAAGCGTTTTTGGTCAAGCAGATCTTTCGTCCTTGACATGGCCCGTGCCGTGGCACGGCAGCACAAATTGGCGGATTGGCCGCGGTGTAACGCCGTCGCGGCAATTGCGCCGGCCGCAGGCTCATCTGCAGCGGGAGCAGGCCGGCCAACACTGAACGCAACGCACGGGAGCGCCATCATGTCTGCCACGGCCAGGCGCGGCGCCATCCCTGTCGGTTCGGCCGGTGCTCCGGCATCCTTCCGGTGTTGACGGTGCTCGGCTGGTAACGTATCGTTTTGCGCAGTTACCGGCCACCCCGCCCATGCATTCCCGTTTCGACCGATTCCGCGCCACCCCTCTCGGGCAGCAGCTCGAGGCCCTGATTGACGAGCCGGGCCGCTACCTCGAGTACGCGGCGCTGTCGCGGGTCGGCGTGGCCGCCGTCGCCGCCATCAGCGACGACGTCGAAACGATGTTCCCCGAAGTCGCGGCGGACACCACCGCGCGGCAGTTCTGCGGCGCGCTCGTGGCCGACCTGATGCGGCGCCATGGGCATGAGGTGGTGCAGGCGCGCGGCCGCGTGGCGGGCGCGATCTTCAGCTATGGCGCGGTGTTCAGCCCGCGGCCCGTGGCGCTGCCGTTCGCCGGGGTCATCGACGGGCTGGCGCGCATGCCGGACGCCGTGGCCAGCCTGATGGCGCGCGTGCCGGCGCCGTGGCGTACCCGCCGGCCCGACGGAACCGGGTTTTCGGCCACCGAACACGTCTGCCTCCTGCGCGGCCTGGATACCGTGTTCGTCCAGCGCATCGAGGCCATTCTCGCCGCGCCGCTGCCGCGCATCGATTCCGTCGACGGCAGCGCCCTGGCGGCCGAGCGCGATTACCAGGAGCAGGACCCGGACGCCGCGCTGGCCTCGTTCCGCCGCGGCCGGGCGCAGTTGTGCGCCTCGCTGCGCAAGCTGGACGCGACGGCGCTGGCGCGGTGCGGCCTGCGCGACGGCCTGCACCGCATGACGCTCGAACAGATCGTGCGCGAGCTGCTCGAGCACGACCGCACCCATTGCCAGGAACTGGAAGAACTGCTCGCCGAACTGGCCCCGCCGACCGCTCGTGGCGAACGCGGCGCCGCATGAGCCGCGGCGCCCGCCGCCACGCCCGTGCCGCGGGTCCGCGACCGCATCGGCTATATTGCCAGCGCCCCTTTTCTTTCTCGCGGGCCGCCGCCGGCCCCATCGAATCCCATGCCTGAAAAACCCGTAGAACCGCAAGCCGTCCTCAGCCCCAACGCCCGCTACGCGATCTTCATCGTCGCCACGCTGAACCCCGGCGCCGACAACGCCGCCGCCGTGCGCGCCTGGTGTGAAGACGTCGGCAACCTGGTGCGCACCGTCGGCACGCGCGCGGTGGCCGCCGACCTGTCCTGTGTCTGTGGCTTCGGCTCGGCCGCCTGGGACGCGCTGTTCGGCGCGCCGCGGCCCGCCGGCCTGCATCCGTTCCGCGAGATCGGCACGGGCGAGCGCGTCGCCGTGTCGACGCCGGGCGACATCCTGCTGCACATCCGCGCCGAAGCCATGGACGCCTGTTTCGAGCTGGCCACCTTGCTGGTGGCCGCGCTGGGCTCGGCGGCCACGGTGGTCGATGAAGTGCACGGCTTCCGCTACTTCGACCGGCGCGCCATCATCGGCTTCGTCGACGGCACCGAGAACCCGCAGGGGTTCGAACTGCCCGGCTACACCCTGATCGGCGACGAGGACGAAGCCTTCGCCGGCGGCAGCTACGTGCTGGTGCAGAAGTATCTGCACGACATGAGCGCCTGGGAAAAGCTGTCCACCGAACAGCAGGAACTCATCATCGGCCGCCGCAAGCTCACCAACGTCGAGCTGCCCGACGACGTCAAGCCGTCGTACTCGCACAGCGCCCTGACCACGCTGGAAGAAGATGGCCAGGAGATCAAGATCCTGCGCGACAACATGCCGTTCGGCCGCGCCGGCGCCGGCGAATTCGGCACCTATTTCATCGGCTACGCGCGTTCGCCCAAGCCGATCGAACAGATGCTCGAGAACATGTTCGTGGGTCGTCCTGCCGGCAACTACGACCGCCTGCTCGACTACAGCCGCGCCGTCACCGGCAGCCTGTTCTTCGTGCCGTCGGCCGAGCTGCTGGACGAGCTGGCCGAACGCGCAGGCTGATCGGCCTCAGTCGGGGATCTGCGGCTCGACCAGCCGCATCAGCTGGGCCAGCGATTCCTGCCAGCCCAGGTAGCACATCTCCGTCGGGATCACCGCGGGGATGTTCTCCTGCACCACGGTCATCTCCGTGCCGCAGGACACCTTGCGCAAGGTGATCGTGGTCTGCATGCGGCCCGGCAGGTTCGGGTCGTCGAACTCGTCGGTGTAGCGGATCTTCTCGCCCGGCACCAGTTCCAGGTATTCGCCGCCGAAGCCGTGGGCGTGGCCGGTGCCGAAATTGCGGAACGCCATGCGGTGCCTGCCGCCGACCTTGGCATCAAGCTCGAAGACCTCGCAGGTGAAGCCATACGGGGGCAGCCAGCGCACGACCGCGTCCGGCTCGAGGAAGGCGCGGTAAACGGTGTCGGGTGATGCGCGCAGGACGCGATGCAGGGTAACAGTGCCAGTCGTCATGATGAATCCGCCTTTGAAGGAAGTGGTGCGTATCGGGACGACGTATGAGCTTGGGGCGGATCGACAGGCCCGGCATTGGGACAAACCCTGAGTCCGGTCAAGCAGCCGCGTCCGCCATCTCCCGCAACAGCACGTCCTCGTAGAACGCGCCGATCGGCAGCGTCCGGTCGCGCACCTGGATCTCCAGCACCCAGATGCCGTCGGCCGGCACGAATTCGGCCTGCGCCAGCCGGTGCCGGCCGTACAGCGCGTGCGGAAAATCCGCCACCCGGTGGCCCGGCACCTCGCGCACCAGCTCGCAGCCATAGTCGCGCGCGTAGGCCTCGGCGCGGTCGTACAGGGCCGCGCCGGTCAGCCCGCGCAGCCAGTCCTCGCGGGTGCGCCGGAACACCTGGCGCGCGGCTTCGGCGCAGCGCCGGCGGTCGGCATCCGCGCCCAGCACGAAGGTGTCGCCATAGTCGCCCTCGTAGCCGTCCCAGACCGGGCCGATGTCCACCACGAACACGTCATCGTCGCGCAGCCGGCGCTGGAAGTCGGTAGGCTGCACCGCCGGCGACTGCGAGTCGGGGCCGAAGCGCACGTAGGTCGGATGCCAGTTGTGCGACGCGCCCATGCGGCGCAGGTGGGCATCGGCCGCCGTGACCGCCTCGCGCGTGGTCATGCCGGGCCGCAGCAGCGCGGCAATCTCGCGCACCGCCTCGCGCGACCGACGGCGGGCGTCGAGGATGCCGTCCAGGCTGAAGCGCTGGCCGACCTGTTCCCACGGGTGGGCCGGGGCCGGCGCGACGCGCGTGGCGGGCCGATCCCGCGCCGGCACGAAGGCCTCGGACACGAAGCGGTCCGGGGGCAGGCCGGCCGCGCACAACCGATCACGCGCCGCGCGCACCATGGCCGGGTTGCCGCAGGCGTAGGCCACCGTGCGCGGCCAGTCGTGGTCCGCGGCCAGGGCGGCGTCCTGCACGTGCCAGGCGGGCGCGGCGGATGCCCGCGATAGCACCGCCTGCCATTGGAACCCGCTGTGCTTGCCTTGCAGCGCGTTGAGCAGCGGGCCCGCGTAGCAGTCGTCCTCGTCGCGGCCGCCCCAGTAGAGCGTGACGCGCCTGATGCGCGGGTCCTGCAATGCCGCCATCATGATCGCGTGGACGCCGGCATAGCCGGTGCCGGTGGCCAGCAGCACCAGCTCCTGGACCGCCTCGGCCCAGCCCCGCGCCGGCCAGACGCAGGCGCCGTGCGGGCCCGCCAGGGTGAGCGTGTCGCCGGGCATCAGGCGCGGCAGCACCCGTTCGGTGAAACCGCCGCCGGGCATGCGCCGGATGTGGAATTCGAGCCGGGCGGGGCCGGCCGCGGCCGGCACGCTGGCGATGGAGAACGGGCGCTCGCCGCCATCTTCCATCAGGAAGCGCACATGCTGCCCGGCCTGCCAGGTGAAGGCACCGGCGGCGTCGTGGGGCGCCACGATCAGCCGGGTCACGTCGGCGGTCAGCGGCACCCGCGACAGCACCGTCACCGGGTAGTGGCGCGCCGGTTGCGCCGGCGCCTGCCAGTGCGCAAAGCGCAGCGCCAGGTCGCCGGTCGCCCGGCACTGGCACATCAGCAATTCGTCGGCGGCGGTGACATAGGTGCGCTCGGTGGGCGGCGCGATGCGGGCGTAGGCGCCGCCGGCCACCTGGGCCCGGCATGAACCGCACTCGCCGCGCTGACAGGAAAACGGCACGGCCACGCCCTGGGCCAGCGCGGCTTCCAGGATCGAGGTGCTGCCATCGCTGGTGAAGCGGCCGTGCTCGAGGATAATGGCGTGGGCGGGCGTGGACATGGCGCGATTCCGGTGGCGTGCCCCGGGGGGCGATGGGGGCAATGTAGCGATAGAATGGCTCGATGAAATAGGGCCATTTTCATGAACCAGACCAAGCCACTTTCGCGCGATACCCGCCAGGAGGCCAGCCTGGACCTGCCGGTCGATCCGCCGCGCCCGGACGAATCCAAGCAGTCCTGGGTGTACCGGCAGATCCGCGAGCGCATCCTGCGCGGCGTCCTGCCCTCGGGCGGGCGGCTGCCGTCCACCCGCAGCCTGGCGGCGCGCTGGCATGTTGCCCGTTCCACCGTCGAGGCCGCCTACGACCAGTTGCGCGGCGAAGGCTATACCGCCGGCGCGGTCGGGTCCGGCACCTATGTGGCGGCGGTCATCCCGGACAATTTCTTTCGCCACGGACTGCCGGGCGATACGGCCACGGCACCCGCTGCCGCCACGCGCGGCGCGCCGCGCTCGGCCCCGCGGGATGCCGACCGTTCGGTTCCTCCCTTGCGGCACGAACCGCCTTTCACCGCGCGCGGCGCCGACGCCTCGCTGTTTCCTATGGCGGCCTGGCGCCAGGGCCTGCTGGCCAGCGCCCGGCGGGTGACGGCGGCGCAACTGGCGCGCGAGGATCCGCAGGGCTGGTATCCCCTGCGCGAACAGATCGCGCGCTATCTCGGCGCGGCGCGCGGCATTGCCTGCGATGCCGACCAGGTGGTGGTGCTGACCGGCATCCGCGACGGCCTCGATCTCAGCGGGCGCCTTCTGCTCACGCCGCGCGACAAGGTGCTGGTGGAAGACCCCGGCTACCTCAACGCCATGCCGCTGTTCAGCCAGTACACGCGGCGCGTGGTGCCGGTGGCCATCGACCAGCACGGCTTTTCGGTGGCGCGCGCCCGCCGCCATCGCGGCGTCAGGCTGGTGCATGTGACGCCGGCGCACCAGTCGCCCACCGGCGTCACCATGCCGGTGTCGCGCCGCCTGGAGCTGCTGGACTGGGCCGAGCAGGCCGGTTGCTGGATCCTGGACGACGACTACGACAGCGAATTCAACTACGACGGGGCGCCGCTGGCGGCCCTGAAAAGCCTGGACCGCGCCGACCGCGTGATCCACTGCGGCAGCTTCAACAAGACCCTGTTCAACGCCCTGCGCATCGGCTACGCGGTGCTGCCCCGGCCGCTGGTGGCGGACTTCGCCCGCGCCCGCTACCTGACGGGCCGCTCCGGCAGCATCGTCGAGCAGATGACGCTGGCGGCGTTCCTGGAGAACGGCGGCTTCGCGCGCCACGTGCGGCGGGCGCGGCCGGTCTATGCGCAGCGGCGCGATCGGGTGCTGCGCATGTTGCGCCAGGCGGTGGGCGCGGCGCCGCTGCAAGTCAGCGGCGAACATGCGGGCTTTCACCTGGTGTGGTGGCCGCCGCCCGGCATCGACGTGGCGGCATTGCTGGCGCGGGCGCGCACGCTGGGCGTGGGGCTGCAGCCGGTCGCGGAATTCTGTCGGCGCGTGTCCTGGCCGGCGGGCGTGGTGATCGGCTACAGCGCGCGCCAGGAGGCGGAACTGGACAGCCTGGAGGCGCTGCTGCGGGAAGTCGCGGGCGTTTCGTAGCAAAATGCGGCATGGCGGCGCCGCGTCCCGCCTTCACCGTTTTTTCCAGGATTCCTCATGCCGCAACTCGATCTCTACCAGGTGGACGCTTTTTCCGCCGCGCCCTTTGGCGGCAACCCCGCCGCGGTGGTGCCGCTGGAGGCATGGCTGCCGGACGCCACGCTGCAACGCATCGCCGAAGAGAACAACCTGTCCGAGACCGCCTACGTGGTGCGCCGCGGCGACATCCACGAGCTGCGCTGGTTCACGCCCGCGGTCGAGGTCGACCTGTGCGGCCATGCGACCCTGGCGACCGCCTGGGTGCTGTTCGAGCAATTGGGCGCCAGCGAAGAGGTGCTGCGCTTTGCCACCCGCAGCGGCGAACTGCGGGTGCGGCGCGCCGGCGACGGGCTGGCGATGGACTTTCCCGCCAGGCGCCCGGTGGCCGAAGCCATCCCCGACGGCCTGCTGCGGGCGCTCGGCCTGCCGGCGGCGCGCGCGCTGTACCGCACCGACGACTACCTGGTTGTGATCGACGACGAAAGCCTGATCGACGGCCTCGCGCCCGACTTCGCCGCGCTGGCGGCGTTCGACGTGCGCGGCGTGGCGGTGACGGCGCCGTCCACCCGCTACGACTTCGTGTCGCGCTGGTTCGGGCCGCGCGTCGGCGTCAACGAAGACCCTGTCACGGGGTCGGCGCACACCTCGCTGGCGCCTTATTGGGGCGAGCGGCTGGGCAAGACCCGGCTCACCGCCGAGCAGGGCGGGGCGCGCAAGGGCCAGCTGCGCTGCGAGCTGCGCGACAACGGCCGCGTCATCATCAGCGGCCAGGCCGCGTTGTACCTGCGCGGCACGATCTTCCTGTGAACCGCGCCGCCATCACCGAAAACCTATTGCCTCATCAACACTTCAAATAAGGCCGCCGCGACACGCGCCTAGAATCTGCCGTCACGAGAGCCGGACGGAACGATCCTTCCGCCGCCGGACACGACAACAAGGAGACGCAGGGCAATGGATGCGGTGTGGATAGTCGCCGTCGGGGCGGCCGTGGCGGGATTCGTGCAGGGCCTGTCGGGCTTTGCCTTCGGCATGGTGGCCATGTCGTTCTGGGCCTGGGTGCTGGATCCGCGGCTGGCGGCGGCGCTGGCCGTGTTCGGCGCGCTCACCGGCCAGCTGCTGGCGGTATTCTCGGTGCGGCGCGGCTTCAACTGGCCCTTGCTGTGGCCCTTCCTGCTCGGTGGCCTGGCGGGTATTCCGCTGGGCGTCCTGATCCTGCCGCACCTGGACATGGACTGGTTCAAGGCCGTGCTGGGCGCGCTGCTGGCGCTGTGGTGTCCGGTCATGCTGATGGCGCAGCGCCTGCCGCGCATCGGCGGCAATCGCTGGGGGGACGGCGCGGTCGGGCTGGTGGGCGGCGTGATGGGCGGCATCGGCGGCTTCGCCGGCAGCGTGCCGACTCTCTGGTGCACGCTGCGCGGTTTCGGCAAGGACACGCAGCGCGCCGTGATCCAGAATTTCAACCTGTCGATGCTGGCCGTGACCATGGCCACCTACCTGGCCACGGGCATCGTCACGCGCGACATGGCGCCCATGTTCGCCGTGGTGGCGCCGGCCATGCTGATCCCCACGCTGCTGGGCACGCGCCTGTACATCGGCATCTCCGAAGTCGCGTTCCGCCGCCTGGTGCTGGGGCTGCTGACCTGCTCGGGACTGACACTGCTGGCCTCCTCGGTGCCGCGGCTGCTGGGGTATTGAGGGCCGATCCGCGTCCGGCCCGCTCCCGGCCTGTGCTCTGCCGCAATGGCTTTACGACAGTCCCACCCCCTCCCGCACGCTCGCCGCCAGCATCTGCGCCGTGGCCGCCGACAGCGTCCAGCCCAGGTGCCCATGGCCGGTGTTGTAGAACACGCCGGGCCGCTTGCCGGGGCCGACGCGCGGCATCATGTCGGGCATCATCGGCCGCAACCCGCACCAGGGCACCACGCGCGCCGTGCGCACGCCGGGAAAGTGGCGGCGGGTCCAGTCCACCAGCGGCTGGATGCGCTCGGCGCGGATGTCCAGGTTGAAGCCGTTGAACTCGGCCGTGCCGGCCACGCGGAAACGGTCGCACAGGCGGCTGGTGACGATCTTGGCGGCCTCGTCCAGCAGGCTCACGCTGGGCGCGGCGGCCTGGCTGGCGGCGTCGTCCAGGTGCACGCTGATCGAATAGCCCTTGACCGGATAGATGTTCAGCCTGTCGCCCAATTGCCGCGCGAACTGGCGGCTGGCGGCGCCGGCGCAGACCACGATGGCGTCGGTTTCGTGCTGTTCGCGCCGCGTGCCGTCCTCGCGCGCCAGGTCCAGCACATAGGGCAGGCCGTCGCGGCTGATGGCGCGGATGTCGGCATCCTGTTCGAAGCGCACGCCGCGGCGCGCGCAGGCCCGCGCCAGGCCGCTGGTGAACTTGTGGATGTCGCCGGTGGCATCGGACGGCGTATAGAAGCCGCCGTGGCAGGGCGTTTGCAGCGTCGGCTCGATGCCGCGGATTTCCTCCGGCGTGACCGCGTGCCGCTCCAGCCCGCCTTCGCGCAGCAGCGCGTTGGCGCGGCGCGCGGTCTCGAAGCTGGCGGCATCGTGGTAGATGTGCAGGATGCCGCGGCGCTCCAGGTCGAAATCGATGCCTTCCTCCTCGGCCATGGCGTACAGGTGCTGGCGCGCCTCGATCGCCATGCGGGTGGTGGCGATGGTGTTCTGGCGATAGTTGCGGATCTGCCCCATGAACTGGGCCAGCCATGAATACTTGTGCCAGCTCGGACGCGGATTGAGCAGCAGCGGCGCGTCGTGGCGGCCGAGCCAGCGCAGGCCTTTCAGGATGGTGGCGGCGCTGTTCCAGACTTCGGCATTGCTGGCGGACAACTGGCCGCCGTTGGCGTAGGACGTCTCCATGGCGGGATAGCGCTGACGGTCGTAGACGGTGACGTCGTAGCCCAGTTTGCTCAAGGCGTAGGCGGACGTGACGCCGGTGATACCGGCGCCGATGATGGCGATGCGGGGCATGATGGCTCCAGATGGCGTGGCCACGATCCGATGATCGCGGCACCCCATCTGTCTCTGTACCTGAGAGCTTCATCCGGGCGCGATGGCGCGGGCTCCCCTTCGGTGGGCGCCAGGCGCCTCTCTCCAGATTGTCTAGACCGCGCAGTCCTGTTGCCTGAGAGTTTCCGGGGCGGTTGCTCCGTCGGCGCCCGCCACGGGGGGACGGGACTCTTCTGCGGGGTTTTGAATCGACGCAGTGAGAATAGCCAAAATCTGCCGCGAGCGGGACTCAGGGTTAATACCAGGAAGGAGGCGGATAGGCTCTACACTGGGCGCCAACCCGCGCGGCACGCGCCGGTCAGAAAACGAAAGGACGATCCCGCATGCGCGCTCCGGCAATGTTCCGTATTTCCCTGTTATCCACGACGTTGGCGCTGGCCCTGGCCGGCACCGCCTCGGCCAGCCCGGCCGTTGCGCAAGCGCCCGCCGCCAAGGCAGCCACGGCATCGGCCTCCGCATCCACGCCCGCATCTTCGCCGACATCCACGCCGGCATCCCCCGCCCAGGCGTCCGCGACACCGGCATCCACGCCCGCCAAGGCCGATCGCGCCACCGCCGCCGTCGACGCCGCGGTGGCCGAGGTCATGCGCCAATACGGCATCGACGGCATGGCCATCGGCGTCAGCCACAATGGCGAGCAGCGCTTCTTCAACTATGGCGACGCCTCGCGCCAGCCGCGCCGCGCCGTTTCCAGCGACACCCTGTTCGAACTGGGTTCGATCAGCAAGACCTTCACCGTCACGCTGGCCGCCTACGCGCAGGCCACGGGCCGCCTGTCGCTGGCCGACAGTCCGGCCAAGTGGGTGCCCGAGCTGCAAGGCAGCGAATTCGCCAAGCTGACGCTGGTGAACCTGGCCACGCACACCGCCGGCGGCTTTCCCTTGCAGGTGCCGGACGCGGTCCAGAACACGGCGCAACTGATGGACTACCTCAAGGCCTGGACCCCGCAGTATGCGCCCGGCACGAAGCGCACCTATGCCAACCCCAGCATCGGCATGCTGGGCGTGGTGGCGGCACGCGCGCTGGGCGAGTCCTACGTGGCGGCGATGGAGCAGCAGCTGTTTCCCAAGCTGGGCCTGCGCGACACCTGGCTGGAGGTGCCGCCGCGCAAGATGCCCGACTACGCCCAGGGCTACGACAAGCAGGACGCGCCGGTGCGCGTGAACCCGGGCGTGCTGGCCGACGAGGCCTACGGCGTGAAGTCCAGCGCCCGCGACATGCTGCGTTTCATCGAGATCAATCTGGGCGCCGTGCCAGTTGACGCCACGCTGCAGCGTGCCATCGCCGAGACCCACACCGGCTATTACCAGTTGGGCGCGATGACGCAGGACCTGATCTGGGAACAGTATCGCTACCCGGTGTCGGTGGACGACCTGGTGCGCGGCAACTCCGCCCAGGTCGCGTTCGAGACCCTGCCGGTCAAGGCCCTGCAACCACCGCTGGCGCCGCAGCAGTCGGTGTGGGTCAACAAGACCGGCGCCACCAATGGCTTTGGCGCCTACGTGGCATTCGTGCCGTCGCGCAAGCTCGGCATCGTGATCCTGGCCAACCGCAACTATCCCAACGAGGCGCGGGTGCGGTTGGCGTTGCGGGTGCTCGAGGCGCTGGCGCCGTGAATGCCGCCGCCCGGCGCGCGGCGGCCTTCAGGATCGGGCCGCAGGGGGCGCCTGGCCGGCCGCCCTGGCGCCATCGAACCTCGGCAGCAACCCCATGATCTCCAGCCGCGCGCACAACTCGCCCAGCCGCCGCAGCTTGTACGCTTCGACATCCATGCCGCCATAGTCGTAGAAGCCTTGCCCTTCGCGCAGGCCGTTGCGCCCCTGTTCCATGTTGCGTTCGATGATGGCCGGGGCCGCGAAGCGCGCATCGAGCGCGCCGGACAGGTAGCGCGAGGCGTAGTAGAGGATGTCGCCGCCGCCCCAGTCGATGAACTCCAGCAGGCCCAGCACCGAGAAGCGCAGGCCGAAGCCCAGCCGCACGGCGGTGTCGATGTCCTCGGCGCTGGCCACGCCTTCCTCGACCATGCGGGCCGCCTCGTTCATGGCCAGCGCCTGGATGCGCGGCACGATGTAGCCGGCGGCGGGCGCGCACCGCACCGGCGTCTTGCCGGCCAGGCGCAGCACCGCCAGCAGGTCCTGCAACGCCGCGTCGCTGGTCCGCGGGCCGGGGCTCACCTCCACCAGCGGGATCAGGTAGGCGGGATTGAGCCAGTGCGCGTTCAGGAAGCGGCCGGGCGCGCGCACCATGTCGGCCAGTTCGGTGACCAGGAAGGTCGAGGTGGTGGAGGCGATGACGCTGTCCGGCGCGCAGGCCTCGCCGAGCCAGTCGAAGGTGTCGCGCTTGATGTCCAGTTGCTCGGGCACCGCCTCGAACACCACGCGGGCGCGGGCCAGGTCGGCCAGGGCGTCCTCGCGCGCCACCAGGCGCACGCGGCCCAGCGCGGTGTCGGCCTGGGCCTCGTCCAGCAGGCCCAACCGCACGAGCGTGCCCAGTTCGCGCCGCAGGCCGCCCAGCACGCGGGCGAAGGTTTCGGCGCGCTCGCCGCGCGCGCGCGGCTTGATGTCGATCAGCGTAACGTCCAGTCCGGCATGGATGTATGACAGGGCGATGCCCATGCCCATGCGGCCGGCGCCGACCACGCACAAGGTCCGTTCCATGGTCAGCATCCTTGCGCGAGCAGCGCGGCCATGTCGGCGCGCGACAGGGCGTCCAGCCCCAGCGCCTCCAGCGTGCGGCCCTCGGCGTACAGGTCGCGGCCGGTCACGGCCGAGGCCACGCTCAACAGGCCCTGCGCCACCGGCGTGGGCACGCCGGCCCAGCGGCCGGTCGACACCAGGAACGACAGGCCCAGGCGCGTGTCTTCCAGCATGTAGCGGTGCGTGCCCAGGTCGATGGTTTCGCGCCAGTCGCCGCTGTCGGTCAGCTTGCCGTGGGCGCCGCGGCCATACATCCATTCGTCGCCCTCGCTGGCATAGTGATCGGCCAGCGGGAAATGCGGCGCGGCGTAGCCCAGCGCGGCGCGGATGGCGATGCGTTCGGCGTCCAGCGCGTCGGTCACGCGGCGGATCGACGGCTGCGTGCCCTCGTTGTGGATGTCCCAGCGTTCGAAGTGTTCGAGCGGACCTGCGTTCATCAGGATCAGCGGCGGGTGGATCACCGGGCCGGCGTTCATCAGCGCCCCGGACAGCGCGTCCTCGATCGGCTCGACGCTCGGATAGGCCTGCGCCAGCGTTGCCAGCGCGGAGCCGGCCAGGCGACTCGGGAACACGCCGGTGGGCAGGCGCGTGGCGTAGGCGCTGATGACGACGCGGTCGCCGTGCTTGCGCGCCAGATAGGGCAGGGTGCCGGTCTCGGCAAAGGCGACCTCGGCCGGATTGCCGGCCTGGCGCAGGGCGCGGGCAAACAGATAGCTGCCGAAGGTGCCGGGCGGCAGGAACACCACCTGGCCGTCGCGCAGGTGCGGCGCCAGCTCGGGCGCCAGCGCCGCATGCGAGGTGGACGGCAGCGGAATCACCAGCAGTTGCGCGCCCGCGGCGGCGGCGGCCAGGTCGGCCGTCAGCTCGATCTGGCCGGGCGCCTCGCCCAGGGCGATACGGCGGGTGCCGCGATAGTCGGTGACTTCCAGGGCGCCGGCGCGGCGCAGGCTGTCGAACGCCGCCGCGTCGCGGCGCCACAGGCGCACCCGATGTCCTTTTTCCGCCAGGTCGGCGGCCGCCGCGTAGCAGCCGTGGCCGCCTCCAATAACGCCGATGCGCATGATCGAGCTCCTTCGTGAGAGCTTCGATCCTAGCGATGGCCGGCACGGCGGACTGCGCCGCAGGCGCAAGCGGAATACGGAATCGGCAAGGGAATGCGCGGCGGGGCGCGGCCCGCTGCGTCGGCAGGCGCGACCCGCCACCGCAATGGGCCTGGCGCCCCGCGCTTGAACAGACCTCGCGCGCCGCCCTTCAACAGGCGCGGGCGCGGCCCTGCCGGAGCGTGTCGGACGGCAGGCAGCCGTAGCGCTTGCGGTAGTGCGTGGCGAAATGGCCGAAGCTGGTCACGCCGCAGCGCAGCAGGATGTCGGTGACGCTGTCGCCATCGCCGGCGTTGCCCAGCGCCGCGTGCGCCAGCGCCAGGCGGCGGTTGCGCAGGTAGTCGCTGGGGCTCTGCTGCAGGAACTGGGTGAAGCCGTTCTGCAAGGTGCGGATCGAGACGCCGCAATGCGCGGCCAGGTCGGGCAGGGCGATGGGCGCGTCGATGTGGTCTTCGATGTAGTCGCGCGCGCGCCGCACGTGCAGCGGCAGCGGCTGGCGGCGATCGGCGCGCAGCGCCTCGGAATAGTTGTGCGGCAGCTGCATCAGCAGCAGCGAGACCAGGTAGTCGGAAAAGCCCGCCGCCAATGTCTGCGTCACGCCTTCGATGGCGGGGTGCTGGTACAGCCTGCACAGGTAGTCCAGCGTTTCCTGCACCGCAGCCAGGCCGGCCGAACCGGGCGCCGCCTCCAGGTCGAACACCAGCGCCTGGCGCAGCGGACGGTCCAGCAACTGTTGCAGCTGGCGTTCCAACGCCTGCCGTTCGACCCGCAGGATCAGGCTGCGGCAATCCGGGCCGATGCGCAGCACGCTGCGCTCGGAGGGCGACGAAATGGTCAGGCCGCCTTCGCGCAGGGCCGCGCTGCGCTTGCCCAGCGTGACCTGTCCGGCGCCTTGCAGCGTGACGCGCACCAGGTAGTAGCGGGCGATGTCGCCGGCGTCGATCTCGACCTCGGCGCCATAGTGCAGGTCGAACAGCGCGGCGCTGCCGAAGAACACGCCATACAGGCGCGATTGCAGGGGATCGCCGCGCGCCACGCACATGCGGTGCGACCACAGGTGCTGGCTGACCTGGTCGGTGATCTCGGAAAGATTGCCCGAATCCAGCAGGCAATGGCGTTGCAGCGGGTAGGTATCGTGGAACATGCTTTCCTGCGCCCCGGGAATAGCCGTTGCGCGCCCGGTATAGAGCCGGCCGGCGCAAAGGCCTACAACAGATGCAGCCATCGGAATGGCGAACCAGACAGCGGGACGCCGCCACCGCCTCGATGCGGCCGGCGCGATCCCATTGCGATACAAGGGAAGAACATGACGGGCGATACCGGAACCGACGCGGCGCAGAAACGCTATGCCTATGAATGGTATGTCGTCCTGATCTGCATGCTAGCGTACATATTTTCGTTCGTCGACAGGCAGATCCTGGCCCTGATGATCGAACCCATCAAGCGCGACCTGCAGCTCTCGGACACCCAGTTCAGCCTGCTGCACGGGCTGGCCTTCTCGCTGTTCTACGCCTTCATGGGCATCCCCATCGCGCTGCTGGCCGACCGCTATTCGCGGCCCCGCATCATCGCCATCGGCGTGGCCTTCTGGAGCCTGGCGACCGCCGCCTGCGGCCTGTCGAAGAACTTCGGCCAGATGTTCCTGGCGCGCATCGGCGTGGGAGTGGGCGAGGCGGCGCTGTCGCCGGCCACGTATTCGATGCTCAGCGACATGTTCCCGCGCCACAAGCTCGGGCGCGCCGTGGGCATCTATTCGATCGGCTCGTTCATCGGCGGCGGCCTGGCTTTCCTGATCGGCGGCTATGTCATCGACCTGCTCAAGAGCGTGGATAGCGTGCGCCTGCCCGGCGTGGGCGAACTGCGGCCGTGGCAGGTGACGTTCTTCATCGTCGGCCTGCCCGGCGTGCTGGTGGCGCTGCTGATCCTGCTGACCGTGCGCGATCCGCAACGCAAGGGCCTGCGCCACGACGCCGACGGGCGGGCGCAGAAGCCCACCGCGGGCGCATTGTTCCGCTTCCTGGGTCGCCATCGCGGCACCTTCTGCTGCCATTACCTGGGGTTCTCGTTCTACGCCATGATCCTGTTCTGCCTGCTGGGCTGGACGCCGGCCTTCTACATGCGCAAGTTCGGCCTGTCGCCGGTGGAGGCGGGCTACATGCTGGGCACCGTGGTGCTGGTGGCCAACACCGCCGGCGTGTTCTGCGGCGGCTGGCTGATGGACTGGCTGGCGCGGCGCGGCTACAGCGACGCGCCCCTGCGCGCCGGCGTCATCGGCGCGATCGGCATGGCGCTGCCGGCCGTGGCCTTCACCCAGGCGAACGGGTTGTGGCTGTCGGTGGGCCTGCTGCTGCCGGCGATGTTCTTCGCCTCGTTCCCCATGCCGACGTCCACGGCGGCCATGCAGATCCTGCCGCCGAACCAGCTGCGCGCCCAGGTGTCGGCGCTGTTCCTGCTGATCTCCAACCTGGTCGGGTTGGGGCTGGGCACCACGGCGGTGGCGCTGCTGACCGACCGCCTGTTCCGCGACCCGGCGGCGGTGGGGCATTCCATGTCGCTGCTGATCGGCGTGGCCACGCTGCTGTGCATCGGCCTGCTGGCGGCAGGCTGCGGCAAGTACCGGCGCAGCCTGGCGCGGGAAGAAGGCGAGCGCGCCGCACCCGCCGCGCAGGTTGCGGCGCCGGCGCGCGCGCCAGCCGGGCAGACGCCGTGACGCGCGCGATGCCGCAAGCCCGGTGAGGCGGCATACGGCTGCCGCGCCCGCGCCGGGGCGCGGCGGTCAGGCCGGGCCATCCCGGACCGGCGTCCGCCTTTGTCCTGGCGCAAACCTCCAGGCCCCGTCCAGCCCCCCGCGATTCGCCACTGCGGCGATAATCGCGCGCATGACCTACCAATTACTCAAAATGCTGCATGTCGCCGCCGTGGTCGCATGGCTGGGCGGCTCCCTGTTCGTGTCGCTGTTCCTGCTGTCGTCGCAGCCGCCCGACAGCGACGAGGCGCCCAAGGAACGCAAGATGCTGGGAGCCCTGCGCCGCTGGACGCTGTTCGTCACCACGCCGGCGATGGTGCTGGCCTGGCTGGTCGGCCTGCACCTGGCCGTGACCTTCGGCTGGTTCGCCATGACCTGGATCTGGATCAAGATCGCGCTGGCGCTGGTCCTGTCGGGCCTGCTGGGTGTACAGAGCGCGGCCTTGCGCGGCCAGGCCCAGGGCGGCGCGAAGCGCGCGCCGCTGGTCGACCTGTACGCGCCGCTCACGGTGGTCGCCGCGGCGGTCATCGTGACGCTGGTGGTGGTCAAGCCGTTCTGAGGCCCGGCCTGCGGCGTGGCCACGCGGCGCCGGCATGCCGGGCCGGCGCGCGCCGTCGGCGCGGGGCGCGGCCGCTTATGCGCCGGCGCCATATCCAAACACCCCCGTAATAACGACTCAACGAAGTATTCGTTCGTGGCCGCGGGGGCCATCCCTAGAATCGTCTCCTCATAACCGTATCGACTGAGAGGCGATTTCCATATGACTCCCCGTACTTACAGCGCCCGCGCGGGCACGTTGGCCAAGGCCCTGCTGGGCGCCGTGCTGGCCGCCGCCGCCATGTTCCACGGGCCGGCGTTCTCCGCCGATCCCAAGCCGCTCAAGGTCGGCGTGCGCGGCGGCGTCGACGAACAGATCTGGGAAGTGGTGGCGCAAGTCGCCAAGAAGAACGGCCTGGCGGTCGAGCCGGTGGTCATCACCGGCACCGCCAGCCCCAACGAGGCGCTCAACAACGGCGACCTGGACGCCAATGCGTTCCAGCACATCCCGTTCCTGAACGACCAGATCAGGCAGCGCGGCTACAAGCTGGTGTCGGTCGCCAATACGCTGATCTCGCCCATCGCCTTCTATTCGAAGAAATACAAGTCGCTGCAGGCCCTGCCCGAGGGCGCCAAGGTCGGCATTCCCAACGATCCCAGCAACCAGACCCGCGCGCTGGTGATCCTGCGCGACCAGGGCCTGATCACGCTCAAGGACGGCTTCGATCCGGCCACCGGCACCGCCACGCTGGCCGACGTGACCTCCAACCCGCGCAAGCTCGACTTCGTCGAAAGCGCCTCGGTGGTGCTGGCGCGTTCACTGCCCGACGTCGACACCGCGGCCATCGTCAACAGCTTCGCCTACCAGGCCGGGCTGATCGCCACCCGCGACGGCATCGTGGTCGAGAAGAAAGAGAACAACCCCTACGTCAACATCATCGCCGTGCGCGAGAAAGACAGGAACGCGCCCTGGGTGCCCGAGCTGGTCAAGGCCTACCACTCCGAGGAAGTGCGCCAGTTCATCCTGAGCAAATACGAAGGCTCGGTGATCCCGGTCTTCTGAGCCGGAAGGCGCGGCGGCGCCAGCCGGCGCCGCCGCCATCCTCGTTCGCGGGGCGGCACGCGCCGCCGCGCGGGCGGCTCGGGAACACAGCATGATGCAACACGACATTCCCCTGGCGGATCCGGCCCTGCGGCCCGCCGCCGACGCGGCGCGCGACGCCCACATCGTTTTCGACGGACTGCAGAAACGCTACCAGGGCCCGCAGGGCACGGTAACGGCGCTGTCCGATATCTCCTTTGCCATCGGGCGCGGCGAGGTGTTCGGCATCATCGGCCGCAGCGGCGCCGGCAAGTCGACCCTGCTGCGCTCGATCAACATGCTGGAGCGGCCCAGCGCCGGCCAGGTGCGGGTCGACGGCGTCGACGTCGGCGGCCTGGACGAGGACGCGCTGGTCGGCCTGCGGCGCCGCATCGGCATGATCTTCCAGCACTTCAACCTGCTGTCGGCCAAGACGGTGGCGCAGAACGTGGCCCTGCCGCTGCGCGTCGCGGGCGTCAGGCCGGCCGAGGCGCGCGCCAAGGTCGACGCGCTGCTGGACCTGGTCGGATTGCGCGACAAGGCCGACACCTATCCGTCCAAGCTGTCCGGCGGCCAGAAGCAGCGCGTGGGCATCGCCCGCGCCCTGGTGCACGACCCCGAAATCCTGCTGTGCGACGAAGCCACCTCGGCGCTCGACCCCGAAACCACCCAGTCGATCCTGGCGCTGCTGCGCGACATCAACCGCAAGCTGGGCCTGACGGTGGTGCTGATCACGCACGACATGGCGGTGATCCGCGAGGTCTGCCACAAGGTGCTGGTGCTGGACGGCGGCCGCAAGGTCGAGCACGGCGAGGTCTGGCGCGTGTTCGGCAATCCGCAGGCCGACGCCACCCGCGCGCTGTTGCGGCCCTTGCAGCATGACCTGCCGGCCGACCTGGCGGCGCGGCTGGCGCCGGACCTGGCGGGCCTGTCGGGCAGGGCCGGCGTGGCGGTGCTGCGCCTGCGCTTCACCGGCCAGGGCCGCCCCGACGGCGTGTCGCTGCAGGCGCTGGCGGCGCTGGGCCCGGGCGCGACGTTGCTGCACGGCGGGCTGGACCGCCTGCGCGGCCACGCCCAGGGCAGCCTGCTGGTGTCGGTGCCGGCCGCCGTTCTACAGGAAGAGGCCGCGCGCGCCGCGCTGGTGGCCGATCAGATCGAGGTTCTGGGCTATGTCGCTGCCGATGCTTGATAAATACCTGCAGGCCTTCCTGCAGACGCTGACCATGGTGGGCGTGTCCGCGCTCATCGCGATCGCCGCGGGCCTGACGCTGGCGGTGATGCTGACCGTCACCGCGCCGGGCAACCTGTATCCGCGGCCGCGCCTGAACAAGGCGCTGTCGATCACCGTGAACACGTTCCGCGCCATCCCCTTCATCATCCTGCTGGTGGCGATGCTGCCGTTCACGCGCATGCTGGTCGGCACCACGCTCGGCACCTGGGCCGCGATCGTGCCGCTGTCTGCCAACCTGGTGCCGTTCTTCGCGCGCATCGCCCAGGTCAGCCTGAACGACGTCGACCATGGCCTGGTGGAAGCCGCGCGCGCCATGGGCTGCCGCCGCTGGCACATCGTGCGCCACGTGCTGCTGCCCGAGGCGCTGCCCGGCATCATCGGCGGCATGACCGTCAGCGTCATCGCCATGATCAACGCCTCGGCCATGGCCGGCGCGGTGGGCGCCGGCGGCCTGGGCGACCTGGCGATCCGCTACGGCTACGAACGCTATGAAACCCGCGTGATGTTCGAAGTGATCGTGATCCTGATCGCGCTGGTCTCGATCGTGCAATTCACCGGCGAATGGCTGTCGCGCCGCGCCGATCACAAGCGTTGACGGCGCCGCGCCGTCCGCTTTCCTGAACCGATTTCCGGAGACTCCCATGTCCGACACGCAACACCACGGCTTCGCCACCCGCGCCATCCACCTGGGCTATGACCCGCTGGACGAACAGGGGGCGCTGTCGCCGCCCCTTTACCTGACGTCCACCTACACCCAGGACAGCATCGAGGCCTTCGACCGCATCCGCCTGGGCGAACAATCGGGCTACGTCTACGGCCGCACCCGCAACCCGACCCAGGCCTTGCTGGAAGAGCGGCTGGCCTCGCTCGAAGGGGCCGAGGCCGGCGTGGTCACGGCCTCCGGCATGGCGGCGATCTCGGCCACGCTGCTGTCGCTGCTGCAAAGCGGCGACGAGATCGTGGTCGACCAGATCGTCTACGGCACTGCCTTCACGCTGTTCGCGCAGGGGTTGCCGCGCCTGGGCATCAACGCCGTGTTCGCCGACTTCACGCGCCCGGAAACGGTGGCCGCCGCCATCGGCCCCAAGACCCGCGCGGTCTATTTCGAGACGCCGGCCAACCCCAACCTGCGGCTGGTCGACATTGCCGCCATCTCGGCCATCGCGCGCGGCAAGGGCCTCTTGACCATCGTCGACAACACCTTCGCCACGCCGGTGCTGCAACGGCCGCTGCAGCACGGCGCCGACATCGTGCTGCACTCGGCCACCAAGTACCTGGGCGGCCACGGCGACCTGCTCGCCGGCGCGGTGGTCGGCCGCAAGCAGCACATCGACGCGATCCGCTTGCAAGGCCTGCGCTACTTCACCGGCGCGACGCTGTCGCCGTTCACCGCCTTCCTGGTGTTGCGCGGCCTGAAGACGCTGGAATTGCGGGTCGAGCGCCACAGCGAATCGGCATTGAAGGTGGCGAAGTTCCTGCGCGAGCACGCGGCGGTAGCCGACGTGTTCTATCCGGGCCTGGCGGGCACGGCCGGCGCCGAGATCGCGCAGCGCCAGCAGGCGGCCGGCGGCGGCCTGGTGGCGTTCGAACTGAAGGGCGGGCTGGCCGCCGGCCGGCGCCTGCTCGACAGCCTGAAGCTGGCGCGCATCGCCGTCAGCCTGGGCGACCCGGAAACCCTGATCCAGCATCCGGCCACCATGACGCACGCCAGCTACACCGCCGAGGGCCGTGAGAAATACGGCTTGTCGGAGGGGCTGCTGCGATTGTCCGTGGGCCTGGAAACCGCCGCGGACATCCTGGCCGACCTCAAGCAGGGACTGGACCGCGCGGCGCGGTGACGGCGAGCCGCCCGGCGCCACGCAGGTTCGAGCGCCGGCCCCTCAGCGCAGCACCGAGGTCAGGCTGTCGAACTGCTGCGCCTCCAGCCGCGCGCGTTCCTCGGTCAACTGGCGCACGGCCAGCTGGTGCGCGCGGAAGCGGTTCAACAGGCTGTCGCGGTCGAACACGATCTCGTTGTGTTCCACGCGCCAGGAACGGCGGTTGTCGTCGAGCAGATTGATCATCTTCTCGAACTCGGCCAGCGTCTGGCGCTCCAGGTCCCAGTTGCGGGCCAGCATTGCGCGTTGCTGCGGGCGCGCCTTGATCGCGCCCTCGACCATCTGGTTCTTCTGCTGCTCGCTCAGGTCGAGCGAACGGATGGTGGCGGGCACGTCCCCCAGCAACCGCTGATTCTGCTGGCTGTATTTCTGCACCACGCGCTGCGATTGCTCCAGGATCAGCCGGCTCTCCACCAGCCCTCGGTCGCGCGCCAGTCGGTTGGGAATGAACAGGTCGGACAGCCGCACTTCGTCCAGTTCCCGCATGTAGGCGCGGTACTGCGCCACCCGTTGTCCCAGCATGATCTTGACGCCGCGTTCGATCTCGCCATACACGCCGCGCGCCTTGGGTGTGGCGTCGATGTCCGGCACGTCGCCGGGCGGATGGTCGGGGGCGTTGATCGCCGCGCGCATCCACTCGCCGGTGCGGCGGATCTCGGCCAGGGCAGTGGTTTTTTGCGCCTCGCGATAGGCCGAGAGGCTGGCCAGCGCGGCGACCGCCACCGCCAGCACCACGCCGATGGCGAATGCGGCGCGCATGCGGTGCAACGGGGTGCGAAAGCGCTTGAACAACGACAGCACGCCGATCGCGATGGCAGCGGGCAGCAGCAGCAGGAGCGCGCAGCCCAACGCGCTGCCGACGCGGTAGCCCAGCGATTCGGCCGCGCTGGCCGCGCCGGGCGTGTCGTCGCGCTTGATGGCCAGCAGCGCCAGCCACAAGCCGATGTACAGGACCCAGGTCCAGGCGCGCAGCGCCGCGCTGGGCAAGGGCCGCGCGGCAGTGGCCGGCGGCGGGGGCAGCGGCGTGTCGGCGCCTTGCAGGGTGGGTTCTCTACGCGTGTCCACGGCGGCGCCGGTCATGAAATATTCTGCATCAGATGTTACCGTGCAGCCCGGTCAGGCGCAACGCGGCTCGCGCCGCCAGCCCACCCATTCGCCCTCGCCGGCAAAGTGCCGCGGTCCGCGGGCGGCCTGCGCCAGGCCCTCGCGTAGCGGCCGCAAGTCCAGCCCCGGCAGATGGCGCAGCAGGGCGGGCGGCAGCGCGTCGGCGTCGAGATGCTCCTGGCCGAACTCCACCGCCATCGGCGTGCCGTCTTCGATGACGCGCAGGTACCACAGGCCTTCCATGTAGTCGCCGTACCAGGGATCGGGGAACAGCGCCGGCGTGAAACGAAAGCCGAACTCGCACACGGCCTCCCAGGGCCAGGACTGCCGCCGGCCCGTGCCGTCGGGCACGCCCAGCGCGCGCGTGAAGCCCGCGTCATCGAAGCGGATGGTCTCGGCGTAGGGATCCGGGGCGGCGGGCGGGCGAACGAAAAGCCGTTTGAGGCGTGACCACATGCTGGCGGCAAGGCGATGGCGATGGCGGCAGTGTAGCGGGGCGATCGGGCGAGGAATGCTGCAAGAATGTTACAAGCATTGATTCACATCAACTCCGCGCCCCACCGCGCGGGGTAGGGTAGATGTTTTTTCCTGACGGCTCGCCGGCGACCGGCCGGCCGCGTCGGATCGCTCGACACGCATAGCAAGGACTGTATTGATGACGGACAAGATCGCGCCAGCCTCCGAACCTCCCGAAACCGGCAAGGACGACCCCCGCGCCGCCAAGCGCACCGCCGCGCCGCGGCGCGCGCGCACGGCTGCCAAGCCGGCCGCCAGGCAAGCCACCTCCAGGCAAGCCACTTCCAGGCAAGCCGCCGCCGAACGGTCCACCGCCAAACCGCCTGCCTCCAAACGCTCCACCGCCAGGCCGTCCTCGCCGCAGCCGCCCGCCTTGCCTGCCCTGGAGCCCGCGCTGCGGGCGCGCAAGCGTGTCAGCGCGCGCGAAGTCGCGGCGCGCCAGGAAACCACCGCGGTGTTGGCGGACATCGCCCGCCGCTACCAGGTGGGGCAGTCCGGCGAAGCCCACGAAGCGCTGCGGGCGGTCATCGAGGAACTGTCGCCGGACGATGCCGTGGCGGTGCATCGCGCGCTGCTGCAGGCCAACACCCAGGCCCCGGCCGCCCGGCGCAATCCCGACGAGGAACTGGCCACCGACTGGCGCGAAGGCATCTATCCCTATCGTCACCGCATGCTGCGGCGCAATTACGAAAAGCAGAAGTACGCCCTGCAGGTCGAGCTGCTGAAATTGCAGGCCTGGGTCAAGGCCACCGGCCAGCGCGTGGTGATTCTGTTCGAGGGCCGCGACGCGGCAGGCAAGGGCGGCACCATCAAGCGCATGATGGAACATCTCAATCCGCGCGGCGCGCGCGTGGTGGCGCTGGAAAAACCGTCCGATACCGAGCGCGGCCAGTGGTACTTCCAGCGCTACGTGCAGCACCTGCCGACCGCCGGCGAGATCGTCATGTTCGACCGCTCCTGGTACAACCGCGCCGGCGTCGAGCGCGTGATGGGTTTTTGCTCGGAAGAGGAATACCTGCAATTCCTGCACCAGGTGCCCGACTTCGAACGGCACCTGGTCACCAGCGGCATCCACCTGATCAAGTTCTGGTTCTCGGTCAGCCAGGAGGAGCAACGCCGCCGTTTCCTGCAGCGCAAGGTGCATCCGCTCAAGCAGTGGAAACTCAGCCCGGTGGACCTGGCGTCGCTCGACAAGTGGGACGACTACACCCGCGCCAAGGAAGCCATGTTCGCGCACACCGACACCGCCGATGCGCCGTGGATCGTGGTCAAGTCCGACTGCAAGAAGCGCGCGCGCCTGAACGCCATGCGCTACGTGCTGACCCGCTTGCCGTACGAAGGCAAGAGCGGCGCGCCGGAACTGGCGCTGGATCCATTGATCGTGGGGCGGGCGCTGTAGCCGCGCCGCATGCGGGCGCGGCCTACTTGCCGCGCATCTGGTCGATCAGGCGCCTGTCGCGCTTGGTCGGCCGCCCCGCCGCGATGTCCAGCGCCGGCTCGGGCGCCAGGCGCCGCATCTCGGCCGCGCGTTCGCGCGCGGCCACGCTCTCGGGGGTTTCCTCGTACAGCTGGCGCGCCGCCGGCGCCGGGCCGCGCACGCCGCTGACCGCCACCACCCGCACGTGCACCGCGGGATCTTCCTTGCGGATGCTGACCACGTCGCCGGCGCCGACCTCGCGCGCCGGCTTGGCCGGCTGGCCGTTGACCTGCACGCGGCCCTTGCCGATCTCGTCCACCGCCAGGCTGCGCGTCTTGTAGAACCGCGCCGCCCACAGCCATTTGTCGATCCGTATCTTGTCCATCGTCGTCATCGCGAAATTGCGCCATCAAGCGCACATGATAGCGGCTGGCGTCACGGTCCCTCGCGCAGCAGCGCGGCGAAGGCGCTGGCGGGCAGGGCGCGGCTGAAGAGAAAGCCCTGCATCGCATCGCAGCCTTCCTCGATCAGCATCTGGCGCTGCGCCTCGGTCTCCACGCCTTCGGCCAGCGTGCGCATGCCCAGCGAATGGGCCAGTCGCACCACGCCGCGGATCACGGCCGTGGCGGTCGGCACCTTGCCCAGCGCCCACACGAACGACTGGTCGATCTTGAGCGTGTCGATCGGCAGCCGCACCAGGTAGGCCAGGCTCGAATAGCCCGACCCGAAATCGTCCAGCGACGCCGAAATGCCGGCCTCGCGCAGCGCCGCCAGAATGCCGGAGGCTTTCTCCACGTCGCTCATCAGCGAGTTCTCGGTGACTTCCACGTCCAGCAGCGTCGGCGGCACGCCATGCACCGTCGCCAGGCGCACGATGGTCTTGGGCAGGTCGGGCGCGACCAGCTGGCGCGCCGACAGGTTGAACGAGATGCGCGGCACCGGCAGGCCTTCGGCCAGCCATTCGCTGATGTGCAGGCAGGTGGCGTTGGCCACCCATTCGGTCAGCGCCGATTCCAGCGGTGAATCCAGGATCACATCCAGGAATGCCGCTGGCCCGAGCAGGCCGCGGGTCGGGTGGCGCCAGCGCAGCAACGCCTCGGCGCCGCACAGCGAACCGTCGTGCATGCTGACCTGCGGCTGGAAGTGCAGTTCGAACTGGTTGTTGGTCAGTGCGCCCTGGATGTCGCCACGCAGCGACAGGCGCGCGCCCAGGCCCTGCATCAGCTCGCGGTGATAGGCGCGCACCTGGAAGCGGCCGGCCGACTTGGCGGCATACATCGCGGCGTCGGCGTAGTTCAACAGCGTTTCGGCGGACTCGCCGGGCGAGTTCAGCAGCGCGATGCCGATGCTGGCGCCCAGCGACAGCGAGCGTCCGTGCACATCGCTGGGACGCGACAGGGAATTCAGGATTGAATTGGCCAGGGCTTCGGCCGCGCGTTCGTTGGTGTCGCGCAGCACCAGCAGGAATTCGTCGCCGCCAACGCGGGCGCAGAAGATCGACGGCGTCAGGAATTTGCGCAGGCGATCCGCCACGTCGCACAGCAGCAGGTCGCCCTCGGCGTGGCCGAAGGCGTCATTGACTTCCTTGAAGCGGTCCAGGTCCAGGAACAGCACGGCCAGCGTGGCGCCCCGCGCGGCCAGCGCGGGTTCGGCCTCGGCAATCGCCGCCGACAGCGTCTCCATGCACTGGCGCCGGTTGGGCAGGCCGGTGAGGTAATCGTGGGTGGCCTGGTACTTGAGCTGCGCGGTCTCTTCGCGTTCGCGCGAGACGTCGCGCAACAGGATCGCCAGGCCGCCTTCATGGGGAAAGGCGCGCGCTTCGAACCAGGTGGCCAGGGGCGCGTAATAGCCGGTGTGATGAGCGGGGCGGCCGGTCTGCGCGGCCGCGCGACAGGCATCGTAATAGCCGGTGCCGACCAGGTCCGGACAGCTGTCCCACAGGCCGTGGCCCACCAGGTCCTGCCTGCTGCGCCGCAGCAGCCGTTCGGCGCCCGGATTGAGATAAGCGACGCGCCAGTCGCGGTCCAGCGACAGGAAACCGTCGGCCAGGGCATCGAGCGTGGAGCCGTCGACGCCGGCCGCCAGGCGCGCCGCCGCGTCGGGGGAGGGGGATGAGTCGTCGCTTGCCTGGTTCATCACGTTCCGGATTTCCCTGAGCACGATCAATGTGCTGTTTTATCGCATCGGCGAGTCGGCGTAAAAGCAAAAAAAACGGCGCCCCGAAGGGCGCCCAAGACCGGCAAACCGGTATGCGGGCGCAGGGCGCCCGCCAGTACTCAATCCTCAATCCAGCTTCAGGCCGGCTTCCTTGACCACGCGCTGCCACTTGTCGATCTCGGCGCGGCGGAAGGTGTCCAGCTCGGCCGGCGTGGAGCCGATCGGCTCGGCGCCGATGCCTTCGAGCTGTTCGGCGATCTGCGGGTCCTTCAGCACCTTGGCCAGCGCCTGCGACACTTTGTTGACGATTTCCGGCGGCGTGCCGGCGGGCGCGAACACCGCGTTCCATTCGTAGGTTTCATAGCCGGGCACGCCGGATTCGGCGATGGTGGGCAGGTCCGGCGCGGCCTTGGAGCGTTGCGCGCCGCCGACGGCCACCGCGCGCAGCTTGCCGTTCTTCACGTGCTGCCAGGCCGAGCCCATGCTCGCGAACATCACCGGCACCTGGCCCGACATCACGTCGATCATGGCCGGGCCGCCGCCCTTGTAGGCGACGTGCTGCAGCTGGGTCTTGGCCAGCAGGTTGAACAGTTCGCCGGCCAGGTGCTGGGCCGAGCCGGGGCCGGCCGAGGCGAAGTAGACCTGTTCCTTGCCGCCGGGCTGGCCCAGGCGGATCAGGTCGGCCACCGTCTTCACTTCGTACGACGGCGTCACCACCAGCACGTTGGGCACGCGCAACAGCAGCGACACCGGCGCGAAGGCGGTCAGGGTGTCGAACTGCATCTTGGGGTGCAGGGCCGGGTTCTGCGCGTGGTTGGAGGCGTCCAGCATCAGCGTGTAGCCGTCGGGCTGGGCCTTGGCGACCACCGCCCCGCCGATCATGCCGCCGGCGCCGCCACGGTTTTCAATGACCACCGGCTGGCCCAGTTCGGCCGCCAGCTTGGGGCCCAGCAGGCGGGCCACCACGTCCACCGTGCCGCCTGGCGGGTAGGTCACGACCAGCGTGACGGCGCGCTCGGGATAGGCGGCGGAGGCCGCGCCGGCGGCGCTGGCCAACAGGCCGGCGGCGGCCAGCAGGCTGGCGCGGCGCGCGAGGCGTTTGAACAGAGGGGTCATTGGAATTCTCCTTGGAATTGGAACAGCCGCAACGGCGTGTCGGCGAGTACGGCGCGCCGTTGCGCGGGGTCATCGATCCAGTCGTCCAGCCACTGCGTGGCAGCGGCATACGACGCCAGGTGGCGATGCTCGGTATGGGGCCAGTCGCTGCCCCACATCAGGTGGGCCGGCGTGTAGGCGTCCAGCAGTTGCCGCGCGGCCTCGCGGCCCGACGTGGCACAGGCGGGGCCGGTCCAGTTGCGGTAGGGGGCCGACAGCTTGACCCAGACGCGGCCGCTGCCGGCTTGCCGCAGCAGGTACTGGAAGCCGGGGTCGGCGATGCCTTGCGCCGGATCGGGGCGGCCGAAATGGTCGACCACCACGCGGCATTCTGCCTGCAGCAAGGCCGGCATGATATCGGCCAGGCGCGCGGCCTGCACGTGGATCTCGACGTGCCAGCCGAGCGCGTTGACGCGCTCGAGCAGGTGGCGCCAGGCGGGCGCCGCCAGGTCGGGCAGGTCCAGGCCGATCAGGTTCAGGCGGATGCCGACCACGCCGGCCGCGGCCAGGGCCTGCAGCCCGGGGTCGTCGATGGCGGGGTCCACCACCGCCACGCCACGCAGCCGCGCCGGCGCGGCGCGCAACGCCTGGAGCAGATGGCTGTTGTCGGTGCCCAGGAAGCTGGGCTGCACCAGCACTCCATGCGACAACCCATGCCCGTCCAGCAGCTCCAGGTACTGGGCCAGCGTGGCGTCGTAGTCGGGCGTGTGGCGGCGCGTGTCCGCCAGGGCCAGTCCCTGGTGGAAGACGTGGGCGTGGGTGTCGACGGCGGCGGTGGCCGGTAGGGGCAAGGCTGTCTCCTGCGATTTGCGGTGCATGCCCCAAGGGGGTGCACATCTGTAAGGTTCTGTAAGCGGGATTCTAGGCAGACAAGGTATAGTTTTCTATTCTGTAAAACTGCTTTATTCATATTGGATTGATATGGAAACCCGGCACCTGCGCTATTTCCTGGCCGTGGTCGACCACGGCAGCGTGAGCCGCGCCTCGGAATGGCTGGGCATCGCCCAGCCCGCCCTGAGCCAGGCCCTGGGCCGCATGGAAAAGGACCTGGGCGTGCGCCTGTTCGAACGCTCGCGCCAGGGTTCCACGCCGACGCCGGCGGCCCTGGCCATCCTGGAGGACGTGCGCGCCAGCATCGCCCGCATCGATGCCGCCGCGCGGCGCGCCCGGGAGATCGGCCGCGGCAGCGCCGGTCAGCTGACGGTGGGGCTGGTGTCGTCGGCGCTGTTCAACACCTTGCCGCGGGCGTTGCGCGAGATGCGGCGGCAGGCGCCCGGCGTGCGCGTGATCCTGCGCGAGATGAGCAACGCCGAGCAGGCCGAGGCCCTGCAGACCGGCGAGATCGATATCGGCCTGATGCACACGCCGGTGGCGGTGGGCGGCCGCATGCGCGAACGCCAGCTGCTGCGCGACCGGCTGGTGGCGGCGGTGCCGGACGAGTTCGACGTCGCCGCCGACGGCCAGGTGTCGATGGCGCAGATCGCCCAGGCCGGCCTGGTGATGTATCCGCAGTCGCAGCTGCCGGCGTTCTACGCCGACATCCTCGATGCCATGCGCAAGGGCGGCCATGACGCCCAGGTGGCGCAGGAGGCCAACCGCACGCTGACCGTGCTGGCCTGCGTGGCGGGCGGCTGCGGCGTGGCGCTGCTGCCCAGCTGGATCCGTTCCATGGATTTCCGCGGCGTGCGCTTTTGCGAGGTGCGCGACGGCGAACGCCTGCCCAGCTTCGACCTGAGCGCCATCTGGCCGGCCCGTTCGGTGCCGACGCTGGCTGACCTGTTCGCCAACCTCGACCTGGGCGGCGACTGAGATTTCAGACTGAGCTTTCAATCCGCCCGGAGAATGCCTTTCAATTCGTCCGAAGAACGCTTAAGCCACGCTTAAGACGGCATTTTCGCCGGAACTGCGACATCCCCGCCGCTCTAAACAGAAACGGCTTCGACGGGATGATTCATGGACCTGGACTGGCAGCAACAGTTGTGGGAAAGCGCGTGGTGGATGGCGCGCGCATTCGGCATCAGCGCCATCGCGCTGGCGCTGGTCGCGTGGGCGCTGTCGCGCTGGACCGATTGGGGACGCAAGTTCTGGCGCCTGGCCTGGCCCTACCTGACGCCGCGGCGCAGCTGGCGGCCGCTGCTGACGCTGGCCGCGCTGCTGTTCCTGGCGATGTTCTCGGTCCGCATGACCGTGCTGTTCTCGTTCTGGTACAACGGCTTCTACAGCGCATTGCAGGCGCTCGACCCGAGCGCGTTCTGGCGCTTGCTGGGCATTTTCTCGATCCTGGCCACGGTGCACGTGGTGCGCGCGCTGATCGACAGCTACGCCGGCCAGGCCTTCGACATCCATTGGCGCGTCTGGCTCAACGATCGGCTGACGGGCGATTGGCTGGACGCGCGCGCCTACTATCGCGGCCATTTCATCGAAGAACCGGTGGACAACCCCGACCAGCGCATCGAGCAGGACATCGCGGCGTTCGTGACCGGCTCGCGCACGCTGGCGATCGGCGCCCTCAGCGCCGTGGTGTCGCTGGTGGCGTTCACCGCGATCCTGTGGAACCTGTCCGGCGCGCTGGACGTGGCGGGGGTGGAGATCCCGCGCGCCATGGTGTTCATGGTGTACCTGTACGTCATCGTGGCCACGCTGTTCGCCTTTCGCATCGGCCGGCCGCTGATCCGCCTGAACTTCCTGTCCGAACGGCTGACCGCCAACTTCCGCTACGCGCTGCTGCGACTGCGCGAGAACGCCGAGAACGTGGCCTTCTACCAGGGCGAGGCGGTCGAGCGCGCCGCGCTCTGGACGCGCTTTTCGGCCTACATCGCCAACCTGTGGGCGCGTGTGTACCGGGGTTTGAAGTTCGACGGCTTCAACCTGGTCGTGAGCCAGGTGGCGGTGGTGTTTCCGTTCCTGCTGCAGGCGCAGCGCTTTTTCAGCGGCGCGATCAAGCTGGGCGACGTGATGCAGACCTCGCAGGCGTTCGGCCAGGTGCAGGATTCGCTGTCGTTCTTTCGCACCTCGTACGACGCGTTCGCGCAGTACCGCGCCACCCTCAACCGCCTGGCCGGCTTCCTCGATGCCAACGCGGCGGCGCGCGCGCTGCCGGCGATCGAGGCGCAGCCGCTGCCGGACGCGCTGCAGATCACCGGACTGGACGTGTCGCGTCCCGATGGCCGGGCGTTGCTGCGGAGCCTGGATCTTTCGCTGCGTCCGGGGCAGGCGCTGCTGATCAAGGGGCCGTCCGGCAGCGGCAAGACCACCTTGCTGCGCGCCCTGGCGGGCCTGTGGCCCCATGCGCGCGGAACGGTGCGGCGGCCGCAGGGCGCGGCGGCGCTGTTCCTGTCGCAGCGTCCCTATCTGCCGCTGGGCAAGCTGCGCGATGCCGTGGCCTATCCCGGGCATGCGCGGCCGGGGGACGATGCGCGCCTTGCGTTGGCACTGCGCGCGGTGAACCTGGGGCACCTGGCCGGCCGGCTGGATCACGAGGCCGACTGGTCGCGCATCCTCTCGATCGGCGAACAGCAGCGCGTGGCATTCGCCCGCGTGCTGTTCAACCGGCCGGCCATCGTGTTCCTGGACGAGGCCACCTCGGCCACCGACGAAGGGCTGGAACACATGCTGTACGGCTTGCTGCGCGAGCAACTGCCCGGCGCCATGCTGGTCAGCGTCGGCCATCGCAGCACGCTCGATGCGTTCCATACCCACCGGCTGGATCTGGATGGCAAAGGCGGCTGGAACACCGGCTCGCTGGCCGCGGGGCCCGTGCCGGCGTTGGCGTGTGCGGCGGCCTAGTGCGCTGTCCCGCAGATACGCCCGGCGCCTGTCAGGTGCCCACCCGCAGCGGACCGGTCAGCTTGCGCAGCGCCGCGATCACGCTCTGCGCGGTGATGCGGCCGGTCTTGGGATTGGCCGACGGGATGTTCTGGATTTCCATCGAGAACGAGGCGGAATCGGACACCACTTCGACGCGGTGCACGTTGCGTTCCAGCGACGGGTCGGCCCAGATCTCCAGCGTGGTGCGGTCCGGGCCGATGCCGGCCAGCGACACGCTCACGGCCACGTTCAGGTTGGCCGGGAAACCCACCGCCGCTTCGCGCGGCGAGCCGCGGAAGATCAGGCGCGGTTCGGTGATGCCGTCGATGTCGATGTTGTTGTCGGTCAGGTAGGGCGCGCCCAGCAGGCCGCGCACCGGCTTGCGCGTGATCATCGTGACCGAGTGGATCTCGCCCTCGGCCGCGGCGGTGATGGCGTCCAGTCCCAGGATGGCGCCGGACGGCACCAGGATCTGGCCCTGGTGGCGCCGCGCCAGTTCGATCAGGTCGTCGTGGCGCAGCAGCGCGCCGGAACTCAGCACCACCAGCTTCTTGCCGGCCTTGAGCACCGGCTCGGCCAGTTCGCGGAACACGGCGGCGGGAGCGCATTCGACCACCACGTCGCAATGCCCGGCCAGTTCGCCGATGGTGGTGAAAACCGGCGTGGCGTTCTGCCAGGCTACCGCGGGCGCGGCCTTGGGATCGCGCACCGCCACGGCGGCCAGGGTCAGGCCGGGCAGGCCGGCGTCCAGGGATTGCGCCACGGCCTGGCCGATGGCGCCGAAGCCGGCGATGCCGACGCGGTAGCTGTTCATGGAGTTTTCCGGAAGGTGGGGCGCGGCGCGCCGCGCAAGCTTGGAAGCCGGCCGGCGGCAGCTGATCCGGCCAGGGTCGGCGGTCACTGTAGCGATGGCCCGGGCAGGCGTCAATCGGATGCCGGTGGCGCGGGCCGCGCGGCGTACACTCGCCCTTCGTGTCCCACCATCACCAGGAGCAGGGCCATGCGGATTTCCGCTGAAACCCCCGACGAGATCGCGGCCATCTTCGCCTTGACCCAGGAGGCCTTTCGCGACCACCCGCACAGCCAGCATACCGAGGGCTACATCATCGACGCCCTGCGCGCGGCCGGCGCGTTGACGCTGTCGCTGGTGGCGCATGAAGCGGGCATGGCGGTGGGGCACGCGGCCTTTTCGCCGGTCGCCATCGGCGACGGCGCGGCCGGCTGGTACGGGTTGGGGCCGGTGGCGGTGCTGCCGGCCATGCAGGGCCGTGGCATCGGCGCGGCGTTGATCGAGGCGGGCCTGGCCGAGCTCGAAGCGCGCGGCGCGGCCGGCTGCGTGGTGCTGGGCGAGCCGGCGTACTACACGCGCTTCGGCTTTGCGCGGATGCCGGCGCTGACCTATCCCGGCGTGCCGCCGGAGTACTTCATGGCGCGGGTTTTCACGCGCCAGGCGGCCGGCGAAGTGGCGTATCACGCGGCGTTCGCGGCCACCGGGCCGGTCGCCGCGGGCTGAGCCCGCCAGCGCGTCGCGGCGTGGCGGCCGCCGCTCCGGCCGGCAGGTTCAGGCCAATCCGCCCGGCGGCGTGAACTCGGGCCCGGTGTAATCGTGCGCGACCTCGATCTCGCCGCGCGCCAGCCGCGCCGACCACTCGTCCAGCAGGCGCCGTTCCTCCGCCGATACCTGCGCGCCCAGCACCAGCCGCAGCGCCGCGCCGGTCTCCAGGCCGAAACGCGTGACGCCGCCCACCCGCAGCGCGCCGGCGGCGTGATCGGCGGCGGCGCGTTCCACGCACAACCCCGAATCCGCCAGTGCCGACGCCAGGTATACGGCCGGATCGCGCGCCACCCAGTCGAGCACATTGCCGATCTGCCACAGGCGGTGGCGGCGGCAGGCGCGCGTGATGCCCTCGCGGCCTCCATCCATCATCGCGAACACCACGCCGGCGCCCGCGGCGGCCAGCGCATCGGTCCAGGTCTCGGCCAGGGCGGGTTCGTGCTGATTGCCGCAGAAACCCGTCAGCGGATCCTGCCCGCGCACGCGCCGCACGCCATCGGCATAAGCGGCGCGGCCCTTCAGGCCGGGCCGCACGCGCTCTCCCGACAGGTGCGCGGCGCCGCCGCGCGCGCCGGCCAGCACGCCGGCCAGGAAAGCGCTGTGCTCTTGCAGGATTTCGTACGACGCGACGTTGCTGCCGTGATGGCTGCCCTGGGTGATGGCGAACTGGATGCGCGGAAAGCGCGGCGCCACCCGCGCCACCGGCGCGTCGCCCTGGCCGCCGTGCACGATGACCAGGTCAGGCGCCGTGGCGCACAGCGCCGCCAGGCGCTCGGCGCGCACGGCGGGATCGTTGGCGGCGATCCACTCCAGCGCAAGCGCATGGCCCGCGCGCGCGGCGCGGGCGGCGCCCTCGACAGCGGCCTCGTTGAAGCCGCCGCGACCCGGCTGGCCGAACAGCACCAGCAGTCGGCGCGCGCTCACAGGCTGGCTCCGGTGGCCCTTACCACCGGCTCCCAGTCCTCGGCCTGGCGCCGCACGAAGTCGGTGAATTCGCTGGACGATTTATGCGCCAGCACGAAACCCTGGCCCTCCAGCTTGGCGCGGATCTCCGGCGTTTGCAGCACTTGCGCCAGCGCCATGTGCAGGCGTTCGCTGACGCCGTCGGGCAGGCCCGCCGGACCGGACAGGCCGACGAAATTCTCGGCCACCAGGCCCGGATAGCCCAGTTCTCCCACCGCGGGAATCCCGGGCGCCTGCGGCACGCGCTGCTGCGTGGTCACCGCCAGCAGCCGCAGTTGGCCGTTGCGCAGGAACGGCAGGTTCTGCGGCAGGGCGTCGACCGCCATGCGGATCTGTCCGCCCAGCAGGTCGTTGCGCATCGCGCCCGAGCCTTTGTAGGGAATGTGCTCGAGCCGCGCGCCGGTCTGGCGCGCATACAGTTCACCGACGATCTGCCCTACCGAGGCCAGGCCGCCGCTGCCGTACTGCACCGGCGCGGGCTGCGCCTTGATCCACTCGGTCAACTGCGCGAAGGTCTCGACCGGCACCGAGGGATGCACCACGAAGGCCGTTGGCACCGCGCCGATATAGGCCACGTGGCGGAAGCTGGCCAGCGGATCGTATTGGTGCCGCGGCATGAGCGCGGGCGAGATCGACAGCGGCGCCGAGTTCGACATCAGCAGGGTGTAGCCATCGGCGGCAGCCTGCGCCACTTGCGTCGCGCCGATGGTGGAGCCGGCGCCAGGTCGGTTGTCGATGACGATGGACTGGCCCAGCAGGTCGCCCAGCGCGGGCGCGATGACGCGCGCGGCGATATCGCTGGCGCCGCCCGGCGGAAAGGTCACCACCAGGCGGATGGGCCGGTCGGGCCAGTTGGCGGCGCGCGCCCGGCGCGGCCGCGCCAGGGGCAGGGCCAGCGTGCTGGCAAGCAGGAATCGGCGGCGGGAGATCGGCATGGCGGGTCGGCGCTTTGGTGGCAAAGGGCCGTACTGTAGGAAACCGCGCCGCGTCCCACAAAGACTTTGTGGCGGTTTGCTTATGCCCACCGCGGGGCGCGGCGCGCATTGCGCGCGCCGCCTGCGTGCGCCACCGGCTGCGCGCCGGCGGCACGTGCTCAGCTGCCTTTCTTGGCCTTGGCCATGTAGTCCACCGTCAGGTTCGACAGCGCCCGCACGCCGTTGATCAGCCCCGACTCGTCCACGTAGAAGCGCGGCGAATGGTTGGGCGCGGCGGTCTCGGGATTGACGTCCTTGGGCGTGACGCCCAGATAGAAGAACATGCCCGGCACCTTCTCCTGGTAGAACGAGAAGTCCTCCGACGCCGTCGACTTGGGCTGCAGGCCGTAGTTGCCTTCGCCCGCCACGCGCCGCAGCGTCGCGCCCATTTCCTCGGTCAGGCCGGGGTTGTTGACGGTGGCGTTGTACAGCTCCACCACGCGCACGTCGGCCTTGGCCCCGGCGCTTTGCGCGATCTGCGTGGCGGTGCGTTCGATGCGCTGGTGGATGTCCTTCTTCATGCCTTCGTCATACGTGCGGATGGTGCCCGTCATGGCGACGCTGTCCGGCACGATGTTCATGCGGTTGCCGCCGTGGATCGCGCCCACGGTGATGACGGCCGGCTCCAGCATGCTGTTGATCTGGCGGCTGGGAATGGTCTGCAGGCCCAGGATGATCTGCGAACTGACCACGATCGGGTCGATGCCCGACCACGGCCGCGCGCCATGCGTCTGCTTGCCGGTCACGTCGATCCAGAACTGGTCGGCCGCGGCCATCGCCGGGCCGCTGCGCCACGACAGCTTGCCCACCGGATAGCTGCTGGACACGTGCAGGCCGAAGATCGCGTCGACCTTGGGATTTTCCAGCACGCCTTCCTGCACCATCATCTTGGCGCCCCAGATCTTCTTGCCGTCCGGCTCGAAGTCGGCCGGGCTTTCCTCGGCCGGCTGGAAGATGAACTTGACGCTGCCGGGCAATTGGTCCTTCATGCCGGCAAGCACTTCGGCGGTGGCCATCAGGATGGCGGTGTGGGCGTCATGGCCGCAGGCGTGCATCACGTCCACTTCCTTGCCCAGGTAGGTGCCCTTGGCCTTGGAGGCGAACGGCACGTCCACCTGTTCCTTCACCGGCAGCGCGTCCATGTCGGCGCGCAGCGCCACCACCGGGCCGGGCTTGCCGCCCTTGAGCAGCGCCACCACGCCGGTGCCGGCCACGCCGGTCTTCACTTCCATGCCGAGCGCGCGCAGATGGTCGGCCACCAGCTTGGACGTGCGCGTTTCCTGGTTGCCCAGTTCGGGGTGCTGGTGGATGTCGCGGCGCCAGGCGATGAGCTTGTCTTCGATGGCCTTGGCGCGCTGGTCGATCTGCGTGGCCAGTTCGGGGGCGGGCGCGGGCGCCAGCGGCCCCTGCGTGCCGGGCGCGCTTTGCGCGGCGGCCGGGCCGCTGAACGCCAGGTGCGCGGCCAGCGCCAGCGGGGCCAGCCGGAACAGGATCTTGCGGTGTTGCATGGCATGTCTCCTCTTGGTTGTTAACCTGTTATTGGGCGGAGATATTACCGGAGCGCACCCGCGATGGCGCGCTTGTTACGCCTGCTTAAAAACGCGGCTGTTTGATTCCGGGCGCTGGAATTCCGCGCCTTGGAATTGCGCGTCCCGCCCGGGTTTCGGCCGCTCGCCGCGAGGCCCGCGCAGCGTCGTCGTATCCACGCGGCGGCGGTTCGCGCGGCGGCGTCCGGCGTCGCCGCGACGATGCGCGCGCCTGTCGCCTACGCGGCCCGCAGCACCGGCCGCGCGCCGCGCGTGACCCACAACAGCAGCAGCGCCGCCAGCAGCGAGGCCACGCCGGCGCCGGCCATGGCGGCATGGAAACCGTCGGCCAATGCGTCGGCGAACAACGCCGCCACGCCATCGGGTTGCGCCGGCAGCACGTGCTGGGTGACCGCCACGCGCGCCACCGCCCGCGCATCCGCCTGGCCCAGCCGCGTCAGCGCCGCGGCCAGGTGGTCGACCGCGCGGCCGCTCATCAGCGCGCCCAGCAGCGCGATGCCGATGGTCATGCCAGTCTGGCGCAGCGCGTTCATGGTGGCCGAAGCCATGCCCGAGCGCTCGCGCGGCACCGTCGCCATCACCGCCATGCTGGTGGCCGGGACCGCCAATCCCATGCCCAGGCCCAGCAGCACCATCAACGATCCGGAAAGCGCGTAGGGCGTGTGCGCGTCGAAACTCATCATGCCCAGCATGGCCGCGCCGACCATGCCGTAGCCGGCGATCATCAGCCGCGGCAGGCCGAAGCGAGGATTCAGGCGGCCGAACACCGTCGACACGATCCCGGTGGCCACGAATTGCGGCGCCAGCTGCCAGCCTGCCTCCAGCGGCGACAGGCCGCGCACGTGCTGCAGGTAGAGCGAGAAGAAGAACAGGCTGCTGTAGGCGCCGAATCCCATCACGAACGAGGCGAAGTTGGTGCTGGCGAAGCCGGCGTCGCGGAACAGGCCCAGCGGCAGGATGGGGCGCGCCACGGTGTGCTCGACCCACAGGAAGGCGACCAGCCCGATCGCGGCCACGGCCAGCGCGGCGATAGTGGCCGGCGCCTGCCAGCCGTGCTCGCCGGCGGTGATCAGGCCATAGGTCAGCGCGCCCAGCCAGACCACGCTCAGGGCCTGCCCGACCGGATCGAAGGCGGCATGTTCGGGATGCGCGCTTTCCTGGATGCCCCAGGCGCCCAGCGCGATCGCCAGCGCCCCCACCGGCAGGTTGATCAGGAAGATGCTCTGCCAGCTGAAGTGCGCCACCAGCAGGCCGCCCAGCATCGGGCCGACGATCAGCGAGATGGCATTGCACGACGCCCACAGGCCGATGGCGCGGGCGCGCTCGGCGGGGTCGGGAAAGGCCTGGGTCAGCAGCGACATCGCGCCCGGTATCAGCAGTGCGCCGGCCACGCCCTGCACCGCGCGGCCCGCCAGCAGCAGCGGCAGGTTGTCGGCCAGCCCGCAGAACGCCGAGCCGATCGTGAACAGCACGACGCCCGCCAGCCACGAACGCTTGCGGCCATAGCGGTCGCCCAGGGGCCCGGCCGACAGCATGAACGCCGACAGGAACAGCGCGTAGGCGTCCACCACCCATTGCAGGCCGGCCATGTCGATGCGCAGCGCCGCCTGCATGGTGGGCAGGGCGACGTTGACGATGCTGATGTCCAGGATGGTGATGAAACTGCCCAGGTTGACGGCGATCGCCAGGGCGCGGCGGCGGGAGGCAAGCATGCGGAAGGGCCGTGAAGGGGATGGAAAATCGTATTCTAATAATCGACTGACCGTCGGTCAATAAATAAAAAGACGCATTCCCGATTGTTCCCGGGCCGCGCGCCAGGCGCGTCCTCTACACTGGAGATCGTTGAAAATGAAAGGATTCCCGCCCGCGATGGCCTCCGCTTCCGCCAAGTCCGCCGCCAGGACGCCCACGTCCGCCGAGCCCGCGCCGCGCACCAAACCCGCGCCGGTGCGCCTGGACGAATTGATGGCGGCCGCCGAAGACCTGTTCGTGCGCCAGGGCGTCGAAGCCACCACCATCGACCAGATCGTGGCGCGGGCCGGCGTGGCCAAGGGCACCTTCTATCACTACTTTTCGTCCAAGGCGGATGTGCTGGCGGCGCTGCGCGCCAAGTTCTCGCAGGGGTTCCTGGACCGCATCGACGCGGCCATGGCGGCCTGTGCGCCGGACGACGGCGTGGCGCGGCTGCGGGCCTGGACGCGCGCCGGCGTGCACGCCTATTTCGACGGCTATGCCTTGCACGACGTCGTGTTCCACGACGTCAACCACCCGCATCGCGGCGCCGCCGAGCGCGCGGCGGTGCTGGCGCAGGCCGAGGCCATGTTGCGCGCCGGCCAGCAATCCGGCTGCTGGCGGCTGACGCAGCCGGGTTTGACCGCGATCCTGCTGTACCACGGCATGCATGGCGCGGTCGATGACGCCATCGCGCGCGGCGCGGCCGACGCCGACGCGCTGGCCGCCAGTCTGATCCCCCCGTTCCTGCGGCTGGTGGGCGCGCCTACTGCAGCTTGATCCCCAGTTCCTTGATCAACGGCCCCATCTCGGCGCGATCGGCGGCGATGGTGTCGGCCAGCTCCCGCGCGCTGCCGCCGATCGGAATCATGCCCAGCGTTTCCATCTGCGCCTTCATCGCGGGTTCCTTGAGGATGTCCGCCACCGATTGCTGGATCCGCGCCACGCGCTCGGCCGGCACGCCGGCTGGCGCCATCAGGCCGATCCACGGCTGCGGCGCATAGTCGCCCATGCCCGATTCGCGCAGGGTCGGCGTGTCGGGCAGGCCGGCGAAGCGGGTCGGGCTGGTGATGGCCAGCGCGCGCAGGCGGCCGCTGTCGATCAGGCCTTTGGAGCTTGAAGGCGCGTCCAGCCCCACGTCGAGTTGTCCGCCGATCAGGTCGTTCTGCGTCTTGCCGGACGAGGACGACGGGATATACAAGGCCTTGATGCCGGCGCGCCGCGCGGTCTGTTCCCACACCAGGTGGAAGGCCGTGCCGATGGAGAACGAGCCCACCGCCAGGCTGCGCGTCTTGCTCTCGCGCACGAAATCCTGCCAGGTCCTGATCGGGCTGTCGCTGGGCACGATGAAGATGAACGGCGTGCGCGCCACCAGCGCCACCGGCTGCAGGTCTTTCTGCGGATCGAACGGCAGGCTGTCGACCGCGAACGGCACGATGGTCACCGACGACGCCACCACCATGCCCAGCGTGTAGCCGTCGGGCGCCGACTTCACCAGCGCGCCGGTGCTGATGATGCCCGACGCGCCCGGCTTGTTCTCCACCACCACCGGCTGGCCCCAGGCGGTCGACAGCTTGCTGGCGAGCACGCGCAGCATCACGTCCACCGGGCCGCCTGGCGGGTTGGAAACGATGATCTTGACCGGCTTGTCCGGATAGGCCGCGCCGGCGGCCGCGGGCAGCAGCAGGGCGAGCGCGAAGGCGAGTTGCTTGAGCATTGGTATTCCCCTTGTCGGTGTTGGATGCGCCGGGTCTTGCGCCCGGCGTCCGGCTTCAGGCCAGGACTTGCTGATGCGGCGCGGGCGCCCAGCCGGGCGCCTCGCCGCGGATGAATGCGATCCAGGCGCGTTGCGTCGCCCGGGCCAGCGTGGCGGCCTGCGTGGGCGGCAGGCCGCGCAGCATGGGCGCGGCGGCAAAGGCCGCGAGCGTGTCGAAGACGAACGGCAGCTCGATGCAATGGCAGGCCCGGAAGCGAGGCGTGGGCGCCACGTCGAAGCGCGCCAGCCAGGCCTGGCGGCCCTGCGCGGCGGCATCCGCGGCCCATTGCCGCGAGGGCGCGCCGAACACGGCTTCGCTGGCCAGCGCGCAGTCGGGGCCGTCGCCGTCCGGGAAGGCCGCCATTTCGTCGCGGGTGTAGCTGACCAGCACGTCCGCGCGGCCGGCCGCCGATTTCAAGGCGGGCGCGATGTCGGCGGGCAGCACCTGGCCGTCCAGCACCGGCCCGAACAGGCTGCGGCGGCTGCCTTCGGCCTCGAGGGCGGCAATCACCTGGGGCGCCCGCTGCGCGCTCAGCAGGCGCTCGACCGGCAGGGCGCGGGCCTGTTCAAGATCGCCGGCGCCGGCGGCGTCCAGAAACACCTGCCCCAATGCCGCGGCCTGCGCGCTGCTGCGAAAGCCGCGGCCAAGCGCCGCGCTTTGCAGGATGGCGCGGCCAAAGCGCGGGCGCCGCGCCAGTATGGCGCAGATCGACGACGCGCCGGCCGACTGGCCCATCAGCGTGACGCGGGCGGGGTCGCCGCCCAGGTCCTGGATGTTGTCGAGCACCCAGTCGATGGCGCATTCCTGGTCCAGCAGTCCCACGTTGGCGGTCTGGCCGGGCACGTGCAGCCAGCCCAGCGCGGCCAGCCGGTAGTTCACCGCCACCACCACCAGGTCGCCGCGCGCCGCCAGGGCGGCGCCGTCATACCAGTCGAGCGCGCCGCCACCGCTTTGCCAGGCGCCGCCATGCAGCCACACCACCACCGGCCGGCGGCGCTCATCGGCGGCGGGCGTCCACACCGTCAGGTGCAGGCAGTCTTCGGCCTGCGGCGCCTCGAAGTCACCCATGGCGCCGCGCAGGCGCGACGGCAGTTGCGGCGCCACGCTGCCCGGGCGGGTGGCGTCGCGCGGACCTTGCCAGCGGGCCGGCTCGGGCGGCGCGAAGCGCAGCGCTCCGACGGGCGGCTCGGCGTAGGGAATGGCGCTGAAGCGGCACACGCCGCCGTCGCGCAAACCGGTCAACATGCCGGCGCGCAGCCGGGCCTGGACGGTGTCAGTCATGTGGTCTTGCCCCTTGTCGTCATGGTCTCTGGCGGGCGGCGCAGGGCCGCCGTCCGCTCGGGACTATGGTAGGGACGAAAGGGGCCGGGCGGGCATGCCGGTTTCGAACCGGGTCATGCGCAACCCGCATGGCCGGGCCGCGGGCGCGGACCGGCCCATTCGGACCGGCCTACTGGACCGGCCTACTTCAGGATGCGCGCATCCATGCTGTTGTCGGCCAGCGCCTGGGCCTGCGCCTGGCTCATGCCCAGGTGCTCGTAGAGCGCGTGGAAATTCTCGGTGACGTAGCCGCCGAAATAGGCCGGATCGTCGGAGTTGACCGTGACCTTCACGCCGGCATCCAGCAGCGACAGGATGTTGTGCTGCGACATGTGTTCGAACACGCGCAGGCGGGTGTTCGACAGCGGACACACGGTCAGCGGGATCTGTTCGTCGATCAGGCGCGCCATCAGGCGCGGGTCCTCGGCGGCGCGCACGCCATGGTCGATGCGCAGCACCTTCAACAGGTCCAGCGCCTCCCAGATGTATTCGGGCGGGCCTTCCTCGCCGGCATGGGCCACGGCCGGCAGGCCCTCGGCGCGGGCGCGGTCGAAGACGCGTTGGAACAGGCGCGGCGGAAAGCCCTTTTCGCTGCTGTCCAGGCCCACGGCGATGAAAGCGTCGCGGTAGGGCAGCGCTTCTTCCAGCGTGCGCATGGCCTGTTCTTCGGGCAGGTGGCGCAGGAAGCTGAGGATCAGCCCGCTGCTGATGCCGAGCTTCTTGCGGCCGTCCTCCAGCGCCTGGCTGATGCCGTCCAGCACCACCTTGAACGGCACGCCGCGGTCGGTGTGGGTCTGCGGATCGAAGAAGGGCTCGGTGTGCACCACGTTCTGCTCGTGGCATTTGACCAGGTAGTCCCAGGTCAGGTCGTAGAAGTCCTGCTCGGTGCGCAGCACGTCGGCGCCGCGGTAGTACAGGTCGAGGAATTCCTGCAGGTTGCCGTAGTTATAGGCCGCGCGCAGGGCATCCATGTCGGGCCACGGCAGCGCCACGCCGTTGCGGTGGGCCAGCCGGAACAGCAGCTCGGGTTCGAGCGTGCCTTCCAGGTGCAGGTGCAGTTCCGCCTTGGGCAAGGTGTTGAGCCAGTCGTACATGGGCGCTCCTAAGTAGGGGTATTGATGGCCAGCGCCACGGTATCGGCGAAGGCGCGGGCCTGGCGGGTGCTGGGACGGTCGCGGCGCCAGATGGCCGCCAGCGGCGATCTGCGCAGCGCCGGCCGGGCCGCCAGCACCAGCACTTCGCCGCGCGCCGCGCGCACCGCCGCGACGCTGCCCGGCAGCATCCACAGGTAAGGACCGACCGTGAGCATCTCGCGGCCGAATTCCAGCGACAGGGCGCCGATCATATCCGGAATCGGCAGGCCTTCGCGGTGCAGCACCATTTCCAGTTCGCCGCGGATGCGGCTGCCGGGCAGGGCGGTGATCCACGGATAGGCCACGCAGTCGGCCAGCGTGGCGTCGGCGCGGTCCGCCAGCGGATGATCGGGGGCGCAGACCAGCACCACCGGGTCGTCCAGCAGGTTGGCCGAGCGGTAGATGCGCGGATCCACCGTGGACGAGAAGCGGCTGATCAGCACGTCCAGCGCGCCCGCGTCCAGATCGTCGATCAGCCGCTCGTGGGTGCCGATCTCCAGCGTCAGCGTGATGCGCGGATAGGCCTGGCGAAAACGCGTGGCCGCCTGCGCCACCGGCCAGCCGGCGAACATCGAGAAACAGCCCACGGTCAGGCTGCCCTCGTCGCCGCGCGACAGCGCCGCCAGGTCGATCTCGGCCTTGCGGAACCCGGTCAGCAACTGGCGCGCGTGGCGGCACATGGCCTCGCCCAGCGGCGTGCAACTGGTGCCGCGGGCGGTGCGCTCGAACAGCCGCGCGCCCACCAGCTCCTCGATCTCGGCGATGGCGCGCGACAGGCCGGATTGCGTGCTGTGCAGCTGCGCCGCCGCCTTGGACATATTGCCCAGCTCGGCCACCGTCAGCACGATTTCCAGGTGCCGGGTGCGGAGTTTTCCTTTGAAGGGCGTCATGGCGGGCAGGGCAGTGGCGATGCGCCGATTATTCTCCCGCGCCGGGTCCTTGGCAACGCGGCCCTGGCGTTTCGGTATAGTTCGTCGCCAGGGAGGCGGCTGTGCGATGCGCATGACGACAAGGCGGGGATCCGGGCGGCGCAGGGCCGCGCCAAGATGGCTGATGGCGGCGCTGGCGCTGGCGACGCTGGCCGGCTGCGGCGTGTCGACCGTGGACGAGGTGCGCGTGGCCTGGCCGCCATTCAAGGACGGCACGGCGCTGGTGTTGCCGTCGGACCCCGCGCAATGTCCGGACCTGTCCGGCACCTACCGCGTCGCGGGCGAACCGCGCGCGGGCGAGGCGGCCGCCGGGGTTGGCGACCTGCGCCGTTTCCTGGCCTACACGCTGGACCTGCCGGGCCTGCCGGATACCGCGGAGCACGCCTGGCGCCCCACGCCGGCCGCCCGCGTCACCTTCAACGCGGCGCCGCAAGGCTGGCAAGTGGTGGCCGACGACGGCCAAGGGGGCCGGTTCACGGGCCTGCTGCCCCTGCGCGACGCCACGGCCGGCGTCGACCGCCCGGCCGACGGCCCGCTGGCGGCCCTGCCCGGCGTCCAGCATTTCGGCGGCTGCACCCAGGGCCGTTTCTGGATCAGTGCCCGGCGCGACTGGCGCCAGTACGAATCCATGGGCGTGTTCCGCACCGTGGCGCTGCTGCGGCCACAGGCGGGCGGGCTGCTGGTGAGCGTGCGGCGCGAGTCGCACAGCATCGGCCTGCTGCCGTGGTATTCGTCGGATGAGGTGCGGTCGCAGTATTGGTTCGGACCGGAGCGCGCGAGCCGTTAGCGAAGCACGGGTAACGCCCCATTTCTCTTGGCAATGCGCCGGTTCGATTTCGGCGCCCGCTCGCGGTACGATCCGGGCTGACTTCGATTTTTCAGGATAACCATGCGACAGAATGCGCTTCGCACCCGAATCGATCCCCTGGCGCGCGCGGTGCTGGCCGCCGCGCTGAGCGTTGCCGCCCTGGGCACGGCCCAGGCCCAGTCGCCTGCTTCGGCCACCGGCACGCGCAGTCCCGGCGCGCAGCCCGCCACGTCCGGGCCGGTGCTGACGCCAAAGCGCAGCTTCGACGATCCGGCCACGCCGGCCGCCGCGCCCGCCGCCACGCCCGTGGCGACGCCCGACGATACGCGAGCCGCCCCGCCGACGAACGCGCACGCACCGGCCCCGGCGGCTGCTCCCGCCGCCGCCCCGGCCGCCGCGCCTGCCGTGGCGCCTGCCGTGGCGCCGGCCCAGGTTCCCGCCGCGACCGCCACGCCGGCCGCGCCCACGGTCATCATCCCGACCGAACTCGACACCAAGGCGTGTATCGCCAAGCTGCGCAAGGGCGCCACCGCCAACGGCCTGACCGTGGCCGACTGGGACAAGTACACCGCCAAGGCCAAGCTGCTGCCCACCACCGTGGCATCCGCCCAGGGCCAGCCCGAGGGCCGTGAAAGCTGGTGGGACTACATCGCCAAGACGGTCGACGAAGAACGCGTGGCCGACGGCCGCGCGGTGCTCGCCAAGTACGGCAAGCAATTGGGCGACATCAGCCAGCAGTACCAGGTGGACCCGGCCACGCTGGTCGCCATTTTCGGCATCGAGACCAACTACGGCCGCCAGGTCGGCAAGACCGACGTGCTCAATGCCTGGCTGACCCGCGCCTGCACCGAGAACAAGACACTGTGGGAAAAGAACGCCTACGCCTCCGTGCGCCTGCTGCGCGACGGCGTGGTGCCGGCCGACAACTTCGTCGGCTCCTGGAGCGGCGCCTTCGGCATGACGCAGTTCATCCCCACCTCGTTCTACGAGCTGGCGGCGGACGGCGACGGCGACGGCAAGATCGACCTGTACAACTCGCTGCCCGACGCCCTGGCCTCGACCGCCAACCACCTGCGCAAGCGCCGCGCCAAATGGACCCACGGCCTGCCGGCGGTGGTGGAGGTGCGCGTGCCGGCCGACGTGGCCGCCGCCATTCCGCCCGCGCCCGACGCCGAATACGTCGGCTCGCAGGACCGCCGCAGCATCGCGCAGTGGGCCCAGGCGGGCCTCAAGCAGGGCGACGGTTCCGCGCTCAAGCTGGCCAGCGGCAACGACCAGCAGGCCTACCTGTTCGCGCCCACCGGCGCCAAGGGCCCGGTGTTCCTGGCCACCGTCAATTTCGACGCGATCCTGCACTACAACCAGTCGCGCCGCTATGGGCTGGCGGTGGCGTTGCTGCTGAACCGCCTGCAGGGCGGCCCGGCGCTGGCCACGGCCTGGCCGACGGACGACCCCGGCCTGTCGCGCGCGCAGATCAAGGAAGTGCAGGAGATGCTCAACGCCCGCGGCTATGACGTCGGCACCGCCGACGGCATCCCCGGCGCCAAGACCCGCGACGCGGTGCGCGCCGAGCAGGAAAAGCGCAACCTGCCGCAGGACGGCCGCGTCGGCAAGCGCATCTACGACGCGCTCAAGGCCAAATGAGCGCCGCCGATCCCGCGCAAGCTGTCGACGGCGGCGGGGCCGTGGTCTCGGGCACCCAGGGTTACGGCGAAAACGCCGCGGCCCTGGCCGAGCAGTACGAGAGCATCGCCTTCGCCGACGTCCACCGCGACGTGGCGCACCTGATCCCGGCGACGCCGTCGCGCATCGCCGACATCGGCGCCGGTTCGGGCCGCGACGCCGCCGCGCTGGCGCGCATGGGCCACCAGGTGGTGGCGGCCGAACCCACGCCCGAGCTGCGGCGCGAGGGCCAGCGCCGCCACGCGCTGCCCAACCTGGAATGGGTCGATGACGCCTTGCCCGAACTTGCAGGCCTGCAAGGGCGCGAGTTCGACGTGATCATGCTGACCGCCGTCTGGATGCACCTGGACGCGGACGAGCGCGCCCGTGGCATGGCGGCGCTGGCGGCCCTGCTGGCGCCCGGCGGCCAGATTCTGATGTCGCTGCGCCACGGTCCGGTGCCGCCCGGCCGCCGCATGTTCGATGTATCGGCCGAGGAGACCATCGCGCTGGCGGCCGGGCATGGGCTGTCGGCGCATCATCTCGTCAGGCGCGAAGACATGCTGGACCGCGCCGACGTGCACTGGAGCTTCCTGGGCCTGCGGCGCGGCTAGCAGGGTGTGTCCACGGTGCGAAAGTGCGATGGCATGCAGGGGCGGGCATGGATATGATGCAAGGCACCGTGTGTGTCCATGCTTCGAGATCATGCCGTCCGCCCTGCTGCCCGAATCCTTCGTCACCCGGCGCCTGCGCGCCGAGCGCATGTCGTCGACCCATCTGCCCTTCATCGCGGCGATGCACGCCGACGCTGCCCTGATGGCCACCATGGGCGGCACCCGCGACGCCACGGCCAGCCGGCGCTACGTCGAGCACAACATGCTGCACTGGGCCGAACATGGCTATGGCATGTATGCGCTGAGCGAGCGCGACAGCGGCGCACTGGCCGGCCGAGCCGGCCTCAAGCTGGCGCTGTCGGGCAAGATCGAGCGGGTCGAGATCGCCTACGCGTTCCTGCCCACCTGTTGGGGCCGGGGCTACGCCTCGGAAATCACCCGCGCCCTGCTGGCGCTGGGATTCGAACGCCTGCCGGTGGACGCGCTGAGCGCCGTGGCCATACAGGCCAACGCCGCGTCGCTGCGCGTCATGGAAAAATGCGGGATGCGCTGGATCGAGACCACCGGCGAAGGGGAGGCGCGCAAGCTGCGCTACGAGATCCGGCGCCAGCAATGGCGGGCGCTGGCGGACGAGGCGGCGCCGATCGGCGCTAACATGCGGCCATGAGTCCCGCGAATACCCCCGATACCCCGAACACCACTCCGCCCGTCGACGACGATCCGCCGCCCGTCCCGCCGGAGGCCCCCGCGCCCGAGGAATGCTGCAACAGCGGCTGTATCCCCTGCGTCTACGACACCTACAACGAAGCCATGGACGAATACCGCGCCGCGCTCAAGGCGTGGCGGGCGCGGCATGGCGAGGCGGGGTAGGGGGCAAGGGCCACCTAAGTGCGCAGTCGCACGTCATGCGATGGGCCGCAAGTCAGAAATCCACGCTGACCGCCAGCTTGACCGTGCGTGGCGCGCCGACGGAGGAAAAGCCGTTCCACGCGCCTGACCAATAGCGCTGATTGAAGGCATTCTCCACGCCCGCACGGAAAGCAACAGGGTGCGCCGCCAGCCGGGTGACGTACCGGGCGCCCAGATCGACCCGAGTCCAGGCCGGCAATTTCTGCGTATTGGCGTTGTCGGCATATTGCCGGCCTGTGTGGATGGCCGTGGCCCGGAGCGTCAGGCCGGGCAACCACGGGGTATCCCATTCGGCGCCCAGGTTGACCAACCAGGTGGGAACGCCCATGGCCATCCTTCCGTCCAGCAGCCCGGCGCGGGTCCGTGTGTTGATCGCCTTGAGATAAGTCGCTCCGCCCAGCAAGCGCAATCCCGGTGTCACCGCGCCGGCGATGTTCCATTCAAGGCCACGATTGCGCTGTTCTCCGTCGGGCGCATATCTGTTGCTGCCGTTGTCCTTGATGAGACTCGGACGAGTGATCTGGAATACGGCAAGGGTATTCAGTAGATTGCCTGCATCCCACTTTGCCCCCAGTTCCATCTGCTTGCTTTTGTACGGCGGGAAGACCTCGCCAAAGTTGGCGGCAGTGGTATCCGTGACTCTGTCGCCCTGCGAGAGTCCTTCGATATAGTTGGCGTAAATGGAGACGGGGGGGGCCCATGGCTTGACGACGAAGCCAACGGCGGGCGTAAGCGCTTGTTCATCATATCGGGTAGTCACGGCGCCCGACGGCGCATAGTTCTTCGTTCGGACGCGCTGCTGCCGCGCGCCCAGCGTCAGCAGGTACTTGTCCTGCGAGAACGAAAGCGTGTCGCTGAGGGCAATACTGCTGAAGGTGGAGTCGGACGATTTTGGCACCATGGCCGGGCCGACCGTCAGCGTGGGTTGGCTTGGCCTGTAGATGTTCGACGCCCACATCGTCACCGGGCCTTGGACGGCGCCGCCGGCTTGTTGGATGGCATTGCCGCTGAAGGTGATCTCGTGTCCGACGGGGCCCGTGCGCAGACGTCCGCGAATGCCGGCATTGGCGGCGTTGACGTTGGAGAAGCTTCTCGTATTCTTGGCCATGCCCATGTAGTCGCCCGAGGCTTGCGCATTCATGCCCAGCGCGTTGTTCATGTAGCCGGAACTGCTTTGATGCTTGGTGCCGATGGCCGCGAATCCGGTCCAATGTTCGTTGAAATCGAATTCGAGCGAGCCGATGAGCGCCTTGCTGCGCTCGGAGGAATACGCCCCCGGCATGGTGTTGGTCGCAGGATCGGGAGCCGCAGGAACGTGTTCGTTGGCGAAAGTGGTGAAGAGCGGCATGGCGCCGCGCTTCTTGCCATCGATGCTGTAGGCATCCAGCGCGATGCGCAGCCGCTCTGCGCGAAAGTCGAGCGCCACCGCGGCCATTTCCCGCTTCTCTCTCTGGCCGTCCAATGCGGTGTTGCCATTGGATGTGGCGGTATTGACCCGGATGCCGAATTCATTCTCCTGTCCGAATCGTCGCCCCATGTCCAAATGGGCGCCCAGCTCCGAATCCGAGGCATACCTGGTAGTCAGGCGGGTCAACGGCTTGTCGCCAGCGCGTTTGGGCACCAGGTTGATGACCCCGCCCACGGAACCGGCCGGAGTCATGCCATACAACAGAGCGCCCGGGCCTTTTAGCACTTCCACCCGTTCAAGGAACTCCGTGGCGACGCGAAAGCCCGGCGTCAGACCGAAAAGGCCATTCCAGGCGAAATCCGTGCTTGGCATGTGGAAGCCCCGCACATTGAAGAATTCTGTCGGACCCGATTCGGGGAACGTCTCTCTTACCGATGCGTCCGCCCGCAACACCTCGGCCACCGTATCGGCCTGCCAATCCTCGATCATGCGCGAGGTATAGCTGCTCGTGCTGAACGGCGTTTCCATGACATCCTTGTTGCCCAGCAAGCCCAGGCGGCCACCCCGGGCCACGTGGCCGCCGGCATAGGGCTCGGGCACTGCCGATGGCGCGGATGGCGTTGCCGTTACGCGCACAGCAGGCAAGGTCACGGCACGGCTATCCGGCGTGGACTGATGCAAGACATAGCTACCATCAGCCAGGCGTACTGCCTGCAATCCTTGGCCCTGAAGCAGCCGGGCGAAGCCCTGTTCGACGGTCGCCGCGCCGGACAGGCCAGGCCCGTACCTGCCTTGTGTCAGGACGCCTGGCGCGGATAACAATATCCCTGCTTCTTCTGCGTAGCGGTTCAAGGTCGTGTTGAGCGGGCCGGCGGGAATGTCGTAACGGCGTGCCGGCGCGGCGGCGGTCTGCGCCTGTGCGGCGGGCATCGCGCCCATGGAGGCGAGCAGCGAGCCCGCCATGGCTAGGTTCAGTGCCAGCGCCAACGGACGCAGCGCGGGGCCACGCGGGCGGATAATGGGACGTGGCATCAATTGATCTCTCCGGAAGTGACTTGGATGGAGAGACGACCATCGATGGCAGGCACGGTTTTCCGTCGCGTTCCGTGGGCGGGCCGGATCGGGACGAAAGGCTCGCGTTCCTCCGATCATCGTCTCTTATGCACTAAACCGAACTGGACGGAAAAAGGGGAACTGCCTTTGGTCCTATTGAGGAGGCGAGGCCGGTACGATGCGTGCGGATCAAGGAAGGTGACCGACGCGGGCGTGATGCCTTTCAACTCGGGGCGGTTCAGCGACCTTCGACCGTCGTCCACCACGGCAGGCGACGGCGTACCCGGATGGGCAGGGTCTGCTCCAGCATGGTCAGCGCCCGGTCCGTATCGTCGGTCGGGAAGACGCCCATGACGCGAATGTCCGCCACTTCCGGGGCGACGCCGAGATGGCCGTGGCGATAGCGGCCCAGTTCGGCCAGCAAGTCCGCCAGGCGGATGTGGTCCGCCGGCACCACGCCGTGAACCCAGGCTTCACGCATCGGATCGGCGCCCGCCAGGGCGCGTATTTGCTGGGTGTCGAACGTGGCGGCTTGCCCGTCGTGAACCTGCAGTGTCCGTCCCGCGTTCGTGCGGATTTCCATTGAGCCCTCGAATACGTCGACGCGCGTTGATGCGCGGCCCAGGAGCACCGAGTAGCGGGTGCCCAGGGCTTGCAGCCGGCCATGCACCGTATCCACGTAGAACGGGCGCCGCAGCTTGTCTTGCGCGGTCTGGACCAGGATTTCGCCGCCCAGGACGATGAGGCGCCGTTCCTGGCGCCGGTAGTCCACGTCCAGCGCGCTGCGGGTGTTGAGCCATACGCGCGAACCGTCCGTCAACACCAGGCGCTGCCGCTTGCCGGTGCCGGTGTGGTGGTCGGCCCGCAGCGCCGCCACCATCTCGGGCAGCGGCGTGTAGCGCCAACCCAGGGCGAACAGGCCCAGGCCCATGACGCCGGGAATGACTTTCAGGGCCTGGCGTCGGGCATTCACCGCGCGTCGCGCCGCCTCGCCGCTGGCGACCGCGGCTGTCGTGCCCGGTGGGCCATAGCCGCGCAACGGGTCGAACTTGCGGCTGACCTTGTCGATACAGGCCCAGGCGGCCTGATGCTCCGGCGCCTGCAGCCAGGCCTGCCAGGCGACCCGATCCGCGTCGGTGGCGCGCTCGTCGCGCAGTCTGGCGTACCACTGCGCCGCCTGCTCCAGGCTCTGGATACGGGGCTTGGTTCGCGCCGCGGCAGGCGCGGTTGCCGCGGCCCGTTGGCTCCGCGGGGGGCGCTTCGCTTTGCCGGGCGCGGGATCAGTCACCCCGGCCGGCCTCGATCAAGGCGCATTGCAGCATGGCCTGGGCGATGTACTTCTTGACCATGCGTTCGGAGACGGACAACTGCGCCGCGATGGCGCGATAGGGCATCCCGTCCACCTGAGCCATGATGAAGGCGCTCGCCGCCTTTTGCGACAGGCGGCCGAGCATCGCGCCGATTTGCAGCAGGGCCTCGACGACAAGCGCCCGATCCTCGGGCGACGGCGCCAGCGGCTCGGGCTGGGCGGCCAGGGTTTGCAGCCAGACGCGTTCGATTTCGCGGCGACGCCACAGGTCCACGCACAGGCCGCTGGCGGCGGTGCGCAGCCAGGCGCGAGCCTGGAGAAAGCCGTGGAACTCGCGGCCCACCGGTTTGGCCAATAAGCGCAGGAAGGCGTCGTGCGCCAGATCCGCGGCATCGGAATCGTTGCCCAGGCGGCGTTGCAACCAGCTCCGCAACCAGCCGTGATGATCGTGGTAGAGGGTTTCCAGCGAGGGAGGCGAGGGATAGGCGGGGGCGCTCATGCACAAGTCACCATGCCACGGGGTGACCGAAGGATCATGGTTTGTCTATTGACGGGGAATGATTTTTATTATCGTATGGCTATCAAGCGTCCGAACCGGGCGATTGTCTGAAACCGTCTTGTCTTGTGCGGGGACGCCTGGCTTCTGCCCTGCCAAACCGCATCTGATGATCTTTTTTGATTAAGAATTAATCACTTCGATTAAAATAGGCTGCCCATGCTGACAGTACCCCTCTGGAGATACAAGATGAGTCCCGCAACCAAGGTGCTGACCGCACATGTGCCGCTTCCGTTGGCCGAGAAGGTCGATCAGATGGCTGTGCGCCTGGACCGATCTCGCGGCTGGATCGTGAAGCAGGCACTGTCCGCTTGGATTGCCCAAGAGGAGGAACGTGACAAGCTCACCGAGCAAGCGCTTGCTGACGTGGATGCTGGTCGGATTGTGGATGACCAAGCCGTGCAAGCCTGGGCGGAGAGCCTGGGCTCTGACCAGCCATTGCCGCTGCCGCGATGATGGAAATGAAGTGGACCAGCAAGGCGCTTTCCGATCTGGCGCGCTTGCATGAATTCCTGGCGGCGGTGAATAGGCCCGCGGCCGTACGGGCTGTGCAAGCGCTGGTCAAGGCTTCAAGTGTTTTGCCGACCAACTCCCGCATTGGCGAGCAGCTATTTCAGTTCGAACCGCGCGAGGTACGCAGGATATTGGTCGGGGAGTACGAAATACGTTACGAGATCCGGGATTCGATCATCTACGTATTGCGACTGTGGCACACCCGGGAGAACCGCTGACGGCCTCAGCCCGCCAGCTTCATATGAATGATCGGCCGCGGCCGCCCCGCGTCGTCGGTTTCCGAGCGGCCCACGTCTTCAAAGCCATAGTGCTTGTAGAAACCATGCGCCTGCGGGTTCTGCTCGTTGACGTCGACCCGCAGGCTGCCGTGCAGCGACAGCGCGAAATTCAGCAGGCGCCGCCCGGCGCCCTTGCCGCGTTTGTTGGCGTCGACGAACAGCATCTCGACCTTGTTGCCGTTCAGGCCCATGAAGCCGGCGACTTCGCCGGCATCGTCCTCACAGACCCAGACGCGGACCGACGGCAGGTAGGTGTTGAGCACCTGCGGGTACATGGCCTGGATTTCCTTTTCGGACAGGAACGTATGGGTGGCCCGTACCGAACGGAGCCAGATGTCCACCAGGGCGAGATCGTCGCCGTGGTTGCGTTCTCGGATGTTCATGTCGGGCGCTTGCTAATGTCCGGAGCGGTGGATATCGGTCGCCGCCAGGACGGTTTCCATTTGCACAGTATGCGCGAAAACGAAGCGGTCTCCGTACACGGTTTCATCCGGAAACTCGGAGATCAGCGCCATCGGCAGCTCTTCCCGGTCGGTCTCCGTGACCTGCACGGGAATGCCGTTCAGCACATCGAATCCGGTTTCGAGCGCGTGCGCGTGGAATAGTTCAAGCTGGCGCGCATTGAATTCGACCAGGCCGGGCACGTTGCGGGCCAGCCGCGCCGTCACTCCCTCGATCAGGCGGCGGGCGCGCTCGCTCCAGCCCGGGTGGTGGCGCAGCACCAGGAAGAAGCCCTTGGGGATGGTCCACAGCTCGAAATTGCGCGGCAGGTAGCCCGACAGGGGGCGGGTCCACTCGTGGGCCGGGTAGCCGTGCAGGTTGATGTGCAACTGCGCGCCGCTGATGGCGTGGGCCTGGTGGCGGCCTTCGCGTTCGAAGAATGGCGCGTGCTCGCGGTAGGCGATGTCGTCGCCCAGCGCGCTGTAGCGCGAGGCGTGCAGCATGTGGCGCGGATGCTGTTCGCGCAGGCGGTTAAAGAGCGCGTAGCCGTCCGGATTCTCGGCCGCGATCAGCGCGAAATGGGCGTCGCCGCGCGCCTTCAGCGCTTGCGCCGCGCGCAGCGCGCCGACCACGCCGGAGGTCTCGTTGGCGTGCTGCGCGCCCGAGATGAAGACCGCCGGGCCGGGCCCGCGCAGGTAGGTGCCCAGCACCGGGCGTCCCTGGCGCGAAACGGCCTGGAAGGCGTCGCCGCCCAGCGCGGCCATGCAGCCGGCGATCTGCGCGGCGGCCAGCGGCTGGCGCAGTTCGGCCAGCGGCGCGTCCAGCGCCACGGGCGCCACCGGCGCCGGCGGCGCGAAGGGTTCCAGCGTCACCTGCACGCGCGCCGCGCCGTCGTGGCGGCGGATGTCGGGAATGATCTGGCCGGGTTGCAGGCCGCGGTCGCCGGAGGGGCGGCCGGAATGGTGCTGGAAGTGTTCGAGCAGCGTGAAGTACAGGTCTTCGTGCAGCGCCTCGAAGGTGCTGACGATTTCCTCGTCGACCGGCAGCGCGAAGTCCATGCCGGGCAGGTCGACGCGGATCTCCAGCCGGTCGAAATACGGCTCGTGCGCGCCCCAGGGATGGTTGCGCACCGTGTCGACGATGCTGCGGAAGGCCTGCTGGTATTCGGTGGCCTGGGCCGCGTCGGTCTGGATGGCGCCGTCGGCGTCGCGCACGCGCAGCCACCCGGTGGGCGACAGTTCGGGCTTGCCGTCCTGCGCCTGGCCAAGCTGGTTGGGCGCGAACACGCGATCTTCACGGCGTCGGCCGTCGGCGTAGACGAGCGTGACGTCGTAGTGCAGGTCGGACGCGCCCGGCTTCATCGTCACGCGCACGCCTTGCAGCAGCGCCACCAGCGGGTAGGCTTCGAGGGTGAAGCGCTTGGCCTGGGCGTGCTCGTGCAGCGGGTAGCGCAGCTCGACCGCCACCAGGCCGTCGCGCTCGACCTCTTCCAGGAAGTAGTGCAGCAGCGGCTTGTAGGCGCTGCGAAAGCGCGCCGTCACGCCGGCCTGCGCCAGCCGCGCCTCGGCTTCGCGGCGCGCATCGACGCCCTCGAACAGCCAGCCTTCGACGGCCGCGCCGCGCCAGGCCGGGGCCTTGTAGGCATGGATCCAGGCGTCCAGCGTGCGGTCGAATGTCTTTTCCAGCAATGCCATCGTCAGTAGTCCTCAAGTGCCTGCCGCAGCAGGCCGCCCCAAGGCGGGGGCATACATTTACACCTTGCCGGTGGGGTCCAGGCGGTCGCGCAGCCAGTCGCCCAGCAGGTTCAGCCCCAGCACGGTCAGCATGATCGCCAGGCCGGGGAATACGCTCACCCACCACGCCGTCTGCATGTAGGTGCGGCCATCGGCCAGCATACCGCCCCAGCTCGGGATCATGGGATCCACGCCCAGGCCCAGGAAGGTCAGGCTGCTTTCCAGCAGGATGTTGTTGGCGACGTTCAGCGTCATCAGGATCACCAGCGGGCCCAGCAGGTTGGGCACGATGTGGTGGCGGATCATGGCCAGGTCGCGCACGCCGAAGGCGCGCGCCGCCAGCACGAATTCGCGTTCGCGCAGCGCCAGCACCTGGGCCCGCACCACGCGCGCGTATTGCACCCACTGCGAGATGATCATGAAGAAGATCACGTTGAACAGGCCGCCGCCCAGGATGGCGATGAAGGTGATGGCCACCAGGATGAACGGCAGCGCCAGTTGCACGTCGGCAAAGCGCATCACGATCATGTCCCAGAAGCCGCGGTAGTAGCCGGCGATCAGGCCCATGATGATGCCGAGCAGGGCGCCGCCCAGCACCGACGCGAAGCCCACCAGCAGCGAGATCTTGCCGCCGACGATGACGCGCGCCAGCACGTCGCGGCCCAGCGGGTCGGTGCCGAACAGGTGGGCGGCGCTGGTGAAGGGCGCCATCAGGCGGGCGGTCAGGTCCATGGACTCGCCGCCATCGGGGAACAGCCAGCCCGAGGCCAGCACCAGGACGATCATGATGCCGGTCAGCATGGCGCCCAGCACGAACTCCAGCGAGCGGTAGCGGCTGCGCGGCTTGATTGCCTTGGGGGCGGCGGGGGAAGTAGTCGTCTGCATGGGGCTCACCGCGTGCGGATACGGGGATCGACGATGCCGTAGGCGATGTCGACGATCAGGTTGACCAGGACGATGACGGCGGCCAGCACGGTGACCGTGCCTTGCAGCACCGGGTAGTCGCGGCCGGAGATGGCGTCGAACGCCAGCGTGCCCAGGCCGGGCCAGTTGAACACCATCTCGATGACGACGATGCCGCCGATCAGGCCGCCGAATTGCAGGCCCAGGTAGGTGATGAGCGGAATGGCGCAGTTGCGCAGCGCGTGCTTGTACAGCACGATGCGTTCCTTCAGGCCCTTGCTGCGCGCCACCATGATGTACTGGGCCGACAGCGTCTCCAGCATGGTGGTGCGCACCAGGCGGATGTTGGTGGCCGACAGGATGATGGCCATGGTCAGCGACGGCAGCACCAGGCTGGCCGGACCGCTCCAGCCCGACGGCGGCAGCAGCGGGAAGGTGATCGACAGCAGCAGCACCAGCATCAGCGCCAGCCAGAAGTTGGGGAACGACAGCCCCACCAGCGACAGGATGCGGATCGCCTGGTCGGTGGGCTTGCCGCGCTTGATGGCGGCCTGGATGCCCAGCGGCAGCGAAATCAGGATCGACGCGATCAGCGAGGTGAACGCCAGCATCAGCGTGGCCGGCAACGCGTCGCCGATCAGCTTGGCGACCGAGGTGCCGCCCATGAAGCTGCGGCCGAAGTCGCCGTGCAGCAGGCCTTGCATGTAGCTCAGGTATTGCTCGTGGAACGGCCGGTTCAGGCCCAGCGCCTGGCGGATGTTGGCCAGGTCCTGCTCGGTGACGCTGCCCGAGCCCTGGCTGAGCATCAGCGCGGGGTCGCCGGTCAGGCGCACGGCATAGGAGACGAGCAGCGTCACGGCCACGATCACGAAGACCGCCTGCAACACGCGTTTAATCAAAAATCCGGTCATGAGGCTCCGCCCGGGCTTTCGCCCCGGCGAATCAGTAGGGTTAATGCGTCAAATACTTCAAGTGCTTCACAAGCATCACGGCGCCGATTCGAGCACCGCCCCCTGGCGGGATGCCGGGGAGCCGGCTTTGCCGGTCCCCTGGCATGCCCCCTCGAGGGGGAAGCGCGCAGCGCTTCGGGGGTGGGCTTTACTCCACCGCAGTTTCCAGGAACCGGAAGCGGATGTCGCCCGGCACTTCCAGGCCCTTCACGCGCTTGTTCACGCCGACGATGGTGTTCAGGCTGTACAGCGGCAGTTCCAGCGCCTGGTCGGCCACGTAGCCGGCGATCTCCTGCAGCATGGCTTCGCGCTTTTTCACGTCATAGACGGTGCGCTGCGCTTCCAGCATGGCGTTCAGCTTGGGATCGTTGTCGTACGGATTCCACTTCTGGCCCGAGTGGTACATCAGGTAGGCCGTGTTGTCGTAGTCGTAGGTCCAGCCGCCCCATTGGTTCTGCCACATCTCGCCGGTCTTGCCGCCGGGGATGATGTCGTTGAGCAGCACGCCGGTTTCGTACGGCTTGATGGTGGCGCGCACGCCCACCGCCTGCAGATAGCCCGACACCGCCTGGGCCACTTCGCGGAAGTTCGAATCGCTGCCGCGCACGTCGATCTGCACCGTCGCGCCCGGCTTGATGCCGGCGCCGGCCAGCAGCTTCTTGGCTTCGGCGGGGTTGAAGGGCAGGGGTTTCTGCTCGGGGTTGTAGCCGAACGACTGCGGACCCTGGAAGCTGGCGATGGTCTTGGCCTGGCCCAGCAGGAGTTGCTTGACGATGGTGTCGCGGTCCACCGCCATGATCAGCGCGCGGCGCACGTCGCGGTTCTGGGTGATGCCGTTCTTGGTGTTGTAGCGCAGCGCGAAGGCCACCGGGCCGCCGGTCGAGATGACGTCGGCGTTGCCCGACTTCTTGACCGTCTCGATCAGGCCCAGCGGGATCAGGGTGGCGATGTCCACGCGCCCGGCCTGCAGTTCGGCGACCTGGGTGCCGGGCTCGCTGATGAAGCGGTAGACCACCTTGTCCAGCTTGGGCTTGCCGCCCCAGTAGTCGTCATTGCGCGCCAGGGTCACGTTGACCTTGGGCTGGTAGCTCTCGAACTTGAACGGGCCGGTGCCGACCGGGTGGGTGTTGAAGTTCTCTTCGCCCTTTTCCTGAATGTACTTGGGCGGCACGATCATGGCGCCGTAGCCGGCCAGCTTGGTCAGCAGCACCGGATCGGGTTGCTTGAGGATGAAGTCGACGGTGTATTCGTCCACCACCTTGACCTCGCCGATCGAGTCGTAGTTCGACTTCTGCGGGCCTTTGGCCCCTTCCGCGCCCAGCAGGCGCTCGAACGTGAACTTGACGGCCTCGGCGTTGAACGGCTCGCCATTGTGGAACTTGACGCCCTGGCGCAGCGTGAAGCGCAGGCGCTTGTTGTCGTCCAGGTATTCCCACTTGGTGGCCAGGCCGGGTTGCAGCTTCAGGTCGGCGCCGCGCATGGTCAGGCCGTCGTACAGGTTGCTGCCGACCGAACCCCAGAACGTCACGAAGGTGTCGATCGGATCCCAGCTGCCCGGATCCTGGTTGATGGCGACGTTGAGCGTGCCGGCGGCCTGGGCGGTCGACAGGACCGCGGGCAGCGCGCCGCCCAGCGCCAGGGCCAGGGCGGTGGCGGTGAAGGTTTTGCGTAGGGAGAGCATGTTCAACTCCAGGACGGGAAATCGGCCGGGCCGACGTGTAGAAAACGGAAGGTTCAGGCGGCGCGGGCCACGCGGTGGCCGGGCGCGAATTCAACCAGGGGAATGATCGCCGGCTCGTCGCCCACGCGCCGCACCGGGCTGGGGATCTCGCCCTCGATCAGCGAGGTGTCGATGTGGCGGCCGGGCTCGGCCACCGGCACGGCGGCCAGCAGCTTGCGGGTGTAGGCATGCTGCGGCGATTCGAAGATCTGGCGGCGCGTGCCCAGTTCCACGATCTGGCCCAGGTACAGCACCGCCACGCGGTGGCTGACCTTCTCCACCACCGCCATGTCGTGGGTGATGAACAGGTACGACAGGCCGCGGTCTTTCTGCAGGTCCATCAGCAGGTTCAGGATCTGCGCCTGGATCGACACGTCCAGCGCCGACACCGATTCGTCGGCGATGATCAGCTTGGGGTCGCTGGCCAGGGCGCGGGCGATGCAGACGCGCTGGCGCTGGCCGCCGGAGAATTCATGCGGATAGCGGCGCGCGTGCTCGGGTTTCAGGCCCACCTGTTCCAGCAGCTCGCCGACGCGGCGCGCGATGGCGGCCTCGTCGGTCAGCAGGCGATGGGTGCGGATCGGCTCGGCGATGCTGAAGGCCACGGTCTTGCGCGGGTCCAGCGAGGCATACGGATCCTGGAAGATGTACTGGATCTCCTGGCGCAGGCGCTGGCGGCCGGCGGCGTCCATCGAGAAGATGTCCTGGCCGTTGTAGCGCACCGCGCCCGAGGTCGGCGCCACCAGCTGCTGCAGGGTCTTGCCGATGGTCGACTTGCCGCTGCCCGATTCGCCCACCAGCGCCAGCGTTTCGCCGGGGTAGACGTCGAAGCTGACTTCCTCGACCGCGTGCACGCGGTGGGTGACACGGCCGAACAGGTTGTGGCCGACGTCAAAGCGCGTGGTCAGCTTCTCGACGCGCAGCACCGGCTCGTCGTAGCGGGCCGTGTCCTGCTCGCGGGTCTCGCCCACTTCGCGCAGCGTGTCGCCTTCCAGCACCGTCTGCGGCGTGCGCAGCGGCAGGTCGCGGCCGGTCAGGCTGCCCAGGCGCGGCACGGCGGCCAGCAGGGCGCGGGTATAGGGATGCTTGGGCGCGCGGAAGATCTCTTCCACCGGGCCCTGCTCGACCTTCCTGCCGCGCAGCATCACCACCACGTCGTCGGCCATCTCGGCCACCACGCCCATGTCGTGGGTGATGAAGATCACGGCGGTGCCCAGGTCGCGCTGCAATTCGCGGATGGTGTTCAGGATCTGCGCCTGGATGGTCACGTCCAGCGCGGTGGTGGGTTCGTCGGCGATCAGCAGGCGCGGCTGGCACGACAGCGCCATCGCGATCATCACGCGCTGGCGCATGCCGCCCGACAATTGGTGCGGATAGCGGTCCAGCAATTGCTCGGCGTCCGGCAGGCGCACCTTCTCCAGCAGCGCGCGCGCCGCCTTGCGGGCGGCCGAGCGCGACAACTGCTGGTGCAGCATGATGGCCTCGATGATCTGGTCGCCGATGGTGAATACCGGGTTCAGCGAGGTCATCGGCTCCTGGAAGATCATGGCGATGTCGTTGCCTCGGATCGCGCGCATCCGCTCGTCGGACGCGGCCGTCAGGTCGACCTCGCGGTCGTCGCCGTCGCGGAACAGGATCTGGCCGGTGGCGATGCGGCCGTTGTTGTAGTCCGTCAGCCGCATGATGGCCATGGACGTCACCGACTTGCCCGAGCCGGACTCGCCGACGATGGCCAGCGTCTTGCCCGGCCGCACGTCGAAGTCCAGGTTCTCGACGGCGCGGAACACGCCGTTTTCGGTATTGAAGTCCACCGAGACGCCGCGCACGGAGAGCAGCGGCTGGGCGGAGGAGGCGGGAATGCTAGACAACGTGGATTCTCACAGCGAGGTGGCGGCGCGCGCGGCCTGGTCGTACAGGCCCGACAGGGCGCGCAGGGTATTGGCCAGCTGGTGGCTGGCATCGTCCGCGGCGGGGGAGTCGATGAAGGGTTTCACCAGGCATTGCTCGCGCACTTCGGCGTAGCGCTGGATCGCGGTGGCGCCGGCATCGGTGGTGGTGTAGATCACTTCCTTGCCGGTCTTGGCGCTTTGCACCACGCCCAGCCGCTCCAGCTTCTTGAGCGAATAGTTCACCAGGTGGGTGTCTTCGACATTGAGCGTGAAGCAGATGTCCGCCAGTTTCTTGCCGCGGCCGCGATGGAACACGTGGTTCAGCACCAGGATGTCCAGCGAGGTCAGCTCGGGCAGCCCGGCACAGGCCATGCAGCGGACCATCCAGCGGTTGAAGGCGTGCGAGGCGATGATCAGGCCGAACTCCACCTCGGACAGCTCCGGGGCGGACGAGGCAAGATGGGAGGAGGAAACAATGGCGTCCCGGACGGAAACGGACATGGGCGGCGGTGGGGACGGATCGACGACAAAACGTTGGCGAATTATTGACGATTTGTGGATATGGAGGCATCCGGGATAACCCGTGGATATAAGCCGCCCCGGGACATCATGACTGCCGGTTATTCAAGCCGCCGCGCCGCCCGCGGCCAACCGTGGGCGCTACGCGTTGCCCACGGACTCCTGCAGCAGCCCCAGGTCGGGCGGCCGGTTCTCGATGATGGCTTCCATGCTGAAGAACCCCGTCACCGTGGACAGCTCGAAATCGGTGATCAGCTTCTGGTAGAAGCGGTCGTACCCCGCGATGCCGCGGCAGACCACCTGGATCAGGTAGTCCCAGTCGCCGCCGATGCGGTAGAACCCGGTCACTTCGGGCAGGCGTTCCACGTGCTTGCGGAAACCGTCGGCCCATTCCTTGGCATGGTGGCTGGTGCGGATCATCACGAACACCGTCAGGTCCAGCCCGAGTTCCGCCAGGTTCACCTCGGCGCGGGTGCCGCGGATGATGCCGCAGGCGTTCAGCCGCTGCAACCGCCGCCAGCACGCGTTCTGCGACAACCCCACCCGATCGGCCAGCTCGCGCTGCGACAGCGAACCTTCGCGTTGCAGGCAGGAAATGATATTCAGATCAAACTTGTCTATTTTTTCCATATATTCGTTCAAACGATCGAATTTTGACGATTTTAAGGAAAATTTAGGTGAGGTTTCAAATTTCCTTCCATCGTATGATATTTCGCTAACTTTCCTGCCAGCCGTTTCATCGAATCCACACCATGTCCACCCAAGCGACCCCGGCCGCCACAGGGCCGTTGCGCCAGTTCCAGCAATCCCTGCAATCCCCCGACATCATCGCCAGCCTGGCCGACGGCCTGATCGGCAAGGACGCCGTCATCGAAGGCCCGTTCGGCCTCAAGCCGCTGGTCTACGCCGATTACGTGGCTTCCGGCCGCGCGCTCATGCAGGTCGAGCGCTTCGTGCTCGAGCACGTGCTGCCGTACTACGCCAATTCGCACACCGAGGCCTCGTTCTGCGGCGGTTTCATCACGCGCCTGCGGCGCGAGGCGCGCGCCGTGGTCGGCCGCTGCTGCGGCGCGGGCGACGAGCATGCCGTGATCTTCTCCGGCTCGGGCGCCACCATGGGCATCAACCGCCTGGTGCACCTGCTGGGCGTGCCGGCCGCGCTGGCGGCGGGCCGCAAGGTGCGCGTCGTCATGGGCCCCTACGAGCATCACTCGAACATCCTGCCGTGGCGTGAATGCGGCGCCGATATCGTGGTGTTGGCCGAAAGTGCGCAGGGCGGGCCGGACCTGGACGAGCTCGACGCCGCGCTGCAAGCGCCGGCGGGCACGCTGGTCATCTGCGCGCTGTCGGCCGCCTCCAATGTCACCGGCATCATCGCCGACGTCGAAGCGATCACGCGCCTCGTCAAGCGCGCCGGCGCCCGGATGATCTGGGACTACGCCGGCGGCGCGCCGTACCTGGACATCCGCATGACGCCCGCGCCCGACGCGCCCATCGACGCCATCGTGTTCTCGCCGCACAAGTTCATCGGCGGGCCCGGCGCCTCGGGCATCCTGATCGTGCGCCGCGACGCGGTCGTGCCGACCACGCCCACTTTCCCGGGCGGCGGCACCGTCAAGTTCGTCTCGCCCATGAACCACGACTACAGCGCCAGCCTGGAAGCGCGCGAAGAGGCCGGCACCCCCAACGTGGTCGGCGACATCCGCGCCGCGCTGGTGCTGCTGGTCAAGGAGGCGCTGGGCGCCGACCTGATGGCGCGGCGCAACGCCGCCTTCGTGCAGCGCGCGCTGGCCCGCTGGCAGGACCATCCCCGCCTGGAACTGCTGGGTTCATTGAGCGCGCCGCGCCTGCCGATCTTCTCGTTCCGCGTGCGCAACGGCCAGGGCGGCTACGTCCACCAGCAACTGGTCACGCGCATGCTGAGCGACCGCTTCGGCATCCAGGCCCGCGGCGGCTGCGCCTGCGCCGGTCCCTACGTGCATCATCTGCTGGAGATCGACGAGGCCGAATCGGCGCGCATGCGCCAGGCCATCCTCGACGGCCGCGAGATCGAAAAGCCGGGTTTCATCCGCCTGAACTTCAGCGTGCTGCTGTCGGACGCCAAGGCCGATTTCATCCTCGATTCGGTGCTGGCCCTGGCCGCGGACGCCACCGAGTTCGAAGACCGCTACGACTTCGACCCCGCCCGCGCCATCTTCTTCCCGCGGCCCGCGGCGGCGGCAACGGCCGCCTGACGCGCCTGGCCGTTGCGAAGCGCGCGGAGCCCGCCCGCGCGTTGCGGCGGCCGCGCTATTGCTTCATGTAGGGGCCGCAGGTGTCGATCCACGCGCTCTTGCGCGCGGCCAGGTTGTCCGAGCGGTCCTGCATCGCGCGCGCGGTCTGCTCGGGAAACTTCCCGCCGTTGCGCGCGCATTGTTCGTAGTCGTCGACCAGCGCGAACTCCATGTCCAGCAGGTCCAGCCGCCCCTGGCACAGCAGCCCGTTCAGTTCCTGCCAGTTGGCCGTCTCGCGCCCCTTCTGCACGCCCACGGCTTCCTGGTAGCGGGCCACGCCCGCGTCGAACCGCGCCACGCATTCCTCGGCCGCGTGGGCCGGCAGGGTACAGGCGAACAGGAAAAGGGCGGACAGGGGGCGAAGCGGGAACATGGACTGGGACTTCCGTTGCGGGCCGGCCGCGAATGCGATGGACGCATCATAACTGTCGTGCAATATCGGACCAGTCCAATAGGCAGGTCCGCGTGCGCAAAGCATATTGCTTTCCCTCGGAGCAGGAGGGAATGTGATGCGCAAGTTGCGCAAGTTGAAATATATCGCCAATCGGGCGCTGTTCAGGCTGTCGCCTGTTCTGGCCGAACGCGTGGGAATCGATTTCAGGCTGGATACGCCCAGCCGGGTATTTCTCGAGACGCGCGTGTTCGCCTATCTGAACCGGCTGGCCGCCTTACAGCGCGAACCGCAACAGTTGCTGTTCCTCGGCCTGGATAAGCACAACTGGCACTATCCCAGGCTGCTGCGCGCGACCTTCCATTCGTTGGATATCTCGCCGCGCAATGCGGTCTACGGCCGGCCGGGGCTGCACCGGATCGGCGATGCGCTCGACATGGCGGAACACTATGGCGCGGACGCCTTCGATGTGGTGGTCGCCAACGGCCTGCTTGGCTTCGGCATTGACGGCGAGGCCGGCCTGCGCCGCCTGCTGGCGCAATGCCACGCGGTGCTCAGGCCTGGCGGCGTGCTGGTGCTGGGCTACAACGATCTGCCGGAGCGCACGCCGTTTCCGGTCGAAGTGAGCCCGGAATTCGAAGAGTTCGTGCCCGCCATCGATGGGGTGATCGCTTCGCGCCACATGGTCGACGATCCCTATCGGCACGTTTACTGCTTTTGCCGCAAGAGTGGCTGAGGCTCGGACCGGGGCCGGGTGTCGAAGGGGCGTGTGACGGCTTCACTGTGAAAAAACCCAGTTTACCGTCGCCCGAAACTGTCCTACCGTGCATGACGAATCAGTCGCTGGCGACGCGCCCCGGCACGTCAGGCACCTTGGCCGGCCCCTGATGGCAAGTTCTGTTTTATCAACACGTTGCGTTGGAGATGAAAGAGAATGACCGATACCCTCATCCAGGTCGACCTGGCCCAGTCCCCCTACGAAAACAAGCAGATCCACAACCGCTGGCATCCGGATATCCCGATGGCCGTCTGGGTCAAGCCCGGCGACGATTTCATCCTGGAGACCTACGACTGGACCGGCGGCGCCATCAAGAACGACGACAGCGCCGATGACGTGCGCGACGTCGACCTTTCCACCGTGCACTTCCTGTCCGGCCCCGTCGGCGTCGAAGGCGCCGAGCCCGGCGACCTGCTGGTGGTGGACCTGCTGGACATCGGCGCCAAGCCCGACAGCCTGTGGGGCTTCAACGGCTTCTTCAGCCGCAACAATGGCGGCGGCTTCCTTACTGACCATTTCCCCCATGCGCAGAAATCCATCTGGGATTTCCATGGCATGTTCACCTCGTCGCGCCACATCCCGGGCGTCAGCTTCGCCGGCCTGATCCATCCCGGCCTGATCGGCTGCCTGCCCGACAAGAAGCTGCTGGACACCTGGAACCAGCGCGAGCAGGCGCTGATCGACACCAACCCGAACCGCGTGCCGCCGCTGGCCAATCCGCCCGCGCCCAAGACGGCGCACATGGGCGCGCTGCAAGGGGCCGACCGCGACCGCGCGGCGGCCGAGGGCGCGCGCACCGTGCCGCCGCGCGAGCATGGCGGCAACTGCGACATCAAGGACCTGTCGCGCGGCGCGCGGGTGTTCTTTCCGGTCTACGTCAAGGGCGGCGGCCTGTCGGTGGGCGACCTGCACTTCTCGCAGGGCGACGGCGAGATCACCTTCTGCGGCGCCATCGAAATGGCCGGCTGGGTGCACATGCGCGTCACGTTGATCAAGGGCGGCATGGACAAGTACGCCATCCTCAACCCGATCTTCAAGCCCAGCCCGATCACGCCGGCCTACAAGGACTTCCTGATCTTCGAAGGCATCTCGGTGGACGAGGGCGGCAAGCAGCACTACCTGGACGTGAACGTGGCCTATCGCCAGGCCTGCCTGAACGCCATCGAATACCTGAAGAAGTTCGGCTATTCGGGCGCGCAGGCGTACTCGATACTGGGTACGGCGCCGGTGCAGGGGCACATCAGCGGGGTGGTGGACATTCCCAACTCCTGCGCCACGCTGTGGCTGCCGACCGAGATCTTCGATTTCGACATCCAGCCGTCGGCCTCCGGTCCGGTCAAGCACATCAAGGGCGGCATCGACATGCCCTTGTCGCGCGACCGCTAGGCCTTGCGCGCAGGAGACCGACATGCCCATGTATGACTACGCCTGCGCCGATTGCGGCGAATTCACGGCGCTGCGGCCGCTGGCGCAGTGGCGCGACCCGGCCGACTGTCCGCGATGCGGCGCGGCCTCGAACCGCATCGTCGGCGGCGCGCCCGCGATCTCGGCGCTGTCGTCGGCCGTCAACCGTGCCCATGCCGCCAACGAACGCAGCGCCAACGAACCGCGCAGCTCGCGTTCGGGCCACGGCATGAACTGCGGTTGCTGTTCGGGCGCCCGCCGGTCCGGCAAGACCCGCGCCACGCCCGACGGCGCCAAGTCCTTCGCCGGTTCGCGGCCCTGGATGATCAGCCACTGACGGCGGTTGCGATCCCTGTCGCTGGCGGCCCGCGCTGCGGGCCGCCAGCGACGGTTCACAGCAGGCGGCGGCGCGGCCGGCAAGGCGCGTGATGCCACCGCGTGCAAGGCTCGCGGCGAGCAATCGAGCGGGGTGGCGGCTACGCTGCCTTTTATTGCGGCGCCGCTTCCAATGGCGCCACGGCGGCGCCCTGGATCTTGTGGCGCGCCAGCGCCTCGGCCACGAACCCGCTTTTCTTCATCGCTTCGACAAAGGCGGCCAGGTACGCGCTCGCCTTGGCGCCGCGGCTCTTGGGCACGCCCATGGCCTGGCGGATCAGCATGAAGTGGCCGTCCAGCAGGCGCAGGCCGCCCAGGCGGTGCGCGTCGGCCTCCAACTGTTGCCTGACGCCGGCCGCCACTTCCATGTTTTCCTTCACGAAGGTGTCGACCACGGCGGGCGAGGTGGGCGCGCGAAAGAGTTCGGCGTGCTTGATCTCGCGCGTCAGGTACAGGTCATAGGCGCTGCCCTTGCCGACCACCACGCGCTGGCCGGGTCGGTCCACTTCTTCCATGCGGGTGATGGGGGAATCGTCGCGCACCAGGTAGGCGCCTTCGATCACCACGTAGGGCGCGGTGAAGGCGATCTGTTCGCCCCGCAGCGGATCGATCGCGAAGAAGCCCACGTCAGCCTGTTCGGCGGCGACCGCGTTGACCGATTCGCCGGCGGACTTGAACACCACCAGCTCCAGTTTCACGTCGAGCCGGCGCGCCAGTTCGGTGGCCAGGTCGACCGACACGCCGCCGGGCGCGCCGGTGTCGGGATGGGTGTTGGCAAGGATGGGATTGCCCAGGTTGATGGAGGCGCGCAGCGCGCCGGTCGGGGCAAACGCGTCGAGCAGTTCGTGATCGGTCTTCATGGGTCTTCCTTCCTTGGGGGGCATTTTCCGGCGCGGCGGCGCTATTGCGCGCGCCGCAGCACGTAGTGCGGCGCCAGCGGGCCGGTGGGCCGGGTGCCGTCGCGGTACAGCATGATCACCTGGTTCTCGGCGATGAAATAGCGCTGGCTGTCGCCCGAGGCGTCCAGGCGGATGGTGCTGCCATCGGATTCCCAGCTGAAGGTGCCGGCGACCGTTTCAGGCTGCGGCTCGCGGTCCAGGTACTGGGTGGCGCGCTCGTAGCGGCCGTCCTGCATCAAGGTCAGGCGGGTGCGGATGCCGGGGCAATCGGCGCAAGGCAGGGTGCCTTCGTAGCTGCCCGGCCAGTCGAGCGAATCGCGCGCCGTGTGATTGTCCACGGGCACGGAACGCGCGCTGATCGGTTTGGAGGGGGCGCAGCCGGCAAGCAGGGCGACTGTCAGGGTGCAGGTCAAGGTGGTTCTCATCATGGCGAGCTCCTGTGTTGCGGTGCGCCCACGATACGGACGCATGCCCATCCTTGCTGAAACGGGATGTAAAGGCAAGCGCGGCGCGCCCGTCGTGGATGCGTGGGATCCCGCCGGGCCCGTCGGCCGGAGCGCGTCAGCGCGGGGCCGCGGCCAGCAGGCCCGGATGGGGCGCGCGGGCGATGAGGATGGTGCCCGTCAGCGACTCGGTGCAGAACAGGGTGCGGCCGTCCTCGCCGCCAAAGGCCAGGTTGGTGGTCGACATGCCGTTGGGGCTGCGCCAGACGATCACCGGCTCGGCGCGATGGTTCAGCAGCCACACGTAGCCCAGGCCCGGATTGCAGACCAGCAGATTGCCTTCGCGGTCCACCGCCAGTCCGTCCGGGCCGCTGGGACCGTACGAGGTGAAGAACTGGCTCACCTTGCTGACGCTGCCGTCCGCCATCAGCGGCACGCGCCAGACGCAGTTGCCGCGCGTCACCGCCAGGTACAGCACCTTGCCGTCCGGCGACAGCGCCACGCCGTTGGGGCTGGGCACGTTGTCGAGCAGGCAATCCAGCCGGCCGTCGGGGCGCAGGCGGTACAGCCGGCCGCTGGGATCGTGCAGGCCGCTCTGGCCCTGGTCCGTGAAGTAGATATTGCCGTGCGCATCGAAGATCAGGTCGTTCACGCCCTTGAAGCGCTCGCTGTTGCGGCGGGCCAGGTAGGGCGCGACCTGGCCGCTGGCCACGTCCAGGACCATCAGGCCATTCTTGTAGTCCGTGATCAGCAGTCGGCCGTCGTCCAGGAACTTCATGCCGTTGGGCTCGCCGTCGTATTCTGTCACCAACGACCATTGGCCGTCGGGTCCGATGCGGAACACCCGCCCCCACGGAATGTCGGTGACGTACAGGTTGCCGTGGCGATCGAACACCGGGCCTTCCAGGAACGAATCGACCGGCGCGCCGCCGCGGTTGGCGTCGGCCCAGTCGCTGCGCTGGGGGCGGCGGAAGTTGTCGGGCATGGCGCTCCATGCGTCCAATTGCGCCACCTGGGGCGGTTGCGGGAAAAACATGGCGTCTCCTCGGTGTCTATTTGGCGTCGTAGCCGATGCTGCGGGCCACGTTGCCCCACATCACGTTGCTGTCGGCCAGGATGCGGCCGAATTCCGCCGCGTCGGCGGCGCGCGGCTCGGCGCCCATCTTGGTGGCGAAGGTCTGCATTTCCTCCGACGCCATGGCCTTGGTGACTTCGCGTTGCAGGCGTTCTGTGACTTCCGGCGGCGTGCCCTTGGGCGCCCACAGGCCGGTCCAGTTGACCACGCCGAAATCCTTCACGCCAGCCTGCGCGAATGTCGGCACGTCGGGAAGCACCGCCAGCCGCTTGGCGCCGCTCACGGCCAGCAGGCGCAACTGTCCACCCTGCGCCGGCCCCATCAGGCCGGTGGTCGAGGCGAACTGGAAGTCGATCACCTTGCCCAGCACCGCCTGCGTGGCTTCGGCGGCGCCCTTGAACGGCACGTGCATGAATTTCACGCCCGTCGCCCGCGCCAGCCCTTCGGCGGCAAAGTGCGGCGTGGTGCCGGCGCCGCCCGAGCCGTACGTCACCGAGTCGGGCTTGGCGCGCGCCCGCGCCAGCAGGTCGTCGAGCGTGCGATAGGGGCTGTCGGCCGCCACCGCCAGCGCCATGGGCGCGAAGATGAAGGCCGTGACCGGCTGCAGGTCCGCCGCCGGATCGAAAGGCAGTTTCTTGAAGATGTGCGGCAGCAGCGAATAGGTGGTGTCGTTGGCCACCAGCGTGTAGCCATCGGCCGGCGCGCGGGCCACCTGGCTGACGCCGATGGTGCCGGTCGCGCCGGGCTTGTTCTCCACCACGAAACTCTGGCCGGTCTGCGTCGACAGCATCTGCGCGACCTTGCGCGTGGCCACGTCGACCGCGCCGCCCGGGCCGTAGGGCACCACGATCCGCACGGGGCGGTTGGGCCAGGCGTCGGCGGCATGGGCCACGCCGCCCGCCAGGAGTGTCGCGGCGGCCGCGACGAGCAGCGCGGCGCGCCGGGGCGAGAAGCGGGTTCGATTACGGTGATTCATTTGTCGTCCTCTGTTTTTATGCGGGAATGTCATTCGGCCTTGAGCCCTCGCTGGCCGCGTCATTCCTTGTGGATGCCGGCCTCGGCCAGAATACGGGCCGAGCGTTCCATCTGGTCGTCGATGAAGGCGCGGAATTCGGCGGCGGTCGAGCCCACCGGCTGCGCGCCGAGTTCCTGCAGGCTGTGGCGCAGCGCCGGGTCCTGCAGCGTGGCGCGCAACGCCTGCTCGATGCGCGCGGCCACCTCGGGCGGCACGCCGGCCGGCGCCAGCACGCCATTCCACTCGTACACCGAATACTGCGGCACGCCGCTCTCCGCGACGGTGGGCAGGTCGGGCAGCGCCGCGATGCGCTCGGGCGACGTGATCGCCAGCGCGCGCAGCTTGCCGCTCTTGACCAGCGGGTAGGACGCCGCCATGTTGCTGAACATCATGTCGATCTGGCCGCCCATCAGGTCGGTCAGCGCCGGCGCGCCGCCCTTGTAGGGGACGTGGGTGAGTTCCAGCTTGTTGCCCTGCGCGTACCAGGCGGCGGCGATGTGTTGGGCGGTGCCCTGGCCGGGCGTGCCGAACGTCAGGTGGCCCTTGCGCGCGGCGGTCGTGAGGTCTTCGATGCGCTGGTAGGGCGACTGCGCCGGCACCACCAGGAGGTTGGGCGTCAGGCTGATCAGCGAGATCGGCAGGAAATCCCGCCGGCTGTCGTAGCTGAGTTTCTTGTAGAGCGAGGGATTGATGGCGAACGCCGTGGCGTCGTAGAGCAGCGTGTAGCCGTCGGCGGCGGCGTGCGCCACGCTGGCCGCGCCGATGGTGCCGCTGGCGCCGGGCTTGTTCTCGACCACGACGGTCTGGCCCAGGCGCGCGCCCAGTTTCTGGGCCACCAGGCGGGCCTGGGCATCGGCGGCGCCGCCGGCGGAATAGGGCACCACCAGCTTGAGCGCGCGGTCGGGGTAGTCGGCGGCGGCCACGCTGGCGCAGAACGCAAGCGCCAGGGGTAAAAGGCGGAACAGTTTCACGAGATCGTCTCCTTGTGGAAAGCGCGCCGCCTGTGCCGGCGGCTGCGCCTGGTTTGCGGTTTTCAGCGTTTCAGACCGTGGCGATGGGCGTGGCTGGCGAGCCGGCCGCGCCTGGCAGGCGCAGCGGGGGCGCGGTCAGCAGGAAGCGGTGGCGCCCGTTGGCGCGCAGCCAGCGCGCCAGCGGCGTCAGCCACCACAGTTCACCCAGGTGGATGCCGTTCTTGAACAGGCAGTGCTCGTGCAGCGGCAGGCGCGGGCGGCGCAGCGGCGTGGCCGCGCCCCCCAGGGCTACCGGCCGCACCAGCTCGACGGCGGGGTTGTCGGCAATCAGGCACGCCAGGCGCGTGTCGACGATCCAGCGCAGCAGGCGCGCATCGTCGCCGTCCAGGCCGCTGCCGGTGGCGTGCAGGCGCGCGACGTCGGGCTGGCGGTTCATCGACATCAGCGTGTCGCCGAAGCCGGTGTGCAGGCACACCATGTCGCCCGGCTCGATGGCCACGCCGTCGGCCTCCAGGATGCGCATCAGCGCGTCGTAGCCCACGGCGGTGCGCGTGCGGCCGACATGGGCCTCCAGGTCGATCAGCACGGCGCGGCCCTGCACGCCATGTTCGGCCAGTTGCTCGATGCCGAGCGCCCCGGCGCGGGGGCCGGGAAAGCGGGCCCAGTCCGCCACGGCTTGCGGATCCTCCGCGGCCGCCAGGATTTCGGCGCCGGCCCGAAAGCCGTTGTAGAACACCGCCTCGGCCTGCCCGTCGCCATCGGCATCGAACCGGCTGCCCATGTGCGCCAGGCTGTCCCACTGGGTGGAATACTGTGTGTTCATCAGCAGCACGTCGTCGCACACCACGTCCGTGAGCAGCGGGTCTTCCGACGCGTAGGACCAGCAAAAGCCCTGGGCCCCGGCGCTCTTGCCATCGCGCAGCGTGGCGTAGCGCTGCGGCGGCAGGCGCCGCGGGTTCAGCGCCATGCCGCCCGGCACGTCCAGCGGCAGCGACAGGCAGAACGTCAGGCCCTCGCGGACCTCCGCGATGCCCTGCAGCACCTTGGCGCGGTCCACCAGATTCATGCGGCCGCGCTGGTCGTCGGGTCCGAATTCGCCCCAGTTGCTGTCCGGCGGCGCATGCTTCCATCGTTGCGGCATGGCGCGGCTCCTCAGGCGGGGGCGGCCGCGCGGGCCAGCACGTCCAGCGCATTGCGCGCGGCGGCCACGCCCATGTTGACGTAGGCGGCGCTGGTCACTCCGCCGACGTGCGGACTGAGGAGAATGCGCGGCTCCTGCTGGAAGGGGTGGCCGGCCGTCATCGGCTCGACGGCGAAGCTGTCCAGGCCGGCGGCGCGCACCTGGCCCGAGCGCACCGCCTGCAGCAACGCGTCTTCGTCGACCAGGCCGCCGCGCGCGGTGTTGACCAGGACCACGCCAGGCTTGCACTGCGCCAGCGTCGCCGCATTGACCAGGCCGCGGTTCTCGTCGGTCAGCGGGCAATGCAGCGACACCACGTCGGCCTCGCGCCAGATCGCGTCCAGCGGCACGCTGGCGATGTACTCGGGCAGATCGCGCGCGTAGGGATCGAAGCCGATCACGCGCATGTTCAGGCCGTGCGCCATGGCGGCCATGCGCCGGCCGATGGCGCCCAGGCCCACCAGGCCGATGGTCTTGCCGTCCAGTTCCAGGCTCTTGTGCGTCGACTTGTCCCAGTGTCCGGCGCGCATGCGCCCATCCAGGCCCACGACCGATTTGGCGCAGGCCAGCAGCAGCGCCAGGGCATGCTCGGCCACGGCGGCGGCGTTCACGCCCACGGCGGCCACGACCTGGATGCCGCGCTGGGCGGCGGCGGCTTTGTCGATGGTGTCGGTGCCGCTGCCGTGCTTGGAAATCACGCGCAGCGCGGGCGCGGCGTCCATGGCGGCGGCGCCCACCTTGCTGTAGCGCACGATGATGGCAACCGGGTTGTGCTCGCGGCACAAGGACACGATGCCCTCTTCGCTGGGCGTCTTGCCGGCAAACACCAGATTGAAATCCTGCAGCAGCGCGACGGCTTCCGGGGCCAGGTCGGCCGCGGTCACGACGATGGCGGCCTTGCCTGTGGCGATGTTGTTCACAGCGCTTCCCCTTCCTTGAGCACGCCGGCGGCGCGCAGCGCGGCCGTCAGCCACTTGGCCTCGGTGTCGCCGGCCTGGATCGCGGCGATGCGCGCGGCCTCGTCGCGCACCTTCTTTTCGGCGGCCGGCAGCAGGCCTTCGATTTTCTCGCGTTCGACCACCACTACGCCGTCGGCGTCGCCGATGACGAAGTCGCCGGGATGCACGGTCACGCCGCCGACCGACACGGGATGGCCGATGCGGCCGGGCACGTTCTTGGTGGGGCCGTTCGGGTTGGTGCCGGCGGCGAACACCGGATAGTCCATTTCGATGATCTCCACGCTATCGCGCGCCGCGCCATCCATCACCACGCCGGCGATGCCCAGCTTGCGGCAGGCGTTCATCATGATGGTGCCCATCAGCGCCGAGCTGAGGTCGCCCTTGCCGTCGATCACCAGCACGTCGCCCGGCTTGGCCAGCGAAATCGCGGCATGGATCATGAGGTTGTCACCGGGGCGCACTTCCACCGTCAGCGCCGTGCCGGCCAGCTTCATGCCGGGGTGCAGCGGGCGGATGCGGCCGCTGAGCGCGCCGCGGCGGCCGGCCACGTCGGCCAGGATGGCCGGTTGCAGTGCCGCCGCGCGGCGCACGATGTCGGCGCCGACGCGCGGGAAGTCCTTGATGATGTCCTGGTTTGCCATGAGTGTTCCTGTGGAGGTGAGAGTCGGAAGGGCAGGGTCAGGCCGGCTTGATGCCGGCGTCGCGGATGACCTTGCCCCATTTGTCGAAGTCCGCCCTGCGGGTGGTGTCCAGGGCCTGCGGCGTGCCGCCGGCCAGCGTGATGCCGAGCTGCTCGGCCAGCGCCGTCAGCGCCGGGCTCTGCAAGGCGCGTCCGATCCCGGCGTTGAGCCGGGCGATGACGGGCGCGGGCGTGGCGGCGGGGGCGAACACGGCCTGCCATTGCTCCACCACGAAATCGCTGAAGCCGGCCTCGGCCATGGTTGGCACCTGCGGCAAGGCCGGCAGGCGCCGCGCCGACGTGGCGGCGAGCGCGCGCAGCGCGCCGGTCTGCACGTGCGGCAGCGCGGCCGCCGCGGGAATGAAGGCGAATTGCACCTGCCCGGCCAGCGTGTCCTGCAGCGCGGGCGTGTCGCCCTTGTAGGGCACGTGCAGGAACCGCGCGCCGCTCTTTTGCTGCAGCAGCTCGCCCTGCATGTGCAGGATCGTGCCCGTGCCGCCCGAGGCATACGCCAGGCTCTGGGGCGCCTTTTTCGCGGCCGCGATCAGGTCGGCGACCGTGTGGAACGGCTGCTCCCTGCCCACCACCAGAAGATGGGGAATGGTGCCGATCATGATGACGGGCGCGAAGTCCGCCACCGGGTCATAGGTCAGCTTGCCGAGCACGTGCGGCGCGATCGCCTGGGGTCCGATCGAGGTGCCCAGCAGCGTCAGGCCGTCCGGCTCGGCGCGCGCCACGCGGGCTGCGCCAATGGTGCCGGTGGCGCCGGGACGGTTGTCGACGATCACGCGCGTGGCCAGCAGCGCGTCCAGTTGCTGCGCGATGGCGCGGCCCAGCACGTCGGTGCTGCCGCCGGCCGGATAGGGCACCACCCAGGTGATGGCCTTGCCGCCGGGCCAATCCTGCGCGGCGCGCGCGCCGAAGGCCGCGCCGGCCGCCACGGCCGCGCCCAGCGCGAGGAAGCGCCGGCGCGAGAGGAAGTAAGAGGTCTGCATGCGTTGTCTCCGTGTTGTTCTGGTATTCATGCCGCAAAGCCGTACAGGGTCGCCGGGTTGTGCACCAGGACCTGGCGCAGCCGGGCGCTGCCGGCCCAGTCGGCCAGCCGATCGAGCTGGCGCGCGTCGTCGGGCATGGGCTGCATGCCGGCCGACGCCGAGGCGTGGGGCCAGTCGCTGCCCCAGACGATGCGTTCGGGATTGGCGTCGAGATAGCCGCGGGCCAGCGCGTCCAGCGCGGGATCCTCGACGCTGTGGCGCGGGCTGACGAGGTAGCCGCCCGACAGCTTGAGCCAGGCGCGGCCCTGGCCGAGCAGGCGCAGCACCAGGGCATGGGCCGGATGCGCGCCGGCCTGCGCCGGACTGATGCGGGCCATGTGATCGAACACGATCGGCGCCGGCAGGGCCGACAGCAGGCCATCCAGTTGCGCCAGCCGCTCGGGCGGCATCAGCAACTGCACATGCCAGCCCAGCGGGGCGACCCGCGCCGCCAGCGGCAGCACCTGGTCGATGGTGCTAGTGACCCCCAGCGAGAGATTGAGCCGGATGCCGCGCACGCCAGCGTCGTGCAAGGCTTGCAGTTGCGCGTCACTTTCGCTGCCATCGATCACCGCCACCCCGCGCGCCTGCTCGCCCAGTTGCGCCAAGGCGTCGAGCATGGGGCGGTTGTCGGCGCCATAGGTCGACGGCGTGACCAGCACCGCGCGCTGGATGCCAAGGCGGGCCTGGATCGCGCGGTACTGCGCCATGGACGCGTCCGGCGGCAGCAGCCTTGCGCCCTTCACCGTCGGGTAGCGGGCGTCATACGCGTGGAGGTGGCAGTCGCACGCCCCGGGCGGGGCGGCGGTGGCCGGCCTGGCGTCGCCGCTGGAGTAGGCGTAAAGGGCAGCCACGGCCGGATCACTCCACCTTCGCGCCCGAGTCCTTGACGATCTTGCCCCAGCGGATGCGGTCGTCGTGGATCAGCCTGGTGAACGCTTCCGGGGTGTCGGTGAGCACGCGCGCGCCCTGTTCCTGGTACTTGACGCGCAGCTCCGGCGTCTGGAGCGCCTTGTTGAACTCGGCATTCAGGCGCTGCACGATGTCCTTGGGCGTGCCGGCCGGCGCGGCCAGGCCGAACCAGGTCACGGCCTCGAAGCCGGGGAAGCCGCGCTCGGCGATGGTGGGCACGTCGGGCATGTCGGGCACGCGCTGCGCCGAGGTCACCGCCAGCGCCCGCATCTTGCCGTTGCGCACGTGGCCGATGAGCGTCGGCACGGAAGACAGATACATGTCGATCTGCCCGCCGATCAGGTCGTTGGACGCCTGCGCCGCGCCCTTGTAGGGGATGTGCGTGAGCTGGATGCCCGCCGCGTTCTGCAACTGCACCGCCGCCAGGTGGGCCACCGTGCCATTGCCGGAGCTGGCGAAGTTCAATGTCCCCGGCTTGGCCTTGGCCGCCGCGATCATGTCCTCGAAGGTCTTGAGCGGCGAGTTGGCCGGCACCACGATCACCAGCGGCGCATCGGCGACCAGGCCGATGGCGGTGAGGTCCTTCTCGGGGTCGTAGGGCAGCTTGGCGTACAGCGTCGGGTTGATCGCCAGGTTGCTGGTCTGGCCCAGCACCAGGGAATACCCGTCCGGCGCCGACTTGGCGACGGCGTCCACGCCGATGTTGCCGCCCGAGCCGGGCCGGTTTTCGGTGACGATGTTCCAGCCGGTGTTGCCGGCCACCTTGATCGCCGCTTCGCGGGCCAGCACGTCGGTGCCGCCCCCGGGCGGGAACGGCACGATCAGCCGGATGGGTTTGTCGGGGTAGCCCTGGGCCGCGCCCAGGCTGCTCATGCACACAAGGGCCAGGCCCGATAGCAAGCGTGCGAACGGCTTCATGTTTTGTCTCCGATGTTTGTTTTTGATGGGAGGAATTGTCGGGGGATGTTCCACCTAATACAATACGAGTTCATACAGCGGAACATGTTTCATATGATGAACGATGACCTGACCCCGGAATCCCCCGACGCGCCGGGCGAAGAGGGCGTAGTGGCGGTGCGCCGCGCGATGCGGATCCTCGAAGCCTTTGGCGTGGAGGACCCCCATCTGTCGCTGGCGGAACTGAGCCGGCGCACCGGCTGCCATCGCTCCACCGTGCTGCGGCTGGCGCGCACGCTGGCCATGGACGATTACCTGGCGCAGCGGCCCGACGGCACCTGGCGCCTGGCGCGCGCCGCCGGCTGGCTGGGCGCGTGTTACCAGGCCACCTTCAACATCGTCGAGGTGGTCCAGCCGATCCTGCGCGAGCTGTCGGCGGCAACCGGCGAAAGCGCGACGTTCTACGTGCGCGAAGGCAAGCAGCGCATCTGCATGGCGCGGGTCGAGGGCCCCAAGTCGATCCGGCACCACGTGCGCGTCGGCGCGGCCCTGCCGCTGGAACTGGGCAGCCCGGGCCGCGTGCTGCTCGCCTTTTCCGGCGAACCGGGCGAACCGTATGAATCGGTGCGCCGCGCCGGCTACATGGTGTCGCTGGGGGAGCGCGATCCCGAGGTCTCCAGCATCTCCGCGCCGGTCTATGGCATCAACTGGACGCTGCAAGGAGCTGTCTGTATTTCGGGGCCGATTTCGCGCCTGGGCGAAAGCGTGCTGCATGAGTTGAAGGAACCGATCCTCGCCGCGGCCAGCCGCCTGTCGCGCTCGCTGATGGGGGCGCGGCAAGGGCAGGGGGCCTGACGCCGCTGCGGCGACCGGCCAGGCCTTGCGCCGTGGCCCGCATGTCCGCCGCCGCCCGCCATCCTGGCCGTATCGGCGCGGCGCGCCGAGGCGGGCCGCGCTACGCTCATCGGCGGCAGCGCTCGTCGCCGTCCCCCGCCCGACGCATGCGCTACGCTATCTATCTTTGCGCGCCGGCGTGGCGCGCCGCGAGGAAGCCGCAATGAAAGGCGAACACCATTACGACGTCGGCGTGACCTGGACCGGCGATACCGGCAAGGGCACCGCCAGCTACACCGCTTATGCCCGCGACCACGTGATCCAGTCGCCGGGCAAGCCCGATATCGCCGGTTCGGCCGATCCCGCATTCCGCGGCGACGCGGCGCGCTGGAATCCGGAGGACCTGCTGGTGGCCTCGCTGTCGGCCTGCCACAAGCTCTGGTATCTGCACCTTTGCGCGGTCGAGAACATCATCGTCACGGCCTACCGCGATGACGCGCAAGGTGTCATGCGCGAAGATCCGCAACGCGGCGGCGCCTTCGTCTCGGTCACGCTACGGCCCGAGGTCACCATCGCCGCGGGCGGCGACGCCGGCCTGGCCGAGGCCCTGCATGCCCGCGCGCATCATTTCTGCTTCATCGCCAATTCGGTCAACTTCCCCGTGCTGTGCGAGCCGCGCATCGTCGTGGCCGGCTGACGCGCCGCTCGAAGGGGGCTTGCGATGCTGACGATCTGGGGCCGGCGCAGTTCCTTCAACGTGCAGAAGGTCCTGTGGCTGGCGGGCGAACTGGGCCTGGCGTATGAGCACGTGCCGGCCGGCGGCCAGTTCGGGCTGCTCGATACGCCCGACTTCCTGCGGATGAATCCCCATGGCCGGGTGCCGCTGCTGCGCGACGGCGACACGGTGGTGTGGGAGTCGCACGCGATCCTGCGCTACCTGGCCGCGCGCCATGGCGCCGACGCCTTCTGGTCGGCCGATCCGGCGCGACGCGCGCGCGCCGATGGCTGGATGGACTGGGCCCAGACCGCGTTGCAGCCGGCCTTCCTGGCCGGCGTGTTCTGGGGCTATTACCGCACCCCCGAAGCGCAGCGCGACCTGCCGGCCATCGCGCGCAGCCTGGCCGCCACCCATGCCTGCCTGCGCCAGCTAGATGCGGTGCTGGCCGCGCAGCCCTACCTGGACGGCCAGGCGCTGACACTGGCCGACATTCCCGCGGCCACCGCGCTGTACCGCTACTACGAGCTGGACATCGACCACGAGCCCCTGGCCCACGTGCGGGCGTGGTACGAGCGCCTGCGCGAACGCCCCGCCTACCGCGAACACGTCATGGTGCCGTTCGGCGAGTTGAAGGGCCGGCTGGATTTCTGAGGGCGCGCTGGCCTGTTAAGCTGTCCCATGGCCGGCGCGAAGGCGCGCCGGCACTATCTTTGCGACGTGGCTTCCCCATGCTCCTGCCTCTTGCCGACTGGCCGCAACGCGCGCCTGACCTGGGTATCGCCGGCCTGCGCCTGCGTCCCTTGCGCGACACCGACGCGACACACTGGTATGCCTATCTGCGCGACGACAACGTGACCCGCCACACCAGTTGGCAGCTGGACGGCCCGGACGCGCTGGCGCCATTGATCCGCGGCTATGCCGACCCTGCCGCCAGCCACTGCGTGCGCCTGGCCATCGTCGAGGCCGACGACCGCCTGATCGGCACGATCGGGTTCAACGAGATCGCGCCGGGCGCGCGTCGCGCCGAAATCGCCTACGACCTCGCGCCTTCGCACTGGCGCCGCGGCATCGCGTCGCGGGCCTGCGAGGCCATGACCGCGTGGGCCCTGCAGACGCTGGGCCTGACGCGGGTGCAGGCCACGGTGCTGGACACCAATACCGCCTCGGCCGGCGTGCTGGAACGCTGCCATTTCCACCGCGAAGGGCTGCTGCACCATTACCGGCAGGTGCGCGGCGAGCCGCGCCATTTCTGGATGTACGCGCGCATCTGGCCGCCCGCGCTGGTCGGCGCCGAATGCGGTTAGCCCGCCTTTCCGTTCCCGTGGGCCCGGCCTTGCCGGGCCGCGACCCACTTTTTCCGAGAGAACCATGACGTCCGCCCTGATCGTGATCGACGTGCAACGCGCCCTGTTCGAGACCACGCCTGAACCCGCCGATGCCAGCGCCGTGCTGGCGCGCATCAACGACCTGGCCGAGCGCGCCCGCGCCGCCGCCGCGCCCGTGGTCTACGTGCAGCACGAGGCGGCCGGCAGCCCGCTGGCGCAAGGCGAACCCGGATGGCAGCTGGATACGCGCCTGCGGCCGGCCGACGGCGACATCCGGATACGCAAGAGCACCCCCGATTCGTTCCTGCGCACCGGCCTGGGCGAGGCCTTGTCGCAGGCGGGCGTCACGCAGCTGGTGGTGTGCGGCTACGCCAGCGAATTCTGCGTCGACACCACCGTGCGCCGCGCCGCGGCGCTGGGCTATCCGGTCACCTTGGCGGCCGACGCCCACACCACCCAGGACAAGCCGCACGCGCCAGGCGCGCAGATCCGCGCGCACCACAACACCACGCTCTCGTCGATGACCAGCTTCGGCGTGAAGATCGCCGCCGTGCCGGCGGCCGACATTGCCTTCGGCCAGGCGAGGTAGCGGCCCATGGATCCCGAACTGCTGCAGCTGCTGGTGACGCGCACCATGCCTTTCGGCAAGTACCAGGGGCGCCTCATCGCCGACCTGCCGGGGCCGTACCTGGCCTGGTTCGCGCGCAAGGGTTTTCCGCCGGGCGAACTGGGGCGCCTGCTGGCGTTGATGCACGAGCTGGACCACAACGGCCTGTCGTCCTTGCTGGCGCCCTTGCGCCAGCCGCCGGCGGCGCGCTGAACGGCGCCGGGGAAACCGCAAGAAACAAATCTCGCGGCTGGCGTAGCGTCTTGGCACGCCCCGCGGGCGCGCGTGGGGCTACGATAGACCGGCGCGTCACCGGGCGGGGTATCTGGCCCGGGCGCGACCAACAAAGAGAGGTCGTCATGAAGAAACTCCCGTTCACCGCCGTCCTGCTGGCCCTGGCCTGCCTGGGCGGCGCGGCCCAGGCGCAGAACGCGGCGCCGGTCACGCAGGAATTCCAATATCCCAGCCAGCGCTCCAAGGACGGCAGCCTGTCGCCGCCTTCCACCTTGCGCATGACCGTCACGCCCGATCCGAACTCGGCGCCGGCCGTGATCCGCGACACGCCCGAGAGCCAGGCGCAATACGTGCGCTGCCGCGAGGTCTCGGACCGCGCCGCCGTCTCCAACGCCCAGATGCAGGCCGGGGTCGCCCAATGCCTGCGCGAACTGGAGCAGCGCCGCCAGCAGCAGTAAGCGCCGCGCCCGCGGGGCTTGGCCCGGCCGGCCCGCTGCACGTCGGGCTCGGTCAGGTCAGCCCGCTTCAGGTCAGCCCGCTTCAGGTCGGACCTGGTCAGGCCGGGCCGGCCGCCGTGGCGGCCCGGGCCGAGCCGCGCGCCCAGTGCCAGGTCATCAGGCCGGCCGCCAGCACCACCGGCAGCATGGCGGCGTTCAGGACCTCCCAGCCAAACGCGTCCAGCGCCGGCCCGGCGGCCAGCGTCGCCACCGCGGTGGCGGCATAGCGCAGCATCTCGGCCGCGCCCTGGGCGCGGGCGCGCTCGGACGGGCGGTACGACTGTGCCAGCAGCGTGGTGCCGCCCACGAACATGAAATTCCATCCCACTCCCAGGCAGAACAGCGCCGCGTAGAACGCCGGCAGCGACGGCGAGGCCATCGCGATCAGCGCGCAGGCCACGTTCAGCAGCATGCCCGCGCCCAGCACCTTGGCCAGGCCAAAGCGCTGGATCAGCGCGCCCGCGAAAAAAGCCGGCGCGTACATGCCGACCAGATGCCACTGCATGATGTTGGCGCCGTCGCCGATGCTGTGGCTGCACGCCACCGCCGCCAGCGGCGCGGCCGTCATGATGAACATCATCGACACCGATCCCACCACGTTGTTGGCCAGCGCGGCGATGAACACCGGCTGGCGCGCCACCGCGCGCAGCGGCCGCGGCGGCAGCCCGGCCTGCGCCTCGCCCGCGGCCACGGACGTTTCGGTATCGCGATAGAAACCGAACAGCAGGGCGGCGGACAACAGCGCCAGCAGCGCCACCATCAGGTAGGCGCCGGCGAACGCCACCGGCGCGAACAGGTCGCGGCTCCAGGCCGCCAGCGCCGGCCCGGCGATCGCGGCGATGACGCCGCCGGTCATCACCACCGAAATCGCGCGGCTCTTGGCGGCCGGTTCCACCGCGTCCGCCGCCGCCAGCCGGTAGTACTGCGCGAACGCCTGGAACACGCCCACCAGCGCGGTGCCCGCGCAGAAGGCCCAGAAGTGGTCGTGGAACACCGCCCACACCGAGATGCCGCCGCCCGCCGCGCCGGCCAGGGCGCCCAGCGCGAAGCCGTTGCGGCGGCCGATGCGCTGCATCAGCAGCGAAGCGAACCACGTCACGACAGCGCCGGCGACGGTGATCAGCGCGAACGGCAGCGTCGACAGCGCCTTGTCCGGCGCCAGCATGTGGCCGGTCAGCGCGGTCAGCGTCAGGTCGATGGAAATCGCGGCGATGAACAGGCCCTGGCACACGGCCAGGATACGGGCGTTGCGGCGGCCCGTGGCGGGCGAGGGCGAGGAGGGCATGGGAAAGGAAGGGGCGGACAGGTCGGGTTTGACAGGCCCCACTGTATCGACGCACACTTTGGCGTGAATGACATAATTCCCTCAAAAAACGCCAATCCGTCATGACCCACCACGTCGCCTTCCTGCTGGTGCCCGATTTCCAGCTGCTGGACATGTCCGGCCCCGCGGCCGTGTTCCAGACCGCCGGCCGTTTCGCGCGGACGGCGGCTGGCCCGGCATACCGGGTCCACGTCGTGTCCGAGCATGGCGGCGAAGTGCGTAGTTCCTGCGGCATTGGCGTGCAGACGCGACCGTGGCGCGGCACGCCGGCCGATACCCTGGTGGTGCCGGGCGGCGAGGGCGCGCGCGAAACCGCCGTCACCGCCGCCTTGCGCGCCCGCCTGCTGGCCCAGCGCCAACAGGGCCGGCGGCTGGCCAGCGTGTGCACCGGCGCGCTGGTGCTGGCCGCCGCCGGCCTGCTCGATGGGCTGCGCGCCACCACCCATTGGCGCCATGCCGCGGCGCTGGCGCGCAACCATCCCACGGTCCGGGTCGAGCCCGACCGCATCCATGTGCGCGACGGCGACACCTGGACGTCGGCCGGCATCACCGCCGGCATCGACCTGGCGCTGGCCATGGTCGAGGCCGACCTGGGGGTGGACGTGGCGGCCGAGACCGCGCGCGAAATGGTGGTCTACCACCGGCGTTCGGGCGGCCAGTCGCAGTTCTCGGCCCTGCAGGACCTGGCGCCCGACAGCGAACGCATGCGCGCCGTGCTGGAGCATATCCGCGGCAACCTGGGCACGGCGCTGACGGTGGAACAACTGGCTGGGGTCGCCTGCGTCAGCCCGCGCCAGTTCCTGCGCAGCTTCAAGGCCGAGACCGGCGAAACGCCCGCCAAGGCGGTCGAGCGCATTCGCGCCGAGACCGCGCGCGCGCAGATCGAACAGGGCGATGGCAGTATCGACAGCGTCGCCCGGCGGGTCGGCTTCACCGACAGCGAACGCATGCGCCGCGCCTTTCTGCGGGTCTACGGCCAGCCGCCACAGGCGCTGCGGCGCGCGGCGCGCAATGCCGCGTTGGCATGAAACGGGTGAAACGGTAATAATAGTCACTCTCAATAAAGCGTCGGATCCCGCCCGGGCCCGCCACCGTGACCGCTTCGCATCCTGAACTCGACTGGGCCGTTCCGGCCGCCACGCCAGCCATGTCGCTGGCCGGCGGCACGTTGCGCTTCGAGCGCGGCGAGCGGGTGCTCGAAGACCTGACACCCGGCCTGAAGCTGGTGCTGGTGCTGGAAGGGGAGCTGCGCTACCGCGTGCCGGGCGCGCCGACCGCGCAAGTCAGCGGACCGCTGCTGCACCTGAGCCTGTGCCGCGACCCGCTGCGCATGGAGCACGAGTTCGGCGCGCGCCGGTCGCTGCGCTTTGTCTCGCTGCGCACCTCGCTGGACCACCTGCGCAACTCCCTGTCGCTGGAACCCGCCGACATCGTCCGCCTGCTGCGCGCGCCGTGCCACGATGATTCCTACGCCGAGGCCAACCTGCGGCTGGCGCCGCCGCTGCAGGCCCTGGGCCGGCAGATGCTGGCCTGTCCCATGCAGGGCGCGCTCAAGCGCATGTACCTGTCCGCCAAGGCCCTCGAACTGACCGCGCTGGCGCTGGGCGCCCTGCAGCCGGCACAGGCCGCGCCGCCGCCGCCCGGCCTGTCGCGCGCCGATACCGAACGCCTGCACCACGCGCGCGACCTGCTGCTGGCCGATCTTCAGCATCCCCCCACCTTGCCCGAGCTGGCGCGCCGCGCCGGCGTCAACGTCAACAAGCTCACCACGGGCTTTCGCCGCGTGTTCGGATGCAGTGTCTACGCCTTCGTGCGCGAGCAGCGCATGGCCCAGGCGCACGCGCTGCTCGCCGCCGGCGAGATGAGCGTGTCGCAGGCCGCCTATGCCTGCGGCTATACCGATTCGCACTTCACCAAGGCCTTCCAGCGGCGCTACGGGGTGCTGCCCAGCGCGCTGGTTCCTGGTCGCTGAACATAGCAAGAGTCTTACAAACGCTTGCGCGCTGCGGATTCTCCTTCAAATTGTATGAGAATAATTCTCAGTATCAAAGAAGGAGAAGTACCCATGCGTTCAATGTCCAGGAACAAGGCGCGGCGCGCGCGGGCGGCGCGCCATTGGCCGCTCTGGCTGGCGGTGGTGGCGGGGCCGGCGCTGGCCGGCGACGCCAGGGATGCCAAGGACGCGGCCACGCTGCCGGCAGTCACCGTCAGCGGCGAACGCGAGGCCGCCAGTGCGCAACAGCCGACATTGGGCAAGCTGCCCTTGAGCGTGCGCGAGACGCCGCAATCGATCTCCGTGATCGGGCCGGAGCAGATGCGCCAGCAGAACCTGCAAACCCTGGACGACGTCATGCGGCACGCCACGGGCATCACGGTGCAGCCGCACCATCACCTGACCACCGCCTACTATGCCCGCGGCTTCCAGATCGAATCTTTCGAACAGGACGGCGTGCCTGCCATGATGGGCAACCGCGCCGCCGCGCCGGAAGACATGGCCATCTACGAGCGCGTCGAGATCCTGCGCGGCGCCAATGGCCTGTTGCACGGCGCCGGCAATCCCTCGGCCACCGTCAACCTGGTGCGCAAGCGTGCGCAGCGGCAATTCGCCTTCGGCGGTGAACTCAGCGCCGGCAGCTGGGACAACTATCGCGCCCAAGTCGATCTGGGCGGACCGCTCAACGACAGCGGCAGCGTGCGCGGCCGCGTCGTCGGCGTCATGGCCGATCGCGGCTTCTTCTATGAAGGCGCGAACGAGAAGACCGGGCTGTTCTACGGCACCGGCGAGGTCGACCTGGGCCCGGACACCGTGCTGTCGGCGGGCCTGCTGCACAGCCGCGTGCGCTCGCATCCGCCGCCCAGCATGGGCGGGCTGCCGCGCTACAAGGACGGCGCGCCGATCGGGCTGCGGCGCTCGGTCAACCTGGAATCCGCCGGCAGCCGTTCCGACTGGAACACGACGCGCGTGTTCGCGGACCTGGACCACCACTTCGGCCAGGGCTGGCGCGCGCGGCTCAGCGTCGATCATCTTCGCTCCGATTCCGAGATGAAGTACCTCACCGTCAACGGCGGGATCGACCGCGCGACAGGCCTGGGCGCCAAGCTGTCGGGAGGAGGTATCAAGTACGACAACAGCCAGACCAGCATCGATGCCTACGTCGGCGGTCCGGTGGAACTGTTCGGGCGGCGCCACGAACTGCTGTTCGGCGCCAATTCACTGCGGACTTCGTACGAGAACCTGAATGCCGATGTCACCAGCCCTCAGTTGAACATGCCGATGGACGTGTTCCACTGGCATCCGCGCGACGTGCCCGGCTACGACATCGGCCCCTACAAGTCCGCGGGCATCAATCGCGACCGCGAGCAGGGCGTGTACGGCATGGGCCGCTTCTCGCTGGCCGATCCGCTGACGCTGGTGCTGGGCGGGCGCATGGACTGGAGCCGGCTGCAAGCGCCCAAAGCCAGCCAGCGCACCAATGCCAAATTCACGCCCTATGGTGGCCTGATCGTCGACCTGGACCGGCAGTGGTCGCTGTATGGCAGTTACGCGCAGGTATTCATGCCGCAAATTGACCAGCTCGATCGCAACGGCCAGCCGCTCGATCCGGTCACGGGCACCAACTACGAGGCCGGCGTCAAGGGCGAACTGATGGACGGCGCGCTGAACGTATCGCTGGCGCTGTTCCAGATCCAGCAGAAGAACCGCGCCCAGGCCGACCCCTCGGTGGTGTGCGTGGGCAAGCGCTGCCCCTCGGTCGCCGGGGGCGAGGTCCGCAGCCGCGGCTTCGAGGCCGAGGCCGCCGGCGCCATCACGCCCTACTGGACGGTGGCGGCGGGCTACACCTTCAACACCACCAAGTACAAGGTGGACACGCGCGCCGAGGGCCAGCCCTACGCCAGCTTCACGCCCAGGCACATCTTCCGCCTGTGGACCGAGTACGCCCTGCCGGCACTCGAGCGGCGCCTGAGCGTAGGCGGGGGCGTACAGGTGCAATCGGGCTTTTACAACGTGGCCAAGACCATCACGCTGCGCCAGGGCGGCTACGCGCTGGCCGACATGCGCGTGGCCTACCGCGTCGACAAGCACGTGACGGTGGCGCTCAACGCCAACAACCTGTTCGACCGCGTCTACTACCAGCGCCTGAACGATGCCAGCTGGACCAACTACTACGGCGAGCCGCGCAATTTCATGCTGACGGTGCGCGCCGAGTATTGACCGTCGTCATCGGCTGAGGCGGCCGCGCGCGTCGCATGGCGCGTCCCGGCCGCCTCGGCCCGCCCGGTAAAAAACTTCCGCAATCGCCAGCGAGACTTCCGCAATCGCCAGTGGCGCGCCGGGCCGCTCTCTAGAATGGTTTGAGAATAATTCTCAGTAACCAGGAAAGAGGAACTGCGGTGCGATCAAGGTTCAGGAACAGGGCGGCACGGCCGCGCAAGGGCGCGGCGCGCCATTGGCCGGTGTGGCTGGCGTTGACGGCGGTGGGGCCAGCGCAGGCCCAGCAGGCGGGCGATGCGGCAACGCTGCCGGCGGTGACGGTCAGCGGCGAATCCGCCGCCACCGCGCCGACGCCCACCATGGGCAAGCTGCCTTTGACGGTGCGCGAGACGCCGCAATCGATCACGGTGATCGGCCAGGAACAGATGCGGCAGCAGAATCTGCAGAGCCTGGACGAGGTGATGCAGCACGCCACCGGCATCACGGTGCAGCCCTACCAACTGCTGACCACCGCCTACTACGCCCGCGGCTTCAAGGTCGATTCGTACGAGCAGGATGGGGTGCCGGTGCTGATGGGCAACATGGCCGCGTCGCCCCAGGACATGGCGGTGTATGAGCGCGTCGAGATCCTGCGCGGCGCCAACGGCCTGTTGCACGGCGCCGGCAACCCCGCCGCCACCGTCAACCTGGTGCGCAAGCGTCCGCAGCGCGAGTTCGCCTTCAGCGGCGCGCTCAGCGCCGGCAGCTGGGACCGCTACCGCGTCGAGGCCGACCTCGGCGGCCCGCTCAACGACAGCGGCAGCGTGCGCGGCCGCATCGTCACGGCGCTCGAGGACCGCGGCTATTTCTACGACGTGGCGGACCAGAAGTCGGCGCTGTTCTACGGCATCGGCGAGGTCGACCTGGGCCCGGACACGGTGCTCTCGGCCGGCCTGCAATACCAGCGCATCCGCTCCACCACCAACATGGCGGGCGTGCCGCGCTACAAGGACGGCGGCGATATCGGCCTGAAGCGCTCGACCTACCTGGACGCCGCCTGGGACCGCTTCAACTGGAACACGACGCGGGTATTCGCCGACCTGGAGCACCGCTTCGGCCAGGGGTGGAGCGCCAAGGTCAGCGCCAACTATCTGACCGCCGACAGCAACCTGAAGTACGCCGGCGCCTATGGCGCGATCGACCGCCAGACCGGCCTGGGGTCGGCGCTGATGGGCGGCGCCTACAAGTTCGACAACACCCAGGCCAGCGTCGATGCCTACGTCAGCGGCCCGGTGCAACTGTTCGGCCGCCGCCACGAACTGCTGCTGGGCGGCAATGCCCAGCGCACCACGACCGAGCAGTACACCGGCCAGTTGTTGCCGGCGCTGCGCGTGCCGGTCAACGTGTTCGACTGGGACCCGCGCAGCGTGCCGGAGCCGGGCGTGGGACCCTATACCTCGCCGGGCGAGACGCGCGCGCGCCAGCAGGGCGTCTACGGCATGGGCCGCTTCTCGCTGGCCGACCCGCTGACGCTGGTGCTGGGCGGACGCATGAGCTGGTGGAACCAGGACGCGCCCGCTTCGCGACAGCGCATCGATCCCGAATTCACGCCCTACGGCGGGCTGATCGTCGACCTGGACCGCCAATGGTCGCTGTACGGCAGTTATGCCGAGGTGTTCCAGCCGCAGACCCAGCTGACGCGCGACGGCCAGGGGCTGGACCCGGTCACCGGCACCAACTACGAGGCCGGCATCAAGGGCGAACTGATGGACGGCGCGCTGAACGTATCGCTGGCCGTGTTCCAGATCCGCCAGAAGAATCGCGCGCAGCAGGATCCCGCCTGGCCCTGCGTCGGCCAGAACTGCTACTACGTGGCTGGCGGCGAGGTGCGCAGCCGCGGCTTCGAGGCCGAGGCCAGCGGCAACATCACGCCGTACTGGACGGTGGCCGCGGGCTACACCTTCAACACCAGCAAGTACCTGACCGACACGCAGGCGGGCGGCCAGCCGTTCGCCAGCTTCACGCCCAAGCACATCTTCCGGCTGTGGACGAACTATGCGCTGCCGACGATGCAGCGGCGCCTGAGCGTGGGCGGCGGCCTGCAGGTGCAGTCCGGCTACTCGACCGAGTCGGGCCCGGTCACGCTGCGCCAGGGCGGCTACGCGCTGGTGGACCTGCGCCTGGCCTACCGCGTCGACAAGCACCTGACCGCCGCGCTGAGCGTCAACAACGTGTTCGACCGCGGCTATTACCAGAGCCTGTCGGGCACGGCCTGGAACAACCGCTACGGCGAACCGCGCAACCTCATGCTGACCCTGCGCGCCGAGTATTGAACGGCGCGCCCCACACGGGCGGCGCGCGCCGCCCGGCCATCATTCGAAGGAGTAACGGATTGGCCACGCTCATCCCCCCGCCAGTGTTCGACTGGCTCGATCATTTCATGGCGCTCGGCGCCGACGGCGCCATGCGCGATATCGGCAAGCTGCGCCGGCTGGCGCCGCACGAGGGCTGGCTGGTCGGCGTCAAGGCCGCGGCCTGCGACGCCGACGTGCATGGCGACGTCTGGGAACGCCATCCCGCGGGCGAGGAAATGCTCTGCGTGCTGGAGGGCCGCGTGGTGCTGACGCTGATGGACGCGACCGGCGCCGAGACCGACGTGCTGCTGGACGCGCGGCGCAGCGTGGTGGTGCCGCGCGGCGTGTGGCACCGGCTGCACGTGGCCTGTCCGGCCCGCATCCTGTTCGTCACGCCCGGGCATGGCAGTGAACACCGCCGCGCCGGCGCGGCCTCGCAAGCTTGAAGGAAATCGACGTGAAGCCTATCGCCAATGCGCGCCTGTTCGTCATGATCGGCGCGCTGTATTTTTCCCAGGGCATTCCGCTGGGCGTGGCCATGGAGGCGCTGCCCACGCTGCTGCGGCGCGATGGCGCGCCCCTGCATGCGCTGGCCTGGCTGCCGCTGGTGGGGCTGCCCTGGGTGCTGAAGTTCCTGTGGGCGCCGCTGGTCGACAACCGCTGGCGCGCCACGCTCGGCCGGCGCCGCAGCTGGATCCTGCCGATGCAGGCCGTGGTGCTGGCCTGCCTGGCGGCGGTGGCCATGACCGGCATCGCCGCCGCCAGCGCGCCCTGGGTGGTGGGCCTGATGGCATTGGCCTCGCTGGCCAGCGCAACGCAGGACATCGCCACCGATGGCCTGACCGCCGAGCGCTTCCAGGGCCAGGCCCTGGCGCGCGCCAACGCCGTGCAGGTGGGCGGCACCATGGTCGGCTTCTTCGCCGGCGGGCCCGGTTGCCTGGTGCTGGCCGGCCGGCTGGGGCAGGGCGGCGCGCTGGCGCTGCTGGCCGCGGTGGTGGCGTTCAGCCTGCTGATGGCGCTGGGGTGGCGGGAAACCGCGCTGCCCGAACCCGCGGCCGCGCCGCGGCGCGCCTCGCTGGCCGGTTTCGCGCGCCGGCCCGGCGCCTGGGCGCTGGTACTGGCGGCGTTCCTGTCGGCGATGACGGCGGTGGCGGGCTATGGATTGTCCAAATTGTTCCTGGTCGATGCGGGCTGGCCGGTGGACGCGGTGGGGCAGCTCGGCATGGCCGGCGGCGCGGTGACGGTGCTGCTGGGGTGCGGCGGCGGCGCCTGGCTGGTCGGGCGCCTGGGCGCGCGCGGCGCATTGGCCCTGGGGCTGGCGGCCTCGGGCGCGGCCGCGGTGGCCTGGCTGGCGCAGGCGCGGGGCTGGGCCGCGCAGCCCGCGCTGATGGCCTACCTGGCCCAGGCGCTGGGTTCGTTCGGCGCCGGCGCCGCCTCGGTGGCGCTGATGACGCTGGCGATGCGCTTTGCCGCCCGCGGCACGCAGGCCGGCACCGACATGACGGCGGTGCAGAGCGCGCGCGACCTGGGCGAAATCCTGACCTCGTCGCTCATCACCGCGCTGGCCGCCCAGCTCGGCTATGCCGCCGGTTTCGGCGGCGGGCTGCTGGCGGCCGTGGTCACGCTGGTTTTCGTGGCGCTGGCGCTGCGCCGCCCCGGGTGACATGGCGGTTCGGGCGGTTGCGGCTACACTTGTGCGCCGTTTTGCTTTCAGCCCCCGAATTTCCATGATTTCCACCGCATGCGGCGTCGACTTCGGCACGTCGAACTCCACCGTCGGCTGGAGCCGCCCCGACCAGCGCGCGCTCCTGGCCCTTGAAGACGGCAAGACCACCTTGCCCTCGGCCATCTTCTTTCACGATGAAGACGCCGAGGTCAGCTACGGCCGCGCGGCCATCTCCGACTACCTGGCGGGCTACGACGGGCGCCTGATGCGCTCGATGAAGAGCCTGCTGGGCAGCTCGCTGATCGACGGCTCCACCGAGGTGCAGGGCCGCTCGATCCCGTTCCGCGTGCTGCTGACGCGTTTCATCGCCGAGCTCAAGCGCCGCGCCGAAACCGCCGCCGGCCGCGACTTCACGCGCGCCGTGCTGGGCCGGCCGGTGTTCTTCGTCGACGACAACCCCGCCGCCGACCAGACCGCCCAGGACACCCTGGGCGAAATCGCGCGCAGCGTCGGCTTCACCGACATCGAATTCCAGTTCGAGCCGCTGGCCGCGGCCTTCGACTACGAGTCGCAGATCGACCGCGAGGAACTGGTGCTGGTCATCGATATCGGCGGCGGCACCTCGGACTTTTCGCTGATCCGCCTGGGTCCGGGCCGCGCCGCCAAGCCGGACCGGCGCGACGACATCCTGGCCTACGGCGGCGTGCACATCGGCGGCGTGGACTTCGACAAGCAGCTCAGCCTGGCGCACGTCATGCCGCTGCTGGGCCTGGGCAGCCAGTTGCGCAGCGGCAAGGACGTGCCGTCCACGCAGTACGGCAACCTGGCCTGCTGGCACACCATCAACCAGGCCTACACCCGCAAGGCCGCCGAGCACTTCGCCTACATCCGTGCCGAGGCCGGCGACCGCGACAAGATCGACCTGCTGCTGAACCTGGTCAAGCAGCGCGCCGGCCACTGGGTGGCGGTGCAGGTGGAAGAGGCCAAGATCGCGCTGTCCGAGGCGCCCGCGGCGCGCATCGACCTGTCGCGCATCGCGCCCGAACTTGGCGTGGACGTGAGCCGGCCGTCGTTCGACAACAGCGTGGCGCGGCTGATCGAGAAGATCGAGCAGACCGTCGGCACCCTGCTGCGCGACGCGGGCGTCGCGCCCGCCGATGTGGACACGGTGTTCTTCACCGGCGGTTCGAGTCGCGTGCCGCGACTGCGCGAATGCGTCTCGGCGCTGGTGCCGCAGGCGCGCAGCGTCGAGGGCGACCTGTTCGGCAGCATCGGCGCCGGCCTGGCGCTGGACGCGCGCCGCAAGTTCGACTGAGGCTCGGGCGGCGCTTGCCGCCCACACCGCGCGGCCGCCGCGCCGCGCGCTTTCGTCACCACGTCGCCAGCATCGCCGGCACCCGTTCGGCCAGCGCGTCGATCGCGGTGCGCGTCTTCGACGGCAGGTAGCGCGCCTGGGGCCACACCGCATGCACCGGCTGCGCCGCCATGCGGTCGCCGTGCATCAGCACATCCAGTTCGCCGGTGCGCACGTAGTGCGACAGCATCCAGCAAGGCAGCCAGGCCAGTCCGGCGCCCGCGATGGCCGCGTCGGCAATGGCTTGCAGATCGTCCATGCGCAGGCGCGGCGGCACGCGCAGCTGCACCACCTCGCCGTCCGCCTCCATCAACGACCAGCCCTTTTCGACGCCGCCACGGGCGTAGGCCACGCCCACGTGCTGGCGCATTTCATCCAGCGTTTGCGGGCGCCCATGCGCCGCAATGTAGGCCGGCGACGCGCCTATGCCCATGGTCTGCAGGCCCAGGCGCCGGGCCACCAGGCTCGCGCTGTCGGGTAGGGCGCCGATGCGGATGCCCAGGTCGTAGCCTTCCTCGATCAGGTCGACCACGCGGTCGTTGAACGAAATCTCGATCTGCAACTGCGGATGCCGCGCCGCCAGTTCGCGCAGTACCGGGGCCACGCAATGGCGGCCGAACACCACCGGCGCGCTGACGCGCAGGCGGCCCTGTGGCGAGCGGCGGCCGCTGTCCAGCTCCGCCTCGGCGTCGTACAGCTCGGCAAGCGCGCGCACGCAGCGGTCGTAATAGGCCTGGCCGGCGTCGGTCAGGCTCTGCTGGCGCGTGGTGCGATGAAACAGCCGCGCGCCCAGCCGGGCCTCGAGCCGCGCGATGGACTTGCCGACCGCCGAACGGGTCAGGTTCAGGCGCTCGGCCGCCAGCGCGAAACTGCCGGCCTCGGCGGCCTGCACGAAAACCTCGATGCCGCCGAGCCGGTCGTGGGGGAGGGGTGTAGCCATCATGCCTTCCTGGGCGTCGCCGCCTGCGATTGAATTGGTTCCTTAAAGGCAACATTGGCGAGAATGAATGCCGCCACTGGATCGTATAGTTCCCATATATCGTACTGGCGCCAGGCCACGGCGTGAGGCTTTTTTTGCCGCCGGGCCGCCCCAAGGCAAAAACGCCCCCTCGGGGGGCAGCGACCCGCGCAGCGGCGAGCGTGGGGGGGCTTTCTCTGCCGCCGGCCGCGCCTGTGCCGGCCGCGTTCGAGCGCCTGGCCTCGGGCCGTCACTTCGGCAAGATCGTGATCCGCGTCGACGCCTGAACGGCGCGGAGCCGATGGTAAGCTGCAAGCTCTTCGCGCGCGGGCCGGCACGGTTTCGCGCTGCCCCCGCGCTGAACTCCATCACGCCCGCCATGACCGACAAGCCCGATTCCCATCTGTACGAAGAACGCGTCTCCAGCGAGGCCGCCTACGACGGCCGTTTCCTCAAGATCCGCAACGACGTGGTGCGCCTGCCCAACGGCAACACCTCCACCCGCGAATACGTGGTGCATCCGGGCGCGGTGGTGGTGATCCCGCTGCTCGACGACGGCCGCGTGCTGCTCGAGCGCCAGTATCGCTATCCGATCGGCCGCGTCATGACGGAGTTTCCGGCCGGCAAGCTCGATCCCGGCGAGGACCCGCTGGCCTGCGGCAAGCGCGAACTGCTCGAGGAAACCGGCTATACCGCCACGCAGTGGGCCCGCGCCGGCGCCCTGCACCTGGCCATCGCCTATTCCACCGAGATCATCCACATCTACTTCGCGCGCGGGCTGCGCGCCGGGCCCCGGCAACTGGACCAGGATGAATTCCTGGACGTATTCAGCGCCGACCCCGCCGATCTGTACGCCGCCTGCGCCAAGGGCGAGGTCACCGACGCCAAGACGCTGACCTGCACGCTGTGGCTGCAGAACGTGCTGTCCGGCGCCTGGCAGCTGGACTGGCAGGAACACGCCGCCTGAGCGCCGGGGACAACGCCCATGCCGTCCTTTGCCGTGCTGTTGCAGCCGTCCGGGTGGCGCTTCGACGCCGATGCCGACACCTCCGTGCTGGCCGCGGCGCAGGCGGCCGGCATCAAGCTGCCCAGTTCCTGTCGCAACGGCACCTGCCGCGCGTGCATGTGCCAGCTGCGCGCGGGCGCGGTGCGCTACCGCATCGAGTGGCCCGGCCTGTCGCGCGACGAAAAGGACGAAGGCTGGATCCTGCCTTGCGTGGCCCACGCCACGGCGCCGCTCGAGATCCTGTCGCCACACGCCGAACGCATCACGGCCGCGCCCGAGGCGCCGGCGCGGCCCTTGACGGGCGCGCGCCGTTAGCGGGGCCGGGAGGGCGCCTGCGCCGCGCCGGCCAGGTCGGCCGCCAGCCGGTCCATCGCGCCGGCCCAGCCGCTGCCATGGCTGTCGCGGGTGGCCTCGTCGACGAACGGGGTCTGCAGGAAGTCCAGGTCGGTGCCGTGGTCCGCGGGCGTAAATGTCAGCGTGATCAACGACGTTTCCTGCGGCGCGTCGCGCCAGGTCCAGGTGAAGACCAGTTTGCGCTGCGGCTGCACTTCCCGGTATTGGCCCCGGGCGTAGTGCGCCAGCCCGTCTTCGGTCGCAAAGCCGATGTGGTAGGCGCCGCCGACCCGCAGGTCGGTTTCGGCCAGCAGCACTTCGCGTGTTTCGGCGGGGCCGAACCAGCGCATCAGCGCTTGCGGTTCGGTCCAGGCTCGCCAGACGCGTTCGACGGGGGCGTTGAAGCGCCGCCGGAGGCGCAATTCGAGGTCGGTGTCGGTGGACATGGGTGGGTCTCCTCTTCGTGGTAAAGGTAGCGGGCCAGCGAGTCGAGCTGCCCGTTCCAGAATTTCTCGTAGCGCGCCAGCCAGTCGGACGCCGACCGCATCGGCCCGGCCGACAAGGTGCAGCGGACCACCCGGCCATCCTTGGCCCGGGCGATCAGGCCGGCGTCCTCCAGCACCCGCAAGTGCTTCATGAAGGCAGGCAGCGACATTGCATGGGGCCGGGCCAGCGTGCCGACGGAAGCCGGGCCCGGCTCCAGGTCGGCCAGCACCCGGCGCCGGGTGGTATCCGCCAGGGCGGAGAACACACGGTCCAGTTGAGCGTCGTCGAGCGGGGAATTCATTAACTTAACCATAAGGTTAAGTATTGGCCGAAGCGGCTGCCACCGCAAGCCCCCGGGCCGCACGCTTACACTTTTTTTCAAGGGACCCCGGCGCGACGGGCGAATTGCCGCGCCGCGCCGTGGGAAGCCGGATCACTCGTGCCGGTGCATCGCCGACTGGTGCTTGGTGTCGCGCATGGTGGCGTACACCAGCAGCGAAATGAAGATCACGCCCGCCAGGTAGTAGTAGAACCACTGCTCGTGGCCCTGCTGCTTGAACCACAGGGCGATGGCCGGCGCGGTGCCGCCGAAGATGGACACGGTGATCGCGTATGGCACCGCCACGCCGGTGGCGCGGATGTTGGTGGGAAAGAGCTCGGCCTTCACCACCGCGTTGATCGAGGTGTAGCCGGCGGTGAAGAGCCAGGCCGCGCAGATCAGCAGGAAGGCGATGAACGGCGAGCGGGTATGCGACAACGTCATCAGCAACGGCACCGTGAGCAGCGCGCCCGCGATGCCGAAGAACACCAGCAGCGGCTTGCGCCCGATCTTGTCGGACAGCGCGCCGTACAGCGGCTGCAGGATCAGCGCGAAGATCAGCGACGCGGCGATCACGTAGGTGGTGACGATGTCGGAGAACCCGGCCGTCTGCCGCACGAAGGTCTGCATGTAGGTGGTGAAGGTGTAGAACGCCGCCGTGCCGCCGGCCGTCAGGCCGACCACGATCGCGACCTCGCGCGGATAGCGCAGCAGGCCGCGCAGCGAGCTGGTCTGCGGCTTGTGCTGGCTGGCCTGCTTGTAGGAATCGGTTTCCGGCATGTCGCGCCGCATGACGGCGGTGATGATGGCGAGCATGGCGCCGATCACGAAGGGAATGCGCCAGCCCCATTGCACCAGCTGCTCGTGCGTCAGGAACACGTTCTGCAGCAACAGCAGCACCAGGATGGCGCAGAGCTGCCCGCCGATCAGCGTGACGTACTGGAAGCTGGAATAGAAGCCGCGGTGGTTCGGATCGGCGATCTCGGTGAGATAGGTGGCGCTGGCGCCGTATTCGCCGCCCAGGCTCAGGCCTTCGATGACCCGTGCCAGCGCCAGCAGCGCCGGCGCCGCCAGCCCGATGGAGGCATAGGTGGGCGTGACCGCGATGATCAGCGACCCCACGCACATCATGCCCACCGACACCATCAGCGACAATCGTCGCCCGTGGCGGTCGGCCAGGTGGCCGAACAGCCAGCCGCCCAGCGGCCGCACGATGAAGCCGGCGGCGAACAGCGTGGCGGCGTTCAGTTGCTGCACGACCGGGTCGTGCGAGGGGAAGAAGGCGGGGGCGAAATACAGGGCGAAGGCGGTATAGGCGTAGAAGTCATACCATTCGACCAGGTTGCCCATGGAGCCGACGAAGATCGCCTTGATGCGGCGTTTGGCGTCGGGCATGTCGAGATACGCTTGGCTCATATCTGTCTTCCACGGAGACGGTACCCGCCTATGTTGCGCCTGTCGGCGCCAAATTGCACCCCTGCGTCCGTCCGGGATATTCGTTCAGTTTCGCGTCAATAACCAGCACATGGCTTTCCGGGCTATTTGCGCGGCGGCTCGATCACCGTGCAGGCGGCCGCGCCGGCTGGCGCGATCGCGTTTTCACCCAGCAGCGCGCGCGCGCCGCAGACCGAGCTGAACATGCCCTTGTTGTCATGGCCGACGCCGGTCACTTCGAAGCCGGCGCGGTGCAGCGTCACGGGGTGGTTGCCGCGCGCCGCGACGATGCGCTCGTATTGCAGGTAGGCCGTGCCGCGCGCCAGCCGCGTGGCGCCTTGCGCCTCGGCGCCGCAGGTCTTGTCCAGCAGGCGGTGCTCGGGGTTGTTGTCCGCGCCGCCCAGCAGGTAGGTCACGTCGCGCTCCGCGTAGCGGATGAACAGGCGCGTGTCGTCGGTTTCCTGCGCGTACGCCGGCAACTTGTCGGTGCCGTACTTGTACTGGTTATAGGTGGGGCAGATGCCGCGTTCGTAGGGCGCGTAGCCCTTGCCGTCGGGGCGCGGGCGCTCGCGGGTCAGGTACAGGTAGGAGGAGGGATTCGCGATCACGTAGCGGATGGCGATGCCGTCGCGCCGCAGCGGGCCGTCGACGGGATTGAGCACCGCATAGCGCTGCACCAGCTGGCCGCCGCCGGAGTGGCCGGCCAGCACGATGCCGGCCAGTATCGGCAGGCGCTTGCGGTCGTCCAGGCTGCGCAGCAGGTCGTCGATCACCTGGAACGAGCTGACCGGCGCCGGTCGGCCGCTGGCCTGCACACTGTCCTCGCCGTCCTCCCAGCTGGCCTTGCGCCACGCGGCCATGCCGGCGAAGCCCGAGTCGATCGAGCCGACGAAGCGCGGCGCCAGGATCAGCGTGTCATTGGCGCGGGCGGGATTGGCGGCCAGCAGCGTGGCGACGGTTTCGTAATAGGCGTCGGCGTTGCGCTTGACGCCGTGGAACACGATCACGATTTGCTTGATATCGCGCAGGTCGGCGCGCGCCAGGTTCCGGTTAGCATAGACCGGTACCTTGTAGCGATGGCCGGGCCTGCCCAGTTCGAGCGTCTGCCAGCGCGGCACCGCCACCCGCTTGGGCGCGGGCACGGGTTCGTCGTAATCGTAGGGATCGGGCAGCGGCGTCTGCGCATGCGCCGCCAGGGGTAGCAGGGCCGCCAGGGCCAGCGCCGCCGCGCACCAGGCCCAGGGCGAGCGCGACAGGCGCGGCGCCGGGCAGGGCTGTGCGGCGCCGGGTGCGGCGGTGCGGCGCATGGCGCGGGCGGGCGTCAGCAGCCCTCGTGGCCCAGCAGTTGCTTGAGCGCGGGCTGGTCCAGGATGCGGACTTCGCGCTGGTTGATGCGGATCAGGCCGTCGCGCGCGAAACGCGAGAACAGCCGGCTGACCGTCTCCAGCGTCAGGCCCAGGAAGTTGCCGATTTCCTCGCGGCTCATGCGCAGCACGAACTCGGTGGACGAGTAGCCCAGCGAGGCATAGCGCTGCGACAGGTTCAGCAGGAACGCGGCCAGGCGCTGCTCGGAACGCATCGAGCCCAGCGACGCCAGCATCTGGTGCGAGCGCGTGATCTCGCGGCTCATCAGGCGGCGGAACTGCTGCTGCAGCGAGGGCAGGTGGGCGGCCACGCGGTCGACTTCGTTCAAGCGGATCACGCAGACTTCGGAGTCTTCCAGCGCGACGGCGGCCGAGACGTGCTTGCCGTCGAGCATGCCGTCCATGCCGACGATCTCGCCGGGCAGGTGGAAACCGGTGATCTGGATCTGGCCGGTGGCGTCCTCGAGCTGCGTTTTCAGGCTGCCGAAGCGCACGCCGTAGACGGCGTCCAGGGGGTGATCCAGCGAATACAGCGTCTTGCCCTTTTCAAGGCGCACACGCTCTTTCACCAGCTCGTCCAGCTTTTCCACTTCGGCGGCTGCCATCCCGACCGGGACACACACGTGGCCCAACATACACGTGGAACAGTGGGCGGCATCAGGGGCAACGGGAACCCGTTTTTGCATACGATGACCTTTATAGTGCCCGGACCCGGCGGGTGGCCTGGACGGGCTTAAAGCGTGAAGACAGGTACCCATTGTAGTCCGTTGTTACTACGGGTGTCTTACGGGGCGGTTTTGCAGTAGAACCTTACGGCGATACGGGGTGTCCGCGGGCCTGGCGGTAGGCGATCCAGTCGTCCGCGGCGACGTCCGGCGCCGCCCCGCGCCAGGCCGGATCGATGGGGTAGTACTGGCAGGCCACCGCGGCGGCGCCGGGCGGCGCCAGCGGGCGGGCCAGTACAGGCCGGCGCACGAAGCAGCCGGGCCGGCCGGGCGCGTATTCCTCGATCTCGTCCATCAGGGCGAGCAGGGCCGGGCAGACCGCGTAGATGTCGCCGCGCACGCGGCGGCCGTCCCGCACCGGGACCAGTCCGGGCCAGTCGCCGAAGTCCACCAGCGCGCCCGGCACGGTGGCCGCGCCGAGATGGCGGGCGGGCGGCAGCGCGCGCCGCGCGGCCGCTTGCGCCAGGTCGTTGATTTCGCCCGCGCGTAGCGTGCCGTAGACAAAAACGTATATGCTCATAGTTCAGATTGTTGCTGCACGCGGATGTGTCCACGGACATAAAGCCATGAGGCCGGCGAGGTATTGAAATTCTCGCATCCGGCCGCATATTCAGGTCATCGAGCCCGCCGGCGCGTATCGGTCAGGCTCACCAACAAGCCACAACGACCATTATGCGATTCGACAAACTGACCACCAAGTTCCAGCAAGCCCTGGCCGACGCTCAGAGTCTGGCCGCCCGCAACGATCACCCCTACATCGAGCCCGTCCACGTGCTGTCGGCGTTGCTGTCCGACCCCGACAGCGGCGCCGGCAGCCTGCTGGCGCGCGCCGGCGTGGCCGTCAACCGGCTGCAGCCGGCCCTGGATGCCGCGCTCAAGGCGCTGCCCCAGGTGCAGGGCGATGACAACGTCCAGGTCGGCCGCGACCTGCAGGGCGTGCTGACTCGCACCGACAAGGAAGCCGCGCGCCGCGGCGACACCTACATCGCCAGCGAACTTTTCCTGCTGGCCCTGGCCGACGACAAGGGCGAGGCCGGCCGCATCCTGCGCGAGGCGGGCCTGCAGAAAAAGGCCCTCGAAGCCGCCATCGACGCCGTGCGCGGCGGCGAGAACGTCTCCGGCGCCGAAGGCGAATCCAACCGCGAGGCGCTGGCCAAGTACACCCTGGACCTGACCGAGCGCGCCCGCCAGGGCAAGCTCGACCCGGTGATCGGCCGCGACGACGAAATCCGCCGCACCATCCAGATCCTGCAGCGCCGCACCAAGAACAACCCGGTCCTGATCGGCGAACCCGGCGTGGGCAAGACCGCCATCGTCGAGGGCCTGGCGCAGCGCATCGTCAACGACGAAGTGCCCGAGACCCTGCGCGGCAAGCGCGTGCTGTCGCTCGACCTGGCCGCGCTGCTGGCCGGCGCCAAGTTCCGCGGCGAATTCGAAGAGCGCCTGAAGGCCGTGCTCAAGGAACTGTCGCAGGACGACGGCAGCAACATCGTCTTCATCGACGAGCTGCACACCATGGTCGGCGCCGGCAAGGCCGAAGGCGCGATGGACGCCGGCAACATGCTCAAGCCGGCGCTGGCGCGCGGCGAGCTGCACTGCATCGGCGCCACCACGCTGGACGAATACCGCAAGTACATCGAAAAGGACGCCGCGCTCGAGCGCCGCTTCCAGAAGGTGCTGGTCGACGAACCCGATGTCGAGTCCACCATCGCCATCCTGCGCGGGTTGCAGGAGCGCTATGAGATCCACCACGGCGTTGAGATCACCGACCCGGCCATCGTGGCCGCGGCCGAACTCTCGCACCGCTACATCACCGACCGCTTCCTGCCCGACAAGGCCATCGACCTGATCGACGAGGCCGGCGCCCGCATCCGCATGGAAATCGATTCCAAGCCGGAAGTGATGGACAAGCTTGACCGCCGCATCATCCAGCTCAAGATCGAGCGCGAGGCCGTCAAGAAGGAAACCGACGACGCTTCCAAGCGCCGCCTGGGCGTGATCGAGGACGAGCTTGAAAAGCTGCAACGCGAATACAACGACTTCGAGGAAATCTGGAAGGCCGAGAAGGCCGCGGTGCAGGGCACCCAGGCCATCAAGGAAGAGATCGACAGCGTGCGCGCCGAAATGGCCGAGCTGCAGCGCAAGGGCCAGTTCGACAAGCTGGCCGAGCTGCAGTACGGCAAGCTGCCCGACCTGGAAGCGCGCCTGAAGGCCGCCGAGGTCGGCGCCGCTGAAGCGGCCGAGGAGGCCGAGGGCGGCGAAGGTCGTCCGCGCCTCTTGCGCACCCGTGTCGGCGCCGAGGAAATCGCCGAGGTCGTGTCGCGCGCCACCGGCATCCCGGTATCCAAGATGATGCAGGGCGAACGCGAGAAGCTGCTGCACATGGAGGAATACCTGCACAAGCGCGTGGTTGGCCAGGACGAGGCCGTGCGCCTGGTGTCCGATGCCATCCGCCGTTCGCGCGCGGGCCTGGCGGATCCGTCGCGCCCGTACGGTTCGTTCCTGTTCCTGGGCCCCACCGGCGTGGGCAAGACCGAGCTGACGCGCGCGCTGGCCGAGTTCCTGTTCGACTCCGAAGAGCACATGATCCGCATCGACATGAGCGAATTCATGGAGAAGCACTCGGTGGCGCGGCTGATCGGCGCGCCGCCCGGATACGTGGGCTACGAAGAGGGCGGCTACCTGACCGAGGCCGTGCGCCGCAAGCCCTACAGCGTGGTGCTGCTCGATGAAGTCGAGAAGGCCCACCCGGACGTCTTCAACGTGCTGCTGCAGGTGCTGGACGATGGCCGCCTGACCGACGGCCAGGGCCGCACCGTGGACTTCCGCAACACGGTCATCGTGATGACGTCGAACCTCGGTTCGCAGCATATCCAGACGCTGGCCGGCCAGCCGTACGACGTGGTCAAGGAAGTGGTCTGGGGCGAACTCAAGCAGACGCTGCGGCCCGAGTTCCTGAACCGCATCGACGAAGTGGTGGTGTTCCACGGGCTGGAAGCGCAGCACATCGAGTCCATCGCCCGCATCCAGCTGCGCCGCCTGGCCGAGCGGCTGGAAAAGCAGGAGATGCGGCTGGAAGTGACCGAGCCCGCGCTGGCCGAACTGGCACGCGATGGCTTCGATCCGGTGTTCGGCGCGCGTCCGCTCAAGCGCGCGATCCAGCAGCAGATCGAGAACCCGGTCGCCAAGCTGATCCTGGAAGGCCAGTTCGGGCCGCGCGACGTGGTGCCGGTGGATTGGCGCGACGGCAAGTTCGTCTTCACGCGCACATTGCAATAAGCGCCTACGCGCCGCCCGTCCAGGCGGCGTGTACAGAAAGCCCCGCAGGCGATCGCTTGCGGGGCTTTGTTTTGCCGGGCCGGGACCCGGGGGGGCGGTGCCGGCCTACCGCATCAGGAGGCGGCGTAGTCCTGCCGCTGATCACCCAATTGCCGGCCCAGCCCTTGCAGCGTCCGCAGCACGAGCGCCAGCCCGCGCCGCGTATCCTCGTCGCGCGAGAGCTGGAACAGTCCGCCCAGGCCCGGCGGGCGCGCCTCTTGCAACCCTTGCGCCTGGGCCGCGCGCCAGGCGTTGGACAGGGTCCAGGCGGCGCCCGTGGCCTGCTCGGACAGCGCGCCCAGTTTTTCCACCATCGGCGCATCGAGCAGGTCGACCAGGTCGGACGCCAGCGCCAGCAGGTCGACGATATTGTCCAGGCGTCCGCTGTCGGCCAGCGGTTGCAGCTTGTCCGCCAGTTGCGCCAGCGCATCGTTGCCGCCGGCCGCGGGCGGCGCGTCGAACACGGCGGCGCATTGCCCGGCCGCGGGCAGGCTGTTGTCGTGCGGAGCGTTCATAGCATTCCCCTGGCGACGGACCAGTACAGGCCCCGGTTGAAACCATGCCGCAGCAACCCGCCCAGCTTGGTCGGCGGTGTCGGCCGCACGTCATGGGTGTAGTCGTACCAGAGCGGCATGCCGGCGTTCAGGCCCATCTGCGCCACGGCCTGGACCCGGCCGTCGTACGCGCTGCAGGGATGGCCCAGCCGGATCTCGCCGGCGATGTTGTTGGCGATGACGGGCGCCTGGTTGTGGCACGAGCCGCCGGCCTTGCTGACCGGCAGGTCCACGGTGTCGCCGATCACGTACACGTTGCGCAGGCCGTAGACCTGCATGGTCTCGTGATCGGTCGGCAGCCAGCCTTCGTTGTCGGGCGCCTGCGAGGCGCCCGATTCCAGCACCGCATCGACCGCGCGGATCGGCGGCGTGGCCATGAGGATGTCGAAGGGTTGCTCGACGCCTTCTTCCGAATAGGCGATGCGCCGGTCGGGGTCCACCTTCGCCAGCGTGAAGCCGCGCTGGAACCGGATGCCGCGCTGTTCGAAGATGGCCGGCAGCACTTCGCAGGTGGGCTTTTGCAGGAACAGGCAGTTGCGCAGCAGTTGCGAGGTGGTCGGGTAGGTGTAGACGATCTCGACGCGCTCGCGCACGCCGCGGCGGCGCAGATAGTCATCCAGCATCAGCGTGGTCTCGATCGGCGCGATGCCGCACTGGTGCGGCACGTTCGGCGTCTTGGGAAAGGTGACGCTGACGAATACGCGGCCGCGCTCGATCGTGGCCAGGCGGCTGGCCAGTTGCCGCGCCGGCTCGTACTGGTAGAAATGATCGCCCGCTTCGCGCAGTCCCTCGATGCGCTCGGGGGCGGGCACGCAGCCCGTGGCGATGACGAGGTAGTCGTAGCCGTGGCGCTTGCCGCCGCGGGTGTGCAGTTGCTGGGCATCGAAATCGAAGCGCGTCACCTTGTCGACGCGGAACTCGATCTCGGGCCGCAGCAGGGAACGTTCGGGGCGTTTGAGTTCTTCCTGAAAGAACAGATTGAACGCCACATACATGAAGGCCGGCTTGTAGTAATGATCCGGCGAATCGGACAGCAGCATGATGCTGACCTTGCCGGCCGTCACTTCGGGGTAGAGCTTGTGCACCAGTTGGTTGGCCAGCATGGTGCCGCCGACCCCGCCTCCCACGACAACAATTCGCTTGCTCATAAAAATCCTCCGATGAGAATAATCAGGAACCAAGTGCAGTTGCGCCCTCATATGTAGCAAGCGAGGGGTTGGAGGTCAACAAAATAACTGTGACTTATAAAAGAGAATCCGTGCCGCTCGCGTTTCGGGCCGGGCCGGCGCGGCTCGACATGCCGCGCCGGCGCGAGCCGTCCTACTGTTTGACGGTGACGAACACCGGATTCGAATAGAACCACAGGTCGTTGTAGTTGCGCGCGTTGATGGCGTTGAAGCGGGCCGCGTTGTCGGCCAGGTCGATCTTGGCGTCCGCCAGCGGTTCGCCGTTGGCGGTTTCACCGGCCACGTCGGGCGCCAGGTTGGTGCCGCGCAGGCGCAGGTACTGGCTCTTGTCCGCGGTCAGCTTGACCTTGATGACGCTGTAGCCGTCCTGGTCCACCGTCCAGTCCTTGCTGGTGTAGCGGCCCAGCACCCGGGTGCTCGGATTGGTGGCATTGTCATAGGCCGGGGTGCCGGCGGCGGCGCGGGCGCCGACGTCGCCCACGATCAGGTCGACGTGATGCACGGTCGGCTTGACGTAGGTCGGGTTGCCGCTTTCGATCGGGTACTCGTAATGGTTGCTGCCGGGGCTGCGGAAGCGGATGGTCACTTCCACCTGCTCGCCCTTGGCCGCCACCAGTTCGCCGCCCATCTGCGCGGTGCCCGAGGCGCCGCGCGCCTGGAATTCGAGCGCGTCGATCAGGTCGCCGAACACGCCGAACAGGCGGCCGCTCTTGAGGCCCGCGACCACCGCCGCCATGTCCTTGCCGTCCTTCCAGACATAGGTCTTGGCGTATTCGCCCGGCGCGTAGCCGCTGCTGTACTGGCCGGTGGCGTTGACGCGGAAATGGAAGTCCGAATCGGCCACGGTCCAGATGCGGCGGCCTTCGCCCAGCAGCGCGTCCCAGGTGCCGCCGAGCTTGGCCACCAGGTAGTCGACGCCGCCGTAGGTGCGGTTGGGCAGTTTGTCGGCCGTGTAGGCCTCGGCGTAGCCGCCGCGGTCGGGTTCCATCTGGTTGCCCACCATGCCTTCGATGGCGAAGAAGATCGACGGCGCCAGGTCGTGCATCTCACGCAATTGGCCGATGGTGTACTTGCCGGCGTAGCGCGACGGGTGATTCAGCAGCATGTAGCTGTCGGGGTGCCTGTCGCGCAGCCACTTGAGCGCCGTCAGCGAATCGGCGTGGGTGGTGTAGGCGCGCGCCTGGCCGGCCAGGTCCGATACCAGCTGCGGATCGAACAGGTTGGCGGCCTTGTTGGTGTAGAGGTATTCGAACTCGGCCACGGCGCGCAGCGACTTCTCGGACATCGGGTCGTCGGTGCCGATGCCGATGTTGACGTGATCGTGCGTGGGCATGTCCCACTCGAACGACGAGAAGATGATCTTGCCGGCGTAGCGGCCCGCGGCCTGTGCCTGCTTGATGAACGGCACTTCGTAGCGCGCCATGCCGGTCGAGAACGGAATCGATCCGCCCGGGATCGCCAGGCCGGTGTGGTCGCGTCCGGACATGCGCAGGTGGTTCGAGAGCGCGGCCCAGTCCAGTTTGTAGCGGTCGAAGGCCTGGTCCAGCACGCTTTCCAGCGTGGTCTGCGCGTCGTCGGACTGGATGGTGTGCACGTGCAGGTCGCCGGCGCTCCAGGCGCCCGTGCGGACCGGCGGCGTGGGGTCGGTCACGACCGGGGGCGGCGTGACGGCGGGGGTCTCATCGTCGTCATCGCTGCCGCCACAGGCGCTCAACAGGGTTACGCAAGCCAGCGACAGCGGCATCAGGGTCCGCCGCAGGCGGGTTACTTCGAACTGCATTCCATGCTCCAGCGTCATGCGGGCCGCAAGGAGGCGCGGCGCCGCGAAGGCCCGCACTATGAGGCGCGCGGGTGACGTGGCAATGACAGGGTATGCGGGGCGAGGCCGTGGCTGCGCCTCGGGCGGCGCGCGCGGCGCTCAGCGCCTGCGCGGATCCGCCGCCGGCGCGTCGGCGACGTCGGCCAGCGCCTGCCGGATGATGGCATTGGCGGTCCAGCGGGCGACCTCGGTGACCTCGGCCTGGCCGAGGCCCCAGATGTCCTTGAGCACCAGGAACACTTCGGTGCCGTAGACCAGCGACAGCGCCTGCGCCACGCGATCCTGCTGCGCCGGCGTCAGCACGCCGGCCAGCGGCGCGATGGCGCGCCTGAGGATGTCGACGCGATGGCCGCGCACCAGCCGGGGTTCGTTGCCGGCGCGGCCGGCGCTGGCATCCGCATGCTGCTGCAACGACACCTGGATGGCGGCGCGCAGCGGCGCTTCGTGCGCTTGCAGGCGCGGATAGGCGAAACGCAGCAGTTCATCCACGCGGGTGGCGGCGTCCGGCGCGGCCGAGTCCCACGCCAGGATCGGGCCCAGGCTCTCGTCGACCACGGCGGCGATCAGTGCGCTCTGGCTGGGAAAGTAGCGGTAGGCGGTGGCGCGCGATACCTGGGCATGCTCGGCCAGTTCCGCCACCGAGGGCGTGATGCCTTGCGCCATCAGCCGCTGCGCGGCGTCCAGCAGGATCTTGCGCATGCGCGCGCGCGGCCCGTGCGGCGGCTCGCCGCTGGCGGCGGCCTGGCGGCTGGCGGGCGCGATGAGGCGCGCGGGCGCGGCCGGCGGCTTGGGGGCGGGTGTCGTGGTTTGACGTGAGACAGGTGTCTCAGTATGATTCTTTCGTCTCATTTCTTGATTCTACAGGCCCTGGGCGGCCCCAGACATATCGAGGCGCGCACCGAGTGTAGCCGCCCGCGGAGGAGTCATGACGCATTCGAATCGGCGGGTCTTCGTGGCCGCCACCTTCGATACCAAGGGCCACGAGGCCGAGTACGTGGTTGCGCTGCTCAAGCGCGAAGGCCTGGACGTGGTCTCGGTGGACGTGTCCACCACGGGCGCGGCCAGCGCGGCGCAGGTGCAGGCGCGGGAAGTGGCCCGCAGCCATCCGCGGGGCGAGCAGGCCGTCTTCACCGGCGACCGCGGCACCGCCATCGCGGCCATGGCGCTGGCGTTCGAACGCTACGCGGCCGCCAACTCCGATATCGGTGCCTTGCTGGGCCTGGGTGGTTCCGGCGGCACCGCGCTCATCACGCCGGCCATGCGCGCGCTGCCCATCGGCGTGCCCAAGCTGATGGTATCGACCATGGCGTCGGGCAACGTCGCGCCCTACGTCGGGCCGTCGGACATCGCGATGATGTATTCCGTGACCGACGTGGCCGGCCTGAACCGCATCTCGCGCCGCGTGCTGGCCAATGCCGCCGGCGCCATCGGCGGCGCCTTCCGCCTGGCCGCCAGCGTAGCCGGCGACGGCAGCCGTCCGGCCGTCGGCATCACCATGTTCGGCGTCACCACCGCCTGCGTGCAGCAGGTGACGCCGCTGCTCGAATCGCGCTACGACTGCCTGGTGTTCCACGCCACCGGCACCGGCGGCCAGTCGATGGAAAAGCTGCTCGACAGCCATCTGTTGTCCGGCGTGCTGGACCTGACCACCACCGAGGTCTGCGACTTCCTGTTCGGCGGCGTGCTGGCCTGCACCGAGGACCGCTTCGGCGCCGTGGCGCGCACCCGGGCGCCGTACGTGGGTTCCTGCGGCGCGCTCGACATGGTCAATTTCGGCGCCATGGATTCGGTGCCCGAGCGCTACCAGGGCCGCACCTTCTATCCCCACAACCCGCAGGTGACGCTGATGCGCACGACGGCGGAAGAGAACCGCCGCCAGGGCGAATGGATCGCTGAGCGGCTGAACCGCTGCGACGGCCCCGTGCGCTTCCTGATCCCCGAAGGCGGCGTGTCGGCGCTGGACGCGCCGGGCCAGGCATTCTGGGACCCGCAGGCCGACGCGACCTTGTTCGAGGCGCTGCAGGCCAATCTGGTGCAGACCGCCGACCGCCGCCTGGTGCGCGTGCCCTGCCACATCAACGACCCGCTGTTCGCCCGCACCGCGGTCGAGCAGTTTCTCGACATCGCCACACACTGAGGATTGCCGCCATGCCGCGCTTTGACCGTAACCAACTGCTGGACAAGTTCCGCGCCATGGTGCGCGACCGCACCCCCATCGTGGGCGGCGGCGCCGGCACCGGACTGTCCGCCAAGTGCGAGGAAGCGGGCGGCATCGACCTGATCGTGATCTACAACTCGGGCCGCTACCGCATGGCCGGGCGCGGCTCGCTGGCCGGCCTGCTGGCCTACGGCAACGCCAACGAGATCGTGGTCGACATGGGCCGCGAAGTGCTGCCGGTGGTCAAGCGCACGCCGGTGCTGGCCGGCGTCAACGGCACCGATCCGTTCTGCGACTTCGACGTGTTCCTGGACGATCTCAAGCGCCAGGGTTTTGCCGGCGTGCAGAATTTCCCCACCGTGGGCCTGATCGACGGCACCTTCCGCGCCAACCTGGAAGAGACCGGCATGGGCTACGCGCTGGAAGTGGACATGATCCGCCTGGCGCACGAAAAGGGCATGCTGACCACGCCCTACGTGTTCAACGAGGACGACGCCGTGGCGATGACGCAGGCCGGCGCCGACATCATCGTCGCGCACATGGGCCTGACCACCGGCGGCTCGATCGGCGCCGAGACCGCGCTGACGCTGGATGACTGCGTCGCCGCCATCGACCGCATCGCCGCGGCCGCGCTGGCCGTGCGTCCGGACGTGATCGTGCTGTGCCACGGCGGCCCCATCGCCACGCCCGAGGACGCTGCCCACATCCTGCGCCACTGCCGGCATTGCCATGGCTTCTACGGCGCCAGCTCGATGGAGCGCCTGCCCACCGAACAGGCGCTGACCGCCGCCACCCGCGAGTTCAAGCAACTGACGTTCTGAGTTTTCCCCTTCATCCGTTTCCGCCGGGGCGCCGCGCGCCCGTCAGGAGTCCGCATGCCGCATACCGTCTACACCAGCGCCATCGTCCAGGCGCCGCTGGCCAAGGTCTGGCCGCTGTTTCGTGATTTCAATGGCCTGGCGGGGTGGCATCCCGGCGTCGCGCAAAGCCGTCTGGAAGAAGGCGGCCGCCACGATGCCATCGGCTCGGTGCGCTACCTGTCGCTCAAGCCCTCGGGCTTCGTGCGCGAGCAATTGCTGATGCTGGACGATCCGGGCACGGCGCTGCGCTATTCGATCATCGAGACCGACCTGCCGATGCGCGACTATGTCGCCGGCGTCGCCTTGCGCGCGATCACCGAGAGCGGTGCCACGCTGGTCGAATGGTGGGCCGACTTCCGCGTCGAGGATGGCGCCGACCTGCAGGCGGTGGCAACCGCCGTGGGGCAGGGCGTGTTCGCCGCCGGACTGGCGGCGCTGGACGAAAAGCTGCGCGCCTGAGCGGCGCGTATCGTCGCGGCGGGGCGGGCGCATGCCCCGCCGGCGTTGCCACGGCGACGCCGATGCGCCTCAGGCGCGCCGGCGGGTCGCGCCCGCGGCCAGCTTGCAGCCGGCCGGCAACGGCGCGCCGCGCAGGTAGTCGCGGATGGCGCGGATCAGCGCTTCGGCGGCCGGACTCAGCGCGTGCTCCTTGTGGCGGATGATGCACAGCGTGCGCACCACCGTGGGCCGCGCCAGCAGCGCGTAGTCCAGTCCGGGTTCCAGCACGCGTTGCGCCGCCAGCGCCGGCAGCAGCGCCACGCCCACGCCGGCCTTCACCAACGCTGCCTGGGAAGTGGTGCTGGAGGCCTCGTAGAACGGCGCGGCGGCTTCGATCGGCAGGTCCGCGCGCGCCCGCAGCAGCGCCATGATGCCGGTCTCGTCCACCACCCCCACCAGCTTGCGGCCCGCCAGGTCGGACCAGCGCATGGCGCCGTCGCGCCCCGGCCGCAGGCTGGCGTCGTCGCGCCGGTACAGCACGCCGAAGCGATCCTCCAGCAGCGCGTCGAACTGCAGGCCGGGCGCGTCGGCCCAGCGGCTGGTCAGGCCGAAATCGACTTCGCGCGCGGCCACCTTGCGCTGGATGCGGCCGGAGTTGTCGTCGCTCAGGTACAGGCGGATGGCGGGGTACTGCGCCGCGAATGCCGCCGCCGCCGGCGCGATCACCTGGGTGATGGCCGAGGGCGCGGCCGCCACGCCGACACGGCCGCGCTCCAGCGCGCCGAAGCGCACCACGTCCTCGATCGCGCCGTCGAAATCGGCCAACAGGCGCATCACGCGCGGCAGGAATTCCTCGCCCGCCGCGGTCAGCAGCACGCGCCGGCTGGTGCGCGCGAACAGCCGGGTGGCCAGCGCTTCCTCCAGCTGGCGCACCAGGCTGGTGACCGACGACTGGGTCTGGAACAGGCGCTTGCCGGCGTGGGTGAAACTGGACTCCTGCGCCACCGCGACGAACGCGGTCAGGTGCTTGAGGGTGACGTGCTTGGGCAGGCGATACATTTCAAATCACGATAGATGGATCAATAAAAACAATTTTTCCAGATTGATCGGCCGGACGATACTAGGGGCTTCATCAAGCACCAGGGCCGTCCACGGGCGGCCCGCACAAGCGGCCGGCGTCATCGCCGGCCCCATCAAGGCGGAAGTTGCATGCAGGAAAAACTGGATCTGGTCATCGAAGGCGGCTGGGTGATCGACGGGCTGGGCGGGCCGCGCCGCCGCGCCGACGTCGGCATCCGTGGCGAGCGCATCGCCGCCATCGGCGACCTGTCGGCCGCGCCAGCGGACCGGCGTCTCGATGCCGGCGGCAGGATCGTCGCGCCCGGCTTCATCGATACCCATGGCCACGATGACCTGATGTTCGTGGAAAAACCGGGCCTGGAATGGAAGACCAGCCAGGGCATCACGTCGGTGGTGGTCGGCAACTGCGGCATCAGCGGCGCGCCGGCGCCGCTGCCGGGCAATACCGCCGCGGCGTTGGCCCTGCTGGGCGACTCGCCGCTGTTCGCGGACATGGCCACGTACTTCGGCGCGCTGGAGGCGCAGCGGCCGATGATCAACGTGGCCGCCCTGGTGGGCCACGCCAACCTGCGCCTGGCCGCCATGCGCGATCCGGCGGCACAGCCCAGCGCGAAGGAGCAGCGGGCGATGGAGCGCATGCTGGCCGACGCGCTGGAGGCCGGCGCGGTGGGATTCAGCACGGGCCTGGCCTACCAGCCCGGCGGCGTCGCCGAGCAAGCCGAACTGGACGGCCTGGCGCGCGTCGCGGCGGCGCGCGGCGCGCTGCACACCAGCCACATCCGCAACGAGGGCGACGCAGTCGAGGCCGCCGTCGACGAGGTGCTGGCGGTCGGCCGCCGCACCGGCTGCGCCACGGTGCTGTCGCACCACAAATGCATGATGCCGGCCAACTGGGGCAAGAGCGCCGCCACGCTGGCCAACATCGACCGCGCCCGCGCCGCCGGCGTCGACGTGGCGCTGGACATCTACCCGTATCCGGGCAGCTCCACCATCCTGATACCCGAGCGCGCCGACCAGATCGACGACATCCGCATCACCTGGTCGACCCCGCATCCCGAATGCGGCGGCCAGTCGCTGGCCGAGATCGCCGCGCGCTGGGGCTGCGACGCGGTCACGGCGGCGCGCCGCCTGTGCCCGGCGGGCGCGATCTACTTCGCCATGGACGAGAACGAGGTGCGCCGCATCTTCCAGCACGAATGCTGCATGGTCGGCTCGGATGGCCTGCCCAACGATGCCCATCCGCACCCCCGCCTGTGGGGCAGTTTCACGCGCGTGCTGGGCCGCTACGTGCGCGAAGCCGAACTGCTGACGCTGGAGGCCGCCGTGGCCAAGATGACCGCGCTGCCGGCGCGCGTGTTCGGCCTGGCCGATCGCGGCCGGCTGGCCGTGGGCGCCTGGGCCGACGTGGTCGTGTTCGACGCCGACACGGTGTGCGACCGCGCCACCTGGGACGCGCCGACGCTGGCCTCGGCCGGCATCGAGCACGTGCTGGTCAACGGCTGCGCGGTGTTCCCGCAAGCCCCCCCGTCGCATCGCCCCGGCAGGATCCTGCGCCGCGACGCCAGCGTCGCGGGCGCGCCGGAATTTTCCCGATGACAAGCAGAACCGATCCCCACAGGAGACAACCCCATGATCCGCAAGACTTGCGCCGCCCTGGCGCTGGCCGCCCTGTTGCCCGCGGCGCACGCCGAATTCCCCGACCGTCCCATCACCTTGATCGTGCCGTTCCCGGCCGGCGGCCCCACCGATATCGTCGGCCGCCTGGCCGCCGCCAAGGCGGGCGAGATACTGGGGCAGCAGGTCGTGGTCGAGAACCGCACCGGCGCCTCCGGCACCATCGGCATGGCCGCCACCGCGCGCGCCAAGCCGGACGGCTACACCGTGGGGCTGGCGACCGTCAGCACCCATGGCACCGCGCCGCACCTGTTCCCCAAGCTGGCCTACGACCCGGTCAAGGACTTCACGCCCATCAGCAACCTGGTGACCAGCCCCAACATCCTCAGCGTCAACCCGCAATACCCGGCGAAGACGCTGGCCGAGTTCGTGTCGCACGTGCGCGCCAATCCGGGCAAGGACGGCTACGCCAATGCCGGCGCCGGCGGCGTCAATGACCTGGGCATGATCTGGTTCCTGCAGATCACCGGGGGCAAGATGAACAGCATCTCGTACCGCGGCTCGGCGCCGGCCTTGACCGACACGGTGGGCGGCGTGGTGCCGGTGATCTTCGACAACTTCCCGTCGTCGCTGCCCTACATCAAGAGCAATCACCTGCGGGCGCTGGCCATCACCGGGACCGCGCGCAACCCGCGCCTGCCGGACGTGCCGACCTTCGCCGAGCAGGGCTACAAGGATTACGACGTCACCGCCTGGTACGGCGTGGTGGGGCCGGCGGGCATGCCGGCGGACGTGCGCGACAAGCTCGCGCAGGCCTTCGCCCAGGCGGTGCGCGACCCCGCCACCGCCGCCAAGATGGAAGAGACCGGCGCCTTCCCGCTGGGCAATACGCCGGCCGAGTTCGGCGAACAGATCCGCGCCGAACGCGATCGCTGGAAGTCGGTGATCGAGCGCGCGCAGATCAAGCTGCAATAAGGCCGGGAGCCGGCCGTCTCCGGGGCGGCGGCCTTTCCGGCCAACCGGGTCACGGCGGCCAGGCGGTCCACGCGCGGGAAAATTCAAATAAGATAGGTCACCCGTTACGTGTTACCGGAGGTCGTCATGCTTGACTCGCAAGTCGTGGATCAGATCGGTCGTCACTGGGGTTGGGTGGCATTGCGCGGCGTCGTCGCCATCCTGTTCGGCCTGATGGCCATGTTCATGCCGGCGATCACCTTGTCGGCGCTGGTGCTGGTGTGGGGCGCGTTCGCGCTGGCCGACGGCGTGCTGGCGCTGATCGCCGGCATCCGCATCCGCGAGCGCGGCAAGCCGCTGTGGGCGCTGATCATCGTCGGCCTGTTGGGCGTGGCGGCCGGCATCGCCACCTTCCTGTGGCCGGGCCTGACGGCGTTGATCCTGCTCTACATCATCGCCATCTGGGCGCTGGTGGCGGGCGTGTTCCAGATCGTCGCCGCAATCCGCTTTCGCAAGGAAATCCGCAACGAGTGGTTCCTGGCGCTGTCCGGCCTGGTATCTATCCTGTTCGGCGCCATGCTGGTGTTGCAGCCGGGCGCCGGCGCACTGGCCCTGGTGTGGGTCATCGGCATCTACGCCGTGTTCTTTGGCATACTGCTGCTGGTCTTTTCCTTGCGCCTGAAGCAGCACCGCGCGCCCTGAGTCCATGTCCGCCTACCAGACCCTGATTCCCCTGAACTTCCTGGCCGTGGGCCTGGGCGCCATGTTCGGCGCCTGGGCGCGCTGGCTGGTCAGCCTGTGGCTCAACACCGAGTCGTGGCCCTGGGGCACGCTGGCGGTCAATCTGGCCGGGGGATATCTGGTGGGACTGGCGCTGGCGCTGGTGGCCGGTCATCCGGAATGGCCGGCCTGGGTGCGGCTGGGGGCCATCACCGGTTTCATGGGCGGGCTGACCACGTTTTCGACTTTCTCGGCTGAAACCGTGGCGATGCTCGAGCGCGGCGCCTATGGCGGCGCGCTGGGCTACGCCGGCTTCAGCCTGCTCGGGTCCCTGTTGCTGACGGGCCTGGGACTGGCGACGGCCAGCCTGTTGCGCTGAATCTGCCGCTGCCCGCGCCAAGGCGGCGCGGCGCGCGCCGATACGCGCCGGCGCATTGCCATGGGCGCTGCGCGCCTCAGTCGTCCGCCCGCGGATTCAGCACCCGCGCCGCGTCCAGGCCGCTGCGCACCGCGCCTTCCAGCACGCCGGGGTAGCCGGTGTCGGTCCAGTCGCCTGCCAGCGCCAGCGTCGGCCACGGCGTGCTGTTCAACGGCCGGGTCAGGCCCGGCACCGCCGCAAAGGTGGCGCGCTTTTCGATGAACAATTCCGCCGCCGCGACTTCCGGCATCGGCGGCAGCCGCTGCGGATAACCGGCGGCCTGCTCGGCCACCTGGTCGATGAGGGCCTCGATGGCCTGCTGGCGGTTGCGTTCGGCCAGGCCGGTGGCCGCGCTCGCCACCACCGCCAATTCACCGGCCTGGGCGTCGCCGGCCAGTTGCGCGCGGTCGAACAGCCATTGGCCGATATGGCCGCGGCCCGGTTCCTCGCGCAGCATCATCATGGGTTCGGGCAGGCGCCACGGGCCGGCCAGGCGCAGGTTGAGGGTGGCGATCGGCAGATAGTCGAAGGCCCGCAGCGCGTCCAGCAGGCCGGTCGCGCCCACTGCGCGCAGCGGCGCATCCAGCAGGCGCGCGGCGAACGCCGGCGGCACCGCCAGCACGGCGGCGTCGAAACGTTCCTGGTTGATGTCGATGCCGTCTTGCGAGGGCCGCAGCTGGCGCACCGTGCTGCCGTAGCGCATCGTGACCTGGCGCGCGGCGGCGTCGGGCCACAGCGCCGACAGGTCGGTGCAGGGCAGCAGCAGGTCGCTGTCTTCACGGCGGCCGGCCAGGCTGTCGCGCAGCACGCGGGCGAACAGCGCGGCGCTGGCGCTGGCCACCGGCGTGTTCAGCGCGGCCAGGCACAGCGGTTCCCAGACCTGGCGGATCAGGGCGTCGGACTGCGCGTGATAGTGCAGCAGCTGCTGCACGGTCCAGTCGCGCGGCGGGGTCCAGGACATGGCGCGCAGGCCGCGCATCAGGCGCAGCGTGGCGTAGCGGTCGGCCCACGACAGGCCGCGCGCGCCCAGGATCGCCACCGCCATGTGCAGGGGCGCGGGCAGGCGCGGCGCCGACAGGCGGAAGCGCCCATCCAGGCTGGCCAGCCGCAGCGGGCGGCGCATCAGCAGGGCATCGGGATTGCGGCCCACGCGGCGCATCAGCGCCAGCGTGTGCTTGTAGGCGCCCGACAGCAGGTGCTGGCCGTTGTCCAGCGGCGATTCGAAGCCATCATGGAATACGCGCCGGGCGCGGCCGCCGGGCGTGTGGCCGGCTTCGAACACGGTGACCTTGGCGCCGGCCTCTCGCAGGGCGACGCTGGCCGCCAGGCCCGCCCAGCCGGCGCCGATGACCGCGGCCTTCACCGCGCCAACCGGCGGACCAGCCCGCGTCCGCCGCCCACCCAGGTTTTCCACGCCAGCCACAGCTTGCGCAGCGGCGTCAGCGAGATGCGCTGGTGCAGCACCTGCCAGTTGTCGCGCTCGATCTCATCGAGCAGGGCATGGTAGATCGCCGCCATCATCAGGCCGGGACGCTGCGCGCGCCGGTCGGCTTCGGGCAGGCTGCGCATCGCCTCGCGGTACAGCTCGCGGGCGCGCTCGGCCTGGAACTTCATCAGCGCCGAGAAGCGTTCGGAATATTCGCCGTTCAGGATGTCCGAGGCCTTGACCTCGAACTGCTGCATGTCGTTGACCGGGATGTAGATGCGGCCGCGGCGGGCATCGTCGCCGACGTCGCGGATGATGTTGGTCATCTGGAACGCCAGGCCGAGCTTCTCGGCGTAGACCAGCGTGGCCGGATCGGTGTAGCCGAAGACGCCGGCCGACAGTTCGCCGACCACGCCGGCGGCGTGCCAGCAATACTTGCGCAGGCCGGGCCAGTCCAGGTAGCGGGTCTGGTCCAGGTCCATTTCCATGCCGTCGACCACCGCCAGCAGGCGCTCGCGGGTGATCGAACAGCTTTGCAGGTGCGGCTGCAGCGCGCGGGTCACGGGATGGTCGGGCTTGCCGTCGAACATCTGGTCGACCTGCGTGCGCCACCAGGCCAGCTTGATGCGCGCCAGCGACGGGTCGGTGCATTCGTCCACCACGTCGTCGACCTCGCGGCAATAGGCGTACAGCGCCGTGATGGCGCGACGCCGCTCGGGCGGCAGGAACAGGAAGGAATAGTAGAAGCTGGAACCGCTCTTGGCGGCTTTCTCCTGGCAGTACTCGTCAGGGGTCATAGTTGGCAGGGCCGGTTGCTTACTTGATGGAGCGCCAGAGCATGATGGCCCAGTCCTTGGCGCCCAATTCGGGTCGGTTCATGAATACATCGTAGCCGCTCGCCTCGATCCGCTCCAGCACGCGCAGCCCGCCTTGCACCACCAGGCGCAGCTCCAGGCCGATGCGGCCCGGCAGGCGGCGCGCCAGCGGAGCGCCGAAGTGTAGCAGTGCGCGGGCGCGTTCCACCTCGAACGCCATCAGGGCGCGCCAGCCCGGCGTCAGGCGGCAGGCGGCCAGGTCCTCTTCCGAGACGTCGAAGCGGTTCAGGTCTTCCTGCGGCAGGTAGACGCGGTGCTTGTGCCAATCGACCCGCACGTCCTGCCAGAAGTTCACCAATTGCAGCCCGGTGCAGATGGCGTCCGATTGTTCCACGTCGCGCGGATCGGTGGCGTCGAACAGGTGCAGCATCAGCCGCCCGACGGGGTTGGCCGAGCGGGTGCAGTAGTCGGCCAGCGTGGCGTAATCGTCGTAGCGCTTGACGCTGATGTCCTGCTCGAAGGCCGACAGCAGGTCGTAGAAGGGCGTGATGGGCAACTGGTGGCGGGCGATGGTGGCCGCCAGCGGCACGAAAATACCGGCCAGTTCGGGGGCGCCGGGGGCCGGCACCGCGCCCGGTTCGGCGCCGATACGATGCAGCTCGGCGCGGAATGCGGCCAATTGGGCCAACCGTTCGTCGTCGCTGGCCGCGCCTTCGTCGGCGATATCGTCGGCGGCGCGGGCGAACCGGTACAGATCGGTCACGGCGCCACGCAGCCGACGCGGCAACAGCAGCGAGGCGACGGGAAAATTCTCGTAGTGATCGATGGGCATGGGTCTGGTCCTGCGGTCCTGCGGGGTTGCTTTTTTGCGCGGCGCTCCGGCCGCGCCGGCGCAAGTGCGGCCCAGGCGGGAGGCCGACCCATTTTAGATGACCGGCGCGCCCGCGGCCCCGCGCCGCCGCCGCGCCGATCAGTTAGACTTAAGCGCCACAGGATCTCATACCATGCCCCGCCCAATTTCCGCCACCGTTTCCGTTTCCGCCCTGGCCCACAATCTGGCCGCCGTGCGCCGCCACCTCGACCAGACCGCCGCCGCCGCGTCCGGCGTGGCGCCGTCGATCTGGGCGGTGATCAAGGCCAATGCCTACGGCCACGGCATCGAGCAGGCGGTCGCCGGCTTCTCCAAGGCGCAGGGCCTGGCCATGCTCGACCTGGACGAAGCGGTGCGCTGCCGCGAGGCCGGCTGGGGCGGGCCGATCCTGCTGCTCGAAGGCTTCTTCAATCCGTCCGATCTCGACATCGTCGACCGCTACCACCTGAGCGTCACGGTGCACCAGCGCGAGCAGCTCGACATGCTGGCCCGCGCGCGCCTGTCGCGGCGGGTCGACATCATGCTCAAGCTCAACAGCGGCATGAACCGGCTGGGTTTTTCCCCGGCCGCCTATCCCGCCGCCCACGAGCGCGCGCTGCTGCTGCAACAGCAGGGCGTGATCGGCTCGCTCGGCAAGATGACCCATTTCGCCTGCGCCGACGGTCCCCAGGGCATCACCGAGCAACTGGCCGTGTTCAATTCGGTGACGCATAAGATGGCGGCGGGACCCATCAGCGTCTGCAACTCCGCGGCCACGCTGCGCTTTGCCGAGATCGCCGTGGGGTCCGAGGCCCAGGCGCACTGGGTCCGCCCCGGCATCTGCCTGTACGGCGCCTCGCCATTCGCCGACGCCGAGGCCGCCGCCTTCGGTCTCAAGCCGGCCATGTCGCTGCGCTCCGAGATCATCGCGGTGCAGGAATTGAAGGCCGGCGATTCGGTTGGCTACGGCGCGTTGTTCCGGGCCGACCGGCCCATGCGGGTCGGCATCGTGGCCTGCGGCTACGCCGACGGCTATCCGCGCCACGCCGCCACCGGCACCCCGGTGGTCGTGGCCGGCATCCGCACCCGGTTGGTGGGCCGGGTTTCGATGGATATGCTGATCGTCGACCTGGACCCGATTCCGGCCGCGGGCGTCGGCGCCCCGGTTTCGCTGTGGGGCGAAGAGGGGCCGTCGGTGGACGAAGTCGCGCTGGCGGCCGGCACCATTGGTTACGAGCTGCTCTGCGCCCTGGCGCCCCGCGTCCCGGTCACCCGGGACGCCTGATGCGTTCCGGCGCGGTCGCTGGCCACCCCTTGATCGTTTTTTGAGCACTCCCGGCGCGTTTTTCCGGCGCCTGGGCAGCGGGCGCCTTCCAAGCGCCTGATTTTTCTCCGGAAAGCCGCGCGCCCGATCCGAGGCGGAGGGTGTCCGGCACGCAAGAATTGCTACGCAATTTACAAGACAGGTAACGCCGGATGGTGTCTACTTGAAGACCGGGCGCCCAAGCGCCCGTTTTCGCCCCAGTAACGAACAACGAGGTTTCGATCCATGAAGGACAAATGCGTGCTCATCACGGGCGCCACCAAAGGCATAGGCTGGGCCCTTACTCAGCGGCTGTCCGACATGGGTTGTCATGTGGTCGGTATCGCGCGCAATACCGGCGATGTGGACTTTCCCGGCTACCTCTATGCCTGTGACCTGGCCGACGCCGGCCGCACCGAGGAAGTGCTGCGCGAGATCCGCGAGAAATTCCCGGTCGATGCCGTGGTCAACAACGTCGGCATCGCCTCGCCCCAGCCGCTGGGCGAGATCGACCTGGCCACCCTCTACAACGTGCTGGACCTGAACGTGCGCGTCGCCGTGCAGGTCACCCAGGCCTTCATCGAATCGATGAAAGCGCGCCGCGCCGGCCGTATCGTCAACGTCTGCAGCCGCGCCATCCACGGCGGCCTGGAACGCACCGCCTATTCGGCCGCCAAGAGCGCGCTGGTCGGCTGCACCCGCACCTGGGCGCTGGAGCTGGCCGAATACGGCGTGACCGCCAACGCGGTGGCGCCGGGCCCCATCGAAACCGAGATGTTCCGCGCCACCCGCCCGGCGGGCAGCGAAGGCGAAAAGCGCGCGCTGGCCTCGGTGCCGATGAAGCGCCTGGGCACGCCGGCCGAAGTGGCCGCCGCCATCGCCTTCCTGCTGTCGGACGACGCCGGCTTCATCACCGGCCAGGTGCTGGGCGTGGATGGCGGCGGCAGCCTGGGCGGCCGCTCCTGATCGCCCGGATCGGGCCAGGCGGCACGGCCCATCTGGCTACGCCGTTCCTGGCCTCCGATGGAAAAACCGGCGCCCGTGGGCGCCGGTTTTTTCCGTTGCTTCCCGCCGGGCTCAGTACGGCCCGCCGGCCTTGCCGACCGGCTTGAGGTCCTTGAACTCGCCGGCCAGCTTTTCGGCCGCGCGCGCCAGCAGCACCGCGTCCACGCCCACCGCGACGAAGGTCGCGCCCAGCGACAGATAGTGCCTGGCCTGCGCCACGCCGCTGTGCAGGATGCCGGCCGCCTTGCCCGACTTGACGATGCGGCCGATGGCCGCGTCGATGGCGCGGGTGACTTCGGGATGGTCGGGCTGGCCCAGGTAGCCCATGCTGGCCGACAGGTCGGCCGGGCCGATGAAGGCGCCGTCGACGCCGTCCACCGCCAGGATGGCTTCCAGCGCATCGACGCCGCGCGGCGTCTCGATCTGCACCAGCACGCACATCTCGTCGTTGGCGCGCTCCAGGTAGTTGGGGATGCGGTTCCAGCGCGACGAACGCGCCAGCGCGCTGCCCACGCCACGGATGCCGGCGGGCGGATAACGCACCGCGGCCACGGCGGCGGCGGCCTCTTCGGCCGACTGCACCATCGGCACCAGCAGCGTCTGGGCGCCCGTGTCGAGGATCTGCTTGATCTGCACTGGATCGTTCCAGGCCGGGCGCACCACCGGCGCCACCGGATAGGCGGCCACCGATTGCAGCTGCGCCAGCGTGGTCTGCAGCGTGTTGGGGGCGTGCTCGCCGTCGATCAGCAGCCAGTCGAAGCCGGCGCCGGCGATGATCTCGGAGGTGTAGGCGCTGGCCAGCCCGGCCCACAGGCCGATCTGGGGCGTGCCGGCGCGCAGCGCGCGCTTGAACTGATTGGTCAGGATATCCATGGGCCGCGTTGAGGTCAGATGAAATGGCAGTTGACGGAGCCGAGCACGCCGTAGTCGACGTTGAAGGTGTCGCCGGGGCGCGCGGCCACCGGACGGGTGAAGGACCCCGACAGGATGATCTCGCCCGCTTCCAGCGCCACGTCGTGCGCGGCCAGCTTGTTCGCCAGCCATACTACGCCATTGGCGGGATGGTTCAAGACGCCGGCGGCCACGCCGGTTTCTTCGATCACCGCGTTGCGCGACAGGATCGCGCCGATCCAGCGCAGGTCCAGTTCGCCGATCTTCACCGGCCGGCCGCCCATCACCACGCCGGCGTTGGCCGCGTTGTCGGCGATGGTGTCGAACACCTTGCGCGGGCGCTTGCTGTCGGGGTCGATGCCGTGCGAGCGGGCATCGATGATCTCCAGCGCCGGGATCACGTAGTCGACCGCGTCGTACACCTGGAACAGCGTCACGTTCGGGCCTTGCAGGCGCTTGCCCAGCACGAAGGCCAGCTCCACTTCCAGGCGCGGCAGGATGAAGCGGCCGGCGGGAATGTCGCCGCCGTCCTCGAAGAACATGTCATCGAGCAACATGCCGAAATCGGGCTCGTCGATCTGCGATGACAGTTGCATGGCGCGCGAGGTCAGGCCGATCTTGTGGCCGCGCTTGACGCGGCCTTCGCCCAGCTTGATGTCCATCCAGGCGCGCTGGATGGCGTAGGCGTCGGCGATGGTGATGTCGGGGTGCTCCAGCGAGATCTGGCGGATCTGCTGGCGGCTGCGTTCGGCGTCGTGCAGGCGCGCCGCCAGGGCGCGCACGGTGGAAGTGTCAAGCATGCGGGGAATATCCAGGTAAGGGAAATCAGGCGGGGCAGGGCACCAGCGTGTTGACGAGCCGGCCGATGCCGTCGATTTCGGTCACGACCTCGTCGCCCGGCTGCACGTTGACGATGCCGTCGGGCGTGCCGGTCAGGATCAGGTCGCCGGGCGACAGCGTCATGAAGCCGCTGAAGTAAGCGATCAGGGCGGGGATGTCGAACACCATGTCGCGGGTGTTGCCGCGCTGGGTCTCGACACCGTTGACGGTGGTGCGCAGGTCCAGGTTCATCGGGTCGGCCACGTCGTCGCGGTCCACCAGCCACGGCCCCAGCGGCGTGCAGGTGTCGCGGCTCTTGACGCGCAGGTTGGGGCGATACCAGTTTTCCAGGTAGTCGCGCAGCGCGTAGTCGTTGGCCACGGTGTAGCCGGCCACGTAGTCGTAGGCCTGCGCGCGCGTCACGTTGCGGGCGGTCTTGCCGATCACCACGGCCAGCTCGCATTCGTAGTGCATGAAGCCCACGTCGGCCGGCCGCAGCGTGCGCGCGCGATGGCCGACGAAGGTGTTGGCGGCCTTGAGAAAACCCAGCGGTTCGGCCGGCGCCTTGAACGCCAGTTCCTTGGCGTGGTCGGCATAGTTGATGGCCAGCGTGAAGGTGGTGCGCGGCTCGATCGGCGGCAGCCAGGTCACCGCGTCCTCGGCCAGCAGGCGGCCGTCCGCCAGGCGGATCTGGCCGTTGCCAGCGTCGGTGGCGGCGTGGATGGCGCCTTCGTAGGCGATGCGTGCGTGTTTCATGGCGGGTTCCGTGAGGGCGCCTCAGGCGCCGGCGATGAGCGTGTTGCCGAGCGCGCCGACCTGGGCGATGCGGATTTCGTAGCGTTGCCCGGCGCGCGCCAGCGGGGCGTCGGCGCGGGCGCCGGCCAGCAGGATGTCGCCGGGTTCGAAGCTCATGAATTCGGTGACGTCGGCGATCAGGCGCGCCACCGGCCGCACCAGGTCGGCGGTGCTGGCGCGCTGTGCCAGCGCGCCGTCGACCCAGACCTCGATGCCGAGCGCGTCGGGATCCGGCACCGCCGCGACCGGCGCCAGTTCGCGGCCGATCGGGCAGAAGCCGTCGCGGCACTGCTGCTTGAGCGCGGGCCGGAAATAGCTGTCGTGCGGCGCCGACAGGTCGGCCACCACGCGATAGCCGGCCACGTGGGCCAGGGCCTCGGCTTCGCTGACGCGGCTGGCGCGGCGGCCGAACACGATGCCCAGGCTGGCGCCGATGCGCACTTCGGGCACGTCGGCCGGCAACGCGATCGCATCGCCGTCGGCGGCATAGGTGTTGGCCGGCTTGATGTACAGCACCGGCGCGCGCGGCGCGGCCTGGTAGGGCGGCGCATTCATCGCCTCGCCCAGCGCGGCCAGCGCCTGGCGCGTATTGAGCGCCGCGCCCGCAACGGTGCGCGGCAGCGCGGCGGCGCGGGCCGCCAGGTATTCGCGATAGTTGCTGTGCTTGTAGTTGAGCACCGCGTCGGCTTCCTCGACCTGCAGCGACAGGCCCAGCGGCCGGCGCGCCATTTCCGGCGCCAGCGCGTCGCGCAGGGCCTGGAACGTGCGCTCGCCCAATGCCGCCTGCTGCGCGGCGCTGCGGCCGTGGCCGATGCGCAGCAGCACGTGCACGAAAGCGTTGTCGGGATGGCCGTCGGCGATCAGGTAGTCATCGATCCGCACGGCGCGGCTGCGGGCGCCCGCCAGCGGATACAGGCTGCCGTCGCCCACGGCGGCGTCCTGGACCGCGCGCATCAGGGCGCGGGTGTCCAGGTCGAGGTTGGCGGAATACTCAATCCAGATATGGGGCATGGCAGGCGCGGGACCGGGCCGATATAGTTAGCATGTTAATCATAATAGTGAAAAACCGGGGCCGCGGCAATCGACGCGGCTGGCGCGCGACAGGGGTTTTCCGCCGTTGACAGTGGCGCGAAGGCAAGCATAAAGTTAACTCGTTAACTAAATTTTCGCATTGCCGCCGGATTCCCTCCGCCGGCCATCGCGGGACGCGAGGAGACGCACGTGAGCATCAAGCACTGGATCAACGGCAGGCAGGTCGATAGCACCGACCGCTTCACCACCTTCAACCCGGCCACGGGCGAGGCCATCGACGAAGTGGCCGCCGGCGGCCAGGCCGAGATCGATGCCGCCGTTGCGGCCGCGGCCGAGGCTTTTCCCAAGTGGGCCGGCATGCCCGCCAAGGAGCGCGCGCGCCTCATGCGGCGGCTGGGCGAACTGATCGACCGCAATGTGCCGCACTTGGCCGAGCTGGAAACGCGGGACACCGGCCTGCCGATCTCGCAGACGCGCAAGCAGCTGATTCCGCGCGCCTCCGAGAACTTCACCTTCTTCGCCGAAGTCTGCACCCGCATGAACGGCCACACCTACCCGGTGGACGACCAGATGCTGAACTACACGCTCTACCAGCCGGTGGGCGTGTGCGCGCTGGTATCGCCCTGGAACGTGCCTTTCATGACCGCGACCTGGAAGACCGCGCCCTGCCTGGCGCTGGGCAATACCGCCGTGCTGAAGATGTCGGAGCTGTCGCCGCTGACGGCCGACCAGCTCGGCCTGCTGGCGCTGGAAGCCGGCATTCCGCCCGGCGTGCTGAATGTGGTGCAGGGCTATGGCGCCACCGCCGGCGACGCGCTGGTGCGCCATCCCGGCGTGCGCGCGATCTCGTTCACCGGCGGCACCGTCACCGGCAAGAAGATCATGGCGAGCGCGGGCGGCATCAAGAAGTTCTCGATGGAGCTGGGCGGCAAGTCGCCGGTGCTGGTGTTCGACGACGCCGACGTCGAGCGCGCGCTGGACGCCGCGCTGTTCACCATCTTCTCGCTCAACGGCGAGCGCTGCACCGCGGGCTCGCGCATCTTCGTGCAGGAATCGATCTACGATGACTTCGTGCGCCGCTTCGCCGAGCGCGCCAACCGCCTGGTGGTGGGCGACCCGACCGATGAAAAGACAAACGTGGGCGCGATGATCACGCGCCAGCACTGGGAAAAGGTCACCGGCTACATCCGCCTGGCCGGCGAAGAGGGCGCGCGCATCCTGGCCGGCGGCGCCGACGCGCCGCAGGGCATGCCGGCGCACCTGGCGGGCGGCAACTTTGTGCGTCCCACCGTGCTGGCCGACGTCGACAACCGCATGCGCTGCGCCCAGGAAGAGATCTTCGGCCCCGTCGCCTGCCTGATTCCGTTCAAGGACGAGGCCCATGGCCTGGCGCTGGCCAACGACGTCAAGTATGGCCTTGCCTCTTACATCTGGACCAGCGACATCGGCCGCGCCCACCGGCTGGCGCGCGGCATCGAGGCCGGCATGGTGTTCATCAACAGCCAGAACGTGCGCGACCTGCGCCAGCCGTTCGGCGGCACCAAGGAGTCCGGCACCGGCCGCGAGGGCGGCGAATACAGCTATGAAGTGTTTGCCGAGATCAAGAACGTCTGCGTCTCGATGGGCAGCCACCACATTCCGAAGTGGGGCGTCTGAAGGACGCCCGGATACCGAGAACAACAGGAGACAAGCATCATGGGCAAGCTCGCGCTGGCGGCCAAGGTAACGCATGTGCCGTCCATGTATCTATCTGAAATGCCCGGCCGCCATCACGGTTGCCGCGAGGCCGCCATCGAGGGCCATCGCCGCATTGGCCAGCGTTGCCGCGACCTGGACGTCGACACGCTGGTGGTGCTGGACGTGCACTGGCTGGTGAACGCCGGCTACCACATCAACTGCAACGAACGCTTCGCCGGCCGCTACACCAGCAACGAACTGCCGCACTTCATCAAGGACATGGACTACGCCTACCGCGGCGATCCGGCGCTGGGGCGGCGCATCGCCGAATGCGCCGGCGCCGCCGGCGTGCCTGCCCGCGCGCACGAGATCGCCAGCCTCGAACTGGAATACGGCACGCTGGTGCCGATGCGCTACATGAATGGCGACGACCGCTTCAAGGTGGTGTCGGTGGCGGCCTGGTGCGCCTGGCACGCGTTGGACGACAGCCGTCGCTTCGGCGCGGCCCTGCGGCAAGCCATCGAGCAGAGCGACAGCCGCGTGGCGGTGCTGGCCAGCGGCTCGTTGTCGCACCGCTTCAACGATAACGGCAGCCCCGAGGCCGCCATGCACCAGATCAGCCGCGAGTTCTACCGCCAGGTCGACCTGCGCGTGGTGGACCTGTGGCGCCAGGGCGACTGGAAGACCTTCTGCGCCATGCTGCCGGAATACGCCGAGCTGTGCGTGGGCGAGGGCGGCATGCATGACACCGCCATGCTGCTGGGATTGTTGGGCTGGGACGCCTACGACCGGCCGGCCGAGATCGTCACCGACTACTTCACCAGTTCGGGCACGGGGCAGATCAACGCCATCCTGCCCGTGCCCGACTGATTCATTCCGAGGCGGGGTCGCGCTTGATCAGCTCGACCATCGCGTCGACGTCGGTGTACAGGCGCTCGAGCAATTCCTTGCCGATCCGGTCTTCGATTTCCTGGTACTTGGCGTCCACTTGCGGACGCATGCGGTCGATCAGCTTGTTGCTCTTGGGCGTCAGGGAAATCTCCTGGCGCCGCTGGTCCGCGCTCGAACGCACCCGCTTGATCAGGCCCTGTTCCTCCATGCCCGCCAGCATGCGCGTCAGGCTGGGGCTGAGGATCTGGCAACTGCGGGCGATCTGGTTGGGCTCCATCGCGCCCACTTCGCTCAGGGTGCGCAACACCCGCCATTGCTGCTCGGTGACGCCGGCGGCATGCAGGATGGGGCGGAAATGCGCCATCAGGGTTTCGCGCGCGTAAAGCAGCAGGTGGGGGAGGTTGCGGTGGTGGAAGCTGGGACTCATGGCGGCTATGTTAGCAAGAAGCCGTTCTTTTTCTGTTTGATTTCCGGGGACATCAACGTCCAGGCCCGCGACGGGCGCGGGCCTGGCAAACGAACGGGGGAAGGAAAAAAGGGTCAGGAAGCCGGGTTCTGCTGCGCCAGTTCCTGCAGGTCGTCGGGCAGCGTCAGGTCTGGCGCGCCTTGCTGCAGTTCACGCAGCGCGGCCACGGCGTCTTCCTGCTGATCGTCCTGCATCAAGGCACGGATGTGCGCCACGCGCGCCTCGATGTCCTGGTCGCTGAAGGCAACGGGCTCGGCGCTGGCGGTTTGTTCGGCCGCGGGCTCCAGCGCCGCCGCCTGGGGCGCCGGCTCGGCCGTGGCCAGCTGGGGCGGGACGTTGGCTTGCGACTCGGCCGGCGGTTGCGCGGCGCGCTGGATTTCCGGGGCGGCCGCCTGCTGCGGCGCGGGCGCGTCGGTGCCCACCAGGCGCGGTGCCGGCGCGCGTTCGGGGCTGGCCTCGGCTTCCTGCGACACGGCCAGTTGCGGCGTCATGTCGATCATCTCGGCGTTTTCGCGCATGTCGGTCCAGGCGAACAGGCCGGCCACCAGCGCCGCGCAGGCGGCCGCGGCCCAGCCCGGATGCCAACTGTGGCCGGGATGCCAGGTGCGGCGCACGGCCGCGTCCAGTTCGGGGCTGCCGCCGGTCCTGGGCTTGCGATACACGGCGCGCAAATCCAGTTCGTCGTCTTCGTCGAAGGGGGGGCGATAGGCAATGCTCATGCGCGTACTCCTCGCGCAGGCGCCTGGTGGCAGGGCGCATGCGCGTTTGACCTTTGCCCGCGCCGCGCCGGTGGTCCGGCGATCTCGTCCAGGCTGGGGGTCGTGTTCCGGTTTAGGTGGCCGCATGCACGGCCGACAGCTTGCAATGCGCCGCGATTTCCGTCGTGCCGTCGGGGTGGACGGCGGCGCCGGGTATGCCGCCATATAACCGGCGGTTCAACATTGCGCATCAACCGGTGATTATGCGCGATTTGCAGAAATCTGCCAGTGAATTTCTTGTGTTTGCATGGTGTAACTGCATGGCGTCCCTGTTTCTGCAAGCAGATTGAAAGCGGTATGCACCGGCATGGGGCCAAATGGGCTGGAAAAGCGGTGTCGCGGCCGCGCGCCGGCGACCCCGCGACCCGCCTGCTGCCGGTAAACTTGCGCCCATGGCCAAGACCCGAACCGTATACGTGTGCGCCGAATGCGGCGGCACCACCCCGAAATGGCAAGGCAAGTGTCCGCACTGCAATGCCTGGAACACTCTGGAAGAAACCGTCGAATCGTCCGTGCCCGCGGCGGCCGCCTCGCACCGCTACGCGCCGCTGGCCTCCAGCAGCCCCGTGCGCAGCCTGTCCGAGATCGAGGCGCGCGAAACCCCGCGTACCCCCACCGGGCTGGAGGAATTCGACCGCGTGCTGGGCGGCGGCCTGGTGGCCGGCGCCGTGGTGCTGATCGGCGGCGATCCCGGCATCGGCAAGTCGACCCTGCTGCTGCAGGCGCTGGCGTCGCTCTCGGAAAGCACCAACGTGCTTTATGTCACGGGCGAGGAATCGGCCGAGCAAGTGGCGTTGCGCGCGCGCCGGCTGGGTTTGCAGACCGGCAACGTCAACCTGCTGGCGGAAATCCGCCTGGAGGCGATCCAGGCGGCGGTGTCCGAGCAGAAGCCCAGCGTGGCCGTGATCGACTCGATCCAGACCCTCTACAGCGGCGAACTGACCGCCGCGCCCGGCTCGGTGTCGCAGGTGCGCGAGTGCGCCGCGCAATTGACGCGCCTGGCCAAGCAGACCGGCATCGCCATCGTCATGATCGGCCACGTCACCAAGGACGGCGCGCTGGCCGGACCGCGCGTGCTCGAACACATCGTTGATACGGTGCTGTACTTCGAGGGCGACACGCACTCGTCGTTCCGCCTGGTGCGCGCCTTCAAGAACCGCTTCGGCGCGGTCAACGAGCTGGGCGTGTTCGCCATGACCGACCGCGGCCTGCGCGGCGTGGCCAACCCGTCGGCGCTGTTCCTGTCGCAGCACGAGCAGCAGGTGGCCGGCTCCTGCGTAATGGCCACGCAGGAGGGCACCCGTCCGCTGCTGGTCGAGATCCAGGCGCTGGTGGACAGTTCCCACGCGCCCAATCCGCGCCGCCTGACGGTCGGCCTGGAGGGCAACCGCCTGGCGATGCTGCTGGCGGTGCTGCACCGCCATGCCGGCGTCTCGACCTTCGACCAGGACGTGTTCGTCAACGCCGTGGGCGGGGTGCGCATCACCGAGCCCGCGGCCGACCTGCCGGTGCTGCTGGCCATCATGTCGTCGCTGCGCGACCGGCCCCTGCCGCGCGGGCTGATCGCCTTCGGCGAAGTCGGCCTGGCGGGCGAGATCCGGCCCGCGCCGCGCGGCCAGGAACGCCTGCGCGAAGCCGCCAAGCTGGGCTTCTCGATCGCGCTCATCCCCAAGGCCAATGCGCCGCGCCAGCCCATCGAGGGGCTGGAGATCTGGGCGGTGGACCGGCTCGACGCCGCGCTCGACAAGCTGCGCTGACGGGAGCCTCACGTGAGTCTGTTGCTGATCGCCCTGTGCCTGGGCGCGGGGTGCCTCATTGGCTTCATGGGCGGCGTGCTGGGCATCGGCGGCGGCATGATCGCGATTCCGGCGCTGGTGCTGCTGATGGGCATGTCGCAGCAGCTGGCGCAGGGCACCGCGCTGATCATGGTGCTGCCCACCATCATGATGGCGGTGCGCAAGTACAACCAGCAGACCCGCATCGACCGCCGCGTGGCGCTGGCGGGCGCGGGCGGCGCGGTGGTGTTCACCTGGGTCGGCGCGCGGCTGGCGCTGGGCATCGATTCGGGCGTGTTGCGCCTGAGCTTCGCCGTGTTCCTGTTCTTCATCGCGCTGTTCTACGCCTGGCAGACCTGGCGCGCCGGCCGCGCCCGGCGCGCGCCCAGGGCCGGCGGCAACGCCCCGGTGTTCACGCCGCGCCGCGCCACCGCGCTGGGCGTGCTGTGCGGCACGCTGGGCGGCTTCTTCGGCGTCGGTGGCGCGGTGTTGGCGGTGCCCATCATCACCACGGTGTTCCGGCTGCCGCAGACCACCGCGCAGGCGCTGGCGCTGTGCATGGTGATCCCGGGTTCCGCGGTGGCGCTGGTGACGTACTCATGGGCCGGCCAGGCCGACTGGCTGGTGGGCCTGCCGCTGGCGGCGGGCAGCCTGCTGTTCGTGCCGGTCGGCGTGCGGCTGGCCTATCGTCTGCCTGAACGCAAGCTGAGAGCCAGCTTCGCGGCGATGCTGTTCGCCACCGTGGCGCTGTTGGTATTTGAAAGCTGAGCGCCGCTCGCCGGGAGTCGATTGTCACGATCCCATGACGAAGCGTTAACGTCGGAAAGGGCGCGAAAATTTCCCGCGGCGCGCTGAACCTTCGGCGGGGCGCCGGTTCCAACGGAGTACGGGTCATGCGGCGATGTTGCCGCCCCGTGTCGGAAAGGCCAGGGGCCAGCCCCGGGCCTTCACCATTAGGAGTTCATGTAATGACGACCCACTCCCGTATCGCTGCGTTCCTGTCCACTTCGGCCTTGTGCCTCGGCCTTGCCGCCGCGCCTTCGGCGTTCGCGGCGGGCGCCGATGCCACGACCAAGTCGGGCGAAACCAAGACCCAGGCGCAGCACAAGCATCACAAGTCCGACAAAACGTCCGCCAAGCAGGGCACCGAGAAATCGGGCGCCGCCAAGATGGACAAATCGGGTACCGCCACGGCGCCCGCGAAGTAAGGCAGTCACGCAGCATCGGACCGCGAGGTCTGGCAGTTCCTTTGCACGACGGACGGGTTTTCGGACCTGGAAGTCGAAAGCCTCTCGGTATGGGCGCCGGGAGGCTTTTTCGTTTGTATTGCCTGCGTTTGTGTTGCCCGTATTCGAGCCACTTGCGTGGGCGCCGACGGCGCTGGCCGCGCCGCCGTTCCCGCCCGCGTCGTCAGTCCACCGGCGTGATCACGCGGCCGGTGTCGAAATACGCCGCCAGGTTTTCCAGCATCAGGTCTTCCATCGCCTGGCGCGTCTCCAGCGTGGCGCTGCCGATGTGCGGCAGCAGCACCGCCTGGTCGCTCTTGATCAGCGCCTCGGGCACCTTGGGTTCATGCTCGAACACGTCGAGCGCGGCGCAGCCGAGCTTGCCGGCCTCAAGCGCGGCCACCAGCGCGGCCTCGTCGATGACCGGACCGCGCGCGATGTTGACGATGATGCCGCGCGGGCCAAGCGCTTCCAGCACCTCGCGGTTGACCAGGTGGCGCGTGGCGGGACCGCCCACGGTGGCCACGACCAGGAAATCGGCCCAGGCCGCCAGGTCGGTCAGCGAGGCCTCGTAGCCGTAGTCGACGTCGTCGCGCTTCCTGCGATTGTGATAGCGCACCTGCATGTCGAAGCCGAGGCCGCGGCGGGCGATGGCTTCGCCGATGCGGCCCAGGCCGACGATGCCGAGCTTCTTGCCGCTGACGCGCTGGCCCAGCGGAATGCTGCCATGCACCTGGCCCCACTGGCCGGCGCGCACGAAGCGTTCGCCCTGGCCCATGCGGCGGGCGCCGGCGATCATCAGGCCCCAGGCCAGGTCCGCCACGCAGTCGGTCAGCACGTCGGGCGTGTTGCTGACCTGCACGCCACGCGCATGCGCCGCCTGCACGTCGATGGTCTCGTAGCCCACGCCCCAGCTGCAGATGGCCTTCAGGTCGGGCAGGGCGTTGATGAGCTCGGCATTGGCGCCGAAGTTGGCCGAGGTGACGACGGCGGTGACGCCCTTGCCCAGTTCGGCCAGGGCGGCCTTGCGGTCGGGCTGCTTCCAGAGCTCGATGACGTCGTAGCGCTCCGCGAGGCGCTGGTTGGCGGAGGGCGAGCCGGCCAGCGAGCCGACCTGGATGATGCGATGCTTGGTGGTCATGTTGTCGTACAGGTGGGTGGCGAAACCTTCATGCTACTTGATCCGGCCTTGAATCCGGCTGAGAGGGGGCGGGCGGCGCGGCAGGCCGCCGGCCGCGCCGCCCGGCGGCCTTATTCCAGCTGGATGTTGGCCTTCTGGATCACGTCCTTCCAGCGCTTGACCTCGGCCTGCTGGAACGCGCTGAACTGCTGCGGCGTGTTGGCCACCACTTCGAAGCCCAGCCCCTGCAGCGTCTTTTCGGTCTGCGGGTCGCGCAGGGCGGCCTGCAGGGCCTTGGTCAGCTGTTGCACCACGTCCGGCGGGGTGCCCTTGGGCACCGCGAAGCCCTGCCACGAATACACCACCATGTCCTTGATGCCGGCCTCGGCCAGCGTCGGCACGTCCGGCAGATCGGCCGCGCGCGCATCGCCGGTGATGGCCAGCGCCTTGAGCTTGCCGGCCTTGATGTGGGTCTGCACCGCGCCCAGGTTCTGGAACGACACGTTGACCTGGCCGCCGATCAGGTCGGCGATGGCGGCGCCCCCGCCGCGGTACGGCACGTCCACGCCCGAGGTCTGCGTGCGCTGGCGGAACATCACCGCCGACAGGTGGTCGGACGAACCCGTGCCGGACGAAGCGTACGACACTTTGCCCGGATTCTTGTTCGCATAGTCCACCAACTCGGCCACCGTGCTGGCCGGGAACGACGGCGAGGCCACCAGCACGTTGGGGTTGCGCACGGCCTGCGTCAGGTATTCGAAGTCCTTGCTGGGGTTGTACGAAAGATTCTTGTACAGCGCCTCGTTGATGGCGAAGGTGCCGATCGAGCCGACCATCATGGTGTAGCCGTCGGGCGTGGAGCGGGCCAGCGCCTGCGCGCCGATGGCGCTGTTGGCGCCCGGCTTGTTCTCGACCACGAAGGTCTGGCCGAGCGCCTTCGTCAGCCCGGGCGTGACGCTGCGCGCGGTGATGTCGGACGAGCCGCCCGGCACGAACGGCACGATCATCGTGACGGGCTTGGTGGGATAGCCGGCGGCGTGGACCGCCGGCCCGGCAAGCAGGGCGGCGGCGGACAGCGCGACCGCGCATATCGATCTGTTCATGGTGTCTCCTGGTTCGCGTGATGATGAAGAACCCGGCGCCCACGCGTGGCGGCCGGGTCCGGACCGGCGCCGGTCAGTCGACCTTGGCGCCCGATTGCTTCACGACCGCGGCCCACTTGACGGTTTCCCGCGCCATGAACTGGGTGAACTGTGCCGGCGTGTTGCCCGACGGCGTGGCGCCCTGGGCCTGCAGCTGGGCGCGTACCGGCGCCTGCTGCAGCGCCGCGGCGACATCGCGCTGGATCTTGTCGACGATCTCGCGCGGCGTGCCGGCGGGGGCCAGCAGGCCGAACCAGCTGGAGGCCTCGTAGCCCGTCACGCCCGCCTCGGCCAACGTCGGCACGTCCGGCAGCGCCGGCGAGCGCGTGGCGGTGGTGACCGCCAGCGGCCACAACTTGCCGCCCTTGATGAAGCCCATCGACGAGGGCAGGTTGTCGAAGATCAGGTCGGCCGAGCCCGCCATCACGTCGGTCAGCGCCGGGCTGCTGCCCTTGTAGGGCACGTGCGTCATGCGGGTGCCGGTCATGGCCTGGAACAGCTCGCCGGACAGGTGGGTCGAGGTGCCGTTGCCGGTCGAGGCCATGTTGACGCTGCCGGGATTGGCCTTCAGGTACTTGATCAGGTCCGCCACGTTGCGGATGCCGTGCTTGTCGGCGAAACCGGGATTCAGTTCGAGCACGTTGGGCACCGGGATCACCAGCGTGACCGGCGTGAAGTCCTTGACCGGATCGTAGGGCAGCTTGGCATAGACGGACTGGTTGATGGCATGGGTGCTGACGGTGCCCATCAACAGGGTGTAGCCGTCGGGCGTGGCGCGGGCGGCTTCGGCGGTGCCTACGTTGCCGCCCGCGCCCGCCTTGTTGTCCACCACCACCGCCTTGCCCCAGGCCTTGCCCAGTTCGGCGGCCACCACGCGCGCGGCAATGTCGGCCGTGCCGCCGGCCGGGAAGGGCACGACGATCCTGACGTCGCGCGCCGGGTAATCGGTGCTGGCGCCGGCCGCGCACGGCAGCAGGGCTGCGGCGGCCAGGCAGGCGGCAAGGGCCAGGCGGCCGCGCAAAGGGGCTGCAAGCATGGAAATCGTCTCCTCGTGTGCGCGTGGCCGCGCATCGTTTGTGGGGTGTTCCTGCCGGGCCGGAGCCCGCTTGAATGCTGCCGGCGTCTGTCGCGCCCTGCCGTCGTGATGCCGATGACTTGTAAAACGAATATAGGTATTGAGGGTCTACTTGTCAACCAAGTATACTTTTTGGAAGCCACTCATCTAACAACTGGATTCCGCCGCGGAATCCACCAGGAGACCCGCCATGAAAACCTCCCCGGTCACCGTCCAGGACCTGCAGCGTTCCGTCATCGCGGTGCCGCCGCTGGCGCGCCACGCGGACCTGTCCCTGAACGAAGCCGCCAACCAGGCCCTGCTGCGGCACCTGGAGGCGGGCGGGGTGCGCAACGTGATGTACGGCGGCAATGCCAACTTCTACAACGTCGGCGTGGGCGAGTACGCGCGCATCGTCGACCTGCTGGCGTCGCTGGCCGGGCCGGACACCTGGATCCTGCCGTCGGTCGGTCCGGATTTCGGCAAGATGATGGATCAGGCGGCAATCCTGCGCAGTCGCGCCTTTCCGACGGCCATGCTGCTGCCCATGTCGTTTCCCTACACCGATGCCGGCCTGGCCGATGGCGTGCGCCGCTTCACCGATGCGCTGGGCAAGCCCGCCGTGGTCTACATCAAGTCGGCCGATTACCTGGCGCCGGCAACGGCGGCGCGCCTGGTCGAGGAAGGCCGCATCGTCGCGTTCAAGTACGCCGTGGTGCGCGAGAATCCGGCGCGCGACGCCTACCTGTCGGCGTTGCTGCAAAGCGTGGACAGCAACCGCGTGGTCAGCGGCATTGGCGAACGTCCGGCCATCGTCCACTACCGCGACTTCGGGCTGAAGAGCTTCACCTCGGGCTCGGTCTGCGTCGCCCCGCGCGGCTCGATGCGCCTGCTTCAGCTGCTCAACGAAGGCCTCTATGACGAAGCCGAAACGGTGCGCGCCAGCTACCTGGGCCTGGAGGACTGCCGCGATGCGATCAGCCCGATCCGCGTGCTGCACGACGCCGTGACCCTGTCCGGCGTGGCCGACATGGGGCCGATGCTGCCGCTGCTGACCGGCATCTCCAGCGCCGAGCGCGAACGGGTGGCGCCGGTGGCGCGCGCGCTGGCCGCCTGGGACCGCGACGCCGTGGCGGCCTGATGGCCGCGCGCGCGGCATTGACGGTACGATGAGCGCTGCCGATACGCCCCAGGAGATTTCGTGGCCCGACCCAAAGCATCGCCCCCGTCCGCGCCGCCCGCGTCCGCCGAGCCGGACGCCATGGGCGCGCTGGTGCTGGAACGCGGCCACCGCGTCCGGCTGGCCGACCAGTTGTACGGGCAGATCTTCGAGCAGATCGTCGCCGGCAATCTCAACGTCGGCGACAAGCTGCCTTCCGAGAACGAGATCTCCGAACGCTTCGGCGTATCGCGGCCGGTGGTGCGCGAAGCCTTGCTGCGCCTGCGCGCGGATGGCCTCATCACCGCCCACCAGGGCCTGGGCACCTTCGTCAGCCACCAGCCGGCGCCGCGCCTGACCGCCTTCAGCGATGTGGGCAACGTCGGCGCCTACCTGCGCGCGCAGGAACTGCGCGTGGCGCTCGAAGGCGATGCCGCGCGGCTGGCGGCGCTGCGCCGCACCGACGAGCAATTGCAAAAGATCGAAGCCGCGCACGCCGCCTTCGCCGACAGTCTGGCGCGCGGCCAGATGTCGGCCGAGGCCGACCTGGCGTTCCACGCCAGCATCACCGAGGCCACCGGCAACGACTTCTATCTCGGGGTGCTGGAAAGCATCCACGAGTCCATCAACGGCTTCATGCGCCTGACGCTCAACCTGACCCGCACCGGGTCGCGCCAGCGCGCCCAGCGCGTCCTCGACGAGCACGCCACCATCCTGGACGCGATCCGCGCCCAGGACGGCGAGCGCGCCCGGGTCGCCATGCAATTCCACCTGGGCCAGGCCCGCCACCGGCTGGTCGACCGCGAACGCGATTGACCGGCCGCTCGCGCCGTCCGGGAGCTTCACACTGACAACAGCAGGAGACATCGCGTGCAAGGCAATGGTTCGGCAGGAACAGCGGCATCGGCGGGGCAGGTGCGTGAACAGATTCTGATCGTGTTGCAGGCCTGGGGCATGGCGCCCGACCTGGCCGCCATCACCGCCGGCCTGATGGCCGAGACGGATCTGCTGGGCATCGATTCGCACGGCATCTCGATGCTGCCTTCATACGAGGAAAAGCTGCGCGCGGGCACGCTCAGGCTCGACGCGCGGCCGCGCCTGGTGCGCGACGGCGGCGCCAGCGCATTGCTGGACGGCATGGGCGGCCTGGGCTACCCGGTGTCGGCGCAGGCCATGAACCTGGCCGTCGACAAGGCGCTGGAACACGGCGTGGGCGCGGTGTCGGTGTGCAATTCCCACCACTTCGGCGCGGCCGGCGTCTATGCGCGCATCGCGGTCGAACGCGGCGTGGTCGGGCTGGTCACCAGCAGCGCCAACGGCGTCATCATGGTGCCCACGCGCGGCGCCATGCCGATGCTGGGCACCAATCCCATCGCTTTCGGCGCGCCGGCCGCGCACAACGAGCCGTTCGTGCTCGACATGGCCACCACCACCGTGGCGGCCAACAAGGTCAAGGTGTACGACTTCCTCGGCAAGCCGCTGCCGCCGGGCTGGGCGGTGGACGGGCGGGGCGAGCCGGTCACCGCGGCCGATACCGCCATGCAGTTCATCTTCAAGCATCCCGAAGGCGGGCTGACGCCGCTGGGCGGCACGCCGGCCATGAGCAGCCACAAGGGCTACGGCCTGGCGATGATGGCGCAGATCCTGGGCGGCACGCTCAGCGGCAGCGCGCTGGCGGCGCGCCGCAACGTCACCCGGCGGCCGGGCGAGCCGGACGACGTCGGCCATTTCTTCCTGGCGCTCAATCCCGACGCGTTCCGCGCCAGCGGCTCATTTGAATCGGACATGGACGACCTGATCGACACGCTGCACGACACCCCGCCGGCGCGGCCCGACGAGCCGGTGCTGGTGGCCGGCGAGCCCGAGGCCGCCGAGCGCGCGCGCCGCCGGATCGACGGCATCCCGATCCCGCCCGCGCTGGCCGTGCGCCTGCGCGAGATCTGCCAGCGCGCTTCGGTGCCTTATCTGCTGGACTGAATGCGCCGTCCGGTCGCATGACGTTTTCCCCGCCGCGCGGCAACGACCGCGCGGTGATCCACCGACCCGGCCCACCGGGCGGCAAGCATTAGAAAAACACGACAAGGAGACAACCATGCAACACAAGACATCGCCGGCGCGCCGCCGGCTGGGACTGGCCGCCATCGCATTGGGCGCGGCCGCCGCGCTGGCGCCGGGCCTGCTGCTGGCGCAGGACTGGCCGACGCGGCCGGTCAAGCTGATCGTGCCGTTCCCCGCGGGCGGCAGCACCGACGCGGTCGGGCGCCTGCTGGCCGCCGAACTGTCCAGGGAACTGGGCCAGAGCGTGGTGGTCGAGAACAAGGGCGGCGCCAACGGCAACATCGGTTCCGACGTGGTCGCCAAGGCCGAGCCCGACGGCTACACGCTGCTGCTGTCGGGCGTGGGCTCGAACGCCATCAGCTATTCGCTCTACCAGAGCATGCCGTACCGCGACAGCGACTTCGCCCATATCTCGCTGCTGGCCACCGGGCCCAACGTGCTGGTGGCCAACATGGATTTCCCGGCCACCAACTTCGCCGACTTCATCAAGCTGGTGCGCGCCAATCCCGGCAAGTACACCCACGCCAGCTCGGGCAACGGGTCGTCCGGCCACCTGGCCATGGAAATGCTCAAGCAGGCCGCCAAGCTCGACCTAGTGCACGTGCCCTACAAGGGCGGCGCCGCCGCCATCACCGACATGATCGGCGGGCGCGTGTCGGTGATGTTCCTGAACCAGGACTCGCTGCTGCCGCAGGTCAAGTCGGGCAAGCTGCGCGCCCTGGCGGTGGCCAGCGCCCAGCGCAACCCGGCCTATCCGGACACGCCCACGGTGGCGGAATCGGGCTATCCGGGCTTTGCCGCCGAATCGTGGTTCGGCCTGTCCGCGCCCGCCAAGACGCCGACGGCCATCATCCAGCGCCTGAACCAGGCCACCGTCAAGGCCCTGGCTTCACCGGATATCCGGCAGAAGCTGGAAAGCGTAGGCTTCGTGGTGGTGGGCGACGACCCCAAGGCGTTCTCGGCCTTCGTCCAATCCGAAATCACCAAGTGGGGCGCGGCGGCCAAGGCCTCCGGCGCCCGCATGGACTGAGGAATCGGTATCAACACACCCCGCGCGCCGGGCGCCCGGGGTTCATTCGATGGGAAACACGCAGCGATGACTTCACCCTTGCCCAACCGCTTTCGCCAACGCATCCTGGCGCGCGAACGCCTGATCGGCTTCTGGATGTGCATGTCCAGCCACGTCACCGCCGAACTGGCGGGCCTGGCCGACTTCGACTGGCTGCTGCTGGACGGCGAGCATTCACCCAATACCGTGCCGATGTTCCTGCAGCAGTTGCAGGCCCTGCAGGGCAGCGCCAGCGCCGCCATCGGCCGACCCACCTGGAACGACCCGGTCGAAATCAAGCGCCTGCTGGACATCGGCTTCTACAACCTGCTGATCCCCTTCATCGAATCCGAGGACGACGCGCGCCGCGCGGTGGCCGCGACCCGCTATCCGCCGCAGGGCATCCGCGGCGTGGCCGGCATGCAGCGCAGCAACCGCTACGGCACCGTGCCGGATTACCTCAAGACCATCAACGACAACATCTGCGTGCTGCTGCAGATCGAGAGCCGTCCGGGCATCGAGGCGGTCGACGAAATCGCCGCGGTCGAGGGCGTGGATGGGGTCTTCATCGGCCCATCCGACCTGGCCGCGGCCCTGGGCCACCTGGGCAATCCGGGCCATCCGGAAGTGCAGGAAGCCATCCGCCACCTGTACCAGCGCGTCACCGCGCAGGGCAAGGCGGTGGGCATCCTGGCGCCGGTGCAGGCCGATGCGCGCCGCTACCTGGACATGGGCATGCACTTCGTCGCGGTCGGCACCGATCTGGGCGTGTTCAAGCAGGCCACCTTCGCCTTGCGCGAGGCCTTTCCCACCTGATCCTGCCTGAGCGCGCGGCCGTCGCGTTCGCCACGGCCGCGCCTTGCCTTACTGGTCCAGCGCCAGCAGGTCGGCGACCGTCTGGCGGCGGCGGATCAGGCGCGCCTCGTTGCGGTCCAGCAGCACTTCGGCCGCCAGCGGCCGGGTGTTGTAGTTCGAGGACATCGACGCGCCGTAGGCGCCGGCGTTGTGGAACACCAGGAAATCACCGATGCGCGGCCGCGGCAGCGACTGGTCCGACACCACGCCGCCGGCATCCTGCGTGAACACGTCGCCCGATTCGCACAGCGGGCCGGCCACGGCGATGCGGGTCTCGGCCGTGGGCGGCGTGGCGCCGTCCGGCGCGTGCACCGAGATGCGGTGGTAGCTGCCGTACATGGCCGGGCGCATCAGGTCGTTGAAGCCGGCGTCCACCAGCGCGAAGTCGCGCTCGGGGCGGCGGTTGATCGCATGCACTTCGGCCACCAGCGCGCCGGCCTCGGCCACCAGGAAGCGGCCCGGTTCGATCTCCAGGCGCACCGCGTGGCCCAGGCGCTGTTCGATGCGCTTGCGGGCCGCGTCCCATTGCTCGAAGTAGTGGTCGCAGTCGATGCGCGGCTCGCCTTCGCGATACGGAATCGACAGGCCGCCGCCGGCCGAGATGGCCTCGATGTCGTGGTCCAGCGAGGCGACCACGTCGACCATCGCGTCGCACACGCTGGACAGGTGGCCGTAGTCCACGCCCGAGCCGATATGCATGTGGATGCCGACCAGCTTCAGGCCGTAGCGGCGCACGATGCCGATGGCGGCGGCGACGTCGTCGATCCAGATGCCGTGCTTGCTCTGCGGGCCGCCGGTGTTGGTCTTGTTGCTGTGGCCGTGGCCGAAGCCCGGGTTGATGCGCAGCCACACGCGGTGCCCCGGCGCGTGCTGGCCGACGCGTTCGAGCATGTCGAGCGAGCCGGCATTGACCGTGATGCCGTGCTTGACGACGGTGGCCAGGGTGGCGTGGTCGATCAGGTCGGCCGTGAATACCACGCCGGCCGGCTCGCCCGCGGGCTCGAAGCCGGCGGCCAGGCTGCGCTCGATCTCGCCCAGCGACACCGCGTCCACCATCACGCCCTCGGCGCGCATCAGGCGCAGGATGTGCAGGTTGGAGCAGGCCTTCTGCGCGTAGCGGATGGCGTCGAAGCGGCGCAGTTGGGCGATGCGTTCGCGGATGACGGCGGCATCGTAGACCCACAGCGGGGTGCCGTGCTCGGCGGCGAGTTGAGTGAGCTGGCGCGGATCGAAAGCCATCGCGGGTGAACCTTGTAGCGGGGGGGGAAAGGGAAATCAGGCCGGCATCATGCCCCAGCGAGCCCATCCAGTAAAATGCTTATATTTTCCACGTCGATTCATTCCTGATATGGACAGGGCATGCTGACCCATCGCCACATCGAAGTGTTCCGCGCCCTGATGATCGCCGGCAGCGTCACCAAGGCCGCCGACCTGTTGTTCACCTCGCAACCCACCGTCAGCCGCGAGCTGGCGCGCATGGAACAGGCCATCGGCTTCGCGCTGTTCGAGCGCGTGCGCGGCCGCTTGCGGCCCACCATGCCGGCGCTGGCGCTGTATGACGAGGTCCGGCAGTCCTATGCCGGGCTGGAGCGGGTCGCATCGACCGCCGCGCGCCTGCGGGCATTCCAGGATGGCCAACTGGCCGTGATCGCGCTGCCGGCGTTTTCCCATTCGCTGCTGCCGGGCGCGTTCCGTCGCTTCAGCCAGGCCCATCCGGGCGTGAGCCTGGCGCTGGAGGCGCAGGAATCGCCGTTCCTGGAGGAGTGGCTCACGGCGCAGCGCTACGACCTGGGATTGACCGAACACGACCTGGAGCCGGCCGGCACGCGCCTGGAGCTTCTGGTGGAGGTCGACGAGGTCGCGGTGCTGCCCGACGGCCATCCGCTGCTGGCGCGGCAGGCGCTAGACCTGGCCGATTTCGCTGGCGAGCCCTTCGTCAGCCTGTCGGCCAGCGACCCCTACCGGATCCAGATCGACGAAGCCTTCGCGGCCCAGGGCGTCCTGCGGCGCGCCATCATCGAGACGCCGACGGCGGTCTCGGTGTGCGCGTTCGTGCGCCAGGGGCTGGGCCTGGCCATCGTCAATCCGCTCACCGCGCTCGATTTCGCCGGGCGTGGCCTGCATATCCGGCCACTGCGGCGGTCGTTTCCGTTCCGGGTCAATCTGGTGTTCCCGGAGCATCGTCCCAGGAACCCGCTGGTTGATCCCTTCACCGCCATGCTGCGGGACGAAGCCGCGCAGATGCGCGCCCGGCTGGCGGCCCGGCCGCAGTGAGGGGCTGCTCAAAAACGGGTGGCTCAAAAACGGGCGACTCAAAAACGGGCGACTCAAAAACGGGCGACTCAAAAACGGGCGACTCAAAAACGGGTGGCCCAAAATCAAGAACGGGCAAAAGCGCCAGGCAACAAAAAAGGATGCCCGTGGGCATCCTTCTTCATTTGCCGTATTCATGACGCCCCGCATGGCGGGGCGGCAGAATGGCTTAGGCCAGCGCCTTGATGGCGGCGGCCAGGCGGCTCTTGTGGCGAGCGGCCTTGTTCTTGTGGATGATGTTCTTGTCGGCCACGCGATCGATCACGCTGCTGGCCTTTTGGAACACTTCGCCAGCCGCAGCCTTGTCGCCAGCGGCGATGGATTGGCGAACGCGCTTGATGGCGGTGCGCAGCATCGAGCGCAGGCTGGAATTGTGCTTGTTGCGCTCAACGGATTGGCGAGCGCGCTTGCGGGCTTGGGCGGTATTGGCCATGTTGCTATGTAAGTTGAATTCGGCAAAGTCGAACATTTTAGCAAGTCCCCGAGGGATTGCAAGCTTTAAATGCCGTGTCTGCCGATGGAGCGCCCGTCAACCGGGCGGGGGGCGCTGCGAGGAAAACCCCTCGGGCTGCAGAACCCGGGTGATATACCCGGGCTGAGACCTGATGGGCGTCGATGGGATCGATCCATGGAACTGCCCATGGAATATCCGTGGAAAACCTCCGCGGGAAAAATCCCTGGAATGGAACCATCGGATAAATCCCGGGCATCGACGCCTGACGGCGGTCCTGCCGCGCCTACTGGATAAAAATACGGTACTGAGTATACAACGAAGCGGCTTTTCGTTACAGCGCGGTGTCGGTGGCCGTGGTCAGGCCGCGACGTTGATCGAGACGAACCAGGGCGTATAGCGCCGCACGTGGATGGGCATCTGGTCCTGCAGCGCATCCAGCGCCGCGTCGGTGTCGTCCAGCGGGAAGTGGCCGGATACCGGCAGGCCGCCGGCGGCCATGGAGACGCGCAGCGTGCCGCTGCGGTAGGGGCGCAGGGCGGCGATGACTTCGGCCAGAGGGCGGCCGCGGGCGTCGACCCAGCCGGCTTCCCAGGCGGCTTCGGCCACCAGTTCGGCGCGTGGCGTGTCGATGCGCGAGACGTCGAAGCGCGCGCCGGTGCCGGCGCGGACGATGCCGTGGGCGCCGGCCATGGTTTCCACCACGACTTCGTGTTCATGCACCACCACCACCGTGCGCTGGGCCTGCTGGCGCACCATGTAGCGGGTGCCCAGGGCGCGCACGGTGCCCTCGGCGGTCTGCACCAGGAAGGGACGGCGCGCATCGGGCGCCACCGACACGGTGACGGCGCCATCCAGCAGGCGCACCTGGCGGTAGGCCGGGGTGAAATCGAGGTTGACGCGGCTGCGCGCGTCCAGCAGCAGCTGGCTGCCGTCGGACAGGATGTAGCGCCGGCGCTCGCCGGTGGCCGTGGCGGCATCGGCCGCGACATTGCTCAGGGGGTAGAAGGCATTGCCCACGTAGGCGGCGCAGGCGCCCGCGCTGGCGAGCGCCAGCGAGCCGGCCAGGAAGCGTCGGCGCGGCGGCACGCCGACGGCTGCGGGGGCCGGCGCAGGGGGAATCAACGGTGGCGGGGGCGCCGTGGCATAGCCGGCCGGATAGGCGTCGCCCAGTCGGCCGAAATTCGATCCCGTCAGAGTGCCGGTCAATTGCTGCCAGGCATTCTCATGAAGAGGATCTGCTGCTCGCCACGCCAGGAAATCGTTGTAGTCCTGCGCTGTCGCTTTACCGGAGCGCAGCAGCAGCAACCAATTGATTACTTGGTCCGCCATGGGGTGTCCTTGGGCGTACTTCACTTCATCACGCCGCCTGCGAAAGCGTCAGGCGGGAATCCTTTCGATGGCAATTTGTAAATAATAAAGGTTTTTTACCAAAGATTACCGCCTCCTTGTCAATTCTTGACGGATCAAATGCAAAAAAAGCCGGCGGGTAGCCGGCTTTTTGCGGAGGTTGTGGCGAGAATGCCCGAAATCAGCCCGCCGCCCGGCGTCCGAAATCTCGGGGACGGAACCCAAACAGTAACAACATGCCGAAGTAGACCGCGCCGCTGGCCGCCAGCACGCCGCCCAGCCAGAGCGCGCGGTATCCGGTATGGGCCTGCAGGCCGATCCAGTCAATACGGCCGTCGGCGTAGACCAGCAGGGCCGCCAGCGCCGCCAGGGCCGGAATCAGCCGCAGGGCGAAACGGCCCCAGCCCGTGCCGGGCTGGTAGACGCCACGGCGCCGCAGCCCGATCAGCAGCGCCAGCGCGTTCAGGCAGGCGCCCAGGCCGATGGCGAGCGCCAGGCCGGCGTGGGCCAGCAGCGGCACCAGCGCCAGGTTCATCAACTGGGTCAGGACCAGCACGCCGATGGCGATCTTCACGGGCGTGCGGATGTCCTGCTTGGCGTAGAAGCCGGGCGCCAGGATCTTCACCGCCAGCAGCCCGATCAGGCCGGCCGAATAGGAAATCACGGCCAGCCGGGTCTGCAGCACGTCCTGCGCCGAAAACGCGCCGTAGTGGAACAGCGTGGCCACCAGGCCGTCCGACAGCAGCGCCATGCCCACCGCCGCCGGCAGGCCCAGCAGCAGCACCAGCCGCAGGCCCCAATCCAGCAGGGCGCTGTAGCCGCCATGGTCGTCGCGGGCATGGGCCGCCGACAGGCTGGGCAGCAGCACGGTGCCCAGCGCCACGCCCAGCAGCGCGGTCGGGAATTCCATCAGGCGGTCGGCGAACGACAGCCAGGTGACGCTGCCGGGCGTGAGCCAGGTGGCGATGTTGGTATTGATCAGCAGCGAGATCTGCGCCACCGATACGCCGAGCGTGGCCGGCGCCATCTGCTTGAGGATGCGCTGCACCGTCGGGTCGGCCCAGGCCTGGCGAAAGCGCAGCGAGAAGCGCGGCGTCAGGCCCAGCCGCGCCAGCGCCACCCACTGCACGGCCAGTTGCGCCACGCCGCCTATCATCACCCCGATCGCCAGGGCGTAGACCGGCACGTCCATGCGCGGCGCAAGCCAGAGGCAGGCGCCGATCATGGACAGGTTCAGCAGGACGGGCGTGAACGCCGGCACCGCGAAGCGCCGCCAGGTGTTTAGCACGCCCGAGGCGAACGCGATCAGCGACATGCAGAAGATGTAGGGGAACATCACCCGCGTCATCCAGACGGCGGCGCCGAATTCGGTATCGCGGGCCGCGCCGCGCAGGCCGCTGGCCATGGCCGACACCACCCACGGCGCGGCCACGATGCCGATCAGCGTGATCGCCATCAGGGCCGCGGTCAGCAGCAGGGCCACGCGGTCGAGCAGGGCGCGGACCTCGGTTTCGGAACGGTTGTTGCGGGCATGCCCCAGGATCGGCACGAAGGCCTGGGCGAAGGCGCCCTCGGCGAACAGCCGGCGCAACAGGTTGGGAATGCGGAAGGCGACCCAGAAGGCGTCGGTGATGGGGCCGGCGCCGAAGGCGCGCGCCACCAGGATGTCGCGGACCAGCCCGGAAATACGGGACAGCAGGGTGAAGCTGCTGACGGTGGCCGCGGAACGGAACAGGCTCATGGGGGTGACGGCGAAAGAAAACGGGCGGGCCTGCCCGGGGTATTGCAAGGAAGCGGCGCCGGCTCGCCGGCGCCCAAAGCATCGCCCCCTCCGGGGAGGGGGCGTTGGGCGATTACTTCGGGGGCATCCGGATGGCGCCATCCAGGCGGATGGTCTCGCCATTCAGCATGTCATTGGTGATGATGGCGTGCACCAGCTTGGCGTAGTCCTCCGGACGGCCCAGGCGGGCGGGGAAGGGGATGCTGGCGGCCAGCGAATCCTGCACTTCCTGCGGCATGCCGAAGATCATCGGGGTGCCGAAGATGCCGGGGGCGATGGTCATGCAGCGGATGCCGGTCTTGGCCAGGTCGCGGGCGATCGGCAGCGTCATGCCAGCCACGCCCGCCTTCGATGCGGCGTAGGCCGCCTGGCCGATCTGGCCGTCGAACGCGGCGACCGACGCGGTGTTGATCATCACGCCGCGTTCGCCGGTGGGCTCGGGCGTGTTGCCGCTCATGGCCTCGGCGGCCAGGCGCATCATGTTGAAGCTGCCGATCAGGTTGATCGAAACGACCTTCTGGAACAGATCCAGCGGATGCGCGCCGTTCTTGCCGACGATCTTGGCGGCGGGGGCCACGCCGGCGCAGTTGACCAGGCCGAACAGGGTGCCGAGTTCCTTGGCGGCGGCAACGGCGCGCTGGCCGTCGGCCTCTTGCGTCACGTCGCAGTGCACGTAGCGCTGGCCGAGTTCCTTGGCCAGTTCCTCGCCGGGACCGTCCTGCAGGTCGGCGATGACCACCTTGGCGCCGTTGGCCACCAGCATGCGCACGGTGCCGGCGCCCAGGCCGGATGCGCCGCCGGTAACGATGAATACCTTGTTCGCGATTTCCATGTCTCTACCACCAGATCAATTCAAGGGATGAAAACGGCGCGCCGGGCGCCGGATGCGACAAGGCCTTCGGGCCGGGGCCGGAACGCGTTGCGTCCGGCCGGCGCCGAAGGCCTGGGCCTGCGAAGCGCCGATCAGCTCTTGACGGCTTCGAACAGGCGCGACTTGATTTCCTCGACCGCGCCGACGCCGGAGATCTTGCGATATTTCGGCGCGTCGGCGGGGCTCTGCTGCGCCCACGACGAGTAGTAGTCGACCAGCGGACGGGTCTGCTGGCGATACACGTTCAGGCGGTTGCGCACCGTTTCCTCGCGATCGTCGTCGCGCTGGATCAGGTCTTCGCCAGTGATGTCGTCCTTGCCTTCGACCTTGGGCGGGTTGAAGCGCACGTGGTAGCTGCGGCCGCTGGGCTGGTGCACGCGGCGCCCGCTCATGCGTTCGATGATGTCTTCTTCGGGGACTTCGATCTCGACCACGTAGTCCAGCTTGACGCCGGCGCTCTTGAGCGCGTCGGCCTGCGGGATGGTGCGGGGGAAGCCGTCGAACAGGTAGCCGTTGGCGCAGTCGGGCTGCTTCAGGCGATCCTGGACCAGGCCGATGATGATCTCATCCGAGACCAGGCCGCCGGCGTCCATGACCTTCTTGGCTTCGATGCCCAGGGGCGTGCCGGCCTTGACCGCCGCGCGCAGCATGTCGCCGGTGGAGATCTGCGGAATGCCGAAATGCTGGGTGAGAAACGCGGCCTGAGTGCCTTTGCCGGCGCCGGGAGGTCCGAGCAAGATGAGACGCATGAGTGCTCCTGAATGGGGTTTATTTTTTGTGATCCGAGCGATTATGCCGCAATGCAACAGCCTCTGCGGGGCCGCGCCATGCGAAATAACCCTTATATACGATTGCTGTAGATCAAGCGAACGCGTTCCAGGTCGGCCGGGGTATCTACGCCAGCGGCCGGAGGATGCGACGCCTGGTGGACGACGATGACGTGGCCGTGCTCCATGGCACGCAACTGTTCCAGCGATTCGAACCGTTCCAGCGCGCCTTGGGGCAGGGTGGGGAAGCGGCGCAGGAATGACACGCGGTAGGCGTACAGGCCGATGTGGTGCCAGGCCGGCAGCCCCTCGGCCAGCACGCGCTCGCCGCCGGCCAGCGCATCACGCGCCCACGGGATCGGCGCGCGCGAGAAATACAGCGCGCGGCCGTCGGTGGCGCAGACCAGCTTGACCACGTTGGGATTGAACAGCGCCTGGGCGTCCGCCAGCGGACAGGCGCAGGTGGCGATGTCCGCCTGCGGGCTGTCGGCCAGGCGCGCGGCCACGGCGTCGATGAGTTCGGGTTCGATCAGCGGCTCGTCGCCCTGCACGTTGACCACGATGGCGTCGTCGGGCAGGCCGAGTTGTTCGACCGCCTCGGCCAGCCGGTCGGTGCCGGTGAGATGGTCGCCGCGCGTCATCAGCGCCCGCACGCCATGGGCCTGGGCGGCCTGCTGCACGCGCGCGTCGTCGGTCGCGACATAGACCTGCGCGGCGCCGGACTGCGCGGCGCGTTCGGCGGTGCGCACCACCATCGGCTTGCCGGCGATGTCGGCCAGCGGCTTGTCGGGCAGGCGGGTCGAGGCGGCCCGCGCCGGAATCAGGGCGATGAAGCTCACGATAGGGACGGGTCAGGAAGAAGCGGGGGCGTCGTCCAGCGAGCGCGCCTCGGATTCAAGCATGACGGGAATGCCGTCGCGCAGCGGGAAGGCCAGGCGGTCGGCGCGGCAGACCAGTTCGGCCTGGGTCCGGTCGTGTTCGAGGCGGCCCTTGCACAGGGGGCAGACGAGGATGTCGAGAAGGCGGGATTCCATGAGCGCGATTCTAAAACAGTTTGGGCGCGGGCAGCCCGCGAGCAGCCGCCCGGCACGCCGGAAAGGGCGGACGCCGGGCCGCCGGATTACTTGTTCTGTTAATTATTGTCATATTTTGATGCGGCCGTAAGAAATTGCGGGACGGATAGTGGCCTATGATCCGCCGCGACGTGAGGAAAGAGGAAAAACAGGACAATGGATTCCAACACCATACGCATCGGCCTGATGCTCATCATCCTGGTCTGGTCGGTCATCAGCGCCATCACCTACATGGCGCGCCGCAGCGGCAACAAGGGCGCGCTGCGCGAACTCAAGCAGGAAGGCCAGCCGCTGCGGCGCCTGAGCGCGCAGGAGCAGGCGCTGGTGCAGCCGTTCCTGGTGCGGCCCGCCAAGCCCACCCAAAGCGTCGCGCTGCTGAATGACGGCGTGTTCCCGCTGCGCGGCGCCTTCGTGCGCCACGGGCTGGAATCGGGCCACGGCGCGGCCACCATGCACGACACCCTGGGCGGCGTCGACGTGGTGCTGCCTTATGACGCCCGCGACTATCTGCGCGAGGACAACCAGGCCGAAGTCGTGATGACGGAGAAATTCGCCATCGTGGTGGCGCTGAACGGCGAATTCGACCTGGCCGGCGGCCGCGAGCGCGAGGCGCGCCGGCAGAAACAGAACCAGCAATGGTCCAGCGGCAAGCTGGGGGCGATGCAGAACGTGGTCGATGCCGACGCCGTCACCGCGGATGGCGCGGGCCAGGCGCCAGACGCCCAGGCCGAGCACGAGTTCGCCGAGGCCATGCGGGTCGAGATCCTGAGCCAGCGCGAGGAAACGCCCGCCGAAATCGCCTGGCGCCGTCCGGCCGGCATCGCCTTCTGGCCCGCCATGCTGTGGCTGGCCGCGTTCGTCTGCCTGGGCGTCGCCGCGGCGGGCGGCGGCATGGCGTGGCTGGCCTCGGCCGCCGCGCCCGCGCTGCTGGCGATCTGGCTGACCTGGCGCCGCCGGCCGCTGGGCGCGGCGCAGAAGGTGAACCGGGTGCGCGGCGAACTGAACGCGATCGTGCTGACCAATCCGGCCAACGCGCAGGCGGTGTCGACCCGGTTGTTCCTGGGCGACAAGGTGCCGGTGTCGCTGCCCGACCATTGGCGCGCCAACCTGGAGTTGCCGGACGACGGCCGCGTCGACGTGGACCTGCGGGTGGAAGACTATGCCGTGCTGCGCCTGGGCAATCGTTTTTCCGTGGATGAAGAGCAGCGCCTGTTCCCGCGGGTGGCCTGGGGCCGGCACGTGACGCTGGCGCTCGCCGGCCTGCTTGCCGGCGCGGCGCTGGGCCTGATCGGCGGCGGCGATCTGCATGGCGACATCGCGCTGGCGTCGGCCTGGGCGCGCGGCGCGCAGCCGCGGGTCTACGACACGGCCGCGGCGCTGGCCCAGGATCCGCCCGCGCCCGGCGACGTGGTGGCCTTGAAGGGCATGGGCCGCTGCCAGTTCCAGCCCGATGCGTACCGTCAGGACGAGGTGCGCTTCGACTGCGAGCGGATCCGTTGGCAGGGCGATGCGATCCAGGCCGACGAGCTGCGGGTGGCTCCGGCCGCGCTGGCGCTGTATTCCGGCGGTTTCCTCAAGACCCGGCCCAATCCGATGATGGACCTGCTGGTCCGCAACCAGATCTACGGCAGCATGGCCGGCAATCCGCTGGCCGCCTACAACGCCCGCAATGTGTCGGCGGTGACCGTGAACCGCGTGACCGACCTGGTGCTGACGATCGAACTGGCCTGCGAGGCCGCCACCGGCCAGGCCATTGCCGAGTGCGACCGCCTCAAGGCCGAGACGGCCGACAGCCTGATGCTGGCGCGCGACGAGCCGGACAGCTGGCTGGCACTGCTGCGGCTGGCACAGGGCGGGGCCCTGAAGCAGCGGGGCAATGCCGATGATGGCGTCATCATCACACGTGCCGCCAACCTGCTGCGCGGCCTGGCCAGGAGCAGCATGGAGCCGCAGGTGCGCGAGGCCCTGGCGCGCGCGGGCAATGACCTGATGGCGCGCCAGCGCGGCGGCGTGGTCCTGCAAGTGTGGCCGGGCCGCTACGCCGATCTGCCGCAATTGTCGCCGCGCGACGACATGCCTGATCTGTTGCAGTCGTGGGTCCACCAGACCGCGATGCTGGCGGCCGATGGGGCCCGGCCGTTCCAGGCAGGCGGCGTGGTCACCGCGGTCGGGCGCGAGGCGTCCGGCGCCACCGTCGTCGACATCGATGCGCGGCGTTCGCTGGACGATCCGTGGCCGTCGCTGGCGCGCGTGCTATGGCTGGCGTTGGCACTGCTGCTGGTGGCCGTGCACGTGCCCCTGGCGGCGCTGCGGCTGCGCGCGGCGGCGGCCCGCAAGCGCGGCCTGGCGGAATACGCGCGGCGTCCGGTCGCGGCGCGGCCCGCCTTCTTCTAGGACCGGCGCGGGGCGCGCTGGCGCAGCGCCTGCGCCAGCCAATCGAACAGTTGCGGGTCGGAAAAACCGGCCCGCACCGGCACTTCCCACAGGCGCGCATCGTGCAACGCGGCGCACTTGATCGCGTCCTTGGACGTGACCAGGATGGTCTGCGCGGCCAGCGCCTGGAACGGCGAACTGGCGTAGTCGTGGTGGTCGGGCAGCGGCAACGTCGCCGCCAGTGTGATGCCCTGCGAGCGCAGGGTGGTGAAGAAACGTTCGGGATTGCCGATGCCGGCGGCCGCTGCCACGTCCGGCTGGCCGGCGAAGGTGGCCAGCGGCCGGCGCGAGCCGCCCTCGATCTGGCGCGCCTCTCCAGGTTCCAGCCACATGTCGGCCTGGCGCGGCCCCGCGCCGGTCGGCGCCGCCGCGCGGCCGTCGGGCACGCCGATATTGGTGATCACCGCGTCCACTTCGCGCAGCCGGCTGGCCGGTTCGCGCAGGGGGCCGGCGGGCAGCAGCCGGCCATTGCCGACGCCGCGCCGGTCCTGCACCACGATTTCCACGTCCCGCGCCAACGCCAGGTGCTGCAGGCCATCGTCGGAGACGATCACGTCCACCCGCGGATGCGTCTGCAGCAGCGCCTGGGCCGCCAGCGCGCGGCGCGGGTGCACCGAGATGGGCGCGCCGGTGACGCGCGCGATCAGCGCGGGTTCATCGCCGAACCGGGCGGCGTCCAGCTCGCCCTGGCCGACCCGCGCCTGGGGCCCCAGCTTCACGCCGTAGCCGCGGCTGACCACGCCCGGCGTGTAGCCGCGGGCGCGCAGGCCCTCCACGGTGGCGATGACCATCGGGGTCTTGCCGGTGCCGCCGACGTAGATGTTGCCGATCACCACGACCGGCACGGGCGCGCGGTAGGCCGGCTTGCGGCCGTCGCGATAATCGGCGCGCTTGCGCGCCACGACGCGGGCGGTCAGCGCGGCCAGCGGCCGCAGCAGGGTGGAGAGCCAGCCGCCGTGCTGCCATTGGCGCGCAAGCAGCGAGGCCTTGGGGGACGGCGCGCTCACCGGGCGGTCTGGGCAGCGAAGTTGACGCGGCCGATGCCGGCCAGGCGGGCTGCTTCCATCACGTTGATCACGGACTGGTGCGTGGCCTGGGCATCGGCGTTGATGATCACCAGCGGTTCGGTCTTGCCGGCGGCGGCCTGGCGCAGCAGGTCGGCGATCTCGGGCGGCGTGGACACGTCGATCAGGGTGCCGTTGAGGGCGTAGCGCCCGTCCTGGCTGATGGCCACTTCCAGGGCCGGCGGGGTTTCCTGCTCGGCCGACGCCTGCGGCAGCGTGACCTTCAACTGGGTGTAGCGGGCGAACGAGGTGGTGGCCGCCAGGAAGATCAGAATGACCAGCAGGACGTCGATGAGCGGGATCAGGTTGATGTCCAGCTCGTCGCGGTCGCCCCGGACGCCACGGAAATTCATGGGCGGTCCTCGCGCGAGGCGGGCGAGACGGCGCGCGCCAGGCGCGCCGCGGCGATTTCCATGGTGTTCAGGTAACCCTCGACCCGGCCGCGCAGGTAGCGGTGGGCGATCATGGCGGGAATGGCGATGAGGATGCCGAAGCCGGTGTTGTACAACGCGATGGAGATGCCGCGCGCCAGCTGCGCCGGATCGCCGCCTTCCGGCGTGTACGAGCCGAAGATCTCGATCATGCCGACCACGGTGCCGAACAGGCCCATCAGCGGCGCCACCACGGCGATGGTGCCGATGGCCGGGATGTAGCGGCTCAGGTCATGGGCGACGGCGCGGCCGGTGTCCTCGACCACGCTGCGCAGTTCCTCGCGCGGCAGGTGGCGGTGGCGCATGACCTCGGCCAGCACGCGGCCCAGCGGGGAATTGCGTTCCAGGCGGTTCAGCGCGTCGGGGCTGTCCTGGCGGTTGCGCAGCATCTCGGCCACCTGCTCGTTCAGGCCGCGTGGCATGACCTGGCTGCGGCGCAGGGACAGGAAGCGCTCGAAGATCAGCGCCAGGCCCAGCACGGAAGTCGCCAGCAGGGGCCAGATCGGCCAGCCGGCCTCGCGCAAGATGGAAAGCAAAACGGTTAACTCCAGGGGAGGGCCGAAGGGCGCGAAGGGGGCCGCGCGTCGGCATCTGATCAAGCCGAAACTGTAACGGCGCGACGGGGATGTGGCAAGGGCGGCCGGCCGCCAAGCTATCCACAGAATTTGTGGATAATTCTGTGCAAAACTTCGCCGGAACGCTTGCGGGCACAGGGCTTGCGCTTGTTTGCGCTTATTTCGAGCAGCCGGTGTTGGGTAAAAATTCCATAAAAATCATATCCTTAGGTCGAATTTGCTGGCTTTCGGGCCAGCCGCGGCAAAAATGCCCGGACGCGGTATCATTGCGGCCCGCTACGTATGCCCTGTGGACAGGTACGCATCGGAAAGCCTTATGACAATTGAACTTGCAGTCACAAACAACGTATTCACGCGGGATATCCTGACAGTTGCCCAGCTGAACCAAGCAGTGGGGCAGTTGTTGGAGCGCAGCATCCCGGCGCTGTGGGTGCGCGGCGAGATTTCGAACTTCACGCAGGCGGCTTCCGGGCATTGGTACTTCACGCTCAAGGACAGCCGCGCCGCGGTGCGGGCCGTCATGTTCCGGGGGCGCGCCAGCGCGGTGGGTTTCGTGCCGCGTGCCGGGGACCAGGTTGAAATCAGGGTCAGGGTGTCGCTGTACGAGCCGCGCGGCGACTACCAACTGCAGGTCGACGCCATGCGCCGCGCCGGTATCGGCAACCTCTACGAGGCCTTCCTGCGCCTGAAGGAGCAGCTCAACGCGGAAGGCCTGTTCGATCCCGCCCGCAAGCGCGAACCGGTGCCGCTGCCACGCGCCATCGGCGTGGTCACCTCGCTGCACGCCGCCGCGCTGCGCGACGTGCTGTCGGCGTTGGCCCGGCGCGCGCCGCAGGTGCCCGTCATCATCTATCCGGCGCCGGTGCAGGGCGCCGACGCCGCCGGCCGGCTGGCGGCGCAGATCCGCCTGGCGAACGCCCGTTGCGAGGTCGACACGCTGTTGCTGGTGCGCGGCGGCGGCAGCATCGAGGATCTCTGGAGCTTCAATGACGAGGCCCTGGCGCGCGAGATCGACGCCAGCGCCATCACCACCATCAGCGGCGTCGGCCATGAAACCGACTTCACCATCGCCGACTTCGTCGCCGACGTGCGCGCGCCGACCCCGACCGCGGCCGCCGAGCTGGCCTGCGTGCCGCGTTCGGAACTGCTCGGTCGCGTCATGTATGCGGCCGAGACCCTGGCGCGCGGCCAACAGCGTCGACTGGAGCGGGCGGCGCAGCGGCTGGACCGCGCCGCCGCGCAACTGGTGTCGCCGGCCCAGCGCCTGGAGCACCAGCGCGAACGCCTGAACAGCCTGAGCTACCGCCTGGCCTCGGCCTGGGCCGGTCCGCAGGCCCGCCGCGGCGCCCGCGTCAATCTGCTGGCGCAGCGCCTGGCACACCGCGTGCCCGACGTCCGGCGCGGCGCCGAACGGCTGGCCGCAGTGACGCGTCAATTGGGCCAGGCGCACGCGCGCCTGCTGGCGCGTCGGCGTGACCAGCTGGCCGCGGCCGGCGCGCAACTGCGCGCGCTCGATCCCGGCAATACGCTGGCGCGCGGCTATGCCATCGCCCGCGACGCCGACGGCCGCATCGTGCGCGATGCGGCCGGCCTGGCGGCGGGGCAGGGCCTGGACCTGAGCTTCGCGCAGGGCGGCGCCCGCGTCGAGGTCAAAGAGGTCCGCGAAACGCGGGAGCCCTGACGCCGGCGCGGCAGGGCGGTGCAAGGTCAACTCGGCCCGCGCAATGGCCGGCCGGCGAGGTGGAACAATGCGGTTGAACACACGCAAGTCGGCGCGCGCGGCGCGCCCCGTTGCCCGGCGAGCGGCCCTGTGGGCGGCTCTGCTCGCCACCTCCATCGTGACGGCGCAACCGGCGCAAGCCGACGGCGCCCCGACCAGGACGGCAAAGGCCGCCACGCGCGCCGCGGCCGTCTCGGCGCCCGATATCCCGCTGGATCCGCCACCGCCGCCCGCCGCGCCCGTCACCGGGCCGGCATCCAAGGCCGATTGCGATTGCACCTCGCCCTATCGCGACTACCGCGCGGCCGAAACGTCCGACACCCGCGCCCTGTTCAGCGCGGTGGCCGCCGGCGACGAAGCCGCGTTCAGCGCCGCGTTGGGCAAGGTGGAGCGGCCGGGCGACTATGCCCTTGACGGCGTGCCGCTCCTGCACGCGCTGTTGACCCCAGCGGGCAAGCGCGGCAAACACGTGTATTGGGACATGCCGGCGCAAGAGGCCGCGCGCTTGCGCCAGGCCTATCGCGACGCGCTGCCAGCGCGCACGCGCATGCTCCAGGCCCTGCTGGCCACCAGGCCGGCGCTCGACGACATCACCTACGAATCGCGCCGCCCGTCGCTGCAACTGGCGCTGCTGTATGGCTCGCCCGAGATGATGGACATGCTGCTGGCCGCCGGCGCGCGGCCCGACCAGCGTGGCGACGAGAACAAGACCCCGCTGGAATTCCTGCTCAACCGCGACTTCGAATTCGCGGTGCGCATGACCTACCTGCCCAGGCTGCCCGATCGCCAGGAAACCACCCGCATGGTGCTGGCGCTGCTCAAGGCCGGCGCGGCGCGGCCGTTTGCCTACATCGACGAACATGCCGATGACGCCACGCGGCGCGCGTTCAAGGACGCGGACGGCCAGCCGCGCAAGGCCGCGGATTATCTCGCGTGGGGACCGCTGGTCGAACTGACCGAGGGCGCCGAGGTGGTGCGGGCTCTGGCCGCCACCGGCACCCGGCCGGCCTACGACGATGGCGCCAGCCCGTTGGCGCTGGCGGCCTACACAGGCAACGCCGGCGCGACCGCGGCGCTGGCCGAAATGGGCCCGCGCACCACGCCGGACAAAGCCTACGGCGCCACCGGCGACCTGGATCTTTGGCTGGACGCCGCGCAGGCCGCGGTCGTGGCGGGCCATGGCGACATCGCCGCGCCGCTGTTGCGCTCGGGCATGCCGTTCAGCCAGCGCGGCCCGCGCAACGGCACCGATCCCGCCGTCTTCGTCAGGATGCAGGCCGAGGAACAGCCCATCATGAACCTGGCCGCGGCCAAGGGCGACACGGCGACGCTGCAACGCCTGCTGGCATTGGGCGCCCCGGTCGACGGCGACGCCGGCGACGCGCATGGCGACACGCCGCTGGCGGACGCCGTGCGCGCGGGCCAGACCGATGCGGCGCGCGCGCTGCTGGCCGGGGGCGCGAATCCGGCCGCGTGGCGGCAAGGGTATGAGCGCAAATCGGCCATCGAGCGCGCCATCGAGGCGGACAACGCGGCGCTGCTGCGCGAACTGCTCGCGGCCACGCCGCGCGAGGCCTTGCAGGCTCTGCTGGCCGACTCCGCGCATTCGCCGCTGGCGCTGGCCCTGCGCCAGCCCGGCAGGCAGGGCGCTGCCATGTTGCGGCTGCTGGCCGATGCCGGGCTGGACCTGAAAACGCTCGATGCGGACGCCATACGCCAGGCGCTGGAGAATCGCGATGCGGCAATGGCCACGTACCTGATCGAGGCCGGCGTGCCCGTCAATCCGGCGCCCGCCGCCGCCACGTCGAACGATGCGTTCGACGGCAAGGGAATGCCGCCGCTGCTGGCGGCGGTGACTTCGGGCCAGGCCGCGATGGTCGACCTGCTGCTGGCCAGGGGCGCCGACCCGCTGGGCCTCGCGCCGGACGGTCGCAGCGCCTTGTACTGGGCCATTGCCGGTGGCGACGATGCGATGCTCGAGCGCCTGCTGCGCGCCGGCGCCAGGATGGACGATCCGCGCCTGCCTCGCGCGCCCGCGCCTCACGCCTTGCTGAATGCGGCGCTGCTCTCCGGCGACATGGCGCGGGTCGCGCGCGTGGCGCAAGGCAGCGGGCAATCCGCCGAGGCCGCGTGCCTGCCGTCGGGCGGCGAATATGTCCTGCTGGACCGGCCGGGCTATTTCGCGCAACTGCAGGCGGCCGGCTATCGCGGCGCGCGCGATGATTGCGCGCGCCAGGAAGGGGGGCTGCCGCAACGCCTGCTGTCGGCGTTGCTGCGCGACCGGCAACTGGCGGTCGCGCGACGCGACACCGTGGTCGACGTATTGCGGCGCGTGAAGGAAATGGGCGCGGACCTGGACGCGCCGCAAGGCGAGCGCGGCGTCACGCCGCTGGGCGCGGCCATCGAGCTGGGCCGCGCCGACCTGGCCGAAGCCCTGCTGGCCGCGGGCGCCAGCGCGGACGCGGCCGATGCGCAGGGGCGCAGCCCCGCCTGGTTGGCGCTGGCCAGCGGCCAGCCACGGATGCTGGCGTTGCTGGCGCGGCACCAGGCGCGCTTCGACGGCGCGGCCGCGCCGTCGGGGCAGTCCTTCAACCAGACGCTGGCATGCCAGGCGGCGCCGGACTTCGCGGCGGTGTTGCAGGCGGCCGGCGTCGTGCTTGAACAGGCCTGCCCGCGCGCGCGGGCTGCTGGCAAGGCGACGGCCAAGTCGGCCGCCCGTATCCCCGGCCATTACTATCTGCGCGGCGTGCGTGAAGTGGGCAGCGAGCTGCTGCTGTCGGCCGACGGCAGCTTCGATTACCTGATGAGCTACGGCGCCACGGACATCCAGGCCAGCGGCACCTGGCGCAGCGATGGCAAGCAGGTGATCCTGGACACGCCGCCGATCCAGCCGTTTTCGGCGATCGGCAAGGTCGGCGCGGATGCGCGCGCGGCCGATGGCGACCAATTGACGGTGCGCGTGTACTACCAGGGGCGGCCCGTGAAGGTCGACGTGGCCATGTCCTCGGCCAGCGCCGATTACGCCGGCACGCCCAAGCAGTCGGAAGGGGCCGATGGCGTCAGCGCGCCGATCGCGCCGGGTGACCTGAAGGCCCTGGCCGTGTTCGTGCCCTTGCCCTCCGGCGCGCGTTGGCACAGCGTGGATGTGAGCAAGTCCGATATCACGGCGCGTGCCTTGCGCATCGATCTGGAATTGCCAGAATCCGCCAGTCGCACGCCGTTGCATATGACATTGGCATTGCGCGCCGATGGCGCGCTGGTGGCCGCGCAGGGCGGGCGCGAGCTGCGCTATGAGAAAGAGTAGCGTTTACGCGCGCGGTCATAAACACATACCTGTTAACCCCGCGTCGCCGCGGGGTTAACGCGGTATCCTCGTAGAGTTGCCGATACAATTGAACGGCTTGATCGTGCACTCAACAGAAGGAACCGACACATGGCACATACTCTTCCCCCCCTGCCTTACGAACTGGACGCGCTGGCTCCGCACATCTCGAAAGAGACGCTGGAGTTCCACTACGGCAAGCACCACCAGACCTACGTCACGAACCTGAACAACCTGATCCCGGGCACCGAGTTCGAGAACCTGTCGCTGGAAGACATCGTCAAGAAGTCCTCGGGTGGCATCTTCAACAACGCCGCGCAGATCTGGAACCACACCTTCTACTGGAACAGCCTGGCTCCCAAGGCCGGCGGCGCGCCGACCGGCAAGCTGGCCGACGCCATCAACGCCAAGTGGGGCAGCTTCGACGCCTTCAAGGAAGCCTTCAACAAGTCGGCCGCCGGCAACTTCGGTTCGGGCTGGACCTGGCTGGTCAAGAAGGCCGACGGCTCGGTCGACATCGTCAACACCAGCAACGCCGCCACCCCGCTGACCACGGCCGACAAGCCGCTGCTGACCTGTGATGTCTGGGAACACGCGTACTACATCGACTACCGCAATGCCCGTCCCAAGTACCTGGAAAACTTCTGGGCCCTGGTGAACTGGGACTTCGCGGCCAAGAATTTCGCCTGATTCCGCTGCGCGCCCGTCGCGCATCGCCAAGGCCGAGGCCCCTCGCATCGCGAGGGGCCTTTTTGTTTTCCGTGCCGTGGAAATGCCGCCGTAATTCTGTATTACATGGTCAAATTTTGTATATTGTCGAATCCATTTTGTCGAAAATGAGAATGAATCTCCCGTTCCTCCGGCCTAACCCGGGGAAAGGCAGCCGCTATTGTTGATGGCAGTCTGCGGCTGAGCCATGGGGCCAAGGACCGCGGCATGGCCGCCCGGTACCGTGGTGTCTGACGGGAAGGCAAGCATGTTGCGGTTTTTTTCGAGATTGCATATCGGCGCGCGCATCGGCGTGCGCCTGTCGGGCGCGTTCCTGCTGGTGGCCTTGCTGGGCGGCATCATCGGCGCGTTCGGGGTGTGGGGGCTGGCCCGCATCAACGACATGAATGATCAGATCGCCCAGATCGAATTTCGCGGACTGTCCGACATCAAGGAAGCCAACATCAGCCTGATCGCGGCTGGCCGGGCGCGCAAGAGTTTCCTGGCGGCCACGTCCCAGGAGGAACGCCAGGCGCTGCGCGCCGAATTCGACCGCGATGTCGAAAACCTGGAGCGCCTGCGCGCCAAGGCCGCGCAGAACTTCATCCGCGAAAGCGGCAAACGCCTGCTGGCGCAATTCACCGAAGCCGAGGAGCTCTGGAAGCGCGAGGCCATCGAATTCTTCGACAACGCGCAATCGCTGCCCCTGGCGCAGGTCGATCCCGCCATTGCCAGCATCACCAAGCGCGCGGCGGCGTCGTCGGGCAAGGCCGAGAGCCTGATGAGCGAGTTGGCGCAGGCCAAGGAAGAAGCCGCCGATCAGGCGGTGCACGAAGTCACCGATCTGTATCGCAGCACCCGTCTCATCATGATCCTGCTGTCGCTGGCCGGCGTGGCCCTCGGCCTGCTGCTCGGCTGGCTGGTGACGCGCGGCATCACGCGGCCCCTGGGGCTGGCGGTGGACGCCGCGCGTCGTGTCGCCAATGGTGACCTGAGCGGCAACATCCAGGTCACTTCGCGCGACGAGACCGGCGACCTGATGGCCGCGCTCAAGGCCATGAACGAGAGCCTGTCGCGCATCGTGCGCGACGTGCGCGACGGCTGCGAAAGCATCGCCTCGGCCTCGTCGCAGATCGCGCAGGGCAACGCCGACCTGTCGCAGCGCACCGAGGAACAGGCCGCGTCGCTGGAACAGACCGCGGCCTCCATGGAACAGCTCACCAGCACCGTGCAGCAGAACGCCAGCAATGCCGGCGAAGCCGAGAAGCTGGTCACCCAGGCCTCCGAGGTGGCGATCCGTGGCGGCGAGGTGGTCGACGTGGTGGTGCAGACCATGAGCGCCATCTCCGAAAGCTCGCGCCGCATCGCCGATATCACCAGCGTGATCGACGGCATCGCGTTCCAGACCAACATCCTGGCGCTCAATGCCGCGGTCGAGGCCGCGCGCGCCGGCGAGCAGGGCCGCGGTTTCGCCGTGGTGGCGGGCGAAGTCCGCACCCTGGCACAGCGTTCCGCCGTGGCCGCCAAGGAAATCAAGGCCCTGATCGACGAATCCGTCCATCGCGTCGAAGGCGGCACGCGCCAGGCCGACGAAGCCGGCAGCACCATGCGCGAGGTGGTCGATAGCGTGCGCCAGGCGGCGATCCTGGTGCACGAAATCGCCAGCGCCTCGGCCGAGCAATCGACCGGCATCGGCCAGGTCAACCAGGCCGTGGCGCAAATGGACACCGTGACCCAGCAGAATGCCGCGCTGGTGGAGCAGGCCGCCGCCGCGGCCGGCAGCATGCAGGATCAGGCGGGCCGGCTGTCGCAACAGGTGCGCCGCTTCAAGATCGATGCCGGCGTGGTGACGATGGGCGCGGAGCCGCAGGCCCGCCTGATCCAGGCCGGTCGCGCCACGCCGCATCCGGCGCCGGTGGCGCCGCGCCAAGAACCGGTGGTGGCGCGCCCGGCGCTCAAGCACAGCCCGGACGAGGACGACTGGTCGTCGTTCTGAAGCGCGGATGCCGCGGTTTGTGGGCTGGCCGTCAGGCGGCGATGGTAAGGTGTAGCCACTTCCGGTTCAGCCTTGTCCTGCCGCCTGGCTTCGCTCATGTCCCTGCCCACACCTTTGCGCCGCGTCGCCACCGGCTCGCGCCATCTCCTGCGCCGCAAGCTGCGCCAAACCAACCGTCTGTCGCGCAAGAGCCTGCCGATGGCCCTGTTGCTCGGCGGCGCGGCATTGGTGGCGCTGGTGTCGCTGGGCTTTGCCTATCTGGCCGACCTGGCGTTGGAGTGGAATCGCGAATGGGTCGGCCGCGCCGGCTGGCTGGCCTTGCTGGTGCTGCCTTGCGCGCTGGCCGCCCTGCGCTGGGCCACGCTGCGGTTCGCGCCCAATGCCGCGGGCAGCGGCATTCCGCAGGTCATCGGCGCCTTGTCGCTGCCGCCCGGGCCAAGCCAGCGCAGCCTGGTGTCGCTGGCGCAGGTGTTGTGGAAGATCCCGCTGGCTTTTTGCGGCATGCTGGCCGGCGCCTCGATCGGACGCGAAGGGCCGTCGGTGCAGGTCGGCGCGGCCGTGATGCTGGCCTGGGGCGACTTCTGGAAACGCCGCGGCCTGCAGCTGCGCGGCTTCCATGCCAACGAATTGCTGGCGGCAGGCGCGGCCGGGGGGCTGGCCGCGGCATTCAATGCGCCGCTGGCCGGCGTCATCTTCGCCATCGAGGAATTGGGGCGCGGCACCGTGCTGCGCTGGCAGCGGCTGGTGCTGATCGGCGTGCTGGCCGCCGGCTTCCTGGTGGTCGCCGTGCAAGGCAACAACCCCTATTTCGGCACCTTTGCCGGCGCGCCGCTGGCCCACGGCATGCTGTGGTGGGTACTGATCTGCGCCGCGCTCAACGGCGCGCTGGGCGGCATCTTCGCGCGCCTGCTGGGCAAGGGGCCGGCGGCGATGGCGCCCGCGTCGTGGCGCGCCTGGATCCGCGCGCACCCCATCTGGACCGCCTTCGCCATGGGCCTGGCCCTGGCGCTGATCGGCCTGGCCACGGCCGGCAGCGTCTACGGCACCGGCTACGGCGCGGCGGCCGACCTGCTGTCGGGCGAAACCCAGCACGCGCTGCCCGCCGGCTTTGGCCTGGCCAAGCTGGCCGCCACCGTGGCGTCGTATTGGGCCGGCATTCCGGGCGGCATCTTCACCCCCGCGCTCACCACCGGCGCGGGCATTGGCCATCACATCTGGGAGCTGGCGGGCGAGGGCGTGGACCAGCGCGTGCTGGTGCTGGTGTCGATGGCCGCATTCCTGGCCGCCGCCACCCAGGCGCCGCTCACGGCGAGCGTGGTGGTCATGGAGATGACCGGCAGCCAGCCGATGCTGTTCTGGCTGCTGGTCGGCTCGCTGCTGGCCTCGGGCGTGTCGCGCCAGTTCTGCCCGCAGCCGTTCTATCACCTGGCCGCCGGGCGCTTTCGGCGCCAGGCCATCGTCGAGGCGGGGCGCGCGGCGCGCACGGGCACATCAGCCGTACGGTGAGTGAACAGCTGCTGGACACCGTCCGTGCAGCGGACATCCGGGGAATGCACCAACTTGGCGCGAAAACCGCTGCGTTAAGATCGACCGCATTCCATTTTTCCACTTCAATCCGAGCATCCCATGACCGTGCATGCCTTTATCTGTGACGCGATCCGCACCCCCTTCGGCCGCTATGGCGGCGCGCTGGCTTCCGTGCGCCCCGACGACCTCGCGGCCGTCGCCATCAAGGCGCTGGTGGCGCGCAACCCCGGCGTGCGCTGGGAAGAGCTCGACGATGCCATCATGGGCTGCGCCAACCAGGCCGGCGAAGACAACCGCAACGTCGCTCGCATGGCCACGCTGCTGGCCGGCCTGCCGGTCGAAGTGCCCGGCGCCACCGTCAACCGCCTGTGCGGTTCGGGCCTGGACGCCATCGGCAGCGCCGCGCGCGCCATCCGCGCCGGCGAAGCCGGCCTGATGCTGGCTGGCGGCGTCGAAAGCATGAGCCGCGCGCCGTTCGTCATGGGCAAGGCCGACAGCGCCTTCTCGCGCAACGCCGCCATCTACGACACCACCATCGGCTGGCGCTTCATCAACAAGCTGATGAAGGCCCAGTACGGCGTCGATTCCATGCCGGAAACCGCCGAGAACGTCGCCGACGATTTCAAGATCAACCGCGAAGACCAGGACCTGTTCGCGCTGGCCAGCCAGCAGAAGACGGCCCGCGCCCAGCAGGAAGGCTTCTTCGACGCCGAAATCGTGCCGGTCTCGATCGCCCAGAAGAAGGGCGATCCGATCATCGTCGCCAAGGATGAACACCCGCGCGAGACCAGCATCGAGGCGCTGGCCAAGCTCAAGGGTGTGGTGCGCGAGGGCGGCACGGTCACGGCCGGCAACGCCTCGGGTGTCAACGACGGCGCCGCCGCGCTGCTGCTGGCCGACGAAAAGGGCGCTGCCCGCCACGGCCTGACCCCGCGCGCCCGCGTCGTCGGCATGGCCACCGCCGGCGTCGCGCCGCGCATCATGGGCATCGGTCCGGCGCCTGCCACCCGCAAGGTGCTGGCCCAGACCGGCCTGACGCTGGACCAGATGGACGTGATCGAACTGAACGAGGCGTTCGCCGCCCAGGGCCTGGCCGTGCTGCGCCAGCTGGGCATCGCCGACAACGATCCGCGCGTCAATCCCAATGGCGGCGCCATCGCCCTGGGCCATCCGCTGGGCGCCAGCGGCGCGCGCCTGGCCACCACCGCGATCAACCAGTTGCATCGCACCGGCGGCCGCTATGCGCTTTGCACCATGTGCATCGGCGTGGGCCAGGGCATTGCCCTGATCATCGAACGCGTCTGATTTTGCGGCGGCCTCCGCCCGGGCCGCGTCCGCCGGCGCAAGCCGCCCGGCGCGCCGGGCGGACATGCAAAAAAGGGAGCCCGCGGGCTCCCTTTTTTGCATGTCTCGCGGCGGCCGTCTCAGGGCAGGCCGTCGATCTTGCGGCCAGACTTGATGCCGTGCGCCTCGTACCAGCCCTGCGCCATTTCCAGCGCGTAGCGCACCGGTTTCTTGGAACAATGGGCGTCGTCGGTCTGCGGGGCCATGTCTTCGATGTTGACGATCGTGCCGTCGTCGGCGATAAAAGCGATCGACAGGGGCAGCAGGGTATTGCGCATCCAGAAGCACTGCACGTCGGGCTGTTCGAACACGAACAGCATGCCGTCGTTGCCGGGCAGTTCCTTGCGGAACATGAGGCCATCGCGGCGGGTGGCTTCCGTGTTGGCGACTTCTGCGCGGATAATATGGATACCGGCCGCCAGTTGCGTGGTGGGCAGCGGCGCCTGCGGACCCGACGGGACCTGCGCGCCGGCCGCCAGCGGCAGGGCCAGCGCGGCGGCGCTCAGCAGTGCCGTTGCCGTCCTGCGCGATGCCGCTTTAATGAACGCCGTCTTGAACAACGTACGACCGACATGAAACAAAGCAGCATTCTTCAGCATAACCCGACGCAGTAATAAGAAAATAACAAGGCGGGGCCCGAAAGCCCCGCCTGATAATGGCGCAACCTTACCGTTGCGCTGTAAAGGGTAACTCAGGCAGCGGTGATATTGAGCGCCTGTTTGCCTTTGGGCCCCTGGATTATCTCGAAAGCCACTTTCTGGCCTTCTTTCAGGGTTTTAAAACCATTCATCTGGATGGACGAGAAGTGGGCGAACAGATCTTCACCGCCGTCGTCGGGCGTAATGAAGCCGAACCCCTTTGCATCGTTGAACCATTTGACGGTACCCGTCGATTTGGGATTGTCCCCTTGGACGGCGGTTGCGGTCGTATCAGACATGCGGACTGCCTCATTGAATCGTATGTTGACAGAAGGGCATCGCGGCCTAGACCCCTGTCCCCCCTCCGGCTTCCTGGCAGATTTTCGATGAGTTGAAAACCCCAGAATGCGTGGATAATGCGCCGCTTTTCTTTGCGGAGTCAAGTATGGAAACTACGCATTTCTACGTGTAATTTTGCGTAAGTTACATGCAAGCCGTCCCCTGATTAAATAGAATAGCCGCCCTATGAGTTCTACCTTGGATACCCAGCACGATTTGGCCGTCGAAAAGGCACCGGCCCGCGCCGCGCCGCCTCCGATGTACCAGGTCCTGTTGCTCAATGACGACTACACCCCGATGGAGTTCGTCGTGAAGGTGCTGCAGAAGTTCTTCAATAAGAATCATGAAGAGGCCACGCGCATCATGTTGCAGGTGCATCACGAAGGCCGCGGCGTTTGCGGCGTCTATCCGCGCGACCTCGCCGCCACCCGGATCGCCCAGGTGGCGCAGTATGCGCGGGCCCGCCAGCATCCCTTGCAGTGCGTGATGGAACCGGTCTGAACTCGCAGGAACAGCGCCGCCACGACTGGCGGCGTTCTGCTGTACAGGGTTGCAAAAGCAGGAACCGCGCACCGAGAAGCGCGCGGCATTATCAGGTCGGCAGCTCCGCCGCAAAGGAGCATTGCATTCGAGTAGGCGGGGAGGTTTGCCGTGAGTGGAAAGAACAGCAAGACCTGGCTGGCGGTAGCCGGCGCGATCGTGGTGGCCGGCGCCATCGGCGTGGGATGGTGGATGGGCAAGGGCGGCCAACCGTCCGCGCCCGCAACGCCGCAGACGGCTACGCCGGCGGCGACCACGGCCGCGCCCGCCGCGACGGGCGGCGCCGCCAAGCCCGAGGCCCTGCCGGCCACGGCCACGGTTGGCACTGCCGACGCCTTCGCGGTGCTCAATTGCCAGCCGCGCCAGTACAACGATTCGCTGGCGCTGGCGGTCACCTTCACGCAGTCGGTCGAGGCCAAGGCCGACCTGAGCAAGTTCCTGCAGGTCACCGACACGGGCGCCGCCTCGGGCAAACCCGACCAGGACACCGAGCGCAGCGCCAACGGCCAGCAGCCGAGCTCCGTCCAGCCGGGCGACGCCGCGCCCAAGGGCAAGATCGTCCAGGGCAACTGGGTGGTCGGCTCCAATCCGCGCATGGTGTATTTCCCCTACGTCCAGCCGCAACGCTCGTATTCGGTTTCGGTGCGCGCGGGCCTGCCGGGCCAGGGCGACAAGGTTGCGCTGGCCACGGGCTCGCACTGCGACGTGGTGACCGACGCCATGCCGCCTTCGTTCTATTTCGCCAGCCGCGGCGTGGTGCTGCCGGCCGGCCAGAACGGCGGCCTGCCGGTGGCGACCGTCAACATGCCCGAAGTCGACGTGCAATTCCTGCGCGTCGCGCCCGAGCGCGTGCCGGAACTGTTCGAGTCGGTGCTGGGCATCGGCCGCAGCACGGCCTCGTCGGATGAAGAGGAATCCGGCGGCTACGACGAAGACGATTGGCGCTATGCCGGCAACCGCAGCCTGAAGGGCTCGGTCAGCAACTGGGACCTGGACCGCCTGAACACGCTGACCACCAGCGTCTACCAGGGCCGCTTCCTGACGGACGACAAGCCGAACCGCCGCCACGTCACCTTCCTGCCGGTCGAAGGCATCAAGGAATTGCAGGAACCCGGCATCTACGTCGCGGTGATGAGCCAGCCCGGCCGTTTCCGCTATGAGTACCAGGTCACCTATTTTTATGTCAGCGACATCGGCCTGCACGCGCGCCGCTACAGCGATCGCATCGAGGCCTACTCGGTGTCGCTCAAGAGCGGCCAGGCGATCTCCGGCGCGCTGTTCGAACTGGTGGACGGCGCCGGCAAGGTGCTGGCCAAGGCCCAGGCCGACGGCCAGGGCCACGTGCGCTTTGACGGCAGCTTCACCAACGCCCGCGTCATCCGCGCCTCGCGCGACAAGGAAATGACCGTGCTGGCGCTGGCCGAACCGGCGCTGGACCTGTCCGAATTCGATACCGGCGGCCACATTTCCCGCCCCAACAACCTGTTCGTCTACGCCGGCCGCAACCTCTATCGCCCCGGTGAAACCTTCCACGTGTCGGTGCTGCCGCGCGACCTCGACGGCCGCGTGATGCCGCCGTCGCCGCTGACAGCGACCCTCAAGCGCCCCGACGGCCGCGTGGTCTCGACCAATCTGTGGCAGCCCGCCAAGGACCTGCAGGGCTACGTCGAACGCGCCATCGATCTGCCGCCGGACGCCCAGACCGGCGCCTGGATGCTGGAATTGCGCGTTGATCCCGCTTCGCGCGCGCCGGATGCCTCTTGGAAGTTCCAGGTCGAGGAATTCCTGCCCGAACGCATGAAGATGGCGCTGACCTCCGACCAGGACGTGTTGTCGCCGGACGACACCCTGACCGTCGACGTGCAGGGCGACTATCTGTATGGCGCGCCGGCCGCCGGCAACCGCCTGCTGTCCAGCTTCCAGGTCAAGCGCGACCGCTACGCGTTGCCGCAGCAATGGCCCGGCTTCATTTTCGGCGACGTGGACGATGATTCCCGCCGCCATTTCGAGGAACTGCCGGAAGCGGCGCTGGATTCGACCGGCGCCGCGCAACTGGAGGTCGAACCGCGCACCGAAGGCACCCATTCGCCGATGAAAGTGCGGGTTTCGGCCAGCCTGCTGGAATCGGGCGGCCGCCCGGTGGTGCGCTCGATCGAGCGCAGCGTCTGGCCCGCCGACAAGCTGATTGCCGTGCGTCCGCAGTTCGACAGCGATGTCGCGCGCGAAGGCGCCCCGGCCGCCTTCGAAGTGCTGCGCGTGGACGCGCAGGGCAAGATCGCGCCGCTGGCGCAGGCCCAGATGCGCCTGTACCGCGAGGAACGCCAGTACTACTGGCGCTTCGACGACCAGCGCGGCTGGAACAGCGGCTACACCGAAACCGAGGAACTGCTGGACTCGCGCGAGATCGCGCTGAAGGACCGCAGCCAGTTCACGGTGCCGGTCAAGTGGGGCCGCTACCGCCTGGAAATCGCCGATCCCGAGACCGGCGAAACCCTGCGCTACCGCTTCTACGCGGGCTGGGACGCCCAGGACGCCGACGCCATGGGCAACCGCCCCGATCGCGTCCAGATGAAGCTGGAAGGCGTGCCCGCCAAGCCGGGCGACAGCGTCAAGCTGACCCTGACGCCGCCGCACGACGGCCAGGCCCTGATCACCGTCGAAGGCGACCGCATGCTGTGGTCGACCTGGGTGGCCGTGAAGGCGACCGGCACGCAAGTGGAAATCCCGATCGACAAGAGCTGGAAGCGCCATGACCTGTACGTGGCCGCGGCGGTGTTCCGCCCCGGCAGCGAAGGCGACCGCGTGACGCCGGCGCGCGCGCTGGGCCTGACGTTCCTGCCGATCGCCAGCGCCGACCGCAAGCTCGACGTCAAGCTGAGCGCCGCCGCCAAGACCGAACCCGAGACCAAGACCACGGTCCGCGTGAAGGTCGATGGCGCGCAGGGCAAGCAGGCCATGGTGACGCTGTCGGCGGTCGACGTCGGCATCCTCAACATCAACCAGTACCGCACGCCCGATCCGCTGGACTTCTTCTTCGGCAAGCACCGCTACGCGCCCGAACTGCTGGACATGTACGGCAAGCTGATCGAGAAGATGGACGGCACCAAGGGCAAGCTGAAGTGGGGCGGCGACGCCGCCATGCGCGGCGACAGCAAGAGCCTGCCCAAGAAGGTCAAGCTGGTCGACCTGTTCTCGGGTCCGGTCAAGCTCAACGACAAGGGCGAGGCCGACATCCCGCTGGACCTGCCCGACTTCAACGGCACGCTGCGCCTGATGGCCGTCGCGTTCACCGCCGACAACTACGGCAGCACCGACGCCGAAATGGTGGTGGCGGCGCCGATCGTGGCCGAGCTGAACACGCCGCGCTTCATCACCCCGGGCGACCAGGCCGCCATCGCGCTGGACGTGACCAACCTGAGCGGCTCCGACCAGAAGGTGACGGTCAAGCTGGAAGCGCTGGATCCGGTCGGCATCGTCGACGGCACCCGCACCGTGACGCTCAAGGACAAGCAACGCACCACGCTGCGCTTCACCGCCAGCACCACCGGCTCGTATGGCCTGGGCCTGATGCGCCTGACCGTGGACGGGCAGGGCGGCGCCAAGCCGATCCACATCGTGCGCGAATCAGTGCTGCAGGTGCAGCCGGCCTACGCGGCCGAGCGCCAGGTGCGCCGCCTGCGCCTGAACCCGGGCGAGTCGAACACGCCGCAGGCGTCGTGGGTGGCGTCCTACTATCCGGACTCCACCACGGTCAGCATGACGGTCTCGAACCGTCCGCCGATCAACGTCAACCGCGTGGTCGAAGGCCTGCTCAACTACCCCTATGGTTGCACCGAGCAGACCATCAGCGCGACCCTGCCGTGGGTGCTGATCGACGAAGAAGCGGCCAAGCAGTTCGGCCTCAAGCCGCGCACCCAGGCCGAGCGCGAAGCCAAGGTGGCTGGCGCCATCGGCCGCCTGTCCGGCATGCGCAACGCCGTCGGCTCCTACAATCTGTGGAGCAGTTCTTCGGCGCGCGACGTGTGGCTGACGGCCTACGCCGTGGGCTTCCTGCAGGATGCGCGCGACAAGGGCTTCACCATCCCCGAGGCCTCGCTGGACCGTTCGCGCCAGTGGCTGCTGGAGCAGGTGCAGCAGAGCAGCGGTTCGTTCGGCACCTGGTCGGCCAACCTGAAGCGCGACTTCGAGTCGGGCCGCCTGGACAGCAGCGGGCTGAGCGTGCTGCGCGAAGACCATCGCCGCTTCGCCGGCCTGGCCACGGCCGCCCTGGCGCTGGCGCGTGACAAGAAGGCGCCGCTGTCGACGGTTCGCCAGCTGTTCGACAACTACCAGGACCGCGCGCGTTCGCCGCTGCCCCTGATCCAGCTGGCCGCCGCGTTCAAGCTGATGGGCGACGAAGGGCGCATGAAGAGCGCGCTCGACCTGGCCATGACGCGCGAATACGGCATCACCCGCCGCGCCAACAGCTACTACGACGACTGGCTCGGCGACTACGGCAGCGCCGTGCGCGACTACGCGCTGGCGTACGCGCTGGCCAACCAGTACGAGCTGCGCCATGACCGCGTCGAGAACCTGATGACGCAACTGGCCGCGCGCATGGGCAACCGTTCGTACCTGTCGACGCAGGAACAGATGGCCCTGCTGCTGGCCGCGCGCGCCGCCGGCGGCGACAAGTCGACCCCGTGGCAGGCCGCGCTGACCGTCAACGGCGTGCGTAAGGAGCTGGAAGGCGGCAGGTCCGACCGCACCGTGTCGCTGAGCGCGGCCGAGCTGGCCGGCACGCAGTTGCTCAACACCGGCAGCCAGTCGCTCTTCATCGAGTACGACATCCAGGGCAGCCCGACCACGGTGCCCGCGCCGCGCAACGACGTGATCCAGCTCAAGCGCGGCTGGTACCGTCCGGACGGCAAGCCGTGGGATGGCGGCACGCTGCAGACCGGCGACATGCTGGTGGTGTGGGTCCAGGCCAGCGCCAACCAGAACATCCCGGATGGCCTGCTGGTGGACCGCGTGCCCGCCGGCTTCGAGGTCGAGAACCTGAACCTGTCGCAAAGCCCCGAAATGCAGGACTGGAGCATCGGCGGGCGCCGCGTGGCCGACGCAATGGCCGACCCCAACATCAAGCACCGCGAATTCCGCGATGATCGTTATGTTGCGGCGGTTTCGCTGGGTCGCGGCAAGGTGGACGTGTTCTACCTGGTGCGGGTCGTGACGCCGGGCCGCTACGCGGTGCCGTCGACCGTGGCCGAAGACATGTACCGGCCCGAGATCCGTGGCGTAGGCGAGCAATGGAGCACGGTCGAGATCCGCGATCGCAGCGCCAAGCAGCGTCCTTGAACACCGCCGCCACCCCGCCGGCGGGCGCCTCGCGCGCCCGCCGCTGGCGGCGGCGCGGACTCTTCGTGGCCAGCGTGTTGTCAGCGCTGGCCGCGTTGTTATTCGTGCTCGACCGCCTCTATCCCTTGCCGACCATCGACTCCGGCGGCGCGGCCGTGGTGGTCGCCGCCGACGGCACGCCGCTGCGCAACTATCCCAGCCGCGACGGCATCTGGCGCTACCCGGTCAAGCCTGACCAGGTGTCGCCGCACTACCTCGATACGCTGCTGACCTACGAGGACCGCTGGTTCTACTGGCACCCCGGCGTCAACCCGGTGTCGCTGGCGCGCGCCGGCTGGCAATGGGCCACCAACCGCCGCATCGTTTCGGGCGGTTCGACCCTGACGATGCAGGTGGCGCGCCTGATCGACCCGCAACTGGCCGGCAAACCGTCGCGCTCGATGAGCGCCAAGCTGCGCCAGGCCTGGCGCGCGGTGCAATTGGAAATGCACTACAGCAAGGACGAGATCCTGTCGCTGTACCTGACCCACGCGCCCATGGGCGGCATTGTCGAGGGCGTGGAAATGGGCTCGCGCCTGTGGCTGGGCAAGCCGGCGCGCGATCTCAGCCCGGCCGAGGCCGCCATGCTGACCGCCTTGCCGCAGGCCCCGTCGCGGCTGCGGCCGGACCGCCATCCCCAGGCCGCGCAGGCGGCGCGCGACAAGGTCCTGGACCGCATGGTGGAGCTTGGCCGCTGGACGCCGGCCGAGGTCGCCGACGCCAAGATCGAGCAGGTGGTGGCGCCGCCGCTGCGGGCCCGCTGGCTGGCGCCGCTGGCGGCGCAGCGCCTGTTGCAGGAGGCCGGCCGGCCGCAGGCGGGTTCGCGCCGTCCCGGCAGCCGTCCGCCGCTGCTGACCTCGACGCTGGACGCCGACATGCAGGCCGCGGTCGAGCGCATGCTGCTGGACCGCGTCGACAACCTGCCGCCCAAGGTTTCGATGGCGGTGCTGGTAATGGACAACGACACGCTGGAGGTCAAGGCCTACGCCGGTTCCGCCGATTTTTCCGATGATTCCCGCTACGCCCACGTGGATATGGTGCGCGGCGTGCGCTCGCCCGGCTCGACGCTCAAGCCGTTCCTGTACGCCCAGGCGCTGGACGACGGCCTGATCCACTCGGAAAGCCTGCTGATCGATGCGCCGCTGTCGTTTGGCGGCTACGCGCCGGGCAATTTCCAGGCGTCGTTCTCGGGGCCGGTCAGCGTGGCGCAGGCGCTGCAGCGCTCGCTCAACGTGCCGGCGGTGGACCTGCTGGACCGCGTCGGGCCGACCCGCTTTGCGTCGGTTATGCTGACGGGCGGGGTCTGGTTACGTTTGCCAGCCGGGGCCGAACCGAATCTGAGCTTGATTTTGGGCGGGGGCGGCACCACATTGGAAGAACTGGTGGGCGCTTATCGGGCCCTGGCCCGTGGCGGCATTTCCGGGCGCGCGCGCCTGCGGCCGGAGCAGCCCCGGGTCGAGTCCCGTATGATGAGTGCTGGCGCGGCCTGGATTGTGCGTGACATCCTGGAAGGCGGCGGCCACCCGGACCGGCCCTTTTATCAGTCGGGCAGCCCGGCGCGGCAACTGGCCTGGAAAACCGGGACGAGTTTCGGATTCCGGGATGCCTGGGCGGTCGGTGTGACCGACAGCTGGACGATCGGCGTGTGGGTAGGCCGGCCGGACGGCACCCCCAACCCCGGATTTTTCGGGGCGAATGTGGCGGCGCCGCTACTACAGGATATCGTGGCGGCCCTGCCGGAAGGCGCCCAGCACGTGCGCGTGCGGCCCGCCACGGTGCAGCCGGTCGTGACCTGCTGGCCGCTGGGTTACCGGCTGGGCAGCGTGCCGTCGGGCGAATGCCCCGAGCAGCGCGCGGCCTGGGCCTTGAATGACACGGTGCCGCCGTCGTTCGCCGGCTATGCCGATGCCACCCAAGGGCCGTTGCGCCTGGGGGGCGTGGCCACCGGGTCGGTATTGCGGCCGGTGCCTGGCAGCGCGCAGGTGGCGGTGGATGTGGATGTGCAGGGCGCCGAAGGCGAAGTTTGGTGGATGCTCGATGGTCGCGTGGTGGGTCATGCCGCGTCGGGTCGTCCGTTTAATCTGGTGCTGACGCGGGACGGACGGTATACGCTTACCGTCATGGACGCGCAAGGCCGTCATGACAGCGTGGTTTTTGAAATCGCTGGCGTTACGCCCTGATCGGCATAGAATATGAATCGTGTATTTGCCCGCTTCGATGCGTTACGGAGGAAGCGTGATTTCCCAAGAGCTTGAAGTCAGCCTGCATATGGCTTTTGTCGAGGCCCGTTCGGCCCGGCACGAATTTATTACCGTCGAGCACCTGTTGCTCGCGCTGCTCGATAACGCTTCCGCCGTCGAAGTGTTGCGCGCCTGCGCCGCCAACCTGGATGACCTGCGCCGCAACCTGCGTCAGTTCGTTTCGGAAAACACGCCGGTGATCCCCAGCGGCGCGGAAGTCGACACCCAGCCCACGCTGGGTTTCCAGCGCGTCATCCAGCGCGCGATCATGCACGTGTCCGCGGGCGGCACCGGCAAGAAGCCGGTCACCGGCGCGAACGTGCTCGTGGCCATTTTCGGCGAAAAGGATTCGCACGCCGTGTACTACCTGCAACAGCAGGGCGTGACGCGGCTGGACGTGGTGAATTTCCTGTCGCATGGCATTACCAAACAGCCACAGGTGGAGTCCGCCGCCGTGCAGAAAGAGCAGCAAACCAATGGTGAAGAACAGGGCGAATCGCGCCAGTCGCCGCTGGACCAGTATGCGACCGACCTGAACGCCGCGGCGTTGGCCGGGCGCATCGACCCGCTGATCGGGCGCGAGCACGAAGTCGAGCGCGTGATCCAGGTGTTGTGCCGCCGCCGCAAGAACAACCCGCTGCTGGTCGGCGAGGCCGGCGTGGGCAAGACCGCCATCGCCGAGGGCCTGGCCTGGCGCATCACGCGCGGCGAGGTTCCCGAGATCCTGCAGGCCGCGCAAGTGTTCGCGCTGGACATGGGCGCGCTGCTGGCGGGCACCAAGTACCGCGGCGATTTCGAGCAACGCCTGAAGGGCGTGCTCAAGCAGATCCGCGGCAATCCCGACGCCATCCTGTTCATCGACGAAATCCACACGCTGATCGGCGCCGGCTCGGCGTCGGGCGGCACGCTGGACGCGTCCAACCTGCTCAAGCCGGCCCTGTCCTCGGGTCAGCTCAAGTGCATCGGCGCCACCACGTACACCGAATACCGCGGTGTCTTCGAGAAAGACCACGCGCTGTCGCGCCGCTTCCAGAAGATCGACGTGGCCGAGCCCAGCGTCGAGCAGACCGTGCAGATCCTGCGCGGCCTGAAGAGCCGCTTCGAGGAACACCACAACGTGCGCTATTCGGCCGCGGCGCTGTCGGCCGCCGCCGAGCTGTCGGCGCGCTTCATCAACGACCGCCACCTGCCCGACAAGGCCATCGACGTGATCGACGAGGCCGGCGCCGCGCAGCGCCTGTTGCCGCGTTCGCGCCAGAAGAAGGTGATCGGCAAGGTCGACATCGAGAACATCGTTTCCAAGATCGCGCGCATTCCGCCGCAGTCGGTTTCCAACGACGACCGCAGCAAGCTCGCCACGCTCGACCGCGACCTCAAGACCGTCGTGTTCGGCCAGGACAACGCCATCGAGGCCTTGTCCGCCGCCATCAAGATGGCGCGCTCGGGCCTGGGCAAGCCGGAAAAGCCGATCGGCGCCTTCCTGTTCTCCGGCCCCACCGGCGTCGGCAAGACCGAAGTCGCGCGCCAGCTGGCCTTCACGCTGGGCGTGGAGCTGCTGCGCTTCGACATGTCCGAGTACATGGAACGCCATGCGGTGTCGCGCCTGATCGGCGCGCCGCCGGGATACGTCGGTTTCGACCAGGGGGGCTTGCTGACCGAGGCCATCACCAAGCAGCCGCATTGCGTGCTGCTGCTCGATGAAATCGAAAAGGCCCACCCGGACGTCTTCAACATCCTGCTGCAGGTCATGGACCATGGCACGCTGACGGACAACAACGGCCGCAAGGCGGACTTCCGCAACGTCATCCTCATCATGACGACCAACGCGGGCGCCGAGACCTTGAACCGTCCGTCCATCGGCTTCGCCAATTCGCGTGTGGTGGGCGACGAAATGGCGGAAATCCGCCGCATGTTCACGCCCGAGTTCCGCAACCGGCTGGATGCGATCATCCCGTTCGCGCCGCTGGATCGCGAGATCATCCTGCGCGTGGTCGACAAGTTCCTGATGCAGCTCGAAGACCAGTTGCACGAGCGCCGCGTCGAAGCCGTGTTCACCACGGCCCTGCGCGAGCACCTGGCCAAGGAAGGCTTCGACCCGCTGATGGGCGCCAGGCCGATGCAGCGCCTGATCCAGGACACCATCCGGCGCGCGCTGGCCGACGAGCTGCTGTTCGGCAAGCTGGTCGATGGCGGCACCGTCACGGTGGACCTGGACGAGGCCGGCAAGGTCACGCTGGACTTCGACGACCACGGCAAGCCGCCGTCGGCCGCCCCGGACAAGCAGGAAGTCGAACTCGTCGAATGAGGGCCTGCTCCCCCTAAAAGAAGCCTCGCATGAGTACCCAAATGAGTGACTATCAAGGCGCGAAGCGCAGTCGTGGCGGCCCCCCGGCGAGCATTCGCAACGCTGAGAGGCGCTCATTTGGGTACTCACCCTTCGGGCAGGCCTGTAATCGGCTGCCAGGCGTCGTTGCGCTCACCTTGCGTGGCGGAGCCACGCGGCGGCGATCACGCCTAGCCTGGCAGCCGATTACAGGCCTGTGCGAGGCTTCTTTTAGGGGGAGCAGGCCCTGCCTATGACGACCGCGGAGAGCCAGCCGCTGATCGAGTGCGAGCACTGCGCAAGCATCTATCGCCGACATCAGCTCGAACCTGGCGAGACCGCCAATTGCGCCCGCTGCGGTGCCACCCTGTGGCGCTACAGCGGGCTTACTTTGTCCAATTGGCTGGCGCTTGCCATCGCCGCGCTGATCATCTTCGGCGTGGCCAATGCCTATCCGGTCGCCTCGATGTCGGTGCAGGGCATGGTGCAGCAGGCCTCGCTGCTCGATGCCATCGACATCACCTGGCGCCAGGGGCATTACACCGTGGCCGTCATGACCGGGCTGGCGGGCTTCGTGCTGCCGCTGGTCCAGCTGGCGGTGTTGTTGTGGGTGCTGGGCCCGCTGTCGCGCGGCGTCGAGCCGGCGGCGTTCCGAGGCGCGATGCGATTGCTGGGCCTGTTGCGGCCATGGTGCATGGTGCCGGTGTTCCTGCTCGGCGTGCTGGTGGCGGTGGTCAAGCTGGCCGGCATGGCGGCCGTTTCGCCCGGCATCGGCCTGTTCGCCTTTGGCGTGCTCACCATCTTCCTGACCATGCTGGGCCGCCTGACGCCGCACGTGCTGTGGCGCTACGCCGAAAGCGAGGGCGTGGTGCCGGTGCACGTGCCCGAGGCCGGCCCCGACGTGGTGCTGACAGGCTGTCATGTCTGTGGCCAGGTGCAGGCCGTGCCGCGCGACGCCGATCCCGAGGAAGAACACCACTGCGTGCGTTGCCACGCCGTGGTCCATTACCGCAAGCCTGATCACCTGAATCGCACCTGGGCCCTGTTGCTGGCGGCCGTGGTGTTCTATATTCCCGCCAACGTGCTGCCGGTGATGAAAGTCAGTTCGGTGCTGGGCGACAGCGCCCACACCATCCTGGGCGGCGTGGTGGAACTGTGGGACATGGGCTCCTGGGACATCGCGCTGATCGTCTTCATCGCCAGCGTGGCGGTGCCGCTGACCAAGTTGCTGGCGCTGATCCTGTTATTGTTGACCGAGCAGTGGCGCAGCACCACCAACCTGCGCCCGCGCACGCGGCTGTACCAGATGGTCGAATTCATCGGCCAATGGTCGATGCTGGACGTGTTCGTCGTGATCCTGCTGGCGGCCCTGGCCGATTTCCAGGGCCTGATGGAAATCAGTGCCGGCGCGGGCGCCGCGGCCTTCGGCGTGGTGGTCATCCTGACCATGCTGTCAGCCATGAGCTTCGACCTGCGCCGCAGTTGGGACCTGGAAGCGGTAAGTGAGTTGGACGCCACGGAGCCGGCAGCGGGCCGGCGCCCGGCGTCCGCTGGCGTGGAAGCGGGCTGAGTCCGGCGCGGCGCTGTCTGCCGCCTGGCGTTGTTCAAGAAGAAAAGGAAAAACCGATGTCCGACCAAGCACCTGGATCTGGTGAAGGGAAGTACGCGTCACCCACGATCTCGCGCAAGCGCAAGAGCCGGATTTCATGGATCTGGCTGGTGCCCGTCGTTGCGGCGCTGATGGGCCTGTCGCTGGTGGTGCGCACCTGGATGCAGGCCGGCCCCGACCTGTCGATCGAATTCAATACGGCCGAGGGGCTGGAAGTCGGCAAGACCCAGCTGCGCTACAAGGACGTGAACGTCGGCACCGTCAGGTCCATCGGTTTCAACGCCGATCGCAGCAAGGTGGTGGTGCAGGCCGAGCTGTCCAAGGATGTGGCCGATCTGGCGCGCGAGGGCACCAACTTCTGGGTGGTGCGCCCGCGCCTGGACGTCAGCGGCGTGTCGGGCCTGGGCACCTTGTTGTCCGGCGCCTACATCGGCGTCGATGCGGTCGAGGGCAAGGACTCGTCCAAGAAGGCGACCAAGTTGCATTTCGTCGGCCTGGAAACCCCGCCCGCCGTGACGCATGACCGCGCCGGCAAGCGCTTCAAGCTCAAGGCGGCGGACCTGGGGTCGCTGGACATCGGTTCGCCGGTGTATTTCCGCCGCATCAACGTGGGCCGCGTGATCGGCTACGAACTCGACAAGACCGGCAATGCCGTCAATGTCGAGGTATTCGTCGACGCGCCCAACGACAAGTTCGTGACCAATGGCACCCGTTTCTGGAACGCCAGCGGCGTGGACTTCAGCGTCAACGCCGAAGGCCTGAAGGTCCGCACCCAGTCGCTGGTGTCGATGGCGGTGGGCGGCGTGGCGTTCGAGCCGGTCTACAGCGCGCGCGACGCCAACACGCCGGCGGCGGCCGATACGCACTTCGAGCTGTATGCCACGGAGGCGGCGGCCAAGGCCAACCCGGACGGCGAAGCCTTCCCGATCCGCATGCGCTTTGATCAGTCGATCCGCGGTCTGGCGGTGGGCGCGGCGATCGACTTCTCGGGCATCACGCTGGGCAACGTCACCCAGATCAACATGGATTTCGATCCCGTCAGCAAGCGCTTCTTCGCGCTGGTGGACGCCACGCTGTATCCGGAACGCCTGGGCCGGGTCTACGACGAGGTGCGCGAGCACGCCATCAAGGACGGCGACGAGGCCGGCGGACGCCTGCTGGGCATCATGATCAAGCATGGCCTGCGCGCCCAGTTGCGTACCGCCAACCTGCTGACCGGCCAGCTGTACGTGGTGCTGGACGAGTTCCCCAACGTCAAGCCGGTGGAATTCAAGATGACCACGCCGGCCATGATCCCGACCGTGCCGGGCCAGCTCGACCAATTGCAGCAGCAGGTCAGCAACATCGTCGCCAAGATCGACAAGATTCCGTTCGACAAGATCGGCGAGGACCTGCGCACCACGCTGGCCAGCACCTCCAAGCTGATGAACCGCCTGGACAAGCAGGTCGCGCCCGAGGCCCAGGGCGTGCTCAAGCAGGCGCGCGACTCCATGGCCAACCTCAATGCGCTGCTGGCCTCGGATGCCTCGCTGCCGGTCAACGCCGAGAAGGCCATGCAGGAATTGAGCCGCGCCGCCCGTTCGCTGCGGGCGCTGGCCGACTTCCTGCAATCGAATCCCGAATCGCTGCTGCGCGGCCGCGGCCAGGACCCGATCCCCGGCGCCGGCCCCGTCAGGAACTGAACCCATGACCCGACTCCGTTTCCGCCCCTTCCCGACTTCCCGTTCCGGCGCGTTTGGCCGCGGCCTGGCGTTGCTGGCCCTGCCGCTGCTGCTGGCCGCCTGCGCCTCATCGCCGCCCGTGCATTACTACACGCTGCAAGGGCCGGCGCCGAAGCCCCCGGCCGTGCCCCGCGCAGCCGCGCCGTTCCTGCTGGAAGTGCAGGGTGTCAACGTCGCGTCGCAGGCGGATCAGCCGCAATTGATGGTGCGCACGGGCGACGGCAGCGTGGCGGCGATGTATTCCGAGCGCTGGAGTTCGCCCTTGGGTGACGAGATCCGCGGCGCGCTGTCCGACGCGCTCAAGCACGACCTGGGCGCGCTGGACGTGCAGGTGGTCAAGCCCGGTCCCGCCGCGCCGGTGTGGCGGGTCCAGACCGACGTGCAGCGGTTTGACCTGGTGTCGGGCAGCATGGCGCAACTGGACGCAACCTGGCGGGTGCGGCCGGTAAACCTCAAGGGCCAGGGTCTGCTGTGCCGCAGCGTCGTCACCGAAACCGTGACGCAGGCCGGCATACCGGCGCTGGTCGCCGCGCAGCAGCGCGCGGTGGCCGCGCTGGCGGGCGCCATGGCGTCCGCCATGCGCGGGCAGACGCCGGATAGCGGCGGCGCGGTACAGATGCTGGGCTGCTCGCCGCTGCCCGATGCGGACAAGTCATAAACGGGGACGGGCAGAGCGCCAAAACCTGCCGTGATCTCAAACGGTTAACCCCTAGGGTTAACCTTAATACAAACCAGGTTGCAACCTGACTAGCATACGGTCCTACCGATGCCGGGCCCCTTTGCGTGCCCGGTGTGACCTCTGCCATGCGACAGGAAGCAATCTCTTATGGCCAGCACCACCCTCGGCGTCAAGGTCGATGACGCGCTGCGCGACCGCCTGAAGGCCGCCGCGCAAAAACTCAATTGCACGCCGCACTGGCTGCACAAGCAGGCGATTCTCGCCTACCTGGACAAGATCGAGCGTGGCCACCTGCCGGCCGAGATGTCCCACCTGGGCGGCGACGAGGGAGGCGATGAAGACGGCGGTGAGCACCAGGCCGCCGCCACGCCGCCGTTCTACGAGTTCGGCCAGGACGTGCAGCCGCAATCGGTGCTGCGCGCGGCCATCACGGCGGCCTATCGCCGGCCCGAGCCCGAGTGCGTGCCGCTGTTGCTGGGCCAGGCACGCATGCCGAACCTGGAAAAAGTGCATGCGATGGCCACCGACCTGGTCAAGAAGCTGCGCGGCAAGCGCAGCGGCGGCGGCGTCGAGGGACTGATCCAGGAATTCTCGCTGTCCAGCCAGGAGGGCGTGGCGCTGATGTGCCTGGCCGAGGCGCTGCTGCGCATTCCCGACCGCGCCACGCGCGATGCGCTGATCCGCGACAAGGTCTCGCGCGGCGACTGGAAATCGCACATGGGCGGTTCGCAGTCGCTGTTCGTCAACGCCGCCACCTGGGGCCTGATGATCACCGGCAAGCTGGTGGCCGTGAGCAGCGAGCAGTCGCTGTCCAAGGCGCTGACGCGCCTGATCGGCAAGGGCGGCGAGCCGCTGGTGCGCAAGGGCGTGAACATCGCCATGCGCATGATGGGCGAGCAATTCGTGTCGGGCCAGACCATTTCCGAGGCGCTGGCCAACAACCGCAAGATGGAAGGCCGCGGCTTCCGCTATTCGTACGACATGCTGGGCGAAGCGGCCACCACGGCCGAGGACGCCGAGCGCTATTACGCTTCGTACGAGCAGGCCATCCACGCCATCGGCAAGGCCGCCGCCGGCCGCGGCATCTATGAAGGCCCCGGCATCTCCATCAAGCTGTCGGCGCTGCACCCGCGCTATTCGCGCGCCCAGCGCGAACGCGTCATGGCCGAGCTGCTGCCGCGCGTGAAGGCGCTGACCATCCTGGCGCGCAGCTACGACATCGGCCTGAACATCGATGCCGAAGAAGCCGACCGCCTGGAAATCTCGCTGGATCTGCTGGAGGCGCTGTGCTTCACGCCCGAGCTGGAAGGCTGGAATGGCATCGGCTTCGTGATCCAGGCCTACCAGAAGCGCGCGCCGTTCGTCATCGACTACGTCATCGACCTGGCGCGCCGCAGCCGTCATCGCGTGATGGTGCGCCTGGTCAAGGGCGCCTACTGGGACAGCGAGATCAAGCGCGCCCAGGTCGATGGCCTGGAGGGCTATCCGGTCTACACCCGCAAGGTCTACACCGACGTGGCCTACCTGGCCTGCGCCCGCAAGCTGCTGGGCGCGCCGGAAGCCGTGTATCCGCAGTTCGCCACCCACAACGCCTACACGCTGTCGGCGATCTACCAGCTGGCCGGCCAGAACTACTACCCGGGCCAGTATGAATTCCAATGCCTGCACGGCATGGGCGAACCGCTGTATGACGAGGTGGTCGGGCCGCTGGCCCAGGGCAAGCTGAACCGTCCGTGCCGCATCTACGCCCCGGTCGGCACGCACGAAACGCTGCTGGCCTACCTGGTGCGCCGCCTGCTGGAAAACGGCGCCAATACCTCGTTCGTCAATCTGATCGGCGACGAGAGCATTCCGGTCGAGACCCTGGTGGCCGACCCGGTCGAGGCCGCCTCGCGCATCGTGCCGCTGGGCGCGCCGCACGAGAAGATTCCGTTGCCGCGCGAGCTTTACGGCAATCCGCAACAGGGCGCGCGCGCCAACTCCGCCGGCCTGGACCTGAGCAACGAACACCGCCTGGGCTCGCTGTCGGCCGCGCTGCTGGCCAGCGCCGCCACGCCCTGGCGCGCCGCGCCCATGCTGGGCGAGGGCGACGGCGCCTGGGACGCGGCGCGCGCCATCGAGGTGCGCAACCCCGCCAACCTGCGCGACGTGGTCGGCCATGTCATCGAGGCCAATGGCGAAGAAGCCGAGGCCGCCCTGCGCGCCGCGGCCAATGCCGCGCCCATCTGGCAGTCGACCCCGGTGGCCGAGCGCGCGCAATGCCTGCGCCGCGCCGCGCAACTGCTGGAAGAGCAGATGCAGACCCTGCTGGGCCTGATCGTGCGCGAGGCCGGCAAGTCGCTGCCCAACGCCATCGCCGAAGTGCGCGAGGCGGTGGACTTCCTGCGCTACTACGCCGACCAGGCCGACCGCGAATTCAGCAACGACACGCACCGCCCGCTGGGCACGGTGCTGTGCATCAGCCCCTGGAATTTCCCGCTGGCCATCTTCACCGGCCAGGTCGCGGCCGCGCTGGCCGCCGGCAACACCGTGCTGGCCAAGCCCGCCGAGCAGACGCCGCTGATCGCGGCGCAGGCGGTGGCGATCCTGCGCGCCGCCGGCGTGCCGGCCGGCGCGGTGCAACTGTTGCCCGGCCGTGGCGAGACCGTGGGCGCGCAACTGGTGGCCAGCCCCGGCGTGCGTGGCGTGATGTTCACCGGCTCGACCGACGTGGCGCGCATCATCGCGCGCACGCTGGCCGATCGGCTGGACGACGACGGCCATACCATTCCGCTGATCGCCGAGACCGGCGGCCAGAACGCCATGGTGGTGGATTCGTCGGCGCTGTCCGAGCAGGTGGTATTCGACGTGCTCAGCTCGGCCTTCGATTCGGCCGGCCAGCGCTGTTCCGCGCTGCGCGTGCTATGCGTGCAGGAAGACAACGCCGATCACGTCCTGACCATGCTGCGCGGCGCGATGCGCGAACTGAGCGTGGGCAACCCGGACCGCCTGTCGGTCGACGTCGGCCCGGTCATCGACACCGAGGCGCGCAACGGCATCCAGCGCCACATCGACGCGATGCGCACGGCCGGCCACCGGGTGGACCAGGTCGAGCTGAACGGCGAATGCCGCCACGGCACCTTCGTGGCGCCCACCATCATCGAGATCGACCACATCAGCGAACTGACGCGCGAAGTGTTCGGCCCGGTGCTGCACGTGGTGCGCTACGCCCGCGATGAGCTGGACGCGTTGCTGGACGCCATCAATGGCACCGGCTACGGCCTGACCTTCGGCGTGCACACCCGCATCGACGAAACCATTGCCCACGTGACCGGCCAGGTCCATGCCGGCAACGTCTACGTCAACCGCAACATCGTCGGCGCGGTGGTCGGGGTGCAGCCCTTTGGCGGCGAGTGCCTGTCGGGCACCGGCCCCAAGGCCGGCGGCCCGCTGTATATGTACCGCCTGCTGGGCACGCGGCCCGAGGGCCTGCCGCCGGCGCTGGACGCGGCGGCGCCGCTGCCGCAGCGCATCGCGCTGCCGGGTCCCACGGGCGAGACCAACACCTATATGGTGGAACCGCGCGGCGCGGTCTACTGCGTGGCGGCCACCGAGGCCGGCGCGCGCGCCCAGTGGGCCGCGGCGCGCCTGACGGGCAACCACGCCTGGTTCGCCGACACGCCGGCGGCGCAGGCGCTGCTGGCCACGCTGGATGCCGAGCAGCAGGGCCAGGCGGGTATCCTGGCCGATGCCGAGGTCGACCAGGCCGACTACCACGCGGTGCTGTTCGAGGGCGACGGCGACACGCTGCGCGCCCTGAACCAGCGCATCGCGCAGCGTCCGGGCGCGATCCTGGCGGTGCATGGGCTGACCTCGGACGCGTTGGCGGCCGGCGCCGCGTATGTGCCGGAACGCCTGCTTACCGAACGTTCCATCAGCGTCAATACGGCCGCGGCCGGCGGCAACGCCAGCCTCATGACCATCGGCTGAGCGTGACCGAGGGGTAACCCTTGGGAAACCAAGGGTTATCTCCAATATCTAGCGAGGTTGCACTGGAAGCAAAATCCGGTCGCACCTGAAGTTCGATTGTGGCAACCCGGCAATCGCACTCAAATAGATCACCTGGCCCAAAAGCCCAGGTATAACAAAGCCACATCCGACATACCGGAGGATTCCAATGAAGTTTCGCACCACTTTGAAGCTTGTCGCCGCCAGCATCGCCGCCGTCGGCATGGCCGCGGCCGCGCAGGCCGCCGACGTCAAGTTCGGCTTTGCCGCGCCCCTGACCGGTCCCCAGTCGCACTATGGCGAGGACATGCAGAACGGCCTGAACCTGGCGCTGGAAGAAGCCAACAAGAAGGGCGTGAAGGTCGACGGCCAGCCCGCCAAGTTCGTGCTGGTGTCGCGCGACGACCAGGCCGACCCGCGCGTGGGCGTGCAGGTGGCGCAGCAGCTGGTCGACGAGAACGTCGTCGGCATCCTGGGCCACTTCAACTCGGGCACCACGATTCCCGCTTCGCGCGTCTACCACGAAGCCGGCCTGCCGCAGATCGCCATGGCGACCTCGCCCGAGTACACCAAGCAGGGCTACGAAACCACCTTCCGCATGATGACCAGCGACACCCAGCAGGGCGCCGCGGTCGGCAAGTTCATGGTGCAGAGCCTGAAGGCCAAGAAGGTCGCCATCATCGACGACCGCACCGCCTACGGCCAGGGCCTGGCCGACGAGGTCGAGAAGGCCGTCAAGGCCGCCGGCGGCCAGGTGGTGCGCCGCGAGTACACGACCGACAAGGCCAACGACTTCACGGCCATCCTGACCAACATCAAGGGCTCGGCGCCCGACGCCATCTTCTACGGCGGCCTGGACGCGCAGTCCGGCCCGATGAAGCGCCAGTTGGCCACGCTCGGCCTGAAGGCGCCGCTGGTCTCGGGTGAAATGACCCGCAGCGACACCTTCATCAAGCTGGCCGGCGACGCCGCCGACGGCACCTACGCCTCGCTGGCCGGCGTGCCGCTGGACAAGATGGCCGCGGGCAAGGACTTCGAGCAGCGCTACCAGGCCCGCTTCAAGAAGGCCCCCGGCGTCTACGCGCCGTACGCCTATGACGGCGCCTGGAACATGATCGCGGCGATCGAAGCGGCCGGTTCGGCCAAGCCCGAGAAGTACCTGCCGGAACTGGCCAAGCTGAACCGCAAGGGCGCCACCAGCGAGCACATCGCCTACGACAAGAACGGCGACCTGAAGGAAATCTCGGTCACCATCTACGAAGTCAAGAATGGCAAGTGGGAGATGGTTGAAACGATGGTCAGCCAGGCCAACTAAGCTGCCTGACCCGGCCAGGACGCGGCGCCGCCGCGCCTGGCCATCTTGATTGACCCCGCGCGCGCCGCCCGGCGCGGCGGCGATTTGCGCGAAGGCGGCCCCCGGGGCCGCGCCGCATCCGATCCTCGCGCGATTTTTCCAGGCTTATTTCCACGGCCCCTATGGATATCTTCATTCAACAACTGATTAACGGCGTCACGCTCGGCAGCGTGTACGCCCTGGTCGCCCTTGGCTACACCATGGTGTACGGCATCATCGGGCTGATCAACTTCGCGCATGGCGACGTCGTCATGATCGGCGCGATGGCGGCCACCACGATCGCCATCTCGCTGGTCGGCGGCGACCCGTCCGCGTCCGCCTTCATGGTGCTGGGCCTGGGCCTGCTGGTGTCCGTGCCGCTGTGCATGGCCGTGGGCTGGACCGCCGAGCGCGTGGCCTACCGGCCGCTGCGCCGCGCGCCGCGCCTGGCCGCCCTGATCACCGCCATCGGCGTGTCCATCATCCTGCAGAACGTGGCGATGATGGGCTGGGGCCGCAACTATCTGAACTTCCCGCAGGTGCTGACGCCGCAGGTGTTCGAGATCTTCGGCGCCCGCATGAGCACGCTGCAGATCGCCATCGTCGCGATCGCCGCGCTCATCATGGGCGGGTTGCTGGCCGTGGTGCACAAGACGCGCCTGGGCACCGCCATGCGCGCCACCGCGCAGAACCGCGAAGTGGCCGGCCTGATGGGCGTGAACATCAACACCGTGATCTCGGCGGCGTTCCTGATCGGCTCGGCGCTGGCCGCGGTGGCCGGCATGATGGTCGCCACCTACTACGGCGTGTCGCAGTACACCATGGGCTTCATGCTGGGCCTGAAGGCCTTCACGGCCGCGGTGCTGGGCGGCATCGGCAACCTGGTCGGCGCCATGGCGGGCGGCCTGCTGCTGGGCATCATCGAATCGCTGGGCGCCGGCTACATCGGCGACCTGACCGGCGGCTTCCTGGGCAGCCACTACCAGGACGTGTTCGCGTTCTTCGTGCTGGTGCTGGTGCTGATTTTCCGTCCGTCCGGCCTGCTGGGCGAGCGTGTGGGGGACCGCGCATGAGCACCACCCTGAAAAACAGCGGGCTGTCGACCCGCAACCTGATCGGCATCGCGCTGATCGGCATCGTGCTGGCGGTGCTGCCGTTCGTGATCGGCATGGCCGGCCAGAGCTGGGTCCGCATCCTGAACTTCGCGCTGCTGTACGTGATGCTGTCGCTGGGCCTGAACATCGTGGTGGGCTTTGCCGGCCTGCTGGACCTGGGCTACATCGCGTTCTACGCGGTGGGCGCCTACACCTGGGCGCTGCTGGCTTCGCCGCACTTCGGGCTGCACCTGCCGTTCTGGGCGATCCTGCCGATCGCGCTGGCGGTGGCGTGCCTGTTCGGGGTGCTGCTGGGGGCGCCGACGCTCAAGTTGCGCGGCGATTACCTGGCCATCGTGACGTTGGGCTTCGGCGAGATCATCCGCATCTTCCTGAACAACCTGAACGCGCCGGTCAACATCACCAACGGCCCGCAGGGCATCAACCGCATCGATACCTTCAAGGTGGGCGAGTTCGCCTTTGGCCGCACCGAGAGCCTGCTGGGCATCCGCGTGACCGGGCCGGAGAAGTACTACTACCTGCTGCTGGCGCTGACGCTGATCATCATCCTGGTGTGCGTGCGCCTGCAGAACTCGCGCATCGGCCGCGCCTGGGAAGCCATCCGCGAAGACGAGATCGCCGCCAAGGCGATGGGCATCAACACCCGCAACATCAAGCTGCTGGCCTTCGCCATGGGTGCCTCGTTCGGCGGCGTGGCGGGCGCGCTGTTCGCGTCGATGCAGGGTTTCGTCAGCCCCGAGAGCTTCTCGCTGATGGAGTCCATTTCCATCCTGTGCATGGTGGTGCTGGGCGGCATGGGCCACATCCCGGGCGTGATCCTGGGCGCGCTGATCCTGGCCGCGTTGCCGGAATTCCTGCGCGCCGTGGTCGAGCCGGTGCAGCAGATGGTGTTCGGCGCGGTGGTGCTGGATCCCGAGGGCATCCGCATGCTGCTGTTCGGCCTGGCGATGGTGTGCGTGATGCTGTTCCGTCCCGCCGGCCTGTGGCCGTCGGCCGTGCGCAAGCGCGAGCTGGCCACCAAGACGCAGGGAGGCGCGGCATGAGCAAACTGCTGCAAGCCCAGGGACTGGGCAAGCGCTTCGGCGGCCTGCAGGCCCTGTCGGACGTCAGTTTCGACATCGAGCAGGGCGAGATCTACGGCCTGATCGGCCCCAACGGCGCCGGCAAGACCACGCTGTTCAACGTGCTTACGGGCCTGTACATCCCGGAAGACGGCAGCTGCACCTTCAACGGCGCCTCGATGTCGGGCAAGAAACCGCACGAGGTGGCGCACGCCGGCCTGGCGCGTACCTTCCAGAACATCCGTCTGTTCGCCAACCTGAGCGCGATCGAGAACGTCATGATCGGCCGCCACATGCGCACCCGCGCCGGCGTGCTGGGCGCGGTGTTCCGCACCCGCGGCACGCGCGCCGAGGAAGCCGCCATCGAGGCCCGCGCCCAGGAGCTGCTGGACTACGTCGGCATCGGCCACCGCGCCAACGACGTGGCGCGTTCGCTGCCCTATGGCGACCAGCGCCGCCTGGAAATCGCGCGCGCCTTGGCCACCGATCCCAAGCTGCTGGCGCTGGACGAACCGGCCGCCGGCATGAACGCCTCGGAAACCGTGGTGCTGCGCAAGCTGATCGAGAAGATCCGCGACGATGGCGTCACGGTGCTGCTGATCGAGCACGACATGAAGCTGGTCATGGGCCTGTGCGATCGCGTGCTGGTGCTGGAATACGGCAAGGTGCTGGCCATGGGCAAACCCGCCCAGGTGCAGCGCGACCCCAAGGTCATTGAAGCGTATCTGGGCGCGGGCGCCGCCCAGGATCCGCTGATTCATCAGGAGCGCCCGGCATGACGACGGCAAGCAAACCCCTACTGGAACTGCGCGGCCTGCAGGTCGCGTACGGCGGCATCCGCGCGGTGCGCGGCATCGACCTGCGCGTGGACGAAGGCGAACTGGTGTGCCTGATCGGCGCCAACGGCGCCGGCAAGAGCACGACGCTGCGCGCCATCTGCGGCCTGGTGCCGCTGGCCGGCGGCGAAGTGGTCTACGGCGGCCAGTCCATCGGCGGCCAGAAGTCGCACGAGCTGGTGCGCCAGGGCCTGGTGATGGTGCCCGAGGGACGCGGCATCTTTGGCCAGCTCACCATCGAGGAAAACCTGGCGATGGGCGCCTACATCCGGCGCGACGCCGCGCAGGTGCGGCAGGACACCGACCGCGTGTTCACGCTGTTCCCGCGCCTGGCCGAACGCCGCAAGCAGGCGGCGGGCACGCTCTCGGGTGGCGAGCAGCAGATGGTGGCCATGGGCCGCGCGATGATCGCGCGTCCGAAGCTGCTGTTGCTGGACGAACCCTCGATGGGGCTGGCGCCGCTGATGGTCGAGAAGGTCTTCGAGGTGGTGCGCACCATCGCCAGCGAAGGCGTCACGATCCTCTTGATCGAGCAGAACGCGCGCCTGGCGCTGGAGAACAGCCACCGCGGCTACGTGATGGAATCCGGCGAGATCACGCTGTCCGGTCCTGCCGCCGACATGCTGCACGATCCCAAGGTGCGCGCCGCGTACCTGGGGGAAGTGGAAGAGGCGTAGCCGCGTTCCGCTTGCCGCATGAGAAAAGCCCGGCCGCCAGGCCGGGCTTTTTTTTGTGCCGCGCTGGCGGGCTACGCGGGTTGCGCCACGACCCGCTCGCGCCCGATCAGCAGGGCGATGACGGCGGCGACGAGACCTGTGGCGCCGGCCGCGACGAAGGCCATCAGGTAGCTGCCTTGCGACTCGCGCACCACGCCCGCCATCCAGGCCGCGCTGGCCGCGCCCAACTGGTGGCCGGCGACGATCCAGCCGAACACGATGGGCGCCTCGCGATCGCCGAAGGCTTCAGTGGCCAGGCGCAGCGTGGGCGGCACGGTGGCGATCCAGTCCAGGCCGAAGAACACCGCGAAGATCGCCAGGCCGTAGAACGAGAAGTCGGAATAGGGCAGATAGATCAGCGCCAGGCCGCGCAGCCCGTAGTAGACGAACAGCAGCTTGCGCGGATCGTAGCGGTCGGTCAGCCAGCCGGAGGCGGTGGTGCCGAACAGGTCGAAGATGCCCATGATCGCCAGCAGCCCCGCCGCCTGCACTTCGGGCATGCCATGGTCGCCGCACAGCGCGATCAGGTGCGTGCCGACCAGCCCATTGGTGGTGAAGCCGCAGATGAAGAAGGTGGCGAACAGGAACCAGAAGGTGCGGGTGCGGGCGGCGCGGGACAGGGCGCCGAAGGTGGCGGCGATCATGCCGGTGCGCGGCGTGGCGGGCGCGGGCGGTTCATGCGGGTCGCTGCCGAAAGGAACCAGGCCGACGCTGGCGGGGCGGTCGGGCACCAGCCACCAGGCCACCGGCACCAGCGCGGCGGCGGCGCCCGCCACGGTCCAGACCACCCGGGTCCAGTCGCCGGACGACGCCAGCGCCGCGAGGATGGGCAGGAAGATCAGCGTGCCGGTGGCGGTGCTGGCGGTCAGCAAGCCCATCATCAGGCCGCGATGCTTCGTGAACCAGCGGTTGACCACCGTGGCGCCCATGACCACGGCGACCGCGCCCGAGCCGACGCCGGAGAACACGCCCCAGGTCAGCAGCAGGTGCCACGGCTGGGTCATGTAGGCGCTGGCGGCGGTCGAGAGGGACATCACCGACAGCGCCGCGATCAGCACGCGGCGCACGCCGAAGCGTTCCATCGCGGCCGCCGCGAACGGCCCCACCAGTCCATACAGGAAGATGCCGACGGCGGCCGAGAACGAAGTGGTGCTGCGATTCCAGCCAAAGCTTTGCTCCAGCGGCACCAGCAGCACGCTGGGAGACGCGCGCAGGCCGGCCGAGACCAGGAGCGCCAGGAAGATCACGCCGACGACCACGAAAGCGTACTTCTGTCCCGCGCGGCGGAAGGGGATGGGAGGGTGGGCTATACTCATGTTACTGACCGGTACGTAATTGGGTCTGCGAATGGTACGTACCGGTCAGTAACGCCGTCAAGCGATATTTTCTGACGGCCGGTTTTCAGGGCTGCCGGCGTATGACGACCGGTCTCAGCAAGGAGTTTTCGAATGGCCAGCAAATCCCCCGCGGGCGGCAACGACGTCAAATCTGCCGCCACACCCGCCGCCAAGCCGCCCCTGGCGGCCGACCGCATCCGCCAGACGGCGCGCGAGATGTTCTACCGCGACGGCATCCGCGCGGTGGGGGTGGACGCCATCGTCAACCAGGCCGGCGTCACCAAGCCCAGCCTGTATCGCAGCTTCTCGTCCAAGGACGAGTTGGCGGCGGCCTATCTGCGCGACTACGACGCCGAATTCTGGGCGCGTTTCAACGCCGCCTGCGATGCCCACCCGGGCGACCCGCAGGCGCAACTGCGCGCCTACCTGTCGGGCCTGAGCGTGCGGGCGGTGCAAAGCGGCTATCGGGGCTGCGGCCTGACCAACGCGGCGGTCGAGTATCCGGAGGCCGGCCATCCGGCGCGGGAAGTCGCCGTCGCGCACAAGCTGGAACTGCGCCGGCGCCTGACCGCGATGGCGGCCGAAATGGGCGCGCCCGATGCCCAGGCCCTGGGCGACGGCTTGCTGCTCCTGATCGAAGGCGCCTTCGTGTCGAGCCAGTTGTTCGGCGAGGGTGGGCCGGCCGGCCGGGTGGCGGACATGGCGGACATGATGATCGACGCTCATCTCGGCCGCCGTTGATTGCTGCGATGCACAATAATGGTGCCGGATACGGTGCCGGATGCACCGATGTGGTGGTGTTTGTACCCATTTCGCAACGCCGAAAATAATGCTAGGCATTTTTATTGCAACGCAGCAACCACGGATCTAAGATGAATTCGTGTTGTTCCCCATCGCGCTTTCTCAAGGAGAGAATCATGAGCGATACCGCGTTGAAAAATGCCCGCATGTCGGATGCGCTGGAGCAGTCCTTGATCCGCGAGGCCATCAAGGCGGAAACCCTGTCCGGGCCGTTCTCGCGCTCGGGCTGGCGCCGGCTCAAGCTGCGCATGCGCCGGTTCGGCGGCGCCATCGGTGAAGTGCTGCACGACATGGACGCCGGCCGCCGCCAGCATCCTGTGATTTCCGCCCACCGTTGAGCGGCGCATCCGCGCCAGGAGAAAAACGCCAGCTTTCGCTGGCGTTTTTTTATGCCCGACAGCCTTCAGGCCGTGCCCGCCGCGGCGTCGATGATCCAATCCAGGAAGGCCCTGACTTCCGGCCGTTCGGCCGCGCCCGGCACGGTGACGGCGTAGTAGGCGAATCGCGCCGGCCACGGCTTGTCCAGCACCTGCGCCAGCCGGCCGGCGGCGATCTCCTGCTGCGCGTACTGCTGCGGCACCAGGGCCAGCCCCTGGCCGGATTCCGCCGCGCGGATCAGCAGGAAGTCATCCTCGAAGGCATTGCCGCGTTCGGCGCGCGCATCCGCCGCCACGCCGCTGGCCGCCAGCCACAGCGGCCAGTCGGCGCGGTCCGAGTCATGCAATAGCGGGTAATCCAGGCAGTCGGCGGGTTCGCGGATCGCGCCCGGCGCGACCAGTTGCGGACTGGCCACGGGCACCAGCACCGGCGCCATCAGGCGCACGCTTTCCAGTCCCGGGTAGTCGCCCAGGCCGTGGCGCAGGGCGACATCGACCCGGTCGCGGCGCAGGTCGGTCAATGCCGAGGTTGCCTCCACGCGGATCTCGATTCCGGGATGCAATTGCTTGAACGCGCCCAGCCGCGGCACCAGCCACGAGGCGGCGAAGGTGGCGACCGTGCTGATGGTCAAGGTGTGTTGCCCCTTGCTGGCCTCCAGCGCCGCCATGGCCTGGTCGATCTGCGCGAAGGCCTGCAACAGGGCGGGATGCAGCGTGGCGCCGGCCGGCGTCAGGCGCAGGCCCTGGCGTTCGCGGGTGAACAGCGCCAGGCCGACGCGGTCTTCCAGCAGGCGGATCTGCTGGCTGATCGCGCCCGGGGTGACGTGCAGCGCCTGGGCCGCGGCCTTGATGCTGCCGCGTTGGCCGACTTCGACGAAGGTGCGCAGGGTCTGAAGCGGGACGGAGGACATCGAGTTTAGTTTTTCTAAAGCATGAGGGCAGAAATCATCGCTTCTGATTATAGGAGCTTGTTGCCATCATGGCGCGGTCGGCTTGAATTTCCGACGCCACGAAAACTAAACCGAGAGGATCGCTTTGATGACCCCTGCAGCCCGTGTCCGGCAGCCTGTCCAGGTCGGGGCACAGCCATGATCGACCTGTATACCGACAGCTCCCCCAATGGTTTCAAGATCACCATCGCGCTGGAGGAGCTGGGCCTGCCCTATACCCTCAGGCACGTGCATATCGACGCGGGGGAAAACCGGCGGCCGGCATTCCTGCGGCTCAATCCGCACGGCCGCATCCCGGTGCTGGTCGACCATGCCACCGGCATCACCCTGTTCGAGTCGGCGGCGATCCTGCTGTACCTGGCCGACAAGACGCGCCAGTTGTTGCCGATCGATCCCCCGGCGCGCTGGCAAGCGATCCAGTGGCTGATGTTCCATGCGGCCAGCGTCGGTCCCATCATCGGCCAGCGCGTGCACTTCGAGATTTTCTCCGCCACCCCGCAGCCCGAGGCGATCGAACGCTACCGCGGCCTGTGCGACGCCGCGTTCGGCGTGCTCGACGGGCAGCTGGCGCGGCATTCCCATGTCGCGGGCGAAGACTATTCGATTGCCGATATCGCGCACTTCGGCTGGACCCATATCGCCCGCATCGTCGGCTTCGATTTCAGCGCCCACGCCCATTTGAGCGCGTGGCACGAACGCATCGCCGCCCGGCCGGCGGTCCAGCGTGGCGTCACCTTGCCCGCGCCGGCCGTCGGCGCCTGAACCTGCTCAATCATGGAAACGCAAAATGCTTGAATCCACCACGACGTCCTCCGTATCCATCCCCACCGGCGCTTCCGCGCCGGCGTTCGCCGCCCATCCGGGTTATTGCCGCATGTTCGCGCCCGGCCAGCTCACCCTCGGCATGTTCCTGCCGCTGCGCTTCTACAACGGCGACATGCAGGTGCTGGCGGGGCAGTCGGAGCTCGTGACCGAGATCGACCGGCTCGGCTTTGCCGCCGTCTGGGTACGGGACGTGCCCTTGATGGACCTGGGCTTCGGCGATGCCGGACAGGTGTTCGATCCCTTCACCTACCTGTCGTTCCTGGCGGCCCGAACCCGTTCGATCGCGCTGGCCACCGGCAGCGCCATTTTCTCGTTGCGCCATCCGATCGACCTGGCCAAGGCCGCCGCCACCATCGACCAGTTGTCGGGCGGCCGGCTGGTGATGGGCATCGCCTCGGGCGACCGGCCCTCGGAGTTTCCGGCCTATGGCATCGAACACGAGCAGCGGGCCGAGCGCTTCCGCGATGCGGTGGCGTACTTCCGGCGGCTGCTGGGCAGCGCGGGCGGCACCATCGAATCGCCGTTGGGCCGCACCCTGAGCGGCACGCTGTTGCTGCCCAAGCCGGCAACGGGCGTGATCCCGCTGATGGTGACGGGCGGCTCCGGCCAGTCGCCGGCGTGGATCAGCGAACATGCGGACGGCTGGTTGAGCTATCCCGGCCCGTCGCACGACAAGAGCGGGCCGGCGCGGCTTGCCGACAAGATCCGCATCTGGCGCCAGGGCATACCGGACGGCGGTTTCCGGCCGCACATGACCAACGAGTGGCTGGATCTGGTCGACGACCCCGACCATCCGCGCACGCCGCTGCAGGGCGGCTTCGTGTTGCGCACGGGCAGGAACGGCTTGATCGCGTTGTTGCGGGAGTGGCAGGCCGCCGGGGTGAACCACGTGGCCCTGGGCATCCAGTTCTCGGAACGGCCGGCGGCCGAGATCATCCATGAGCTGGCCGAGGAGGTGCTGCCGCATTTTCCGTCGCTGCCGGGGCCGGCCCCGCGCGACGGCCGCTGGTGAGGATCACAGCACCATGTCCACCAGCAGGTAGCCGTCCAGCAGGATGATGCCAACGGTGGCGACCACGGCCGCCCAGGCCCAGGCGCCGCGCAATACGTGGCGGCCCATCACCTGCCTGCGGCGGGCCAGCACCACCAGCGGACCCAGCGCGAAAGGCAGGGCCAGGCTCAGGATGACCTGGCTCAGCACCAGCAACTGGTCCGGGTCCTGGCCGCCGGTGAAGGCCAGCAGGGCGGCGGCCACGGCGCCGGCGATCAGCCGGGTGGCCAGCGCGCGGCGGCGGTCGGACCAGCCGCTGTTGATCTGGAAGCCTTGCGACAGCATGCGGCCGGCCAGCACGCCGGTGATGGTGGAGCTTTGGCCCGCCGCGTACAGCGCGATCGCGAACACGATGGCGGCGCCGATGCCGAAAGTCTGGCCGATCACGGCATGGGCGTCGTCCAGGCTGGAGACGATGATGCCGGAGCCGGACAGCGAGGCCGCGGCGACGATCATGATGGCCGAGTTGATCAGCATGGCCACGCCCAGCGACAGCACGGTGTCGTTGCGCGCCACGCGCATGGCCAGGTCGCGCGCGTCGGCCGGCAGCACGCGGGCGCGTTGCGCCAGCGAACCGGAGTGCAGGTAGAGGTTGTGCGGCATCAGGGTCGCGCCCAGGATGCCCAGCGCGATCAGGAAGCCCTGCGGATCGCGCAGTGCCTGCCCGGTGCGCGCCATGCCGTGGGCGACGTCGGTCCAGGCGGGATTGGCCTTGAACAGGAGGAACACGAACGAGGCCGCCACGATCGACAGCAGCACGGCGATGACGCGCTCGTGGCGGTCGGCGTTGCCGCGCGTCAGGGCCAGCACGGCGAAGGTGCCGACGCCGGTGACGGCCACGCCGCCCAGCAGCGGCAGGTTGAACAGCAGGCGCAGCGCGATGGCGCCGCCGATGAGTTCGGCCAGCGCGGTGGCCAGGATGGCGGCCTCGCCGGCCAGCCAGGCCGCCTTGGCGGTGCGCGGCGACAGGTGGCGGGCGGTGAGGGTGGCCAGGTCTTCGCCGGTGGCCAGCGCCAGGCGCGAGACCAGCACCTGGAAGCCCAGCGCCAGGATCGCCGATGCGATCACCACCAGCAGCAGGCCGTAGCCGAAGCCGCTGCCGCCGGCGATGTCGGTGGCCCAGTTGCCCGGATCGATGTAGCCCACCGCCACCAGGATGCCGGAGCCGACCACGCGGCGCAGGTTGGCGGTGACCTGGGCGTCCTGGCCGTAGGCCGCATTGCCGCCTGAAATCGCGTAGATGAATCGGGTCATGGTGATTTCCTGAGAATGGTTCTCATTTTCCATTTCTCGGGCATGACCGTCAAATTGATTTTCAGCAAGCGCGGGATAGGGCGGGCCAATGGCGCCGCCCGTGCCGCGGGCCGGCCGCGGCCGTTCAGGCCTTGAGCTTGGCGTCCATGGTGATCTTGGCGTTGAGCACCTTGGAGACCGGGCAACCCTTTTCGGCCTTGCGCGCGGCATCCTCGAAGGCCTGGGCGCTGGCGCCGGGAATCACTGCTTCCACGGTCAGGTGGACGGCGGTGATGGCAAAGCCCCCCTCGACCTTGTCGAGCGTGACCTCGGCCTTGGTGTCCAGGCTTTGCGCCGTCAGGCCGGCTTCGCCCAGGATGTTGGACAGCGCCATGGTGAAGCAGCCGGCGTGCGCGGCGCCGAGCAGTTCTTCGGGATTGGTGCCCGGGGTGTCGCCGAAGCGCGTATTGAAGCCGTAGGGCTGGTTCTTGAGCGCGCCGCTCTGCGTGGAAATCGTACCCTTGCCCGTTTTCAGATCGCCCGACCAGGCGGCGGTTGCGGTTTTCTTCATGCGTGACTCCTGTTGAGGGAACGCGCCCGCGACGGACGCGTCCGGTTGGGGGAGAGCGCGGCCCGCCTGGCGGCGGCGCGCGTTGCCGGAAGGGGCACGGACCATGATACGGCGCGCGCGCCGGGGCGTCGCCTGCCTGGCGCCCGCATCCGGCAAGCCGATGTAACCGCCGCTTGCGCCGCCTTGCCAGCGCCGCGTGGCGCCGTCACACTTCGCCCCTGGATCAACCCGAACAGGCATTGGATACAGATGGTAGTGATCGACACCGAACAAACCCGCCGCGCATTGTCGTTCGACGCGGCGATCCCGGCCTTGCGCGAGGCGTTCCGCCAGGGCGCCCACGTGCCCCCGCGCCACGTCCACGCCATCGAGTCGGGCGGCGCGCACGGCACCACGCTGATCATGCCGGCCTGGAACGAGCAGGGGTATTTCGGCGTCAAGGTCATCAACATCTTTCCCGAGAACACGCGCCAGTCGCTGCCCGGGCTGCACGCCACCTACAACCTGTACAGCGCCCGCACCGGCGTGCCGCTGGCGCAGGTGGACGGCGACCTGGTGACGGTGTTCCGCACCGCCGGCGCGGCGGCGCTGGGCGCGTCCTACCTGGCGCGCGAGGATGCGCGGGTGCTGACCATCGTCGGCTCGGGACGCATTGCCGGGCTGGTGGCGCAGGCCATGCGCACGGTGCGGCCGATCGACAAGGTGTGGGTCTGGAACGTGCGTCCGGCCGGCGCCGAAGCGCTGGCGGCGGCGCTGCGCGAGCAGGGCTTCGACGCCAGCAGCACCGTCGACCTGGAACAGGCCGTGCGCCAGGCCGACATCGTCAGCTGCGCGACGCTGTCGACCGTGCCGCTGGTGCGCGGCGACTGGCTGTGCCCGGGCACGCACCTGGACCTGATCGGCAGCTTCAAGCCCGACATGATCGAGACCGACACCGCCTGCTTCGACGGCACCACGGTCTACGTGGACACGGACGAGGCGCCCACCAAGGCGGGCGACCTGCTGGCCGCGTTCGAGGCCGGCGTGCTGGCCCGCGACGAGATCCGCGGCAATCTCACCGACCTGGTGCTGGGACGCGCGCCCGGCCGCACGCAGGCGAGCGAAGTGACGGTGTTCAAGGCCGTCGGCAGCGCGCTGGAGGACCTGACGCTGGCCGCGCTGGTCTACGAGGCCTGCAGCGGTCAGGCAAAATAACGCCATCCGCTGTTTTTCCATCCTGCGAGCTGTCGTCATGTCCCGCTTCTTCCTTCGCTACGCCTGCGCTGTCGCGCTGGCGGTTCCCGCCCTGTCCGTCCAAGCCGAGATCGTGATCGGCGTGGATGTCTCCACCACCGGCCCGGCCGCTGCGATCGGCATCCAGACCAACAACGCCATCCGCCTGTGGCCCAGCACGCTGGGCGGCGAGCCGGCGCGCTACGTGGTGCTGGACGACGGCACGGACGTCAGCCGCGCGGTCAAGAACCTGCGCAAGCTGACCTCGGAAGACAAGGTCGACGCCATCGTCGGTCCCAACACCACCGCCGCGGCGTTGGCCGCGCTGGACGTGCTGGCCGAGACCCGCACGCCGATGATCGCGCTGGCGGCCTCCAGCGTGATCGTCGAGCCGCTGTCCGACCCCAAGCGCGCCTGGGCCTTCAAGATGCCGCAGAACGATTCGCTGATGGCGACCGTGCTGGTCGAGGACATGAAGAAAAAGGGCTTCAAGAATGTGGCCTTCATCGGCTTCGCCGATTCCTACGGCGACAGCTGGTGGAAGGAGTTCTCCGCGGCCGCCGGCAACGACGTCAAGGTCGTGGCGCAGGAACGCTTCCAGCGCACCGACGCGTCGGTGGTGGGCCAGGTGCTCAAGGTGATCGCCGCCAAGCCCGATGCCGTGCTGATCGCCGGCGCCGGCACGCCGTCGGCGCTGCCGCAGAAGACGCTGCTCGAACGGGGCTACACCGGCGCCATCTACCAGACCCACGGCATCGGCACGCTGGAATTCCTGCAGGTGGGCGGGCGCGATGTCGAAGGCACGCTGTTCCCCACGGGCCCGGGCGTGGTGGCGCGCGAGCTGCCCGACTCGAACCCGGTCAAGACGGTGGCGGTGGACTTCGCCGACAAGTACGAGCGTCAGTATGGCGCCAACACCCTGACGCAGTTCGCCGGCGACGCCTACGGCGCCTGGATGCTGCTGGATTCGGCCGTGGCGCGCGCCCTCAAGACCGGCGCCAAGCCCGGCACCCCGGAGTTCCGCGCCGCGCTGCGCGACGCCCTGGAAAGCACCCGCGACCTGGTCGTGCCCAACGGCGTGCTCAATATTTCCAAGGACAACCACCAGGGCTTCGACGAACGGGCCCGCGTCATGGGCGTGGTGCGCAACGGCAAATTCTCGTATGCGGAGGCGGCCCCGGCGCAGAAATAGGGGACGACATAGTCGTCTACCCTTCGTAACGAGTTTTCACCCGCCATAGGGTGGAGATAGGGAAAAGCAGGCTTCGGCCTGCTTTTTTTCGTCCATATCATTAGAGGTGAAATGATTTAATGTCGTATCATTTTTAGCGAAGCGATGTACCTAGAAATAAATCAGGGAGAAAAAACCATGATCGTCCAACGCACCCGCCGCGTCCTGCTGGCCCTGGGCCTGGGCCTGCTGGCAGCCTGCTCAGACTCCGGTTCGGACAAGCCCGTCCAGGGGGCCAGCGCGCCCGCCGCCGGCGCCAGCACGCTGGAAGCCGCCAAGGCGGCCGGCAAGATCCGTATCGGTTACGCCAATGAAGCGCCGTTCGCCTTCATGGACAGCAAGGAGGCCAAGGTCACCGGTGAATCGGTGGAAATCGCCCGGGTAGTGCTCAAGCGCATGGGCATCAACGAGGTCGAAGGCGTGCTGACCGAATTCGGCTCGCTGATCCCCGGCCTGCAGGCCAAGCGCTTCGACATCATCGCGGCCGGCATGTACGTCACGCCGGAGCGCTGCGGCCAGGTGGCGTTCTCGAACCCGACCTATGGCGTGGGCCAGGCGTTCCTGGTCAAGCAGGGCAACCCGAAGAACCTGCACAGCTACGAGGACGTGGTGAAGAACCCCGACGCCAAGCTGGGCGTGGTGGTTGGCGCCATCGAGGCCGAATACGCCGCCAAGGTCAAGGTGCCCGCCGGCCAGATCGTGGTGTTCCCGGATGCGGTCAGCGCGCTGTCCGGCGTGCAGGCCGGCCGCGCCGACGCCTACGCGGCCACGGCATTGACGGTCAACGACCTGATGGGCAAGACCGACGCCGGCAGCGGCCTGGAGAAGGCCGAGCCGTTCACCGATCCGGTGATCGACGGCAAGGGCGTGCGCGGCTACGGCGCCTATGCCTTCCGCACGGACGACAAGGCCTTTGCAGATGCCTTCAACGCCGAGCTGGCCAAGTTCATCGGCACCGAGGAACACAAGAAACTGGTGGCGCCGTTCGGCTTCACGCCCGAGGAACTGCCCAAGGACGTCACGGCCGCCAAGCTCTGCGCCGCGAACTAGGGGGCGCCGATGCAGCTCATATCCGAACATATCGCCGAGCTGGTGCCGCCACTGCTGGAAGGCCTGGCGGTGACGCTGGAGGTCATGGCGGGCGCCGTGGTGCTGGCGGTGCCGCTGGCGCTGGTGGCCGGGGTGGGGCGCCTGTCGACCGTGCGCCCCGTGCGCTGGCTGGCGTCCATCTACGTCGAGGTGTTTCGCGGCACCTCGGCGCTGGTGCAGCTGTTCTGGTTCTATTTCGTGCTGCCGCTGTTCGGCGTGCAACTGCCGGCCATGCTGGTGGGCATCGTTGTGCTGGCGCTCAATGCCGGCGCCTATGGCGCCGAGGTGGTGCGCGGCGCGATCCGCGCGGTGCCGCCGGGCCAGCGCGAGGCCGGCGTGGCCCTGAACCTGACGCGTGGCCAGATCATGCGCCGCATCGTGGTGCCGCAGGCCATTCCGGCCATGCTGCCGCCGGCCGGCAACCTGCTGATCGAACTGCTCAAGAACACCGCGCTGGTGTCGCTCATCACGATCACCGACCTGACCTTCCGCGGCCAACTGCTGCGCAGCGAAACCCTGCGCACCACCGAGATCTTCACGCTCATGCTGCTGCTGTACTTCGCGGTGGCGCTGCTCATCACCGCCGGCGTGCGCCTGCTTGAACGGAGGGTCCGCGTCCGATGAAACCGATATTCGACTGGTCCTTCGCGCTGGAGATCCTGCCCACGCTGGGCTCGGCGCTGCTCATCACCATCCAGGCCACGGTGCTGGGCATGCTGGTGGCCGTGACGCTCGGCCTGGCGCTGGCGCTGCTGCGGCGCTCGCGCCTGGCGGTGCTGTCCTTGCCCACGGCCTTCGTGATCGAGTTCGTGCGCAGCACGCCGCTGCTGGTGCAGATGTATTTTTTGTTCTACGTGCTGCCCCTGACCGGGGTGCAGATGTCGCCGCTGGCGACCGGCATCGTGGCGCTCGGGCTGCACTACGCCACCTATTGCGCCGAAGTCTACCGCGCCGGCATCGAGGCGGTGCCGCGCGGCCAGCTGGAGGCGGCGCGGGCGCTGAACATGTCGCCGTGGCGCACCGCCGTCGGCGTGGTGCTGCCGCAGGCGATCCCGCCGGTGGTGCCGGCGCTGGGCAACTACCTGGTGGCCATGTTCAAGGACACGCCGCTGCTGTCGGCGATCACGGTGGTCGAGCTGCTGCAACAGAGCAAGATGATCGGCTCCACCACCTTCCGCTACACCGAGCCCCTGACGCTGGTCGGCGTGCTGTTCCTGGCGCTGAGCCTGATCGCGGCCTGGGGCGTGCGCGGCCTGGAGGCCCGCCTGCAACGATATGGAGGAAAGCGATGAGTTCCAGCATCACCATCAAGAACCTGCACAAGCGCTATGGCGAGCTGGAGGTGCTCAAGGGCATCAACCTGGAGATTCCGGCAGGCCAGACCGTGGCCGTGATCGGGCCGTCGGGTTCGGGCAAGTCGACCCTGCTGCGCGTGCTGATGACGCTGGACCAGCCGACCAGCGGCGAGATCGAGATCGACGGCGAGCCGATGTGGACCGACGCCCAGGGCCGTCCGGCCGGCCCCAATTCCGAGCACCTGCGCAAGGTGCGCGGCAAGATCGGCATGGTGTTCCAGCACTTCAACCTGTTCCCGCACATGACGGCGCTGGGCAACGCCATGGAGGCGCCGGTGCACGTGCTGGGCCTGCCGCGCGACCAGGCGCGCGAGCGCGCGGTGGAATACCTGGAGATGGTGGGGCTGGGCGACAAGCTCGACGTCTACCCGGCGCAGTTGTCGGGCGGCCAGAAGCAGCGCGTCGGCATCGCCCGCGCGCTGGCGATGTGCCCGGAGATCATGCTGTTCGACGAGGTCACCTCGGCGCTCGACCCGGAGCTGGTGGGCGGCATCCTGCAGATCCTGCGCGACCTGTCGGCGCGCAAGAGCATGACCATGATCATCGTCACCCACCAGATGAAGTTCGCCGAACGCAGTTCCGACCGCACGCTGTTCTTCGACGAGGGCAACATCGTCGAGGACGCCGAGTCGCAGACGCTGTTCAGCGCGCCCAAGGAAGCGCGCACGCGCCAGTTCCTGGACAGCGTGATCGAGGGGCAATAAGCCGCGGTAATAAAGGGCGGGCCTCGTCCCGCCCTAAACCCCCACGCGGGCGTCGGGATTGGCGGCGCGGGCGGATGCCGGCGCTATGCTGTGCATCCGCGTCCATCGCCCGGAGCCTTACGCATGAGTCATCTTTTCAGTCCCACGTCAGTCGGCAATGTCGAACTGGCCAACCGCATCGTCATCGCGCCCATGTGCGAATACTCGGCCGACGAGGGCCGCGCCACCGACTGGCACATGATCCACCTGGGCCACCTGGCCCTGTCCGGCGCGGCGCTGCTGTTTACCGAGGCGACCGCGGTCGAGGCCGATGGCCGCATTTCCCCGGGCGACCTGGGCCTCTGGTCCGACGAGACCGAAGCCGCGCTGGGCCGCGTGGTGCAGGCGGTGCGGCGCTATTCGCCGATCAAGCTCGGTATCCAGCTGGGCCACGCCGGCCGCAAGGCGTCGAGCCATGCGCCCTGGGAGGGCGGCCAACTGGTGCCGCCGGAGCAGGGCGGCTGGCAGGGCTGGGCGCCGTCGGCGCTGCCGCACAAGGCGTCCGAGCCGGCGCCGCGCGCGCTCGACGCGGCCGGCCTGGCGCGGGTGCGCGACGCCTTCGTCGACAGCGCTCGCCGCGCCATCCGCCTGGGTTTCGACGCCATCGAGCTGCATGCGGCCCATGGCTATCTGCTGCACCAGTTCCTGTCGCCGCTGGCCAACCAGCGCGACGACAACTACGGCGGCTCGCTGCAGAACCGCATGCGCTTCCCGCTGGAAGTGTTCCGCGCGGTGCGCGAGGTGACGCCTTCGTCGGTGGCGCTGGGCGTGCGGGTATCGGCCACGGATTGGGTCGAGGGCGGCTGGGATCCGGCGCAGACCGAAGCGTTCGCGCTGCGGCTCAAGGAATTGGGCTGTGAGTTCATCGACGTCTCCAGCGGCGGCGTTTCGCCATTGCAGAAGATCCCGGTGGCGCCGAACTACCAGGTGCCGTTCGCCGACGCCATCAAGCGCGCGGTCGGCCTGCCCACCATCACGGTGGGCCTGATCACCGAGGCGCAACAGGCCGAGGACATCCTGGCGCAAGGGCAGGCCGACATGGTGGCGCTGGCGCGCGGCATGCTGTACGACCCGCGCTGGCCCTGGCATGCCGCCGCGCAACTGGGCGGCCAGGTCAATGCGCCGCGCCAGTACTGGCGGTCGCAGCCGCGTGAGTTGAAGGACCTGTTCGGCGAAACGCACTTCGGCCAGCGCTAGCGGCCGAAGCTGTCGCGCAATGAAAAACGCCGCGTGACGCGGCGTTTTTTTCGGGCGGGCGTTGCGCCTACAGGCGCGAATAGGCCGCTTCCAGTTCGCGGTGCAGGACGTCAGCGAAGTCGGCGCGGGCGGCGTCGTGCTGCGCCAGCAGGCGCGCCAGCACCACGTTGTCTTCCTCGCCGTTCCAGATCTTGATGTAGGTGCCTTCCTTGTAGCCATGCTGCTGGCGGAAGATGTTCAGCACGTTCTTGGAAACGTACTGGGTATAGGCATCGTTCCAGCTCATTTCGCAGGCGGTCATGCTCTGCTCGAGCAGCTTGAAGCTGGCGCGGCCGCACACCGCCAGGCCGCCGATCAGTTCGAGCAGTTCGGGCACGTTCAGGCTGGCCAGCGCATAGCTCTTGCCGTCCAGCGTGATCGAGGCGGGGCCGGCCAGGTCGGCCACCAGCGCGGCGGCGGCGGCGTTGACGTCGCCCTTGGCCTGCACGATGGTATGCGACAGGTAGAAATGCAGGATGTCGACCAGTTCCATCTGCACCTGGGGCAGGTCGATGGTCTGCTTCTTCCACCACTTCCAGCCGTAGTGTTCCAGGGCCTCGGCCGATTCGACGAAGGCGGCGCGCAGGAAGCGGGCGCCGCCGTTGATCCAGTCCGGATTGATCATGCTGTTCAGGTCGCCTTGCAGCTTCAGCATCGTGGCCGCCTGGGCCTGGTTCAATCCGACAACGTTATTCACTTTCACTCCGGGTATTCATGGGGTCTATGCGAGGGCGGCGGAAATGTTAGCACCATTGCCGCCGAGGCCGGGCCGCTTCAGCCGTCCTTGCGGTACGACGAGGTCTTGAGCGGCGGCAGCTTTTCCAGCGGTCGCTTGCGCGGGTCGCGCGCGCCGCTGGCCGCCTTGAACAGCATCAGCGCGAAAAAGCCCAGGAACACCGCCGGCATGAAGTCGTCCAGGTCGAAGCGCGGCGCGTGCAGCGCCTTGAAGGCGACGTTGACGGCGGCCCAGCCGGCCACGGCGCCGGCGATGGTCAGGAAGATGCCCTGCTTGCGCTGGCGCGCGCGCTTGGCCAGCGAGACCGCTTCGGCGTCGGTCTGGCCCGGGGCGACGGTGGACGGCACGCTGTCGGCGCGGTGCGATTGCGGCGGCGCCGTCTTGCCCCAGGCCAGGTCATTCAGGGATCCCGGGCTCGGGGCGGGCGCCGGCGTGGGCGTGGCGACCGGCGCGGTCGCTTGGCGCCTGGTCTCGGCCTTGCTCGGCACCCGTCCGGGCGTGGCGCCGCCCGCGCGCGACAGGTTTTCGATGTAGCGCGCGAAGTCGCCGTTCTTCGGCTCCATGTCGATGGCCATGCTGTTCTCCGCTAATTGCCGCGACGGATGCGCGCCGGCTGCCGGCGTTTGCGCATCATCGCGACCAGGAGTCCGCATCCTAGCAGCACCGAGAGTCCCGCGCCGATCATCATGGCGATCTGTTGCGCGTTTTCGGCCGCGCCCAGGCTGCGCGCGGTGATGTAGCCGGGCGCCAGCATCAGCGGCATCCACAGGATCGCCGACAGCACGTTGGCCATCTGGAAGCGGCCGTGGGCCATGCCCATGACGCCGGCCACCGTGGGGATGGTCGAGCGGATCGGTCCCAGGAAGCGGCCGACCAGCACCGAGGCGAAGCCATAGCGGTAGAAAAACAGGCGCGCCCGTGCCACGGCGGTACGCTGCTGCTTGAGTGGCCAGCGCCGCAGCACGTTGGGGCCGGCCCAGCGCCCCAGCCCGTAGGACAGCGCATCGCCGACGATGGCGCCGGCGATGCCCCATGCCATGATGCTCCACGGATCCAGCGTGCCGGCGCCGATCAGGCCGCCGGTCAGCAGCATCAGCGCGGTGGCGGGAATGAACAGGCCCAGCAGCACCATCGATTCTCCCAGCGTCAGCAGGAAGGTGATGGGGCCGGCCCAGGCCTGGTTGGTCTCGATCAGCACGCCGATCTTGTCGATGTATTGGTCCATGAGGCGGAAGTTGAAAATTAGCTGAATGCAATCGGGTATCTTAACGCCTGCATTGTGGACGCCGCGTGAAAGCGGCGCGCCACAGAAGGCTATCGTCGGAGTTCTATGGATTCGGTTACACAAGCCGTGCTGGGCGCGGGCATACAGGGGGCGCTGCTGGGGCGCGTGCAGGGGCGGAGGGCGCTCATCTACGGCGCGGCGCTGGCCACCGTGCCGGACCTGGACGTACTGATGCGCTACCCGGATCCGGTCTCGCTGATGACCTACCACCGGGGCTTCTCGCATTCGATCTTCGTGTTGACCGGCTTGGCGGCGCTGCTGACATGGTTGATACGCAAGTACTGGCCGCAAGCGCAATACAGCGCGGGGCGGCTGTTCCTGACCCTGTGGCTGGTATTGGTGACGCATCCGCTGCTGGATGCTTTCACCGTCTATGGCACGCAGCTGTTTTGGCCATTGCCATCGATCCCGGAAAGCTGGTCGGCCATCTTCATCATCGACCCCGTCTATACCGTGCCATTGCTGTTGGGGGCGGTGTACGCGGTGATCGTCGGCATGACCCGCAACGCCCGCCGCTTCCTGGCCGGGGCGCTGATCTTCAGCACCGCCTACCTCGGGTTCGGGCTCGCCGGCCGCATCGCCGCCGAACACCGGGTGCGCGATGCGATGCAGGCGCAGGGCATCGCCATTACCGAGCTGCGGGCCATTCCCATGCCGCTCAATACCTTGCTGTGGCGCGTCGTCGCCAAGACGCCCGACGGCCATTACTACGAGGCCGTCAGCAGCTGGTTCGACCGCGAGCCACCGGAATGGCTGCGCCTGCCGCTCAACCCGGAACTGGGACAGGCGCTGGCCGATATGCCGCTGCTGCAGCGCCTGCGCTGGTTCACCGATGATTGGCTGCGTTATGACGCCGTGGGCGATGCGCTGGTGGTGACCGACCTGCGCATGGGCGTGGCCGGGCACTACAACTTCCGCTTCAAGATGGCCGAGCGGCAGGCCGACGGCGGCTGGCGGCCGGTGACCCCGTCCAGTTGGCCGGGCGACCGTGGCGGCTGGGCGGAGTTCAAACTGGTGCTGGGACGCATCCTGCACGCGCAACCGCCGCTGCCGCTGGCGCAATGGGCCGAGACCGCGACGCGCTAGAGCGCGCCGATCGGCGCCATCGGGAAGGCCCGCCCGACATGGCGGGCTTTTTTTCGTCCCGTCGGCATGGGGCCTGGTGAGAGGCCGCGCTTCGCGGACGGTGCTGCCGCCAACCCGAGGGACCGCCCGTATTGACCGGAAATCCGCCGTTGCATTATTCTTGTTCCCTATTAAGGAACAGCAGTTCCGATTTTTGGAACAATAATGAGCATTCTCGATGGCGTCCAGCGGGTGTTGGCGCTTTACGCGCAGGGCGAGGCGGAACTGAGCTTCACCGACGTGGCGCAGCGCCTGGCCATGCCCAAGAGCACGGCCTCGCGCCTGTTGAACCAGATGCAGCACTACGGCCTGCTGGACCAGGACGCGGCCACGCGCCGCTATCGCGCCGGCGCCTTGCTGTCGCAGGCGGTGCGCGCCGGGCAGGCCGCGACGCCGCTGGACGAGGCCTGCCGCAAGGTGCTGGCGCGCCTGTCCGACGACAGTGGCCTGACCGCCTACCTGTCCACCCTGAACCAGCGCGAAACCGTGGTGCTGCAACGCCTGAACGGCTCGCATCCGGTGCAGGTGCTGTCGCCGCCGGGTTCGCGCCGCGCCGCCTCGGACACGGCCATGGGACGCGCGCTGCTGTCGCGCCTGACCCAGGACGAGTTCGACGCGCTGTACGGCACCGATCCAGCCCGCCCCCTGCCGATGGAGGGCAAGGATTGCCCGGCCACCGTGGGCGAACTGGCGCAGCGCGTGGCGCAGATCCGCGCCGACCATTACGGCGTCGCCATCGACCAGGCCATGCCTGGCATCGGCGCCGTGGCGGCGGCGGTGCGCGATCCCTCCAGCGGCGAACTGCGCGGCCTGTGCCTGTCCTTCGTGTCGTTCCAGGTCGACGCCGCCCGCGTGGCGGCGCTGCGCGAGTCGCTGACGCGGCAGGTCGCGGCGCTGGGCCGCGAATTGAACGATCCCTATTGGCTGGCCTGACGCGCCGGCGCGAACCCGATTGACCGTATTGCCCTATCCAGCCGCGCGTGCGCGACACCCCGACTTTCCCGATTCCACGGAACTCCACTCATGAACCTTCTGCTTCTCAGCAATTCCAGCAGCGACGCCGGCTACCTGGTGCACGCGTTGCCCGACATCCGCGAACTGATCGCCGCGCTGCCGGCTGGCGCGCCGGCGGTGTTCGTGCCGTACGCGGGCGTCACCCGCAACTGGGACGACTACACCACCTTGGTCACCACGGCGCTGGCCGACGCGGGCCTGGACATCCAGCCGCTGCATCGCGCCGCCGATCCCGTGGCCGCGCTGGAGAATGCCGCCGTCATCATCGTCGGCGGCGGCAACACCTTCAACCTGCTCGGCCAATTGCGCCGCCAGGGCCTGCTGAGCGTGGTGGCGCGCCGCGTGCGCGAAGGCGCCGCCTACCTGGGCTGGAGCGCCGGTTCCAACCTGGCGTGCCCAAGCATCTGCACCACCAACGACATGCCGATCACCGACCCCGAAGGCTTCGATGCGCTCGGCCTGCTGTCCTTCCAGATCAACCCGCACTACACCAATGCCCATCCTCCCGGCCATCGCGGCGAAACGCGCGCGCAGCGCCTGGCCGAGTTCTGCACGCTGAACCCGACCATGCCGGTGCTGGGCCTGCCCGAAGGCGCCGGGCTGCGCGTGCGCGGGGCCGCCATCACGCTTGTCGGCCCGCACGATGCGCCGCTGTTCATCGGCGCCGCCGAGCCGCGCGTGTTCACGCCCGGCCCGCTGGAGATCCCGGCATGAAGCAGGTCATCGACACCATCGAACTGCTGTCTTCGGCCCACATCACGGGCGAGGCGGTGGCACAGGCGCTGCGCGCGGCCGGCGACTGCGAGGTCGAGGTCACGCCGCTGGAGCGCGACGGCGCGGCCACCGAGTTCCTCTCCATCGTCATTCCGGGCGCCGACCCCGCCGCGCCGCAATTGGGCATCGTCGGCCGCCTGGGCGGCATCGGCGCGCGTCCGGCCGTCACCGGCCTGGTGTCCGACAGCGACGGCGCCGTGGTCGCCATCGCCGCCGCGCTCAAGATCATGGCCATGGCGCGCCAGGGCGACGTGCTGCCCGGCACCGTGCGCATCCGCACCCACATCTGCCCGCGCGCCGGCACCCGTCCGCACCATCCCGTGCCGATGATGCGCTCGCCGTTCCCGATGCGCGAAATGATGTCGCACGAAGTCGATCCGCGCATGGACGCGATCCTGTCCGTCGACACCACCCGCGGCAACCGCCTGGTGAACCGCCGCGGCGTGGCGCTGACGCCGGTGGCCAAACAGGGCTATCTGCTGCGCATTCCGGAGACCATGCTGGACGTGATGGGCTGGGTCAGCGGCGAGCTGCCCCTGACGCTGCCGCTGACCACGCAGGACATCACGCCCTACGAAAACGGCCTGTGGCATGTCAATTCGCTGATGCAGCCGGCCATCGTCACCGACGCGCCGGTGGTCGGCGTGGCGCTGACCGCGCAGACCGCCGTGCCGGGTTGCGCCACCGGCGTGACCAACGCCGTCGACGCCGACGTGGCGATGCGTTTCTGCATCGAGATCGCCAAGCTCTTCGGGCAGGGCGCCATGACCTTCTTCGACGCCGCTGAATGGGACGCGCTGCAGGGCCGCTATGGCTCGATGGCGCATCTGCAGACCACCGGCCGCGAACCGGGCGCCGCGCAATGAGCGCGCGTCGCCCGCGCCGCGTGGCGTTCTTCACCATCGGCCAGTCGCCGCGCAGCGACGTGGTGCCGGAAATGGCGCCGCTGCTGGGCGAACACGTGCGCATCGACGAGTTCGGCGCGCTCGACGGCCTGGATGCGGCGGCGCTGGCCGCGCTGGCGCCGCGCCCGGGCGAGTATCGCTTCGCCACGCGCATGCGCGACGGCGCCCAGGTCGAACTGGACGCCGCCGCCGCCGAGGCGCGGCTGGCAGAGGTGATGCGCGAGGCCGACGCCGCCGGCTACGACGCGCTGGTGCCGCTGTGCACCGGCACCGCGATCGCGCCGATGCGCACGCTGGTGGTCGAGCCGCAGCAGGTCGTCGACCACCTGGTCGCCGGTTTGGCGCAGCACTGCCGCAAGGTCGGCCTGGTGGTGCCGCTGCAAGCCCAGGTCGACGCCTTCCACATGGCCGTGCCGCTGGAGTGCGCGACCACGGTGGTGCATGCCTCGCCCTACGAGGCCGACGCGGGACGCGCGGCGGCCAGTTTCAAGCAGGCCGGCCAGGACCTGGCCGACTGTGATTTTGTCGTCATGCATTGCATGGGTTACGCCGAGCGCATGCGGCAGGCGGTGGCACAGGCGTCGGGTCGCCCGGTGCTGTTGTCCAACCGCCTGGTCGCGCAGGCGCTCGCGCAAATATTGGAATAAGGGAATCGACTTCATGTTCAGCCGTACTTTGCAACGCGCCGTGGGCGCACTGTTCGCCGCCAGCACCCTGGCGGCGGCGCCGGCCCTGGCCGCCGACGCCTGGAAACCGACCAAGCCGGTGCGCCTGCTGGTGGGTTTTGCGCCCGGCGGTTCGGCCGACACGCTGGCGCGTCTGCTGGCCGAGCCGCTGTCGCAGCGCCTGGGCCAGACCGTGGTGGTGGAAAACCTGGCGGGCGCCGGCGGCAACATCATGGCCTTCCGCCTGTCGCAATCGCAGCCTGACGGCTACACCATCGGCATCGCCGCGGCCGGTTCCATGGCCATCACCCATGTGCTCAACGCCAAGGGCACCAGCTACAAGCCGACCGACTTCACGCCCATCACGCTGGCGGCGGTGCAGCCCAACGTGGTCATCGTCAACAAGGACGTGCCGGCCAACAACCTGGCCGAACTGAAGGACTACTTCCAGAAGACGCCGACCGCCACCTACGGCACCGCCGGCGTGGGCATCTCCAATCACCTGATCGCCGAAACCATGCTGTACAAGCTGGGCGTGAAGGTGCCGCACGCGGCCTACCGAGGCGCGGCGCCGGTCATCACCGACCTGCTGGGCGGCCACATCGCGATGACGATGGACAACATCTCCACCGCCGCGCCGCTGGCACTGCAGGGCAAGGTCAAGGCCATCGGCGTGGCCTCGCTCAAGCGCTCGGCGCAGTTGCCCAACGTGCCCACGCTCGACGAGCAGGGCCTGAAGGGCTTCGATATGCCCACCTGGCAGGGCGTGTTCGCCCCGGCCGGCCTGCCGGCGGACGTGCTGGCTGCCTATTACGCGGCGCTGCAGGACGTGCTCAAGCAGCCCGCCGTGAAGGAAAAGATGGCCGGCCTGGGTTCGGAACCCGTCACCGGCATGACGCCCGAGCAGTTCGGCCAGTTCCTGGAGAACGACCGCAAGCAGTGGGCCGACATCGTGCGCGCCGCCAACATCAGCCTGGAGCAATAAGCAGGCTGTCGCGTCCGCCGTTGCCGGCAGGCGCGGCGCGCGCCGCAAACAAAAACGCCAGACTCGCGTCTGGCGTTTTTGTTTGGCGGTTCGCGGATGGGCGGGATCAGGCCGGCAGCCGCGCCGCGATCTCGGCGATCAGGCGGCGCGCGGCGTCCAATTTGTCAGCCGCCGGCAGCGGGTGCGCGCCCTGCGCGTCGAACAGCACCAGTTCGGTGGTGTCCGCGTCCATCACCTTGTGCGCCAGGTTGCCCACCAGCAGCGGGATGCCCTTGCGCTGGCGTTTGGCCTCGGCGTGCTCGGCCAGTTTTTCGGTCTCTGCCGCAAAACCCACGCACCACGGCCCGTCCTTCAGTTTGGCCACCTCGGCCAGGATGTCCGGGTTGGGCTCGAACTCCATCTGCGGCGCGCCGCCGCCTTCGCTGGTCTTCTTCAGCTTCTGGTTGCTGACGTTCTTGACGCGCCAGTCGGCCACGGCGGCCACGGCGATGAAGATGTCGGCGTCGGCGGCGCTGGCCATCACGGCGTCGTGCATCTGGCGCGCCGTCATCACCGACAAGGCGGTGACGCCGCGCGGCACCGGCAGGGCGGTGGCGCCGGTGATCAGCGTGACGCGGGCGCCGGCTTCGCGCGCGGCGCGGGCCAGGGCGTAGCCGGTCTTGCCCGACGAGCGGTTGCTCAGCACGCGCACCGGATCGACCGGCTCGGAGGTGGGGCCGGCGGTCAGCAGCACGTGACGGCCGGCCAGCAGCTTGGGCTGGAAGAAGGCGATCAGGTCGGCCAGGATCTCGTGGGCTTCGAGCATGCGGCCGTCGCCGGTCTCGCCACAGGCCTGTTCGCCGGCCGACGGGCCCAGGATGCTGATGCCGTCGGCGCGCAGTTGCGCCACGTTGCGCTGGGTCGCCGGGTTGGCCCACATCTCGCGGTTCATGGCGGGCGCAACGAGCAGCGGGCAGGCGCGCGCCACGCACAGCGTCGACAGCAGGTCGTCGGCCATGCCGTGCGCCAGCTTGGCCATGAAGTCGGTGCTGGCCGGCGCGATCAGCACGGCGTCGGCGCCGCGCGTCAGGTCGATGTGCGCCATGTTGTTGGGCACCCGCGGGTCCCAGGCATCGACGAACACCGGGCGGCCGGACAGGGCCTGCATGGTCACCGGCGTGATGAAGTGCGTGGCGGCTTCGGTCATCACCACGTCGACGATGGCGCCTTGTTCGGTCATGCGCCGCACCAGCTCGGCGATTTTGTAGCAGGCGATGCCACCGGTCAGGCCGAGGACGATGCGTTTGCGGGCGAGGTCGAGCATGGGCGTCGGACGGCGTTTGGATACCGTCGAATCAGGGAACGGACAGTGATTTTATTCCGCATTGCCGCATCGCGCCGTTCGCCATGCGTGCAGGGGGGGCTCAAACAGGAAAAAACCCGGCCAAGGGCCGGGTTTCGAAGGGGGCGGGGGAGGGCGTCAGGCGCGCGGCTTGCGGGCCCGCAGCAGCTCGTCCAGCACCAGCAGCACGGCACCGCAGGTAATCCCCACGTCCGCCACATTGAAGGCGGGGTAGTACCAGTCGCGCCAATAGAACAGCAGGAAGTCCACCACGTGGCCATACACCACCCGGTCGATCACGTTGCCGATGGCGCCGCCCAGGATCATCGCCAGCGCCAGGCAGAAGCGCGGCTGGCCGCGGGTGCGGCGCAGGATCACGGTGATGACCACGGCGGCGATGAGGCCCAGCGCCGTGAACAGCCAGCGCTGCCAGCCTTCCTCGGACGCCAGGAAGCTGAATGCCGCGCCGCGGTTGTACAGCAGCGTGAAGTCGAAGAACGGCAGCAGGTTCAGGCGCTCGCCGTACTGGTACGAGGTGTTGAAGTACACCTTGGTCAGCTGGTCCAGCACGATGATGGCCAGCGCGATGCCCAGCCAGCGGCCCACCCTTGCGGGGGGCGCGCCGGCGGATGCCCCGGTGGCCGTGCCTTGAGGGCCGGCCATGCTCAGGCCTTGTCGCGGGCTTCGCCCGAGCCGAACAGGTTGGACACGCAGCGGCCGCAGATCTCGGGGTGATCGGGGTCCTGGCCCACATCCAGGCGCCAGTGCCAGCAGCGCTCGCACTTCTTGTGCTTGGAGGGCGTCACCTCGATGCGCGTCTCGCCTTCGCCGGCGTGCACGGTGGCGCGCGAGACGATCAGCACGAAGCGCAGGTCGTCGCCCAGGCTGGCCAGCAGTTGCTGGTCTTCGCCGCTGGCGTACAGGTCGACCTCGGCCTGCAGCGACGAACCGATGTCGCCGGCCGTGCGCACTTCTTCCAGCTTGCGCTGGACCTCGGCGCGGATGGCGCGCAGGCGCGTCCACTTGGCCGACAGGGCCTCGGCGTCGGCGAACGGCGGCAGCGCGTGGTAGACCTCGGTGAAGATGGTGACGCGAGCCGCGTCGGCCTGGTGCTTCAGGGCCGAGCCGACCAGTTCCTTCCAGGCCTCTTCGGCCGTGAACGACAGGATCGGCGCCATCAGCTTGAGCAGCGTCTGGGTGATGTCCAGCAGCGCGGTCTGCGCCGAGCGGCGGGCCACGCTGTCCACCTTCGAGGTGTACAGGCGGTCTTTCAGGATATCCAGGTAGAACGCGCCCAGGTCTTCCGAGCAGAACGTCTGCAGGCGCGAGACCGCCGGGTGGAAGTCGTAGCGCTCGTAGTGGCCCTGCACCTCGGCCTGCATCTGCGCGGTCATGGCCAGCGCATAGCGGTCGATCTCGAACAGCTCGCCGTAGGGCACGGACTGTGACACGGCGTCGAAGTCGGCCAGGTTGGCCAGCAGGAAACGCAGCGTGTTGCGGATGCGGCGGTAGCCTTCGACCACGCGCTTGAGGATCTCGTCGGAGATCGACAGCTCGCCCGAGTAGTCGGTGGAGGCGACCCACAGGCGCAGGATCTCGGCGCCCAGCGAATCGGACACCTTCTGCGGCGCGATCACGTTGCCGACCGACTTGCTCATCTTGCGGCCCTGGCCGTCCACCACGAAGCCGTGCATCAGCAGGGCCTTGTAGGGCGGCTGGCCATACAGCATGCAGCCGGTCAGCAGCGACGAATGGAACCAGCCCCGGTGCTGGTCGGAGCCTTCCAGGTAGAGGTCGGCGGGCCAACCCAGTTCGGCGCCGTGCGAGCCGGCGAAATCGCCGTCCTTGCCGCCCAGCACGGTGGCGTGGGTGCTGCCCGAGTCGAACCACACGTCCAGCGTGTCGCGGTTCTTTTCGTACTGGTCGGCTTCGTCGCCCAGTAGCTCGCGCGGGTCCAGCGTCTGCCAGGCCTCGATGCCGCCTTGCTCGACGCGTTGCGCGACCTGTTCCAGCAATTCGGAGGTGCGCGGATGCAGCGCGCCGGTTTCCTTGTGCACGAAGAAGGCCATCGGCGTGCCCCACTGGCGCTGGCGCGACAGGGTCCAGTCCGGACGGTTGGCGATCATGGCGTGCAGGCGGGCGCGGCCCCAGGCCGGGTAGAAGGCGGTGGCGTCGATGCCGGCCAGCGCCGATTCGCGCAGGGTCGGGCCGCCGTTCTTGGGCTTGATGTCCATGCCGGCGAACCATTGGCTGGTGGCGCGGTAGATGATGGGCGTCTTGTGGCGCCAGCAGTGCATGTAGCTGTGCTTGTGCTTTTCGACGTGCATCAGCGCGCCGGCTTCCTTCAGGGCCTCGACGATCTTGGGGTTGGCGTCCCAGATCGACAGGCCGCCGAACAGCGCCAGGCTGTCGACGTACTTGCCGTCGCCCATGACGGGGCTGATGAAGTCGGTGTCCTTCATGCCGTGCTCCTTGCACGAGATGAAGTCCTCGATACCGTAGGCGGGGGCCGAGTGCACCACGCCGGTGCCGGAGTCGGCCGTGACGTAGTCGCCCAGGTAGACCGGGGCCTTGCGGTCGTAGGCGGCTTCGAACTGCGCCAGCGGATGCCGGAATTCGATGCCCGACAGCGCCGCGCCGGGGGCGGTGGCGATGACTTCGCCTTCCAGGTTCCAGGCCTTCAGGCAGGCTTCGACGCGTTCGCGCGCGATCAGCAGCAGCGGGCCGAACTTGGGCGCGGGCGACACGCGCACCAGCGCGTATTCGATTTCGGGGTGCAGGTTCAGCGCCTGGTTGGACGGGATGGTCCAGGGCGTGGTGGTCCAGATGACGATGGCGCCATCGTCGACCTTGTCCAGGCCGAAGGCCTTGGCCAGCTTGTCGTGCTCGGCGAACGGGAAGGCCACGTCCACCGCCGGATCGACGCGGTCGGCGTATTCGACCTCGGCCTCGGCCAGCGCCGAGCCACAGTCGAAACACCAGTTCACGGGCTTGAGGCCGCGGAACACGTAGCCCTTGTCCAGGATGCGGCCCAGGGCGCGGATCTCGTCGGCTTCATTGCTGAAGTTCATCGTCATGTAGGGACGATCCCACTCGCCCAGCACGCCCAGGCGCTTGAAGTCCTTGCGCTGGCGGTCGATCTGCTCGAGCGCGTAGGCGCGCGCCTTGGACTGCACCTCGGCCACGGGCAGGTGCTTGCCGTACTTCTTTTCGATCTGGATCTCGATCGGCATGCCGTGGCAATCCCAGCCCGGCACGTAGTGCGCGTCGTAGCCGGCCATGTTGCGGCTCTTGACGATGATGTCCTTCAGGATCTTGTTGACCGCGTGGCCGATGTGGATGTCACCGTTGGCGTAGGGCGGGCCGTCGTGCAGCACGAAGCGCGGACGGCCGCGGCTGGCGGCGCGGATGGCCTGGTAGACGTGGTTTTCCTCCCACTGCGCAATCCAGGCGGGCTCGCGCTTGGCAAGGTCGCCCCGCATGGGGAAGGGGGTATCGGGCAGGTTGAGGGTCTTTTTATAGTCCATGAACGGCAAAATAGGCGCGCGCGTTTCGCGCGTCTTCGGCGATGGCGGCAGTCAGGGAAGGGAGATCAGGAAATTTTTCTTCGTCCCGCAGCTTTTGCAGGAATTCGACACGCACGAGTTTACCGTATGCGTTGACGGTCTCGTCGAGCAGGTGCGCTTCCAGCAGCACGCGGCCGCGGTCCTCGACCGTCGGGCGCACGCCCAGGCTGGCCACCGCGGGCAGGGCGCGTTCGGCCAGGCCGTAGACCTGCACCACGTAGATGCCGGAACGGGCCGCGCAGCGTTCGGCCACCCGCAGGTTCATGGTTGGAAAGCCCAGGGTGCGGCCCAGTTTCTGGCCGTGGATCACGTGGCCGCTGATATGGAAGGGGTGGCCCAGCAGGTGGCGGGCGCGGTCCAGGTCGCCCACGGCCAGGGCGGTGCGCACCTCGGAACTGGAAATGCGGTGGCCGTGGCGGTCGGTGACGTCGGCCAGGGTCTGCACCTCGAAGCCATGGCGCAGGCCGGCTTCGCGCAGCAGGTCGATGTCGCCGCTGCGCTTGTGGCCGAAGCGGAAGTCCTCGCCCACCAGCAGCCACTTGGTATCCATCCCCCGCACCAGCAGGTTCTCGATGAAGGCGTTGGCCGACATTTCGGCCAGGCGGGCGTTGAAGCGCTCGACCACGACCTGGGAAATGCCGTAGCGCGCCAGCGCCGCCAGCTTGTCGCGCAAGCCGGAAATGCGGGTCGGCGCCAGTTCGGGGCGCTGGTTGAGCGTGGCGAAGTACTCGCGCGGGTGCGGCTCGAAGGTCATCACGGCGGGCGTCAGGCCCCGGTCGCGCGCGACCTGGCAGACGCGCGCCAGCATGGCCTGGTGTCCTCGGTGGACGCCGTCGAAATTGCCGATGGTCAGCGCGCTGGGAGCGCGCTGGGCGGGCGGCGGAAGGGATCGGTGGATGCGCAGCGGTGGTTTCACGAGCGAGAGTTTACAATTTTGGATTACGGGATTGTTCGTCATCCCCAATTTGGATCGCTCATCTTGCCGGAAACCTCTACACCACCGCGTCGCATCGTCATCCTGATCTCGGGACGAGGCAGCAACATGCAGGCGCTGGTCCAGGCCTGTCGCCAACAGGGCTGGCCCGCCACGATCGCCGCCGTGATCGCCAGCCGCCCGGACGCCGCAGGCCTGGAATGGGCCGCTGCGCAGGGCATCGCCACCGCGGCCCTTTACCACAAGGACTACGCCAGCCGCGAGGCCTTCGACGCCGCGCTGGCCGCTGAAATCGACCTGCACGCGCCGGATTACGTCATTCTGGCCGGCTTCATGCGGGTGCTGACCCCGGGCTTCGTCAACCGCTACAGCGGCCGGCTCGTCAACATCCATCCGTCGCTGCTGCCGGCGTTTCCGGGGCTGCACACCCACGCGCAGGCGCTGGCCACCGGTGTGCGCGTGCATGGCTGCACCGTGCATTTCGTGACGCCGGTGCTGGACCACGGCCCCATCATCGCCCAGGGCTGCGTGCCGATCCTGGCCGGCGATACGCCGGAAAGGCTGGCCGAGCGCGTGCTGGAAGTCGAACACCAGGCTTTTCCGGCCGCCGTGCGCTGGCTGGCCGAAGGCCGGGTTACCCTGACGAATGACCACCGGGTGGACGTGCAGGGCGATCCCGACCGCCTGTTCACCTGGTCCGCGGCGGCCTGAGCCGACGCCCGCCGCGCAGCCGGGCCGCCGACGGCCCTGAATCGCATTTATCGGGCGGCATGTGTCCGCCCCACTGGAATACACCATGAGCAAACCCCAATCTCCGCGTTCCCGCCCGGCAGCCGCCGGAGAGCGTGACGGCCGGTCCTTCTTCTCGCGCCCCAAGGGCGAGGCCCGCGCCGCCCAGGAGCGGGCGCCGCGCCCCGAGCGCGCCGCCGGTGGCCGGGAAGGCCGCGAAGGCCGTTCGGACGAGCGCCGCGACAGCCGTCCGACCCCGCGTCCGTCCTATGACGCGCCGCGTGGCGAGCGTGGCGCGTACGGCTCGGACCGCCGCGAAGGCCAAGGCCGTGGCGGTGAACGGGGTTCCTTTGGCTCGGACCGCCGTGAAGGCCAGGGCCGCCCGGATTCACGTCCCTCCTATGGCTCCCCGCGTGGCGAAGGCCGTGGCGGCGAGCGCGGTTCCTTCGGTTCGGACCGTCGCGAAGGCCAGGGTCGCCCGGATTCGCGCCCGTCCTACGGCGCTCCGCGTGGCGAAGGCCGTGGCGGCGAGCGCGGCTCCTTCGGTTCGGACCGCCGTGAAGGCTTCGGCCGTCCGGATTCGCGTCCCTCCTATGGCGCTTCGCGTGGCGAAGGCCGTGGCGGCGAGCGTGGTTCCTTCGGTTCGGACCGCCGTGAAGGCCAGGGCCGTTCGGATTCACGTCCCTCCTATGGCTCCCCGCGTGGCGAAGGCCGCGATGGCGAGCGTGGGTTCCACGGTTCCGACCGCCGCGAAGGCCAGGGCCAGCGTGACGCCGCCCCGCAGAAGCCGCAATTCAACCGCCCGCGCCTGTCGTATGCCGCCAGCCGCATCGACCAGGTGCAGCGCGTGCTGGGCGAGATCCTGCAATGGACCTACCCGGCCGACGCGGCCCTGTCGCACTGGCTGCGTGGCCATCCCGGCCTGGGCGCGCGTGACCGCTCGGAAGTGGCCGAAGCCGTTTACGACGTGCTGCGCCACCTGCGCCGCTATCGCCAGTTCGGCGAAAGCGGCGTCGGGCCGGCTTCGCGCCGCCTGGCCATCCTGGGCCTGGCCGCCACCCTGGGCAAGGAAACGCTGCAGGAAGGCCTGGACCCGGCCGAAGCCGAATGGCTCCAGCGCGTCCTGCAGATCGACCTGGCGACGCTGCCGCGCGCCGTCCGTGGCAGCATCCCCGACTGGCTCGACGAGCGCCTGGGCGCCATGGACAGCCCCGAAACCCTGATCGAGGCGCTCAACCGCCAGGCCAGCCTGGACCTGCGCGTCAATCCGCTCAAGGTCGAGCGCGACGCCATGCTCGCCGAACTGCAACAGAGCGCCGGCCGCTACGAACCCGTGGCCATGCCGTACTCGCCCTGGGGCATCCGCATGGAAGGCCGCCCGGCCATCAACCGCTGGCCGCAGTTCGAGAACGGCAGCATCGAAGTACAGGACGAGGGCAGCCAGTTGTTGGCCCTGCTGGTGGCCCCGCGCCGCGGCGAAATGATCATCGACTTCTGCGCCGGCGCGGGCGGCAAGACCTTGCTGCTGGGCGCGCTGATGCGGTCCACCGGCAGGCTCTACGCCTTCGACGTCTCGGCCGCCCGCCTGGCGCGCGCCAAGCCGCGCTTTGCCCGCAGCGGCCTGTCCAACGTGGTGCCGGTGGCGATCGACAGCGAAAACGATGCCCGCGTCAAGCGCCTGGCCGGCAAGGCCCAGCGCGTGCTGGTCGACGCGCCGTGCAGCGGCATCGGCACGCTGCGCCGCAATCCCGACCTGAAATGGCGCCAGCACCCCGAAGCGCTGGCCGAGCTTGGCCAACTGCAGGAACGCATCCTCAACAGCGCCGCGCGCTGCGTCGCGCCCGGCGGGCGGCTGGTCTATGCCACCTGCAGCCTGCTGGCCGAGGAAAACGAAGTGCAGGCCGAACGCTTCCTGGCCAGCCATCCGGACTTCGAGCGCCTGGACGCCGCCGAGATCCTGGCGGGCCGTTGCGACAACCTGAAGCTCGAAGGGCCGTACGTCCAGCTGCGTCCGGACGTCCACGGCACCGACGGCTTCTTCGCCGCCGTTTTCGAGCGCCGCAAGAAGAACGCCGCCGCGGGCGAGGACGCGACGCAGGCCGCCATCGAGGCCGATGCCGAGGCGCTGCCGGAAGAAGGGGCCGAAGCGGCGGTTGCGGATGCGGATGAGACTGTCCCCGCAAGCGCTGCCGCCGACCAGGACAAGCCTTCGGCTTGAATCCGCTGCCGGTCAGGCCAACGGCGGGTCCATCGATGGGCCCGCCGGCGGCGGCACGGCCGCCTTCCCGGCGGATGACTTGCGGAAGCGGCGCGGTAGCCGCGCACGGCGGCCATGCGGGGAGGCGCTGAAAGAGCCGCTCAGGGTGCCGCTTACGCGCCGCTCGGGGGCGTTCGGGGTGGGGGAGCGCTCAGGGAGCCGGCGCGATGCCGAGCGTGGCGCTGTAGCGGCGCGTTCCCACCGTCTTATTCTGGTATTTGACTTCCCACGCCAGCGAATCGGACCCAGGCTGCCTGGCCTGGTAGACCAGTTGCGCGATCGGCACTGTCTTATATGCGCAACGTCCCGAGTCGCTGGACTGGCCGCGGGTCTGCACGATGCTGGCGGTGCCCAGCCGCGGCTGCAGGGTGATGGTCACGCGCGGCGCGCGCAGCGCCAGGCAGTCCGACCCGCGGATCTCGTAATAGGACGCCAATACGGCTATGTCCCCGGTTTTCAGCGACTGCGCGGCGGCCGGTGCAGCCACGGACGCGATTGCGGCGCTCAAGGCGGCAACGAAATGGGGACGGGTTATTTTGCGGAACATCGTATGACGGTGGGAGCGGTGACGGCGGACCGAAGTGTGCGCCAGGCGCGTGGCGCCTGCAAGACAGCGGCCCAGCCTGACAGGAACTTTAATCGCGAAAGAAGGCCAAAACCCAGTGATTGCGCGAAGACGATTCCCCGCCAGGAAAGCGCCAGTCGCGTCGCGAACGGGCCGCCAACCCGGCCGCGAGCTTGCCGTCAAAATGTCAAAAGCAGGGCTTAGTCCTTGATTTCGCTCAACAACTATTTTGAAACTCCGTTGTCATAACGCGGCAAAGGTAAGCTAAACTTCAGGCACTCTTCAAGCGAGGCTCACTACAGCTTTATGGATTACATCCTCTCCTTCATTGCCGGCGGTTTGACCCAAGCCACTTGGTGGCAGATCGTCGTTTTCACCCTGGTCATGACGCACATCACCATTGTGTCCGTCACCGTCTTCCTGCACCGCAGCCAGGCGCACCGGGGCCTGGATCTGCATCCGGCCGTCATGCACTTCTTCCGCTTCTGGCTCTGGATGACGACCGGCATGGTCACCAAGGAATGGGTTGCCATCCACCGCAAGCATCACGCCAAGTGCGAAAAGGAAGGCGATCCCCATTCGCCCATCCTGTTCGGCATCTGGAAGGTGCTGTTCCGCGGCGCCGAGCTCTACCGCGAAGAATCCAACAACAAGGAAACCATGGCCAAGTTCGGCCACGGCACGCCTGACGACTGGCTCGAACGCAACGTCTACAGCAAGCACAGCCTGTGGGGCGTGCTGACCATGCTCGCCATCGACATCGCCCTGTTCGGCGCGATCGGCGTCACGGTGTGGGCGGTGCAGATGGCCTGGATTCCCTTCTGGGCGGCCGGCGTCGTCAACGGCATCGGCCACTACTGGGGCTATCGCAACTACAACAGCCCGGACACCAGCACCAACGTGTTCCCGTGGGGCATCGTGATCGGCGGCGAAGAGCTGCACAACAACCACCACGCCCACGGCACGTCGGCCAAGTTCTCGGCCAAGTGGTACGAGTTCGACATCGGCTGGTGCTACATCAACATCCTGAAGTTCCTGGGCCTGGCCAAGATCAAGAAGGTCGCGCCCAAGCTCAAGCTGGATGACTCCAAGACCGGCATCGACCTGCGCACGCTGCAAGGCGTGATCACGCACCGCTACGAAGTCATGGCCCGCTACGCGGACGTGATCAAGAGCGCCGCCCGCGAGGAACTGGCCAAGCTGAAGGCCTCGCGCCAGGACGGCAACGCCGAATGCGGCTGGAACAAGCTGCACAAGGTGCGCCGCGCCATCCACCGCAACGAGGACATCCTGCAACCGGAGCAACTCGAAGCCGTGGACAAGGCCATCGCCCAGAACAAGTCGCTGTCGACGCTGGTGCAGATGCGCCGCGAACTCGGCCGCATCTGGGAAAGCTCCAGCGCCAGCAGCGAACAGCTTCTCCATGACCTGCAGGCCTGGTGCCAGCGCGCCCAGCAAAGCGGCATCGCCGGGCTCGAGCAATTCGCTCAACGTCTGCGCCGCTACGCGGCATGATGCTAGAGAAACTCAATCCTGAACAACGCGCCGCAGTAACGTTAGAACCGCAGCACGCCCTGGTCCTGGCCGGGGCGGGCAGCGGCAAGACCCGGGTGCTCACCACCCGCATGGCCTGGCTGATTCAAACCGGCCAGGCCTCGCCTTTTGGGCTGCTGGCGGTCACGTTCACCAACAAGGCCGCCCGCGAAATGCTGGCGCGCATGTCGGCCATCCTGCCGATCGATACGCGCGGCCTCTGGATCGGCACCTTCCACGGCCTGTGCAACCGCATGCTGCGCGCGCATCATCGCGACGCCGGCCTGCCGCAGACCTTCCAGATCCTCGACGTCACCGACCAGCTCGCCGCCATCAAGCGGCTGATGAAGGCCAACGGCGTCGACGACGAAAAATACCCGCCGCGCGACGTGCAGCGCTTCATCAACGGCGCCAAGGAAGAGGGCCTGCGCCCCGCCGACGTCGAAGCCTATGACGCGCATCGCCGCCGCCTGATCGAGATCTACCAGCTCTACGAAGCCCAGTGCCAGCGCGAAGGCGTGGTCGACTTCGCCGAGCTGCTGCTGCGCGCCTACGAACTGCTGTCGCGCAACGCGTCGGTGCGCGAGCACTACCAACGCCGTTTCCGCCACATCCTGGTCGACGAGTTCCAGGACACCAACACGCTGCAGTACAAGTGGCTGCGGCTGCTGGCCGGCGGCGGCGCGGCGATCTTCGCCGTGGGCGACGACGACCAGTCGATCTACGCGTTCCGCGGCGCCAACGTCGGCAACATGTCCGACTTCGAGCGCGACTACGCGCACGGCACCGTCATCCGCCTGGAGCAGAACTACCGCTCGTACGGCCACATCCTGGATTCGGCCAACGCGCTCATCGGCCACAACAGCGGCCGCCTGGGCAAGAACCTCTGGACCGACCAGGGCGAAGGCGAACCGGTGCGCGTCATCGAGCAGCCCTCGGACGGCATGGAAGCGCAATGGATCGTCGACGAGATCCGCTCGCTGATCCACGAAGGCAGCCTGCGGCGCGAGATCGCCGTGCTCTACCGCAGCAACGCGCAGTCGCGCGTGATCGAACACGCCATCTTCTCGGCCGGCATACCCTACAAGGTGTATGGCGGCCTGCGCTTCTTCGAGCGCCAGGAAATCAAGCACGCCCTGGCCTACCTGCGCCTGATGGCCAATCCGCACGACGACACCTCGTGGATGCGGGTAGTGAATTTCCCCACGCGCGGCATCGGCGCGCGCACGCTGGAACAGCTGGCCGACGCGGCCCGCGCGCACGATTCCAGCCTGTACGCGGCCGTGGCGCTGGTGGCCGGCAAGGGCGGCTCCAACCTGGCCCAGTTCGCCCAGCTGATCCATCGCATGACCGAGGAAACGCGCGACCTGCCGCTGCCCGAAATGGTCGAGCACATGCTCGAGGCCAGCGGCCTGAACGCGCACTACAAGGCCGAGCGCGAAGGCGCCGAGCGCCTCGAAAACCTGAACGAACTGATCACCGCCGCGGCGGTGTTTGCGTCCGAGGAAAACTACGACGGCATGCCCGCCGGCGTGGTGCCCGAGCAGGCCACCTCCAGCACGCTGATGCCCGGGGTGGTCGATGCGGCGCCGGTGGCGTCCGACGGCCTGACGCCGCTGGCGGCTTTCCTGTCGCACGCCGCGCTCGAGGCCGGCGACAATCAGGCCCAGCAGGGCCAGGACGCCGTGCAGCTCATGACCGTGCACGCGGCCAAGGGCCTGGAGTTCGACGCTGTCTTTATCACCGGCCTCGAGGAAGGCCTGTTCCCGCACGAGAACAGCATCCTGGAGCAATCCGGCCTGGAAGAAGAACGCCGCCTCATGTACGTGGCGATCACCCGCGCGCGCCAGCGCCTGTACATCAGCCTGGCGCAAAGCCGCATGCTGCATGGCCAGACGCGCTACGCCATGCGTTCGCGCTTTCTCGACGAAATTCCCGAGCAGCATCTCAAGTGGCTGTCGCCCAAGGCCGGCCTGGCGCCGGCGCTCAGCGCCGGTGGCGGCTGGAACGGCAACCGCGGCGACGCCTTCGGCCGCAAGCCCACCAACACCATTGCGCCGCGTCAACCGCGCGGCACGGCCTCCGGCGTCACCGTCGGCGACAAGCAGTATCGTGTAGGGCAGGGCGTGCACCACGCCCGTTTCGGTGACGGCACCATCGTCAGCCTGAGCGGCGCGGGGCAGGACGCCCAGGCGGAGATCCATTTCCGCGATGTCGGGTCCAAGACGCTGGCGCTGGGCATCGCCAAGCTGGATATCGTTCAAGGTTGAAAGACATGGCCAATCAAGATTCCCCGAAAGCCGAACTGGCATCGCTGCGCGCCGAAGTCGACGAGATCGACCAGCAGATCATCCTGCTGCTGGGGGTGCGCTTTCGCTGCACGGACATGATCGGTGAGCTAAAGCAGGCCAACGACATGGACCTGGTGGATCCGGTGCGCGAGGACCAGCAGGTCCAGCGCATCCGGCGCCTGGCCGAAGAAGCCGGCGTGCCGCCGGCCCTGGCCGAGACCATTCTGCGCGAAGTGATCGACACCGTGGTCGATCACCACACGCGCCTGCGCGAACGTCCCTATTCGTGATGCGCGCCTGACGGCCGCTGTCCGCCAGGGCGCGGCCGTTCGCGCAGCGAAAGGTCCAATGGCCGCGGCTTTCGCCGCGGCCATTCTTTTTTCCAGCGCCGCGTTGTCGGCGGAGCGCACTACAAGGTCTTCAGGAACGCCAGCAGCGCGTCGATCTCGGCCGGGCTCAGGTCGAGCGGCTTGATGTGCGCCGACTTGCGCGGCGCATGCGGGTCCGGGGGATCGGCCGGCGGCGCTTCGCGGCCCATGCCGGCGTTGTACATCCGCAGCAGCCCCCGCAGGTCCGGGAACAGGCCGTTGTGCATCCATGGGCCGGCTTGCGCCACGTTGCGCAGGCTCGGCGTGCGGAACCTGCCCAGGTCGGCGGGATCGCGCGTGGCCTCGTAGCGCCCCAGGTCCTGGTTGCGGCGGCCGTAGAACGACAGGCCGATGTTGTGGAACTGGTGGTCGGTCAATAGCGGGCCGTTATGGCAGTTCATGCAGCGCGCCTGGGTGCGGAACAGGTGCAGGCCCAGCAGTTCGGTGTCGTCCAGCGCATCGGCGCGGCCGGCCAGGAAGTCATCGAAGCGCGTCTTCTCGGGGCGCAGCGAGGCCACGTAGGCGGCCAGTGCGCGCGCCAGGTGGTCGGCGTCGATCGCGGATGCCGGCGTCGATGCCGTCGTGGATGCCGTTGAGGTAGCCGCCGATGAAGCCGATGCAACTATTGGTGAAGCCGATGCAGCCGTTGGAGACGCCGCCACCGGCGCGCCGCCGAACGCCTCCAGGAAGCGCTTGGGATACATGTCGGTCTGCCGCAGTCGCGCCACCGCTCCGGCGGCGTCGTGGTTCATTTCCCGCGGGTCGTGCAGCGGCCCCATCACCTGTTCCCTGAGGCTGGCCGCGCGGCCATCCCAGAACAGCCGTGGCGCGAACGGCGCGGCATACAGCGGCGTGGAGCGGCGTCGGCCCATCAGCTTGTCCTCGCCCACCGCGAGCGGCAGGCCGTCGGTGAAGGCGCGCTGCGGCTGGTGGCAGGAGGCACAGGACACCTCGCCCTTGCGCGACAGGCGGGTATCGAAGAACAGCATCTGGCCCAGCGCCACGACTGCCGGCCGCGCCACGTCGGCGGCCAGTTCGGCCTGGCCGGGATTGGCGGCGGTCCATTGCAGCGGGGGGCTGGCGACGGGAGGGACCGGCGCCCATTCATGCCATTGCACGCCGGCGTCGATGGTGGGCGCGGGCCAGGCGGCCGCGGGTCCGGAATAGCGCGCGCGCAGGCAGGCGATGTTCCAGCCCGTCGGGTCGTGGCAAGCGGCGTTGGACGCCATGCCGGATGGCGTGGAGGCGGGCTGCTGGCCAGAAGCGCTGGACGCGGTGGCCAGCAGGAGGGCCAGCGGGATGGCACGCAGGACGGTGGCCAGGGCGTTCGGCCGGAGCCGGGATTTGCCACGCAGAGGCATCGATACGTTCCGTGTCGCGTTGGTGTCAGGCGTAGGACGCTGCGACATCTGCAATACCTCAGCACGCAATCGATGAATAATCTATATGGATTTCGATTTTTTGATTGATGCGTGAGATTCGATCGATGACCCGTGCCAGGCGCCTTTTGATTGGCGCCGCGTCGTGGCCGGTCCTGCTTTGCGGTCCCTCATTCGCCAAGAAGGCGGAACGCTCCGTCGGGATCCCGTTCGACGATTCCGCGCCGTTCCGCTCGCGACAGCAGGGGTTCCAGGATGTAGTCGATATACGCCATGCCATCCGGGCCCATCTTGATGCATCCCGCGCTGTCACCCGCCACCGGATAGCCGGTGTAGGCCTCGGCGTCGAGCACGAGCGCGCCGGGGCAGGGGGAGGGATGGGCGGCGGTCAGCAACCGGGTGTCGTCGGTGACATGCTTGCGGTAGAGATCGCGCGCGGTGTCCTTGAACAGGACCGGCCCGCCCCGCCCGCCGTGGTGCATGACGAAAACGAATTCCCCCAGCGGCATGTCGTCGGGGATATGGCGATTGGTGGCGGGACTGTGGTACCAGGCCACGTAGGTCGCCAGGTCGGTGTAGAAGGCGGCGATCTGGTTGCCGGGGGCGTCCTTTTCGCCGGCGGCTTGATGGTGCGCGTACCAGGCCTCGTCCGTGTACTGGAACAGGCCCGATGCGCTCGAGCCGGCGTCGGCGGAGCGCGGCGAGGCGCCGAACGCCGATTCGATATAGGCTATGTCCGCCGCGATCTGGATGGTCGGGGGGCTGAAGCCGCGCTGTCGGCCATGGTCCACGATGGCGGCTTTGATTTCGGTCTGGGATCGGCTCAATGCCATGCAAATGCTCCTGCGTGACGGCGCGGCTGGCGTCCCCGTGGAGAACCCGCGCCGTGGCCGGTATGGCCACGGCGCATGTTAGGGATGAAGGCTGTGACGCTCCATGGCGCATGGTCTGATTTGTCGGTCAGAAGCGATAGCCGACCTGCAGCCAGAGTTCGCGTCCGGATTGATAGGTGCTGTTGTCGGCCGCCAGGTTGGGATTGCTTGCGACAATCGCGGGCATGCGGTTGAGCAGGTTCAGGATTTCCACCGTCAGTTCCAGGCGCGGCAGGAAGGTCGGCTGCCAGGTGAGCTGCGTGTCCCAGGTCCAATAGGACGGCAGGCCGCCCGACTTGTAGCTGTCCAGCAGGTACGGCGCGGGACCTTTGCCGACATACATGACGCCGTCGCGCTTGCCGCGCCAGTTCAGCATGTTGCTCCAGGCCAGCCCGGCCTTGGGGTAGGTGCCGGTGAGCGCGAGGGTGGCCACCTGGGGCTGGTAGAAACTCCTGGGCGGCAGGTCGATGACACGGATCTCCGAGCCGTTGTAGATCACCCGTTCGTCGGGGCCGCGGGCGTCGCCGCCATAGCCCGTGACCAGATCGGTGTTGGTCTTGCGCTTCTGCCAGCTCCACGAAGCTTGCATGGTCCAGCGGGTGGGGCCGGCATGCCAGGGTTCCAGCGTGTGCAATGTCAGGCTGACGGCGTCGGTGGTGGAGCCGCCGCCGTTGCGGTATTTGAAGCCCGTATTGATCTTGCCGGTCTTGATCCACTGCTGCCGGCCGTTGCGGCGCACATAGCTCAGCGAGCCCTCCAATCCCGCCACGCGCTGGCGCAGCGCCAGCGCCCATTCGTCGTCATACGGCATGCGCAGGCCGCTGTAGTCGACCGAGAAATCCTGCTCGTCCGCGGGTACCGGCTTGCCCTCGAAGTTCGTCACGCGTTTCAACAACCGCAGGCGCCTGGCTTCGAGCGCGGTTTCCAGGACGGGGCCGCCGTAGTAGCGCAACCAGCCGCCGCTCAGCAAGGTGTTGCCCGACCCGAACACGTCCCAGTCCAGGCGCGTGCGCGGCGCCACGTTGTTGCCACGGAACAGGCTCTCGTGGTCATAACGCAGCCCGGCATCCAGCGCCAGGCGCCGCCATTCGATGCGGTCGGAAAGGTACAGGGCGGCCGCGCGGGAGCGCGCGCGCACATTGCCCGGCCGCCACAGCGACAGGTTGGTATCGACGTAGGTGTCCGCGCTGCGGTAGGTGCGCGTGTAGGCCGTGGATAGTTGCGGACGCTTGAAGGCCGCGTCGATCTGTTGCACGTCGATCCCCGCGTACACGTTGTGCGTGAACGCTTCGGTGCGCAGCGGATCGAGATCGATACGGCTCTTGAGCACCAGGGTGTCCTGCTGCTTCTGTTCGCGGCCGAAGCCGCCCTTGAAATACGACGGCAACCCATACGGGCGCGTCGTCACCCACTCGCGGCTCATGGAGCGGCGGTTGCTCATGGCATGGTCCCAGCCGGCTTGCAGCATCAGGCGTCCCGCGCCCAGGCGGTGTTCCAGGTTGCCGCTGACGCCATAGGCGCCATGGTTGTTGTCCCAATGCGTGTCGCGGAACAGGTTGCTGGCGAGCGTTTCGCTGCGGTCGCTGTATTTCAGCGTCACGTCGGCCACCGTGTCGGCGCTGGCATGCACGCTGAATTTTCCCAGGAAATTGTCGACGCGATCGCTATAGATGTTGGGCGTGCGCAGGGGCTTGCCCTTGTCGTCCACGCTCATGATCCAGCGTTCGATCCTGGACTGCCGGTGCGACATGGCCAACACCAGGCCGGCCTTGGCGTTGACGGCGATGTCGGCCACGGCCGAATAGAAGCGTTTTTTCCATCGCGGCGTGAAGCCGGGTTCTCCCTGGGCCCATTTGTTCTCCTGGCCGGGCGAGACGCGCTGTTGGGTCATGTTCGACGTATTCCAGCGGTAATCGAACTTCAGGTGGTTCTCGCCGGAAAAGCGGCGCAGCCGCGCATCGACGACGCCGCCGTTGAAACGCCCGTACTCGACCGGGATGAAACTGTCGCGCACTTGCACGGCTTGCAGCAGACTGGTGTCGATGAAGTACGACTGCGGATTGCTGGGCACGTTGCCCCCCACCTGGGCCAGCTGCTTGTTGGCCGGGTCGACGCGATTGGTGGCGTCGATGCCATCGATCTGGAACAGGTTCTGGTAGGGACTGGCGCCGTGGAACGAAATGTCCTCGACATCGAGCGAGCCGCGATTCCGCGAGCCGGCCGCGCCCGGGTTGGTGCGTACCGCCGGGTGGTTGGCCACCAGCGTGCTCAGGTCGCGGTTGGACGATGGCGTGGCGGCGATCTCTTCCTGGTCGTAGAGGCGCTCGCCGACCTGATCGCCATAGACGCGCACGGGTTCCAGCCGCGAGGTGCTGGCCGGGTCCGGCTTGTCGACGTAGATGATGTAGCGGTTTTCGCCGTCCGCGCGCAGCGCCAGGCCCGAGCCTTCCAGCATCTGGTCAAGCGCCAGTCGGGCCGGAAACCGGCCCCGCACGACCGGCGACATCTTGTTCGCCACCGCGTCGGGCGGGAACGAGATCTCCAGCCCGGATTGGCGGCCCAGTTCGACCAGCGCGTCGCCCAGCGGCAGGGAGGGGATGCACAGGCGCAGGGTGTCGGTCAGCGGCTGGGCGGCCGCGGGAATGGCCAGACCCAGCAAGGTGCAGAAAAGAAGCGTCGATGTGCGTGTGGGGTGGAAATGGCGTGGCATGAGGGCGTCCCTGGCTCCGTGGATGTCGGCAGTGGGACGCAGCAAGCCAGCCAGGACCTCAGCTGTGAAGCAACGAACGGTCGGTCATATCGTCCGATTCCGTTGGAAGCGGTAGCCGACTTGCAACCAGAGTTCGCGAGTGGATTCTTGTTGACTGTATCGAGTCAGTTGTTGACATCGACACCTGCGAGCCGGCACAGGTCCCGGCAGAGGCTGGCGCACGGGATTCCTATGTGAGACATGGCCGCCTCGGGCGGGTGCAGTAGGTGATGCAACGGTTTGCGCCGACCATGCATGGCGCGAGGCAGGATTTCTATTGCGTTTCTATCGTGTATCGCGCGTATATATCCAATTGCCGCCAGGCATCATCGGTAGATATAGAAAGAGTTTGTCGGATCGCTGTCGACTATTCCCTGCCGCTCGTCATCCGTGAGGAAGGGTTCGAGGTTGTAGTCGATATACACGATACCGTCATCTCCGCTCTTGATGCACCCCACTCTGTCGTACTGGTCCTTGGCGTAGCCGTCGTCGATGTATGTATCGGCATCTACCGCCAATGCGCCGGGGTATGGTCCGGGATTCGCCAGCCTTATCTCTGGAGGAAGGGCTTTGAGGTGATCCCGATAAACTTTCAGACCGGGGGCGCCAATGAAGTCGGTGGTGGAACGCCCGTCGTGGTGCTTCACGTAGGCGTACTCTCCCAGGGACAAGCCATCCGGGATATTGCCGTTGGTGGCTGGGTCGTTGAACCAGGATGAGTAGGTTTCGAGATCGTTGTACAAAGCTGCGATCTGGTTCATTGGATCAGCCTTGCCCCCCAGGGCGCTGTGAAATGCGTCCCAGGTGCCGTCCGTGTACTGGAATAGGCCCGAAGCGGTTGAGTTGGGATTCGCCAACGATGAGCCAAACGACGATTCAAGATAAGCGATGTCCGACGCTATCTGTATCAGGTCGTCGGAAAACCCGTGTTGTCGGCCATATTCCACGATAGCGGCCTTGGTGTCGGCTTGAGATTCGTTGAGTTCCACTTGCATGCTCCCGCGGGGCATCGCGACGCGATGCGGTCATTCCGGCAGGAGCGCGCGGCGCGTTCCATGTGAGAGCGACCGTATGTGATGGTAGGGGCCGAGGGATCAGTACGCTACGGCATGCGGTCTGATTCCCCCGAGTGCAAGATTCGCCCGGCGCATAGGATGAATGACCAGCCTGGATCAATAGCGGTATCCGACTTGCACCCAGAGTTCGCGCCCAGATTGATAGGTACGATGGTCCGCCGTGAGTCTGGGTCTATTGCCCGTGACTGCTGGCATGCGATTGAGCAAGTTCAGAACTTCGATCGTCAGTTCCAGGTTGCGCGCGAAGGTGGGCTGCCATTTCAACTTGGTGTCCCAGGTCCAGTAGGATGGCAACCTTTCCGATGTGTAGCTGTTGAGAAAGTCCGGAGCCGGTCCTTTGCCTGCATAGAAAATCGCGTCGCGGGCACCGCGCCAGTTGAATGCGTTGCTCCACGTGAGGCCCGCTCCCGGATACGCGCCGGTCACGGTCAAGGTGGCGACTTGCGGTTGGAAGAATGAATTGGTTGGCAGGTCGAAGGCGCGAATCTGCGCATTGTTATAGAGCACCTGTTCATCAGGGTCCCCCGCGTGGTCGTTATAGCCCTTGGCCAACTCGGTATTGGCCCGGCGCCGCTGCCAGCCCCAAGTGGCGCGCATGGTCCAGCGGGTTCTTCCCAGGGCCATCGGATGAAGCGTATGTACGGTCAGGTTGATGCCGTCGGTCGTGGAACGACCATCGCTGTTGTAGCGGGAAGCATTGGCGTCGATGTTGACGTTTGTCCACTGGTCCCGCCCGTCGCGATGCACATAGTTCAGCGCGCCCTCCAAACCCGCCAATCGTTGGCGCAGCGATATCGCCCATTCATCGTCATACGGCGTGCGCAGCCCTTTGTAGTCCACCGTGTACGGTTTGCGGCCATTCGCCCTCGGGTTTCCGTCCTTGTCCGTCTCGTTTATTTTCAGGCGCGCACGCTCCGCCTCCATGGCGATGCCCAGTATCTGTGCGCCGTAGTAGCGGGACCATCCCATGCTCAGCACGGTGTTGTCCGTTCCGAACATGTCCCAATCCAGGCGCGTGCGGGGCGCCAGATTGTTGTTGCCAAGAAAACTGTCGCGGTCGTAGCGCAGCCCGGCATCCAGGGCCAGCCGTTTCCATTCGATACGATCCGACAGATACAGGCTGGCAGTGTGATGCTTTACCTCAGCTGTGCCGGGCAGGTAGTGGGTTCTATTGCTATCTTGGACAGTGCCATCGGGGAACTGGCTGCGGCGGTACGCATACGCGTCCTGAAATCGCTTGAATCGGGCGTGGGTCTGCTCCAGCTCGGAACCTGCGTAGACCGTATGGGTAAACATGCCGGTGCGTCGCGGATCCAGGTCAACGCGACCCTTGAGAACTTCCGTGTCCTGCAGCGTCTGTTCCTTGCCAAAGCCCACCACCGAGTACTGCACTTTTTTGATCGGCGGAGTGAAATAGGATACGAACTCTTCACGAACGGACTGCCGGTGGCTGGTGGCGCGATCCCATCCCGCTTGTAGTGAGAAGCGCCCACCCTGGAATCGATGTTCCAGTTTGCCGTTGACGCCGCGTCCGCTGTGATAATTGTCCCAGGTTGTGTCGCGGAAATAGGCGTCGGCCAGAGCCTGGTGATACTCGCTGTATTTCAGCGTCAGGTCGGCGACGGTGTCTGAGGACGGACGCACACTGAATTTTCCCAGGAGATTATCGATCTGGTTGCTGTAGGTTCCTTCGCGCAACTCCGGTTGGCCCTTGCCGTCAACGCCCATGGCTGCTCGCGTGATGTCGGATTGGCGACGAGATAATGCCAATACCATGCCGGCCTTTTCGCTGAATGCGACATCGCCTAGTGCCGAGTAAAAGCTCTTCTTCCACCTGGGTGAATAGTCGAAGTGGCCCTGTGACCACTTCTGTTCGTCGCCATGCGCCGTGCGCTGTTGTGTCATGTTGGAGTTGTTCCAACGGTAGTCCAGTTTCAGATGGTTCTGCCCGGAGAAGCGGCGCAATTTTGCATCCACCACGCCGCCAGTGAAGTGACCGTATTCCACAGGCACAAAGCTGTCATGCACTTGCACCGCTTCCAGCAGACTGGTGTCGACGAAGTAGGACTGCGAATTGCTGGGTACGTTGTTTACGACCAGGTTCGGATTCTTGCTAGCCGGATCAACGCGGTTGGTGGCGTCCATGCCATCGATCTGGAACAGATTCTGGTAAGGGCTGGCGCCATGGAATGAAATGTCCTCGACGTCCAACGATCCCCGATTCTTCGAACCGGCCACGCCCGGGTCGGTGCGCACCGCCGGATGCGTGGCCACCAAGGTGCTCAGATCCCGGTTCGACGATGGCGTTTGCGCGATTTCCTCGCGGCTGTAGACGCGTTCGCCGATCTGCTCGCCATAGATCCGCACCGGCTCCAGCCGCGATACGGAGAACGGATTGGTCTTGTCCACGAACACGATATAGCGGCCCGGTCCGTCGGCGCGCAGCGCCAGGCCGGAACCTGCCAGCAACTGGTTCAGCGCCGCCAGCGCCGAGGTTTCGCCCCGCAGGGCGGACGAGACCTTGCCGGCCACGGCGGCCGGCGGAAACGAAATCTGCAGGCCCGACTGGCGGCCCAGCGCCAGCAAGGCGTCGCCCAGCGGTTGCGCTGGAATGTCGTAGGCGAAGGTGCGGTCGGGCGACTGGGCCAGGGCGGGCGCGGTCGTGGCCAGCATGGCGCAGAAGATCGCGATCGACGCGGAGGGGCGGAAACGGCCGTTGAAAGAGCGGGGCATGCAAGCGTCCTTGGCTGAATGAAAACCAGCCATAGGACGCCGCGGTCGGCGCAGTACCTCAGCGCCAAAACGGCGAATGTGCGCGGCGGCGTGTCGAAGTCAGACCAGATGAATGCTCGCGCCGAATGTAAGGCCCGTTTGTCAGGTCCGTTTTTCAGGCCCGTTTGTCAGTCCCGCTGGTCAGTCCCGCTGGTCAGTCCCGTTTCAGAACCGATATCCCACCTGCAGCCACAGTTCGCGTCCCGACTGGAAGGTGCTGCGGTTGGTCTTCAGGTTCGGATTGCTGGCGGTGACCGCCGGCATGCGATTCAGCAGGTTCAGCACTTCCACCGTGAATTCCAGGTTGCGCGCGAACGTCGGCTGCCAGGCCAGCTTGGTGTCCCAGGTCCAGTACGACGGCAATTCGCCCGATTCGTAGCGGTCGAGGGATTGCGGCCGCGGGCCGACGCCGACGTAGATGGTGGCGTCGCGCTTGCTGCGCCAGTTCAGCTTGTTGCTCCACGTCAGTCCCATGCGCGGGTAGGCGCCGATCAGTGTGAGCGAGGCGACCTGGGGCTGGTAGAAGGTGCTGGGCGGCAGGTCGATGGCGCGGATCTCCGAGCCGTTGTAGATCACCCGGTCGTCCGGGTCGCGCGCATCGGCGGTGTAGCCCGTGACCAGGTCGCCGTTGGTCTTGCGCTTCTGCCAGCTCCACGATGCCTGCATGTTCCAGCGCGTCGGCCCCAGGCGCCAGGGCTCCAGCGTGCGCAGCGTCAGGCTGACGCCGTCGGTGGTGGAAAAGCCGTCGTTGGCATAGGTGTAGCCGGCCGCGTCGGTGCCGCTCTTGGTCCATTGGTCGCGGCCGTTGCGATGCACGTAGCTCAGCAGGCCTTCGATGCCCGCCATGCGCTGGCGCAGCGACACCGCCCATTCGTCGTCATACGGCATGCGCAGGCCGCGGTAATCGACGAAGTACTCCTTGCCGCCATCGGCCACGGGCCTGCCCTTGCTGTCGAGCACCTGGCGGCGCAGGCGGCTGCGTTCGGCCTCCAGCGCCGTCTCCAGCACCTCGCTGCCGTAGTAGCGCGACCAGCCCGCGCTCAGCAGCGTGTCGCCGGAGCCCAGCACGTCCCACTCCAGGCGGGTACGCGGCGACACGTTGGTGTTGCCCAGGAAGGTCTCGCGGTCGTAGCGCAGCCCGGCATCCAGCGCCAGCCGTTGCCACTCGATGCGGTCGGACAGGTACACGCTTGCCATGCTGTATTTCACGTTGACCGTGCCGGGCAGATAGTGGACCTTGCTGAAGTCCTGGTAGGCGCCCTTGTTGTCGTAGACGCGGCGGAACGAATACGAGTCCTGGAAGCGCTTGAAGCCCGCCTCGACCTGCTGCAGGTCGGCGCCCGCGTACAGGCTGTGGGTGAAGATGCCGGTGCGCACCGGATCCAGGTCGACGCGGCCCTTGAGGGTCCAGGTGTCCTGCCGCGTCTGCTCCTTGCCGAAGCCGCCCGCGGTGTATCGCGGCAGCCTGTAGGGTTGGTAAGTCACCAGCTCGTCGCCGACGGACTGCCGGTCGCTGGTGGCGTGGTCCCAGCCGGCCTGCAGCGCGAAGCGCCCGCCCTGGAACAGGTGCTCGAGGTTGCCGCTCAGGCCGTAGGCGCCGTGGTTGTTGTCCCAACGGGTGTCGCGGAACAGGTAGCTGGACAGGGTCTCGCTGCGGTCGCTGTATTTCAGCGTCAGGTCGGCGGTGGTGTCGGCGCTGGCGCGCACGCTGAACTTGCCCAGGAAGTTGTCGACGCGGTCGCGATAGGTGTCCTGGCCTTGCTGCGGCTGGCCGTCGTCGTCCACCCCCATGTTCCAGCGCGTGATGTCGGATTCGCGGCGCGACATGGCCAGCACCACGCCGGCTTTGTCGTTGAAGGCGAAGTCGCCCACGGCCGAATAGAAGCGCTTCTTCCATTCGGGGGAATAGCCCGGCTGCCCCTGCGCCCAGCTGTTCTCCTCGCCCTCGGACACGTGCTGTCGCGTCATCTTCGACGTGTTCCAGCGGTAGTCGAACTTCAGGTGGTTCTCGCCGGAAAAGCGGCGCAGCCGCGCATCCACCACGCCGCCGGTGAAGCGGCCGTACTCGACCGGCACGAAGCTGTCGTAGACGCGCACCGATTCCAGCAGGCTGGTGTCGATGAAGTACGACTGCGGATTGCTGGGCACGTTGCCGACCTGCAGGTTCAGGTTCTTGCTGGCCGGGTCGACGCGGTTGGTGGCGTCGATGCCGTCGATCTGGAACAAGTTCTGGTAGGGGCTGGCGCCGTGGAAGGAAATGTCCTCGACGTTGAGCGAGCCGCGATTCTGCGAACCGGCGGCGCCCGGGTTGGTGCGCACCGCCGGATGGTTCGCCACCAGCGTGCTCAGGTCGTGGTTGGAGGAGGGCGTGGTGGCGATCTCCTCCTTGTCGAAGACGCGTTCGCCGGTCTGCTCGCCATAGACGCGCACGGGCTCCAGCCGCGAGGTCGAGAATGGGTTGGCCTTGTCGACGAACACGATGTAGCGGCCAGGACCGTCGGCGCGCAGGGCCAGGCCGGAGCCGGCCAGCAGGCGATCCAGCGCCAGCAGCGCCGAATATTCGCCGTGCAGGGCGGGGGCCATTTTGCCGGCCACCGCGGCCGGCGGGAAGGAGATTTCCAGGCCGGACTGGCGTCCCAGCGCGAGCAGCGCATTGCCCAGGGGCTGGGCCGGCATGTCGTAGGTTTGCGTGCGCGCCGGCGGCTGGGCGCCAACGGGCGCGGCAATGGCCAGCATGAGGCAAAGAAGGGCGGCCGGGACGCCGGACCGGCGCCTGCCGTCAAGAGGAAAAGGCATGAAAACGTCCTACGCTGTGGTGATGTCAGCCGTAGGACGCGACGTAGGACGAAACCCCTCATTGCGGAATTGATGAATAATTTATATTGATTCTTATTTACCGATTGGGAAATGCCCGCCATGCCCGCGACGGGAATCGCCGCCGGCCGGGAAGGCCCGCGGCGGAGCCGTGGTCAGCGCAGGATCAGAAGGCCGGGCAGGTCGGTGATCTCGACCTTGGTCTGCGCCAGCAGCAGGTCGAGCGCGCGCCTGGGATCGGCGATGCCGGCCGTGCCGGACACGCGCGTGGCGCGCGCCCGCTCGCCCCATACCAGGATGCGCTTGCCGGTGTAGCGCGCCAGCTGCGCGGCAGCGTCGGGCAGCGCGGTGTCGTTGAAGGCCAGCAGCCCCTGGCTCCAGGCGGGCGCGGTTTCGGGCGTTGCCGGGTCGCGATCGATGCCGTTGGCCGAAACCCTCATGCGTTGCCCGGCGTCCAGTGTCTGCGGTTGCCGGTCCGCGCAGGCCAGGCATTGCACCGCCACCTGGTGCGTGTAGACGGTGATGCGGGTTGTGTCGCTGTCGCGAGCGACCGTGTAGCGGGTGCCCAGGGCCGTGGCGGTGGCGTCCGCCGTGACGACGGTGAAGGCGGGGCCGTCGGCGCTGCGCGGCGCGGCCTCGAACAGCGCCCGGCCGGCCAGCAGGCGCACCTCGCGCCTGTCGGGGCCGAAGTCCAGGGCGATCGCCGAATGCGCGTCCAGGATGGCGCGTGAACCGTCGGGCAGGGCGACGCGCAGCGGCTGCGTGTCGCTCGCGTAGTCGGCGCCGGGCTGGAAGTCGCGCAGCGTATAGGCGGTGATGCCGGCGGCGGCGACGAGCGCAAGCGCCAGCGCCGTGCGGCGCTTGCGGGGCGGGCGCGCGGCCAGCTTGCCACGATCGATCTCGCCCATGCGGCGCCACACCCGCGCCAGCCGCTCGTAGGCGGCGGCATGGCGCGGATCGGCGTGGTACCAGGCGTCGAATTCGGCCTGCGCCTGCGGGTCCAGCGGCTGGCCGCTGCGGCGGATGACCCAGCGCGAGGCCTGCTCGTCGGCGCTCGCGGCGGGGCCAAGGGCGTCAGTCCTGCTCACGCCGACAGCGCCAGGTCGCAGGCCAGCAGGATGCGCATCATGTGTTTCTCGACCGCGCTGACCGAGATCGCGAGGCGCTCGGCGATGGCGCGGTAGGTCAGCCCTTCGTGGCGATGCAGGACGAACACGTCGAGGCTGCGGCGCGGCTGGCGCAGCAGCGCCGCTTCGAGCCGGCGCAGCAGCTGGTTGGCCGAGGCCACTTCCAGCGTGTCGGCCTCGAAGGCCGGCGGCTGCGCCGCGGCGTAGTCGGCGACCGTGCTCAGTTCGCGGCCGCGGCGCCGATGCCAGTCGGTGGCGATATTGGCCGCCACGCGAAACACATAGGCGCGGTCGTTGTCCGGCAGGGTCTTGTCCTGGAACTCTGCCAGCTTGATCCAGGTGTCCTGGGCGCAGTCCTGGGCCACGTCGCGCGAGCCCGTGCGCATGGCCAGAAAGCCCAGCACTTCGCGGTAGTGCCGGAGAAATACGTCGGTAAGCGAAGACATGTCGCTGACGCCTCGCGCCAGATAGAGTCAGATTCGCGTCAAATTATAAATGATAATTATTATTGTTATTGAGTATTGCCTGCCGATGGCAAGGGCGGACGGCGCATGCCGTCCGCCCGCGGCTCAGGCTTCGCCCTGCTCGATCTCTTCGAGCGAGCCCTGCAGCTCCAGCCACTGTTCTTCCAGCGTTTCCATGCGCTTGCCGTGTTCGCCATGTTCGGCCATGACCTTCTGGCGCTCGGCGCGGCGCGCGTCGGAATACAGGTCCGGGTCGGCGATGACGGCGTCCAGCGCCTGTAGCTTGGCCCGCAGTTTCTCCATCTCGGCCTCGACCTTGGCCAGCTTGGCTTCCAGCGGCTTGCGCAGCGCCGACAGGCGCTGGCGCTGCTCGGCCTCGGCGCGGCGTTGCGCCTTGCGGTCAACCACGGCCTCGCCGTTCTCGGCGTTTTCGCGGGCGGCCTCGGCGCGTTCGCCGGCGTTGCGGGCCGCCAGCCAGTCGCGGTAGTCCTCCAGGTCGCCGTCGAATTCGCGCACGGCGCCGTCGGCCACGATCCAGAAGCTGTCCACGGTGGTGCGCAGCAGGTGGCGATCGTGCGACACCAGCAGCATGCTGCCGCCGAACTCGGCCAGCGCCGCGGCCAGGGCCTCGCGCGTTTCGACGTCCAGGTGGTTGCTGGGCTCGTCCAGCAGCAGCAGGTTGGGCTTCTGCCAGACGATCAGCGACAGGGCCAGGCGGGCTTTCTCGCCGCCCGACATGGGGCCGACCTTGCTGTTGACCGTGTCGCCCGAGAAGCCGAAGCCGCCCAGGTAATTGCGCAATTCCTGCTCGCGCGTTTCCGGCGACAGCCGCGCCAGGTGGGCCAGCGGCGTGTTGTCCACGTCCAGCATGTCGAGCTGGTGCTGGTGGAAGTAGCCGATCGCCAGCCCGCGCGAGGCGCGGCGTTCGCCGGCCTGCACCGGCAGTTCCTCGGCCAGGGTCTTGATCAGCGTGCTCTTGCCGGCGCCGTTGGCGCCCAGCACGCCGACGCGGCTGCCGGCGCGCACCATCAGCGTCACGTCGCGCAGGATCGGCACGTCGTTGCCGGCCGCGTCGGTGTAGCCGGCCGACAGGTGTTCCAGCGTCAGCAGCGGATCCGGCACCTGCTCGGGCGAGGGGAGGCGGATGTCGATGCCGGCCTCGGCGTGCAGCGGCGCCAGCACCTGCATGCGCGCCAGGGCCTTGACCCGGCTCTGGGCCTGCTTGGCCTTGGAGGCCTTGGCCTTGAAGCGGTCGATGAAGCCTTGCAGGCGCGCCGCTTCGCGGGTCTGGCGTTCGTAGGCGATGTTGGTCTGGCGCAGGCGCTCGGCGCGTTGCGTCAGGAAGTCGCCGTAGCCGCCGCGGTAGCGCACCAGCTTGGCGTGGTCGAAATGCAGGATGGACTTGGCCACCGCGTCCAGGAACTCGGTGTCGTGGGAGATCAGCATGACGGTGCCGGGATAGGCGGCCAGCCATTTCTCCAGCCACAGCATGGCGTCCAGATCCAGGTGGTTGGTGGGTTCGTCCAGCAGCAGCAGTTCGGACGGCGCCATCAGCGCGCGCGCCAGCGCCAGGCGCATGCGCCAGCCGCCGGAGAAACTCGCCACCGGCTGGGTCCATTCGGCCGGCTTGAAGCCCAGGCCGGCCAGCAGTTGCTCGGCGCGCGAGGCCGCGCTCCAGGCGCCGGCCTCCACCAGCGCCGCCTCGACCTCGGCGATCTGCGTGCCCTGGTCGTCGGTCAGCTCGGCGCGGCGTGCCTGCAACGCGCGCAGCGGCGTGTCGCCGTCGATGACGAATTCCCGCGCGGGGCGGTCGTCGGCATGCAGTTCCTGTTCGACGCTGGCGATGCGCCAGCCGGCCGGCAGCGCCAGGTTGCCGGCGTCCAGGTCCAGCGCGCCGGTCAGCAGCGCGAACAGCGACGACTTGCCGGCGCCGTTCTTGCCGACGATGCCGACGCGTTCGCCGGGGTGCACCACGAATTCGGCGTCGTCCAGCAGCACCTTGGTGCCGCGACGCAGGGTCAATCCAGAGGCGCGGATCACGTCGTCAACTGCTCGCGGGTCAGCAACAGCAGTTGGTCGGAGGCTTGCTCCGTATCCAGCCACATCGGCGACAGTTCAGGGAAGGCGGCTTCGAAGAAATCGCGCTCGTGGCCGATCTCCAGCACCAGCACGCCGTTCTCCGACAGGTAGCGCGGGGCCGCCTGCAGGATGCGGCGCACCAGGTCCATGCCGTCGGCACCGCCGGCCAGGGCCAGCTGCGGCTCGTGGCGGTATTCCTGCGGCAGCACGTCCATCGAGCCGCTGTTGACGTAGGGCGGGTTGCAGACGATGACGTCGTACTGGCGTTCGGGCAGGCTGTCGAACAGATCGCTCTGGTGCAGCGCCAGCCGGTCGGCCAGGCCGTAGTCATCGACGTTGCGGCGGGCGACTTCCAGCGCGTCGGGCGACACGTCGACGGCGTCCACCTGCGCGTACGGGAAGGCCAGCGCCGACAGGATCGCCAGGCAGCCCGAGCCGGTGCACATGTCCAGCACGCTGTCGACGGCCTGCGCGTCCTGCACCCAGGGCGACAGGCCTTCGTCCAGCAGTTCCGCGATGGGCGACCGCGGCACGATGACGCGCGCGTCCACGTAGAAGCGATGCCCGCGCAGCCAGGCCTCGTTGGTGAGATAGGCGGCCGGCACGCGCTCGGTGACGCGGCGGTCGATCAGGTCCAGCACGCGGTTGCGTTCTTCGTCGAGCACGCGGGCATCCAGGAAGGGTTCCAGCGTGTCCAGCGGCAGGTGCAGCGCGTGCAGGACCAGGTAGACCGTCTCGTCCCAGGCGTTGTCGCTGCCGTGTCCCAGCGCCACCTGGGCGGCGTTCAGGCGCGATACGCCGTAGCGGATCAGGTCGCGCAGGGTCAGCAGTTCTTGGCGGGCGTTTTGAGGCATGAGAGGCTTTTTACTTGGCGGGCAGGAGGAGGTTTTCCAGCGTGCGCCGATAGATGTTCTTGAGCGGGTCCAGCGAGGCCAGCTCGATACGTTCGTTGACCTTGTGGATCGTGGCGTTGCACGGGCCGAACTCGATGACCTGCGGGCAGATCTTGGCGATGAAGCGGCCGTCGGACGTGCCGCCGGTGGTCGACAGCTCGGCCGTCACGCCGGTCTCGTCGCGGATGGCCTTGACCAGCGCATCGGTCAGCGAACCGCGCGGGGTCAGGAAGGGCTCGCCGCCCAGTTCCCAGTCCAGCGTGTATTCCAGGCCATGGCGGTCCAGCACTTCGTGCACCCGCGCCTTCAGGCCTTCCGGCGTGCTGGCGGTGGAGAAGCGGAAGTTGAACAGCGCTACCGCCTCGCCCGGCACCACGTTGGTGGCGCCCGTGCCCGAGTTCAGGTTCGAGACCTGGAACGTGGTCGGCGGGAAGTATTCGTTGCCCTGGTCCCATTCGATCGCGACGATCTCGGCCAGCGCCGGCGCCAGCTGGTGCACCGGGTTGCGCGCCAGGTGCGGGTAGGCCACGTGGCCCTGGATGCCCTTGACCGTGAGCTTGCCCGACAGCGAGCCGCGGCGGCCGTTCTTGCAGGTGTCGCCGAGCACGTCGCCCGAGGTGGGTTCGCCGACGATGCAGTAGTCCATCTGCTCGCCGCGCGCCTTGAGCGCGTCACAGACGATGGCGGTGCCGTCGATCGACGGGCCTTCCTCGTCGGACGTGATCAACAGGGCGATCGAGCCGCCGTGCCGCGGGTTGGCCGCCACGAATTCCTCGGCCGCCACCACGAAGGCGGCGATCGAGCTTTTCATGTCGGCGGCGCCGCGGCCATAAAGGTAGCCATCGCGCTCGGTAGGCACGAACGGATCGCTTTCCCACTTCTCGCGCGGGCCCGGCGGCACCACGTCGGTGTGGCCGGCGAAGACCGCCAGCGGCGCCGTGTCGCCACGGCGCGCCCACAGGTTGGTGACGCCGCCCTGGGCGATGGTCTCGCAGGTGAAGCCGATGCGCGCCAGGCGCGCGGCCAGCGTCGCCTGGCAATCGGCGTCCGCCGGGGTGACCGACGGACGGGCGATCAGGTCCTTGACCAGATCCAGAACAACCGAGGGAGGTTGGCCCTCCTGCCGCTGCGCGGCTGCCTCCCCAAGGGAGGGTGCACGCCCTTCGGGCGGCCGTGCGGTCGTGCGCATTACGCCCTCAGCAGATCGTTGATGCTGGTCTTGGCGCGGGTCTGCGCGTCGACACGCTTGACGATGACGGCGCAGGCCAGGCTGTGCGAGCCGTCGGCCGAGGGCAGCGAGCCCGGCACCACCACCGAACCCGACGGCACGCGGCCGTAGGTGACCTTGCCCGTGGCGCGGTCATAGATCTTGGTGCTTTGCGACAGGTACACGCCCATGGCCAGCACCGAGTTCTCTTCGACGATCACGCCTTCCACGACTTCCGAGCGGGCGCCGATGAAGCAGTTGTCTTCGATGATGGTGGGGTTGGCCTGCAGCGGCTCGAGCACGCCGCCGATGCCGACGCCGCCGGACAGGTGGACGTTCTTGCCGATCTGGGCGCACGAACCGACGGTGGCCCAGGTGTCGACCATGGTGCCTTCATCGACGTAGGCGCCGATGTTGACGTAGGAGGGCATCAGCACCACGTTGCGGCCGATGAAGGCGCCGCGGCGGGCGACGGCGGGCGGCACCACGCGGTAGCCGCCTTGCTTGAAGGCGTTGTCGCCGTATTCCGAGAACTTGAGCGGCACCTTGTCGTAGAACTGCAGCGGGGCCTGGCCCATGATGGCGTTGTCGTACAGGCGGAACGACAGCAGCACGGCCTTCTTGATCCACTGGTGCACGACCCAGTCGTCGTTGATTTTCTCGGCCACGCGCAGGCGGCCCAGGTCCAGCCCGTCGATGGTGTGTTCGACGGCTTCGCGCACTTCGGCGCTGGCGTCGACGGGCGACAGGTTGGCCCGGTCGTCCCAGGCTTTTTCGATGGTGGTCTGCAGGTCGAGAGTCATAGCGGCTCAGCTTTTCAAAAAAGGTTGATCAAACAGAAGTATGTACGAAATGGGCGATGCGTTCGGCCGCCTGCACGCAGTCGGCCAACGGCGCCACCAGGGCCAGGCGGATGCGGCCCTGTCCCGGATTCACGCCATGCGCTTCGCGCGCCAGGAAGCTGCCCGGCAGCACGGTAACACCTGTACGGCCGTACAGGTCGCGCACGAAGGCGGTATCCGAGCCCGGCGTGGCCGCCCACAGGTAGAACGAGGCTTGCGGCCGCGAGACGTCCAGCACGTTCTGCAGGATCGGCAGCACGGCCTCGAACTTCTCGCGGTACAGGCGGCGGTTGTCCTTGACGTGGGCCTCGTCGGTCCAGGCGGCGATGCTGGCGGCCGACACCAGCGGGCTCATGGCGCTGCCATGATACGTGCGGTACAGCAGGAAGCGGCCGATCAGCGCGGCATCCCCGGCCACGAAGCCCGAGCGCAGCCCCGGCACGTTGGAACGCTTGGACAGGCTGGAGAACGCCACCAGGTTGCGGTAGTCGTCGCGGCCCAGGCGGCGCGCCGCCTGCAGGCCGCCCAGCGGCGGATTGCCTTCGTCCAGGTAGATCTCGGAATAGCACTCGTCGGAGGCGATCACGAAGCCGTAGCGGTCCGACAGGGCGAACAGGTCCTTCCATTCGTCCAGCGACATGACGTTGCCGGCCGGGTTGCCCGGCGAGCAGACGAACACCAGGCGGGTCTTTTTCCTGATGTCTTGCGGCACCTGGTTCCAGTCGCAGGCGAAATTGCGCAGCGCGTCGGCGTTGACGTAGTAGGGCGTGGCGCCGGCCAGCAGGGTGGCGCCTTCGTAGATCTGGTAGAACGGGTTGGGGCAGATCACCACCGATCCAGCCGACGGATCGATCACCGTCTGGGTGAAGGCGAACAGGGCCTCGCGCGAGCCCAGCGCCGGCAGCACCTGGGTCTCGGCATCGGGCGCCGGGATGCTGTAGCGCCGCGCCAGCCAGTCGGCGATGGCCCGGCGCAGTGCGGGATCGCCCTTGGTTGACGGATACACCGACAAGCCGCCAAGATGATCGCGAATGGCCTGCCCCACGCGTTCGGGCGCGGCGTGCTTGGGCTCGCCGATCGACAGGTTGATGGGCGTCAGGCCGTCCGGCTGCGCGCTGGCCGAGGCCAGCAGGGCGCGCAATTTTTCGAACGGGTAGGGGTGCAGGGCATCGAGGCGCGGATTCATGACGCAAGATTTTAACAAGCAAGCTACAATAGCGGGCTTGGCTTAACGCGAAGGTGGCGAAATTGGTAGACGCACCAGGTTTAGGTCCTGACGCCGTAACAGGTGTAGGGGTTCGAGTCCCCTCCTTCGCACCATCAATTCCCAGCAAAAACAATGACTTAGGATTTTATCCTGTCATTGTTTTTGGCTGTTTTGGGGCTGTTTTGGCTCCGGAATGACTACTTAATGCCAGCTTTTCCGCGAACAAATCCACGGCCTTGCCGCCGGCGTTCAGATCAGCGGAAGGCATCCATTTTCCGTACACGCGGATGATCATGGCCCAGTCCTTGTGGCCCATCTGCTGCGCTACCCACATGGGGTGTTCGCCCGCCGATAGCATCATGCTGGCGAACGTGTGGCGCATCTGATACGGGCGTCGATATCTCACCTTCGCACGCTTTAGCGCCGTGGCCCAGACTTTCTGAACCGCCTGGCTGCTCGACCATCGCTCACCCGTTCCCGGGTTCCGGAACAGTTCCCCGTGAGGTTCTGCGCCTACCCAGGTGTGCGCTTTCTGGCCGTTGATCGCCGCCAGGGCCGGCGCCAATATCTTGACCTCCCGCCGGCTGGATTTCGTTTTAGGAAGCTCTGCTACTCCCTTAGCAGCCCGCGTGATGGCTTTGCGCACCAGCACAACGCCGCGTGCAAAATCCACGTCTGACCAGTTCAATGCTATCTGCTCACTGGGCCGAAGTCCCGTCCAGAGGGCGAAGAGGGCATAGTTGCGGGTCTGTTCCGGCAACTTGCTCAGGATCGCCGCCTGCTCGTCGGGCGTGAACGGATCGACCTCATCGTCGTCGCCTTCCTCAACCGGCTGGGCCTGCCTGCTGTAGTGCCGACCCCGCATGCAGTTCTCGTCTAGTAGCTCGTCTTCGACCGCATCATTCAGCGCCGACCGGAGGCAGCTTTGAATGTTGGAAAGTCGCTTATTGCTCACCGGCTTGTCGCCGCCAAGGCCTGCGAGCCAGGACTTAATTGCGGGCCATTTCAGGTCGCCGAGCATTTCTTTGCCGAACTTGGGGATCAGCAATCCGAGCACAATGCTTCGATACCCTTGGTACGTGCTGGATTTCAAGGTCGGCTTCCGGGCGTCGAGCCATCCGTCCAGGTACTTCTCAACCGATAGGATCTGTCCCGGCGTGTCTGCGTAGGTTCCGGCGCGTGCGCTATTGGGAAATGTGGCGGCGTAGTCGAAAACGCCCGTCGAAATCGCGTGCAGAATCGCCGCCCGGTGCTGCTCGGCCCGCTTCAGGTTAGCGGGCGTGGGCTTGAGAGGAATCCGCTCACGGCAGCGGCGACCCTTGTACTGGAACGTGATTTCGATACTGCTTTCCGAGGCGGCTTTAACACCCCTCCCGTCTCTACCCATTTTTCGTAGCCCTCCATGTCTATGAGAATGCGTTCATCCGGCGCCCGGATCCACTCCTTGTCTTCCCGCCAGATTCCGTCTCGAATCTTCGAGCGGATCGCATCCTCTGTATAGCCCGTGATGGCCGAGGCGCGGGAGATTGTCACGAATCTGACCATTCTTCACCTCCGTTTCCGCTGGCCTTGGCGGGATGTGCTGCGCAGGGATGGCGCAGGGAGCCGTCACCGCTGGGGCAGGTGCAGGGGGCGGCGGCCTGGGCTTGCTCAGCCGCCCTCCACTGTCGGTAGAGTTCTAAGCTGCTCATGGCGGTCGCTGGCCGGCTCGTGACGCCCCGGTGCTGATCCAGCCAGGCCAGCACCTCACCGCCTACAGGTCGAACTTCAGCCGCCGCTTGCGAAATGATTTGCACCTGGTCGGCAGTCAGCGTGTCGGGCGCATGCGAGCAGTTGAAAGAAACCCGCAGTATCGCGGCCCCATCGGAGCCGATGGAGTAGACCAGCGTTTCGAATTCGAACGTGATGATTTGGAAGCCGTCCTTAAACACGGAGGCCAGCATCACGTCCAAACCCAGGGCTTCGGAGATCGGCGCCATGCGTTCGCGCAGGATCTTGTCGACCCTATCTTTCGCGGTGTCAGGGGCGCTTGCCTCGGCGGCGCGCTGCTGGCTGCCGTCCTTGTCCGCCTGGGGCTGCTTGAGGGCGCGGATGCGGGCCGCAGCTTCACGCGACAAGGTGTCCCACAGGCTGCCAGGCACCCATTCCCGGCCGGCCTTGCGATGATCCTCCAGCGCCGCCGCCGCTTTCTCCAGTGCAGCGCTGTGTCCGGCGTCGAATCCATCGGCCCGGCCACGGGTGTATTCAGCGTTCAGAGCACTGGCCTGGGGCGCGGCAACGAGAGGCACCCACACGCCGGACACCTTGCGCGCTTCTTCGATGCGGTCGTTGTGGATCGGCCCTTCGTACCAGCCGTCGGATCGCGGTCGATACCAGAACAGCACCTCCCCGGCGCGCTGCTGGCCGCCGTACTTGTCCTCCTTGGGGCGCTCGGGTCGAACCTGTCGGCTCAATGCCTCACACGCCTGGCTCAAGCGGCGAACCTGATCAATGACAGGCTCGCGCGGCATGGCGTCCAGGGCGTCGATTTCGTCCGGCGTATGCACGTTCGCGATTGCTGCCAGCGCCGGGATAGCCGTGTCCATGAACTTGCGGATAGCGGCTTTCCAGTCGTTCTCGGCGCTGGCCTGCTTCTCTGCCAACAGTTCCGCGATCTGGTGGCACGCGGCCACGTAAGCGCTTTGCAGCTTGGCGAAATCGCTCTCGCTGGCCCGGGGCGCAGCATGCAGGAATAGCGGCTCCGGCTCTTCGCCGAGTGCGCAGTAGCCGCGCGCCTCGACCACATCGAAGAACAGCATGCAGGGTGAACCTTCCTCATCCCGCGTCAGGTAGGCCACCGGCTGCGCCTCCCCGACTACAGTGCTGGCATCAAGGGCGATAGCCCGCGCCGAAGCGTATTTTTCCAACAACGCATGAGCGAATCGGATGAGCCCGTTCTTGTGCTGAATGGCAAACCCTGCGGCGAGCATTTCAATTTCGTTGTCGCTCGGTTTCATAGTTGTGCCTCGCTATCGGAAACTGCCTTTGACTTTCTGGAGCATTCACACTCGCTGGCCTGGGGCGCGGCATCGCGGAACAGAGCTACCACGGAGTAGGGGCCGTCCTCGGGATTGTCGCGGTTCAAATGGTCGACCACCTCGGCCTGGAGTTCGTCGCGGTCGCCGGAAACGCAGAACTCTTCGAAGTGCGCCTTGCCGTCCGGCCCCATGATTCCGTACATGAAGGGCTCCCCGGCTACAGGAGCGCTTGCCGGATGATGGCATTTGCCCTCGCCACGGCATTGACCCGGCAGGTCGCACATGCGGAACGAGCAGTTGTCGAAAGGCGGCTTGAAATGCCGCGCAGCCGCGCGTTGCAAAACGTCTTCGCTGACACCTGCAATGCGGCACATCGGCGGCCGGGGCTTCGTTGGCTCATCGGCTACAGGGGCGCTTGCCAGGGCGGCGCGGGCCTTCCAGCCTTCCCAGCGGGACTTGTGCCTGCTGGCGTCCCAGGCGTTGTATTCGGTCACGGCATACCCGTTCCCAATCCACTCGCAGTGAAGTGGCACGGGAAATTCCGCCTCAAACGCCGCCCGCTCATCGGCTACGGGGGTGCTTTCTCCCGCAGCGTGAGGGAGACGGAACGACAGGCAGCACCAGCCGTCGGCGAGCCCGTAGCCCGTCAGCACATGGCTGACGAACCGCTGGCATTCGCGCCCGGTGTATTCCAGCGGCGCGCCCGCCCGCATTTCCGCGCCGGTGTGCTTCGTTTCGCGCAGGCCCAGTACGTCGCCAACGGCATAGCCTCGGTCGTTCAAGCGGATTTCGAAGGTCTTCGCGCCGGACAAGACCGCCTGGAAGACGTCCGGATCGGTCTTGAGAATGTGGTAGCGTTCCCTCTGCGTCTGGGCGGCGTTGTTTTCTCTCATGTTGGTTCCTTTTTCTGTTGTGGCGCAGCCATTCGGCAAATGCCAGTGCGGGCACCACAACCAGGGGTTGTCAGGTTCTTCGGTATCCCAGGTCCATCCTTCAGGCAGCGGGTCCAGCGTCGGTGGCGCCTTCCCGCATACCGCACAACCCGCCCACATCAGCGTCACCAGATCCTTTTCCATTCTGGTATTCCTCAAACGTCTTGGGATTGCCACAACGGCATATGCGTGGCCAGCACGGGTAGCAATTCCAGGCGTTGCCCAGGGCGGCGTTGCTCTGGTTGGTCATGTCTTTCCATTCCATTTCGGTCGCCGCCTCTCGGCGGCGAGTTCGCGGCGAAGTCGTTTGATTTCGTCGCTCGCCTCGCTGATGACGGCGGCCACGCCCCACTGGTCAGTGTGGCGCACAGAGTCCGCAGCCGCGCGCAAGCGAACCAGGAGGGCGGGCTGGGCGGTCATGCGGCCATCCTCAAGAAGAGTTCGCGGGGTGCGTTAGCGGTGATCAGGGCGACGGCTGGGGGCGGGCTGACGCTGTTGCCCACCATGTGAACCTGCTCAGTCTTGGTGAACCGGCGGCCGTCATGCCCTCTGTCGATGATGTAGCCCGGCGGGAAGCCCTGTAGGTTGTAAAGCTCGGCCGGTGTCAGCATCCGCAGGCGAATGTCCACTACCACGTAGGGCGTGCCCTTGATGTAGACCGTCACCAGCGCCAGGCGGTCCTTGGTCGTGACGGTGCCGGCCGGCTCGCGCAGGTCTCCCAGCTGACCGCCCTCGCCGTAGTAGCGCATCAGGAATGCCGCGACCCGCAGTGCGCCGGCTTCGTCCTCGGGGGACAAGTCGTATTCAACAAGGCCATATCTGGCCGCGCCAGCCAGGATCGTTTGCGCCGGTTCTGCCAGCGCCGATCCCATCACGTGCTGGCTCATTGCGGTCAGATGCGCCGCGACCAGCCCGTGGTGCTGTCCAGCTGCGGCCATGGTGGCGGCCGGCTCGTCGGCTGCCGTGCCGATGCTGTGCCGGCGCAGCGTGGTCAGGTGCGCCGTGATGAGTTGCTGCTGACTGCCGCTGTTGGTGATCGTGGAGGCCGGGCGCCGCAGGTCATGGGCTGGCGTGGCGTTGAATCCGCCATTGGCCTGGACCATGAAGCCCGTAGCGACAGAAAATCCGCCGTTGCTTGCGGTGAGCGTACCAACCGGATCGGCAGGGTCGTTGCAGCCGTAACTCCAGCGACGGGCGCCCGGCTTGCCCTCGCCGTGGCCGGCTTGAACGAGATAGCCTGCGGCTACTGCATGCTTGACGCCGCCAGCCGTAGCCACGCCGATCGGCTGCTGGAGATCGAGGCATCGCGGGGCCTGGCCCTTGCGCTCGCCATACCCTGCTTGAATCAGCACGGGAGTCGACAGCATCAGTTCGCCTCGATGTGCGGCCGTGATCGTCGGCGCAGATTCCTGGATATCGTGCATGCGGTCGCTGCCATGGTGGGTAGCAGGAACAAGCGCCGGCGCGACGACAGCATGCGAGCCGCCCCGGGGTTTTGCCGTGATGGTGCTGATCGGCTGGCTTGCCGCATGGGAGCCGTCCCGGCTCCAATTGGCGATCGGCACGATGAACGGATCCGCGCTGTCCAGCACGTATCGTTTCATGCCGCGGGCGATGCGCCGCATCGTGGCGTCGGCGAGAGGGCGGGGGCGGTTGAAGATGCTCTTGCCCTCGATGGTCCAGTCGATACCGTCGGCAGCTGCGCGCCGCGGACGCTGGGCCTTGCCGGGATTCTTGAAATGGGTCGCGGTAGGCCAGACGATCGGTTGTCCATCCCGACGCGCCATCATGAAAAGGCGGGTGCGAGTAGTGCCGGCGCCATAGTCGGCCGCGTTGAGTTCGCGCCACTCGACGGTATAGCCCTGGCCGCGCAGAATTGCCACCAGGCGGCGCCAGTGGCGCCCGAAGTCCTTGGGATCTGGGATGAGGTACTGATCCTGAACAGGAACGCGCTCGCCCTTGGCGGCAACCGTGCCATCGAGGCGAATCACACGGCCGGTTGCGGGGTCGCGCTTGGCGATGAGGCGGCCCCACTTCAGTATCTGAACAACGTTCTCCAGGCTGACAATGTCAGGTCTTACCGTGCCGGTCCACCGCACGGTTACCCAGGCGAGCGCGCGGATTGCCTGGTTGCGCGGCTGGCCGCCCTTGGCCTGGCTGTGATCGGTGCAGTCCGGAGACAAGTGCAGCCAGCCCACTTCCGCGCCGCCCGTCGCCTGGCGCGGGCACACCTCCCGCACGTCGGCGATGAGGTGTTTCGCCTGGGGGTGGTTGACCTGGTGCATGCTCAGGGCGGTCGGATTGTGGTTGATGGCGATGTGAACGTGCTGGCCGGTCGCCATTTCATAGGCGGTAGACCAGCCGCCACCTCCGGCGAAGATGTCAACGATGAGCTTTGCAGATAATTGAAGGTTCAATTGAGGGGTAAGCATGACTGCCTTCGCTAGTTAGATGAAAATGCGTGCCCGGTCGAGTAACATTCCGCCAACAAAAACTGAGATGAGAGGAAAAGATGGCGGAGCGCCAGCGGGCGAATTGGACTTACGAATCCGCGATCGATATCGGCCGCCAGCGCGGTATTGAGGTCCTTCAGGGTGAACTCGAGGAAAACGAGAAGCGTCCCGGGCACCTGAAAGAGTTCCCGGAAGCAATCGCGGCAGTGCGTAGAGCGATTGCGGTGCTTTCAGTTGAAAAGGCTCAATCGGAGTTGAGGCGGTTAGAGCAGAAGGAGGAAGCTGACGCCGCGAGACATAAGCACGCAGAGGACATGGACAAGGCGCAGTTGTCGGTTGCTGAGCGAGCCGCGGTCGCGAGCGAGAAGCAGGCGGATGCTGCCGTTCGTGCGGCTGCCGCGACCGAGGACGCCGCCAAAGCCGGCTGGGAGTCTGCGTTGGCGGCAAGCCGGTCGGCATACGCTGGCGAGATGTCAGCCTCTGCTACTGAGATCTCTGCACAAGCAGCACGGGACAGTGCCGACACTGCGAAAAAGGCGCTGCTAGCGTCCCGCATTTCAGCAATCTGTTCACTTCCCGGGCTGATTGCAGGGCTATATGCTGCCTACACCTATTTTTCGCAACGAACCTGATGGACCGAAGTGCCTTAAAAGCCTGCGGGTGGAGTTCAGTCGACGAAAGGCGGTAAAAATGGGTACGAGCGTTTTCAAGTGGATTTTCGCGGTTGGCTGCGGCGCGGCCATTACTTTTGTGATCGCTTTCTTCCTGGATCAGTGGTTTCCCAGCGGAAACTTCGCTAATTGGGTCCAGGGAATTGGTTCGATACTTGCGATCATCGGTGCTGTATGGGCGGTATCGGTGCAATCAAGGACCACTCTGGACTCCGTCCGAAAGAACCTTGATTGGACAGAAGAGCGCCAGCAGCGAGCGGTAATGGCGGTAGTTGATGCAGCCAAGGACCGCGTCGACAGGATCTTGAATGCCATAAACTCCGGGGACGACTGGCAGCGAGCGTTGCTTTCGTCGTACGCACGACCCATCATTGACGGGATCATTGGAGCGTTACGCGGATTCCCCGCTCATCAATTGCCGAATGGAGCGGTTGTAACGGCCTTTCTCCTCCTTCAACAGCATCTAATATTCTTCGCCGATAACGTTGACGAGCTGATCGCAGGACCGTGGAAGCACCCCGAAATCAAGGATGTGTTAGAACAAGCGCGACACACGTGGGAAGCTTCGCGCAAGCCGGAAGATAGAGAGCACATGCTATCAATCGTACGTGTATCCAATGACGCTCTACGGCAAAACGTTTACACACAAGCCGACCAGATTCGCATACATGTTGCTACGCTCCATGCCGAACTGGGGAGCGGGAAAGCCGCACATTGATTTGCCGGATCGCCAATTCGTCCGCGTTTACTATCGTCGCTTTGTGCCTCGCTTAGGCGCGTGTACGGTGATATCCCGGTTGTTGCCGCCGTCCACATGGACGTTCTTGTCCGTTTCGAAGCCCCGCGCCTCCATATACGAGACCAACAGCGACACAAAGGCGCCTGTCGCTACCTGCAACGCCATGGCCGGGTCGCGCTCGGCGAGTTGCCCATAGAGGTCGCTGACCTGTTCAAGCAGTTCGTCTTCGGTGGTCATTTGCTGTCTCCCGAGAGGATGACGCGAACGGCTACGGGCTCGCCGACCACTGTCATGTCGTTGTGCTTCTGGAGGGCGATATGCAAACTTTGCTTGGCCTCGCGGATTACCTGTTCACGCAGGCTGGCGAACGTCGCGGCCTCGTTCCAGGCGCCGACATGCACCTCGACCTTCAGCGTTACCAGCACGGATGCGGATGTGGGCGTGGTCATGCTGCCTCCCTATCGATGTTGCGATACATGCGGTCAACCGCCTTCTGCCTGGCGTCCAGCTTCCGCGTGCGCGAAATGTGATCTTGCAGGGCCTTGTCGTATGGTTCGATCTCGCGCAGTAGACGAAGCCTTTCGTGGATGTCTTTGCTGGCATTGCATTGGATGGCCAGGGCATCCCGCTTTTTGAGATCCGGTTTTTCCGCATCCCAGCGGGCAAGCTCCGCGTCGTAGTCAGCCATCAGCTTCTGGCTAGCGGTCTTCCAGCGGATGAAAAGCAGGTCTCGGCGATTGATGCGCAGGAAGAGCCCTTTTTCACGCACGAAGGCGATGATTTCTTCCTTCGTGAACTCGTTGAGGATATCGATGCCGGTTGTCATTTCTCACCGCCTTTGCCCTGCTGGGCTGCATTGCGGACCCAGACGCATACCGGCCCCCAGTCTTCGGTGTCATGGATGGACAGGACAAACCAGCCTTCCCCCTCGGGGCGGGGCGGTTCCCATGCGCTGATGTTGGAATCGCCGGCATCGCCCCAGTACGCGACTACGGCCGGGTGGTCCTCGGCTTCGCTTTCGAGATAGGCGACGCGGCACTCCAGCTGCTGCGCATCGAACCATGCGCGAGCTTCCTCGGCTCGATCCTCATCGAAAGACGGGTGCGCCGGGTGTGTCCAGTAGCCGTCGCTGTCGCGTTGGACAGGGGCGGGCTGAAGGGGGGCGGTACGGGGGCGTGATTTCGACGTGTAGCCCTTCCAGGAGTGCCAAGTGAGGCCGCAGGCGCAGACCAGGGCGCCGAGGCCGAGGGCGGCTTTAATCGGCTCCTGCTGGATTGCGGCGGTGATGCCGAAGGCGGCCCAGACGAGGATCGCCATGGGGAGCATCCAGTGGGTGGCGAGGAATTGGCGCATTACTTTCTCCCTTGCTGGGCTGCAATGGCGGCGTCGATACCAGCGTTGATTTCTGTCGCGAGGTCGCGTTCGTCCTGTTCAAGCTCGGTTTCGCGGTCCTCGGGGTCGATCAGACGAGCGCCGCCGTAGCCACCTTCCAATGACAGTTCGATGCTGTAGCCGAAAGGCAACTCGGCGCATGCTCGCCCGATTGCTGCGCCAACCGCCGCGTCCCGCGCGTCACCAGCAGCGGGAGCATGGCGGCGCAAGGCGTTCATCGCTTCGTACAGCAGCAGGGTGGCGGTATCTTCGCGCCCGTACCGTCCGATGTACTGTTCGATGCGTTGCGCGACCTCGGCCGGGGCGCCGTATTCCTGCGCTCGGGTGTGGATCGCCGCATTGTCCTTGGCGTTGGCCTGACCCTGTTCCATGCCTGCGAACCAGCCGGCCTGGTGGTCGGCGGTGTTGCCTGTGCGGGCGAGGGTGTCGTCGGGCACCGCGGGCTGTTCGGGGGCTGCGGGCACGTTCAGGACGGCGGCCATGAGGTTGCCGAGTGCGGCGTCGGGGCTGGTCTTGGGGGCGGGGGTGTTCATGCTTCGCTCCGTTGCTGGGCCGCGTCCACCGCGGCGTTGATTTCGCTGGCGTCCTGCTGCACTTCGTAGGTCTTGCCGCAGAAGGTGCGGACGTAAGCGCGGATGCCGTGCCAGGCGCTGCTGGCACCGGCTTGCTGAATGCTGGCGATGGCGTCGGCGGCCAAGTAGACGGCGGCGCCTCTGGAGTCGGTGAGCTTGATCACGCTGCAGCCCCTTCCTCTTCGCCCAGCACCCAGCGCAGGGCGGCGGCGTAGTCACCCTGGGAGGCTTCCAAGGCGGCCTGGATCTGCTTCCGGGATTTCACGCGGGGGCGCTCGCCCATGACGGCGGCCTGCTTGCGGCTGCGTTCGTGCGCCTTGACGCCCTGGCCGGCCTGGACCAGCTCGGCGACCTTCGTGCGTTGCTCGGCGACAGGCAGCTTGGCAAGTGCCTTGGCGTGCGTGAGGGTGATCTGGCCCGCCTCGACGGCGTTCTGCACGACCTTGGGGCTGTCCAGCAGTGCGAGCGTGTCGCGCACCGTAGCGACGGAGCAGTTGTAGATCACAGCGATCTGGTCTTCGCCTCTCCCGAGGGCAAGGTGCCGGCGCATCTTCTCGGCGCGGCCGAGCGGACTGTCGGCTGTGCGGGCCTCGTTCTCGCTGGCGATGGCGTCCAGAGCCGATTGCCGCTTGCCGGCGTACACAACAGCCGGAATCTGTCTCTCGGGCTCGCCGCGGTGGCGCCGCCATTCGTTGGCGAGTCGGGCCGCCTTGACGCGCTGGCGCCCGAATACCACCTCGGTTTCGCCTGTCTCGGGGTTCTTGGATACGGCGATGGGTTCCAGCACGCCCTGGTAGTCGATATTGCGGGCGAGCGCTTCGTCCACAGGCAGATGTACACGCGCGTCGTAGAGCGGGCTGTTTTCGTCGGTGACGAGGGTCAGTTTGGCGGGGTCGAAGTTGAGCAGGTTGCTTTGGCCTTCAGCGCCATAAACGTCTTTCGATTTTTTTGCCATGGTCTGTTCAGATTGATGTGAGTGGACAAAAGCGGGCTGGCCTGCCTGGCGGGGCGGCTGACACCTTGGGAGGGTTGGGATACGATGCGCAGCCAAAGGAGACGCATCATGGAAGAGCGAAAGTCTGTTTCGTGCGGTGAAGCTTTGACGGCGCTGGGCGTTATCGGCCTGTGCGTAGCCTTTGCATTGCATTACCCGGAAAAATCCGAGGACTGGGCCGCCTGGATGCAGGCATTTGGCTCAGTGGCAGCTATTGCGGGTGCCGGGTGGATTGCCCGCGGGCAGGTCCGTGAGGCGCAGCGCGTGGAGCAAGAGCGGCGCGATGCGGAACAGAAGTCGGGTGCGGAAGCCCGGAAAGAGCAGCTTCAGGCAGTTGCGGTTTTTGTCGAGCAGTTGTTTGCGACTCTTGACAAGACGGCTGTTCATTTGAGCGGTGAGATCATGCCGAATCAAATGACTGGATATTCGAAAACACGCGTCGCCCCGCTCAAAGTTGCTGTGTCAGCCCTAAGCGAGATTCCTCTCCATCAGGTGCCGCAGGCGTATATCGGTCTGCCCGTGCTGAACATCCGTAATTGCGCCGCCCACGTAGTTCAAATCTTGGAGGACACTGCGGGCGATCGCGCGGCTACGGAGGCGGAAAGTGTGCGCCGGTTGAAAAGCGCCGCGGATGCCGTTCTAGAGTATCGAGATAGGGCACGCCGCGACGTGGAGGAGATAAGGCGGCTGACAGCAAAGTACGACGGCACAAATTCGCCAGTCACCTTGGCCCGTCTGCAATAGCTGGTTTCGCGACTTTGCCTTTTCGCCATATGTTGCAGATGGTCTGCGGCGACACGCCGTAGCATTCGGCCAGGTTGTAAGTGGTCAGTCGCCCGCGCGCGCCCTGGATAAATGCGATTTCCTCGGGCTGTATAGGCTCGGCCTTGGGGTCTTCCCAGCGTAGCCGGCGGCGAGGCAAGGGCACGGGCGGAATCCACCCAGCGCGGTCGCGCAGGATGAAGTCAATTCCGTTCATAAGACGCTACGCAGGATCCAGCCCAGCGCCTGCGGGCCAAAGAAGAAGAACGCGGCCAGGCCGGCGGCGGCAGGCCACGCCCACCAAGGGATATCCGCATCCCGGCTCCAGTTGCCTTTGCCGGCGTGGTCACGGCGTGCGACGAAGTCGCCCAGCGTGCGGGCGGCCTTGGCGGCGATGCGCAGGGGGCGGATGCGTGCCGGGGGCGCGCTTGCGCTGATCGTATTCATTGGGTGGCGCTCCAGGGATCGGCCGCGACGTAGCGGCGTGAGAGGTAGTCGCCGAGGGGCGCCAGCACCAGCCGCGCGAACGCGAACAGGCCCAGGCCCCAGGCGAGGGTTTCGATGTAGGTCATGGGGATTTGCGCGGATGCGCGGTGGTGAGGCTTCGGGGAGCGGGTCAGAGGCCCAGTAACTTCAGAAAGTCACTTTCAGCGCCGGTGACGTGGCGGTGCGGCCCGCTCTCCGAAGCCGCCCCGGCGTGCAGGGCAAGGCTTGCGGTGTTACTTGCTGAAGTCGCGGCCGAAGTTGGCAATATCGATCAATTCTTCCAGGAAGCGGATAAGCGCGGCGAACATGGTCGGGCTCCATATGTTGTTAAGAAAGGGGGCAAGTCTTACGTTGCGGCACGGCAATTGCTTCCAGCGTTCCGACCCGGCCAATGGAGGACGGGAAATCGGGAGATGACCATGTTTGCTCACAACAAACGCTTGCAGTACACCGTGCGCGTCGCGCAGACCAACCCAGGGCTGGCCAACCTGTTGGAGCAGTTCGGGGGGCCTCAAGGGGAATTGGCAGCTGCCTGTCGTTACTTCACTCAGGCGCTGGCGGAGGACGACCCGGGACGAAAAGACATGCTGCTTGATATCGCGACCGAGGAACTGAGCCACCTGGAAGTTATCGGTACGTTGGTGGCCATGCTCAACAAGGGCGCGAAGGGCGTACTGGCCGAGGCTACCGAATCCGAAGCCGAGATCTATCGCCGCCTGAACGGGCCGGGCAATGATTCGCACGTGACGCAGGTGTTGTTCGGCGGCGGGCCGGCCCTAGTCAACTCCGGCGGCCAGCTGTGGAATGCCGGCTATATCGATACCATCGGCGACCCTTCTGCGGATCTGCGTTCGAACATCGCCGCCGAGGCGCGGGCCAAGATCATCTATGAACGGCTTATCAACGCCACTGACGATCCGGGCGTCAAAGAAGCGCTGGGCTTTCTCATGACGCGTGAAGTGTCGCATCAGCGTTCTTTCGAGAAGGCGCTGTATTCGATGGAACCGAATTTCCCGCCCGGAAAGCTGCCAGGCGACCCCAGCTTTGCGAACGTCTACTTCAATATGTCGCAGGGCGAGGGCGATATGCGTGGATCGTGGAACAGCGACGAGAACTTCACCTACGTTTCTGAGCGCGATGCGCAATGCGCGATCGACGGAGACGGCCTGGCATCGGTAGGTCTTACCGAGGATGAAACGTTGGCGTTGCAAGCCATGGTCGCCCGTACCGCGTCGGATCCTGCTGCCGACCCGGTGACCGGGACCGAACTTGGCGACGGCAGCGTGGTGACGGATCGCCGCGAGGAATAATTAGATCTGTCACTGCTGCGCACGGCAGGCGCGGTGCCCCAAGCTGCGAAGCTGGAAGGGTACGGCGCCTGCGCCATGATCCGCCTAGCGACTCTTGGAGTTCGCCATGAAAAACAGAAAATTCATGATGTGGCTATTGGTGGCCCTTCTACTCATCGGGCTACTCCTGATGTTTCCGCCCTGGTAGTCCAGGTCGTCATGCGCCGCCGATACCCCGCACGACCTTGCCGGTTCCGCCACAGTTAGGGCAGGGTTTCCGATCGATATTGCCGCTGCCCTGACACGCGGGACATGGTACGTCGCCCGTGCCGGGCGTCCCAGGGGCGGCCTCATCGCCAGGGTTTAGATCGCTAGGCATCGGCACGGGGGACGGCATGCTGGCCTCCATCGGTGGGGTGAAAATTAGCGCTTTGCCAATGCGTCTGGATCATTGGCGCGGGCCAGAAAATGTCGCACCAGGGCGGGAGAATTGTGTTCGAGCCACTGGGCCATGGCCCGTTCTTCGGCCAGAATGCGTTCGCAGACTGCCGCGGTCTCGGTGTCACCGACGAATTCGGCCGCTTCCTTGAGCTGGCTGTAGGCCGCAATCTCCAGGTTTTCGAAGGCGAAGCTGAACATCGCGCCTTTGACTACTTCATCAGAGGCAAATACGCCGGCGAATCCTTGAAAAGTCGCCATGGCCTTGCCCGTCAAGTCTTTGAGCAGCGATGTATCGCCACCGCGGCGCTCAATGCACTGGCGCACCAGACGCTGCTGTTCGCGTGTCTCTTCAACGTGTTGCTGGATGCGTTGGCGAAGGTCTGGGTAGCTCTCGATGCGCGAAAGCATGCTGTTCAGCATGGTTTCCGCTTGCTCCTCCATGGCGTGCGCGTCTCTGAGCCAGTCCAACAAGTGTTCGTTCGCTTGCGAGTTATCTCGTTCCATTGTGATCTCCAGTCGGTCCGCCGTCCCGCGAGTGCGGCAGGCTGGCGGGACTCAGCATCTGGCGTTCCCACCGAATGGCGAGGCAGCGTTTCTAAAGGTCACATCGGGCGCAATTCCAACACTGCCGTCTAGTGCTTAGGCACTGGGCCAGGATGGTGTTTTCATGACCTTTTGGTGGGTGATAGGGTTTGCGCTTGACTCATTCACCGGGAGGAGCGATGAACATTCATGACGCAGACTCTTATATCCGCGCCTACACCGACGCGCTTAGATTCTTGGTGGGCAGTCGGCCCGATGAGCAGGCCCGCCTATTGGCTTGGGTGGAGAAGGAACTAGAGCAATTGCCTGAAGGCTTCGAGGGGTTCCAACGGACCGTAGCCATCAATCCGCATCCACATATTGAGCCGGAAGACCGCGCACGACGAGCGGCCCTTAGGCAGTTGAGAGGCCAATTGCAGACTCACTTTACGGGTGAGCCGTAGAGATTGGTCGGGTGGTGATGCTTCGGTAAGCGCTAACCCGCAGCTCTGGACGAAATCCACACTGGCCGGCTTCCCGGCGCCGCTCCGACGTGCTGGGCATGGCTTTCGGTGCTACTTGCTGAGGTCGCGGCCGAAGTTGGCAACGTCGATCAGTTCTTCCAGGAACCGTATGAAGGCGGCGAGCATGGGGAAGTCTCCAAGGGGATCAGGCAACAGCGCCTGCCGATACCTCGCACGCGGGGCATGAGCTGGAACTGATATCTGGGCCGACTTTCTTGAGGGTCGACATGTGGCTGGTGGATCTCGAATGTGCCCGGCCTGCGTTTCTGATTTAACCTAAGCTGGCCCGGAAAGATTGAGCGATACGCCAAGGAGACCGATATGTCTACTGACTTCGCTAGAGCGATACTTGTCTTTTTGCTGGCTCCGTTTTCCAGCTATATCGTCTGGGTGGGCTACTCGCTGATGTGGTATTGGGACAAGCAGCCGGGTACGGAGCCATGGCTTTCTGCGCTTTTCATGACATTTGTCACCGCTTTCATTTATCTCCCTCTGGCCGTCGTTGTCTTCGGACTATGGGTTTATTGGACTGGGAAGGCCGTGAACACGCTCCCGCGGCTGATAATCAGCGGGTTGGTCTGTGGCGGCCTAGTGGGCCTTGCATTTGCAAGGCTCTATGGCGTGGTTGTGCTATTTCACGGGCTATCCGTCGGTGCCATTGTCGGCACTACGCTGGCGCTGGGCACGCGGCGGGTTCAGCGCCAATACGCCGTGAGGCGTGAGCCGGGCAGTTGAGAATGAAACAATGGCGCACTGGAGCGCGTATGAGTGGAGGTAGAGGGCACCATAGGGCGCAGTTATTCAATTAGCGATGACATTCGCTGGCAATGATGACTGCCCATTTTCCACACTACGCGGGCAAACAAGCTAGATCGTGAGGAACGCATGTACACAGTGACCGTTGTCGGGGATCGACCCGACTTCAGGTGTTTTCTGGACTTGCTTTATGGCCCTGGGCGGGATGTCGATACCGACGGTGATTCGTTTCCCGTGAGCAGCCGCTCGTGGACCTACCTCTACGTGAAAGATCGTGAGAGCGAAGATCCCTGCGTGGAGATCCAGGTTAACGAGGCAGATGGCGCAATATTCAATGTGCAGTCCGAATCATCGAGATTGGAAGAGCTGGCTGCGCTGTACCTGTTCCTGACCTGCGGCGGTTCGATTTCCTTTACAGGTCAGGAGCTTGACGAGGCTTCCGTCCGTTCGTTGTGCGAGAAATATTCCGTCGAGCTTGGCCGAGCAGGCAGCTCCATATGGCAATTGTCGACGGATGAGTCCCCGCGTCCGTAGGGCAATGGGCCAGTCCTAAGCGCTGGGTGGCTTCGGTAAGCGCTGACCCGCAGCGCTGGCCGAAACCCGCTTTTCAGCGGAATCGGGTTGCCGGCATTCCATCCGGCGTGACCGTTTTTGCTCTTGGCCGTCTACGCCTCACCCTGTTGACCGTGTACCGCGCTATGTCGGGCTGGATACGGTAGGGACACCGCGCAGAGCTACGGCCATGCCCGTAGGTGCGATTGAGCCGGGGAACGCCCCACAGGTGGGGCGAGCAACATCGGCGGCAGGTTGTTAAGGAGCGGAACTGGCTGCTGACCCTCTACTAAGCTGGCTTCCGCCTAGGCCGTTCTGCGAGTGGCTGTGCAGCTGTCGAATGAATAGTGCCACTAGTTATTTTTATTGTCAATAGTGCCGCTATTTATTCTGCCGTGAGAAAGCCCGCTCTGGGCGGGCTAGGGGAAGGCGCTCAGTAGGCTGGCGTGGCCCAGAGGGCCACTAGCACTACTAAGAGCCAGATCATGATGCGGGTCATGTGATGCTCCTGTAGCCAGGCTACCGTTCACCTAGTACATGGATAGTCATGATCAATTGGAGATAGTCAGGCTTCGGGCAACAAAAAATCCACCCGGAGGTGGCTGGGATAGGGCTGATGGTTGCTCAGTCCTCTGTATCGGAGTCTTCGTTCCCGGCGGCGGCAAACTGAAACTGAAGCTGTTCCGCCTTGGGAGCGCAAATCTTCAGTCGATGGCCAGCAACGTTACCGTCCAGAGTGATTAGACCGCCAGAGTTACCGCCTTGCCGAGCGCCATCGAACGTATGGAATTCAGTAGCCTCATAATGGACAGCCGTTGCCAGATGGATGGCGTCTGGAACCCTGACATTTTGTAGGACGCCCTTCTTCGCTGCTGCTTTGTGGAAATTGCGTATTTCGCCAGCGAGCGCCATAACTTTGCTGCCCGCCTCCAGTTCGACGATTGATCGCCCTTCGAAGGCCAACTCCAACTGCTTTTTCTGAGCAGCCGTCAGTCTGAGGTCGAGAATTTCAGCTCGCCAAAGTACGGAAATCATGACTATGGCTCGTCCTCGATCAACCATATCGAGGACTTCAGCCAACCCTGCCATTTCTGCGGGATCTTCCCGCTTCTCGCCGGTGATCCATGCGATCAGCGGCGCCGTATCCCAATAGAAGCGCGGTTTACCAGTCGCCATTTCTGACCTTGTTTACGTAGTCCTCTGACTTCATACCGTCGCACGCGCCGGGCGCGAGCCCGCGCAGGCTGGACAGAGAGGGGACCTCAGATCTTTCGGGGAGCACCTCGATGCTGCGGACCTTGATCAGGTGCGGGTGCTTTTCAGCTTTTTTGAAGTGAAGTTCCCCGGAAATGCGGACGGAGCGGTTAATCCCTGCGAGTGCTTCCGCCAACATTCCACTAGGGAAAAAACATTTGACACTGCGCGGCCCAACTATCGGGTACACCTTGAAGTAGTTACGTTGGTTGTGTACATCGATCACGTCCAAACTGCCGACTACAGACCCCTCTTCGACTTGATCAGGCCCGAGTATTTCATCAACTCTGACGTTCAGATTTCGAGGCAAGTCTATTGGCTGGCCATTGTCGAACTGGAGAATGACCTCAGCGACGTGTTTGCGGAGCGGACCCGATAGGGAGCCATAAGACTCCATCAAATCTAGGCTTGCGTCCGTCGGGCGCTTTCCAGAGATCACCTTTCGGATATCCCTGTCTAGCCGCGAGACAACCCGGCGAGCGTAAGAGGGGCCGCTAGTCTTAGAAACCGCCTCCAGCTCAAAGGTTGCCGGGCTATTCATCGTGATTTTCGTTACACGGTAGTACAGGGAAGGGGCCTTGCTGCCCGAAACAGACATGTCGATTTGATTGAGCGTCTGCTTGAGGGCATTCAATTGGTCGATAAGATCACTGAGGCGAAGGCTGTCGCCAGCTTCTTCCCCTTTCATCGTGATCTTGAATTTGCTCGACTTCATGGTGGTCCTCGCCGTCCGTGGCTGTCTCCGATTGTCCTGATCCAGCCGCGGAAGGTCAACCTCTGTCGCCCGTGTCCAGCCCAATCCACATACCCCGCCAACACGCACCCCAACGGCCGGCCGCGACCGGAAGAACCAGGTACATGGCTAGGAGCGTTGGGGGAGTGATGTCACAGCCCCTTCACCCGCTGCCCCGCCTCATCATCCCGCAGCTTGGCCCAGACGAATGGAAGTCACAGTTCGAACCCGCACCAGAAGACTCGCCCTTCGATTCGGTCCCTGCCATTTAAGGGTATGTCTGGATACTCGCTGGCCTTGTCCTTGTTATGCGACCGTGCGAACCATTTGTCGCCTGATTTGATCAACTGCTTGACGTACAGCTCTCCATCGCACCATACGATGAAGAGTTTTCGGTTGACCGGCTCGCGCTTGTTGCGGTTTGCCAACACCACGGCGCCATGGACGATGTGCAGGTCAACCATGCTGTCGCCGTCGACTCGGAAGGCCAAGACGTCGCTCGGCTTTGAGGCGTTCTTTAGGAGCCAGTCCCTCCGAAACATCAGGTCCTTCCCCGACTCCGCGGTAAGAACTAATGCGCCTCTGCCGGCGGATGCCTTGGCGTCAACCATCCGCACAGATGCATGGATAGAGCCTGGGTCTGCTGGTGCTAAGTCGACGCCTACCGCCAGCCCCTCGATTTCGTCAGCCAGCCGGGGGCTGAAGCTCCTTACTGGAACGTTCAAGGCAGTGGCAAAGGCGACGGCCTTTTCCGCGTTCAGTGGAGTGGCGGCGTTAAGGAACTGCCACACGGCTCCCTGCGTTCCGACTCCCGAATCGGCTCCGAAGGCAGCCTGCGATACTTTGACTCGATCCTGATAGATCGTCTTCAATGCAGCCGCTTCCTCCCGATGGACGGGGAGGATCTTGGCTTTGCGGGGTGTCGAACGAGTCATGGGCAGAGAATAGCTACGCTATTAAAGTGTGCAACGAGTGGCGCTATTGACTAGGGCCTTGAACTAGTGGCACTATTTGATGTATGCGACCAATTTCTATCATCCGCCAAAGGCTTGGATTGACCCAAGCGGCACTAGCTGCTGGTTTGGGAATGACCCAGGGGAACATCTACCACTATGAGCGAGGCCAGACGATCCCGCCCGAAGTGGCAGAGCGACTTATTGAGTACGCCAAGACTCTAGGCCTGGATCTCACCTTTGACAACGTCTACCGCGGTCTTCCTGGGGGAGCGGACCAACAGGAGGTGGCGTGATGCCGAATGCGTCATTGGGGCCACGCAAAGGTCACCTTGCAACCGGGGCACTCGAGGTAACGACCACCGCCCAGCATCCCTCTGCGTTGCAGGACGACCTTGTCCTTTCCCGGCCCGTCGAAGCACTTCTGACAGACGTAGTGATCCGGCTCCGAGAGTCCTGGGTCGCCGGTCCCGCCAAGTGCTGGGGTGGGATTCACCCGATAAGCGAATTGGCCGTCACTGATGGCGACAAGCGTGTAGCGGCCGCGTTCTGCGAGGGCTTCTCTAACTTCTCGCAGTTCCTGTGTGGCCTGGAAGTTCTCATGTTGCAGCGCGTTGATGGCAGCGCCGAGTTCGAACAAACGCTGCTGGGCATCGAGCAGCTTTTCGTTCATGGCCCGGACTATGTCCATCGCCTTGGCCTCGTCCCTGATGGACAGCGCACCCTTTCCGAGATCGATGGCGCCATTGATAGCGGTGACTGCACTGCTGATGAGGGAAAAGTCCATGGAAATCACCTCAGATTGGAAGAGAGTTGTGCAAGAGGGCCAGGCGCTGCTCCACCCGTAGATCTAGGGGCGGAGCTTGACGCGACTGTCACCGCGGCTGTCGGTCGGATTCTGCAGAAGCGTCGATTTCCGACATCACCGGGAAGCCTCCAAGAGCTTGCTGGAGCTTCCTCACTACGGAGTACCAGCCTTCCTTCAGTTCGGGAGAGCGATCCAGGGGTGAACCAGGCTCCGCCATCGCCGAGAACACCCGAGATAGTTCCGCCTTCAAGAGATCCGGCTGAGGGTGGGTGAGGGCCATCGCTAGTACCGCCATCGACAGCGCACTGGCCATCCCAAGGGCCATTCGTGCGTCGCTTGTAGAGCCATTTTCCATGGTCAGCCCCCTCCGGATCGGGGCGAATCGGTTGAGTGGAACCTCCGATTCTAAGGGGCTGACCACCCATTTTCAGGAGGGAGCGCATGTGTAGCGAGACGACGCCGGCCCAGCCGGCACCGCAGCCGGTGTTGCCGGCCAAGCAAAGCGACAAGGTCCAGATTGGGCCGCTGGACATTTGAAGTCTGTTCTTCATGTCGCACATCGTAGGGCGGGGGGCGCTACCCCGAAACCCTGATCGCACCTGGATTTCAAGGTAAGACCTGATGACCCATCGTTATACCCAGATTGACCCGCATGACGCGCTGTACATCAGCGTTCAGAAGACGCCCGGTGGCGTTGAAGAGTTGGCGGCGTTCATGACCAACCGCCGCGGCGTGTCGATGCACGCAGAAACCCTGCGCCAGAAGCTGCGCAAGGTGAAGGGCCAATCCATGTCTCTGGACCTGTTCGAACTCGCCACCGAGTGGATGATGGAGAAGCAGGGCGGGGAGGCCTACGCGCGGGATTGGCTGCTGGCGCTGAACCTGCGGCACGGTGTGTCCGCCAACATTCTGCCGCCGGCGCCCCAGCACCCGAACGAGGTCGACGCGGCGCGCCAGAAAGTCATGGAAATGTCCCACCTCAACGGGGAACTGTCGGCAGTGGCGATTGAGGCGCTGTTGGATGGTGATATCTGTGAGGAAGACGCCTCCGCCATCGTGATCGAGTGCCGCAAGATTGTGGAGAAGGCCCAGCGCCTTGAGCGGAACGTAGTGCGCGCCGCAGGCGACAAGGCGAGGGCGGGATGCTGACGCGCGGAGATTCGGGGCGCCCGGTGCGTGCGAGGCGCGCGCCTGCGGCTGGCAAGGGGGCGGCGCTGTCTCGCGTGGCGGCCATGATGTGCGGCAACGCGAAGTTTCAGGAGTGGGTTGTGTCCCGCATCGGCGTCGCCCCGCAGGGCGTGAGCGACAACCAGCACGCGGCGCAGTTCGTGCGCAACGCCTGCGGGATCGAGAGTCGCGCCCAGCTGGACCACAACGCCAGGGCCGCGACATTGTTCCATGAGGCGGTGCGAAAGCCGTTCCTGAAGTGGAGCGGCGTGTATGCGTGACACGTTGCACATGTTCAAGGGCTACCGCGTGCCGCCGGCTACGGTCGAAGCGGTGCGGCAGGCCATTATCGACACGCGCAGCGAGATTGACTTGACCGCATTGCGCGCCCTGGTGCTGCCGGCGTTGGTCGCCGTCGACCCCTGGCCGCGCACCACGCGAGAGGACGCCGCGATTGCCGCGGTCGACGCGTTCCTGTTCGACGCGGTACGCGCCGGCCTGGTCAAGCGCCATTCGAACGGCTGGCGCTTTTCCCATTGGCACCGCGTCAAAAAGCAGCAGGGGGCGGCATGTCGTTGAGCCGCAAGGCGCCATTGCGCCAGAAGACGCCCATGAAGCGTGGCGCGCCCATGCGCCAAGGCGCGGCCCTGAAGTCGCGCGGAAAGCGTATGCCGGCCCGTCGCAGCACGCCGCGTGCCACCAAGACGATGTACCGCAACCGGGCCTTGCTGAATCTGGCCAAGGGCAAGCCCTGCAAGCTCCAGATCCCGGACGTTTGCATTGGTGGCACGCAGACCACAGTCGCCTGCCATTCGAACCAGGCGCGCCACGGCAAGGCCGGTTGGCTGAAGGCGCACGACTGGGCCACCGCCTGGGGCTGCGTCGCGTGCCACGCCTATATCGACCAGAACACCACTGGCGCGAGTTACGACGAAAAGGTGGCCTTGTGGGAAGCGGGATTCGAGCGGACGCGCCTGTCGCTGATCGTGCTTGGCCTGTGGCCCATCGAGGCCGAGATTGGGTATCAATTTTTGTATGGAGAGTCGCCATGAGCGTGAAAGTCATGGGGATGGTGTTTGACCGGTATCCGAACGGTGGCGGGGAAATGATCCTTGCGCTTGCGCTCGCGGACCATTCCAGCGACGACGGGACTGGGATCTACCCCTCGGTCGCGTCCCTGGCTGAGAAGACGCGTCAGTCGGTGCGGGCGGTGCAATACCAGCTGCGCGGCATGGAGAAGGCCGGCTGGCTGATCCTGGTCAACGCGGGCAATGGGGGGCGCAATATGCGCCGTGAGTACCGGATTTCCGAGGCTTGGATAAAGGGTGCAGATTTTGCATCCCTCAAATCGGCCGCGCCCAACCAAGAAAACGGTGCAGATTTTGCACCCGTCGAAGAAGCCGAAAAGGGTGCAAACCACGACACAAAGGGTGCAACTGACGACCTAAAGGGTGCAAACGGCGACACGAAAGGGTGCAACGGGTTGCACCCGCATATAACCGTCATAGAACCGTCAGAACCATCAAGAACCGTCAAAGGCGCGCGCAAGCGCCCGCCGGGGTTTGATCCGATGAGCCTGGAGTTGCCGGACTGGCTCGATGCGGAGCTGTGGGGGCGCTGGGTGCGTCACCGGGTACAGATCCGCAAGCCGTTGACCGAAGAGGCCGCCAAGCAGCAGGTCAAGGACTTGGCGGGCTTCCGCCAACACGGGCACACGCCAGAGAGCGTCATCGCCCACGCCATCGGAAAAAGCTGGCAAGGGCTGTTTGCGCCGAATGGAGTCGTAGTCGGAGCTTCGCCCCGGCCCAGCAAGTTCAACCCCACCGCACACGTAAACCGCAATCGCACCTCAGGAGCAAACGACTATGACGACGGTCGCACAATCGACGGCTAACCGGTCCATGTGGGCCGTGCCGATGGCGAAGCTGGACGGCATTTCCCTGATCGACCATCTGTGGAATCGGCTTTCGGGCACCTACGGTGGGCGCTGGTTGAAAGACTTCCCAGACATGCAGAGCATCGAGAACTGGAAAGATGCCTGGGCGGAAGCGTTCGATGAGGAGCGCTTGACACCGCAGGATGTGGCTGAAGGGCTGCGGACGTGTCGCCGCATGTCGCCCGAATGGCCGCCCAGCGTCGGGGAGTTCATCCGGGCCTGCCGACCGGATCTGGAGCCCGAGGTGGCTTTCCACAAGGCGGCAGCGGGAATGGTCGCTCGCCACAACGGCGAACAGGGCCATTGGCCGCACCCGGCGATTTTCTGGGCGGCGGTGGAAGTGGGGGCGCACGACATGCAGCATTGCTCATACGCCACGATGAAAGCGCGGTGGGATCGGACGTTGAACGAGGTGCTGGCCCGTGGCGAGTGGAAGCCCGTCCCCATTGTCGCCAAGGCCTTGCCTGCTCCGCCCGTGACGGCAGCCAGCCGCGCCCAGGCAGAAGAGCAGATGCGCAAGATCGGCGCGACGGGGATCATGGACCAATCTGGGCGGGATCCGTTGCGTGGCTGGAAGCGCATCATCGCCGAGACGCAGAACCCGAAGGGCCGGCGCTACTCCCCGGGCGTCGTGGCGATGGCGCACAACGCGCTGCGCTTGGGTGCGGGCCTGGGGGCGCTGGCATGAGCGCGCTGTCTCGCAACAAGGGCGCAGCCTACGAGCGCCGTATCTCCAACATGCTGACCGAGGCCACGGGTACGCGTTGGCGCCGCCGGGTCCGAAACCACGAAGGCGACAGCGACGTGGTGGCCGATGATCCGGCGTTCGAACGAATCAGCGTGGAATGCAAGCACGCGAACACGCTTTGCTTGCCCGCCTGGTGGCGCCAGGCCCAGGCGCAGGCTGGCGAAACCCGCATTCCCATGCTGGTCTACAAGCGCACCGGCATGGCGGGCGACCTAGTGATGTTGGACGCCCACGACGTGAACCCGCGCACCTTCCCCGTGCGGGGGCGCTACACGGTCACGCTGGACTGGGCTGCAGCGATGCAATGGATGCGGGAAAAGCTGCCTTCGAAAGTCACTTTTTCTCCGGGCATCTACTGATGCGACCCACCGGATTGTCGGCAGACGACCTCTTGTGGAACTGGGCGCGCTGGTGCTGGTCCGGCCCGACCGTGGGCAACATGGCCCAGTTCATCCCGGAAGAGGATGAATTCCGCCCCATCCTGATCGACCAGGCCGTGGCCGTCGACGGCTTGCACAAGGCGCTGCCGCGGCATGAGGCCATGATCATCATCGCGGAGTATCCCCAGCGGCACGAGCGCTTCGCGGGCTTGGAGTCAGCGACGCGGGCGGAGCGGGCCCGAGACTGGATTAGCAGGATTACCGGACTATATCTAACCCACGCCCAGTACAAGCAGTGCCTGGGCTTCTTCAAAGACAAGGTGCAACGTGAAGTTTGGTAAAGAGGTCATTGAACTTATGGCGGCGTGTCCGGGCCGCGACTTTCGCATGATCGAACTGGTGCGACATGCAACAGGGGGGCGGGAATTGACCACGCGCGAGCGCAACGCAGTGCGCCAGGGCGTGCTACGAGTGGTCCAGGAATTGATCAATATGGGATCCGTGATGCGTCGACCATCGCGGCCCGGCGTTCGCAATTCTGCCTCGTATCGCTGGAACAGTGCGACATGAGGTAGGTGCAGAGTGCGACCGGATACGCGACAATTCAATCCGCCACAACTACGCCCGTAGCAAACTAAAGCCCACATGCTAACGCTGTGGGCTTTCTATTTAAGTCATGTACTTGTACATGGCGCCGCCGATGGCAAGTGCTGCGAGAACGTAAGGCGCCAGCACCTCAAAAGCACCGTGGCTAAAGATCAAATTGTGCAACGTGCTTCGTCCCCACAGACTTACGAATTGCAGAGAATTCAGCGTGATGTTGCTCATTTCGGCATATTCTTCGTTGAAGTCGTCGTTGCCGTAGCGATGCTCGAATTCTCCAGGCTCATCGTCCGACCATTCCGCGCGATAGAACAACGTTCTTCCGACAATAGCTAGATTAGGAACGCCCACGTCCCGCATGCTAAAGCGCCGCAGCCCCGTTCCTTGAGTCGCTTCACTCTTGGCGGCCTTTTCTCGAAGAAGTTTCTGCTCCCTTTCGCGTTGACGCTGATTGCGGATCTTTAATTCTCGACGGCGAGGGTAGAGCTTGGCGTACGTCTGTACGCGACGTTGGTGGTCCTCCCGCCAAGCCGCGCGAGAGCGGATGCGCGCCTCGCTGAAGTGGTATCGCCCTAGTAGATATAGGATAAAAAACACGCATGCCAACCAAACGCGTGGGGTATGAGCTGCGTCGACAGCGCCGAGTCCGCACAGAGATGCGATGGCTGGGAGCCGGTAATCCAGAAAAGAGGCTGCAAGAACAGCCGCGGAGACCGCAACGAGATTGCGGCGAAGTTTGTCTTCGGTGTCGTCCATACGAAATAGATTGACCCGCGTCGCCTCGAGAGCGGGGGGCTGTTATGGCGTAAATGAAGTTACTTGGGTTGCGCCGCGTCGCCGCGGGGCAAGTTTGCGACCACTTTGACGTCGAAAATGGTCTCAATTAGCTCTTTAGGACCGTATTTCGCACCCCAGACAACAATCACGAGCAATACGCCTAGAATCACAGTGGCGATATTCGCCCAGATATTTTGACGCACGGTTTTCCAATAGGGCTGGGCTTCAGAGAGTTTTCTTATCAACTCATCGGAATGGTTCTGAGCCTGCTCTTTTATCTTGTCTTGGTAGTTCGCTTCGGCATCCTCGAGCGCCTGGCTCAGAATGCCTCCCGTAAACGTCGCCAGCACTTTCTCGGCCTCTGCTCTAAGGCCCTCGCGGGAGGCCGGAAGCGAAAAGCTCCTGCGCACCTCAGCTAGCTGTTGTTCGTCCGGGGCGCGGCCGTGGTCCTGAATGAACGATTCAATGTAAGCGACCTTGTTTCTCTTATAAAGCGAATATGCGATAAGTCCGACCAAGTCGTCCTCGCTTTCCAAAAGGAGGCTGTAAATCCTGTCGTGCGCGCGGGGTGCCTCCGATGCGCCTGCTGTCCCCGGCGGCAACGCGGGCTGAACGTCGAACATCTTATTTTTTCTTTTTGGTGGTGTAGTAAAGCCCGGAAAGTGCCCGTTTGGCCGCTTCCTTGAGCTGGTCGGGATTGACGCGAATCACGCCTGTACTTGCGGAGCTTTTGATGACCCAACCTCCGCCGGAGGCTGGGGCTACCGACGATGAGGAGACTGCTCGCTGGTAGCTCGCGCGCACGCGGGCCGCCAAGGCCTCGTCCGCTTGATCAGAAGGTCGCTGTCCCACCGAGCGCCCGTTCACCTTTTTGACGCTGGCGGTGTCTACCGTCTTGGAGACGATCGGCTCTGCCTTAAGGGTGCGGCGCGGGGACTTGGGGATGAGGGGTTTCATACGAGCCTTTATACGATTCCATGCGATTTCGCGCAAATGCTACCCCAATCAGGGCGGGGTCCCCAGGGAAGTCGACGCCTTAAGGGTAATTCGAACCCCGGACGCTCGCTAGTCACGGGGCGTCCGTAGGGGGGTAATAATAATTTCGGCCGGATATCCCGGTATTTCAAGGACTTGCGGCCGGCTGGCGCTGCATGCTGCCCCCCTCCGCCCAGCGGGAGGGGGTTATATGGGCGGGAGGGTGTCATGCTGAAGTTCACTTCGAAGCTGCGCGACGGCGTCGATTACTACGCTGCGATGCGGCGCCAGCTGCCGTATGCCACTTCGGTCGCGCTGAACCGGACCGCAGATGCGGTGCGGCAAGCCCTGGTCCAGCAAACCCAGCAGGTGTTTGACCGGCCTACGCCATACACCTTGAATGCGCTGCGTGTGGTACGCGCGAGCAAAGGGAACCTCGTCGCAACCATTGCATATCGTGATGGAGCCGGCAAGGGCACTTCGGCCGATCGCTACCTGGCGCCGCAGGTGCTTGGCGGTGGACGTAGGCTGAAGCGGTCGGAAAGGGCGTTGCAGCGCGCAGGCCTGCCGGCGGGCATGTTTACTGTCCCGGCTGCAGCTGCTGAACTGGACGCCTACGGCAACATGTCCCGCGGGCAGATTGTTCGGCTTCTGTCCTACTTCGAGGCGTTTGGAGAGCAAGGCTATCGCGCGAACGCCACGGCTCGAAGCCGCGCGCGAACGGCGAACGTCGGCACCTCGCGTGAAGGCTACCGGCGCATCAACGGGGTCCAGTACTTCATTTCGCGGGGTAAGGGGTCGATGAGCGGCCAGCGGCGCCAGGTCCTACCCGCCGGCATTTGGCGCAAGAAAGGTACGCACGGGGCCGATGTGGCGCCAGTCCTGCTGGCGGTAGAGCAGCCCCAGTACACGCCTCGCCTGCCGTTTTACGAGACAGCCGCCGCCGTGTATGGCGAGCGCTTCGATGTGGAGTATTCGACCGCCCTGGACGCTGCATTGGCGACTGCAAGATGATTGACCTGGACAAGAAAACTACGCAAGCAAGGTTCGCGCAGCTGGTCGGGGTCACTCAGCCCGTTATTAGCGGTTTGCTGATGCGTGGGGTGCTCACCAGTGGCGACACGCTGGGAAACTGGCTGTTGGCGTACTGCGGAAATCTTCGGGACGCTGCCGCCGGGCGCAACCGGGACCCCGAATCGAAGGGGTTGGATCCCGCTGAGGAAAAGGCGCGCTTGAACGCTGCTCAGGCTGACAAGGTGGAAATGGAAAACGCCGAGCGTCGCGGCGAACTTGCGCCGGTCTCGGTGCTCGAGGAAGTGCTGGTGCGCGCCGGGACGAAGGTGGCGGCCACGTTCGATGCGATTCCCGGCATTCTCAAGCGCCGCCTGCCGAACCTGACCGACGCGGATCTGACGATTGTTCGCCGCGAGCTGGCCAAGGCGCGCAACGCCGTGGCCGCCCTGTCCTTGGAGGATATTGAATCGGAAGATGATAACGAGGGTGAATGATGCTCGTAGAAGACAACCGCGCGGGAGTTGCCCGCGCGCTTCGTCGCGGGCTCGCATCCTTTGGCGCCCCGGAGCCGATGACGCTTCGGGAATGGGCGGAGCGACATTTCTACCTGTCCGCCGAGTCATCTTACGTCGAGCAGAACTGGGAGGCGTGGCCCTTTCAGCGCGCGATTCTTGCGTGTATCGGTAGCGATGACCTACACGAAGTAGATGTCATCAAGTCGGCCCGGGTCGGCTACACCAAGATCGTGCTCGCCGCGGTCGGGTATTTCGCCGAGCATCGGCGTCGCAATCAGGCACTCTGGCAGCCGACCGACAGCGCGCGGGACGAGTTCGTCAAGACCGAACTAGAGCCCATGCTGCGTGACGTAGAAGTCATGCATCCGATCTTTCCGACCCGGCTGGCGCGCCACAAGGACAACACGCTGCTGGTGAAGAAATTCATCGGGAGTGCGTTGCACCTGCGGGGCGGCCGGGCTGGAGACAACTATCGTCGCTTGTCGGTCAGTGTGGCAATCCTTGACGAATTCAGTTCGTTCGACTCCAACATTGATGGGGAAGGGGACCCGGGCCAATTGGCCGCCAAGCGCCTGGAGGGCGCGACGTTTCCCAAGATGGTGATCGGCTCGACGCCCAAGCTTAAAGAGACATGCCTCATGGAAAAGCGGGCGGCTGGCGCGGATGCGCGGTATGACTACCACATCCGTTGCCCGCACTGCGACGAGCATCACGCGCTCACCTGGGGCGGTAAGGACGAGCCCCACGGCTTCAAATGGCTGAACGATGACCCCGAGACGGTGCGGCATCTGTGTCCGCACTGCGGCACGCTGATCGCCCAGGGCGAGTATCTGGCCGCGGCCGAGGATGGGTTCTGGTACGGGTCCGATGGAACGACTATCGACCGAGATGGAGTTTTCCGCGACGCTGCGGGCGACGTTATCCCGGCGCACAAGCGGGTCGCCTTCCACGTCTGGACCGCCTATAGCCCAATGGTCAGTTGGGCGAAGATCGTCCGGGAGTTCCTGGACGCGTATGCGAAAGCCGAGCAGGGCGACGATGAGCCGCTGAAGACCTTCTGGAATACCACCCTGGGCCAAGCCTGGGAAGGCGAAATCGAGAAGATTGAGGCCGACGAGTTGAAGCGGCGCGCCGAAATTGAGGCGTACCGCTTGCCAGGCCAAGCCGAGAATGTGGTTCCGCTGGGATGCACGTTGCTGCTGGCCGGCTGCGACACGCAGGGCAATCGCGTCGAGGTGGCAGTTTGGGGCTTCGGCCGTGGCTGCGAAATGTGGACTGTCGATCACCAGATTTTCCACGGCAACCCTGCGGAGGACGAGGTCTGGAACAGCGTGGCGGAATACCTGTTTGAGCGCCGGTTCCAGCACGAGGGCGGCCAGCAGATGAGTATCTACGCGACCGCGATCGACTCCGGGGGGCACTATTCGAATGCCGTATACGACTTCGCCCGCCGCAATAAGGCGCGGCGCGTGTACGCGGTGCGCGGGCGCCCATTCGGTGAGAAGGCGATCAAGGATGGCGCTGGCCAGGTCGACATCGACTGGCGCGGCAAGCGCGTAAAGAAGGGCGTAATCCTGTGGCATGTGGGAACCAACCGCGCGAAAGACTTGTTACATAGCCGGCTGGCGATCGAATCTCCCGGGCCCGGATACGTTCACCTGTCCGCGGACCTGTCCGACGAGTGGTTTCGCCAGTTCTCTGGCGAAGTGCGGGTTGCTCGCAAGACGGCTACGGGTGTTCGCACGCTTTGGACGGCGATTCGCAAGCGGGTGGAAACCTGGGACTGCGCTGTGTATGCGCTTTGGGTCGCGGAGCATCTTGGCCTGACCCGCAAAACAGAGGCGTGGTGGGATGCGATGGCGGCCAAGTTGGACGCGTTGCCGCCGCCTGCCGATTCGGTGGAGGCGGATGACGCGCCGCCGCCAGCCGCGCGCGGCAGGCGACCGTCACCAGCGGTCCCGGCCGAGGCGGCGGCCGCCAAGCCCCGGGCGCCGCCTCGGCCGGCCCGGCGCCGATCGTCTTCCTCCAGCTATTTGAAGGCCCGCAGGTAGAGAGGTGCTGCGGGCATAACCTCGGCCATAGAACAGGGCGAAAAAATGGCGTACACCCAAGCCGACCTCGAAAAGCTGGACCGTGCGATCGCGGGCAGCCAGCTTGAGGTCCAGTACGACGGCAAGCGCGTGCGCTTTCGCAGCATCGACGAACTCATGCGAGCGCGAGCGCACGTATCCGCAGAAATCAACAAGGGCAAGCGGCGCCCGCGACAGTTTCGACTACGCAGCGCCGGAAAGGGAATTCGATGAGCTACGCCAAGCACCGCCGGTCCGGCCTTCTGGTGCCGCGGCGTCTGAATGCACAGATGAGTTCCAGCTACGAGAGCGGCAGCGCGACCGGCAGCCGCGCGAAGAACTGGAATCCGTCGGCGGCCGGCCCGAACTCTGCTGCAACGCAGGGACTGCCCCTGCAGCGGCGACGGGCCAGGGACGCGGTCCGCAATGATCCGTGGGCGTCTACCGCCGAGCGCAAGTGGGACAGCAACGCGGTGGGTACGGGCATTCAGCCCTACCCGCAGCACCCCGACAAGTCGGTGCGCAGGCTCTTGAAAGAGCTGTGGGCGGACTGGTGTATAGAGGCGGATGCCGACGGGCGCCTAGATTTCTACGGCATGCAGTCGCTGGCGGACCGATCCATCTTCACTGCGGGGGAAATCTTCTGTCGGTTTCGTCGGCGGCGTCCTTCGGACGGCCTGGTGGTCCCGCTGCAGCTGCAACTGATTGAGGGCGACCAGGTTCCGGTGGAACGCACGTACTCACTGCCCAATGGCGGCGAGGTGGTCAATGGCATCGAATTCGATCCCATCGGCCGGCGGGCAGCCGTTCACATGTGGCGGCGTCACCCCGGCGAGTTCGGGCGGTCCAGCCCTGCGCAGGAGATTGTGTCAGTGCCGGCGGACCAGGTAATCCACGCATACCAGATGCAGCGGCCTGGCCAAGTTCGTGGGGTGCCGGCCCTTGCAACGGTGCTGCTGCGTCTGAAGTCGATCGACAACCTGGATGACGCGGTGATGTACCGCCAGGAGGTGTCCAACCTGTTCGCCGGCTTCATCACCAGGCCGGATCCTGATGAAGATCCGACCAATCCGTTGACGGGCGACCAGGAAGACTATGTCGAGGATGACGACGGAATCCCGTTGGTGTCCATGGAGCCGGGCACGATGCAGGAGCTGGCGCCCGGCGAGCAGGTGACGTTCTCGACGCCGCCCGGGGCCGACAACAACTATGACAGCTTCATGCGGCATCAACTGATGGCGGCTTTCGCCTCTGTCGGGATTCCCTATGAGCTGGCGACAGGAGACCTGCGCAACATCAGCGATCGGGCGCTGCGGGTGCTGGTGAACGAGTTCCACCGTCTGATCGAGCAATACCAGTGGCACTGCCTTATTCATCAATTTTGCCGACCGGTATGGGCGGCATGGATCGATGCGCTGGCGCTGGCCGGCACCATTCCGATGCCGGATTACCACCGGCGTCGCCGCGAGTGGCTGCGCGTCCTCTGGGTTCCGCAGGGCTGGCCGTACTTCCATCCGGTGCAGGACATTGAGGCCAAGAAAATGCAGGTGCGATCTGGCTTCACAAGCCGCTCGGCGGTGATCTTGGCCCAGGGTGATGACCCTGATCAGGTCGCCGCCGACATCGAAGCGGACAACTTGGCGGCGGACGCCGCGCGGGCGGTGTTCGACAGCGATCCGCGGCGGTCTACATCTGCCGGCAAGGCTCTTTCACCGGCCGATGCGGAATAGCAGCAGCAATTTCAACTATGGAGCCATCATGGCAAAGAAGCTCTGGTACACGATCACTGCAAAGGCGCAGGCCGAAAAGCCGGTGGTCGAAATCCGAATCTACGACGAAATCAGCTTCTGGGGGACAACTGCCGAGGCCTTCGTGGCAGAGTTGGACGCGGCGGCGGCCGGCGGCGCCGATATCGTGGTGTCGCTCAACAGCCCTGGGGGCGACGTCTTCGACGCGCTCGCGATCTATAACGCGCTGCGGCGCTATGCCGGCCGGGTGACGACTCGGGTTGACGGATTCGCGGCATCGGCGGCGTCCCTGATCGCAATGGCGGGCGATCAGCTGATCATGCCGGAGAACGCTCAACTGATGATCCACAACGCCTGGACCATCGCTGGCGGAACGGCCGAGGACCTGCGCTCGACCGCGGACATGATGGATCGGGTCCGCGACGGCGTTGTCGCAGCCTATTCGCGCAAGAGCGGGCAGGACGCCGACAAGATCGTGGAAATGATGGACGCGACCACGTGGATGTCGGCGTTGGAGGCGCAGGCCCTGGGATTCTGCGATCTTATCGAAGATCCTGTGCGCCTCCAGATGTCTTCCGATCTGGCCGCTGAGGTGCTCCGAAAGCATAAGAATCTGCCGGCGGAGGTGTCCGCGATGCTGGATGCGCTCGAGGCCGAGTCGCCCTGCGACCCCGCTCCGCCGCCTGCCACGACGACGGATGCGCCGCCGCTGGCGCCCGCCGCCGAGCCTCAAGCCAATGCGGCCCAGGCCACGGCCCTTGTCGGCCACGTATACGCCGCCTGCCGGACTGCCGGTGTGGCCCATCTCGCGGAGGGCGTACTACTTTCCTGCGGCCTCGCAAGCAAAGAGGGGGCGGACGAGCGAATCGTCCAGGCGGCCGAGATCGCCGGCGTCTGCCTGGCCGCCAAGATGGCCGACAAAGCACCCGAATTTGTCGCGGCAGGTCTTTCGGTGGACCAGGCCCGGGCAAGGCTGTTCGACGCTCTGGCCTCGGCTTCCGAGCAAACCGTCGACAACAGGCAGCGGCCGGACGCTAACCCGGCCAGGGCGGCCCCGGCGCTTTCGGTCACCAACTTCTACGAGGCTCGTGCTGCGGCACGCCGCCGCGCGTCCTAAGCAGCACTCAACCACCCTGGAGAACGTATGAACATCCTGCACGAAAAAGCCCGTACCGCCGAATTCCTCTTGTCCGAGGGCGCCGGCGAGATCTCCCGCGAGAAAATCATCTTGGCCGCCACGGCGACCGGCTACCCGTCCGGCCAGGTGCTGGGGCAGATCACTGCCACCAAGCAATACGCGGCGTATAACCCCGCCGGCGCCGATGGCACGGAAAAGGCCGCTGCGGTGCTGTACGGCGCGGCGGACATCTCGACGGACCTCCAGCCGGCGACTGCCATCGTCCGCCTCGCGGAAGTCGCGGCAGCGTCCCTGACCGGCCTGGACGCCGAAGCCCGCGCCGATTTCGCCCCGACCTTCCTGATCGTCCGCGACTAATTCGCGCCGTCGGAACCCCGTTCAAGGACCAAAGTATGGCCCGCTTAGGCGGGCCATCGTCATTTTCAGGAGCCTCCAACATGGCACACATCGATATCTTCCGCGACAACGCGTTCTCCCTGGCGTCCCTGACGGCCGCCCTCAACGTCCAGCCCGAAGGCCAGGCCGTGCCCTCCACTCTGGACAGCATGTTCGACGAGGACGGCGTTTCGACGCTGACGGTCTCGATCGAGCGCGAAAATGGCAAGCTCGCCCTGGTGCCGGACTCTCCCCGCGGCTCGCCTGGCCAGACCACCGAGAAGGACCGCCGCGACCTGATCCCGTTCAACACGCTGCACCTGCCGCTGCGTGACACGATCTATGCCGACGAGATCCAGGGCGTGCGCGCGTTCGGCACCGAGAGCGAGCTGGAGGTGATGCAGGGCATCGTCAACAAGCGCACCGTGAAGCTGCGCTCGAGGATCAACGCTACGCTCGCCTACCATCGCCTGGGTGCTGTCACCGGCAAGATCTTCGATGCCGACGGCCAGCGCGTGCTGCTCGATCTGTACGACCGATTCGGCTACACGCAGAAGACGGTGAACCTGGCGCTGGGTACAGCCACCACCAAGGTGCGTCAGAAGGTGCTCGACGCCAAGCGCCAGGCCGAAGACGCGCTCGCCGGCGCCGTCCAGATCAAGGGCTGGCTCGGCATTATGGGGCGCGCCCTGTACGACGCGTTTACCGGCCACGATTCCGTCGAGAAGGCGTTCGACCGCTGGAAGGACGGCGAATTCCTGCGCGCCGACATGCGCAAGGGCTTCATCTTCGAAGACGTCGAGTGGAAGGAGTACTACGGCAAAGTCGGTGCCGTGACCTTCCTCGATCCGAACGAGGGCTACCTGGTGCCGATCGTCACCGAAGATCTGTTCCAGACCCGCTTCGCGCCGGCCAACCACATCGACGTTGTCAACACCCCGGGCCTGCCGTTCTATGCCTCGCAGGAGATTCTCCAGCACGGCATGGGCGTCGACCTGAAGGTGCAGTCCAACCCGCTGACGATCAACACGCGGCCGAACGCCGTCATCCGGCTGAAGGCGTCGTAAGCACCATGTGGGACAACGCGATCTTTGATGAAGCGTTCGACCAGGCCGGGATGCGCGAGCTTGCCAGCCTGGACGGCGTTGTCCCCGCCGTCGATTTCATGGTCCGGTTTGACCGGCCCGATGTGATCGACGAGGCGAATTTGGTCCACTCCACCGATTACGAGATCGAATTCACGACGGCGTCGGCCCCCGGCTTGAAGTACCACACCCGCCTATGGATTGGGGGGAAGCTCTACCGAGTTCGGCAGGAACCCACCGTGCGTGGGGATGGGTACTGGACCCGCGCTTTGTTGGAGCTTTTGCCATGACCTCGCTGGCGCAACGTTACGTGGAGGACCTTCGCTTGGCCCTCGCGGGGGCGTCCGGAGACTTTCCGGCAGCTGTTGAGAATTCCCCCATGCGCGCGATCTCGCGCGAGGACCCGAAGGTCGTCTCGGTGCAGTTGGGGGCCGAGTCGATCCAGGAGCTGTTGTCGCCGCGTGTCACTCGAGTTCGTGAAATCCATCTGATCGTTCATACATGCGGCGACGATCACCTCCAATTGGCCGAGGAGGTGTTCGAAGCAGCGCAGCCGATCGTGATGGGGTATTCCGGGCCCAACATGGTGTCGATCGTAGAGTTCGGCACGGACGAGCCCAAGTACGCCAATGGCGATCTTCGTCGGCAGGTGGTCACCAAGCGCTACCGCATCACCTATCAGACCGATGAGCATTCGCTGGGCGCGTAACGCCCCAGCACTCGAAGGAGAACAGTATGTCCGCAATGAAAGCGGCCGGCGCGCCGGAGACCGATGCCGATACCGAGACAGTCGGCACCCCTTCCGCAGCGATCAGCCCGGCTGCGGCGGCGCCTGACAAGTTCCACGGACAGGGCGGCAGCTACGTGCGCGATCCCACCACGGGCGAGCGCGTGCTTGTCGAGCGGACGTCGCCGTGTGACTGCGGTGGCGCCAGCTGATCACTTGAATTCAGATACTTACGGAGCCAATAATGGCCAAATCCATCCGAAAGACGCTGTTGCTGGCTAAGATCCAGACGGCGGAAGGGGTCGACCCGGTTCCCACCGGGGCCGCCAACGCGATCCTGCTGCGCAACGTGACCGCCACGCCCCTGTCGGCCGAATTCGTCGAACGCGCGCTGCTGCGGCCCTACATGGGCAACGCGGGTCAAGTGGCGACCACCCAGTACGCCCAGATTGAAGGCGAGGTCGAGCTGGCCGGGTCGGGTACGGCTGGTAAGGCGCCGGCTTGGGGGCCGCTGCTGCGCGCTTGTGGCTTCGCCGAGACGGTCACGACCGGAACGGACGTGCGCTACCTGCCGGTGTCCGAAAATTTCGAGCGCATCGCGCTGCACTATTACCTGGACGGTGTCTTCCACAAGATCCTGGATGCGCGCGGCACGGTGTCTTTCGACCTGACCGCCAAGGGCATCCCGTTCATGCGCTTTCGTTTTATGGGCGTCTATCTGCCCATCACTGACGGCACCAACCCCACCGACGTGGATTACAGCGCTTTCCAAATCCCGAAGGGGGTCAACAAGGCCAACACGCCGGCCTGGTCCCTGGGCAGCTATTCCGGTTGCTTGCAGTCGCTGACCTTCGATATCGCCAACCAGCTGGTCTGGCGTTCGCTGATCGGCTGCGAAGGGGCCGAGATCACCGACCGCCAGCCGACCGGCAAGATTTCCCTCGAGCTGCCGCGCATCGCCCAGCTGGATTGGCCGGCGATCGTGCTGTCCGGCGAAGGTAAGGCGCTGGCGATTCAGCATGGCACGGCTGCTGGCAACATCGTCGAGATCAAGGCACCCACCGCGCAGCTGACCAACCCGGCCTATTCGGACCAGGACAACGTGGCAATGCTCGGCCTGGACATGAATGTGAACCCGGGACCGGACGGCAACGACGAACTGGAAATCATCGTTCGCTAACCCGCCTCGCGGTCGAGCCCTCCAACTATCTGCGCCCGGCCCGACCGGGCGCTTTCTATTCCGGAGCTTTCCATGGCTTTTGTGGTTACCAAGCGCGCCCTTGCGGCGTGCGATATCAAGGTTGTCGTCCACGGCGAAAGCGGCGCACCTGTCGAAATCGACTTCATTGCGCAATACAAGCGCAGCCCGCTGGATCAGATCAACGCGCTGCACGACGCGATGACCAATGCCTACCGTGAGCGCGTCGGTCAGCCGCTGCTGCCTGTGGCCAAAGGCCAGAAGGCGCCCGAAAAGTGGGAGTACGCCTCGGACGTCGAGTTCATCAAGGACAGGATGACCGGCTGGCTGGGTGTGCGCGACGGCCAGGGTGACGCCGTGCCGTTCTCGGTCAAGGCGCTGGACCAGGTCCTCAAGGATTGGCCTGAACTGGTCGCGCCGCTGTTCCAAGGCTTCTGGCGGGCCCATCAGCAGGTGCGGGAAAAAAACTCCTAGAGGCCGCGCGGTACTGGGCGATGGGCGGTCGGCGCGCACAAGCCGCGTTCGACCCCGATGACGCAGTGCTGGCGGCCTTGGCTTTGGCTGGTGCGCCTGCGGACGTTCTGGACGCGGCAGGAGCCAGGGCGGCCGACGAGCCCTTCGAGGTGTTCGAGGAGAACTGGGAGACGGTCAGGGCATTTCTGGAGCTTGAAACATGCTGGACTTGGGTGGCCCCCGCAATGGGGCCTCCACTGCGTACTGGCATTTCGGCGACCGAGATTCGCGCAACGCTGGAGGTCCTAATGCCTCCGGGGGCGGACCTGAGGGAGGCGTTTTTGGATATCCGCGCGATGGAGCGCGCCGCCTTGGAGGTCTTTTTGGGGCAGGCGTAGGCCGGAAATTTGAACTTTCAGCGGCAGAATTCAATGAATGACAAGGTTCTAGGCGTCACGCTGACCGCGAACGAAGCTGACCTTCTACGCGGATTTTCGGCGTCCGGTGCCGCGACGGCGGAATTTGCCGCCACGGCCGAGGCCAATTTGGGCCGAGCGAGCGCGGCCTCTGCGCGGATGGGCGCATCCGCGGGGCAGATGGGCCAAGCCGTTAACGCCTCTGCGGCGGGTAGCCAGGCGTTCGTGCAGACGTCTGATAGGTTCGTCCAGGGCCTCGAGCGCCAGGTACAGGCGATTGGCAAGACGAGGTCCGAATTGCTCGAGCTGCAGGCGGCCGAGCTTGGCGTATCCGCCCGTGCTGCCCCCTTGATTGCCAAGCTGCGCGAACAGGAAGTTGCGTTGGGCTCGTCCGGCCGCGCGCTGGATAGGTACGGCAATAGCGCCGCACAGACCGCAGCCGCCATGCGGGGTGTACCGGCGCAGCTGACCGACATCGTGGTGTCCTTGCAGGGTGGGCAACAGCCCATGACCGTCCTGCTGCAGCAGGGCGGCCAGCTAAAGGACATGTTCGGCGGCGTTGTGCCGGCCGCGAAGGCGCTGGGAAGCACGCTTCTTGGGCTGATCAACCCTTATACCCTGGCCGCTGGCGCGGCTGTGGCCTTCGGTATAGCCGCCTATCAGGGAAGCGAGGACGCCTCACGCCTGAATCGGACTATTCAGCTGACGGGCAACTATGCGGGGGTAACGGCGGAGAAGATCCGCAGTATGGCCGCCGCCGCAGCTGGTGAGAATGGAAGCCGCGGCAGGGCGCAGCAGGCAGTCGAGGCGCTGGTCGCGACGGGGCAGATTTCGGCCGACACCATCCAGATGATGTCAAGCTCGATGGTTGCCTTCCAAAAGGCATCGGGCCAGGCCATGGACGAAATCTCCAAGGATTTCGCCAAGATGCCCGAAGGGGTGACGAAGTGGGCAGAGGAGCATAACCGCTCGCTCAACTTCATGAGCCTGGCTCAGTGGGACTACATCCGTACGCTGGAGGAGACAGGCAACCGCGAAGGTGCCATGCAGGAGACCTCGCGGGCCCTGCACGACTATCTGGGCACTGAAGCGCCGGAAAAACTGGGCGTGCTCGAACGTGCGTGGCGGGACGTGAAGGGCGCCGTCGACGGCGCCTGGGAGTCAATGAAGCGGGTGGGGCAGGAGCAGGACCCGCTGGAAGCGCGTATCGCCACGCTGCGCGAGAACATTGCGCTGATGCGCCAGCGTGATGCAGGGCCGGCCGGATTGAATGAGGCTGGCCGTGCGCGCGTGAGAAATGCCGAGGGTGCCCTGGGCGACGCGCTGGATCAGAAGGGCCTGGCGGATGCCGTTGCGCAGGTCAAGGGGCTCAATGCCGCGGCGAACGCGGCGGCTATCGAGGCGGCCAAGAGCCTGGATGCTTACGACAAGCAAACCAACAAGGTTCGGCAGCTGACCGAGGCGCTGGAGAAAAACGCGCGCCTGGAGGCGGCCATTCGTGCCGTCAATCCCGAGGATGACCGGATATCGTCCAAAGCCATCCGGGAACGCGAAGCAGAGACCCGCAAGAAGTTCCAGGACAAGGACGCCGTCAGCGCCGGGCAGAATTCACTGTCTGGCCAGCTGGCAGCGATGCAAGCCCAGGCGCGCCTGCGTGAGGAGGCCTTGCGCGCTGAAACGGCCGCGCTGGAAGGCCAAAGGGCGGCCGGCCTGTTGTCCGAAGAGGCATTCATTCGGCGACGGGCGGCGGCCCAACGGGCAGCCCTCAGCGACGAGCTGGACATCGCCCGCAAACAAGCGGATATCGCCGGCGGCAAGAAGCAGATTGCCGAACGCGAGCGCTACGCCGGCCGGGTGCAGGAACTCGAGGCCCAGATCGCGAGGTCGCAGCAGCAAGAAGCGACCGACATCGAGAAGTACCAGGCCAAGATCCGGGGTGCCCTACGCGCTACGCAGCTCGATATCGCCAATTACAGCGAAACCCGCGCTCTACAGGAAAGCCGGCAGAACAACGCGCTGACCCTGGGCAGCAACGATCGAGCGCTGGTGGATGCTATCAACCAAGCGCAAGACAGGTTTCGGCGGATCCGCGACGGCTTCACCGACAAGATGCTGCGCGAAGGCGGCGGCGGTGCGCTGGAGTCTGATCAATATCTGCAGGGCATTGCTCAGATCGACGCCGCAATGCAGGCACAGATCGAGCGCGAGCGCGGCTACATGGAGGAACGGGTAGCGCTTCAAGGCGATTGGAAGAACGGAGCCATTCGCGCGCTGAACGACTGGTCTGACGCGTCTGCCAACGTCATGGCGCAATCGCAGCAGGTGTTTTCCAGTCTGTTTCAGGGCATGTCGGACGCTGTGGCCTCCTTCGTGGTCAGTGGCAAGGCGAATTTCGCAGATTTTGCGAAGAGTGTCCTTTCTGACTTGGCACGCATCGCGGCGCGTCAGGCGACGATGGGGATTTTCACCAGCGTCGTCGGCTCCTTGTTCGGTGCTGCATCTGGAGCTGCAGCCGGGACTGAAGCGGCAGCAAGTCAAGTCCAGGCGTCGGGTGGTGACGGAATCGGATCGCTGATCGCGTCGAATGGCTGGACCGCCAACGCCAAGGGCAATGTCTACGAGTCGCCGAGTCTCTCGGCTTTTTCGAATGGCGTCTTCCATACGCCCCAGGTGTTCCAGTTCGCGAAAGGAGCCGGGGTGTTCGCCGAGGCGGGTCCCGAAGCCATCATGCCCTTGCGGCGAGGTCCGGACGGACGTCTCGGGGTGCAGGCCCTAGGCATGGCGCAGCCCTCGCAAGCAGCGGCTCCCGTGCAGGTCAACATCTATATGCAACAGGACGGAACCAGCAGGACGGAAGCACCCCAGGGGCTGGAGCAATTCGGGCGTGAACTGGGCGAATTCGTCGATTCGCGGTGCCAGGTTCTTATCGCGAAGTCTTACCGCCCAGGCGGGGCGTCTTGGAACGAGCGCTATGGAAGGAAGGGGCAATGAGCAATTTGGAGGTTTTTCAGTGGAGTCCCAGGCGAAATCCGCAGGCGGAAGTGAAGTTCAGGGTTCTCCGGGCCCAGTTTGGCGACGGCTATGAACAGGTCGTCGGGGATGGAATAAACAATCGCACCGAGTCTTGGCCGCTGTCGTTCTTTGGCAGCGAGTCAGAAATCCGGCCGATCAAGGATTTTCTCGATCGCCACGGCGCCTCGCGGGCCTTCCTGTGGACCGCGCCGCTGGGAACCCAAACATCGTACCGCGCCGGCGACTATCAATTGGTGGCGATGGGAGGCGGTTGGTACACGATCTCGGTGACATTCACACAGCGGCATGTGCCGTAGAGACTATGCAAGAACTTGAACAAATCCCCATTGGCCAGCAGGACAATGATGGCACGGGTGACCCGTTGCGCAACGGAATGGCCAAAGTCAACGCCAACTTCACCAAGGTGCAGGCCGGCGTCGACGCGGTGGAGTTGACCGCGGCGAACGCGGCACAGACTGCCACCGAAGCCAAGACCACGGCCGACGCCGCGATTCCCGCCGCCCAGAAGGGCATGGCCGGGGGCGTGGCGCCTCTGGACGCCTCCGGCAAGGTGCCGGCCACGCACCTGCCGGAACTGGCGGACTATATCCCGGTGGAAGAGAAGGGAGCCGCCGAGGGCGTGGCGCCGCTGGACGCTGGCACAAAAGTGCCAGTGGCGAACCTGCCTGTGGGAACGGCGGGCGGTGTGGCGCCCCTGGGGGCGGATGGCAAGGTGCCGGCCGTCAACCTGCCCGCCGCCGAGGACTCCATCCCGCTGTCGCAGAAGGGGCAACCGGGGGGCGTGGCGTCGTTGGACACGGGTGGGAAGGTGCCCGCCGCCCAGCTGCCTCCGATCCCTACCGGCCCGCCGGTCGGTTCGGTGGCATGGTGGCCGCTGCGCTCGTCCATCCCGGCAGGGCAGATCCCCGCCGATGGGCAGACCATCAGCCGCGCCACCTTCCACGACCTTGCCGCCATGGTGGCGGCCGGCACGGTGCCGGTGGTGCCCGAAGCCGACTGGCTGGCCGATCCGCTCAAACGCGGCAGTTACACCACCGGCGATGGATCTTCCACTATCCGGGTGCCGGATTTCAATGGGAAGGCCGCTGGTTCTCTCGGAGCCCTTTTTCAGCGAGGTGACGGTGCAGTTGCCAACGGCATTATCACGAGGGACGCGATGCAGGGCCACTTTCACGCCGCAAGAAACCCGGGTGCGGCCTATGGCGGGGGTTCCTCAATTCAAGCTATCCAGTCGAACGCCGGAAGTTATGCGTTCGCCGATGGTGGTGTCGGGACGCCGACTTCGGACGGGACAAACGGCACGCCCAGGACTGCCGCTGAAACCCGTCCGATCAACGTATCTGGCGTTTGGACTATCCACGCGTTCGGCGCCGTCACCAACCCGGGGAGCGCTGACGCTGCGCAGCTGGCCAGCGACTATGCGGCGTTGAATTCCGCTTTCCAAACGCTGAATGGCCAACTCGCGTTCACCATTCTCTACCCCAACGGCGGTACGGCCGCCAACCCTGCTTCGGTTGCCGCGAATTCCACCTATGTTCTGACGCCGCCCGCGCCTTTCCTCGGGTTCAATCTGCTTTGCCGCGCCGAGCTGCTTTACACGGACGGATGGGCGGAAACAGGCTGGTACACCGATAGTTCCGGCGGTAACCGAGCCTTCGGAACCAGGGCGGGGCAACTTAGCAACGGCGCCATTCTTGTGCGGACCGGAGCTAGCGGCGTCGATCCATTGCCAAACCTAGCCGGAACGCCTACGCAGGGATCGCTTGTTTCCCCCAACAAATGCCGGGTTTTAGTCTGGAGGGTGAAGGGATGAAAATTTACGCCGAAATTGGCGAGAGCCACCAACGGGTAGGCGGAGATTGCCCGCCCGGTTGGATATTGATGGATGGCGAGCGGCCAGGCGATCATCACATTGCTGCGGAGGATGGAACTTGGGTCGAGCGGCCCGCGTTTCCACCACCTGTGTCGCGCTACCAGGGCCGCGAGGCAATGCGCCTCACGCCATATCCGAAGGAGGGGCGGCCGGACTGGACGCTGTTCGACGCCTTCGAAGAACTGCTGAACGATCCGGCCACGCCGGCGTACTACCGGCGTGCCTGGGACGAGTTGCAGGCGTTCGAATGGGGCAGCGCCATGCTGCACGCGGCGGCCGACGTACTTGGGCTTACGCTGGCCCAGCGCCTGGACCTGTTCGGCTTGGCGGCCACGTTGAAGGCATAGGGGGCAGAATGCGGATCTATGCAGATGTGCAAAAGCTTGAGGTCGGCGACCTGGTCGAACTCTACGAGCTGGACGCCACGCCGATCGGCGGGACGCTTCAGCGCTTCCATGGCTATACGCAGGTCGGCCCTATCTGGTGGCAGGGCAACCAGTACGACCCGTGGGCGATCACGGCGGAAGGCTTCGAGCAGGTGGGCGACGGCCAGCAGCCCACGCCCACGCTGTCTGTCGGAAATATCGGCGCGGACGCCGAGGGCAAGCCGATCGCCGGCGTCATTTCGTCGCTGTGCATCGCGCTGGATGACCTGGTGGGCGCCTGGGTGCGGGTGCGGCGCACACTGGGCAGCTATCTCGATGCCAAGAATTTCCCGGAAGGCAACCCCACGGCGAACCCCGCCGAAGAGTTGCCGGCCGAGGTCTGGATTGTGCAGCAGAAGACGGCAGAAACCGCCGAGGTGGTGGAATTCCAACTGTCGAGTGCGCTGGACTTCGACGGGCAGCAATTGCCCAGCCGGCCGATTCTCGCCGGCGTGTGTAGCTGGCTGCGCAAGGGCGGCTACCGCGGCCCGTATTGCGGCTACACCGGAAGCCGCATGTTTGACTTGGCCGGCAACCCGGTCACGGACCCGGCGCGCGATCGCTGCTCGGGCCTCATGTCCGACTGCAAGAAGCGATTCGGTGAATACGAGGTCATCAACTTCGGCGGGTTCCCCTCGGCCGACCTGATCAGGGGATAGACATGCGCAAGAAGACGATGGAGGCCATCCGCGCCCATGCGGTGGCCGAGTACCCGCGCGAGTGCTGCGGGCTGGTGGTGATGGCGGCGCGCAGGGAGGTGTATGTACCGTGCCGGAATACGGCGGCCAGCGCCGACCATTTCGTGCTGGCGGCCGACGACTACGCTGCGGCCGAAGACACAGGCCGGATCGTGGCAATCGTGCATTCGCATCCCGACGAGACGCCGGCGCCGAGCGAGGCGGACCGTGTGGCCTGCGAGGCTACGGGGCTTCCCTGGTTCATCGTGGCCGTGGCCAGGGATGACGACGGCGCCGTGGTGGCGGGCGAGGTGCGGGGCTTTACGCCGGTGGGCTTCCAGGCCCCGTTGCTGGGCCGTCAGTTCGCGCATGGCGTGCTGGACTGCTACAGCCTGGTGCGGGATTGGTACAAGCGCGAGCGCGGTATCGAGCTGCTGGACTTCCAGCGCGATGACGGCTGGTGGGAGCCAGGCCGCGAAGGCGACCTGTACATGGACCACTACGCCGAGGCGGGATTCCGGCCGCTGCAGGCTGGCGAGGACATGGCGCCAGGCGACGTGATCCTGATGCAGGTCCGATCCAACCGCGCCAACCACGCCGGCGTGTTCCTGGGCGCCGAAGGGCTTAAAGAGGCGCCGGGCCTGTTCTCGGTTCCGGACGCGATGCTGCACCACCTGTACGGGCGCCAGTCTGAGCGGGTGGTGTATGGCGGATATTGGCGCGAAGCAACGCGCCTGGTCCTGCGATATCAAGGGTGAAGCATGAACGAAATACTACGCACGGTGCGCCTGTACGGGGGCCTGGGCGCGCGATTCGGCCGGGTGCATAGGCTGGCGGTCAACAGCACCGCGGAGGCCGTCCGCGCGCTCTGCGTGTTGTTGCCTGGCCTTGAGGCTGAGATGGCGGCAAGCGCAGGGCAGGGCGTGGCCTACGCCTGCTTCGTCGGAAAGCGGAACCTGACGGAGGACCAGCTTTCGCATCCGGTCGGGGACGCCGATATCCGCATCGCGCCAATGCCTGCCGGTGGCAAGCGCGGCGGGTTGTTCCAGACCGTCCTGGGAGCCGCGCTTATCGCGCTGGCAGTTTGGAACCCTATGGGGTGGGTGGCATTGGGTGCGCAGGGGGCGATAGGCACGACTGCGATGTTCTCGATGGGGGTGTCGTTGGCGTTGGGTGGTGTGGTGCAAATGCTCTCGCCCCAACAGCGAGCGCTAAGTGCCGCAGATCGGCCCGAAAACGGCGCCTCCTACAACTTCAATGGACCGGTGAACACGTCGGCCCAGGGCAACCCGGTGCCGGTGTTGTACGGACGCATGATTATCGGCAGCGCGACGGTCTCGGCCGGAATATTCTCTGAGGATCAGGCATGAAAATGAGGCAGCGCAGAAAGGCACCTTCGGGTGCCTTTTTTTATGGGCGTCGTCTGGGTGAAGTCGCGCCTGTCGTCGGCCATAAGGGCGGCAAGGGTGGCGGTGGTGGCCGAGGCCCCAGCGAAGCCCCGGATAGCCTGCATAGCATCGCCTATGCCCGCGTCATCGATTTGTTGAGCGAAGGCGAGATCTACGGCCCTGTGCATGGCCTTGGTGGCGCGCTGCGCGACGTATACCTGAATGGCACGCCCGTTGCGAACGCCGACGGCTCGCTGAACTTTTCCAACGTGTCGATCGACTTCCGGACTGGCACGCAATGGCAAGACCCGTTGCCTGGCTTCCCGGCGTCCGAGAACACCATCAGCGTCAACACCGAACTGAAGGCCACGCAGCCCTGGGTCCGCCTGTTCACCAATCGCCAGTTGTCCGCTGTACGGGTGACGCTGGCCGTCGAGGGCTTGAGCCGCGCCGACACTTCGAACGGCGACATCAACGGCTACCGGGTCGAGTACGCAATTGACGTGAGCCGTGATGGTGCTGCCTACCAGCAGGTGCTGGCCAGCGCGTTTGATGGCAAGACCACGCAGCGCTACGCGCGCTCGCATCGCATTGACCTGCCTGCCGGTGCGCAGCAGGGGTGGAGCGTTCGCGTTCGGCGCCTGACGGCTAACGCGAACAGCAACACGATCGCGGATCGCACCATCGTCGACGCCGTGACCGAAGTGATCGACGCCAAGCTGCGCTATCCCATGTCCGCTGTCGTCGGGATCAAGATCGACGCGGCGCAGTTTCAAAGCGTGCCCACGCGCGCCTACGACATGAAGGGGCGCATCATCCGGGTGCCGAGTAACTACGACCCGGAGACGCGCACCTATATCGGAACCTGGGACGGCACGTTCAAGACGGCGTGGACCGATAACCCGGCCTGGGTGTTCTTCGACCTGGTCGGCAACGACCGCTACGGCCTAGGCGAGCGGGTTCCGGCCGGCTGGCTGGACAAGTGGGGCCTGTACCAGATCGGGCGCTACTGCGACGAACTGGTGGACGATGGTTTCGGAGGGAAGGAACCGCGCTTCACCTGCAATGTCTACCTTCAGACGACGGCCGACGCGTACCGGGTGATCCAGGATCTCGCATCGGTGTTTCGCGGCATGGCGTACTGGGCGAATTCTTCGGTGATCGCCGTGGCCGACATGCCGGGTGATCCGGTCTATACCTACTCGTCAGCCAACGTCATTGATGGCCGGTTTTCCTACACCGGGTCGGCGCTGAACACGCGCTACACGGTCGCGCTGGTGTCCTGGTGCGATCTGACGGATATGGGGCGCCAGAAGGTCGAGTACGTCGAGAACCGCGAAGGCATCGCGCGCTACGGCATCAAGCAGCTGGAGGTTACCGCCTTTGGATGCACGTCGCGCGGCCAGGCGAACCGGGTTGGAAAGTGGCTTTTGCTGACCTCCAATCTGGAGACCCGCGGCGTCACCTTCAGCGTCGGCCTGGAGCAATGCCAGGTCCGCCCTGGCAGCATCATCCGCGTTGCGGACCAGCATCTGGCCGGCCGGCGTATCGGCGGGCGCATCAGGGAAGCGACGGCGAGCCGAATCGTGGTCGACGCCGAGCTGGGCATCCGGCCGGGTGACCGCTTGACCGTGAACCTGCCCAGCGGAAAGTCCGAAACGCGCGTGGTGTCGTCGGCCATGGGAGAGCCGTTGACGCTGGACAGCGGCGTCTACAGCTACGACTCCACGAAGCTGACGGCGGACATGATTGGCCTGCCCGGAACGGCCATGCATATCGACGTCCAGATACCATTTTCCGAGGTGCCCGAGCCGGAATGCGTATGGACGCTGGAATCCGAAGCGCTGTCGGCGCAGACGTTCCGCGTCCTGAGCATCAAGCGCAAGGACGGCGTGCTGGCCGATATCTCGGCCATCCAGCACGAGCCGGGAAAGTTCAACAACGTGGACTTCGGCACGCGGCTGGACCGCCCTCCGATTTCGGTGGTGCCGCCTGGCGTGCAGTCGCCGCCTACGGAGCCGAAGATCAGCGCCTATTACATCGTTAGCCAGGGCATTGCGAATCACACCGCCGTTTTCGAATGGAAGGCGGCCGATAGCGCAGTGGCCTATGAGGTGCAGTGGCGCCGGGACAACTCGGACTGGATCAACCTGCCGCGCACGGGCTACACGCGGGTGGAGGTGCCGAACATCTACGCCGGTGGCTACACATTCCGCGTGCGAGCTTTGAACTCGCTTGGCGTTGCGTCGATCTGGACCACGTCTACGCTGACGCAGCTGGACGGCATTGTCGGGCCGCCGCCGGTGGTGACCAGCCTGGTGGCCACCGGGCTGCTGTTCGCCATCCAGCTGGACTGGGGACTGCCGCCTGGGCCGTCGATCATCGAGCGCACGGAAATCTACTACTCGCAGAATTCCAGCTTCGATTCGGCCATCCCGCTGGGCGTCTTCGCCTACCCGCAGAACACGCACACGCTGCTGGGCCTGCTGGCGGGCAAGGAACTGTGGTTCTGGGCGCGGCTGGTCGACAAGAACGGCGTGGCGGGTGCTTGGTATCCCTCGGAAAGCGGCCTTGGTATTCGCGGCCAGGCCAGTACGGACGCAACGCCAATCCTGGAGCAGATCGGCGGCAAGATCGAGAAATCCATGCTTGGGCAGGACTTGATCACCGAAATTGAATCCGGGGGCGGGGCGGCGACCGAGATCAAGCAGGTGAAAGACGGCCTCAATGCGATGGTGAGCATCAAGGCCGGCGTGACCGTGGACGGCAAGTATTACAGCGCCGGCATGGGTGTCGGTGTCGAAAACACGCCCGAGGGCATGCAGACGCAGGTTCTTTTCTTGGCCGACCGTCTGGCGCTCATCAACCTGATCAACGGCGTTGTCACCACGCCGTTTGTGATCCAGAACGGGCAGACGTTCATCAACCAGGCCTTTATCGGCAACGGCTGGATCACCAACGCCATGATCGGCAATTACATCCAGTCGAACGACTACGTGCCGGGCGTGTCGGGGTGGCGTATCGACAAAGGCGGCGTGCTGGAAATGAACAGCGCGCTACCTGGCGGGGGGCGCCTTCGGATCAATGGGCAAAACGTGGTGGTGTTCGATCCGAATGGCGTGGACCGCGTGACGTTGGGGTATCTACCGTAATGGCTACCTATGGACTACGAACAAAGACCGCTGGCGGGCTGAGTCAGGTCCAGTTCACAACGCGCCTGCCTCGGCGGATCGGCGAGCTGGTCACGGGGCTTTCGGATGGCTCGATCAGCGTGCCGGAGTTCGCCGGCCGCGCGCCGGTCTATCAACTGTCGGCGGTGGCAGGGACGAGCATCGGCTTCACCATGGTCCCGATCATCTCCATCGTCGGTACTACCCTGAGCTGGACTTTCGATATGCCCGCTGCCTATAGGGCGAGCGCTCGGGTTACATATGGAGTTCTAGGGTAATGGCGGATTATGGTTTCAGGGCGCGGAACGGTTCGAATGAAATCCAGATTGACAGCACGTACAAGAATTTCGCCTTGCGTGATAAGGGCGTAATCACTGCGTCTGAAGGTTGGTTCCACGTCAATTTCCGGCAGGCCAACGCTTACACGGCGCGCAACACCGGGGTTGTGGCCTTTCGATCCAATGGCGCCGCCACACTCTACGGTATGTCGCCTAGCGGCAGTGGCATGTCGTTGAACTTCCTGGGCTATCAGCCTGGAGGCACCCCGGTCACCATCTGGTGGTATGTGTTCGACGAGCCCATCGAGGCGTCAGTCCCGAGCGGGGAGCGATACGGAATGATCGTCAAGAACGCATCAGGGGTGAAGACGTTCGATTCCAGGATCGATTACATGCGGACGGCCGATTTCTGGAGCGGAACGGCAAACGATATCCCGTCTACAAGCTCGGGGCTTCCTCCGAACTTTGTGCTGCGGGTCTATCCTGGGATTACGCCGGCCATCATCCAGGGGAACATGTGCAATAGCCAGACCGAGGTGCCAATAGGCGTCGGTCCTGGCGTGCAGTTCATGCAGTTTCGCATGTGGCAGATGGCCAAACAGGACGGCGGTACGATCGGCCAGACGATATGTGTCGAGGACTATGGTCCGAGTGCGACACCGTCAAACTGGCCGGATATCCGCCGGACGCAATTCAGTTCAACCATCATCGACGTGACCGGCCTTTGATTTAGGTTTTCTCTTACCCGCTTCGGCGGGTTTTTTTTCGTCCACACAACGGGAGGCAGCAATGCGAACCCAACAAGGGAGTATGCAAATGGAACCGAGTTCCACCGGTTTGGGTGGCTTGGCGGCCTTGAAGGTCGCAATGGCTTACGGCATTCCCGCCGCCGTGGCTGCAATGCTCGGGCTGCTGATCATGCCGCCTCGCACCGCGCGGGAGTTCACCGTTCGCACCGTCTGCACGGTCGCGTGTTCGTTCATGTTTGGGCCGGCCCTGGCCGGCGCAGTTATCGCGTGGAAGCCAGGCCTGATGGATGCCATGACTTGGTTGGCCCACCATGGCGCCGGATCCGACGATGCGCTGTTGGCGAAGTTCTATGTCCTGGGGCCGAGCATGCTGCTTGCCGGCTTGCCGGCGTGGTGGGTGCTGGGCGCCTACATGCGCTGGATGGCGAGCATGCGGAAAAAGGGACTTTTGGAATGGTTTGCCGAGGCACGGGCCAAGCTGCTGGGGCTGCGGTCGGGCGGGGAGGGCTGAACCATGGACCTGAAGAAGATTATCGATACGGGCATCCGCCCTGGGCTGGCGCTGCTGCCGGCGCGCATGGACACGGCCGAGGCGCGCGTCATGTTGCTGGCAATCGGCCTGCAGGAAAGTCGATTTACGCACCGCCAGCAGATCGGCGGGCCGGCGCGGGGCTTCTGGCAATTCGAGAAGGGCACGCGCGCCAGCCGCGGCGGCGTGTGGGGCGTGTTCCTGCACGCGGCGAGCAAGAGCCACTTGGCGGCGCTCTGCAAGGCCCGCAGCGTAGTCTGCGACCCAGATGCGATCTACGCCGCGCTGGAGTATGACGACGTGCTGGCCGCCGGCGTGGCGCGGCTGCTGCTGTGGACCGACCCGAAGGCGCTGCCCGCTATCGGCGATGTTGACACAGGATGGGCGCAGTACCTGCGCACCTGGCGGCCCGGGAAGCCGCATCCGAAGACCTGGCCGGCGCTGTATGCCCAGGCCATGGCCGCCGTGGAGATCTGACCATGCCCGCATTCGTACAACGGATATGGGGCTATCTGGTCGCCGCGCTGGCGGCTGTAGCCGCGGTGGCGCTGGTCTACCTGCGCGGGCGCAGCGCTGGCCGTGCGGATGAGCGCCAGGAGCGCAACGAGAGGATCAACGAACAGGCGGCGAAAGCTCGCCAGGAGGTGCGCAATGTGGAGGGTGACGTTGCCCGTATGGACGATGATGCAGTTTCTGATCGCCTCAAGTCTGGCTGGGTGCGCCGCCCCGGCCAGGGTGGGCGTTGAGTATTGCGACCATGCGCGGCCGATCTATTTCGACTCGGCTGTGCGGGTTGATGAGACCCCCCCGGAGATTCGACGCCAGATACTGAAGAGCAACGAAACTTGGAAACGACTCTGCGCAGCGAGCGGAAGGTAGCTGTCAACGTTCAGGGGCGCAGCGCTTGACGCTTGCCCGAAATTCCGATTCGGGCATGGCCCAAAGGGTCCGACCGTACGTGTGAATGGCTATATCGGAGCCTGCGCCATTCTTGGTCGCCATTGCAAGGTAAACCATGTCTCGGGGCGAGCCGATCATGAACTCAACTGTATCGGAACCAGGGTAAGTTGTGACTTCCAACATATCAGTTGGCAAAGCGCGCATACACCGCGTCACTGCGTCAACTGGTGTAGAGCTTGTGTACGTCTCGCCTGGAGAGGAACGCAGCTGAGTCAGGGTTTTTGAAGGGGCGCAGCCAGAAACCGCCATCGACACGGCAACGACCATGAGTATTCGAATCACGCCGCATTCCCAAAGTGTGCTTGCCCGCTTTTTAACACACATCGTCGGGTGCTTTAGATGGCGTTACCCACTGCATCCACCACCCCTGGTAGTAGCGCACGCCGGCGATTTCTTCGAAGCCACAGACCATCATGCCCCGGTCCGATCCAAAGGTCAGCAACACCGGGTCAAGCAGGTCAGGGATCGCGCTTGGAATTCGGGCGCCGAACTTGGCCAAGCTCTCCATGGTCAGGCGGGGTACATGGCGATTTAGCCCCTGATGGGGCATGGTGTACATGTGGACCGTGCCCACGACGGGCTGGCCTGGATCGTTATCGCGGCGACGTTCGCCAAGGTGGTGCGTCCGGAGGACGCTGCACTGAAATTGCACGGTCTTGCTCAAAAATACTGTATGGACATCCAGTTTAAACAGTCCTAGAATTCGCGCAATTCGGCCCCGATTTCGGCCGATAGGGGACGGAACATGGCCGATGCGGCAGACTGGCAGCAGAGGGACGAGTACTACTGGGCAGGGCCTGGCGGGTGGACCATCTGCCGGGTGTTCGCACAGAACCGCTGGCAATATGAGGTGTGGGCCGCGAACGGCACACGCCACGGCATGGAGCCGTCCCTAGCCGCCGCGATCACTCTCTATGAGAAGGTCAAGCCCGCAGCATAGGCGGCACCGGGTCGATTGCATCGGGAAGCTGGTATTTTGAGTTTCCAACTTCCTGGCGCACTGGGTGCCAGGTGAAGGCCGTCTCCGGTAGGCCATGCTCCAGCAGCGCAAGCGCCTGCGCGGTGGGAAATTCCGGGTCCATCCAGTGGATGGCGAGGTCGGGCGGCAGCGCTACAGGCCGCCGGTCGTGAACGTCGATCATGCCGCCCAGGGAGTCGTTCGTGACGAGTGCGAAGCCGTGGGCCTCGTCCTTGTCCGCTCCGGGGCGCCAGTTGCTCAGGGCTGCAAAGAACAGGGGCGCGTTGTCGGTGGCGTGGATGTAGTAGGGCTGCTTGGGCGGCTTCGGCCCATCGGCCAGGGGCTTCCATTCGTACCAGCCATTCGCCGGCACCAGGATGCGGCCGCGTGCGGTGAGCATCTTCCAGGGCCAGGCGCCGGCGAGGATCTTGTCCAGCCGCGCGCTCGACATGAAGTACTTCGAGTTGTGCGGGCGCCAGCCCCAGTGCAGGCGCTCCAGTTGGAAGTCACCGGCCAGGCGATGCATTGCCAGGGGGCGTGCGCCCGGCGGGATGTTGTAGAGCGGGCCGGCGGGGTCATCGAAGACGCGGCGAGGGTTGGGAAAGATGCGCTCGACGTAATCGAGCGGGCCGGACTTCTGGACGATGCGACCACACATGACGCGCTCCTGACCAGGGGGAAGGTCCAGTATAGGTTCGGCGCTCGGGTCCCAAACGAAAAAAGGCGGAAGGGCTCATGGCCCTCCCGCCTGAATGACAACTTACGGACAACATGAGGCCGCAAAGCCGCATGAACACTGGATTGTGTAGGGGTTCGAGTCCCCTCCTTCGCACCACGTATTGCCTGACACTGTTTTGGCGTTACGCCAACAATGTCATACAACCCCCGAGGATTCGAGTGCCTCGGGGGTTTTCTTTTGCCAACAGCTTTGACATCCGCCCATTAAATCGCCTACTTTGCTACGCCAAATCCACGCCAGGATTTACGCCAAAGGGGATGAAATTGGGTACTTTCCGCAAGCGCGGGGACACATGTCGCACCGAGGTCAGCAAGGGCGGCACCAGGGAGAGCAAGACGTTTGCCACCAAGCGGGAGGCCCAGGAATGGGCTGCCAGCAGGGAAACGGAGCTGGCTACAACTGCCGTGGGCGGTATCGTCGTCAGGACGTTGGCCCAGGTCCTGGAGCGGTTCCGCGACGAGGTTTCGCCCAAGAACAAGGGGCACCGCTGGGAACGCGTGCGGATCGACCGCTTCCTGAAGGACGAGCCGGAACTGTGCGCCAAACCTATCCACGCCGTCACCACGGTGGATCTGGCGGCCTGGCGCGACAAACGGCTGGGCCAGGTGCAGCCCACATCCTGCCGGCGCGATATCGCCCTCCTGCGCGTGGCCTGGGGCTACGCCAGGAAGGAATGGCACAACGTCAAGATGACGCTTCGCTGGCGCTGACCATGCCGTCCAAGGGGCGCCACCGTGAGCGCATTTATACCCAGGAAGAAATAGACCGGATCGTGCTGGCACTGGGGTGGGAAGAGGGAAAACCCGTCGAAGACAAGCGCCACCAGACCGCGGTGGCGTTCCTCTTGCCGCTGGAGATGGCGATGCGGTCCGGCGAGCTGCTGTCCCTGGAGCGGGCCCAGGTTGACCTGAAGAAGCAGGTAGCCCAGTTGGACCAGACCAAGAACGGCGACCGACGCGCCGTGCCGCTGTCGAAGCGCGCGGTGTCCATTTTCAAGGCGCTCAATAGCGTGGACAAGGTACGCATGTTCACCCTGACCGGCGCGCTGCGCGATGTCTACTTCCGCCATGCCAAGACGCTGGCACAGGTGGAGGGCGCCACGGTCCATGACGCCCGCGCGACCGCGCTGACGCGGCTGGCCAAGAAGCTGAGCATTTTGGAGCTGGCGCGGATGGTGGGCCACCGGGACCCGCGCAGCCTGATGATCTATTACCGCGAAAGCGCTACTGATATTGCTAAGAAACTAGGATGATCACTATGGGACCTGTTGAGGTTGTAAGGATTCTAATAACGGCTTGGGCAAATCGGCGACGAAAGCAGTTCAAGTTCTGGTGGGCTGGCGTGGTCCACCAAGCACAGCTGGAAAAGCTGAATGCCAGCCTGCCCCATCAGGATGAAAAGGGCGCTGTTGATCGAGCTTGGGCCATTATCTCGGACATCGACAGACTAGAGACGAGTACCGCGGTTCTGCAATCGGAATATCTCATCCGTGAAGCGCGACGGATCGGTGCAGAAATTCCCCCGCAAGAGGTGGGAGAATTCTATGGGCAAGTAGACGTGCACGATAACTACTCGGAAGCTTGGTATCTAACTCCGAGGGGCTTTTTAGCGGTGCGCAGCGCGATATTGGATGCAAAAAAACGGCGCCGAGAGGGCGCCATGTTTTGGTTTGGGATATTCGGCTCGCTTTTCGGTATGGCCATGGCCGTATGGAAAAGCCTGCCGACTTAGATAGAGCCGTCACGGCCCATGGTTATCGTGCGCGCCGGCCATCTGGCGCTTTGCGCTGGCACTCGATCCAGTCATCCACCTCTTCGGCCTTCCATCGGCGCACACCGCCGAATTGGAAGGGCCTGGGGAAGTGAACTTTCTTGAGCGACGCATTGATGTTCGTCTGAATTTCCTTCAAAGATGCTGGTCGCTCCTCATGGGGCGCTCGTACGGATTGGTATTCCGCGTCCATTTTTTTGATGAGAAGTTCACCTTTCTGTGCGGCCCCAATCAGTTCTGTCACATGGTTTATTGCCTTTCTGAGCTGCGCGGCGATCGACTGTCGTATTTCGCGCAACGCTCGGTCCTCTTTTTGAGCGCTTATCCTGGCCACTCGCGCCTGATCTGCTCCCATGCGATACGCCATAAAAATCGCTACTACAGAGCCGGCGGCTTGTGCCCAGGAGGCCAGCTCTCCGCTGTTCTTGGGAGTGAAATCGGATTCGAAAAAAGTGGTGAAGCCAATCGAAAAAAAGAACGTCACGGCGATCACGCCGAAGATCAGGGCGAAGTAAGTAAGCGCCGTACGAATTCTCTCGGAAGACATTTTGTTTTTAAGTGGCTAGTAGTATCGGGGAGAAAATCGTACAGCAGGAGTGTGTGCAATGCGTGATTACTCAAAAGTGGGTCCGCAGTTCTAGAGCGGACGCACAGGCCGAGCCTTGAAGAAGGAAGGGCCCGAGGTCGTCATCGTGGCCATGTACTTGATGACTGCCAGCACGCCACGATGCTGGGCCTGTACTACCTGAACTCGTCCCACATCACGGTCGACACCGGCCTGTCCTTGGAAGGGGCTATGAAGGGGCTTCGAAGCGCCTGCGAAGTGGGGTTTTGCCGCTTCGACGAGGACGGCATGGTTGTGTGGGTGCCGAGCCGTTCTGGCAGTTCAAGGACCGAGTGATCGCGCGTGCCGGCCTGACCGACGACGACAAAGCGCGGCTGCGCGCCGACTACGGGGTGAGCCTGTGAACGCGGCCGTTCAGTGCGTCTACTGCGAGCGCTTCACGCTGCGCCACCCGCACACCGCCATGGCCGCGCAAGGCCTGGGCCGCTGCGCGCTCGTGACCGACCGTCCCGGCAGCTTCGTCAGCCCGTTGTGGCGCCGCAGCTGCGCCACCTACCAACCCGCGCCGGCGGCCAGGGCCGAGGCGCGCATCGAATGGCTGCGCGACCTGCGCAGCGAGGGAGCCTGATGCGCGGTTCGCGCGTAGTGCGCGAGGGCGCCGGCGTGGTCGAGGAGGGGAAGAAGGGCGAGGAAGCCCGCGCCATGGACCTAGCTGAATCCCTGCTGCGCGGTGCGGGCCTTGTCGGCGAATAGGATCTGAGATAGCGTTTTGCCAGCTCCCCAAGATCTTGGTTGCTTATGACATTCAACCCGTGGATTGTCCGCCCGCTTCCGTCAAAAGCGGAGGAGAAAAAAGAACGCGCGCGTCGACGAAAAATAGAGCGCGAAGAACAGCGAATGGCCTATGAACTCAGGGCCTACAAAAATCAGGATCGGCGGGATACGAGCCATGATGCGCGTGCAGAGAGGCTATCGCGCGAGAACATTGAAAATCTGGAGACTATCCTCGCAGCCCTGCGGGGTCGAGCCTTTAGGGCATGGTATGAGGCAACGACTGGCGAGCCCGTGTCGGACTTCTTGGAGGAGGTACTGCTTTCGCCTGAGGAGTTTGAAACGCGCTACACCCGCTTATCGTGGCACCGGGACTATCAAAACTGGCTGGAGTCTCGGATTGAGCGAGTGGCCAACGACAACCCATGGAAGAATCCAGAAAAGGTCGGGCATTGGGCGAGGGCAATTCAGGAATGCTCAGAGCCGAAGGAACGGAGACGACTGCTGATGCGGCTCGCGACGCCGGCGTGGGCAGATCGCAAAAAGATCAGGATGATCTATGACGAACGGGATCGAATCGAACTCGAAACCGGCATTCCGCACGACGTCGATCACGTCGTGCCGTTGGTCAACCCGCTGGTGTGTGGGCTTCATTGCGAAGCCAATCTGCGGATCGTGCCCGCGGTCTTGAACCGGAGCAAGTCCAACAAGTTCGACCCGGACCTTTCTCACGATGCTTGACAAAAAAGTGAGCAATCCGCAAAATCGGCCCCATTCTGTCACTGGGTAACAGTGCGTCTTAAGACCCCGCCGGGAAACCGAGCGGGGTTTTTTCATGCCGGGAGCAACTGACGGACAAAAGGGAACGAGTAATAGAAGCTCGTCCCGATGCGCCACAAGCATACGAGGAATGCGCCTGCCGTCAAGAGCCATGGCACAGTCAATTCAAGCAAGTTCCAAGAAGGCTGATATGCACGTTTCCAGGCTCTCATGTGCAGCAGGAAGTAGACCCATGGGCGTATTGCCACTTCAGTTTTTTGCATCTCCCCAACGAAGCGCGTTGCTGCAACGGTAGCCATCCCCGGCTCGGTGCTGGTTTGCAGTATTTGGACCCATCGCGAGGAGTACTTCCCGTGACGGCCATTCCATGAGCATGGGCCGGATTCCAAGAGTGTCAGGTTCTCACCCTCGGGCCTACTCGGAAAGCGAAATACAAGCTTGGACCCTTTCGATTTAGGAAGCCCATCGGCCGAGTTAATGGCAAGTGTGAGCTTAAGCAGTTGATCGCGATTGGCCCGGTAAGATCTGCGCCGGCGATCTCCCCACTCTTTGCGAAGCTCTACGTTCTCCGCAGCTTCGTGCCCGGTTGGGGCGAAGTGATATCGAAGGGCAAAGTAGGTCAATACCATAAGCGCCGCGATCCATGCCCGCCACGGCTCGACCGCGCTTAGATCGACAGCGCCAACCAATTTGCCGTCCAGAGGGATTCCGAGCGCCCATACAGCGAGGATGCCTGAGGCAACGGCCATCAAATTGCGTCGAGCTTTTTCAGCAACGTCCTCCAACTCCATCTCCTCATCCTCAGAGTGCACCTTCCACAAGTCAGGGCATTGTATTGCACTCTGTTACATTCGCCCTATGCCAAAACTCAAGTCTCATGCGCCCAAGCCGGCGCGGAAGTCGCCCGCGCGCTCCAAACGCACGCGTGTCGAACGCCGCCCGCCGCGTGGTGTCTGCGGACAGCCCGCTGACGCCCCAGCAGCGCCGGTTTGTGGACGAGTTCGCAGCGGGCGGCTTCCTGAACCCGACCAAGGCCTTCGAGGCGGCCTACCGGGCCCGCGGTGCTGCGGCCATCAGCGGCGCGTCGCGCTTGTTGAACTAGGCTAACGTCGCGGCGGTGGTGCAGGCACTGCGCGACAAGCTGTCGGCGAAACTGGAAGTCACCGCCCAGCGCGTCCTCGAGAAATGGGTGGACATGGGCTTCTACGACGGGGCGGACCTGGTGGTGACGGACGAGAATGGCGTACTGCGCGATATCACCAGCCCGAAGGATCTGCGGCTGCTGCCCGAGCGCGTGCGCCGCTGCGTGATCGGTTGGACCTACGACAAGGGCGGCGACCTCATCCTCAAGCTGGCGCCTAAGACGCCGAACCTGGAACTGATCGCGCGCCACCTGGGGCATGTTCGTGGAGCGCAAGGAGCTGCGACTGGGCGACCTGGACAAGAAGTCAGACGCCGAACTGGACGCCGCTATCGCGCAGGCTGCCCAGGAAATCGCCCAGGCCGAAGGCATCCCGGTGGAAATGGTTCTTGCCCAACTGCGCGTGGGCGGCGCTGGCGCCGGGCCCACGATGCACTGATGTCCAATCCGCGCGTGATGCTGGCCAGGGCGCTGCAGGAGCGTGCCTAGCGCGCCAAGCGCAACCGGTTGAAGTACCACCGGCCGTACGAGAAACAGAGGGAGTTCCACGCACAAGGCGCCGCATACGGCGAGCGCCTTTTTTCTGCCGGCAACCAGCTGGGCAAGACGTTCCCGGGCGCCTACGAGACGGCGATGCACCTGACCGGGCGCTACCCGGAATGGTGGGAAGGCAAGGTTTTCCAGAAACCCGCGGCGGGCTGGGCGGCCTCGGTGTCGTCGGCGCTGACGCGCGACGGCATGCAGCGCCTGCTGTTGGGCCGGCCTGGCGTCGACTAGCGAACGCGGGACCGGCGCCATCCCTGGCGACGCCATCAAGGAGGTGGCGCCGCTGGCCGGCGTGCCGGGCGCGGTGTCCATGATCGTGGTGCGCCATGGCGGTGGCGGCGACGTTCAGGCCGGCGAGCGTGCTGGGCTTTCGCACCTACGAGCAGGGCGGGGAGAAGTTCCAGGCCGAAACCCTGGATTTCGTCTGGCTGGATGAGGAGCCGCCGCACGACATCTACATGGAGGCTGTCACCCGGACCAACACGACGTTGGGCCCGGTGTACCTGACCTTCACGCCTCTGATGGGCATGTCGGCGACGGTCAAGCGGTTCCTGATCGACAAGCACGCCGGCACCGCGTGGTGTTCATGGGCATCTACGATGCCGAGCACTACACCCGCGAGTAGGCCGATGCGATCCTGGCCAACTGCCGGCAACTACAAGGTCGGGCGCACGCGCATCGCTGGCATGGATATCTCGATCGAGAATCCCGAGGGGTCGGAGCGCCGCGGCAGGTCTCCCGACGGCACCAGCTGGGTCGACCGGATGGCGGAAGCGCTGGCGTGCGGCGAGTCGGGGCGAATCGTCGAGGCGCGTTCTCTCTTTTGGGATCGGAGCAACTGGCGACCCCTGTGCTGGGCATGTCACTCGCGCAAGACTGCGAGAGGATGGCGCGTTCGGCAACCGGCGGCGAGTGCGGTAGGCGGTAGGGGCGCAGACGTCTGCACGAGAAGATCCGAGCGGGGTAGGAAATATATAGATCAGCCGACATTTTTGCCGCAGGCGGCGCAGCGCTGAAATTGGTCAGCCGTTAGTTCGGGCGAACGGTGGAATTTGAGCGTCGTGAGATGTTACATTTGGTGTTTCAAACCCTGCAGAGTTGAGTATGGAATGCGCTACAGCTGCCCTGTTGTGCGACGCTAAGCCGTGGCTAGAGGCCCTCTATTTTGTCGCTGGGGGGCCGATCTTGGCGGCTCTTGCTGCTGTGGGCCTCGGCCAGATTAGTGCGCTCAAGACCCAGATGAGAATTACACAAGATATCGAGTCGCGCAGGCTGATGTTCGAGATCAAAATGTCTTTTGATGCATGGGTAAGGTCTATGAACGACAAATGGGACACCCTGGAAGTTCCGCCACGATTCGGCGAGTCGCTCGTGAGGCTGAGTCGCGACGCTGTGGAAATCGGGTACGCGGAAGATTACAAGACCTACGAAGGGGAAGAGTATGCAGAGCTTCGAGAATTCGTTGGAGAAATTTACAGTGCGCTCAACGCCTATGTGCCTCAGTTTTTCTCTCTGATGAATGAACGCGGAGACGAGCTCTATCAGTTGTTCGGTTATCAGTATGTAAAGATGATGAATACAGTCTGCGTCGTCCGATTGCCCAGCTGGATTGAGCAGCACGCCGGTGACGCTCCGGTGGCGAACGCTATGTTGGCGTTGCAGTACTCCTGGGGCGAAAAGATGGGCATGGACCGGAAGTCCGTGGCTGTGATGCCTGCAAAGGGTGCACAAAAGGTCAACCAGCACGAGCCGGAGTGGAAGAGGCGTTTGCCGCTCAACTTCGACGGTGGATGGGCGAAGGGGATGACATTCACTCGCAGATACGATCTTCGCTAGCGCGACGTCGTGAACTCACCGACGTCTGCCAATTCAAGGCCCGGCAAATCATGCCGGGCCTTTTTGTTGGTGTTTCCGCTGGTAGCGAGGATTGGCGCGAGGTAGGGGGTCAAAAGTCACGGCGATTCGCGTCGGGACCGAGCGCCCAGCTGAATTTTTATGGGAAAGGGAAACCTATGCACTCGACTCGCGTGTGGACCTACTGCCCTCGAGCCAAGGTGGATGAACAGTCCAAGGCCGATGCTGCGCCCTATGGAATATGGGAGGCGGCGGACGCGCTACAAGTCACCGAGGGCGACGTCGTGGACTATCGACCGATGAAGGAACAGGTGCGGGAGCGACCGTGCCATGATTCATCGCTAGTGTATCGCTCGTCACATACCTTCTCCGAGGCGAATGGCTATCGACGATTTCTAGAAGTGAAGACACTGTGAGTTTGTCCACATCCTCGCCGATGCCTTCTACCAACGGCGTGCTGTGCATTCCCTGCAGGGTTGCGATGACTGCCAACACTTCATTCTTGGCTTTGTCGAAAGCCTGCGTGAGCTGCTCCGAAGTTGTTCGGGCACGTTGCAGTGTGGCCTCTCCGTCGTCACCAAGGATCGCGGCGCGCACCTCGGCCGACTCGTATTGGACCCAGTTCGCATGAGCGGGGTTAAAGGGGTTCTCGCGCAACCCTTGTTCGATGCTGAAGTGGACCGACGGCGGCGGAACGTCGAAATTTTTCCAATACACGCGCGCGTGATATCCTATCCATGAGCCGCTGGCGCTTTTGCCCAATGCCCGAGCGGCCTTCTCAATTGACAGGTAGGCATCGTCTGATCCGCTAGCCGTGACTGACGTTATCGTCAGTTGGTCTATGGTTCGTCCAAGCTGGCCGATGCGATGTTCAATTGCGCTCACCAAATGTGTGCAGACCGATCCGCCGGAAAAATGCCGATCGAGCTCGATAAAGCGCATGTCAAATCTATTGCTTAACGTGGACCCGTACTGTATCAAGTCTAGGATTTCTGCAGAGCGAGCAGCAACTACGGGTGTTGGAATGACGCAGCTCACGCCGAGCAACCTATCGGCCCCATATTGGCCCCATATTGGCCCCATTTTGTCTTGGAACCCGCATAGATAATGGATTTCCGAGTCCCCTCCTTCGCGCCAACCCCATTCAGGCACTGATCCGGCGATACGCCGGCAGTAGTGTCCCCCAAACCCCGAGACATCCGCTGTGTTCCGGGGTTTTTCATTTGGCGGGCTATCTGCCGATCTTGAATCCCCATATTGAGGGCCAGAGCCCCACGCCGGCCCGCGCCTGTACCGCCGGTCCCCTGCTTGTTATAAAGAGCCCTGAAGCTTTTCTTGTCGAGCGAGGATAAATGTTGTCGATTCAAATGCTTAGCCGCGGCGGCCTGTTGTTGCTTGTCGCGCTCCTGTCCGGCTGTTCCTCCTCGTCCATCAATCCCTGGTCTTCGCCCGCTGCCCCCGGTTCCGGCTCCGACTCGTCACGGGTCAGCCTGGAATGCCGGGTCAGCCGCAGCAGCTGCATCTATGAAGGCAAATACGAGGCGGGCGAGCGTGACTATGCCGAAGACGAGGCCAAGCGCTTGAATCGGGCCGAAATGGAACGGTTGCGCCGCGCTTTCGGCGGTTGAGCCGGGAGGTGAAAACGCCCGCCGGCTGGCGGGCGTTGATGCCGCCATCGGCGGCGCGCCGCATGCGGCGCTTTCGGAGAGGTCGAAGGCGGGGCCGGCGCTCAAGCGGCCGCGGGGGCGGTGGCTTGCGGTTTGCCGTAGAACACCCGAGCGCAGACCACGCCGCTTATCAGTCCGGGCACGCCGCCCAGGAACAGCGGAAAGCCCAGTTCGGACAGCGTGTTCTCGCGCACGGCGAAGCCCGCGAGGAAAACGAAGGCATAGAGACCGCCCAGCAGCCCCGGCCAGCAATACGAGCGCCATGTCACGACGGCGGGCCGGCAGGCGCCCGTCACCAGGCCGCACAGCAGCGCGGGCACGCCGCCGTACAGGTACGACCAGGGCACCAGGAAGACCGACATGAACAGCGATTCCAGGCTCATCGCGGCGGTGGCCAGAAACAGCGCGAACACCAGGGTGCCTACCGGGGGACCCAGCGCGGCGAACAGGGCGGCGCCAGCGGCGCCTGCGCGGGCAATGTCGCCGCGCGTCTTGCCTTCGGGCCGGCGCACGATGCGCCACGTCAGCACGCCCAGCGACGCGGCGGCCAGCACACATACGGATAACAACAGCACGGCGTGCCTTTCAAGTGTCGGTGGGTCGGTTGGGGAACAGGTTCAATGACAGGATGGCATCGGGATAGGTCGCCAGCAGCATCCCCGACAGGTGGCCGTGCAAGGCGCCGAACAGCGGCCAGCTCAGCGCCTCGCTGCCGGGCAGCAGGTCCAGCAGCATCAGCTGGCCGGTGCGCACGGTGCCGACGAAATAGGCGCGTTCGTCATGCTGGCCGGTGGGCGTGGCGCGATAGATCTTGGTGGCTCGGCCGCTGTCGTCCTTGCGCCAACTGTTGCCGCTGGTCGTGGCGCGGGCGCCGATGGGGGCGATGTCCGCCTGGATGGTTTCCCAAAGGGCGCGGGCGTTGGCGGCGTATACGACGATGGTCATGGTGGGCGCTGTCCTATGCGAAAAATTGGGAACGCGAGGCCGGGCACGGCAAAGTTACCAACGTGGCCGTGGCACGGCAAGCGCTGGAGCGTTGCGCCGCGGGCTCAGTCGCCCGCCAATTCCCGCAGTTCGTCGGCGCGGCTGATGTTCAGCAGCATCGGGCAATACTCATACATGGGTGAACCGACATGCGCCCCGGCCAGCGCGCAATGGCCGTTGCGGTACGCCAGCCAGGCCTTCTGGGTCTGTTCCAGCTTGGCGGCGTCGTCCGGGTAGTCGGTGGCCAGGCGTGCCTGGATCCGGGCGTAGAGCGTGTTGATTTCACGTTTGGCCGCCGCCGAGACGCCTTCCGCGCAGGCGCCGACGGTGCCGTTGTTGGTGACGCCGGCATCGCGCAGGCAGCGGTCGTACTGGCCCATGTAGTCCGGCGTGGAGGCGCCCAGGACCAGGGCGGGAGACAGCATCAGGGAAAGCGCGAGGGCGTGTCGGATCATGGTGGCGCGAAGGTGAAAGTGAACGGATCGGGTGCGCTGGAAGCGGCGCGCAGCGCAAGCATACCGCCAGTCCCGGCTTGGTGTTTTCCCGGTTGACACTATGCTGGATAGTCCATAAAGTCACTCGCACAGATCTAGATAAAAGACCATCTGTAAGATGGTCTTTTATCGCGCGCACGCTGCGTCGACCTCTTACAGAAATAATTCCAAGAGGAGACCGCCGTGCAATCATTACCCGTCAAGCTGCGTGGCATCGACGATGTCATCGCGTATATCGATTCATGTCCGGGCATCGTCGGCCGGGCCGGCCTGATATGGTGGCTCGCCCTGGGCGGATTGTTCCTGGATGCATTCGCCAATTCCGCGCTCAGCGCGGGCCTGGGGCCCATGACGCGCGACCTTGGCCTGAGCGCGGGCCAGGTCGCGTTGATGACGTCCTTCGCGTCCTGGGTGGCCATCGCCTTCAATCCCATCGGCGGCTGGATGGCGGATCGCTGGGGCCGCATGCGGCCTCTCATCACGGCCAAGCTGCTGGCGCTGATCGGCGCGCTGCTGGTGGTGTTCGCGCCGTCGTTCGACGTCATCCTGGCGGGCCGTTTCTTCGTGGGCGCGGCCTACGGCATCGACTTCGCCATCGCGATGGCGGTGCTGGCGGAATTCACGCCCGTCAGGCTCAAGAGCCGCCTGAACACCTGGCAGGGCATGTGGTACACGGCGGTCTGCTCCAATCTGCTGCTGGCGCTGCTGTTCCATTCATGGGAAGTGGGCGACGCGATCTGGCGCTATTCGGTCGCGGCCACCGCGGTGTTCGCGCTGGCCATCCTGGTGCTGCAACTGCGCTACATGGTCGAAAGCCCGATCTGGCTGGCGCGCAAGGAGCGCGTCGACGAGGCGGCCGTGGCGATGACCCGCATCTACGGCCAGCCGTTCACGGCGGCGCCGCCGCACGAGCGCGTGCCGGTGGTCAACCAGGCGCGGCGCGGCCTGGCCAATGTGCTGCTGATCTTCCGCGGCGTGTACCTGCCGCGCACGATACTGGCGGCCACGGTGCAGATCGGCCAGTCCATCCAGTATTTCGCGGTGGGCTGGTACCTGCCGCTCATCAGCGCGGCACTGTTCGGCAAGGACTTCGTCTACGCCACGGTGGGCGCGCTGGTGTTCAACATCTTCGGCATCTTCGGCGGCTTCATGTCGCCCTACATCGGTCGCAAGCTGGGCCTGCGGCGCGCCTCGGCGTTCGGCTTTGCGGCCGTCTTCCTGATGCTGCTGATCCTGGGCACCTTCCACGGCAAGATGCCGTTGTGGCTGGCGGTGGCGGTGCCGTCGCTGTTCATCCTGTTCCATTCCGGCGGTCCGGGCGCCAACGGCAAGAGCCTGTCGTCGCTGTCGTTCCGCGGTGAATTGCGGGCTGGCGCCAACGGGGTCATCGGCGCGCTCGGCTCGATCGGCGCGGCGGTCGGCCTGCTGGTGTTCCCGCTGTTCCGCGAAAGCTATGGCCTGGAGAAGACCTTCCTGATCCTGTCTGCCGTCCCGCTGGCGGCCAGCATCATCTGCTTTGCCATCAAATGGGATCCCACCCGCAGCGGCATCAATCCGGACAACGAAGCCGGCGCGCCGCAGTTCAAGGGGGACGAGAACCTGCCCGCGCTCGACCCGGCGCTGGGGAAAACCGCAAGATGACGCACGGAGACAACATGTCGAACAACGTGATCCTGGCCATCGACGCCGGCACCTCGGGGACACGCGCCGCCCTGGTGTCGGGCGACGGTCACGTGTCGGGCCAGGAATACCTGGCCCTGCAGGTCGATACGCCGCGCCCCGGCGTGGTCGAGCAGGATGCCGATGCGATTCTCGAAAGAACGCTGCAGGTGTGCCGCAAGGTGATCGCGCAGGCGCGTCGCGACGGCCAGGCCATCGTGGCGTTGGCATTGGCCACGCAGCGCGCCACCGCGGTGCTGTGGGATACCGCCACGGGCCGCGCGCTGGTGCCGGCCATGGTGTGGCAGGACACGCGCTATGTCGATGAACTCGATCGCCTGGCGCCCGCCTGGAACCCGCGCCTGCTGGAGCAGGTGGGCCGCCCGGCCGGTGTGCGTTCGCCGTATCTGTGGGCGGCGCGCCACCTGCGCGATTCACCGGCCGTGGCGCAGGCCTGGCGCGAGCGCCGGCTGGCGTTCGGCACCGTCGACACCTGGCTGCTATGGCATATGTCGGACCGCCGCGAATGCGTGACGACGCCCACCAATGCCACCTCGGCCGGCGCCTATGTTTTGTCCGGGCACCGCTACTACCTGGACTGGATCGACGCGCTGGAGTTTCCGCGCGAGCTGCTGCCGGCCTTGCGCCAGGAAGCCGACGATTTCGGCCAGACGCGCGCGGACCTCCTGGGCCTTGCCGTGCCGATACGGGCGTCGGCCGGCGACCAGCACGCGGGCGCGGTGGGCCTGGGCTGCCTGGATCGCGGGCAGGCGATGTGCGTGCATGGCACGGGCAGTTTCGTCGACCTGATCATCGGCCCCGAGGCGCCCGTCAACAGCGGCCGCTACGAAGGCTCGCTGACGATGACGGCGCGGCGCCAGGACCAGGTGTCGCACTTCGCGGTCGAGACCTTCGTCGCCACCACCGGTTCGGCCTTGAACTGGGTCTGCGACAAGCTGAAGTGGTTCAGGAACGCGCAGGAGATCAGTGAACTGGCCGCCACCGCGCAATCGGCGGGCGGCGTGACATTCATCCCGGCCTTGACCGGGTTGCGCGTGCCGCGCATGGCGGCCGGCGCGCGCGCCTCGCTCACCGGCATCTCCATGGCTACCACGCAGGCCGAAGTGGCCTACGCGATCCTGGAAGGCATCGCCCATTCGGTGGCCAGTTGCATCGAGGCGGACGAGGAAGTATCGGGCGTGCAGGTGTCGGAACTGGTGGTGGGCGGAGGCCTGTCCAGCAGCGATCCGTTGCTGCGCATCCAGGCGGACCTGCTGGGGATACCGATCCGCCGCATGCAGGAGGCCGATCGCGCCAGCCTGCGCGGCGCGGCGTTCCTGGCGGGGGCGTCGGGCCTGCTGTGGCCATCGTTGCAGGCCGCGCGCCAGACCGCCGCCACCGATGCGGTATTCCAACCCACCCTGGCGGCCGAGGCCCGCGCCCGCCGCCGCGCGCTGTGGCATTCGCGCGTCGAATCCGAACTGGCCCACGCGGGCCTGTATTCCCAGGACAAGCAGGAGGCATTGCGGACATGATCGGGTTGCCATCGAGAAAGCCCAGGAAGGATCGGGCCGGCATGACCCGCGGCGAACCGTTGCGGCTGGCGCGGCAGGAACAGGCGGACCGGCTGGGCGGCGAACACTTCGACATGCTCATCGTCGGCGGCGGCATCACGGGCGCCTACGCGGCGCTGGACGCCAGCCTGCGCGGCTACCGCGTCGCGCTGGTCGAAAAAGACGACTTCGCCTCGGGCACCTCGTCCAAGTCGTCCAAGATGGTGCATGGCGGACTGCGCTACATCGAGCAGGGCAACCTGGGCCTGGTGCGCCATTCCCTGCACGAACGCCAGCGACTGCGGCGCAACGCCCGCCACCTGGTGCAGCGCCTGCCGTTCCTGTTTCCGCTGCTGGAACGCGACGGCGTCTTCGACAAGCGGCTGGCCAAGGCGTTCGAGAGCCTGCTCTGGACCTACGACTTGGCCGGCGGCTGGCGCGAGGGCATCCTGCACCAGAAGCTGACCCCCGAGGAAGTGCTGTCGCATTGCCCCACCTTCAAGCAGGACGGCCTGCTTGGCGGCTTCCTGTATTTCGACGCGCGGGTCGATGACGCGCGCCTGACGCTGGCGGTGGCGCGCACCGCGGCGTTCCACGGCGCGGCGGTGCTGAACCACGCCCGGGCCATTGAAGTCACGCGCGACACGCATGGCAAGGTCGACGGCGCCATCGTGCAGGCCGGGCAGGCCGAGATCCGCGTGCGCGCCAACGTGGTGATCATGGCCACCGGCGTCTGGCTGCGCGACTGGAACGGCAGCCGCAAGGGCGATCCCCAGGCCTTGCACATCCGCCCCGCCAAGGGCGTGCACGTGGCCGTGCCCTGGCTGAAGGTGCGCAACGACTGCACGGTGACGATCCCGGTGCCGGGCCGCAGCCGCCGCGCCACCATCACGCGCTGGGGCAATGTCTCGTACCTGGGCACCACCGACGAAGACTACGCGGGCGACCTCGACGATGTCCATTGCACCCGCCGCGAACTCGATTTCCTGCTGGAAGGGGCGCGTTCGGCGCTCAAGACCGACCTGCGCGCCGAGGATGTGGTGGGCAGCATCGCCGGCTGCCGGCCGCTGGTCGCGCCGCCGGGCGGCAAGACGCTGGAGATCAAGCGCAACCACGAAATCCGGATCGCGGCCGATGGCCTGGTCACCATCGTCGGCGGCAAGCTGACGACCTCGCGCCACATGGCCGAGCAGACCATCGACGCCGCGCAGAAGGTGCTGGGGCGCAAGGCGCGCTGTGTCACGGCCAGCGCCTTCCTGCTGGGCGCGGCCGGCTACGACCCGCAGGCCATCGTGGCCTCGGGCGGCCTGTCCGCGCACCTGGGCGAACGCTATGGCACCGAGGCGCGCTTCGTCAGCGACCTGATGCAGCAGACGCCGGCGCTGGCGGCGCCGCTGGTGCCGGGGTTGCCGTACACCGAGGCCGAGGCGCTGTACGCCGTGCGCCACGAGCTGGCGGCCACGGTCGAAGACGTGCTCTCGCGCCGCATGCGGGCAAGGCTGATGGCGCGCGACGCCTCCGCCGAGGCCGCCGAACGCGTGGGCAAGATACTGCAGGCCGAACTGGGCCTGTCCGACGCCGCGGTGGCGCAACAGGTGCGCAGCTACCGCGCCGCCATCGAGCATGAAAAGTCCGTACTAATGGGAGACGACTCGTGATCAGTAAAGAAGCTATCAAGCGCGGCTACAACCGCGGCAACTACGTAGTGGGCGCGCACACGCCGCCGGCCTACGCGGCGGGCCTGACGCAGGCTGGCACCGAGCCGGGCCTGCAACGCGATCCCGTGTCCGTATCGGCCGCGCAGGTCGAGGCGCTGCGAGCGGCCGCCGACGAGGTGTTGACCACCACCGCCGACGCCGTGGCCTGGACGCGCGATTGGTGGGCCGGCTCGATGATGACCGAGACCGCCGGCCGCCCGGCCACGCCGCACGCGGTGATCGTCAAGGTGTCGACGGTGGAGCAGGTGCAGGCCGTGATGCGCATCGCGCACGCGGCCGCCATTCCCGTCACCGTGTCGGCGGGGCGCAGCAACGTCACCGGGGCGGCGCTGCCGCTGCGCGGCGGCATCGTGCTGGACGTCTGCCAGTTGAACCGCTTCATCGGGATTGACCGCGAAAGCCAGATCGTCGAGGTCGAGGCGGGTATGTTCGGCGACGTGTTCGAGCAGGCCATCCAGCGCGAGCATGGCCTGACCATGGGCCATTGGCCGTCCTCGTTCGGCATCAGCACCGTCGGCGGCTGGGTCGCATGCCGCGGCGCGGGACAACTGTCCACGCGCTACGGCAAGATCGAGGACATGGTGTTCGGCATGGACGTGGTGCTGGCCGATGGCAGCCTGATCACGGTGGGCGGTTATTCGCGCGCGGCGCTGGGCCCCGACCTGCTGCAGCTGTTCATCGGCTCCGAGGGCACGCTGGGGGTGGTGGTGCGGGTCCGCCTGAAGCTGCATCGCCTGCCCGATTACGGCCGCGCCATCGCCTACGGCTTCGAGACCTTCGCGGCCGGCCTGGATGCCTGCCGCCAGATCATGCAGCGCGGCGCCAACCCCGCCGCCTTGCGACTGTACGACGCGCTGGAAAGCGGCGTGCAGTTCAACCGGCCCGACCTGAACGTGCTGCTGGTGGCCGACGAGGGGCCGCGCCCGATCGTCGACGCGGTCATGGGCATCAGCGAAGAGGTCTGCCGCGAATCCGGCGTGGCGCTGGATGGCAATGAGGTGTTCGAGCGCTGGCTGGATACGCGCTACCTGACCGGCAAGAGCGCCGAAGGCTTCAAACGCAGCCCCGGCTTCGTGGCGGACACGCTGGAGATGGCGGGGCGCTGGAGCGACCTGTCCGCCATCTACGACGAGGTGGTTGCCGCGGTCAATGCCGTGCCCGGCACGCTGGCCGGTTCGGCGCACCAGTCGCATGCCTACGTCGATGGCGCCTGCCTGTATTTTTCGCTGCGCGGCGAGGTCGCGGTCGACGAGCGGGCACAGTGGTATCGGCGCGCCTGGGACGCGGCCAACGCGGTGTTGATCAAATACAATGCCGCGCTCAGCCACCACCATGGCGTGGGCCTGCTGCGCTCGCCCTACATGCGCGAATCGCTCGGGCCGGCCTTCGCCGTGCTGCATGCCGTCAAGCAGGCGCTGGATCCGCACAATATCCTCAACCCCGGCAAGCTCGGCCTGACGGACGAAGGCCCCTACGATCAAGGCAGGCGATAACATGGACAGGTCACTCGGCGCATGCCTGGCGCGGCATCCGGTCATTGCCACGCTCTACGGACCGGAGCAGGTCAACGCCTTCGTCGGCAGCGTGGCCGAGATCGGCATCGTCGCCAATGTCGAGCTGCGCCGGCTTGCGCCGGTGATCTCCGCCCTGAACCGGGCGGGCAAGTACGTCATCGTCAATATCGACAGCTGCGAAGGCCTGTCGCAGGACAAGGGCGGCGTCGAATACCTGGCGGACATCGGCGTGGCGAGCCTGGTGTCGACCCGTGTGGCCACCATCCAGCGCGCCAACCGCGCCGGCATGGTGACGATGCAGAAGGTGTTCGTGACCGACCGCTCCACCTGGCCGCGCAGCGTCAAGGCGCTGGAGCAGAGCGATCCCAACCTGGTGCAGATCATGCCGGCGCCGATGCTGGCCCACATGGCGCCGCAGGACCTAAAGGCACTGCCGCCGATCGTGGCGTCGGGCTTCGTCTGCAACCAGGCCGACGTGGCGGCCGCATTGCGCCAGGGCGCGGTGGCGGTGTCGACCAGCGACGTCGCGTTGTGGAGCGTGGACCCCAGAACGCCGCGATGAGCGGGGCTCGCGCGACGCCGGCCGGCCCGATACCGGCCGACATCGTCAAGCAACGTCAAGAATCGCGCGGAATTTGCATTGCTTTGAAATCGTAACGCCCGCGCCGCGCTACCTTCGCGTTTTCAATCGCGGAGGGCGAAACATGTACCCACTATCCAAGCGCTGCGGCGCGGAATTCTTCGGCACCTTCTGGCTGGTGCTGGGCGGCTGCGGCGCGGCGGTGCTGGCGGCGGGGTTTCCGCAACTGGGCATCGGCTTTGCCGGCGTCGCGCTGGCGTTCGGCCTGACGGTGCTGACCATGGCGTTCGCCGTCGGCCACATTTCGGGCGGGCACTTCAATCCCGCGGTCACGGTCGGCCTGGTTGCCGGCGGGCGTTTCCCCGCCCGCGAGATCCTGCCCTACGTGGTGGCGCAGGTGCTGGGCGCCATTGCCGCGGCCGCGGTGCTGGCGGTGATCGCCAATGGCCAACAGGGCTTCGACCTGCAGGCCAGCCGTTTCGCCGCCAACGGCTTTGACGCCTATTCGCCGGGCAAGTACTCGATGGCTGCCGCGCTGGTCACCGAAGTCGTGATGACGGCCGGTTTCCTGTTCGTGATCCTGGGCGCGACCTCCAAGCGCGCGCCGGCCGGCTTCGCCGCGATTCCGATCGGCCTGGCGTTGACGCTGATCCACCTGGTCAGCATTCCGGTCACCAACACCTCGGTCAACCCGGCGCGTTCGACCGGCCCGGCGCTGTTCGTGGGCGGCTGGGCGCTGGAGCAGCTGTGGCTGTTCTGGGTGGCGCCGATCGTGGGCGCGATCATCGGCGCGATCGCCTATCGCCTGGTGAGCCAATCGGAAGCGCAGCCCTGAGGTGATGATGCGCCCGCCGGACGGGTCGACCGTCCGGTTGCGCTCAATCCGCTTCGGGCAATTGCGCCAATTGCGCGTCGCTGGGAAATCCCCGGGTGCGGTAGCGCGCCGGATAGAGATCTTCGGGTTCGAGCAACGGCGCCAGCACCGGCGCCGCCTGCTCCCAGCTGACAACCCGCACTTCGCCGATATCGTCGTTGGCCTCCGGGCGCACCAGCGCCAGCCGGTCGACCTTGGGCAGGGAGGTGTCCACGCCGCGCGTCCAGGTCGCCAGCGAGAACGACGTGGCGGAATCGTCGTTCTGCATGAACAGATTGTAGGTGGCGACGAACACATCGATGCCCCGTTCCTCGTGCAGGCGGTCCAGCGCTTCCTTCTGCGCGTCGTAATCGCCCTGCGCCAGCACTCGCGCCAGGTGCGCCTGCAGGTGGATGATGCGCTCCTGGCGCGGCAGGTAGCGTTCGACGCCGGTTTCGCCATAGTGGTACATGTATGGCGACACCGGGCGGCCGTGGGCCACCACCTGCTGGCTCAGTTCCATCATCTTCAACAGGCCGGCGTCGTCGTTGTCGCCGCTGACCAGTAACAGATCCCGCGTGGGCATCATGAACACCGGACGCCCGCGGACCGCGACGCGTTCCAGCATGTCCGGCAGCAGCGCGCGGCTGATGTCGTAGCCGTCTTCCCAGGCCCCGCCATGCACGCCCGGCGCCACTTCCACGAAGTGGTCGGCCGAGTCACGCAGGTTGTCGATGGCGATGGCCAGCGACTGCTCGAACGACAGGCCCCAGTCGGCATCGGGGCCGTTGGTGAGCGTGGCGATGGATTCCGGATGGTCCAGCGCCAGCAGCACCACGCAGTCGTCGCCGAACGGCCGCAGGGCGGGGCGGAAGTCGGTGTCGTTGCCGTCCGTGCGCAGGTGGTGCATGCGGATCGCCTCGATCATGGCCCGGGCCCGGATCACCGGCCGCAGCAGCGGGCGGGCCTCGGCCAGCGAGGCCGGCCTGGTCTGGTCGCTGGTCAGCAGGGTCGAGACATAGCCCTGCAACGCGCCCTGGCGCTGGCCGCTTCGGGCTTCGCAATAGGCGTTATAGGCGTTGTGCAGGTTGAAGTACGAGCCTTCGCCGTGAAGCAGCCGGAATTCATCCGCTTTGTAGTCCAGCGTGCCGGTGTAGCCCCGCTGTCGGACGGCGTCGATGAAAAGCCGGGCGAACTGGTCTTGCGTGGGCTTGCGCCGGAACAGCGAGTCGAGTAATCCCATGCTTTTCCCGGGCCTTGCGGCCGCTATGCGGGCCCGCCGTGCAGTCGCGGCGCGCCCAGCCTGAACCAGGCCTTGGCGATCTGGCCGTCGCGCACTTCGTAGATCGCGACGACGTCGACTTCACCGCGGCCGTCGGCGAAGTTGCGGGTGACGACTTCCTGGTCCACCACCATGTCGCCGTTGACCATGCGATGGACCAGCCTGCCGTGCAGATCGGGTTCCTTGAAACGTTCGAGGTGACGTTCGCGGACCTGGGCGCTGCCACGCGCCAGCAGGGTGCCGGGGAACGCGTAATACTCGCAGTCCTGCGCCCATGCCGGCATGAAGGCGTCGATGTCCCGCGCATTGTAGGCGTCCAGCTGGCGCTGCACGACATCGGCCGGCGAGGGCGCGGGCCGCGCGGCGCGTTCGGCGGCCTGCTGGCGGATGCGCGCTTCGGTATCGGCATCCAGCAGCCGGCGGATCTCGCGGAACAGCGGCAGGGCATCGGTGTGCTTGCGGCCGTAGTCCAGGTTGAACGCGTAGTCGAAGTCCGGCGCGTTGGCGCCCTGGTTATGTTGCAGCAGCGTCTCCAGCTTGTCCATGGCCTTGACGGCGCGGGCTTCGGGCGAGGCGGCATTCTCGTAGTCGTCCCACAACGCCAGCAACCGGTCGCGCGCCGGGGCATCGAGCGGGCTGGCCAGTTGCAGCAGGTCCAGCCGTTCCTGGGCGCCCTTGCCGGCGCCGGGGGACTGTTGCGTCGCCGGAATGTCGCCGTGGATGGCTTCGCCCAGGTCATGGATCACGCACAGGCGCAGGATGCGGGTGAAATCCAGGTCCGCCAGGTCTTCCTCCAGCATCATGGCCATGAGGCAGAGGCGCCAGGTGTGTTCGGCGGTGCTTTCCTGGCGTCCGCCCGAACTGCGGGCGCTGCGCAGCACGTCCTTGAGCTTCTCGGCTTGCCGCAGGAATTCGAGTCGGCGGGACAGGGTGTCGGTGTCCATGAATCAGGTCGTCGTAAGTCCGTTGTCAATACGCTCGCGGGTATCGTCCCCCGTCAGCGAGTGTATCTTGCGTTCGTCCCGACCGCGCGGATCGGACGGCGCAGCGCCGCGGCGGCGCCACATGGCGTCCTGTCGCCGGACCGAGGCAAAAAAGCGGCGGCGGCGGCCGGAACCGGGGTGGGCAGGTTGTACATTACGCACTATTACCTGCTTCATCCCTACAGGACAGCCCCATCATGACCGCCCCGGAAGTCATCATTTCGCCCTCGATCACGTGCGCCAACGACCAGCCTTTCGTGCTGTTCGGCGGGATCAACGTGCTGGAATCCAAGGACCTGGCGCTGCGCGCCTGCGAGGAATACCAGCGCGTGACCACCAGGCTGGGCATTCCCTACGTGTTCAAGGCGTCGTTCGACAAGGCCAATCGTTCCTCGATCCATTCCTACCGGGGGCCGGGGCTGGAAGAGGGCATGAAGATCTTCGAGGCGGTCAAGCAGAACTTCGGCGTGCCGGTGATCACCGACGTGCACGAGCCCTGGCAGGCGGCGCCGGTGGCGGAGGTCGCGGACATCCTGCAATTGCCGGCGTTCCTGGCCCGCCAGACCGACCTGGTGGTGGCGCTGGCCAAGACCGGCCGCGTCGTCAACATCAAGAAGCCGCAGTTCCTCAGTCCTACCCAGATGCTCAATATCGTCGAGAAATTCACCGAGGCCGGCAACCAGCAGATCATCCTGTGCGATCGCGGCACCAGCTTCGGCTACGACAACCTGGTGGTGGACATGCTGGGCTTCGGGGTCATGAAAAAGGTGACGGGCAACCGGCCCGTGATATTCGACGTCACCCATGCCCTGCAGCAGCGTTCGGCCCTGGACGCCGCCTCGGGCGGGCGCCGGGAGCAGGTGGCGGAACTGGCGCGGGCGGGCATGGGCGTGGGGCTGGCGGGCTTGTTCCTGGAGGCCCACCCGGACCCCCGGAACGCCAAATGCGACGGCCCCAGCGCGCTGCCGCTGGACAAGCTGGAGCCGTTCCTCACCCAATTGAAACAACTGGATGATTTGGTGAAATCCTTTGAGCCCATCGACATCGAACCCTGACGGCTGTCATCGCGAATCAGCCAAGTTGTTATACGATCCGGGCCACCAAACCTGAGGGAGGCCCGGATGTCGTTTTACGCGATCGTCGCCGTTCGTAAAGAAGCCGTTACCGGCCATGTCGCCTACGTGCGCTGGGGGCTGGCCGAGCGCGGCGTGCCCGGTTGGGTCAGCGAACCCGTGACCGCGGCGGCTTCCGAAGTGATCGAAGCCATCAAGGCCGGCGCCGACGTCGAGACCGTCGTCAGCGTGGACGGCCTGTCAGTGGCTTCGCGCCCGGTGCGGGTGCTGACCGACGAGGACGGCCGCGAGCATCTGGCTTCCGTGCCGGCGCCCAGTTCCACCCTGCATACGGTGTTCGACCTGCCCGAGTTCTAGCCGCCCGCGCCAATCGCCTTGTTTCACAGGCACTGGCGCAGTGCAAACTTGCGGCCGAAGGCGCGGATCACGTCGCCATCGACCGACGCCGCCACGTCCCAGTAATCGCCCCGCGTGACCAGCACCGACTGCGCCGACAGGGCGTGGCGCAGCGCGAACATCCAGAACGCCGCCTCGGAACCGACCGGCGCCAGGTCGTGCGGGCCGATCCGCAGGCGCGCCGGCCGGGGCGTCGCGCCCAAGGACCAGCGCAGCGCGATCGCCAGGAAGGCGAAGCGGGCCGACATCGACGACGGCTGGACGCGCAGCACGCGGATCTTGGGTTTCATGGCCTGGTGCCCTCCATGGGGATGACTCAGCGTAGCAAAGACGGTCTCATCCTTCCATACCGCGTTTGGCCTAGCGGTGACCCGCGCCGCCCGCGGGCGCGGATGGATTCGGCTCCGCCGGCAACCGGGTGAAGACGTTGGTGACGATCAACTGGTCGGGGCGGCGCACGTTCGGTCCGGGCGGCGGCATCAGCTTGTCCATTTCCCTGCGGTCCTGCACCCGCGTCAGGCTCAGGTGATCGCCCTGGATCTTCACGTAGCGGATGGAGGCCACGCCAAGTTCATGCTTGCTGGTGGATTGCTCCAGCGTCTGTTCGATGCGCTTGGCATCGAGCCATCGGTAGGTGCCGCTGGAAACCATGTCCGGGCCTTGCATCGACCAGGTGCCGTCGCCGCGAAACTCGACCACGCCCGCGCCGCCGGAGGGCTGGGGCGGCTGCGCCTTGCCGTCGACGGTGCGCAGCATGGTCTGGTGCCGCCACTTGCCCACCAGGGCCTGCGTGACGTCCGGCGCGGGCGGTTGGGCGGGCGCGGCGGCCGGCAGCAGCACGGCGCCGCACAGCAGGGCGGCCAGGGCGTAATGACGCAAAAGCTTCATCTCGAATGATCGTGGATCCGGGTTCAGGGAAGGGGCGCGGGCCGGTGGGGCACTGAGCGCGCTGAGCGCATTATGCGCGACGATGGCGTTTGCCGCGAGGGCCAGCCCCGGGCATCGATCCGGTCAGCGCCGGCGCATGCCCTGCAGCAGCAGATCGAGCGCCTGCAAGGCCTGCGCCAGGCGCGCCGGGCCATCGTCCTCGGCGATCCAGAATGCGCTTTCGGCCAGGCCGCCATGCAGCATCCGGGCGAGCGCGCGCGGGGGCGCGGCGACGATCGCGCCTTGGTCCATCAGGTCCTGCAGCAACTCGCCCAGCGACGCGGTGCATTGTTCCTGGGCGGCGGCGCCGGCATGGCCCAGCACGGCGCGCGCATCCTGCAGCACGATGCGGCGGATCTCGGGGTCGGCGGCCATTTCCAGATACGCGCGGCAGCGCTCGCGCAGCGCGGTCCAGGCGTCGGGCGCATCCCGCGAGATGGCCTGCAGCCGCGCCTCCATCTCGGCGTCGATCTGCGCGGCCACCGCGGCGAGCAGACCTTGCTTGTCACCAAAATGGTGATACAACGCTCCCCGGGTCAGGCCGGCGGCGGCGGTCAGGTCATCCATCGAGGTGCCGGCGTAACCGGCGCGGCGAAACGACTCGCGCGCCGTCGCCAACAGTTTTCCGCGGGTTTCCTCGATCATCTCGGCGCGCGATCGCGACATGGCTGGCTCCAATGACATACGGGTCGTATGTTAATTGACATGCGCCATGCATGTGAATACCATCTCACATACGTCACGTATGTAAATTTGTCCGGCTGGCTGTCGCCGGCCCGCAACATCCCAGAGGTTCCGGGTGTCCAATCCTTATCGCGAATTGTTCCTGGCGCCCGGCGCCGCCGGTTTTGTCGCCGCGTGCGCCGTGGCGCGGCTGGCGCTGCCGATGATCGGCATCGGCATCATCACCATGCTGTCGCAAGTGCGGGGCGCCTACACCCTGGCGGGCGCGGTCGCGGCCACCTTCGCCCTGGCCACGGCGCTGCTCGCGCCGCGCATTTCACGCCTGGTGGATCGCCACGGGCAGGGCAGGGTGCTGCCGCTGGCGGCGGGCGCCAGCGTGGCGGGGCTGATCGGCCTGGCCGCCTGCGTGCGCCTGCAGGCGCCCGACTGGACCCTGTTCGTGTTCGCTGCGCTGGCGGGCAGCCTGCCCAGCATGCCGGCCATGGCGCGGGCCCGCTGGACCGAGATCTATCGCGACCGGCCGCAACTGCGCACCGCCTATGCGCTCGAATCGGTGCTGGACGAATTGAGCTTCATCATCGGCCCGCCGCTGGCCGTGGGTCTGTGCGTCATCCTCTTCCCCGAAGCCGGCCCGCTCGGCGCGGCGCTGCTGCTGGGCCTGGGCGTCACCGCCTTCGTGTTGCAGCGTGCCACCGCGCCGGCGGTGCAGCCGCGCGAAGCGGGCCGTGAGTCCTCGGTGCTGGGCGTGCCGCTGATGCGACAACTGACCGCGATGATGGCCGCCATGGGGGTCATCGTCGGCACCATCGACGTGATGAGCGTGGCCTTCGCGCGCCAGCAGGGCCTGCCGGCCGGGGCCAGCATGGTGCTGTCGGCCTACGCGCTGGGATCGTGCGTCGCCGGCCTGGCGTTCGGCGTGCTCAAGTTCCAGACGCCGCTGGCGCGGTTGCTGGCCGTGGCCGCCAGCGTGACCGCCTTCACCACTTTGCCGCTGCTGTGGGTCGGCGACCTGCTCACGCTGTCCCTGGGCGTTTTGCTGGCTGGGCTGTCGTTCGCGCCGACCATGATCATCGCCATGGCCTTGGTGGAGAGCACCGTGCCGGGCCGCCGTCTCACCGAGGGATTGACCTGGCTGGTGACGGGCCTGGGCGCGGGCGTCGCGGCTGGCGCCGCGCTGGCGGGCTGGATCGTGGATCATCATGGCGTCGGCGCGGGCTTCTGGACCGCGGTCGGCGCGGGCGCGGTGGTGTTGCTGGTGGCCGTGTACGCGGCGCGTGGCGCGCGGCCCGCGCCCGCGGCCGCCTGATGGCGGGCGCCTCTAGAATGGCGCAAGCGCCGCGCTGCGGGGCGCGCCGCCCACCAGGAGAATCCACATGTCCCGAACCGTCGTCAATCCCGATACTGTCTTCAATACGGTGCAATATGGCTTCAGCCAGGCCGTGATCGTGACCGGCCAGCGCCGCATGCTGCTGTCGGGCCAGGTCGGCGTCGATGCGCAGGAGCGCACGGTCAGCCCAGGGCTGCGCGAACAGGCCGACGCGGCGATCGACAATATCGAACGCGTGCTGGCGGCGGCCGGCGGCACACTGGCGCAGGTCATCATGCTGCGCATCTACATCTGCGAAACGGCGCGCGAGGACCAGGAGTCGATCGCGCAAGTGCTGCGCGACCGCTTCCCGAACGATCCGCCACCCTCGTCCTGGATCATCGTCAGCGGCCTGTCGTTGCCGGAGTGGCTGGTCGAGATCGAAGCGGAAGCCATGCTCGACTGATTGTGGCGGGGGGATCGAGGAGTCCGATTTATCGGAAGCGCCTGCCCCGGGCGTCCCGCGATCTGGCATCCTGCGAACGTTCATCCGGCTCGCGCCGGCAGGCACGGCTTTGCAGAGTCCACCGACTTTCCGGCGCCGCGTCGGATGAACACGCCTCCCGCTGGCTCCCCTTCCTCGCACCGCTACGCCTGGCCCTTGTCGCGCCATGGCGTGGCCGCAAAGGCTTCGCGCAGGTGGGCCAGAAAGCCCGCGGTGCGCGCGGGCAGGTCCTGGCGTGATTTCACCAGCGCCACCACATTCGCCTCGGGCAGGCTCCAGCCCGGCAGCAACGGCACCAGCGCGCGGCGCTTCACGTGCTCGGCCACATCCCATTCCGATCGCGCCACGATGCCATGCCCCGCCAGCGCCCAGGCCACCGCCGTGGCCCCGGTATTGCTCGACAGCACGGGGGCAATGCGCACGCCCACCACCGGGCCGCGACCGCGCTTGAAGCGCCACAGCGTCACGTCCTCTTCGTTTTCACGCAACGCGATGCAGTCGTGGTCGCGCAGGTCTTCGGGCTTGGCGGGCGCCCCGTGGCGAGCCAGGTATGCGGGCGACGCGCACAGGATGCGCCGGTTCGGCGCCAGGGGATACGCCACCAGCGTGGAATCGCGCAGCTCGCCGATGTGAACCATGACGTCCCAGTCATCGTTTGCCAGCCGCGGCGGACCGTCGGACAGCACCAGGCTGGCGGTCACGTTGTCGCTGTGCTGGCGAAACTCCGCCACCAGTCCCGCCACGTACCGCTGGCCGAATCCCAGCGGCGCGACAACGCGCAGATGGCCGGCCACCACGCCGCGCCGCCCCGCCAGCTCATCGGCCAGCTCGTTCAGTTCCCCGCAGATCTGCCCGGCGCGCAGCGCCAGCAGGCGGCCCTCGTCGGTCAACGCGGTGCCGCGCCCGGAACGATTGACCAGGCGCACGCCCAGGCGTTTTTCCAACGCATGCAAGCGCTGGGTCACGGCGGGCGGCGTCACGTCGAGCGCGCGCGCCGCTTGCGCCAACGAGCTGGTGGCGGCCAGGCTCAGGAAAAAGCGCAGGTCATCCGTGGTGATCATTCAGAATCGCCTTAATGATTGATTAAGCATTGATTAAACACGCAAGCGCCCTGGCGCGCCATACTGCGAACCTGCGGACGGATACCCGGGCGCCATCCGCGTTGCATTCCTTCCCGCGCGCCCGTTTCAGTTTCACCGATATCGCCATGACCACTGCCTCCGTCACCCTGGATACGCTGGATACGCCCTGCCTGCTGCTGGACGAAACCCGCATGACACGCAACATCGAGCGCCTGAACCGCCTGATGGCCGGCCATGGGGTGCAGCTGCGTCCGCACCTGAAGACGCCCAAATCGATCGAGGTCGCGCGTCGCGTCATGGCGCGGCCCGAAGGGCCGGCGGCGGTGTCGACGCTGCAGGAGGCCGAGCAGTTCGCGGCGGCGGGCGTGACCGACCTGCTGTATGCCGTGGGCGTGGCGCCCGCCAAGCTCGAACGCGTATTGGCGCTGCGGCGTGGTGGCGTCGACCTGACCGTCGTGGTCGACAGCGTCGAGGCGGCGCAGGCCGTGGCCGCGCGCGCCCTCCAAGAGGACGCCGCGATTCCGGCGCTGATCGAAATCGATTGCGATGGCCACCGCGCCGGGGTGCAGCCGGGCCAGGCCGGACAGTTGCTGGAAATCGCGCGAACACTGCATGCCGCCGGGTGCCTGCGCGGCGTCATGACCCATGCCGGCGAGTCCTATGGCTGCCGCAGCGTGGAGGCGATCGCCGACATGGCCGAGCAGGAACGCCTGGCCGCCGTCGGCTGCGCCGAAACGATTCGCGCCGCCGGCCTGCCGTGCCCGGTGGTCAGCGTGGGCTCCACGCCCACCGCCCATTTCGCCCGCAACCTGGAGGGCGTGACCGAAGTGCGCGCCGGCGTCTACGTGTTTTTCGACCTCGTCATGGCGGGACTGGGCGTGTGCGCCGTGGACGACATCGCCGCGAGCGTGCTGACCACGGTGATCGGCCACCAGCCCGACAAGGGCTGGATCCTGGTCGATGCCGGCTGGATGGCCATGTCGCGCGATCGCGGGACGGCCCGGCAGCCGGTGGACCAGTTGTACGGGCTGGTGTGCGACGCGGATGGCCAGGTCTATCCCGACCTGCTGCTGGCCGAGACCAACCAGGAGCAGGGCATCATCAAGCTGCGCGCGGGCAGCGGCGCCACCTTGCCCGATCTGCCGCTGGGCACCCGGCTGCGGATCGTGCCGAACCACGCCTGCGCCACCTGCGCCCAGCATGACGCCTACGCCGTGGTGCGTAGCGGCGATCGCCAGGTCGTGGCGCAATGGCAACGTTTCCGCGGCTGGTAGCCCGGCCGCAGCCTCCAGGAGTCGAGATGGACATCATATCCACCCCCCATGCAACGCCGCCGGCCGGTCACTATTCGCAGGCCGTGCGCGCCAATGGCTTTGTCTTCGTTTCCGGGCAGTTGGGTTTCCTGCCGCCCGTCCAGCCCGGCGAGCCGCCACGCCTCGCGCAAGGCGTGGCCGCGCAGACCGAGGCCGCGCTGCGCAGCCTGGCGGCCATTCTGCAAGCCGCGGGGACATCGATGTCCGCGGTGGTCAATGTCACGGTGTACATCCCGGACGTTGGCATGTGGAACGAGGTGAACGGCGTCTACGAACGCAGCTTCGGCGATCACCGCCCCGCTCGCGCCATCGTGCCGACACGGGAATTGCACTATGGGGCGCTGGTGGAAATCAGCGCCGTCGCGGTCGCGCCGCAGGCCTGAGGCGGGCGCCGGCGCGGCTGACGTCCTGGATCTCGGGGACAGATGGGCGGCGCGCCCGCCTATAATGCGCTCGCCTCAATACCGCAGGGGAGTCCGTCCGCATGCACTACGAATATCTGTTCTGGTCCATGGCCGCCATGGTGGCCGCGGCGCTCGTGGGTGGGTCGCTGTGCGGCCGGTTGCGCACACCGGGCCGCGTGCTCGCGGGCGTGGTGGTATGGGCCGCGGCGGTCTGCGCCGTGGTGGTGGTGTTGTCGCGATCTGCCGGTTTCGGCGATCAGGCGGCGATGCTCGCGGTTGCCGCCTTCATGTTCAGTCTGGTGATCGGCGCCGCGGCCGCATTGTTGACGCGGCGCATCCTGCGGCGCCACTGAGCCGTTCCGGAACCTGGCCGGGCGTGGCCGCCGGGCCGCCGGCGGGGCGCGATGACACGCCCGCCGGCCGCGTCGCAAGGGCCGGGGCGCGCCTCATTCCTCGGCGTCGAAATCCTCGTCGTCGTCTTCTTCGTCCTGTTCCAGCGCGTCGTAACCCTTCCAGGTGATGCGCCAGCGGGTATCGCCGGCGGTCGCCGCCGTTTCGCTGACCTGCTTGACCAGGCCCGCGTCGGCCAGCAGGTCGAGGTGGTGCGCGACCAACTGCAGGCCTTGTTCGTGGGCCAGGGCCGCTTCCTTGATGTCATGGGTGCTCAGGTTGGGGCCCGGCGCGTCGCGCAGGGCTCCCAGGATGGTGACGACCAGATCGAAATCGCGTTGCATGATGTCCGCCGTAGAGTTGGGGAAAAACAGGCCGACGATAGCAGAGTTCCGTGGCGCCCACGCGACAGCGGCGGGCGCGGGTTACATTGCAGGGTTACCGATAACCGATACAGGCAGTACCCATGAAGAAACCCGCCGAGCGCGATTGCATTGCCCTGGTCCCGGGCTACAGCGGCCAGGCCGCCAAGCTCTTCCTGACGCGCGCCGAGGACGGCGCCATCGCCGGCGTCACCGTGTTCGACCTGCTGGGGCACGTCAAGCACCAGGGCGACGCGCAGGCGGCCGCCGACTGGGTGGCCGCCTGGCTGGCCCAGGAGGCCGACAATCGCAAGGCTCGCCGCACGCAGTTGCTGGCGCAGATGTTCCTGTGCAAGTTGGCGGACGACGAGAAGGCCGCCTTCCTGGATGCGCAGAAGCCGCTGCTGGCCGCGCTGGCCGCCGCCGGCGTGCGCAGCCGCAGCGTGGCGGCCACCTCCGGCGCCGCCCGCCGCTCTTTGGGACCGGCTGTCAGGAAGCCTTAGCATAAGGCTGTTATAGTCGCGCCTGGGCGTGTGCGCACCCGTGCGGGCGCGCCCAGGCGGGCCCGGCCCGCAAGTCTAGGAAGAGTGATCATGGAAATACTGAGTCGGCATGTTGCCGACGTGGCGGGCGGCGTTGAGCTGCACACAACGCTGGATGGCGAGAGCATCAGCGCCTATGTCGTGACCGGCATGGACGATCTGGAGGCGATCGCCGACCTCGTGCCCCGCGAGAAAGTCGAAGCCGGCGCGGACATTCACGCCGCTGGTGTCGACAATGTTGATAATGCGCAAGACCAAATCGACCAGGTCCTGGAGAATATGAATCCCGGCGACGTGGCGGTTTTCCTTTGCTCGGGCCCCGAAGCTTTCAACGCGGCGCTCGATCTGTTGGGTTTACCTATCGAAGAGTAAGCCTGACGGCAAACCAAAGTGCCATCCAAACGGCGTATGTGTGAGCGACGCCCTTTGATGGCATTTATATAAGCCTTGATTGTTTTTTTATGATGCGTGGGTGTTTACACCTATGCAGGCCTTCTTTTTGCCTATGAAAACGTGTAAATTTTGTTCGCAGTTTCTCTTTGTTGCATTATTGGCACGTATTTTTTAGGATTATGTTGACTTGTGAGGGGAACATAACGATAGTGTCGGCACACGATCACAAGCGTTGCGATTTTCGTTCAGTGCCGTGCCTTTTCCGGCTCAGCGTTATTGTTCTACTGTCCCCTCCTTGATTGATTCGTGACCTCCGGGCATTTGCCCATTATCTCTAGGAAATACAGTATGGAAACCGGCGTCGTTAAGTGGTTCAATTCGGAAAAAGGCTATGGCTTCATCACCCCGGAAGCGGGTGGTAAGGATCTGTTCGCTCACTTCTCCGAAATTCAGGGCTCGGGCTTCAAGTCTCTGGAAGAGAACCAGCGCGTCAGCTTTGTGACGGCCAATGGCCCCAAGGGCCCGCAAGCCACGAAGATTCAGGTCCTGTAAGGCTCTGACTTTTCGGAAAAGCCCCTTCGGGGGCTTTTTTGCATCTGGGCTCCCCATCGGGGAGCCCTTTTGCTGTCCGGCGGCGCCTGTGGCCTCTTGGCGGGGCCGCCGCAGTCGCTGCCAGTGTTCCTGGCTCGCGGTATCCTTGCGCCAGTTCCCCGTCCTTCCGCCCGCCAGGCGGCGGACCCGCACCCCGCACCCGCAATCGATCGAGGATGATCTCCATGACCCAACCTGGCCAAGAACCTGTTTCCCTGCGCGCGGCGGACATCGTGGCGTTCTGGCGCGACGCCGGGCCGCAGCAGTGGTTCACCAAGGACGCGGCCTTCGATGAGCGCTTCCGCCAGCATTGCGGCCCGGCCCACATGGCCGCCGCGGCTCGCCAGCTCGATGCCTGGATGGACGAGCCCGAGGGGGCGCTGGCGTTGATGATCCTGCTGGACCAGTATCCTCGCAACGCATACCGTGGCACCGCGCACATGTTCGCCACCGATCCGCTGGCGCTGGTGTTCGCCGAGCGCGCCATTGCCGCCGGCCACGACCTGGCCGTCGATCCGGCGCTGCGCCAGTTTTTCTATATGCCCTTCGAGCATGCGGAAACCGTCGCCGCGCAGAACCGGGCGGTGGCGCTGATGGAACCCCTGGGCGCCGACGCGGTGCGCTGGGCCGTCCTGCATCGCGACATCATCAAGCGCTTCGGCCGCTTCCCCCATCGCAACGCCGCGCTGGGCCGGCAGACGACGCAGCCCGAGCAGGAGTTCCTGGACGCCGGCGGCTTTGCCGGATGAGGCAGGGGGGCGGCGCGGCATGCCTTGCGCGCGAGCGTATCCGCCTGTATCGACGCATGGCGAGTTGAAAAAAAGCGATCGCGGCCTCGCCGCGGGCAGGGCGCGACGCTTGCGATGATCGTTTATTTGACGTTTTTCGAGGTTCGCCAATACACTGGGTCCAGCGAGATTTTCAAGAGACGCGGTCTGCGTTCAACTTGTCGCGGTCAGTGGTGCTGCGTTGCTTTCCTCTCCCATCCTTGATCATCTGGCGCCCCGCGAGCAATCGCTTCTTTAGGTTCGAGGAAATTCCATGGCAACCGGCATCGTCAAGTGGTTCAACGCCGAAAAAGGGTATGGCTTCATCATGCCCGACGACGGCAGCAAGGATCTGTTCGCCCACTACTCGGAAATCCGCAGCGAAGGCTACAAGTCGCTGCAGGAAAACCAACGGGTCACGTTCGAGGTCGGTACCGGCCCCAAGGGCCCGAGCGCCAAGAACATCAAGGTGGCCGCCTGAGTCCAGGTCCGTGGCGCGCCCCTGGCGGCGCGCCACAATGAAAAAAGCCCCGCACGCGAGTGTCGGGGCTTTTCTTTTTGCTGCGGCGCGCGCCGGGCGCTCAATGCTTGGGATGCGAGGGCGTCGACAGTTTGTCGACCAGGGCGATGCCCAGCGCGGACAGGATGAACAGCGCGTGGATGATGGTCTGCCACATCACGCCCGCCTCCGAGAAGCGCGCATTGGGCGTGCCCAGCGTGCCGGCCTCGATGAAGGTGCGCAGCAGGTGGATCGAGGAGATGCCGATGATCGCCATGGCCAGCTTGACCTTGAGGACGCTGGCGTTGACGTGGCTGAGCCATTCCGGCTGGTCCGGATGGCCTTGCAGGCGCAGGCGCGACACGAAGGTCTCGTAGCCGCCCACGATCACCATGACCAGCAGGTTCGATATCATCACCACGTCGATCAGGCCCAGCACCAGCAGCATGATCTCCATTTCACCGAAGCTGGTGGCATGCGTCAGCAGGTGCCACAGTTCCTTCAGGAACAGCATCACGTAAACGCCCTGGGCGACGATCAGTCCCAGATAAAGCGGCAGTTGCAGCCAGCGCGAGCTGAAAATCAGGCTGGGCAGCAGGCCCAGGCGGGGAGGGGTGTTGGGGGTCATGGTGGTTGCGAGCCGTTATGAGGAAGTGCGGAAAAAACTGCGGCGGCAATTCTAACAACGCCGGCCTGCGCCGGTATTTGTTTTTGATGACGGTTTGACGTCGCAGGCGCGGTACTTACCACGGTAAGGAGTCTTTTGCATGCCTTTTGTGTAAGTGAAGTTCGCATTTGCGAAACTCTGTGGCGAAACGGTTTGAGAGCTTTGGGCGTATATAGAATTGCGGCCTCACTCGCACCCGAGTCAGTCAAGAGGAGTTTTTTTCATGAAGATCCGCTACACCGTTGCCGCGCTGGCCGTTGCTCTCGCCCCTTACTCCGCGTCGCATGCCCTCGATATCGGGGGACTGGTGGGCGCCGGCAGCAAGGTGGTGCAGGCCGCCACCCTGAGCGATGCCGAAATCAAGACTTTGTCCGACAAGGCTTGCGCGCAGAGCGATTCGCAGGAAAAGATCGCCGCGCCGGGCAGCAAGTATGACGTGCGCCTGCAGAAGATCGCCAAGCAGCTGGGCGGCACCGTCAACGGCCAGAAGGCCAACTACAAGGTCTACATCACCAAGGACGTCAACGCCTGGGCCATGGCCAACGGCTGCATCCGCGTCTACAGCGGCCTGATGGACATGATGACCGACGACGAAGTGCTGGGCGTGGTCGGCCATGAAATCGGCCACGTGGCGCTGGGCCACAGCAAGAAGGCCATGCAGACCGCCTACACGGTCTCGGCCGCGCGCGATGCCGCCGGCGCCGCCGGTGGCGCCACGGTCGCCGCCCTGAACTCGTCGCAGCTGGGCGACCTGACCGAGAAGTTCATCAACGCGCAGTTCTCGCAGTCGCAGGAAAGCGCCGCCGACGACTACTCGTTCGACCAGCTGCAGGCCAAGAAGCTGAACACCCGCGGCCTGGTGACGGCGTTCCAGAAGTTGGCCGAGCTGGACGGCGGCAAGAGCGATATGATGAGCTCGCACCCGTCCTCGGCCAAGCGCGCGCAGCACATCGAAGATCGCATCGCCAAGGCCAAGTAAAGCGCCCTGGCGGGCAATTTGCCGCCCTTTCCGGGTGGAAAACGGGGCGCGAGCATCCGGGCTTATCCGGGTGCTCGCGCCCCTTTGCGTCAGGGGTCCGGAAGTTTCCGGTAAAATGCCGCGTTTATCCGCCCGTCATCTCATATCTTTCGGAAAATAGGTCTTTTAATGCAGCCTGTGGTTGAAACCCTCTCCGGCCTCGAGCGCCGTGTTGATCTGGCCGTCTCGGTGGCCGACGTCGAAAAGGAAGTCCAGGCGCAGTTGAAGCGCGTGGCCCGCACCGCCAAGGTCCCTGGCTTTCGTCCCGGCAAGGCGCCGCTCGCCATGCTCGAGCGCAGCCATGGCCCCGGCATCCGCTACGACGTGATCAACAGCCAGGTCGGCCGTGCATTCGAACAAGCCGTCGACGGCGCCAAGCTGCGCGTCGCCGGCGCCCCGAACCTGGAACCCAAGACGGAAGGCGTCGGCGAAGACACGCTGGCCTTCACCGCCACGTTCGAGGTCTACCCCGAAGTCGCCGTGCCGGACCTGTCGGCCCTGGCCGTGACCCGCTATGAAACCGCGGTCACCGACGCCGAAGTGCAGCAGACCCTGGACGTCCTGCGCAAGCAGCGCGCCACGTTCGAAGCCCGTGAAGGCCGCGCCTCGCAAGACGGCGACCGCGTCACGCTGGACTTCGCCGGCACCATCGACGGCGTGCCGTTCGACGGCGGCAAGGCCGAAGACTTCCCCTTCGTGCTCGGCCAGGGCCGCATGCTGCCGGAATTCGAAGAAGCTGCCCGCGGCCTGAAGGCTGGCGAAAGCAAGGTCTTCCCGCTCAAGTTCCCCGATGACTACCAAGGCAAGGAAGTCGCCGGCAAGACCGCCGAATTCACCATCACCGTCAAGGAAGTGGCCGAAGGCGTCCTGCCCGAACTGAACGCCGAATTCGCCAAGTCGCTCGGCCAGGCCGAAGGCGACATCGAAAAGCTCAAGGCCGACATCCGCAGCAACATCGAACGCGAAGTCAAGGTGCGCTCGCAAGGCCGCACCAAGGCCAGCGTGATGGACGCCCTGGTCGAAGCCGGCAAGTTCGACGTGCCGAAGGCGCTGGTCGACAACGACGTGCAAAGCCGCATCGCCGCCGCCCGCGAAGAGCTCAAGCAGCGTGGCGTGCCGAACGCCGAGTCCGTGCCGATCCCGGCCGAGGCCTTCTCGACCGAATCCGAGCGCCGCGTGCGCCTGGGCCTGCTGGTGTCCGAACTGGTCAAGCAAGCCCAGCTGCAGGCCAAGCCGGAACAGGTCCGCGCCCGCATCGAGGAATTCGCGGAAAACTACGAACAACCCGCCCAGGTTGTCAGCTATTACCTGGCCGACCGCCAGCGTCGTGCTGAAATCGAGGCGATCGTGCTCGAAGACAACGTCGTCGCGCACGTTCTGGAAAAGGCCAAGGTCACCGACGAAAAGGTGCCTTTCGATCAGTTGATGGGGATGGCGTAACACTATGCAGAGATTCACCGATTTCTATGCGGCAATGAATGGCGGGTCGTCGGTGACCCCCACCGGCCTGGGCTACATTCCCATGGTGATCGAGCAGTCGGGGCGCGGCGAACGCGCCTACGACATCTATTCGCGCCTGCTCCGCGAGCGGCTCATCTTCCTGGTGGGCCCGGTCAACGACGCGACGGCCAACCTGGTCGTGGCCCAGTTGCTGTTCCTGGAATCGGAGAATCCTGACAAGGACATTTCCCTGTACATCAACTCGCCCGGCGGGTCGGTGTACGCGGGCATGGCCATCTACGACACCATGCAGTTCGTCAAGCCGGACGTGTCGACCCTGTGCACCGGCCTGGCGGCCAGCATGGGCGCCTTCCTGCTGGCGGCTGGCAAGAAGGGCAAGCGTTTCACCCTGCCCAACTCGCGCATCATGATCCACCAGCCCTCGGGCGGCGCCCAGGGGCAGGCCTCCGACATCCAGATCCAGGCTCGCGAGATCCTGGACCTGCGCGAGCGTCTCAATCGCATCCTGGCCGACAATACCGGCCAGTCGATCGACCGCATCGCCCTGGACACGGAACGTGACAACTTCATGTCCGCCGAAGATGCGGTATCGTATGGACTGGTGGACAAGGTGATGACCTCCCGCTCGGAAGGCTGACTTCCCGGCTGAGTCCCATCCGCTGCCGCCTTGTTTGAGTAAGCGCAGGCGCCGGGCCCTTTACCCGGTCCGGCGCTTCTTTACCTGAGATACGACTACATATGCCTGAAAAAAAGGGATCGGCAGACGCAAAAGTGCTGCATTGCTCGTTTTGCAATAAAAGCCAGCACGAAGTCCGCAAGCTGATCGCGGGCCCGTCGGTATTCATCTGCGATGAATGCATAGACCTGTGCAACGACATCATCCGCGAGGAAGCGCAGGCGACCGCGCGCGCGGCGATTCGTTCCGAACTGCCCACTCCGGCTGAAATCAAGACGTTCCTCGACCAGTACGTGATCGGGCAGACCTCGCCCAAGCGCATGCTGGCAGTGGCCGTCTACAACCACTACAAGCGCATCCGCCACGGCGAGATCAAGGGCGACGAAGTCGAGTTGTCCAAGAGCAACATCATGCTGATCGGCCCCACCGGGTCGGGCAAGACGTTGCTGGCGCAGACGCTCGCGCGCATGCTGAATGTGCCGTTCGTCATGGCCGACGCCACCACGCTGACCGAAGCCGGTTACGTCGGTGAAGACGTCGAGAACATCATTCAGAAGTTGCTGCAGAACTGCAACTACGAAGTCGAGAAGGCGCAGCGCGCCATCATCTACATCGACGAAATCGACAAGATTTCCCGCAAGTCCGACAACCCGTCCATCACCCGCGACGTGTCGGGCGAGGGCGTGCAGCAGGCCCTGCTCAAGCTGATCGAAGGCACGGTGGCCTCGGTGCCGCCGCAAGGCGGGCGCAAGCACCCCAACCAGGACTTCGTCCAGGTCGACACGACCAACATCCTGTTCATCGTCGGCGGCGCCTTCGACGGGCTGGAAAAGGTCATCCGCGACCGCACCGAAAAGTCCGGCATCGGCTTCTCCGCCTCCGTGCGCGCCAAGTCCGAGCGCGGCGTCGGCGAGCTGTTCTCCGAAGTCGAGCCCGAAGACCTGATCAAGTTCGGCCTGATCCCCGAGCTGGTCGGCCGCCTGCCCGTGGTCGCCACGCTGGACGAACTCGATGAAGCTGCCCTGGTGCAGATCCTCACCGAGCCCAAGAACGCCCTGCTCAAGCAATTCCAGAAGCTGTTCGCCATGGAAGGCGCCGAGCTGGACGTGCGGCCCGCCGCGCTCAAGGCCATCGCCCGCAAGGCGCTCAAGCGCAAGACCGGCGCCCGCGGCCTGCGTTCCATCATCGAGCAGGCCCTGCTCGACACCATGTATGACCTGCCGTCGCAAGGCAACGTCAAGCGTGTGGTGCTCGACGAAGGCGCGATCGAAGGCGAGGGCAAGCCCCTGCTGATCTACGCCGACGAGGAAGGGACGGCCGAAAAGCCCGAGCGCGGAGAAGTCCGCGACGCCGCGGCCTGACGGATATTTCAAAAAAACCCGTTTCCGTAACGGGTTTTTTTGTCTCCGGCGCCTGATTGAACGCACACTCCCAGGGTGCGTCCAATATAACGGGATGGCGGCCGCCGATTTTTTTTCCATTTTGTTTATCGGGCCGCCGGGATCTTGAATTTTCGGCTATTGTTCCCATAACAGACGTAACTGACGGGGCTGTCCGGGTATACCCGGTCATCCTGTCCCCGATACGCCGAGTCATACCGAGGAACCTCCTATGTCTGCCAGCCAGACCCTGCCTTCCGACCCGATCGACCTTCCCCTGCTGCCGCTGCGCGACGTCGTGGTGTTCCCGCACATGGTCATCCCGCTGTTCGTCGGCCGTCCGCGCTCCATCCGCGCGCTCGAGGTTGCGATGGAAGCGGGCAAGAGCATCATGCTGGTGGCCCAAAAATCCGCCGGCAAGGATGATCCCACTCCCGAAGACGTCTACGAGATCGGCTGCGTCGCCGGCATCCTGCAGATGCTCAAGCTGCCCGACGGCACCGTCAAGGTGCTGGTCGAGGGCACCCAGCGCGCCCGCATCAACAGCATCGAAGACGCCGATTCGCACTTCACCTGCCAGGTCACCCCGATCGAGCCGGACGCCGTCCAGGGCTCCGAGACCGAGGCCCTGCGCCGCGCGATCGTCGCCCAGTTCGAGCAATACGTAAAACTCAACAAGAAGATCCCCCCGGAGATCCTGACCTCGCTCGCCGGCATCGATGACGCCGGCCGCCTGGCCGACACGATCGCCGCGCATCTTCCGCTGAAACTCGAGCAGAAGCAGAAGATGCTCGAGATCGTCGGCACCTCCGAGCGCCTCGAAGGCCTGCTCACGCAGCTGGAAACCGAAATCGACATTCTCCAGGTCGAAAAGCGGATCCGCGGCCGCGTGAAGAAGCAGATGGAAAAGAGCCAGCGCGACTACTATCTGAATGAGCAGGTCAAGGCCATTCAGAAGGAGTTGGGCGAAGGCGAAGAGGGCGCCGACATCGAGGAGCTCGAAAAGAAGATCATCGCCGCGCACATGCCCAAGGAGGCGCGCAAGAAGGCCGATGCCGAGCTCAAGAAGCTCAAGCTCATGTCGCCCATGTCGGCCGAAGCCACCGTGGTGCGCAACTACATCGATACGCTCATCAATCTCCCCTGGAGGAAGAAGAGCAAGATCAACAATTCCATCTCCAATGCCGAGACGGTGCTCGACAACGACCACTACGGCCTGGAGAAGGTGAAGGAACGCATCCTCGAATACCTCGCCGTGCAGCAGCGCGTGGACAAGGTCAAGGCGCCGATCCTGTGCCTGGTCGGTCCTCCGGGGGTCGGCAAGACCTCGCTGGGCCAGTCCATCGCCAAGGCCACGAACCGCAAGTTCGTGCGCATGGCCCTGGGCGGCGTGCGTGACGAAGCCGAGATCCGCGGCCACCGTCGTACGTACATCGGCTCGATGCCCGGCAAGATCGTCCAGAACATGTCGAAGGTCGGCGTGCGCAATCCCCTGTTCCTGCTCGATGAAATCGACAAGCTGGGCATGGATTTTCGCGGCGATCCCTCGTCGGCGCTGCTCGAAGTGCTGGACCCGGAACAGAACCACACGTTCCAGGACCACTACATCGAAGTCGACTTCGACCTGTCGGACGTCATGTTCGTGGCCACCAGCAACACGCTGAACATTCCGCCGGCCCTGCTGGACCGGATGGAAGTGATCCGCCTGTCCGGCTACACCGAGGAAGAAAAGATCCACATCGCCCGCGACCATCTGCTGCCCAAGCTGATGAAGAACAACGGCGTCAAGGATACCGAGCTGACCGTCGACGACAGCGCGCTGCGCGACATCGTGCGTTACTACACCCGCGAAGCCGGCGTGCGTGCGCTCGAACGCGAAGTGGGCAAGATCTGCCGCAAGGTGATCAAGCAGCTGCTGACCCAGAGCGACCGCGCCAAGGCCGAAGGCAAGACCTTCGAACTCAAGCCGGTCAACGTCACGGGCGAGAACCTCAGCGACTACCTCGGCGTGCGCCGCTACACCTTCGGCATGGCCGAAAAGGAAAACCAGATCGGTCAGGTGACCGGCCTGGCCTGGACGGAAGTCGGTGGCGACCTGCTCACGATCGAAGTGGCGGACATGCCCGGCAAGGGCGTGATCCAACGCACCGGTTCGCTGGGCGACGTGATGAAGGAATCGGTCGAGGCGGCCCGCACCGTGGTGCGCTCGCGGGCGCGTCGCCTGGGCTTTGCCGACAGCGTGTTCGAGAAGCACGACATGCACGTGCACGTGCCGGAAGGCGCGACCCCCAAGGACGGTCCGTCCGCCGGTATCGCGATCACCACGGCCATGGTGTCGGCCCTGTCGCGCATCCCGGTGCGCGCCGACGTTGCCATGACCGGCGAGATCACGCTGCGTGGCGAAGTCCTGCCGATCGGCGGCCTGAAGGAAAAGCTGCTGGCCGCCCACCGCGGTGGCATCAAGACGGTCTTGATCCCGGAAGAAAACGTCAAGGATTTGGCGGAGATCCCGGACAACGTCAAGAACCATCTCGAGATCGTGCCGGTCCGCTGGATCGACAAGGTGTTGGAGCTGGCCCTGGAACGCCTGCCGGAGCCGCTGGCTGAAGACGAAGCGGTCAAGGAACCGCTGGTCGCCAAGCCGGCCGAACCGGGTTCCACGGATCCGGTGCTCAAGCACTGATGTCCGGCCCACGGCGCCCCGCGAGGGGCGCGTCAAAAATAAACCCCGCTTGCGCGGGGTTTATTTTTGACGCGGCCGTCGGGCGGGCGCCAGGTTGGGGCGGAAGGATCAGTGCAGCGCGTGCGGACGGATCAGTCCAACGGCAATGCCTTCCAGCGCGAATTCCTGGTCGGCCTCGACCACGATGACGTTGAAGTCGGGATTCTCGGGCAGCAGTTCGATGCGGCCGTTCTGGCGCTGCAGGCGCTTGACGGTGACGTCGTCGCCCAGCCGGGCCACGACGATCTGGCCGTTGCGGGCCTCGGACGCTTTCTTGACGGCCAGCAGGTCGCCTTCGAGGATGCCGGCGTCGCGCATGCTCATGCCGCGCACCTTGAGCAGGTAGTCCGGCGCCTGGGCGAACAGGCTGGAATCGACGCCGATCTCGCGTTCGACGTGTTCGGTGGCCAGGATAGGGCTGCCGGCCGCCACGCGGCCCACCAGCGGCAGCAGCAGCTGCGCCAGGCCGGGCAGGGGCAACGGCGCCTGGGATGGCGTCGGGGAGTTGTCCTTCAGGCGGATGCCGCGCGAGGCGCCGGCCGTGAGTTCGATGGCGCCCTTGCGGGCCAGGGCCTTCAGATGGTCTTCGGCCGCGTTGGGCGAGCGAAATCCCAGGGCCTGGGCGATTTCGGCGCGGGTGGGCGGAAAGCCGGTGCGCGCGACGGTCTGCCGGATGAGGTCCAGGATTTGCTGTTGACGATCAGTGAGTTTGCTGGCCATGGCGATGATCCGTTGGGTGTCGGACTGTACATATATACAGCGGCATTCTGGGGGACATAACGCAAAAAAGCAAGCGTTGATCGGGCATGGTTTTGTGACAGGCAATGAAAACGGGACCCGAAGGTCCCGTTTGGGGGTGACGCTGGCGCTGAGTCTTAGAGCACCGCGGCGATGCCCTTGGCCACCTGGTCGATGTTGCCGCTGTTGAGCGCGGCCACGCAGATGCGGCCGCTGGAGACGGCATAGACGCCGTGCTCTTCGCGCAGGCGGTCGACCTGGGCCGAGGTCAGGCCCGAGTACGAGAACATGCCGCGCTGCTGCAGCACGAAGCTGAAGTCCTGCTTGCCGCCGTGTTCCTTGATCTTCTCGACCAGCTGCTTGCGCATCAGGCGGATGCGGTCGCGCATGGCGCCGAGTTCCTCTTCCCACATGGCGAACAGTTCGGGCGAGTTCAGCACCGTGGAGACGATCGTGCCGCCGTGGGTGGGCGGGTTGGAGTAGTTGGTGCGGATGACGCGCTTGAGCTGGCTCAGCACGCGGGCGGCTTCGTCCTTGCTGCCGGCCACGACGGTCAGGGCGCCGACGCGCTCGCCGTACAGTGAGAACGACTTCGAGAACGACGAGCTGATGAACATGGTCAGGTCGAGGTCGGCGAACAGGCGCACGACCGCGGCGTCTTCATGCAGGCCTTCGCCGAAGCCCTGGTAGGCGATGTCCAGGAACGGCACCAGCTTGTTTTCCTTGACGACCGCGGCGATCTGCTTCCATTGGTCGAAGGTGGGATCGACACCGGTGGGGTTGTGGCAGCAGGCGTGCAGCACGACCACGGTGTTGGCCGGCGCGGCCTTCAGGGCGGCCAGCATGCCGTCGAAGTTCAGGCCGCGGGTGGCCGCGTCGTAGTAGGCGTAGGTGCCGACTTCGAAACCGGCGCGCTCGAACAGCGCGCGGTGGTTTTCCCAGCTGGGGTCGCTGATCAGGACCTTCGAGGTCGGCAGCAGCTGGCGCAGGAAGTCGGCGCCGATCTTGAGCGCGCCGGTGCCGCCCAGGGCCTGGGTGGTCAGGACGCGGCCGGCGGCGGCCAGCGGGGAATCCTTGCCGATCAGCAGGGCTTGCGCGCCCTGGTTGTAGCCGGCGATGCCTTCGATCGGCAGGTAGCCGCGGGCGGCGGCGGCCTCGATGCGGGCGATTTCCGCCTTGCGCACGGCGCCCAGCAGGGGAATCCGGCCCTGGTCGTCGTAGTACACGCCCACGCCCAGATTGACTTTACCGGGGCGGGTGTCCGCGTTGTATTGTTCGTTCAGGCCAAGAATGGGGTCGCGCGGCGCGAGTTCGACGGAATCGAAAAGGGTGCTCATGGGACTCTGCTGAGGGTGAGTGGACGCAGTCGGAAGTGCTGTGGATAATGGGGGGTTTACCCTGGGAACAGTCTAGCATGCCTAAGAGCGCAATAGACCCGAGCGCGGCGGGTGCCGCAGCCGTTGGCGCGGTCACCGACGGGGCGACCGATGGGCCCTCTGGCGCTGCCGTGGCGGCTCCGGAGGCCGGCCCGGGGTATGTCGATTTCCCGGACAGCCCATTCCACCTGTATCAACCCTATCCGCCTGCCGGCGACCAGCCGGGCGCAATAGAGGGACTGATCCAGGGCGTGCAGGACGGCCTGATGTACCAGACCCTGCTGGGCGTGACCGGTTCGGGCAAGACCTACACCATGGCCAACGTCATCGCCCAGCTCGGGCGGCCGGCGCTGGTGCTGGCGCCCAACAAGACGCTGGCGGCGCAGCTGTACGCCGAAATGCGCGAGTTCTTTCCCAAGAACGCCGTGGAGTACTTCGTTTCGTACTACGACTACTACCAGCCCGAGGCCTACGTGCCGACGCGCGACCTGTTCATCGAGAAGGATTCGTCCATCAATGAACACATCGAGCAGATGCGGCTGTCGGCCACCAAGAGCCTGCTGGAACGGCGCGACACCATCATCGTGGGCACCGTGTCGTGCATCTACGGTATCGGCAACCCCGGCGACTACCACGCGATGGTGCTGATCCTGCGTGCCGGCGACCAGATTTCGCGGCGCGAGATCCTGGCGCGGCTGGTGGCCATGCAGTACACCCGCAACGACGCCGAGTTCACCCGCGGCGTGTTCCGGGTACGCGGCGAAACCATCGACATCTTCCCCGCGGAAAGCGCCGAGCTGGCGCTGCGCCTGACGCTGTTCGACGACGAAATCGAAAGCCTCGAACTGTTCGATCCGCTGACCGGCCGTATTCGCCAGAAGCTGCCGCGCTTCACCGTCTATCCGGGTTCGCACTACGTGACGCCGCGCGACACCGTGCTGCGCGCCATCGAGACCATCAAGGAAGAGCTGCGCGAGCGCACCAAGCGCTTCGTCGATGACGGCCACCTGGTGGAAGCCCAGCGCCTGGAGCAGCGCACCCGCTTCGACCTGGAAATGCTGCAGGAACTGGGGTTCTGCAAGGGCATCGAGAACTACTCGCGCCATCTGTCGGGCGCCGCGCCCGGCGAGCCGCCGCCCACGCTGATCGACTACCTGCCCGCCGACGCGCTGATGTTCATCGACGAAAGCCACGTCACCATCGGCCAGCTCAGCGCCATGTACCGCGGCGACCGCTCGCGCAAGGAAACCCTGGTGCAGTATGGTTTCCGGCTGCCCTCGGCGCTGGACAACCGCCCGCTCAAGCTGGAGGAGTTCGAGGCCCGCATGCGCCAGTGCGTGTTCGTGTCGGCCACGCCGGCGGCCTACGAAAAAGAGCATGCCGACAATGTGGTCGAGCAGGTGGTGCGTCCCACCGGCCTGGTCGACCCGATCGTCGAGGTGTTGCCGGCCCGCACGCAGGTCGACGACCTGCTGGGCCAGATCAAGGCGCGCACCAGCCAGGGCGAGCGGGTGCTGGTCACCACGCTGACCAAGCGCATGGCCGAGGACCTGACCGACTTCCTGACCGAGCACGGCGTGCGGGTGCGCTACCTGCACTCTGACATCGATACGGTCGAGCGGGTGGAGATCATCCGCGACCTGCGCCTGGGCACGTTCGACGTGCTGGTGGGCATCAACCTGCTGCGTGAAGGCCTGGACATCCCGGAAGTGTCGCTGGTGGCCATCCTGGATGCCGACAAGGAAGGTTTCCTGCGTTCCGAGCGCAGCCTGATCCAGACCATCGGCCGGGCCGCCCGCAACCTGAATGGCCACGCCATCCTGTATGCCGACCGCATCACGGATTCGATGCAGCGGGCCATGGAAGAGACCAGCCGGCGCCGCGCCAAGCAGTTGCAATTCAATGCCGACCACGGCATTACCGCGCGCGGGGTGCAGAAGGCGGTGCGCGAGCTGATCGACGGTATCGTGGCCCCGGTGCAGCACGATGCGCTGGAAGCGGCGGTGCCGGCCGAATTGCTGAAGGACGAGAAGGCGCTGGCGCGCGAAATCAAGCGGCTTGAAAAGCTGATGATGGACCATGCCCGCAACCTGGAATTCGAGCAGGCCGCGGCCGCTCGCGATGCCCTGACTGCCTTGAAGCAGCGGGTGCTGCTGGACGGCGCGGTATGAGGGTAAAGCTGTATCTTTATGTGTCTTTTCGCTGACGGGTTGCTGAAAGCGATGATGAGGCAAGTGTTGCAGAAGCGGGGCCCGGAATTTGCGTAACCGAAGCGGCTCGCGGCCCTGGGATGAAGTTAAATATAGCGTTTAACTATTTGATTTATAGGGTAAATTTTCGAGGATGCATCGCCGCGAAAGAGAGTCCCTGAGCGCAAAAAAAGCTTGCCTTATCTCGGGTTTTCCCGCACACTTACTCCCATGATGACCAAGGTACTTTTCGTTTGCATGGGCAATATCTGTCGCTCGCCGAGCGCAGAGGGCGTGTTTCGCCATTTGGTGAACGACGCGGGTTTGGGCGATGTGGTTCGCATCGACTCCGCGGGCACGCACGCGTTTCACATCGGCGAGGCGCCTGATGCCCGGGCGCAGGCCGCAGCGCGCAAGCGCGGCTACGAGATCACGCACTGCGAGGCCCGCCAGGTCACCGCGGAAGACTTCCGCGACTTCGACCTCATCCTCGCCATGGACTGGGACAATCTGTCCGCCATGCAGCAGCAGTGCCCCAAGGCCTATCAGCACAAGTTGATGCTGCTGATGCGCTTTGCCAACGAGTTCGAAGAAGCCACCGTGCCCGATCCCTACTATGGCGGCGCCGATGGTTTCGGCAAGGTGCTGGACTACCTCGAAGACGCCTGTCAGGGCGTGCTCGAACTGGTCCGCAAGCGCGCTACCCAATACCAGGCGGCCTGAGGTCTCCTGTGCGCCGGGGCGCCCTGTGGGGCTCCCGGTGAATTGGCAGTGAAAAGAACCGCGCGACAGCGCGGTTTTTTCTAGCCGGGAGCCATACCAAATTACTCGGGAATTTGCTATACTTGAGCCAATTACTCGGGTATTGACCGCCGGATTCGCCGGCGGCCATTGCCGAATCACAGGGAATTCACCATGCGGCTAACTACCAAAGGGCGTTTCGCCGTGACTGCCATGATCGATCTGGCTATGCGGCAGCATAGCGGTCCGGTCACTCTTGCGGCCATCAGCCAGCGTCAGAATATTTCGCTTTCCTACCTGGAACAGCTGTTCGGGAAACTGCGTCGCCACGAACTCGTGGACAGCGTGCGCGGCCCCGGCGGCGGTTACTCGCTCGCCCGCCTGGCGCGCAACGTGACCGTGGCCGACATCATCTTCGCCGTGGACGAGCCGCTGGACGCCACCAGCTGTGGCGGCAAGCGGGACTGTACGAGCGGCAACGACGGCAAGCCTGGCAAGTGCATGACGCATGAACTCTGGGCCACGCTCAATCGCAAGATGGTCGATTACCTGGATTCGGTGTCGCTGCAGGATCTGGTCGATCAGCAGCGCGTGCGCCAATTGCAGGAAGCCAACAATCAAGCCCAGGCGTGCGCGGTACGCGTGAATCGGGTGGGCGGCGCCAACACCGCCGCCAATGCCCCGACCACCACCGTCGCGGCCAATGCCACCGTATAAGCAGTAGGAGTTGTAGAAATGACCACCCGCCCGATCTATCTGGACTACTCGGCCACCACCCCCGTCGACCCGCGCGTCGTCGAGAAAATGGTGCCCTGGCTGTACGAGAACTTTGGCAATCCCGCTTCCCGCAGCCACTCGTTTGGCTGGGAGTCCGAGGACGCCGTCGAGCGTGCCCGCGAGGAAGTCGCCAAGCTGGTGAACGCCGATCCGCGCGAGATCGTCTGGACCTCCGGCGCCACCGAATCCGACAACCTGGCGATCAAGGGCGCCGCCAACTTCTACGCCGAACGCGGCAAGCACATCATCACCGTCAAGACCGAGCACAAGGCCGTGCTCGACACCTGTCGTGAACTCGAGCGCCAGGGGTTCGAAGTGACCTACCTGGACGTCAAGGACAACGGCCTGATCGACCTGGACGTCTTCAAGGCGGCGCTGCGTCCCGACACCGTGCTGGTGTCCGTGATGATGGTGAACAACGAAATCGGCGTCATCCAGGATATCGAAACCCTGGGCGAGATCTGCCGCGAGAAGGGCATCATCTTCCACGTCGACGCCGCGCAAGCCACCGGCAAGGTCGAGATCGACCTGCAGAAGCTGAAGGTCGACCTGATGTCGTTCTCGGCGCACAAGACCTACGGCCCCAAGGGCATCGGCGCGCTGTACGTGCGCCGCAAGCCGCGCGTGCGCATCGAGGCGCAGATGCACGGCGGCGGCCACGAACGTGGTTTCCGTTCGGGCACGCTGGCCACGCACCAGATCGTCGGCATGGGCGAAGCCTTCCGCCTGGCCCGCGAGGAAATGGGCACCGAGAACGAGCGCATCCGCATGCTGCGTGATCGCCTCTGGGCCGGCCTGTCGCAGATCGAAGAGGTCTACCTCAACGGCGACATGGACCAGCGCGTGCCGCACAACCTGAACGTCAGCTTCAATTATGTCGAAGGCGAGTCCCTGATCATGGCGATCAAGGAACTGGCCGTGTCCAGCGGTTCGGCCTGCACCTCGGCCAGCCTGGAACCTTCCTACGTGCTGCGCGCCCTGGGCCGCAACGACGAGCTGGCGCACAGCTCGATCCGCTTCACGCTGGGCCGTTTCACCACCGAGCAGGAAGTGGACTACACCATCGAACTGCTCAAGAGCCGTGTCGGCAAGCTGCGCGATATGTCGCCGCTGTGGGAAATGGCCAAGGAAGGCATCGATCTGAATACCGTGCAGTGGGCCGCGCACTGAGCGCCCGAGCCAAAGAATACGTGGAGAACTAACATGTCTTACAGCACCAAAGTCCTGGATCACTACGAAAACCCGCGCAACGTCGGTTCGTTCGACAAGTCGGACGACTCGGTGGGCACCGGCATGGTCGGCGCCCCTGCCTGTGGCGACGTCATGAAGCTGCAGATCAAGGTGAACGAAGCCGGCGTCATCGAAGACGCGCGCTTCAAGACCTACGGCTGTGGCTCGGCCATTGCCTCCAGCTCGCTCGTGACCGAGTGGGTCAAGGGCAAGACGCTGGACGAAGCCATGAACATCCGCAATACGCAGATCGCCGAAGAACTGGCCCTGCCGCCGGTGAAAGTGCACTGCTCGATCCTGGCCGAAGACGCGATCAAGGCCGCGGTGCAGAACTACAAGGAAAAGCATTCGGTTCCGGCCGAAGCTGTTGCGAGCTGAACATGTCCGTTACCCTGACCCAACAGGCCGCCACCCACATCGGCCGCTACTTGCAAAAGCGCGGCAAGGGGATCGGCTTGCGCCTCGGCGTTAGGACGACGGGTTGTTCCGGCATGGCCTACAAGCTGGAGTACGTGGACGACGCGGCGCCCGAGGACCAGGTGTTCGAGAGTTTCGGCGTGAAGGTGTTCGTCGATCCCAAGAGCCTGGCCTACCTGGACGGCACCGAGCTGGACTACGCCCGCGAAGGCCTGAACGAAGGTTTCAAGTTCCGCAACCCCAACGAAAAGGCGACCTGCGGCTGCGGCGAGTCGTTCACGGTGTAAGTCTTGGCTGGAGACGATCACTTCAGCCTGTTCGGCTTGCCGTCACGCTTCGACCTGGACGCCCTGGCGCTGGAATCGGCGTGGCGCACCGTCGCCGCGCAGGTGCATCCCGACCGCTATGCCACCGCCAGCCCCGCGGAACGCCGCGTGGCCATGCAGTGGGCGGCGCGCGCCAACGAGGCCTATCGCCAGTTGCGCGATCCGCTGTTGCGGGCGCGCTACCTGTGCGAACAGGCTGGCGTGGATCTGCAGACCGAGAGCAATACGTCGATGGACACGGCTTTCCTGATGCAGCAGATGACCTGGCGCGAAATGATGGACGACGCGCGCAATGACGCCGGCGTGCTGGCCGAGCTGCGGACCGAGCTGGAGGATGCCCGGCAGCAGATGCGCGCCGCGTTGACGCGCCTGCTGGACGAACAGCGCGACTACGCCGCGGCGGGTCTCAAGGTGCGGGAATGGATGTTCGTGGAGAAGCTGGCGCAGGAGCTGGCCCAGGCCCACCCCGATTCCTAGTCCCCCAGGATGGCCCGGCCGCGGGGCGCCCGGACTTCGCCGCCTACTGAGTAGAAAAAACAATCATGGCCTTATTGCAGATTTCCGAGCCCGGCGAATCGCCCGCGCCGCACCAGCGCAAGCTGGCGGTGGGGATCGACCTGGGCACCACCAATTCCCTGGTTGCCGCCGTGCGCAGCAGCGTCGCCGAGGTCCTGCCTGATGCGCAGGGCCACGTGCTGCTGCCGTCGGCGGTGCGCTATTTCCCCGGCGGCAAGGTCACCACGGGGCGTGAACCGCTGGCGCAGCAAGCCGAGGACCCGCTGAATACAGTGGTGTCGGTCAAGCGTTTCATGGGCCGTTCGCTGGAAGAGGCGCGCGCCACGCGCGCCCCTTACGAATTCGTGGATGCGCCCGGCATGGTGCGCATCCGCACCGCGCAGGGCGACCTGAGCCCGGTGGAAGTGTCGGCGCAGATCCTGGCGGTGCTGCGCCAGCGCGCCGAGGACGTGCTGGGCGATGACCTGGTGGGCGCCGTCATCACGGTGCCGGCCTATTTCGATGACGCCCAGCGCCAGGCGACCCGCGACGCGGCGCGCCTGGCCGGCCTGAACGTGCTGCGCCTCTTGAACGAGCCGACCGCCGCGGCGATCGCCTACGGCCTGGATAACGCCGCCGAAGGCGTGTATGCCGTCTATGACCTCGGTGGCGGCACGTTCGATATCTCCATCCTGCGATTGACGCAGGGCGTGTTCGAAGTGATCTCGACCGGCGGCGATACCGCGCTGGGCGGCGATGATTTCGATTCGCTCATCGTCGACCACGTGGTGGCGGCCGCGGGCGCCAAAGCACTGACGCACGCCGACCGGCGCGGCCTGCTGATGGCGGCGCGCGCGGCGCGCGAGGCGCTGTCGGACGCGCAGGAGGCCAATCTGGATCTGACGCTGGCCAATGGCCAGGTGATCGATCACACGCTGACCCGCACGCAGTTCGAGGCGCTGGCCCAGCCTCTGGTGCAGCGCACGCTGGACAGCGCGCGCCAGGCGCTGCGCGACGCCGCGCTGAAACCGGCCGACGTGCGCGGCGTGGTGATGGTGGGCGGCGCCACGCGCATGCCGGTGGTGCGCGCCGCGGTGGGCGAGATGTTCGGCACCGAGCCGCTGACCGATCTGGACCCGGACCAGGTGGTGGCGCTGGGCGCCGCGCTGCAGGCCAATCTGCTGGCCGGCAACCGCGCGCCGGGCGAAGACTGGCTGCTGCTGGATGTGACGCCGCTGTCGCTCGGCCTGGAAACCATGGGCGGGCTGGTCGAGCGCGTGATCCCGCGCAACAGCACCATTCCGGTGGCGCGGGCGCAGGAATTCACCACCTTCAAGGATGGCCAGACGGCCATGAGCATCCACGTGCTGCAGGGCGAGCGCGACCTGGTGTCGGATTGCCGTTCGCTGGCGCGTTTCGAGCTGCGCGGCATTCCGCCGATGGTGGCGGGCGCCGCGCGGATCCGCGTGACGTTCCAGGTGGATGCCGACGGACTGCTGAGCGTGACCGCGCGCGAGCAGAGCACGGGCGTGGAAGCGGCGGTGTCGGTCAAGCCGTCGTACGGCCTGAGCGACGACGAAGTCGCGCGTATGTTGGCCGACAGCGTGGCGCAGGCCGACAACGACGCCCGCGCCCGCATGCTGCGAGAGCAGCAGGTGGAAGCGCGCCAACTGGTCGAGTCGGTGCAGGCCGCGCTGGCTGTCGACGGGGACCTGCTGAATGCCGAGGAACGCCAACGGGTCGATGAATGCCTGCAGGCGGCCAGCCGCGCCCAGGAGGCGCAGGACGTGGACGCGGTGAAGGCCGCGGTCGAGGCTTTGTCGGCCGCGACCGATGAATTTGCCGCGCGCCGCATGGACCGCAGCATCCGCGCCGCGCTGGCCGGCCGCAAACTTGACGAGATCGCCTGATAACACGCTATGCCGAAACTGACCGTACTGCCTCATCCCGACTACTGCCCCGAGGGCGCCGTGATCGAAGACGCGCCCAAGGGCGTGTCGATCTGCCGCGTCCTGCTGGACAACCATATCGACATCGAGCATGCCTGCGAACTGTCGTGCGCGTGTACGACCTGTCACGTGGTGGTCAAGCAGGGTTATGCTTCGCTGGAAGACGCGACCGATGACGAAGAGGATCTGCTGGACAAGGCCTGGGGCCTGACGCCGACCTCGCGCCTGTCTTGCCAGGCGCGGGTCGAGGATGCCGATCTGACGATCGAGATCCCCAAGTACACCATCAACCACGCGAAAGAGGGCCATTGATGAAGTGGACCGATACTTACCAGATCGCCGAGGCGCTGGCGGACGCCCACCCGGACGTCGATCCCAAGACGCTGCGCTTCACTCAGCTGCGCGAATGGGTGCTGGCCTTGCCCGGCTTCAGTGACGACCCGGAACGCAGCGGCGAAAAGATCCTGGAGGCCATCCAGATGGCCTGGATCGACGAGGCCGACTGAACCTTCAGCGAAACGCTCCTTCGGGAGCGTTTTTGCATTGGGGGCGCGGGCGGCGGGGTATCATCAAGACTCTCTTCGTTGTCCTTGCCATCCGAGTCTACCGATGCCCGCTGCCCAATTGCGCTTTGGCCTGGCCGCCAACCGACTGCACCACGAAACGCCCGATGCCGCCTTGTTCACCTGGCTGCGGGCCTGCTCATCCACCATCCGCGAACTGGGCGTGCAGTTGCATACCGTGGGCCGCACGCACGACGCGATCGTGCGCGAGGGCATGCTGCAGGGCTATCCCGGCCTGATCCGTTATCCGTATGGCCGCGAGGGCGGGTTGATGAAGCTGGTGGCGCGCGTCACCGAAGGACGCGACGGGCAGGCGCCGTTCGACGGCGCGATCTACCTGATCGATCCGGTGGACCCGTCTTCGATCTTCCCCGAGGCGCTGGCGCTCAAGCGCCAGTGCATCACGCATGGCCGTCCGTTCATCTCGACGCTGGCGGGCGCCATCGAATGGATGGAGGTGGAGCGGGTGCACGCCGGGCTGGCGCCAGATGCGGCGGCATCGCGCCTGTTCAACTACGCTGGCCAGACGCTGGCGTTGATCGCGCACGATGCGCTCAAGGACGAGATGGTGGCGTTTGCGGCCGAACACTTCGACGTGCTGTCGCAGTTCGCGCGGCGCGTGGCCACCGGCACCACCGGCGGCCGCCTGAACGAGCTGGCGTGGTCGCGCGGCTGGCCCAAGGATACGCCGTGGGTGCATCGCTACCTGAGCGGGCCGCTGGGCGGCGACGCGCAGATCGCGGAACTGGTGCTGGAGCACCAGTGCCAGCGCGTCATCTTCTTCGAGGATCCGCACGTGGCGCGCCAGCATGAAGCGGATATCCAGCTGCTGGAGCGCGCCGTGCGGGTCGTGACGGAGTCCGCGACCTGCGCGACCTCGCCGTCGGTGGCGCGGCGCTGGGCCAAGGCGGTGGAACTGCGCGCCGGCCGGGGCTGAATTGGCGGGAAGCCGAGCGGGGGCAGGGGGCAAGGGCTGAGCCGACGAGGGCCGGCGGGGCCTCGATGAGGGTTTTCTTTTTTTGGGGCCGGGTGGCTTGTCGCGCGCAAGCCACGCCGGCCCTGTTGCAAACAGGGGAAGACTTTCCTTTTGTAGGGAAAAGGAACCATTTCAATAACGAGAAACATTAACATCTGGCTCTCGAAAATCCATCAAGGGGAGCCACGTCGATGTTTGATCCTGTCATGTCCCGCCGCGCCAGCCTGGCGGCGGCGTTGAGCCTGCTGCCGGCCGCGCTGGTCGCGCAGTCGGCGCCCACCGAGCCGACGACCTTGCCGTCCGTCAGGGTGGAGGCCAGCGCGGAGGAGACGGCGACCGGCCCGGTGCTGGGCTATGCCGCCACCCGGTCGGCCACGGCCACCAAGACGGATACGCCGCTGAACGAAACGGCGCAATCGATCACCGTGGTGCCGCGCGACCAGATCGTGGACCAGGGCGCCACCAGCCTGCAGGAGGCACTGGGTTATGCGGCGGGCGTGCGGTCCGACGCCTACGGCCTGGATTCGCGCAGCGACAGCGTGCGCGTGCGCGGGACCGATGTGGACGTCTACCTGGACGGCATGCGCCAGGCGTTCGACTACTACACCAGCACGACCCGTCCCGATCCATACATGCTGGAGCGCATCGAGGTGCTGCGCGGGCCGGCGGCCATGACTTACGGCCAGGGCAGCACGGGCGGCCTCATCAACATGGTGAGCAAGCGTCCGTTGGCCGAGGCGCAGCGCGAAGTGGGCGTGCAGCTGGGCAACCACGGGCGCAAGCAGGCGCAGATGGACCTGACGGGGCCCATAACCGAAGATGGCCAGTGGCTGTACCGCCTGGTGGCGCTGCAGCGCGACGCCGATACCCAGGTGCACCATGTGCCGGACGACCGCACGTTGGTGGCGCCGTCGCTGACGTGGCGGCCGAGCGCGGCGACGACACTGACCTTGCAGGCGCTGTACCAGAAGGACAAGTCGGGCTCGACCGCGCAGTTCATGCCGTGGTCGGGGATGCGCACGCCCAATCCGAACGGCATGATTCCGACCTATCGCTTCATCGGCGAGCCGGATCACGATCGCTACGATTCCGAGCGCCGCAGCTTCGGCTGGTTGTTCGAGCACAAGTTCAACGACAAATGGGCGTTCAGCCAGGGCTTTCGCCACGCGAACAACAAGGTGACGTATTTCACGCACTATGCGGATTCGTTCAGCGTACCGGGCGGCTGGGCCGCGGATCCGATCAACCAGCGCATCATCGGCCGCTACGCCGACGACACCATCACCAAGGTCCGCATGGATACGCTGGACCAGCACCTGACGGGCGAGGTCGGCACCGGCATGGTGACGCACAAGCTGCTGCTGGGCCTGGACTGGTCGCGCTATCGCCGCGACCGCGAGAGCGGCAGCGGCATGGACACGATCGATGCCTACTCGCCCGTATACGGCAATGGCTACATTCCCGAGCTTACCGGCGAGCCGCAGTTCAACCAGCGCCAGACCGGCATCTATCTGCAGGACCAGATGAAGATCGGCCAGAACTGGATCGTGACGGCGGGCGTGCGCCACGACCGCGCCCGCAGCCAGCTCGAGGGCGGCGACGCGGACAAGGCCCAGGCCACCACCAAGCGTTTCGGGTTGATGTACGCGGCCAGCAACGGCTGGTCGCCCTACATCAGCTACAGCGAATCGTTCACGCCGGTGGCCAGCACCACGCGCAAGACGCCCGATGGCGCGGTGCCCGAGCTATACAAGCCGCTGCGTGGCAAGCAATGGGAAGCGGGCGTGAAATACCAGTCGCAGGATGGCAGCCACCTGGCCACGGCGTCGGTGTATGACCTGCGGGAGAAGAACCGCCTGGTGCCGGATCCGACGGCGGCGCTGAACAACGTGCAGACGGGCAAGACGCGCACCCGCGGCCTGGAGCTGGAATGGCGCGGCCAGTTGACGTCGTCGTTCGACGTGATCGCGCACTACAACTACATCGACCTCGATCCGCAGCTGGAAGGCATTCCGCGCCACCAGGCCGCGGCGTGGGGCCGGTACCGCTTCGCGCTCGACAACCTGGACGGGCGCTTCACGGTGGGCGCGGGCACGCGCTGGATGTCCTCGTTCCGCGATGGCGATGGGCCCAAGCTGTCGCCGGTGTGGCTGGTCGACGCCATGATGGCGTATGAAACCAGCCACTGGCGCTATGCCTTGAACGTCAACAACCTGACGGACAAGACCTACCTGGCCACCTGCCTGTCGCGCGGCGATTGCTGGTACGGAGCGCGCCGCAGCGCGATTGCCAGCGTCACCTACAAGTTCTGACGCGGGCGCCGCGCTTTACCGGCCCTGGAAGCGCGGCGCGCGTTTTTCGCGGAAGGCGCGCACGCCTTCGGTGAAATCCTCGCGCCGCGCGGTTTCCAGGAAGCAGGCGGTTTCTTCGGCCAACTGCGTTTCCAGCGTGGCATGGGCGGCGTTGCGCAGCAGGCGCTTGGCGCCGGCGATACCGTGCGGCGCGTGGCTGGCCAGCTGTTGCGCGTAGGCCTGCGCTTGCGGCGCGAGCTGGCCGGCGTCGGCGATGCGGTTGACGAGTCCCCAGGCGTGCGCATCGGCGGCGCTGAAGGCGTCGGGGCGCAGCAGCAGGTCGAGCGCGCGGCGCGGGCCGAGCAGGCGGTTCAGGCCATGCGTCATGCCGGCATCGGGCGTGGCGCCGAGTTTCAGGTAGGCCGTCATGAAGCGCGTGTCGGCCTCGGCGATGGCGAGGTCGCAGGCCAGCGCCAGCGACAGGCCGGCGCCGGCCGCGACGCCGTGTATCTGCGCCAGCCACAGCTTGTCCATGCGCGCGACGTGCGCGACGAAATCGTTGAGCGGGGTGAACAGGGCGAGCAGTTTCGCGCGCACCGCGTTGACGTCGCCTTCGAACAGCGTGATGTCGCCGCCGGCGCAGAAGGCTTTGCCCGCCCCGCGCAGCAGCACGACGCGGATGTCGGCGCGCGTATCGAGCCATTGGGCGGCGCGTTGCAGGTCGAGCGCCATGGCGACGTCGATGGCGTTGAGCGTGGCGGGCTGGTTCAGCGTCAGCGTGGCGATGCCGTCGCCGGTTTCCAGCAGCAGGGTTGGAAAGACCGGAAGGGGTGGGTTCATGGCTTGTCTCCGTTATCGGGTAAATACCAACTTTCGATCCAAAAACCACGATGCTATGGTCGGAACCAAGCGCTTGCTCGGTTGCCGTCCGCCACACAAGCGTAACGCATAGAACGATTTTCCGGCGCTGTACAGCGTAGGTAAAGACAGGTTCGCCGCATCGCCTGCCTCGGGGCTCCGCTGATTCACCGCCAATAGAAAAACAGCTTCGCGACCAAGGCGAGGAGACAAAGGTGGATCAATCCGACAGCCCTCCCTTGCTGGAGGTGGATGGGGTCACGTTGGCGTTCGGCGGGGTCAAGGCGCTCACGGGCGTGGGCTTTCGTGTCGCGCCCGGATCCATCACCACGGTCATCGGCCCCAATGGCGCGGGCAAGACCTCGCTGTTCAACACCATCTCGGGTTTCTATCGGCCGGCGGCGGGCACCATCCGCTTCCTGGGCCGCGACATCACGCGCGTGGCGGCGCCCGAGCGCGCCCGCCTGGGGCTGGCGCGTAGCTTCCAGAACATCGCGCTGTTCCGCGGCATGACGGTGCTGGACAACATCAAGCTGGGGCGCCACGCCCACCTGCGCACCAATGTGCTCGATGCGCTGCTGTACCTGGGCCGGGCGCGGCGCGAAGAGATGGCGCTGCGCGCCGATATCGAAGAACGCATCATCGACTTCCTGGAGATCGACCACATCCGCCATGCGCCGGTGGCGGCGCTGTCGTACGGGCTGCGCAAGCGGGTGGAGCTGGCGCGGGCGCTGGCGATGCAGCCCAAGGTGCTGTTGCTGGACGAGCCGGTGGCGGGCATGAACCGCGAGGAGACCGACGACATGGCGCGCTTCATCCTCGATGCGCGCGCCGAGTGGGGCGTGACGGTGCTGATGGTGGAGCACGACATGGGCATGGTGATGGACCTGTCGGACCATGTGGTGGTGCTGAACTTTGGCCAGGTGATCGCCGATGGCACGCCGGCGGCGGTGCAGGCCGATCCCGAGGTCATCAAGGCCTATCTGGGCGCGGGTGACGTCGGCGACCTGCGCCGGCGGCTGCGCGAGGCGGCCTGATGGACGGCCTGTTCTTCCTGGAGGTGACGCTGGCCGGGCTGGGCAGCGGCGGCCTGTACGCGCTGGCGGCGCTGGCGTTCGTGATCGTCTACAAGGCGACGCGGGTGGTGAACATCGCCATCGGCGAATTCCTGATGATGGGCGCCTACGTGTTCTATGCGTTTGCCGCCGGCATGGCCTGGCCGGTGTGGGCGGCGATCGCCGGGGCGGTGGCGTTGTCTGCCGTGCTGGGCGCGCTGGTGGAGCGGGTGACGATCCGGCCGATGCTGGGCGAGTCGCCGATCTCGGTGTTCATGATCACCGTGGGACTGGCGTCGATCCTGGTGGGCGTGGTGGAACTGATCTGGACCGCGGACCAGCGCCGCCTGCCGGAGTTCATGCCGCGCGCGCCGGTGATGGTGGGCGAGGCGTTTGTCGCGCCCAAGGTGTTCTATGGCTTCTGGGTGGCGCTGGCGCTGGTGCTGCTGGTGCTGGCGGTGTTTCGCTACTGGCGCGGCGGGGTGGCCCTGCGCGCCACCGCCTCGGACCAGGGAGCGGCCTACGCGATGGGCATCAACGTGCCGCGGGTGTTCTCGCTGTCGTGGGCGGCGGCGGGCGCGATCGCGGCGGTATCGGGGGTGATCGTGGGGGCGATCGGGGGGATCTCATCGTCGATGGGCGTGTTCGGCCTGTCGGTGCTGGTGGTGGTGATCGTGGGCGGGCTGGACAGCGTGGCGGGGGCCCTGGTGGGAGGCATTTTCATCGGGCTGCTGGAGGCCTGGGCCGGCGCCTACCTGGGCGGCGAATACAAACTGCTGGCGACCTTCGTGGTGCTGGTGGCGGTGCTGATGATGCGGCCCTATGGGCTGTTCGGCACGCGCGAAATCGAGAGGCTGTAGCCATGCGCATCGCGACCGCGAAAGAGACCTACCGGGCCGACGAGGCGCTGTTCGATACGGCAACCCAGCGGCTGTGGCTGGCGCTGCTGGCGGCGTCGCTGGCGCTGTTCCCGTTCGTGGCCGACGCCTACTGGCTGTACCTGGCGTGCCTGGTGGCGATCAACGTGGCCAGCGCCACGGGGCTGAACATCCTGACGGGATACACCGGGCTGGTGAGCCTGGGGCAGGCGGCGTTCATGGGGCTGGGCGCCTATACGGTGGCGGTGATGGAACTGCGGCTGGGCACGCCGGTGCTGCTGAACCTGCTGGGGGCCGGCGTGGTGGCGATGCTGGGCGGGCTGCTGGTGGGCATCCCTTCACTGCGGGTCAAGGGGCTGTACCTGGCGATCTCGACCATCGCGGCTTCGTTCATCGCGCACTTCGTGTTCGCGAATTGGGCCTTCACGGGCGGGACCGGCGGCTTGCAGGTGCCGCCGGCGCGGCTGCTGGGGATCGATCTGGACACGTCGTTCAAGATCTATTGGCTGATCGTGCCGTTGACGGCGCTGATGGTGCTGGGCGCGGCCAACCTGTTCCGCACGCGCATCGGCCGCGCGTTCATCGCGATCCGCGACCGCGACATTTCCGCCGAGGTGCTGGGCATCCACCTGCTGCGCTACAAGCTGCTGTCGTTCGGGCTGTCGTCGTTCTACGCGGGCGTAGCGGGCGGGTTGTGGGCGTATTTCTTCCGCGTGGTCACGCCGGAGAGTTTCCCGCTGATCATGTCGATCTTCTTCTTGGCCGCGATCATCGTGGGCGGCATGGGGTCGATCCTGGGTTCCATCCTGGGCGCCGTGTTCATGACCATGGTGCCCGAACTGCTCAAGCTGGTGGTGGGCTGGCTGCCGGTGGGGGGCGATGCCCTGCGGCTGATATCGCCGGTGCGCACGATTGTGTTCGGCCTGCTGATCGTGGGCTTTCTGATCTTCGAGCCGCACGGGCTCGCGGAAATCTGGCGCCGCGTGCGCCGCTACTTCCATCTGTGGCCATTCCGCACCTAGACGGCGGCCGCGTATTCCCAAGAGAACCAGGAGACGAAACCATGAAGCGCATCCGGATAGGCAGCGGTTTATCGAAGTTGCTGGCCCCCTTGGGCGTGGCATTGGCGCTGGCCGCGGCGCCGGCGGCCCAGGCCGAGGAGGACCTGGTGCTGGGCGGTTCGATCCCGCTGAGCGGCGTGTTCGCGTTCGCCGGGCAGGGCATCCATGCCGGCATCACCGACTACGTCAAGATCGTCAATGACCAGGGCGGCGTCAAGGGCCGCAAGCTGCGCTACGTGCCGGAGGACACCGCCTACAAGGTGGACGCGTCGGTGGCGGCCTTCAAGAAGATCACCAGCCAGAACAAGGTCAATTTCTACTACGGTGATTCGACCGGGTTTTCCAAGACCATCAATGCCGAGCTCAACCGTTCGGGCAACATCCTCATGACGGGCGCGTCGTTCGCCACCGAGCTGAACGACCCGGCCAAGTATCCGGCGCAGTTCATGCTGGGGCCGGACTACACGGAGATGTTCGGCATTCTGTTGCGCTACATCGCCAAGGAAAAGCCGGGCGCCAAGGTGGCGTTCGTGTATTCGGATACCGAGTTCGGCCGCGACCCGATCGCCAGTTCGCGCGCGGTGGCGCAGAAGCTGGGGCTGACGGTGGCCACCGAGATCATGACGCCGCCGGGCAGCGTCGACGTGTCGACCGAGGTCATCAAGCTGCGCCGCGCCGATCCGGACTTCACCATTTTCCACGGCTACGTGCTGGCGCCGATTCCCGAGTTCGTCGGGCAGGGCAAGCGCATGGGGTTGAAGACGCGCTACATGGGCACGTTCTGGACCATGGACAACTCCACCGTGATGCAGATGGGCGAGGACGCCGAGGGCTTCATGGGCGTGATGCCGTACCGCTATTACTACGACGAGACGGCGGACGCGCCGATGCTCAAGAAGATCCGCGAGATGCGGCCGCAATACCAGAGCACCGGCTACATGCAGGGCTTCCTTGCGGCGATGCTGTTCACCGAGGTGGCCAAGCGCACGCTGGAGGCGGGCAAGGAGCTGACCAGCGCCAACATGAAGGCGGCGCTGGAGGGCATCAAGGACTTCGACACCGGCGGGCTGATCGGCGTGCCGATCAGCATCAAGGGCAATTCGATTCCGGTGGGCCGTATCTATCGCGCCGATACCAAGCAGAAGCAGATGGTGCCGGCTTCCGACTGGATCGTGCTGCAGTGAGGCGCCCGTGAACCCCGGACACGCTGCGTTGCCGCCGACGGTGCTGGACATCAACAACATCGAGGTGGTCTACAACAAGGCGGTGCAGGTGCTGCGCGGCCTGTCGCTGTCGGTGCCGGCCGGCGCCATCGTGGCGCTGCTGGGCAGCAACGGCGCCGGCAAGTCGACCACGCTGAAGGCGGTGTCGCGCCTGCTCGACCTGGAGGATGGCGAGCTGGCGCGCGGGCGCATCCTGTTCGACGGCGGCGACACCGCGGGGGCGCGGCCGCAGAACCTGGTGCGCGCCGGGCTGGCGCATGTGATGGAAGGACGGCGCGTGTTCGAGGATCTGTCGGTCGAGGAGAACCTGGTGGCCGCGACCTATGCGCTGAGCGGCAGGTCCGGCGCCAAGGCCGATTTCGACCTGGTGTACGGATATTTTCCGCGGCTGTACGAACGCCGCCGCGGCCTGGCGGGCTATCTGTCGGGCGGCGAGCAGCAGATGCTGGCGATCGGGCGGGCGCTGATCGCGCAGCCCAAGCTGATGCTGCTGGACGAGCCGTCGCTGGGGCTGTCGCCGATGCTGGTGGAGACCATCTTTTCGATCATCGCGCGTATCAACCGCGAGCAGGGCGTGTCGATGCTGCTGGTCGAGCAGAACGCCTCGGTGGCGCTGGCGGTGGCGCATTATGGCTACATCATGGAGACCGGCAAGGTGGTGATCGACGGCACGGCCGAAAAGCTGGCGGCCGACCCCGACGTGCGCGAGTTCTACCTGGGCGTGGGCGGATCGGGCGAGGCGCGCGGCTTTCGCGACATCAAGCACTACAAGCGCCGCAAGCGCTGGCTGTCATGAACGGGCCGCTCGAATCCGCCCGCGCGCCTGGGGCCTGGCCGGCGCTGACGCTGCCGCAGATGCTGCGCGAGCAGGCGCGCCGGCAGCCGGACGCCGTCGCGGTGCGGCAGAAGGATTTCGGCATCTGGCGGCCGGTGTCTTGGGCGGAGTACTGGTGCCGCGCCTGCCGTGTCGGGCTGGGCTTGCGGGCGGCCGGCCTGTCGCGCGGCGGGCGCGTGGCCATCGTTGCCGAGAACCGGCTGGAATGGCTGTTGACGCAGCTGGGCGCGGGCGCCGTCGGGGGCGTGGCGGTAGGGGTATACGCCACCAGCCCGGCCGAGGAAATGGGCTATGTGCTGGAGCATGCCGACGTCGAACTGGTGGTGTGCGAGGACCAGGAGCAGACCGACAAGGTGCTGCAGGTGGCGCACCGGCTGCCGCTGCTGCGGCGCATCGTGGTGATGGAGACCAAGGGCCTGCGTTCCTACGCGCCGGCCGAACGCGCCCGCATCGTCGCCTTCGCCGAGCTGGAGGCCGACGGCCAGCGGCAGGAGGCGGAAGGGTTGCAGGCGTTGAACGAAGTGCTGGACACGCAGGGGCTGGACGACCTGGGCCTGATGATCTACACCTCGGGTTCGACCGGCAAGCCCAAGGGCGCGATGCTCAGCTACCGCAACATGCGCGGCGTGGCGCCCGGCATTGCCGAGCGGCTGGGCATGGACGCGCGCAGCGTGCATCTGTCGTACCTGCCGCTGTGCCACGTGGCCGAGCAGATGTTGTCGACCTTCGTGCCGATCTACCTGGGCGCGCAGGTCAATTTCGGCGAGTCGATCCGCACGGTGCAGGAGGATTTGCGCGAAGTGGCGCCGACCGTGTTCCTGGGCGTGCCGCGCATCTGGGAAAAGCTGCACGCGTCCATCTCGATCAAGATGCAGGAAGCGGGGCGATTGCAGCAATGGCTGTACCGGCGCGCGTTGGCCGCGTGCGCGCCGTTCGCGCACAAGTCGGCGCGCCAGCGCGGCATGCGCGAGCGGATGACCTATGCGCTGTGGTACTGGCTGGTGTTGCGCGCCTTGCAGAATTTCATCGGCCTGCGGCGGGTACGGGTGGCGATGACCGGGGCGGCGCCGATCGCGCCCGAGGTGGTGCGCTACTTCCGCAATCTCGGCGTGCCGCTGGTGGAGGTATACGGCCTGACCGAGTCCACCGGGATGATCTTCGGCCAGCATCCGGACCGCGTGCAGGCGGGCACGGTGGGCGAGCCTATCCTGGGCGTGGATTGGCGCCTGGGCGAGCAGGGCGAATTGCAGGTGCGCGGCGAGATGGTGTTCGCCGGCTATTACAAGAACGAAACCGCCACCGCCCAGACCGTGCGCGACGGCTGGCTGCATACCGGCGACGTGGCCGAGGTACGCCAGGGCCAGTTGCGCATCGTGGACCGCTTGAAGGACATCATGATCACCGCCGGCGGCAAGAACCTGACGCCGTCGGAGATCGAGAACGCGGTCAAGAGCAGCCCCTATGTGAAGGAATGCGTGATCGTGGCGGACGGCCGGCGCTATGTGGCGGCGCTGATCCAGCTGGAGTTCGAGACCGTGGGCAAGTGGGCCGAATCGCGCCGCATCGCCTTCACCCATTTCCGCTCGTTGGCCGAGTGCGCCGAGGTGCGCGAATTGGTGGCCGGCGAGGTGGCGCGCGCCAACGCGGGACTGGCGCCGGTGGCGCAGATCAAGCGTTTCCATCTGCTGACCAAAGAGCTGGACCATGACGATGGCGAGGTGACCGCGACCATGAAGGTGCGCCGCGCCAGCATTTACCGCAGCTACGCGGACGAGATAGAACGGCTCTACGCCGAGGAGGCGCCAGCATGAACGAAGCGGTGATCGTGGAGGCGGTGCGCACGCCGTTCGGGCGGCGCGGCGGCTGGTGGGCCGACAAGCGGCCCGATGACCTGCTGGCCGAGGTGATCCAGGGCCTGCTGGCGCGCGCCGGTCTGCCGGGCGGCCAGGTGGACGATGTGATCGCCGGTTGCGTCAGCCAGGCGGGTGAGCAGGGCGCCAACATCGGCCGGCTGTCAGCCCTGCTGGCCGGCCTGCCGGAGACGGTGCCGGGCGTGGCCCTGAACCGCATGTGCGGTTCGAGCCAGCAGGCGGTGCATGCGGCGGCCCAGGCCATTGCCGCCGGCGATATGCGCTACGTGGTCGCCGGCGGCGTCGAGAGCATGAGCCGCGTGCCGATGTTCCTGGACGTGACCTTGGGCCAGCGCGAGTTCCGCGGCTTCGAGTCGCTCAATCCCGGACTGTTGCAGCGCTATCCGCTGATCCACCAGATCGAGAGCGCCGAACGCATCGCCGAGCAGTGGCAGCTGGGGCGCGGGGAACTGGATGCCTGGTCGATGCAGAGCCATGCGCGCGCCTGGGCGGCGGCCAGCGCCGGCCGCCACAGCGAATTGCTGCCGGGCCCGGCCGGGACGCCGGCGCGCGACGAGGGCATCCGCGAGCATGCCGACCCCGCCAAGATGGCCGCGCTGGCGCCGGCCCTGCGCCCGCCGGGGCAGGGCAACGTGACGGCGGCGCAGTCGAGCCAGCTGGCCGATGGCGCGGCGGCGGTGTTGCTGGCCGACCGCCAAGCCGCGCTGGCGGATGGGCTGCGGCCGCAGGCGCGCTTTCGCGCGCGGGTGGCGATCGGCTCGGATCCGGTGTTGCAGCTGACCGGCGTGATCGCCGCCACCGAGCGCGCCCTGGAGCGGGCCGGCCTGCGCCTGCGGGACATCGACTGGATCGAGATCAACGAGGCCTTTGCCAGCGTGGTGCTGGCCTGGTTGAAGACGCTGGATGCGGATCCGGCCAAGGTCAACCCATGGGGCGGCGCCATTGCCCACGGCCACCCGCTGGGCGCCACGGGCGCGGCGCTGATGGCCAAGATGCTGGCGGGCCTGCGCGCCACCGGCGGCCAGTTCGGCCTGCAGGTCATGTGCATCGGGCACGGCATGGCGACGGCGACCATCGTCGAACGGCTATGAACCGATCCGGCAAGGCCGCGGCGCAGGTGGCCCCGCAGGGCCACGAGGACGGCGCGGAATCGCTGCGCCGCGCCGAAGTGATCCTGACGGCGGCCCGGCTGTTCCGCAAGCACGGCTACGAACGCACCACCGTGCGTGAACTGGCGCGCGCCGTGGGCCTGCAATCGGGCAGCCTGTTCCATCATTTCCGCAGCAAGGAGGAAATCCTGGTGGCGGTGATGAACAACGGCATCCAGGAGGTGCTGGACGAAGGTCGCCAGGCGCTGGATCGTTACCGGACGCCGGCCGACCGGCTGGCGGCGCTGTTCCGCGTGCACATGTGGAGCATGCTGCATGGCGCCGGCGGCGATGCGATGAACGCGCTGGTCTACGAATGGCGCAGCCTGTCCGCGTCGAGCCAGGCCAGCGTCAAGGCGCTGAGCGACCGCTACGAGGCCATGTGGCAGGACGCGGTGGCGGCGGCGGTGGCCGCCGGCGTGCTGCGGGGCGATGCGCGCGTGATCAAGCGCTGCGTGCTGGGGGCGATGAACCTGACCGTGCAGTGGTACAAGCCGGAAGGCCGGTTGCGGCCGGCGGCGTTCATCGATGAGATGTTGCGGGCCAGCCTGCCGGCGCTGCCGGAGGGAGCGGGGCGCTGGCCGGTGGCCTAGGGCCGTCCCGTTGCGCAGGCTACGCCGCGCCCGGCCAGTAGTGGCTGTCCGGCAGCGCGCGGGCGCCGAAGATGGCCTGGCCGACGCGCACGACGGTGGCGCCTTCCTCGATGGCGATCTCGAAGTCGCCGGACATGCCCATCGACAGTTCATCCAGGCTGATGCCCGCCGGGGCATCCTGGCGCAGGCGGTCGCGCAGGCCGCGCAGCAGCACGAAGCACTGGCGCACCCGCTCGGCATCGCTGGAGAACAATGCCAGCGTCATGAAGCCGCGCACCCGCAATGAGGAAAACGCCGGCAGCGCCTGGATGAAGGCGGCGACATCGTCGGGCGCCAGGCCGTATTTGCTGGGCTCGCCGGAGGTGTTGACCTGCACGTAGACATCCAGCGCGCGGCCTTCGGCCTGCAGGCGGCGATCCAGCGCTTCGGCCAGGCGCAGGCTGTCCAGCGCCTGGAATTCGCTGGCGAACTGCGCCATCAGCTTGGCCTTGTTGGTCTGCAGGTGGCCGATCACCGACCAGCGCAGGTCGGGCAGGTCCGCGGTGTTCTGCCATTTGCGGTGGGCTTCCTGGATCTTGTTTTCGCCCAGCAGGCGGCAGCCCGCGGCATGGGCCAGCCGGATGCGCGATTCGTCCATGGTCTTGCTGACCGGCAGCAGCCGCACGCCGGCCGGGTCGCGGCCGACGCGCCGGCAGGCGGCGTCCATGCGCGCGTGGATGGCGGCGAGGTTGTGGCGGAAGTCCTCGACGCTCAGCGCCTGCGGATAGCGGCCGTGCTGGTCGTGGCGGGTCTGCGTGTCGGCGCCGCCAGGCGCGGCCTGGGCGGGATCGGTCGGGAGCGTCATCATTTCACCATTTCCTTGCCGGTGGCTTGCGGGCGCGGCAGATCAGTGTAGCGGGGCGGGCGCAGGCGTCGCGGCAGGCGGCCATTGAGCGCGGCATGGGCGAGCAGGCCGATCACCAGGCCCCAGAAGGCGCCGCCGATGCCGAACAGCTTGATGTTGGCCGCTGCCGCCAGGAAGGTGATCAGCGAGGCCTCGCGTGTTTTTGGATCGGCCAGGGCGCCGGCCAGGCTGCCGCCGATGGTGCCCAGCAGCGCCAGGCCCGCCAGGGTGGTGATGAAGGTGGCGGGCAGGGCCATGAACAGGGCGGCCAGCGTCACGCCGAACACGCCGACCAGGATGTAGAACAGGCCCGCGGCGATGCCGGCGATCCAGCGCTTGGACGGATCGTCATGGGCTTCGCGGCCGGTGCAGATGGCGGCGGTGATCGCGGCCACGTTGAAGGCATGCGAGCCGAACGGCGCCATCAGCAGCGAGCCCAGGCCGGTGAGGGTGACGATGGGGTTGGCGCTGGTCTTGAAGCCGTCGTTGCGCAGCACCAGCATGCCCGGCATGTACTGCCCGGTCAGCGTGATCAGGAACAGCGGCAGCGCCACGCTCAGCAGGCCATTGAGCGAGAATGCGGGCGCGGTGAAGACCGGCGTGGCAAATTCCAGCCGCAGACCCGACAGGTCGACCCGGTCCTGCAACAACAGCAGGGCCAGCCCCGACACCAGGATGCCGACCACGGCGTAGCGCGCGGTATAGCGCTTGAGGGCGACGTAGGCCAGGATCAGCCAGCCCGTCAGCAACGGGTCCAGCGACATGCCGCCAAACGCGCCGATTCCGAACGGCAGCAGGATGCCGGCCAACAGGCCGGCGGCCACGCCGGGCGGGATCAGGCGGATGGCCTTGTCGAAGCAGCCGGACAGCCCAAGCGCGACGAACGCGGCGGCCGAGATCAGGTAGGCGCCGATGGCTTCGGCGTAGGGCGTGGTGGCGAGCGCCGTGACCAGGAAGGCCGCGGCGGGCGTGGACCACGCGGTGATGATGGGTTCGCGCGCGGCCCAGCTCAGCAGGATGCCGGTGACGCCGACGCCGATGGACACCGACCAGACCCAGGAGGCGGTCAGCGCTGGACTGAGGCCGGCGACCTTGGCGGCCTGGAACACCAGGATGAAGGTGCCGCCATAGTTGACGATGACCGAGATCAGGCCGGCGACGACGGGATGGAGGAGATCGCGCGCGAGCAGGGGGGAAGCGCTGGGGGAAGACATGGGCGAGACAGGTTGGAAGGGTTGAGTGGCAAGCCACTTTGTAACGCCGTATTGGACTGTCTGGACCGTACACTTTTAGTGGTCTGGCCAGACCACTTTATTGCTCCCGGCGCGCTCGCCGCCGACTAGAATGGTCGGTCGTCATTGACGCTTTCATCGCCCTTGGGCAGACCGCATGAGCAAGACTTTCACGCTTGAGACACTGAAGATCCGCATGGGCGACGCGGACCTGGCGCCGCTCGACCTGCACCAGCGGATCCAGCGCGCGTTGCGCGCGCTGGTGCTGGACGGCGACCTGGATCCCGGCGTGAAGCTGCCCGCCACCCGCGCGCTGGCGCAGTCGCTCGGCGTGGCGCGCGACACGGTCGAAAACGCCTACGTGCAGTTGCAGCGCGATGGGTTCATCGCGCGGCGCAAGGGCTCGGGCAGCTATGTATCGGAAACCATCGGCACCGAACTGCGCGGTTCGGCGCGGCGTCGCGCGCTATCGCGGGAGCGCCGGCCGGCGTCGGCGCAATCGATCGCGCCGGCGGCCGGCCTGAGCCGGCGTGGCCGGGCGATCTTCGACAGCGGCGGCGTGGCCGACCAGCAATCGGTCCAGGCCTTCGCCACGGGGCTGCCCGAGACCCGCAGCTTTCCGCTCGCGGTCTGGGAGCGCTTGCAGCGGCAGGTACTGCGGGACCACCGCGGCCATGTGTTGCTGCATGGCGACCCGCAAGGCGCCGAGCCCCTGCGCCGCGCGATCGCCACCTACCTGAACCTGGAGCGCGGCGCCAAGGTGCGCGCCGAGCAGATCGTGGTGCTGAGCAGCACGCGCCAGGCCTTGTTCCTGTGCGCGCAGTTGCTGGTGGATGCCGGCAAGCCGATCCTGCTGGAGAATCCCGGCTATTTCGGCGCGCGCAAGGCCTTCGAGTTCGCCGAGGCCCGCGTGGTGCCGGTCGACGTCGATGCGCAGGGCATCCGCACCGACCTGCTGCGCGCCGACCGCAGCGGCGCCGCGTGCGTCTACGTGACGCCTTCGCACCAGTATCCGACCGGCGCCACGCTATCGCTGGAGCGCCGGCTCGAACTGACGCGCTGGGCGGCCGAGGGCGGCAGATGGATCATCGAGGACGACTACGACAGCGAATTCCACTACGACGGCCTGCCCACCGCCTGCGTGCAGGGGCTGGACAAGCACGGCCGCACGATCTACCTGGGCACGTTCAGCAAGACCCTGTACCCCGGCCTGCGGATGGGCTACATGGCCTTGCCGGAAGAACTGGTGTCGGCTTTCACCCGCGCGCGCAGCATTGTCGATGGCCATACGCCGCAGATCCTGCAGCTGACGCTGGCGCGTTTCATGGCCGACGGCCACTACAACGCCCACGTGCGCGCCATGCGCAAGCTGTATGCGGCGCGGCGCGAAGCCATGCTGGAAGCGGTCGGCCGGCACCTGGCGGGCGTGGCGCGGGCGTTGCGGCCGGAGGGGGGATTGCAGGTGCCGTGCCTGCTGGAACCGGGCTGGTCCGAAGCGGACACGATCCGCCGGGCGGCGGCGGCCGGCCTGGCGCTGCCGGGACTGGGGCGCCTGTATGCCGGCACGCCCGCGTTGCAGGGCTGGCTGCTGGGCTATGCCTCGCTCAGCGCGCACGAGATCGATCTTGCCATGCGGCGCCTGGCGGCGGCCCTGGGCGGGGAGTAGGGGGCGGGGGGACGCGCCGGCGCCAGAGAGGCGCGGGACCACGGGGTCCGTCGGCGCTAGGCCTTGCGCTTGAGGAAGGCGCCGACGCCGCAGGCCACCGCGATCGCCAGCAGGGCGCCGGCGATGGTCAGGAGGAAATCGGCTTCGCCATGATAGCCGCCGCCGGTCACGCCGCCGGCGACGCTGCCCATCCACAGGACCGCCGTGACCAGCGCGCCCGTGATCGACAGCGCGGTGGCCAGGCACAGGGCGATGAACAGCGGCGCGCGGCGCACGGGCGCCGCGGCGCCGTGGTAGCCGCCGCGGGCGCGACGCGGTTGCATCACCATGTAGAACAGGGCGGCAACCACCGCCGCCAGCATCAGGATCTTGAGGATCACGATGCCGACCGCGTCTTAGTCTTCACGGCGCAGGTGCGGGAAGAGGATGACGTCGCGGATGCTGGGGCTGTCGGTCAGCAGCATCACCAGGCGGTCGATGCCGATGCCGCAGCCGCCCGTCGGGGGCATGCCGTATTCCAGCGCGCGGATGTAGTCGGCGTCGTAGTACATCGCTTCCTCGTCGCCGGCGTCCTTGGCCTCGACCTGCGAGCGGAAACGCTCGGCCTGGTCTTCGGGATCGTTCAGCTCGGAGAAGCCGTTGGCGATCTCGCGGCCCGTCATGAACAGCTCGAAGCGCTCGGTGATGCCCTCGCGGGTATCGGAGGCACGCGCCAGCGGCGACACCTCGACCGGGTAGTCGATGATGTAGGTGGGGTTCCACAGCTTGGCTTCGGCCGTTTCCTCGAACAGCGCCAATTGCAGCGCGCCCAGGCCGGCGCGCGCCAGCACCGGGCCATCGGCATCGGCGCCCAGCTTCTTGAGTTCGGCGCGCACGAAGGCGACGTCGTCCAGTTGCGCCTGGGTGTAGCCGGGGGCGTACTTGAGGATGGCTTCGCAGATGGTCAGGCGGTCGAACGGCTTGGACAGATCCAGCTCGCGTTCCTGGTAGGTCAGCACGGCGCTGCCGGTGGCCGAGATGGCGGCCTGGCGGATCAGTTCCTCGGTGAAGTCCATCAGCCAGCGGTAGTCCGCGAAGGCCGCGTAGAACTCCATCATCGTGAATTCCGGGTTGTGGCGCGGGCTCACGCCTTCATTGCGGAAGTTGCGGTTGACTTCGAACACGCGTTCGAAGCCGCCGACGATGAGGCGCTTGAGATAGAGCTCGGGCGCGATGCGCAGGAACATTTCCATGTCCAGCGCGTTGTGGTGCGTGACGAAGGGCTTGGCCGCCGCGCCGCCCGGAATCGGGTGCAGCATGGGCGTTTCGACTTCGAGGAAGCCGGCGTTCAGCATGAACTGGCGGATGCTGCCCATGGCCTTGCTGCGCGCCTCGAAGGTGCGGCGCGTGGCGTCGGTCATGATGAGGTCGACGTAGCGCTGGCGGTAGCGCAGTTCCTGGTCGGCCACGCCGTGGAACTTGTCCGGCAGCGGGCGCAGCGACTTGGACAGCAGGCGCGCCGTGGCGGCGTGCACCGACAGTTCGCCCTTGTTGGTCTTGAAGACCGACCCTTCGACCGCGATGATGTCGCCGATGTCCCATTGCTTGAACGCGGCGTAGCTGTCTTCGCCCAGCGTGCCGCGGTCCAGGTAGATCTGGATGCGGCCGGTGCTGTCCTGCAGCGTGGCGAAGCTGGCCTTGCCCATGACGCGCTTGAGCATCATGCGGCCGGCGACCTTGACGGTGACGGGCGCGGCGGCCAGGGCTTCCTGCGTCTGGTCGTCGTACTTGTCGTGCAGGGCCGCGGCGCGGGCGTCGGGGACGAAATCGTTGGGATACGCGACCCCGGTCTCGCGCAGTTTGGCCAGCTTGGCGCGCCGTTCGGCGATCAAGCGGTTTTCATCCTGGGCGGTTGCCGGAGCGGTCGTGTGGTCGGTCATGGTCGGGGGATCAGTCGTAATTGCGGATGTCGTCGATTTCGGTGGTGCCGAAGTCGTCGCGATCCAGGTAGGCGAGGATGCGGGAGGCCACGTTGGCGGGCGAGGACAGTTTGCCGCTGGCGTGGAAGTCCTGGAACTTGGCCAGCGCCGGGAAGCTCTTGGGGTCGCTGGAACGGATGGCGGCCTGCATGTCGGTGTCGACAATGCCGGGGGCCAGCGAGACGACGCGCGCGCCGCCTTCGCCCTGTTCCTGCTTGACCACGCGCGAGTACATGTCGAGCGCGGCCTTGGTGGCGCAGTACACGCCCCAGCCGGCATTGGGATTGCGGCCGGCGCCGGACGAGATGTTGAGCACGCGGCGGTCGGCCTTGAGATCTTCGACCGCGGCCAGGAAGCGCGCGGTCAGCAGCATCACGGCCGTCACGTTCAGGTTGAAGGCGGCGGCAATCGCCGGGCCGTCGATCAGCGCGTCGGTGCCGGACACGGGATGCACGGTGCCGGCGTTGTTGATCAGCAGGTAGCGGCCGGCGTCGCGCGGCAGCGCGTCGCAGATGCGGCGCGCGGCCGCTTCCGCCGCGGCCAGGTCCGACAGGTCCACGGACAACTGTTCAAGCTGCGCGTCCTGCGAGCGGGCGTAGGCGGCCAGCTCGGGGTCTTCGCAGCGCGCCAGGGTGATCAGGCGGGTGCCCGGTTTGGCCAGGCCGCGCGCCATGGCGGCGCCGATGCCGCGCGAGGCGCCGGTGAGAATTGCGATGGTGTCGGACATGCGTGGACCCTCGGGGGACGGTGGACGGAAGTATCGCGGAACTTACACGCCTTGCTTGAGGCTGGCCTGGATGAAGGGATCCAGGTCGCCGTCCAGCACTTTCTGCGTGTTGGAGATTTCGACGTTGGTGCGCAGGTCCTTGATGCGGCTCTGGTCCAGCACGTACGAGCGGATCTGGTGGCCCCAGCCCACGTCGGTCTTGGAGTCTTCCAGCTTTTGCTGCTCGGCCATGCGGTTGCGCATTTCCAGTTCGTACAGCTTGGACTTGAGCATCTGCATCGCTTCGGCGCGGTTGCGGTGCTGCGAGCGGTCGTTCTGGCACTGCACCACGATGCCGGTCGGGATGTGCGTCAGGCGCACGGCCGAGTCGGTCTTGTTGATGTGCTGGCCGCCCGCGCCCGAGGCGCGATAGGTGTCCACGCGCAGGTCGGCCGGGTTCACTTCGACTTCGAAGGAATCGTCGACCTCGGGGTAGACGAAGACGCTGGCGAACGAGGTGTGGCGGCCGCCCGAGGAGTCGAACGGGCTCTTGCGCACCAGGCGGTGCACGCCGGTTTCCGTGCGCAGGTAGCCGAAGGCGTATTCGCCCTCGAGCTTGATGGTGGCGGACTTGATGCCGGCGACTTCGCCCTCGGATTCTTCCAGCACTTCGGCCTTGAAGCCCTTGCGCTCGGCGTACTTGAGGTACTGGCGCAGCAGCATCGAGGCCCAGTCCTGCGCTTCCGTGCCGCCCGCGCCGGCCTGGATGTCCAGGAAGCAGTTCAGCGGATCGGCCGGGTTGGAGAACATGCGGCGGAATTCGAGGCTTTCCAGCTTTTCCTGGAAGCCGTTGGCGTCCAGCTCGATGGATTCGAGGGTGGCGTCGTCGTTGTCGGCGGCGGCCAGCTCGAACAGCTCGTTGGAGTCGGCCAGGCCCGTGCCCAGGCCGGTGAGCGTTTCCACCACGTCTTCGAGGGCTTTCTTTTCACGGCCCAGGTCCTGGGCGTGCTTGGGGTCGTTCCAGACCGCCGGGTCTTCGAGCTCGGCGTTTACGACTTGCAGGCGTTCGGCTTTGGCATCGTAGTCAAAGATACCTCCGTAGAGCCTGTTCGCGCTCCGCGTAGTCGGCGAGGCGGGCTGCGAGCTGGTTCTGACGTTCGGCTTCCATGATGATTCCTGATGACTTTTGTGCGAAACCGGACATTTTACCGTGGTTGGGGCCACCCTGTGGGCCCTGCCGCGGAATGGGAGGGACGGATCGAAGCGAAAACACACTAGGGGTTTGCACGCACAGCGGCAAGTTGTTCAGTTTTTTGTCAACTACGGGGTTCTAGGCTTGATGCGCCGGTCCATGCGTCCCCTCGGGGGCGGCGGGACCGCGCAAGCCGCCGGCAGACAGAGCCGGCCTGTCCCGTTAGAGGAGGAGACATTGATGGAACACACTATGGCCCCCGGGGTCTCGCCGGCGATCCCGGCGGCTGAGGAGGACCGGATCTATCGCAAAGTGGGGTGGCGGCTGGTGCCGCTGTTGGTCGTCTGCTACGTCGTGGCCTACCTGGACCGCGTCAACGTGGGCTTCGCCAAGCTGCAGATGCTGCAGGAACTCCAGTTCAGCGAGACGGTGTACGGCTTGGGCGCGGGGATATTCTTCATCGGCTATTTCCTGTTCGAGATCCCCAGCAACATCATCCTGCACAAGGTCGGCGCGCGGGTCTGGATCGCGCGCATCATGATCACCTGGGGCATCATCTCGGCCTGCATGATGTTCGTGACCAGCGTGCACATGTTCTATTTCCTGCGCTTCCTGCTGGGCGCGGCCGAGGCCGGGTTCTTCCCGGGCATCATCCTTTACCTGACCTACTGGTATCCCGCCGCCCGGCGCGGGCGCATCACCACCTTCTTCATGACCGCGGTGCCGATGTCCGGCCTGATCGGCGGCCCGATCTCCGGCTGGATCATGAATACCTTCCACGGCGACCACGGCCTGTCGGGCTGGCAATGGCTGTTCCTGCTCGAAGGCATCCCGTCGGTGATCATCGGCGTGCTGGTGCTGATGTACCTGGATGACCGCATCAACAAGGCCAAGTGGCTGACCGCGAGCGAGAAGGCGGTGCTGATCCGCAATATCGCGGCCGAGGAACAGCACAAGGAAGACCCGCCGATCCGCGCCGCGCTGGCGCATCCGCGCGTGTGGGCGATGGCGCTGATCTACTTCTCGTTCGTGATGGGGCTGTACGGGGTGGGGTTCTGGATGCCGACGCTGATCAAGAGCACCGGCGTGCAAAGCCCGCTGGCGATCGGCCTGCTGACGGCGGTGCCCAACCTGTTCGCGGTGATCGGCATGATCCTGATCGCGCGCAACTCCGACCGCAACCGCGAGCGCCGCTGGCACGTGGCCATCCCGGCCCTGTGCGGCGCGCTGGGGTTGCTGTTCTCGGCGATCTGGAGCGGCAACACGGTGCTGGCCATCCTGGCGCTGACGGTGGCCAACATCGGCATCTGCACGGTGCTGCCGCTGTTCTGGAGCCTGCCGACCGCGCTGCTGGGCGGCACGGCGGCTGCTGCCGGGATCGCGCTGATCAACTCCGTGGGCAACCTGGCGGGCTTCGTCAGTCCCTACCTGGTGGGCTGGCTCAAGGACATGACCGGCACCACCAATACCGGCCTGTACATGCTGTCGGCGTGCCTGGTGATTGGCGCGCTGGTGGCGTTGGCGCAACCGGCCAGGCTGGTCAACAAGTAGCCGCGCGCGCCGCGCGGCGGGGTGGGCAAAAGAAAATGGGCGCATCCTCGCGGATGCGCCCATTTTTATTCGGTATCGGCGAGAAGGCCTTTTGCCGCCGGGCCGCCCCAAGGCAAAAGCGCCCCCTCGGGGGGCAGCTAGCCCGCGCAGCGGGCGCGGCGTGGGGGCAACATCATGCAGCGTGTTCGATTACCAGCTGGACCGACACCATCCCGTTCCACACATTCTGCTCCAGCCGGTAGGCCGCCTGGATGCGTTCGGGCAGCGACTGGTCGTGGCCGAACCAGATGGCGTCGAAGCGCTGCTGGCCGCGTTCGAGCGACAGTTTCAGGTGCTTCTCGCCGACCAGGCGCTGGTTGCGCACCACGAACTCGTCCAGGAACAGCGGCGCGGCGAAACCCGCGCCCCACACCTGTTGCTGCAACAGGCCGGCAACCTCGGCATTGGCGTAGCCGGATTCCAGCGAGCCATCGGTCTCGATGACCGGCTCGAAGCTGTCGCGACCGGTCAGTTCGCGCACGGCCGCGTCGAAGGCGGGGGCGAAGGCCGGGAAGTCGTTGCGGCCCAGCGTCAGGCCGGCCGCCATGGCGTGGCCGCCGAACTTGCGGATCAGGTTGGGGTGGCGCTTGGACACCAGGTCGAGCACGTCGCGCAGGTGCACGTCGGGAATCGAACGGCCCGAGCCGCGGATTTCGTCGTCGCCGGCCGGGGCGAAGGCCAGGGTGGGGCGCCAGAATTTCTCTTTCAGGCGCGAGGCCACCAGGCCCACCACGCCCTGGTGCCAGCCCGGGTCGAACACGCAGACCGTGGCGCCCGGCGCGGCGTCGGGCGCCTCCATGGCGGCCAGCGCCTGTTCGCGCATCTCGGCCTCGATGCTGCGGCGCTCGCGGTTGATGTTGTCCAGTTCGCGCGCCATTTCCAGCGCCTGGGCCTCGTCGTCGGTGGTCAGGCAGGCGATGCCCAGGCTCATGTCGGCCAGCCGGCCGGCGGCGTTGATGCGCGGGCCCAGCGCGAAGCCCAGGTCGAAGCCGTTGGCGCTGCGCGGCTCGCGCCCGGCCACGGCGAACAGGGCGCGCAGCCCAGGTTGCAGGCGGCCGCTGCGCATGCGTTGCAGCCCCTGGGTCACCAGCAGGCGGTTGTTGGCGTCCAGCTTGACCACGTCGGCCACCGTGCCCAGCGCCACCAGGTCGGACAGCGCGTCCAGGCGCGGCCCGCCATCGGGGGCGTAGACGCCGCGGCGGCGCAGCTCGGCGCGCAGCGCCAGCATCATGTAGAAGATGACGCCGACGCCCGCCAGGTTCTTGGACGGGAAGCCGCAGCCCGGCTGGTTCGGATTGACGATGGCCAGGGCGTCCGGCAGCGTGTCGCCCGGCAGGTGGTGGTCGGTGATGACCACGCCGATGCCGGCGGCGTTGGCCGCGGCCACGCCGTCGACGCTGGCGATGCCGTTGTCCACGGTGATGATGATGTCGGGCTTGCCGGCGCGATGGCGGCAGGCCAGCTCGACCACGGCGGGCGACAGGCCGTAGCCGGTCTCGAAGCGGTTGGGCACCAGGAAGTCGACGTCGGCGCCCATGGCCGACAGGGCGCGCAGGCCGACGGCGCAGGCGGTGGCGCCGTCGCAGTCATAGTCGGCCACGATCAGCAGCTTCTTGCCGGCCTGGATGGCGTCGGCCAGCACGCCGGCGGCGTGGGTCGAATGGGTCAGGCCGGCCGGCGGCAGCAACGAGGGCCAGGCCAGCCTGGTCTGGTCGGGATGGACGACGCCGCGCGCGGCCCACAGGCGCGCCAGCAGGGGATGGATGCCCGAGGATTCCAGGACATGGCAGGCGGCGAGGTCGGCGCGGCGGACGGTTAAGCGGGGTGAGACCACCAGGCGCTCCAGTTTTTCTTGGGCGCGGGCAGCAAGCCGAGCAGGCCCCCGCGCGGTTTCAGGGTGAGGGTGGCGCTGCGGTCGTCGCCCAGCAGCAGCAGTTCGGCGGGCGCGTCCGGCAGGCCCTTGGGACCGGCCAGCGCTTGCAGGCGCCGGTCGAGCGCGGCCAGGGCGTCGAGCCAGGCGGCCCAGTCGCCGGCGCGCTGCGCAGCGTCCAGCTCGGTCATGACCTGTTCCGGGCCGGCCGGGCGCATGGTCCAGGGCGTGCCGCCGCCATACAGCCAGAGGGCGTTGACCGGCGGCAGGCCGCGCGCGGCGCGGGCTTCGTTGGCCGGGTGCTCGTGCCACGACATCTGGATCTCATTGAGCAGACGGCGCCATGGCCGGGTTTCGGCATCCTGGCGCCACCAGTCGTTCAGGCGCTGGCCGGCCACCGCCAGGGGGCTGGCGGTCTGCGGCCGCAGGCCGTCCGGCAGGCGCAGGCGCCAGCGGGAGGCCGACAGCGCCTGGACCGCGAAGCCGGTGTCTTCGAACAGGGGGCGGGCGGTGTCCAGCAGCGCGGCGGTTTCGTCGTCGCGCAGTTCCATCAGGGCGGGATCGAGCAGGGTGGCCTGGTCGGTGCCCAGGGCCAGGTGGACCAGTTCGGCCAGCCAGACAGGGCCGTCCGCGGGCTGGCCGGCGGCCAGCAGCGGGCCCAGTCCGGCGCCCGGCAGCAGGCCGGCCTCGGGCGTGTAGCCCGCCCGGCGCAGTTGCCAGGCTTCGAACGCGGTGCAGCCCTGGGTACGGATATCGTGGGCCTGGACCCGGGCGCTGCCGGCCTGCAGCCAGCGGTGCAGGGTGGGCGCGCGCTGGGGCAGCAGTTTGGCCAGTTCCGCGGCGACGGGAAGGGCGGGCAAGGCGCCCGGGATGACGATCAGCATGGGCAGGATTGTAGACGCAGGCCGGCATGGGAACTAAGCCCGGCTCCGACTGCCATAGCTTGTCACGGCTTGTCTTGCCTTCCCGCATTCCGGGGACGGTTTTACGGCCGGTTAATGCCATAATGCGCTCGTGCTGAAAATACCCTACGAACTCTGGATCGGCGCCCGCTATGCCGGGTTGGCCCGGATCCGCCAGCGACGCGGCCGCCGCGATCGCTTCATCTCTTTCATCGCGGCCAGTTCCATGGCCGGCATCGCGCTGGGCGTCGCCGCCCTGATCGTGGTGCTATCGGTCATGAACGGCTTCCAGAAAGAGGTCCGTGACCGCATGCTGTCGGTGCTGCCGCACATCGAACTCTACATTCCCGGCGCCGCGCCCGAGCGCGTGCTGGAACAATGGCAGCAGTTCGCGGATGCCGCCAAACGCAATCCCGAGGTCAAGGCCGGCGCGCCGTTCGTGGCCGCGCAAGGCATGCTGGTGCGCGGCCAGGCGCTGCGCGGGGTGCAGGTGCGCGGCATCGACCCGGCCACCGAAGGCAACGTGTCCGACCTGCCGCGGCAGATGGTGTCGGGCAAGCTGGCCGACCTGAAACCGGGCGGCTTCGGCGTGGTGCTGGGCAACGAGCTGGCCGACGGCATGGGCGTGAAGGTGGGCGATACGCTGCTGATGCTGGCGCCGCAGGGCTCGATCAGCCCGGCCGGCTTCGCGCCGCGCATGCGCCAGTTCACCGTGGTGGGCGTGTTCTCTTCGGGCCACTACGAATATGATTCCTCGCTGGCCTTCGTCGACAACGAAGACGCCGCCAAGGTGTTCCGCGACAGCGGCACCGCCGGCGTGCGCCTGCGCATCGCCGACATGCAGAAGGCGCCCGAAGTCGCGGCCGAGCTGCGCAACGTGCTGCCGCCGTACGTCATGGCCAGCGACTGGTCGCGCAACAACCGCACCTGGTTCGCCGCCGTGCAGACCGAAAAGCGCATGATGTTCCTGATCCTGGCGCTGATCGTCGCGGTGGCCGCGTTCAACCTGCTGTCGTCGCTGGTGATGGCGGTCAAGGACAAGCAGTCGGACATCGCCATCCTGCGCACGCTGGGCGCCGGACCGGGCGAAGTGGCCCGCATCTTCCTGGTGCAGGGCGCGCTGATCGGCGTCATCGGCACGCTGCTGGGCGTGGCCGGCGGCATCCTCATCGCCTACAACGTCGACGTGATCGTGCCGTTCATCGAGCGCCTGCTGGGGGTGCACTTCCTGCCGCGCGAAATCTATTTCATCAGCGCCCTGCCGTCCGATCCGCAGGTGGGCGACATCGTGACCATCGGCGTGACCTCCCTGGTGCTGTCGCTGCTGGCGACCTTGTATCCCAGCTGGCGCGCCTCGCGCCTGCAACCCGCACAGGTGCTGCGCCATGATTGATTCCCTTTCCCCGGCACTGCAGGCCGATGATCTCGTCAAGATCTACGACGAGGGTCCGGCCCGCATCGAGGTGCTGAGCAACGTCAGCCTGAGCGTGGCGCGCGGCGAGATGGTCGCCATCGTCGGCGCGTCCGGCTCCGGCAAGAGCACCCTGCTGCACATCCTGGGCCTGCTGGACGTGCCCACCAGCGGCTCGGTCGCGGTCGATGGGCAACTGGCCGTCGGCCTTTCCGAAGCGAAGAAGAGCCAGGTGCGCAACCGCAGCCTGGGCTTCGTCTACCAGTTCCACCATCTGTTGCCGGAATTCTCGGCGCTGGACAACGTGGCCATGCCGCTGATCGTGCGGCGCGAGAACCGCGACAAGGCCCGCGCGGCGGCGCGCGAGGTGCTGGGCCTGGTGGGCCTGGCGGCGCGCGAAGGCCACTTCCCCGGCCAGCTGTCGGGCGGCGAGCGCCAGCGCGTGGCGCTGGCGCGCGCGCTGGTGACGCGGCCGGTCTGCGTGCTGGCCGACGAGCCCACCGGCAACCTCGACCGCCACACCGCCCACAACATGTTCGAGCTGCTGACCCGCGTCAACCGCGAGTCGGGCACGGCGTTTGCGATCGTCACCCACGATCCCGAGCTGGCGGCGCGCGCCGATCGCCAGCTGCTGATGGAAAACGGCCGGCTGGTCTCGGGCTGAGGCCTGCCCGCGGGCCGGGCGGCGCGATGATTGAGCAGGAAACCGGGGCAAGGAGGCCGCGCCCATGCTGATCGACACCCATTGCCACCTGGATGCCGCCGAGTTCGATGCCGACCGCCCCGAAGTGGCCGCGCACGCGCTCGACTCCGGCGTGCAGGCCATTGTCATTCCCGCCATCGAACGCGCCAATTTTGCCGTCGTGCGGGACCTTGCCGCACAGGTCGCCGGCGGCGCCTACGCGCTGGGCATCCATCCCCTTTACGTGCAGCGCGCCGATGACGCCGACCTGGACGCCTTGCGCGAGGCCATCCGGCAAGCGCTGGGCGATCCGCGCTTCGTGGCCATCGGCGAGATCGGGCTGGATTTCTTCGTGCCTGAAATCGCTTCGGGCGAGCCGCGCGCGCGCCAGGAGCGTTTCTACGCCGCCCAGTTGGCCATGGCGGCGGAATTCAAGCTGCCGGTGCTGCTGCACGTGCGCAAGTCGCAGGACATCCTGCTCAAGTACCTGCGGCGCCACGACCGTATCGGCGGCATCGCGCACGCCTTCAACGGCAGCGCGCAGCAGGCCCAGGCCTTTGTCGAACAGGGCTTCGCGCTGGGGCTGGGCGGCGCCATGACCTACGAGCGGGCGCTGCAGATCCGCCGCCACGCCACCGACGTCGACCTGCGCCACCTGGTGCTGGAGACCGACGCGCCGGACATCCCGCCGGCCTGGCTGCACCCGCCGCGGCGGCGCAACCGGCCGGGCGAGTTGGCGCGCATTGCCCAGGTGCTGGCCGAACTGCGCGGAATCACGCCGGCGCAGGTGGCGCAGGCGACCACGGCCAATGCCTTGCGGGTATTGCCGCGGCTGTCGGCAGCGATCCTGGCGGACGACTGAGACCGGGCGCCAGATGCCCGATGACGGCGCGGCGCCGCCATCGGGACACAGCTCAGGCCGCCACGCGCGGCAGTTCGATGCGCACGCTCAGGCCATGCGGCGCGACATTGCGCGCCGAGATCCGGCCCTTGTGCGCCGCGACGGCGGCGCGCGCAATGCTCAGGCCCAGGCCGGCGCCGCCGGCAGGCGCGCCGGCGGCCGGGGCGCCCTGGTAGAACGGTTCGAACAGATACGCCAGTTCCTTTTCCGGAACGCCGGGGCCGTTGTCCTCGATTTCCAGGCAGGCCTCGCCGGCGTCCACCAGCAGGCGCGCCTGGATCGCGCCGCCCGCCGGGGCGAAGCGCAGGGCGTTGCGCAGCACGTTTTCGATGGCGCTGGCCAGGCTGTCGCGGTCGGCCGCGATGCGCAGCGGCGCCGGGCGGTGCCAGGCGATGGCAATGCGGCGTTCGCCGGCCTCGAAGCGCGCATCCTGCACCACCTCGTCGACCACCTCGGCCAGGTCCAAGGTCGCGGTAGGCTGGGGCAGGGCGCCCATGCGCGCCAGCCGCAAGGTGCTGCCCACCAGCGTATCCAGCCGTTCGCATTCCCGTTCGATGCGGTCCAGCTGCAGGTCCTGGCGTTCGTCCTTGCGGCGCGCCAGTTCGACGCCCAGGCGCATCCGCGCCAGCGGCGAGCGCAATTCATGGGCGATGTTGCGCAGCAGCTGCTCGCGCGTATCGACCAGCGCCTGCAGGCGGCCCGCCATGGCGTCGAAGTCGCGCGCCAGCAGGCCCAGTTCGTCCTTGCGCAGCGGCAGCGCCGCCGGCGTGCGGGTATCCAGCCGGCCGGCGGCCAGCGAGCGGGCCGCGCCCCGCAGTTGCTCCAGCGGCGCGGCCACGTGGCGGGTCAGGGCCCAGCAGAAGGGCGCCGTGACCGCCAGCGCGAACAGCAGCAGCCCCAGCGTGACCGGCGTCAGGCCTAGCACCTCCCAGTGCGAGGAGTCGAACGGCAGGAACAGCATCAGCAGTTCGCTATGATCCGGCAACACCAGCAACTGTGGATCCCACCACGATACGCGCAGCGCGTCCGGGTCGGCGGGCACGTCGATGGCGGCGATCAGGCCGTGATCGGGCGAGGCGCGGAAGGCGGCCAGCCAATCGTCCAGGCGGGTCGGCAGGCGCCGTTCGAGGATGTCGCGGTCCTGCGTGTCGACGATGTAGATCTTGAGCGCCGAATAGCGCGCGTCCATGGCCCCGACCCAGCGCCGCAGGCCCTCGGCGCCTTCGCGGCGCGCGATCTGGGCGGCATCGCGCGTCAGGTTGCCGGGGTTCAGGCCGTCGAGCGAATCGACGCGGTACCAGGCGACCGCCGCGGTCAGCATCATGCCGCAGACCATGATGACGGCCATCGCGCCCCAGAAGGTCAGGAAGGCGCGCCAGAAGAGGGAGCGGACCGGCAGCCAGCGCATCAGGCCGCGCCGGCCAGCACGTAGCCCAGTCCGCGCAGGTTGCGGATGGCGGGGGCGTCGCCGGCCTGGTCCAGCTGCAGCTTCCTGCGCAGGCTGCTGATGTGGGTGTCGATGCTGCGGTCGTAGCGGTCGGCGGCGCGGCCCAGCGCATACAGGCTGATCTGCTCGCGCGGCACCACCTGGCCCGGGGTGCGCATCAGGACTTCGAGGATGCGTTGCTCGGCGCCGGTCAGCAGGACTTCCTGGGCGCCCAGGCGGGCGCGGCCGCTGGCGGCATCCAGCGACAGCGCGCCCACGCTCAGTTCGGGCGGGGCGGGTTCGGGTTTTTCCTCGAAGCGGCGCAGCACCGCGCCGATGCGGGCCTTGAGCTCACGCGGGCCGAAGGGCTTGGTCAGGTAGTCGTCGGCGCCCAGTTCGAGTCCCAGCACCCGATCGGTTTCGCCGCCGTGGGCGGTGAACATGATGACGGGACGGCGCGAATGGCGGCGCATATGGCGCAGCAGATCGAGGCCGTTGCCGTCGGGAAGCATCAGGTCGAGCAGCACCAGATCGAAGCATTCCTGCATTGCAAGCGGCAGACCTTGGGCGCTGTTGTGCGCCAGCGTCAGTTCGATGTGGGTGGGCTCTAGGTACTCGCGCAGCATCAATGCCAGGTCGACGTCGTCGTCGATCAACAGGATGCGGCGCGTTGCCATGGGGGTGGGTATGGACATGCGCTTGGGTTCTGTTGCCACGGCAGCATAGCGGGTCGCCGGCGGCCGAAGTGTCAAGAAGTGCGAAGAAAGTAAAAGTTGCGGAAAGCGTGTTGCAGCTCACGGATGGGCTCAATTCTAATATGAGAATAGTTTTCATTAAAAATTGAAGCGGAACGGGGCTGCGCGTGGGGCGCGGCGCCGTCCGGGACGGGAGAGTCTGAAATCATGAGCAGCAACGATCTGGCCGCGCGCCGCGCATTCGGCCCGCGTACCCGCCTGGCTGTCGCCCTGTGCGCCACCGGCCTTGCCACCGGTCATCCGGCCTGGGCGCAATTGGCCGCGTCGGCCGACCCCAAGAAGCTGGATACCGTGGTGGTCACGGCCAGCGGCTACGAGCAGCAGATCCAGGACGCGCCTGCCTCGATCAGCGTGATCACGCGCCAGGATCTGGAAAAGAAGTTCTACCGCGACGTCACCGACGCGCTGGTCGAAGTGCCGGGCGTGGTGGTCACGGGCGGCGGCGACCGCCAGGACATCAGCCTGCGCGGCATGGGCCCGAAGTACACGCTGATCCTGATCGACGGCAAGCGCCAGAATTCGCGCGAAACCCGCACCAACTCCGACTCCAGCGGCGTCGAAGGCGGCTGGACGCCGCCGATCTCGGCCATCGAGCGCATCGAGGTGGTGCGCGGGCCGATGTCGTCGCTGTATGGTTCCGACGCCATGGGCGGGGTGATCAACATCATCACCCGCAAGGTGCCCAACGAGTGGGGCGGTGAAATCCGCATGGACACCACCATCCAGGAAAGCAGCAAGTCCGGCGACATCTACCAGGGCAACTTCTACCTGGCGGGCCCGATCAAGAACGACCTGCTGGGCCTGCAGATCTACGGCCAGGCGACCCAGCGCGACGAAGACAGGATCATCGACGGCTACCGCAAGCGCAATGCCACCAACATCACGGCCAAGTTGGCGCTCACGCCCAACCGCGATCACGACATCGTGCTGGAAGCCACTTCCAGCCGCCAGAAGTACGAGAACACGCTGGGCAAGACCGTCGCGCCGCTGGCTCCCGGCGTGGCGTGCCCACGCAACGGCTGCCCGGCCTCGTCGGAAACCGATTACCGCAGCAACAAGTGGGCGTTGTCGCATACCGGCCGCTGGGGTTGGGCCGTGTCCGACAGCTACGTGCAGCAGGAAGAGTTCGACAACCGCTCGCGCCAGATGAAGATCAAGAACCTGGACCTGCAGACCAGCTGGACGCTGCCGCTCGGTTCGCACATGCTGACGCTGGGCGGCACCTACCTGACGCAGCGCCTGACCGACCAGACCGGCAACCAATTGGCCGGCGGCCCCAGCAAGGTGGAGCGCTACCAGTGGGCGCTGTTCGCCGAGGACGAATGGCGCCTGGCCGAGAGCTTCGCGCTGACCGGCGGCCTGCGCATGGACCAGGACGAGAACTTCGGCAGCCATTTCAGTCCGCGCCTGTACGGCGTGTGGCACATGGCCGAACGCTGGACCCTGAAGGGCGGCGTGTCCACCGGTTTCCGCGCGCCCGACCTGCGCCAGACCGTGGCCGGCTGGGGCCAGGTCAGCCGCGGCGGCAACATGTACGGCAACCCCGACCTGACGCCCGAGAAGTCGGTGACCCAGGAACTCGGCCTGCTGTATGACGACGGCGAGGGCTTCAATGCCGGCCTGACCCTGTTCAACAACAACTTCAAGGACAAGATCACGCGCGTCGCGTGCCCGCTGTCGCAGTGCACCGATGGCCCCAACCAGTTCGGCTCCAACCCCACCACCTACATGAACGTGGACAAGGCGGTGTCGCGCGGCGTCGAGGCCAACCTGAAGCTGCCGCTGGGCCGTGACTGGTCGCTGACTAGCAGCTACACCTTCACCAAGTCGGAACAGAAGTCCGGCCAGTACCAGGGCCAGCCGCTGAACCAGCTGCCCAAGCACCTGTTCACCACCACGGTCAACTGGCAGGCTTCCGACGCGCTCGAAGCGTGGGCGCGCCTGAATTACCGCGGCAAGGAAAGCCAGCCGATCACTGGCCCGTCCTCGACCTCGCTGGTGGCGCCGTCGTACACCTTCGTCGACTTGGGCGGCTCGTATGCCGTGAACAAGAAGGTGTCGGTCTACGCCGGCATCTACAACCTGTTCGACAAGCAGGTCGGCTACGACGACTACGGCTACGTCGAAGACGGCCGCCGCTACTGGCTGGGCGTGGGCGTGAAGTTCTGAGCCCGCAGGCAACACCAGGGAACCGCCGCCGACAGGCGGCCTTCCCGCTACATGAAGAGGCAAGCATGACGATGAATCAAGCACAAGCAGGACGCGCCGGCCGCTGGCTGGCGCGCGCCACCGCGGCCCTGGCCCTGGGCGCGGCCAGCGCTTTGAGCGTGGCCCAGACCATGCCGGTCAAGCATGCGCGCGGCGAGACCGCCGTGCCGTCCAACCCGGCCAAGACCGTGGTGCTGGACCTGGCGGTGCTCGACACGCTGCATGCGCTGGGTGTCGACGTGACCGGCGTGCCCAGCGCCGCCAAGCTGCCGCCGCAGCTGGCGCAGTATGCCGACAAGCGCTACCTGAAGGTCGGCAGCATGTTCGAGCCCAACTACGAAGTGATCCACGCGGCCCAGCCGCAGGTCATCTTCGTGGCCGGGCGCTCGGCGCCCAAGTACGACGAGCTGGCCAAGCTGGCGCCCACGGTCGACCTGACGGTCAACGCCAAGGACCTGGTCGGCAGCGTCACGCGCAACACGGAAACGCTGGCCGCCATCTACGGCAAGCAGGCCGTGGCCAAGGAAAAGCTCGACGCCCTGCGCGCCTCGATCGCGGCGCTGCATGGCCAGGCGGCCAAGGCCGGCAGCGCGCTGATCGTGCTGACCACCGGCGGCAAGATGAGTGCCTACGGCCCCGGCTCGCGTTTCGGCGTGATCCACGACGCCTTCGGCTTTGCGCCGGCCGCCAAGGACCTGAACGTGTCGAACCACGGCCAGGCGATCTCGTTCGAGTTCATCGCCCAGACCGATCCCGACTGGCTGTTCGTGATCGATCGCGACGCCGCCATCGGCCGCGAAGGCACTTCGGCCCAGCGCATGCTGGACAACGACCTGATCCGTCCGACCAAGGCCTGGAAGCAGCAGCGCGTGGTCTACCTGAACGGCTACAACTGGTACCTGCTGGGCAGTGCCGGCCTGAGCGCCATGCAGCAGAACGTGGACGATATCGCCCGCGCGCTGTCTGCCGCCAAGCCCGCGGTCAAGTAAGCGCAAGGCGGGCATGACGGAGTCGAAGTGGCGGTTGTGAGGGCAGGCGGGGCGATCACCGGTTGGGCCGGACTGGCGGCATTGCTGCTGTTGCTGCTGCTGTTGTGCGCGGCCAGCATCGGCCTGGGCGCGGGGTCGTTCTCGTTCGCCGCGCTGGCCGGCGGGCCTGACGCCGAACGCGCCTGGCGCCTGCTGCTGGTGAGCCGCGTGCCGCGCACGCTGGCGCTGCTGCTGGCCGGCATGGCGCTGGCGGTGGCGGGGCTGATCATGCAGATGCTGGTGCGCAACCGCTACGTCGAGCCGACCACGGCCGGCACCGTCGAATCGGCCACGCTCGGCATCCTGGTCGTGACCCTGCTGGCGCCGGACACGCCGGTGATCGGCAAGATGCTGACGGCCACCGGCTTCGCGCTGGCGGGCTCGCTGCTGTTCCTGGCGCTGTTGCGGCGCGTGCCGCTGCGCACGCCGTTCATCGTGCCGCTGATCGGCCTGATCCTGGGCGGCGTGATCCACGCCGTCACCACTTTCGTCGCCTACCGCTACGACCTGCTGCAGTCGCTGCACGCCTGGACCACCGGT